>NZ_JBBORG010000001.1:4800000-6607719 GCF_038004485.1 Paenibacillus sp. FSL R7-0026
CGGGTCCATCGTATCACCTGTAACCACAATTGTAGCCGGATTAATGATTGCGATGATGGATACCAGCGTCTGTACTACCAGTTCCTGCAACCCTTCCGCCGTTTTCAACATGCGTAGCTGCTCTTCCCGTGACACACCAAAAGGTAAGAAAGACACCTCACCCCCAAATTGCGTATTCCCGGTCAGCGGACGACCATCAATGATAAAGCCTGCACCCGGAAAATGATTCTCCGGAAACGTCACCACCGCAAAGTTCTTCTCTTCCTCAAATTGTTGTTGGTTATACAGTCCGTAGACCGTCAGGTTCATGTCGTTTCCAATGACCACTTCCACGTCTTCATATTGTTCCTTAAGCCTTGGCCCAAGCGGCTGATACATCAGCTCCGGTACATCGCAAATGCCAATAACACCGTTGTGTGCTACACCAGGTATACCGATACCAATCGCCTGCACATTGTGGTGTTGTTCAATCAGGTTCGCAATTAGATCCTCTACCACCGTTACATTAATTTCTTCCAAAATGAGCGTCTGTTCGTCCGCCATCTCTCCGTTCAGATTGGCATATGTATGTGTAATGGAGTGAATACCGCCCTCTGTTCGAATAATTAGGCACAGAACACTGGCGTAGTCCGCATTGAATTGATATCGACTCGCCGGTCTTCCCCCACTCGATTCGTCTGGACCCAGATCGATAATCTCACCTGTCTGAAGCAACTCGTTAAGGATCGTGCCGCATGTGGCAACACTGAGTTTTGTTAGGTTCGCGATAGAAGCCTTCGTGCCGACGCCCATGGATCGGAGCGTGTTCTTCACCAGTTCAACGTTAATGCGCTTCACCTGCTGGGTGTTGTGTGATGTGGGTAACATGGTAAGTTATATGCCTCCTTTCGTTCATTTGGAACCATTCAATGAATGTTTTTAAAAGTGTTTTAATAATTGAAGTTTAGGGGGATTTGTGGGGAAAGTCAATGCTTAATTCAGAGCGAAAAACGTTGGATGGACAGACAAAAAGACAGTTCAAGATCATCTTGTGTGATCCTGCACTGTCCTTTAGTTAAGGTGGTTTATGTAGACTGGCTCATTCGATTTGCCAAGATGCTCTTCTCCAGTCGGACTTTAAATAGCTTTCGGTTTAGATCCTGTTCCAAGGAATGAAGGTGGTATGCTGCTTGTTTCACCGTGTCCATGTGTAGCACCCCTGCCCGATTCGCGATAATGTCCATAGCATCCATGATGAGTTTGTTGCATGTGACCAGTTGATCGACGTAATCGTCTTCCTGTTGGACGAGTTGTGCGTACTGCGAAGCGAGATCTTTGCTGTTGGTACTTGTCATGTCACCACTCCTAAAATTGGTACGCATAAGAGTACCATATATACAAAAAGTATATGGTACGCTCATGCGTAACGTCAAGACCATATGGAAAATTTAGGAGTGATACTCATGGCTAAAAAAGTTGTCGTCAATATTCATAAGCTCACGGAAAAACATAATATCTCGCTGCGCGAACTGGCTCGATTGTCTGATATCCGCCACGCTGCTTTGAGTGAGTTGCAGTCTGGGAAACGAGAGAATATCAACTTTGCGCACATTGAACGGATTGCAGAAGCGTTGGGTATTGATGATATAAGGGAAATTATTGAGATTAGGGAATCTTCCTAATATTCATTCCGCATCTTCCCCAGAAAGATTTGAATAATGCTCTTTTACAAAATTAGCCCATAACTCTTCAAGCTCTTTCAAACTTCTATCCGCCAAATTTGGAAAAACTAGAGTTAATTGGTCAAGAAAACTTTCTTGTAAAGAAATAAAACCACCCACCATTTGATCATCTTCCACAATTAACATAATCAGCAAGTGATTTTTACCAACAAATTTTGAGGTGAATAAATTAGTGGATGGTCTCATAATTAAGAGCCTGAATATTTCTTTTTCTCCCCATAATTCATAGAATGCAGAAACCTTATTACCTGAAAAAAATTGAATACCTATTTGATTCTTTTTTTTGTAATCTGGACCTAATAAATATTCTTTCTTCAAAAGACGTTGTAGATCATCATGATTATTCAACTATAAGCCTCCATCCCTATACGGTTTGCTTCAATTGTATTATCTAAGAACTCATCAATTAGTTGTTTAAGTATATTGTATCCAAATGGTTTGATATTAATTTCAGGATCACTTGGTTCAATTTGAACAAATGCGAGCGTTCTATCATTTTTTTCAAAAAAACTTTCTGCACCTTTTTGTTTAGGGTAAACAGCTATCACTTTGCTTACTGGAGAACGATTAAGTCTGAATCGGTCAGGTTTATTTATATCCCAGTGCCATATTCTAAGATAGTCAGATAGTTGCTTCATTACATCATTTTCTTCTTTATCATCCCATAAGTATCTATGGCTTCTGTATTTTGCATCCAAAATCAAAGTGTTGAGAAATTCATTATTATTTTTATAGATTGATACTCGAATATCAGGAGCTTTTTTTATATTAGCTTTAAAATGGCTTATACTTTCATCTCTATCAACAATAATGGTATCGTAAGCTAGCTCAATATAATATTCTCCACTTTCGTCTTCAAATATAAGTGAAGTTTCAGAACTTAGATTGCCAATTAGTAAAGTAGGATCAGTCTCATCTGCTAACCAACCTTTAGTCCACTTATAATTATTCTCAATTAAAATATCTATTACTAGACATAGAACATAGTACTCAAAAAGAAGCGATGTCTTCTTATAGGGGAAAGTTACTTGCTTAGCAGACTCTCTTTTTTGCAATGATTCAATATTCCTGTAAAACTGATATAACCCTGAATATCTTGAGTCTTGCAAAAGGCGTAAAGTTGGTTTTTTTTCCGTAATTTTCTTAACAAGCGCTAAGCTTTCCCCTTGTTCAACCCTTGAAAGGTATGCTATATATTTGTTTATTTCAAAAATGTTTCTTTCCATTCTACGTCTGCTTTCTATTAATTGATCTATAGATTTCAGCCCATTTTGAATTAATTTATTAAGCTCTCTTTTTTTTGTTTCGAAGCCCATCTTATTGATAATTCGACCTATTCTATACTCGTATTCTAACTGTTCATTTTGTTTCTTATCTATCTTAATTTGTTGCTCAGAATAACTATTTCTAAACATTGTTTGTAGCTGTTTAAGATTTATTCTAGTTGTTCGCACGATATGTTTAACCCAACGATTCTCCAAATTATCTTTAGTAAGGGTGGTGTGCTTTTCTTTAAAATACATTGGTGTAAGGTAACTAACATTTTTACTTGCCCCCTTTTTTGAGAGCCATCTCTGACTTTTATTATCTGGTTTACGAGATATTTTAGTTTCCTCATAGATTTGAACAACATCAACTATTGGATTATCTACGATCTTCTCCAAATTAAATCGTAATTTCCCAAAATTCTTTTGGAAATGTTGATATATTTTCAGAGCATTTGGTACTTGATTCTGATCATCCTCAAAGACTCCAGTACGACTTTTCAATAGATCGAAAGATAAACCCAGTAATTTTTTTTCGAGGTAAACCTTTAAATTTGACAATTCTCCCCAACTCAAATTTTTAGGTTCTATCCTATACAAAGCTTCAAAGATTCCTGATGAAGATCTAACTAATACTAAATAATCACCAGGAACAAGCATACTTTCTGTTTCTCCTGGTTTAATTACTTGCAGGCTATCGCCAGGTTCAATTTCTACAAGCTCTTCAGTATCATATTTTTCAATGTACATTCTATCACTAGAATTGATAGATTCAAATTTAAGCTTTATACCCTCATATTCTTTTATAATTTCTATTTCATTTTTTTGCTGGTCTTTAGAATAAAGGTTTAGCTCTTTATAAGGAGACCAAGCAGCACCTTGATATTTTTGAATAGACAAAAGGGCTTTAGGATGCATAATCATTGATATGCAACTCCCTTGCTTTCCGTTTTATTTCATTAAGCGTGATAGTGAAGTTACTTATTTCTTGAGCACGATCAGAGGTGAAATAATTATAAAGATAACTGTCCTGTGGGATTCCATCAATTGAACTTAACGTTCCAATAAGATCTCCGAACTGTTCAAAAGAACCTCTAATTTTAGTCAAAATCCTTTGCTTAACTAATAGATCTATTGCTTTTGAACGTTCAATTTTAGGAACATTTAAATCATCATTGGGGATATTACTCAAATATAATCCCATACGTTCAAGTGCTCTAAAAGATACCCCTTTTTGTTTGTCAAATTGCTGTATTAATTCGTGCAAATCATCAAAAAAGTTGAGCTCAAAATCACTGAATATCATCCAAGCATCTTTATTAAAATTCCAGGAACGATATGTACTTCGCATCCGATATAGTTCTTCGTAATCAGTACTTACCATTTCTTGTTCTTTAACAAACTCAGTTATAGATTTTCTGTGAGAAGCAAATTTCTTTTTTTGTGGCGTCACAATATTCGCTCTATCAAGTAATCTATCTGAAAAGTTTTTAGTTGTCTCATCCACATTTGCCGTTCCAATAAAAATTACATTATCAGCTATCTCAATAGAAGAAGGATATTTTGAGGAATTATGGCATACTGAGTCACGACTCCATAGTTTCAATTCTCTGAACTTTTCATTTTCATCTATTTCAAGGAGTGAAATAAATGGAGCAAACCAATGCTCAACTTGTGACAAATTCATCTCATCAAAAATAACCATATGCATTTGAGAACGATAATTTTTAGCATGAATTAATAAGTCAACAAGTCCAGTTTCCGCAGGGACGTATAAGCCACTACTAGAGTTATGAAAACCAATTAAATCTTCAGGTTCTGTATAAGAAGGACTTATCGGTAAAACTAACAAAGTACCATCTTGTTTGGATAGACCTAATGTTTTGGCATATATTAACGCTAACTGACTTTTTCCAGTTCCACTCATTCCCGAGAGAATGGTTATTGGGTTTGTCTTAACGCTAATATGAAAATTAACTATATCTTCTTGTTCATAGCATAATTTTTTCATAATCGCTTTTTTCTCTAGATCATGAAGAAACTTTTGCTCTAGTTTCTGAAGTTCAACTATTTCATCTTCTTCATTTCGAATTATTTCTACGTTTTCTTTATAAAGATCAAGTCCAGGTGATAATTGTTTCTCAGTTTCTACGCCATCATTAATAATACTCTCGCCCTCTTTAGAAAAGTTTTCATGTAAACCTATTAAGTATCCTTCATCAATAAATACAAGATGATCAGGATTAGCTATGACCTGATGCTTCTTCAAATCAAATTCATTGAGTCTAATTTTTTTTATGTCCTTCGGTGTAGTATAAATCCACCCATTCTTTTTACCAGGATCCTTTTTCCAACCATCTTTAAATGAATACAAGTAACCATCACTAATCACATAATCTGGCTGAAACATATTGTGTTGGAAATCTTTCAGTAAAATTAATTTTGAATTTTTTAATGATTGTTCGAATTTATGTGCATCTGAAACTATAGGTACTGGCATGTATTCTGTATCAGAAGAAACGTCAAATTCCTCCAATGAAATTATATCCATGTTCTTAAAAATCTTTCCTTCACTTGTAAAAGTAACTTTAGGTCTAAATATAATCACTTTACTTTCTAACCGTTCTCTAATTTTTTTCAATTTACTTTCAATATCTGTTGAATAGTTAACATTAAGAGGCTTAGCACTGCTACGAAATGACTCTTCGAATCCAATATATAGCGTAGATAACCCGGTCTCTTTTGTGGACAAATCTAATTCGATTATTGGTTCTGGTTGAGAACTTATTGGACGCACATAAAAACAGATATTGTAACCGTTTTTAGTAATAGTGACTGCTTGATTTGGATTTTCACCTAAATTAGGATATTCGCTCGGGTTTGTTGACAAAATACCTAATAGGTAATTTGTATTACATTCAAGAATTTGCGATTTCAAAATTTTATCAATCTCAATCATTTATTGTACCTCCATTAAATTTAATTTATGATACGCTATTCTCTCTATAATTTCTTTTGTTCCTTTAGCGATAAAATAAGAATAATTTAGATTATTTTTTTTGCAAAATTCAGACATATTATAAATCATGTTACTATCTAATCCATCCCTCTGAATATATATAAAGCTATATTTTGTTAACTTCTCTTTTTCTATTTCCCATTTATCATGCGTGGATTGGAATATTTCCGAATAGAATACCTTTAAGAAATCATTATTTTCTGCACAAATAACCGCAATACGATCATTATTTTCTTCAGCTCTAAATTCGTTTTGGAAATAAGTAAGTTTTTCGTTTGATAGATTCAATTCATTTTGAGTTGCCTTAAGAATGTTATTCATTTCAGTAATTTCTTTATTTAAACTATTTATATTATCCTCATTTTTAAGATGAAATTGTAATAATTCCTTTTTCTCTGTTTCGAAATCCTTCTTTATTTGCTCAGTTCGGCTTACTTCTTTTTGGAATTTATCATTCATTAATTCAAAATCAGTTATTTGACTTTGTAAAACTTTTATCAAGGATTTCATTTTCGCATTTTCTTCAATTACTTCATCATGTAGTTCCTTATTATTCTCATTAATTTTTTTTGCCAAAACACTTACTTTTTCATCTTTATTAATAACTAATTGCTCAGTAGCATACAGTAACATACCAATTCGGATATCTTCGCTTAAATCAGGGTGAGTTTTAAGATATGAAAAATATAATAAATAATCTGGAATAGGCTTATAATCCTTTTTTTTGTTAATGAACTCTCCTAATGACAACGGAGCTACTTCTTTAATAATAAATTCATAATTGGACTCATCGCTTTGCATTGGACCTTTCAAGAGATTGTCAAGGAATTTTTCGAAAGCATTTTCTTTTAGATATTCTGATGTCGCTTTAAGATAGTCAACCGCTTCTTGATTTGTTTCAAATACGGAGTAACTCGCAAAAATAGGAATGCTTTTCTCGTAATTTCGAACTAAGTCAGGTAATATCAGAAATAATTCTTCAGGTTGATACTTTAGGGCTATAGCTAGTTTATAATACTCTGGTATTTCATTATTTAAGGATAGCATTCTGAATAAAATCTCAGAACCGACCTCTCCAAAATAAGAATCATTTTGTTGATTTTTAAATTTATTTAAATGGATATAAAAAGGGCTTCTTTGGCCACCTTTATAGTTTCTAACTTTTGAAGTCTGACCTCGAAATATGTTACGTATATGAATTTTCTTTTGTTTCAAATTTGCCTTTTTACTGAATCCTGGAACAGTTTCGGAAAATTCTTTTAAAATTTTATTAGCAGTAGCCTCATCTAGTAAATCAACATATAAATCTATTTCATTCATAGTTTTCTAATGCCCCTTACTTATTAGGTGAATTATCTGAATAGGGGACAGTCATTAATATATATTTTAGTATTAATGAATTATTTTGATGAGTATGACTGCTATTCCCCCATTCACTCTAATTAGTTACAATCAGCCAAGTTAATCTACAAAACTAATAACTTCAGAAATTAGGCTCTAAGTTCTTTGAAAGCTCCATAAATTTAGTCAAGAAACTTATTGAATTCAAATGAGTTGCTGCAAAGCAGCATATGATAGATCTTCGGAAAAGATCCCTGGACGGTTTTGAAGCTAAAATTTCCGCGCTTCGTAGAATCGGACTCGCAAAGGAAAGTTTTCACTATATTTAACAAAATTCTTCAACATAGTTTTCAACCAAGTAATATTACTTAGTAATATCTCCTATACCATCTCATCCTGAAGGATTTTCCAAACTTGCTTGACTTAATCAGACCATGATAATCGTAGCTCCTAGTGGATTTCACCTGAGGATAGAGCTAAGTTATCTTTCCATCTACACTATCTCCAACCGACAATATAACCGCAATTCCCATTAAAATCGACATATAAGTTAACTTTGGTTAATCAAAGAATAATTAGAGTAATAATAACTATACCAAAAGACCTATAAAAAAAATGTCGAATTATAGGACGTTTGTTTTTATTTTAGTTTATAAAGCATAGAACAAAAAAAATTATTAATGGAGAATCTCAACTTCTCACTTGAGATTTGTGTTTAAAATTTATTATCAATGAAATTCTGATTAACATCTCACAAATTTCCATTTTCTTAAAGTTGGGATTTTTCTGCTTGTATGTCTATAAGAATCATCATTGAAACCCCACTTTGACACCCCTCTCAAAAGTTCTATTCTAATAACGAACCAACCATTCACTATTAAGGAGTCGTTCCCGATGGTGCAAGCTAAGAAAGACGAAGTCAGGAAAGAGATTGAATACGCGGCGCTAAAAGTATTCTTTGAAAAGGGCTATGTGGATGCCAAGATGAGCGATATTGCGAATGAGATCAATATTTCCGTGGGCAATATCTATACTTATTTTAAGAACAAGAAAGAACTATTCTACGCCGTTGTGCCGCCGGATCTCGTGGATTATCTGAAAAATGTGCTGGTGGAGACGATTCACTTTGATAACCAGACCTTGTTAGAGGATACGGATAGCGAGCGAAAGTCGGCACTGTTGCAGGAACAGGTGGATGTATTACGTAAATACCGGAATCAGATTGTCATCATCTTTGAAAAGAATAAAGGCACCATCTACACCAACGCCAAAAATGAACTTGTTGAGCTAATGATCGAAACCAAGAAGGCCTATCTCAAGAACCAATATAAACGGTATGAGATTGGTACCGAGGAGAATTTAATTTTACTGAACATTCTCGCGCACAACGTGATCGATATGAATTTGGATCTGTTGAAGAGGGATATGAGTGAGGACAGCCGGAAGCAAATTTTTGAAGCGTTGTATGTATACAGACTGTACGGTATGAAGAGTCTCAACGAATAACACTCCATCTCATCATTTATATAATAAAAAGTTGGGCGGATGAACGTAATGTTCTCCTCCCAACTTTAAGTATTTGTTCGTCTGCAATCTCTTCGTTCAAAGAATACTATTTGTCTTTCAATTCTACAACCACGCTGTCAATTTGCAAATTTGTATCCCCTGACGCTGTTTGGGAGAATGTAATCTTCAGGCTGCCATTCGTCACTTTTACGGTTTTAGAAATGGTTGTATATTCCTCTCCATGAGGGATAGATACATAAACTGGCTTTCCCCCATAACCCGTTAATTGCATGCGACTGCTTGAGGGGTTACCGGTATTCTGCTTTACCTTGGCGCTAACGGTGTAGGTGCCCGGGTTCAGACCAGAGACCGTTTGGAATACGCTGGCAGTATACGGCTCAGACCCATAAATCCAATACTTACTTCCTTCATAAGCATCATTAGAATCTACGCCATGATCAGCTGTTCCAGTATATGTCCATCCCTGTTGTCCATTCTCAAAATTACCGTTAACCACGTACTCCTTCATTGACGGATTTGTCTCACAGCCCGAATCTTCAACACTCATATAAATCATATTCCAATACTCCAAGGAAGGGACAGTAACTTTTAAATATTTTCCATTTCTATCTTTCCCCTTCGTAAAGGCCAACGGTTTCGATCGTCCATCATTGGCATCCGGCGAAGCCAGCCATACGCTGGTTACTTCATTCGAGTAGTAATACTTCATTTCGAAGTTGGAGATTTGCTGCGGTGTTTCCTTTTGTCCGTCATTGGCTCTCCAATCCTTCCGGCTTACTCCGAGCAAATTGATCATTTGAACGATCTCATATTGGCTATCTTTCTTGCCATAAGCCCAAATTTTGTTGGCATCTCCATAGGCACTGCTGGCATATGCCGGAAACTCAATACGATTCGTTGTCTCTGTTTGACCATCGCGAAGCAGGTTTTCGTAAGCTACAATGAAGTCATACAACTTGCTTATGCGATGCTGCAATTCTTCTGTCATGTACAAGTTCTGATCGGGAAAATACTCGTTGCTTAGCATATTGCCGTTATCACCAAGCTCCATCCGTGCACCGCCAGCAGCATACACACTGGCACCTGTCAACATGACGGCCGCTGTATTAAACGGACTGCCTGGGTTCTGCTCACCGTAGTCGTAGCTCATATAAGCGGGAACAACAAGTGATTTCCCTCCACTCTCTCTACGAGACTGTTCAATTTCTTTTTTTAGAGAGTAATAGGTGTCATACAGCATGCCGTCACTATCTCGGTCCCATGGCCAAATCTCAGCATAAAGTGCATCTACACTAGATTTGTTAACGTTTTCAATTCCTTGTGCGCCGACCGGGTTAAAGACAAGTTTCTTGTCACCTATCGCTTGTTTGGCATTGTTTAAAAATTCCGTGTACGTGTCTTTTACATATAGGGTCTGGTTGTCAGCGGTTTTCATTTTCCCCCATTCACCCACAGTATCACCATGCCATCCGTCAAAATCAAAGGTCTGAAACACCTTATTCATTTCGCCAAAAATATAGTTCTGCCACCCTGGATTTCTTGGATTAAAAAAATAGAGATCTGTTATACCCGTCGATGTGGAATCCGACATTTTAAAACTGAAATTCCCTTTCCCATTCGGGTTATCATCTGCATAATAGAGGGCCCAATCCCGCTCAACTCCATCTAGGTCATAACCAGATGTCGCAGCATAGATCATATTGTAAGCCATATTCGACATCCCCATTGCTTTTGCCTGCGAGATGTAACTTCTAACTGTATCTCCGTAAATCACCCGACCTGACCAGTCGTCCCACTGAACCATGTTCGGTGAAACAGGCTTGTGATGTCGGTACTTCCAATCATAATATTGTAAAACATTGATATGATAGTTTTTAAGCTTGTCGATTCTTTCCGTGGTATTGGTATTTGAATTGAAGTCCCAAACATACCCGTAACGAGGGAATTTAGTCCACGTAGAAGATACGTCAACGCCGACCGTGTCCGAGTCAACAATCACTCCGGCAGCGTCTTTCACGTGCACTTCAATCAGATATCCTTTAAAATCGGACTCCGGGGCAATCCAGTTGGCCATCATCATCAGATCTGTATTGTTATTCAAATTTAATGCCTTCGTTATGGTTTCACCGACCTGCTCCTGTAAATACTTTGCTGTAATCTCTACCGAACCTCCAACAATATTCCGTCCTAATTTGTTTTTCAGATCAATGCGGAGCTCGACCTTCGATCCAGGATCATACATTGCCTTATCTGTCGTTACATCATACAACAGCTTCCCCGTACTTGCTGCTTCACTTATATTCGGATGTAAAGCAATCTGGCTAAAAAGTATAACTCCTATTAATAAAATCATTCGAGGGACTTTAATTCGATTTTTTCTCAAGAAAATCATCCTTTCATCATTCGTATGTCAAAAAAATGGAAGCGTATTCATAATTTCATAATTAGAAGAAGGAGGCCGATTAAACCTGCCCTCTTCGGATTTCGTTCCTTATTCTTTCACTGATCCGATAACCAATCCAGAAACAAAGTATCTCTGCAAGAATGGATAGATTAACAACACAGGGATAATGGAAACTACAATTTTAGCTGCATTCAGCGTTTTATTCGAAACGGACGCTAGCGATTTTAATTGTGAAGGGTCCGTAACCTTCGTCACATCAACAGTCAATTGCTGAATATAGGTTTGAAGTGGATAGTTAGACGAGCTATTCATATACAGCAAACCGCTAAAGTAATCATTCCAATGACCAACCATTGAGAATAAACCGATCGTGGCCAATGCAGGCAATGAAATGGGAAGGAATATACCAAACAAAATTCTGAGTTTGGATGCACCGTCCATAACGGCAGCTTCTTCAAGCGCATCCGGAATACTTTTGAAAAAATTCATCAATAAGATGACGTTAAAGATCGGTACCGCCCCCGGCAATATAAGCGCCCATATCGAATCGATTAGTCCTAAACTCTTAATAACCATGAAGATTGGAATCATTCCGCCAGAAAAAAGCATGGCAAATATCATACTATTCATATACATATTACGTGCATGAAAACTATGCTTATTTTTGGACAATGGATAGGCCATCAGAACAGATAACAATAAATTCAAAGCAGTACCAAGGACTACCCTCTCCACAGAAATAACAAACGAACGCCAAAACTGTGTATCATCGAGTAAAAGCTTATAGGCATTCAGATTAAAATTAACAGGCCATAGACCAACCAGATTGGCTTGGGCAGCTGATTTATCACTAAAGGAGATCGACACCATATTAAGCAGAGGTAAAAAGCATAGTGCGGTCAATAATAATAAAACAATCCATATACACGCATCCGCAAAGCGGCTTCCGAATGTTTTTGATCTCATTGGGCTCTCCCTTCCTTAAAAAATCCGCATTTTCACAAGTTTAATGGATAATTGATTTGCGGCTATAAGCAAGGTAAAAGACACCACTGATTTAAGCAAACCAACTGCAGTCGCAAAACTATATTGTTGTCCAAGCAGACCAACACGATAGACATAGGTATCAATAACATCCCCGGTTTCATAGACAATCGGATTATACAGGGCAAAAATTTGATCAAAACCGGCGTTAAGGATATTTCCTAAGTTTAAAGCTGAAATAAGCATGATCGTAGGCAAGATTCCTGGAAGTGTAATGTGGAGCAGTTGTTTGAATCTGCTGGCCCCATCAATTGACGAAGCTTCATAAAGCCCCGGATCAATGCCCGTTAGAGCGGCGAGATACACAATAGCCCCATATCCGAATCCTTTCCATACATCCGTACCAATGATAATTTCTCTAAACCAATCATTGCTTGCCAAGAAAAGAACAGGGTCTAATCCGAATAATTGTACGATTTGATTGACGGGTCCGTTGTAGTCGAATACGTTAATGACAACAGCAGCCACAACCGCCCAGGATAGAAAGTTAGGTAGATACACGATGGTTTGCATCGTTTTTTTCGCCCATTTTAGTCGGATCTCGTTTAATAATAAGGCAAACACGATAGGTACAATGGTTCCAAAAATGATTTTCCCAAGAGCGATTACCACTGTGTTTCTTAGAATCTTCATGCTATCGGGAATCTCGAACATATATTTGAAATTTTCCAAGCCCACCCAAGCTGATCTAAAAAGCCCTTTCGCCGGAGTATAATCTTGAAACGCCATCAGGATGCCAAACATCGGGACAAAGCTAAAGATGATCAAAAAGATAAAACCTGGCGCCATCATCAAATGATACCCAAGCTGTCCCACCACTTTTTTCCCTTTTCTCATACTTTCCCATAACCTTCTTTCAAAAATGTTAGAAGCGGGCACAAAGCTTGACTTGTCCCCACTTCAACCCTATTTATTTATTCATGATGGCCTGTGTAACTTCGTTGGTTATGTCACTTCCCCCGGTTCTGTTCCAAGTATCGACGAAAGTATCAAAATAACTCAATGGCTCCTCCCCCATCACAATCTTAAGAAAGGCTTCATCCTCCAATTTAACGAGGTTCGTCCATTTCAGCTTCATGCTCTTGGTTTGACCAAAGAATACAGGGTGCACATCACTCACCTTTGTTTCCGCCATTAATTTAGCTCCTACCATTCTGGACATGTATCCACTCCATTGATTGGCATCGGCTTTCTCCGGGTCTTTCATGTAACCTACGATTTTATCGTACGATGTTCGGTCATCCAGCGTTAACGTTTCATATTCTTTCTCCCCGTCAACGGTCGCCTTCAAATCCTTGTACATTTGTGCGGTTGCATCGTTATAGTTCACCATAATTCCCAGCGGTTTGCCGCCATCGAATCCACCTTTAATAAATTCGACAACCGGTTCATAGTTCAGATCTTCATTTACCAGCTTGTCATTCAGTGCGCTGGTGAGTTTAGGAAGCAGCTCCGGATGCTCGAACCCTTTTCTGACCACATAAAATTCAGCGGCTGGATTTTGGGTGTATGCCGTTACTTCTCCGCTGCCATCTTTAGAAATAATATAGGGTCTCCAATCCGCATCATTATTTTGGCGTTTGGCATCATTTAGCGGATAATCTGCCGACCACCAAGGACCGAAGAAAGCGCCTGCTTCGCCGCTGATAATTACGGATTCAATGCTATCGCGCACAGCCATTTGCCGATCAATCAAGCCTTTTTTATACCAGTCGGCAAGCAATCCTAAGCTCTGTTTGGTTTCCTCCGTAGTGGACCCGTATACAACTTCCCCATCTTTATCCAGCCATTGGCGAGGGAAGGATTGATAGGTTGCAAAAATATTATCGGCCTGAAATAGTGAGCCGTATAAACCACCGATAGATTTTGCAAGCACTAATCCTACGGTTTTCCCTTTTCCGTTGCCGCCAGGATCTTTTTGTACAAACTCGGTGAGGATCTTCTCCATATCTCCAACCGTCTTAGGTTCGGACAAACCCAGCTTATCAAGCCAATCTTTTCTTACCCATAACATCGTCGGAATATTGGCATTAGAGGTTGATGGCATAGCCATCAGCTTCCCATCAAACGTGGCTGCTTCCAGTACTCTTCCCCCATAGGAAGCATATTTCTCTTTCACGATATCCGAAGTGCTCGACTCATATACTTCTGTTAGGTCAGCGATCATATCATTATCAACCAATTGGCGTAATGTTTGCTCGTCTACTGCCATGATGTCGGGTAAATCGTCTGAGGCTACAGCCATTGCTACTTTCTGATCATAGTTATCTCCGGACTGAGCCTCGAATTTATTTTCATTTTGAACATTCAGCGTTTCTTTCAAATACTGTGTAAAGGCATTGTCTTCGTAGCTTTGGCCTGCAGGCAGCTTAGGAATGCCTGGTGTCGATTTTCCGACGGTATAGGTAACGGTTTCAGCATATTTCCCATATGGCGTTAGTTCTTCGGCTGTCGCTGTTGAATTTGCGCCTTCAGGACTGGAACTTGTTGAACACCCCGCCATAAGAACGCTTACAGACATGAACAGTGCAGTCGCTGATATCAATATTTTTCTCATTCCATACAACCCCCAACACTAAGATGTATTACAACAAGATTCTGATCATTAATTTACACTTCAACAGCAAAAGCTTCGTAAGGATTTAATAACAGATTGGCAAAATCAACGGATTCCCGACCATAGTTGCTGATGATTATGTTCTGGCTTTGACCAAAGTTCGGCATATTCAAAGTCGCCTTTTCTGGACCGAAATTCGCAACTATGGCCCATGTTTGGCCTTGATAATGCCTTAGATACATGAATACGTGCGCTGGTGTATCTACCAATTCATAGTCTCCCCACACGAGAATAGGATTAGCTTTCCTTAACTGAATTAGTTGTTTATAACAATAAAAGATCGAATTCGGGTCTGCCAGACTGGCTGTCACATTCACTTCCCGATGATTAGGGTTGACGTGCAACCACGGTATTCCTGATGTGAAACCGGCCTGTTCAGAATCATCCCATTGCATCGGAGTTCTGGAGTTATCCCGCCCCTTGGCATTGATAGATTCAATAATTTCTTCATGTTTGTATCCGCTTTCGAATCGTTCATGATACATGTTAATGCTCTCAATATCCTGAACCTCGTTAATATCCGTTACAGGGTAGTTGGTCATTCCGATCTCTTCCCCCTGATAAATGTAAGGCGTCCCTTTCATGAGATGAAGCAGGATGGCAAACATTTTTGCACTTTCGACCCGATATGCGGAATCGTTCCCCCAGCGCGACACAATCCGTGGACAGTCATGATTGTTCCAAAACAGGCTATTCCAACCTTCGTTCCCTAAGGAAACCTGCCACTTACTAAGAACCTGTTTTAATTCGTTCACATCCAGTGGCTTAAGATCCCACTTTTCCTTCCCTTCTTGTTGATCCAAACCAATATGTTCAAATTGGAAGACCATGGACAACTCGTTGCGCTTGGGGTCCGAGTACAGCTTGGCGATTTCAGGTGTAGCCCCCCAGGTTTCTCCAACGGTTAAGACATCGTATTTCCCAAAGGTTTCTCGGTTCATTTCCTGCAAATAATCGTGCAGCTTAGGCCCATTGCCGGTTACTCCCAGATCGGGGATTTTCCCCACCAAATCGATAACATCCATTCGGAAACCGCCGACCCCTTTTTCCAGCCAGAAGTTCATCATGTCCCATACTTCTTGTCTGACTTTCTCGTTCTCCCAGTTAAGATCCGGCTGTTTTTTACTGAAGAGATGAAGATAATATTGATTGCTCTCCGCATCGTACTCCCATGCACTTCCACTAAAAGCTGAACGAAGGGAGTTGGGGACGTCGTTGTTTAGCGGATCTCTCCAAATGTAATAATCACGGTATGGATTATCCTTGCTCTTCCGAGATTCAATAAACCACTTATGTTCATCTGAGGTATGATTGACAACTAAATCCATAATAATTTTGATATCGCGCTGACCTGCTTGCTCAATTAACTCATCCATATCTTCCATTGTGCCAAACTCTGGCATAATAGCTTGGTAGTCGCTGATATCATATCCGTTATCATCATTAGGAGACTGATAAACAGGACTTAGCCATATAGCCGTAATCCCCAATTCTTGCAAATAATCCAATCGGTTGATAATGCCTCTCAAATCTCCAATGCCATCGCCATTGCTATCCTGAAAACTTCGAGGATAAATCTGATATATGACCGCAGTCTGCCACCATTTTTGTTTCAAAACGTCCACTCCTCACTGTCCATCGTTTTGTGATAATTACTTAAACGTTTAAGTTTACTTAATCTCTCTAAATATGCTTAAAACACCTTGATTCAACATAATTCCCCTACCTAATGAATCCATTTTAAACTTAAAATAATGCAAAACACTTGGATTTTACGTAAACGTTTACTCTATATTGCAAAAAAAAGATTCTCACCTCCATAGCAGAATTACCTCCGATATTATAGAGCGATTATCTACATACCGGAGCGTAACCATTTGCCTTATTACAGAGTTAAAGTTATGTCTTAGATTTTACGGTTTGTCTTTCCACAATGGAATGGCTGACGATACTGCTAGGAACCTCTCCCTGCTCTTCAATTAATGTTATTAATTTTTCAACAGCAATACGTCCCATTTCAGCCAATGGTTGATGAATCGTTGTCAAAGGCGGGTAAATGATTTTTGCTAAATTTAAGTCGTCGTAACCGATGATCGAAAGCTCTTCTGGAACCTTTATCCCTTTTTCAAAAGCCATTCCCATAGCTCCAATCGCCATTTCATCACTAGCTGCGAAAAGGGCTGTGAAAGGTGGTGCTTCCTCCAATAGCTTCGCCATAGCTGATCTTCCACTTTCCATATGGAAATTTCCGTAAGCTATTTTAGTTTCTTCAAAAGGAATCCCGTGATCTGCAAGAGCTTGTCGGTAACCCTCAACGCGAGGAATACCTGCTACAGTGTCCCAAGGAGTTCCACCGATCATCGCAATGTCAGTGTGTCCTTTTTCAATTAAGTAGGCAGTTGCTTGATAAGAAGCTTGCCGATCATCGACCTTCACATACGGGATTGAGTATTTGGAAGAATGTGTGTTAACCAATACAACAGGCATCTTCATATTTTTCAACTGATGATAGTATTCATCTTTCAATAGCTCACTTGTGAATACAACACCATCCACCTGTTTTTCCCGAAGAACCTGTAAATATTTCATGGTCCTTTTTCCATCTGCTGCTGTATTACATACGATTACACTGTAATCCTTTTCATTGGCAGCTTCCTCAATACCATAAAGAATCTCGGACGTGAACCCACTGGACACATTGGGAAACAAAACGCCAATGGTTTGTGTCCTTTTATTGATGAGTCCCCGAGCAATAGCGTTAGGGTGGTATCCAAGCTCTTCAACAGCTTCAAGGACTTTAACCTTTGTTTTATGAGAATAGCCATTTAAATTATGGAGCACTCTCGAAACTGTGGCTACGGATACGTTTGCCGCTTTGGCTACATCCTTAATCGTTGGAGTAATAGTCTCACCCCATTTCTTAAATATACGTCTTACGTAAACGTTTAACTGAAGTATAATTACAACCCTTTCATTTGTCAACGACTCTTGTAAATGGGACAATGAAATCGCATTCACACCAATCAATCATTGAAGCCCTGAGGTACATTGGATATCGGCACACAGATCAAGGAAGTAGATGAGATACTTAACTCTGTATGGTGAGTCAAGACTGGGATTGGCACGCTCATTTTCTTGATCCGTATCAATGCACTGCGCGTTATTCTTGCATCGTGGTAAACTGCGAAGGCTTCGCTGAAATAGTTCAAGTAATCGGACTCGTGGGATTTGGGGGATAGAATAATCATTTTGCGTGCCAATTCGTCACGGTACAGTTCAAATACTTTGGCTTTCCTGCTCTCGTCCAAGGCACTGTCGAATTCATCCAGCATAATGTAGCCCGGATTCGCGTCAATGGTTTTCATAAGTGCCAGCGCAAACAGCAAAGAGCTGAAAAAGGTGCAAGAAGAACAAAAAAGCCAGGTATTAGTTGAAGATTGGTGCTTTCGGTTGGATATAAAAAAAGGCTATTCCCAGACGTCATACGGATGACAGGGAGAAGCCTCTTGGAATTTGTATAATTCTAACGAATTTAGGAGTGTTTAATTACTTATCAATCATTCAACCCTTTACCCTCCAGGATCGGCTGCATGTATTTCTCGATTCGTGACACTTTTGTTTTGGATTGCTTTGGTTGTGAGAAATAATAGAGATATGCCCGCTGCCGTCCGGGTGTCAGTGCTTCAAATGCGGCCTGGAAAGTAGGATTCTCATTGAACTGCTGCTGAAGTTCCTCGGGAACACTATATTCGGCAGTTTTTTTCATTTCCACTTGTAATCCAGCCTGTTCCACTTCAATCGCTTGCTGGATATAGGCTTTGATCATAGCCTCCTGCTCCTCAATCTGCTCCAGACTGGTGAAGCGAAGCTGGCGTTCTGCCTGTACATTCTCTGTTTGCTGGACCAAAATGCCGTGTGTATCCTTCAGCAGAGCACCTTTGAAGAACAGAATGGCCACGTATTCTTTGAATCCATGAATCAAAACGATGTTTTTCCCATCCAGCATGTAACAAGGATGCATCCACTTCATATCCTCTGTCAGTTCAAAATCCCGAATAATCTCTCTCAACTTTGTGGACTCTTCCTTCCACGTTTTGAGTTTCTTTAGATAGCCGTCAACTTTGCGATTCCCACTTGTATCGGTCATGGAGAAATACCTCTCTTTATCTCATGTTCTTATAGGTTCAATTGTACTGGTTTTCAGTGGATTGTACAGCGTTGCTTACAGAGCTTTTATTGACTTTTCCACTTGAATTTAAACCTTAATAACAACAAAGACCATCCTGTTAGATGGCCTATAATTTATTTTAATCCAATCTCATCTAATAAGTTTCAATCGACAGTTTACCATACCCATAGTAAAATAATGGAATGTCTATTGCCATAATCCAACATACGAAAGGATGATTTAATTGAGAGAGTACACAGTTGTTCCAGGTCCGAAAAATGTTCAAGTAAACCGAGGTGATACTCAGGCTGCTGTTAATTTATTTGCGGATATCATCAATCACAAAGCACAATCCGGATGGATCTATCAATCGATGGAGTCGCTAGCTGTCACCGAGAAGCCCGGTTGTCTCCAGCAACCTGTTACAACGCATCATTATATGCTTATTTTCTACAGAGAGATTTAATAATCGTATAACAATCATGAGAAACTCAGAATCTGAGGAACTGATATTTAATAACATGCCATCCGAAGAAGAACTTATTAGACTCTTACATACACATCATGAAGAAAACGACCCTCGAAGCAGTTTCTATATAAGAACTCATGTTATTCCAGAAATTGATTGGTTGAAGTCTTTGCTTAACGTTACACTTGCATTATTGACAGGTCTAATCATCTCTATGATCTGTTTCTATCTCTTGAATCTATTCACCCCAGTATATGCTTTGCTAAGTGCCCAGATTGTTTTCATAGCAAGTATGTTATTCATCGTTCTACGACGTGTTAGAGTGATCCTGATATGGAGTATTAGAATTTATCAACGTTTTGCCCCCATTGAGGTGAGGAACAAATGTCGTTTTGAACCAAGCTGTTCTGTGTATATGATTCAAGCTATTGAGAAATACGGGGCGGTTAAAGGTCTTTCCTTGGGCATCCAGCGTCTTCGTAAATGTAATATCAACGGTGGAGGATATGATTATCCATAAAACAAAAAGGTCCATAGACAATCTATGGGCCTTTTTGTTTGGTTAACATTTCTGGCTTAAGTTAATATTCAGTAGTGACTGTGTCTCATCTTCCAACATGGAGGAAGCTATCATCCTGAAGTCTTCAGCCCCAATTTCAAAGTGACCTTTACGAAATGGAAAACCCCAATTGCGATTCCCGCGTGTAAAACTAAGTTGGTCTAACAACGTTGCGATCTTTACTTCTCGACACGGAAGATAACGGAGATCTCGGCGAAAGGGTATAAAGGATTCAGACATCTGATATTGGTATATCCTGTCATCGGTAATTTGACCAATAGCGGTAAAAGCCTGAAGTGGCTTGCCAGTTGATATGTCTGTGCGTGGAGAATAGTATATCAGCCAATCACCCGCGGACATTTGTCGCAACAGCGCTGACTTGCCATGGCACAACTGCGCAAACCCTCCCTCTACGGCTACATTTACATGAGAAGCAGATACAACGCCAATCCAATATCTACTGTCCTGATTTGGTTTCATGGATACATCCCATTCCCTTCTCTCGTTTACATTTCCAGATTCGATTTCAATCGATCTAATTGTAAAAAATGATGTCTGTAGTGCATCTCTATCAACAAAAACCACTCCTGAGCATTTAGAGCGCCAAGCCTTGGATGGCGTATTTTGTTGTTTACGGACGCTTGATGTAGAACAGATGCCGTGCTTCTCATCCGTTCCACGACCATGTGAAGCCCATCAATCAAGGACTCCATGCTCTCCGGTGGTTGCGGAGTGTACTGCGGGGAAGCAGGTACTTTAACGGGAACGGGAGGGAATTGTCCTAATTCAAACACTTGCCTACCCAGTTCTGTTTTTTCCTCCCCCAAGTTTAAAGTCGAATCCTCACTACTCAAACACTGCTCAATATTATGCAGATGCAAGAAAAGCGCTGATTGAATCAAATGTACATACATCTGTCCAATGGACCATTCCTCTTCACTTTGTTTTTTAAGTAAGCTACCCATATCCAATTTGTTCAGTTCTGCCAAATATCGTTCTACTGCCGTTTCAAATGATTTCAATACTTCCGTTGTACTTCTCATCCTTCAACCCACTCCTCTTGATCTGTGATATACCAAAGTATAAAAAAACACTACTGACAGGTGTATGTCAGTAGTGTTTTAAGATGTTTTTGGCTACTTCCTGCATTCGGAAGCGCAAAGACTCCGGCTCCAAGACCTCGATATCTCCACCCCAGCCAAGTAAATAATGCAATATTTCTTCCGGGTAGCGGACACGAAAATGAAAAATGAAACCTTCCTCTAGCTCCTCAAATGCATCCATATAAAAATGTAGGGCCTCCATAACTTTGTCAGCAATTTCAGGTTTTGCTCTGATTAATACTTGTTCGTTACGGTCGTCAGGAGGTCGATAACTGTTTAGATCAAAATCCGGTGGCAAAAGGAATTGATCCTCCAGCACGGAAAGTTCAGTCATCCGTGACAAACGAAAATGACGGATGTCTTGTCGCATATCACAACGTGCAATTAACATCCAATTCTCCTGAACCAGTGAGAGTCCGTAGGGTGAAACCTCACGCATATTATACCGATTGCCATCCGTTCCTGGCATTTTTTTCAGGTACATAAAACTGATTTTACGTTGCTCCAGAATAGCATTACGTATCTGGTTAAGGTATGTCTTCACCCGCGCTCGGGTTAAAGGTTCAACCGTATGAAGCAGTCGCATCGTTTCCCGAACACGTGTGGATTCATTACGAACGGATTCTGGTAAGATCGCTTCAATTTTTCGTTGAGCCGACTTAGCCTCCATCGCGTATTCTGTATCCAATCTCTGTTCGATAAAATCAGCTCCCATGAGCAGGGATACGGCTTCTTCTGCGGTGAAGCTTACCGGGGGCAGAAAATATCCTTCCATGAGGGAATACCCATGACCCGGAGCTCCCATAATCGGAACACCAGCCTCACTTAATGCCTGAATATCTCGATATATGGTACGTACACTTGTCTCGAATTGAGCAGCTAAATCTTCTGCTCGTAACATCTTTCTTCGCTGCAATTCAAGCGTAATCGCAAGCTGCCGCTCCGTTTTGTTCATTTTCTAGCCCCCACCGTTTCATCATCCAACCCTAACTCATTCTATCACAGTAACTTGCCCTTTCGTTTCGTGAATTAAAGTAATGGCACGTCTTATATATCATCCAAGATGAGATAGTCTTAATCCAAAAAAACTGATACCCAAAAGGATATCAGTTTTTTTATCTGCTTTATATCTGCTGTAAATACGGTTAATTCTCTTTGTTACTTCTTACACGTACATGGCCAGCAACAAGTTATAGATCATCGTCGCAGCTTCCGCTCGGGTCGTTTCACTTCCTGCACGAACCGTATGGTCCGTATATCCACTCACAATCTTGGCCTGCACCGCTGCATCCAGTGCTTCTTGTGCCCAAGATGGCGTCTGCGATGCATCAGTGAAACTTGGTTTAACGGATGTATTACCAGACATTCCGGCTTGTGCATCTGAACTTACTTTCAGCGCATTCGCCATCATGACTGCCATCTCGGCACGAGTAATCGTACGATCGGGCTTAAATGTGTTATCACCGTAGCCTTTCACAATTCCGGCTTGTACGGCTGCGGCAATATCACCTTTGGCCCAGTCTGGCAGACTACCTTGATCTGCAAATGTCAGATCCGACTCCACGGACTTCAATGCCAGCGCCTTACTGAGCAACGTAACAAACTCTGCCCGTGTGATCTTCTTCGATGGTTGGAACGTACCATCTGTGTAACCTTGAATCACGTTCATGCCCAACAAACGATCTGCGTAGTCGGAAGCCCAGTGTCCATTCAGGTCAGACAGATTCACCGGTGTGTAACTGGACACAACGAATGTACCCAGATGATTAACATTGGCCGTTATGCTTCCTGCTGCATCCATCTTGCCACCGATAAATACCCAGCTCTGACGAGCTTCATTATAATAGTAGATTGCAGGTTGAGTGCCTTTCGGCAGATCTGCCGAATCCACATTCAAGCTCAATGCCGCCTGCTCATTCAACGTTCTTCCGCCACTGCGGCTGATCTGTACAGCTTGTCCAAGTACATTCAGGGAAGCTGTATTCTGCAACTTGTCCTTGGTAACCACAGACACTTGCAGCGTATCCTTGGAACCAATGGCTCCCGATGGAACATTGAATTGCACGATGTCTTTCAAACCCAATTGGACCGGCTGATTCGCTTCCACCTCTACCTTCACTTCAGTGGATGAATCTGACCCCGTTTCCGGATTGGTTGGTGTAGTTGGAACGGTAGGCGTTGTTGGCACACTTGGTGTGTTTCCTCCAGAATTCCCACCAGAGTTGCTTCCAGTACCTCCACCTGAACCCCCGCCACCATTGCCTGAGCGGGCTTGTACAGTCACGGTACGGATAACTTCCTGTGCCGCACTACCAGCGATATCCTTCACGTTATACCGAAGGGTGTAGATCCCTGCTGCTTGTGTGTTCACCGTGCCATCCACCTGCACGGAACCACGGATGCTGACATTATCAGAAGCCTGTGCTCCAGGCTCGTTGTACATATCTCCCACGTTCAGCGTCATCTGGCTGCTACCTTGCAGGGTGATGACGGGAATCTCACGGTCTATTTTAATGACCAGAGGTAAAGTATACGTTTGTTCCAGATCGTCTGTTGCTCGGAATAAAAGGTTGTGCTCTCCCGGCTCCGTTACCTCCAAAGGTGTATTCTCTGTATAAAGTTCATACGTCTGCCCTCCATCACGGGACAACTCGATGATCGCGGAAGTAGCAGGCGCGTATACTGCGCTGGTTACACTAACCGTTACAGACTGGTTCGTCCATGTATCCGTGTGATACGGCTGGTTGTCAGCGGTAGTCATGTTGCTTTTTAACACCAGCGCCTGATTATTCTTGCCTTCCACAATGACAGTGAACGTTTTGGGTTGTGACTCCGTGCCACGTTGCACGGTTGCCGTCAGTTCCAGTCGCTCATTATTGTCCGGTTGCGTTAGCAGCTTGCCCTCGTTATTCATTAGTTCCGGGTTGGAGCTGGACCAGCTAATGGTTGCCCCATGCTTCCCTTCAACAGGAAGGGTAAGATCGGAATGGACCGCGTTCAGATCGCCCAGATCGATTGCTTGAAGCGTATCGGTTACCGCCTGTACATCACTGTAAGGTGTGGCACTCACGAAGATTGGGTTAGAGTAGAACCACAGATCGCGATAGTTGCTATCGTTAATTTGATTAAAACGGGTCGTTGCATCAGCTGTCGTATTTTTCGGATCAAGCTGTGGTTCACCATTTACAGTCTCACCGGTCACGTTCATGCCCAGATTCGTACCGCGCAGGCGGAAATACTTGTCCTGATCTGTGGCTTTGATCTTGTACGTGATGACATTATAGCCTTCGGCATCTGTCGTCCAATCGTTGGATGTGAAGGTAGCCAGTACTTTAGTAGAATCGTTGGTGTCTTTGGTATATGCGGCTGTACCCTTCTGGGCCTTGGCTGTCACATCCCCAGCGATGAGATCGACGTGATCCACCACGGGTACTTGTCCAGCGGACGTGCCGCTGTTGATTGGATTTTCATAGTTGTTGCTCGTCGTTGGACTCTTGAAGCGGATCTTCAGCTCAACTTCATCGCCTTGAGTCACATTAAGGTCTCCGCCCATCTCAACCTGAGCACCCGCTCCGGAAGCCGTGAAATCCAGTGCGTTGATCAGGTCACCAAATACGGAAAATGATTTCCCCGAACGCAGTCCATCCAGAACAGCCTGCATACCTGTACCCTCAACCCAGGAATACGTCTTGGCATATTCGCCCGGAAAATAACCACTGGAATTCGTGCCAATCGTCTTGAAGTGGTAATCCGAATTACCATAGTTCCAGAAGTGACGTCCTTCTCCAAGCAATGCATCCCATAGCCCACCAACCTTGGCGACCATATAGTCTACACCGCCGTATGTACGGTATTTGTATCCATCATCAGAAGTCGGATTAGCTACATTGTAACTTGTGTTGTACCCTCCACGATCCGGTTCCATCTGGTTACCCAGCATGCCCTCGATACCAAATACCACTTGTGGAGCCAGATCGTTGAAATCACGGAAGTCCGCGATGGTATATTTGTTTTTGCCGCGTGAAGGATGGTTGATCATCGCATAACTTGTCATTGGATAGTTCGTAGCGAGCCAATTGATGGCGGTTAAGGCATCCTGATGGGTCGTGTAGGCACGCCCTCCGTTCTGATCCCATTTTGTTACGTCAGCCGCATTAAACAAATTCGCTGCACGATTCGTGAAACGGTATTCGAATTCCTTGGCAGCGTTCAGCGCTTCGGTTGAGTTCGGCTCATCTGTAAGAATCCCCACCCCAACGTGTTCATGTGTTGGCATGTCCCATTCGAAACCGGAAAAGATCGTTTTACCTGCGTATTTGCCCGCATCCTGAAGTGCCTTGATCTGTGGTACCTGATATTCATTCATCCCTTGGGACATGGGTATTGGTCCACCCGAAATGTCGTTCCCGTTGTGATCTCGCTTGGATAACCGCAAATGATCCGTAAGCGCGATCCAATCCAGCCCATATTTGGTTAAACCCGCATCGAGCACGTTCTCCAGTGAAACCTGTGCATCATCGGACTCAAACGTATGTACATGCAAATCTCCGGTTTGCCAAGAACCTGTTACCGAGCTGTTGGTTGGTGTGTTATCTCCCGCATCTGCATACGTTATCGCAGCAGGGAAAGCTCCCATGACCATCCCTGTAGCCAAAGGTATAAGTGTAAGCATAGCGAGCATTTTCTTGCCTTTATTATTGAACAAAATCATCCCACCACCCGTTCTGAGTTGTTGTGTCGGAAGTAAATATAAGAGGCTTTCGGGGGCAGGGTCAACGGCCTGGAAGCATGTATTTAAAATTTTACATATACCTGCATTCTTTCATATTCCGTTAAAGGTTACTCAATCTTTTTCTAACAGAGCCATGCTCTGCCCTGCTCTATTTTGAGATAGTGAATCTAGGAAAAACGCAGCAAATAGGAGGTGATACAAAATTCAGAGATTGTTCACGATTCAGGAAAGTTCCACCACTGCTGTGGATCATTAGGAGGAGATCTCGTGTGGAGAAATGATGAAACCGAGTACATAGTAGGTTTTGTAAAAAGATCAGGGTTACGTATACGCTGAGTATAGAAAAAAGCACCCACGAATCATAGGCATGATATGCCCAGAAGCCGCAGGTACTTTGAGTTGAGCGGGATTTTGTTTTAGCCTTTACATCTTTACTTTTGTAAACTGGGGACGAGTTGTTTGTGAAATCCGACCTATCTCCACTTTATATTTAAACTGGAAAAATACGATACATAAACCGATAATGTTGAAGATGGCTAATAACGCAAAGATCATTATTTATTGAAGGAGTTGCACAATTTTGAAAAGATTCTATCAAAGTTTTGGATTAACAATCATCGTTATCATTGTACTATTATCAAGCTCTTCTACAACTGAAGCAGCATCGAAGAAAGTAAACTTAAAATTGTCAGATGGAGCGACGTACTATGGTGAAATTTTAAACGGGAAACCTCATGGTAAAGGAACCGCAAGATGGGGAGAAACCGAAGTTTACTCTGGAGATTGGGTGAGTGGTAAGCGGCAAGGAAAAGGCAAATATACATATACATTAGTTGAAGGTGGAGGTGTCCCCTTTGAGGATTACAATGAATCTAATATGGGCCATGGAACAGGTGAATTCACTAAAAAAACCTACACCGGATCATGGATTAATGATACATATCATGGTAAAGGAAAAGAAATTACGCAATGGTTAGAAGTACAGTATCTTACTTCTGATGGTAAGGTTTACCCTGTACATGACCGTTACAACAACACCATTAACGATGGAACATTCAATCAGGGCAAGATGTCTCAGGGATATTACGCAATCCACTCTTCAGATACTGTCTCACTAGGATATACTGATCATACAATTACGATTGCTCTCAAAAATGATTATTTCAACGAAAAGTTAACCGGGGACAAGGACTTTTTTGACACGATTATCAATTATAAAAAGGAACACGGTTCTTCTGAAAAATATATTGGGATTAAACCATCCGAATTCTCCAAAGGTACATTAACTAATGGCAAATTCACGGGGGTTACACATCTGATCGATTATAGTAATTCAGTTAGTTATTCTAAACAAGTCATAATGAACGATAACGTATTAAAAGAGAATCATATAACATCTGCCGTCTTTGATGAGGATCGCAAGAAAACCATTAATGAATTCCTGCAAGCTATTAAGCCCTATTCAGTCAAAATCAATACCATCTCTGACGAGATTATGTCATTAAAAGACATTAACTATGAGGGAATGATCCCTAGGTAGTGGAGGTCACAAAATGAGGAAAAAGCGTTGGATTGTGAGCATAGTCATTTTGATTATCATACTTTTCGTGAGCGAGTTCGTGATGTTGTACTCAGGGAAGGTTGGAATTCTCAACACAACGCAGAGAGTTATTTCAGGTGCACCTCATGTTATCATTCAAGGGCAGACACTGTCTTACCAAGGTAAGATTCATTGGGATGATATCCAAAGTAGTATCGAAGCATATTCCGTAAGCGATGAAGGAACGGTCTTGTATAAAGCAAAAGGCACCCCTGTACCACCACCTTGGATATATGTGAGAAAAGAAAAGAATGAGGGTTTCCGTTATAAGGTGCCTCGGCTCCCTTGGAAACTATAAATTCATTAGGCTACATCGCGAGCCGGGCTCGTTTTGGAATGGCAAGTACCTACGAAGTTCCAAGACTATCTTGTCCTTGGTTCGCAGGTACTTGCAAGTAATTAATGCTTCATCAATCAGGAGACATAGTTAACGTGAACACACTCTCCCAAGGCGTTTTTATAATATCATTTTGCCTCGTGTCTACTTTCAAGCCATTCGACCAAGACCCCCATGCGCTTCCATTACTAAATACAGGATCCGAAGTTAATGGAACATCTACATACATCGCATAGCTACCTATAGTCTTCTTGTCTTTGGGAGCAGTAATGAGTTGTACAACACGATCCTTACGAAGCTTCAAATCATTTGGTGCATTGGCTTGCACTATCTCATATTGAATATAGGTGCGCATATACAATAGCCCATTACGATATGTCACCATACTTGGTTCAGGCCGAACATCTCCCTGAATAATCACTTTCTTGTTTTTTATCCATTTCACATACGCTTCCATCTGAAGCTGTCTGGCTGTCTTATCACCCATCTTGCTGGTAGAACCGCCAACATGGCTTTCTAATGCTTCTGCCCAATTCATATTGATGGTACGGTAATCTGTATTCAGCAAGAGTTCATAGTACTTTGAAACATGATTGGCGTATCGGCCAAAGTCATCACTGGTTAACTCAATAGGAATCCCAACGGCTTTTGACCGATAGAGCTGTGCTGCATTCAAAGATAAACCTTTGGAAGAATTCGCCTTAGGAAATTCTTTCTCATAATACTGATTAGGGACACCGGCGAGAACATATGGATATTTTGACGCTTTAGCAGGTAAAGCTTTCGTTCTAATCAGTTTACCGTAGTCATCCAGATTATCCTTTTGTGTAAAATCAGCAGTATATATCCCATATGATCTATCGAATGAGTAGTAATTAGATGTTAGATTAAATGCTTCAGAAAGCACCTTCAGCGGGACATAGACTTCCCCATTTCGGAACTGCGCTGAGGTATTCGAAGAAAAGACATTTCCCTTGCCATCAACCATACTACTTTTGGTCACAGATAGCGAATGGGTAGAATCGTTCATGTTTAATTTGCCGTTGGATATGGAAGCAGACCATTTTGCTTGTTTGGCAAAAGCTAAAGACGGGATCAAAACTTCCTGTTTAACCGTTAAAAGTGGTTTATTCGACGTAAAATAGAGATTTTTACCATTTAAATTCAAATGAATGCTCTGATCCCAAATATGGAGTGTTGGCCACTCGAATGGAACCTGGACAGGGATTGGTGAATTCTTCTTTTTATTAGCAAGTTCCATACCAAGGCCACCACTATGATTAAATCCCCAAGCCCATACACTCAGATCCTTTTTTTGAACAACCATGTGTCCACTATCTGCTTCACTTAACAAACGTACATTTTTGAGAATAATCTTGGGGATCGTGACTTGATTCGCTGTACCATCTCCTAACGTACCTGTACGATTGTCCCCCCAACCATACATGTTTCCAGCTTCATCCAAAGCAAACCGCGCATCAGATGAATTCGAGATGTCCACAATTTTGGGTAGCTGCTGTATTTGTACAGCAGAGTCCCCGCTCTTGGTCCATACAGTGCCATCTTCTTTAAGGAATACAGATCCATACTGATCTACCTTTTTGACATCCATTATTGTTATGTATTGTCTTGCTACAGAAGTTCCAGGCATAACATGCCATACCGTACCGTCTTGTCGAATGAAATACGACCCGAAGATATCTTTAACCTGATCTAGTCCAGGGATAAGCGTGGGTAACGATGGTTCAGAATATGAATTTTTCCAGGCCAGAACCTGCCCATCTTTTCGTAATGCATAGATATAATTTTGAGTAGCCTCCACTTGCACAATCTTCTCATCTTCACTGAAGTAAGTTTTATCTCCTGAATACACCTCAGTATACTCTGTTAATTCCCCTACTCCCCTTCCTTTCCATACCGTTCCATCCTGGGTTACCACAATAGCCACTCCGTACACTACAGAAACGTCTACAATTTGATTAATTCCTTGTAATATGGATTGTGTATAATTCATCTTGTTGCCTTCGTCACTACCAAAACCACCCCATGAGATCAAAATCCCTTCTTCCGTCAGTACCTGTGTACCTGAGTAAGAAGTTATTTTTTGGAGTTTTGGAACTTCATTAGCAGAGGTTGCTGCACGGGTGAACGATGGTGCTGTTGTGAGAAGAATTAAAACTAAGACTAACCAAACCTTTAAAAACTTTTTCATTATATCCTCCTTATATGTACTAAATTACTAATAATGCAAGTCTAGCAGTCCTAGGTATTTTTTACTATCCATAAATTTCTGTCACCCCTACAAAAGTAACAAAAAGTCATTCAGCACACATATGAATGGCTTGTGCACTGATAACAGAAGTTGTTAACACTAACCGTTTTATTTCACATATAATTTGCCTTGTATGTCGCGATCTATTACGTTTCTAATGAAAGAAATGATATGTAAGCGGAAAGCTTGGAATTATTAGAGGGTTGTCACTGTTTTCATATCAACACATTCATATGATTAAATACATCAATGCCCCATACACGATGTATGGGGCATTGATGTATGCCTAATTGTTTTCCTCACACATTATACTGTGGCAAACACCTGATCAAACCCAGCCTTCGACTTGGCAAATAGTTCATTCCTACCAAGATTCGATGCCGGGGCCAGTACTTCCTGAGCCACCACGCCATTGTAGCCAATCGCCTGCAGATTTCTCAGAAATCCACCCAGATCAATGACCCCTTCGCCGGGATACAAACGCTCATAATCCAGTAATTCTTCCACAGGCAGATCATAGGCATCATTGATATGTACATGAACAACCTGTTCTTTCTTCAACTTCAACAGATCTTCCATCGGTAAACCATTCGTATGCCAGTGATAGGAATCCACCAATAAACCTACGTTAGGCGCATGAATCGTCTCGATCCAGTCCAGCGTATCTTCCACACGCCAGATAAACGGATTCTTCCATTGCGTCCGCAAATGGTGGCATCCCACAAACTCCAGACCCAACTTAATCCCGTAAGCGTCCAAGATATCTGCGCAGAGTCTCAATCGTTTCGTAGCCGCGGCCATAAATTGCGCTGCCGGTTGATCCGTTGAGGGTAAAATATACGTGCAGCAGCTGTAACAGTCCAGCGAAGCAGAAGCTTCTGCCATAGCGACCAACGATTGCAATCCCTCACGGAATTGTTCATCTGTCGTCCGCCACTCTACTGTCAGGCCCGATGAACCGATGATCACCTGATTGCTTTCCAGCAGATGTTGCGCCCGTTCTTTGCCATACGTCTCAATCAATGAGAGCGGATTCAAATCTACAGATCCGAATCCGTGCTTGGCCGCATCTGTGATATATTGTTCATCAGACTCGATGTTGCCCAGTCCCGCATTCGTTAACCCTCTAATCATCCCAATCTCCTCCTGTGACTCGTCTGGAATTACAGATTGTGTATCATTTTCTTTATCATTTTATAATAGCAGTACTCTCCGAAAAAGAAACCATCAAAAAAGAGCCGCAACAACGTTATATTAACGTCATTACCGCTCTATCTTATCTATCTTACACTCTCTAACGTATACCGGTTACGCGGGATCTTAAGACCCAGATTCTCCCGTAGCGTCTCATGTTCATACTCCGTACGGAACAGCCCTCGTTCTTGCAGAACCGGGACAACTAGATCCACGAAATCTTCCAAGCCATTGGGTACCACGGTACGAACATTGAATCCGTCTGCCGCTTCGCCTTCAAACCATTCCTGAATCCGATCTGCGATCTGATCCGGTGTACCAATGAACGATGTACGTGGAGTGGATGCCAGCAATGCCACTTGGCGCAGGGTTAGCCCTTGTTCTCGTGCCTGCTGCTTGATCTTGTCTGTTGTACTGCGGAAGCTGTTGCTGCCAATCTCCCCAATCTTGGGGAAAGGTTCGTCCAGCGCGTGCTGGGAGAAGTCATAATGATCGAAGTACCGGCCCAGATAATTCAAAGCCTGATCAATACTCACCAGTTCGGCAATTTCCTGATATTTCTGCTCCGCCTCTTCCACTGTTCTACCCACAATCGGGCCGATGCCCGGGAAGATCAGGATATCCGCTGCCTGACGTCCATATACCACTGCTCTTGCTTTCACATCCCGGTAGAACTCCCTTGCTTCCTCCAACGTCTCATGTCCTGTGTACACGGCATCTGCCGATCGGGCAGCCAGATCTTTACCAGATTCGGATGAGCCCGCCTGGAAAATCACCGGATGCCCTTGCTTCGAACGCCCCACATTAAGCGGACCCTGTACCGAGAAGTGCGCTCCCTTGTGATTCAGCGTATGCAGCTTGGCAGGATCGAAGAATACGCCCTGCTCCTTGTCTCCAACAAAGGCATCGTCCTCCCAGGAATCCCAAAGGCCTTTGACCACATTCAGATGTTCTTCCGCAATTTCGTAGCGCAGCGCATGGTTCGGATGTTCGCCTTTGCCAAAGTTCAGTGCCGAACCTTCCAGAGGTGAAGTAACCACATTCCATCCGGCTCTCCCACCGCTTAATTGATCCAATGAGGCAAATTGCCGCGCAACCGTGAAGGGTTCACTATAGGAAGTAGACAATGTAGCAACCAGCCCGATGTGGGAAGTTGCCCCGGCGAGTGCGGATAGAAGCGTCAGAGGTTCGAAGCGATTGAGAAAATGAGGATTGGACTTCTCGTTGATGAAGAGGCCATCTGCAATAAAGAGCAGATCAAACTTGCCTTTTTCCGCGATACGCACCTGCTTCTTGTAGAACTCCAGACTAACGCTCGCGTTAATGGGAATATCCGGGTGACGCCAAAAGGAAATGCTGTTACCCACTCCGTTCAGATTAGCTCCCAACTTCAATTGTCGTTGCGACATATATATTCCTCCCTATGTTGTGATGATGACACTGCCCAAGCTGCTCCAAGCAATACAATTCCTGTGAAGAGAAAAATAAACGGAATGCCGATCCATCCACCGAGCAAACCACCGATTAACGGTCCAAGCACAATACCGAACTGACTCGCCGTCTGACTCAGACTGACAGCCCTCCCACGAAAATCGTGATCAGCATATTTGATGATCAGCGCATTAAGCGCCGGATAAACCGCGGCAAAGAACAAACCATAAACAAATCGCAAGCTGCCAAAATAAATCAGATTATTTGCTGTCATTTGCAGCAGACTGCCAATTCCGCCGCCAATCAGACCGATAAACAGGGTTTTCTCGTACCCGATCCTTCCACCAATCTTGCCCCAGCGCGGCCCCATAATGACGGTTGCCACACCAATCGCCGAGAAGACAATACCTGCACTAAGTGTTGCACTGCCAACATCTCCGCCAATCTGGACGACATAGAGCGTCAGCACCGGTTCGATGATGAGCACGGAGGTCGAGACTAGGAGAATCAAACCGTAGATTCGCATCAAACCCGGCGTGGAAGCCGCTCTTTTCAAATCCCCTATGATCCTTGTTGGAACTATCGTACGAGCTTGTCGTGACTCCTTAACACCGAGGACCATCAGTGCCGCGAGTAATGTAATGACAGCGGATGCAATGAAACATCCCCGCAGTCCGATCCAATGACTCAATACACCACCGGCAAGAGGACCAAGAATCCCACCCGCAGCGCTGGCCGTGGAGATTACGCCAAGTGCATAACCCACCTGTTTCTCCGGAGTATTGGTACCGATCAGTGTAATCGAGGCGGGATGAAAACCAGCCATGAGTCCCTGCAAGACTCTCACCGCGATAAACGTATATGGATCGTACACAAAGAAGTTAGCCAGATGTGCAATGCCTAGCCCTACACCAGAACGGACCAGCATCAGTTTGCTGCCATATTTATCAGCCAGTGATCCCCAGAAGGGTGCGCATAATCCACTGATCAGAAAGCTGATTGAGATCGAAATACCGGACCAAGCTTCCAGGCCGCTCTGGATACCGAGATCATTTTGCAGGAATATAGGAAAGAACGGAACGGACAACGAGTACGCCATATGATTGAAAAACAGGCCGAACCACAGAATATACAGATTTCTCTTCCATTGTGGCATCTTGGCATTCTCCATACTACATAATTCCTATATAAAAAGTAGGTTATTATCCATATTAGGGTAACGTTATCGGAAAGTATAATAGAAAAGTTCAATAGACCCATTCAAGAATTAAATGAATGGGTCTATCTTATCGGCGATACATCGTATTAGTTATTGTCCTAACTGTGATTGATACTCGTGTTCGAATACATGTTTCATAATAGCCAATTCCATATTTTTCAATTCAATGATTTTATCAAGCATTACATCATACTTTTTGTATACACCCTGCTCCATGATGAATTGATTCATATACATGACCAGATTACGGAGTTTTAAAGCTTCGCTAACCAGCTCTTCTAACCTTATTTTTATCGAAGGATCGGGGAGAAAGTCAAGTATGGCTTGAGCAAGCAGTTGTTTATGTTCGTAGAGCAGGTGAAAAGGATGTATAGCAAACGGCTGATTTTGCCTCCCTTCCTTCTGCATACCCAGCATATCAATCATCTTATCGTATATTTCACTTCCAAGATAACGGTGATCCTTTCTCAGAATACTGCGAACTTGATTAGTCTCTCCTACGTATTCTTTCAAAATATTCATTAGATCCTCTTTGGAAAACTGTAGAACCGTTTCATAATAATATTCACTGGGTTCCTTATACTCATCTGTCTTTTCAATAGCCCATATTCCGTTTAGGTAATCCGTAGACCATTCAGCATCAAAATTCGAATCTTGAATAACAGTGATCTCATCATAGGGAAGCCATTTCTCACCGTAGAATCCATCCCAAAAATCATGGCACAGAAACTCTTTACGATCCGAATCAAATCCAGAGATGAATACCTCATGTTTACCCCCGCCAGGAATATTTCTCAGGAAATAAATATAATTATTCTTTTGAATTAGTTCCACTATAAAATCTTGCAGTTCCCACTGTTTTAAAATCATATCTCTATCGTACACCCTTGTAATCAACATAGGGCATGTCGACATTTTGAATTTGTGCCAAGGATAATATTGTGAACAGACGTCCAATCCATAGCCCCCTTCATCATTGTGACTCAGGATGACCAATAGAAAATTATGATAAATCCAGCTACGTGAACGCTTGTCCAAATCTAGCATCGAAAAGAGACTCGCATGATGTGGGTAGGTAGTCATTAACGGCTCGTTCATTTGCAATTTTTTAATCATGACTGATCTCCAATCCTGAGCAATTTATTAAGTTATGCTTCTCCAGTTCATGAATGGCTTCCAGCTTGCTTGTGAATTTTCTCCACTGATTATGTGTCATATTCTCCCGATATACCGCCTTCGCCAGCACGTTACGTAACTCACTCCAATGATCCTGTATTGCCTGAGCAGCAGAAACAAGATCGGTATGTTGTTCGTATAACCGTTGCATACGATAGGTTTCGACCTTTTTGGCATTCACAATGTCTACAATGGATTGTAGAACAAGTTCAGCATAGACCATATCAGGTGAATCTTCTTCATTGAACTGATACGTCTTCTGTATGAAGGACAGAAGATGACTCATTTCCTGATTAATCTCCTCTGGTGTAACGCGCACATGATCAATAAACATGTCACGCAGTTCTCCCAGCATGATGTTGTTTCTTTTGTGTGAGACCGTTTCACAAGCTGAAAATGCGTAGAACGTGGGTACTTCTTCTTCCTCCATGAAAAGCCGTACGAATCCTTCATAAGCTTGTACAATATCATTCATAGGCATTTCCATCGGTTGATACGTGAGATTGTCCCGGTGATCATGTTCTATTACATGGAACACTTGCCGCTGGAGATCATACCCATAGATTAATAAGGAATGAGGCCAGTGGGTACGTAAATACATGTCTTTGCGCAAGGACTCGTAATAACAGTCCACTCGGATAATTACTGGGCGGTTCAAATTAACCGCCTCCATAATATCTTTTCGTACATCCTCGCTGTAGGTCTTCGTTTCATAAGTTAGCCCCATACGTTCAATTAGCTGGGCATCTGATAATACAGCTTGATACTCTAATCGGAGTATGCCCTGATGTTCATCGAATCTATAGTGCATTCGGTCGTTGATCATCACAGGCAGTACACCAATCGAATAGAATTTCAATACGGGAAAGAGTGAATTATAGAAACAGTTTTTGTAGAAAACATCATTAAACGGCTCTATTCCTGCGATGATAACTATTGGCCTATGGGAATGATGTAACATAAGATGATCCGCTTCCGCTGTTGCCCCGACTTCTTCGGTAAATTGCTCCATTGCACCATCTGTCTCTGACATATCCTGCTCTTCAAGAAGTATCTCTTTTTCAGAGTTATGCTCATCCGCTTCATACCCCTTGTTTCGAAGCACTTCAGCCAGTGATGCAATAGTCTCATGCCTCATCACTTCATCAGCAGTCAGAGGAATACTCTGCCTCTCCATATCGGCCTCAAGTTTGATGACATTCAGTGAATGCCCCCCAATTTCGAAGAAGCGGGCATGAACGTCAATCTCTTTCAATTGCAATAGATCCGACCACAATTCGGCGAGCACCTGCTCTAATGCATTGCGTGGAAGTGTAATATCTGTCCCTTCTCCCCGTAAGAGCAAAGGATTTGGAAGAGCCTTTCGGTCCAATTTCCCATTGGCCGTATATGGCATTTGATCCAACATGGTGTATTTGGAGGGCAGCATATATTCAGGCAACTCTGTCAGCAAAAAAGATCGCAATTGCTCCTGATTGATACTTTGGCTCTCCGTTACTGTGTAATAGGCACATAACAGGGACTGCCCATCCTGATCGGACTGAACTGTGACCGCAGCAGCCGTGATAGCCGGGTACTGGAGCAACCTGTTCTCGATCTCCCCGAGTTCGATCCGATAACCACGTATTTTCACTTGAAAATCGGAACGACCCAGATACTCCAGATCTCCATTAGCATTGAGACGTGCGAGATCTCCCGTTTTATACATATAAGCGCCTTCATGAAAAGGATCTTTTACAAACCTCTCGGCCGTAAGCTCAGGTCTGTTCCAATAACCTCTGGCTACTCCATCTCCTGCGATGCATAACTCTCCCGTTGCTCCGATTGGCATATGCCGATGCCGCTTATCCAGAATATAAATACGGGTATTGGCAATTGGATGACCAATCGAAATTGTCGTGGTAGGCGAAAGTTCCTTAATGCTCGACCATATTGTTGTTTCTGTGGGACCATACATATTGTAGATTCGGGCAGAGGTCATCCCCGCGACCTCCTCATACAAGGCATACGGTAGAGCTTCCCCTCCAATCATCAATGTTTGAATTACGCTCCACACCGGTGAATTGACTGTAAGCCCAATCTGAAGCATTCGCAGACGAGAAGGAGTTATTTGTATTAATTCAATGTTGTGAGTAACAATTAGATGCGCAATACGGCTTGGACTTAACTGATCCTCCTCTACCGCCATTATCAGTGTTAACCCATTAGCGAGTGCCCCAAGCGTTTCCAGTACAAAGATATCAAAGGAGAATGTTGTGAGGGCGAGAATTCGTTTGCCAGGTTCAAAAGGAATGCTGCGGGATACACCTTCCACAAAGTTTCTTAGTGTCAGATGTTCAATCATGACCCCTTTTGGCCTGCCTGTAGATCCGGAAGTATATATCAAATAAGCCAACTGCTCCGACGAAACAACCGGCAGAGAGATATGTTGTTCATCCCATTCTTCCATGCGAGAAATATCGATTATTTGGCCTGTGTATATGAGTGAGCCGATCAGATCGGGCTTCGTTAGCACAATCGCAGCCTGGCTATCCTCCAGCATGAACTGCAACCGATTATTTGCATATGCTGGGTCCATTGGCATGTAAGCAGCCCCCGCCTTAAGTACACCCAGCATAGCCAAGAGCATGTCTTCCGATCGGGTTAACAGAATTCCTACAACGGCACCTGATCTTACTCCCTGAGCTAACAGGTATTTCGCAAGCTGATCTGATTTGCAATCCAAGCTTTGATAGGTAAGGATATTATCTCCGCAGATCACTGCGGGAATATCCGGCTGTTGTGCAGACCAAGACTGAATCATCTGGATGATTGAACGAGCTTCAGGAAAACGTATCTCCGTATCATTCAGATGTTGAATAACCAGGTCTTCCTTGCGCGAGAGCATCTTTATATGATGTAATCCCTCATCTGGATGGGCTGTACACATCGAGAGCACACGCATCACATGGTCTACAATCTGTTCAATGCTTTCTCGAGAATATAATCCGGCATTGTAATTCATGCGTAACGCCAGCCCTACTTTAGACATTTGAAGTGAAAACACCATATCTGCTAGGGAGCCTGTTTCTTGTAGATTCTCCTGCAAATTGTCCATTCGAACTACAGTGGCCACCCTTGGCAAGTCTGTCCCTTCATGACCAAGCAATTCAAGAATTTTCTCCAGCGAAAGATGGTTAAACTTTCTGGCTGCACCCACAAGGGTCCTGAGCTGAAGAACGAGTTCCTTAAAAGAACACTCTTCACCAAAATTGATGCGAATAGCACGTAGTTGACTTGAATTTGCTGCACCAGACGAAGCGGGAATACCTACTGTTATATCGTCATTGTCCAGATAACGGTGTAACACGTATGTGACACCTGCGAGAAGAAGAATAAATGCCCCAGCTTCGGTATTCCCGGAGATACGAAAGATTTGTTCTGAAACAGGTTGAGGAAATGCAAGTTGCATCTCCTCAAACACTTGCTCACCCCATGTTCCCCTCGTTTTTTCACTAGGGAACATGCTAAATTGAAGGTCCCCCGAGAGATGGTTTAGCCAATATTGCTTCTCCTCTTCGAACTTTCGGCTCGATAATAGCAAATTTTGCATGAATGCACCTGGCTCTGCTGACAATTAGCACGCCTCCCATTCTCTTTGGGATCAAAAATAATCAGATTAGGTTGAGACCTTTTTTCTTTGCCATCTTTTCTACCTTGCGCAGCATAACGATTGAGATGATTGTATACGAAATGGCAAAAAAGATGAGGATGCACCATTCCATCCAGATCGGTGCAAGGGGTACCCAATCTGTTTTGAAACTGTAATAACGCACCATATCATACCCCCAGGTATAAGGCAGGAGATATGCGATCCAACGAACGACTGCCGGAAACTGGTCCACTGGGAAATAAGCACCTGCTACAAATTCAAACATGATAAACAAAATACCCACAATGGATGACACCTGGCGGTACAGAATCCCCAGTAGTGCAATCATGACGCCAAGCGCCATTAATGCAACGATGACCACAAGACAGGTGACTAGAATCATCATGGATTCAGCAAAGTTGAGACCTGCGTACAGAACAAGCAGGATATACATCGGTATGAACACAATGACATTCATTAATGCACTGGCTACAACCGTCCCTACATAATACGCGTAACGAGAGATTGGATTGCAGTACAGATACTCCAAAGTGCCGTTATGGAGATCATTCGTCACGGCACCGAGCGGTGCGTTTAACGCTACTCCGTAGAACAGCCATACAAGTATTGCACCCAGGTAAAAGATAAACAGGTTATCTCCTTGAAGTACATTCTCTCCCTCGTATACAACAAACGTGGACATCAGCAGGAAAAAGAGTACTCGTAGACCCAACTGTAGGAAGTTACCGAAGAAGTTTGGCAGATACCTTACAGCAATCTGCAATTCCTTCACGGTTGTTGCCCACACGACGGTGAAAAATCCGGTAGGTTTACCTATGGCTTGTAGCTTTAGCGTTTCCTGACCTGTCCCGGTTTTAGCGTATTCGATACTCACTGTTCTCTGCCTCCTGCCAATGTGTACTCTAAATTCTCATCAGACTTCACATAGAGCTGAACAAACAAATCTTCAAGTGTTAGTTGTCTATGCTGAATGGTCGTATGGATATTGCCTTCTTTTAATTCACTAATAACCGCGCCCATCCCGTCGTACAGGTTCGTGATTCCGAAGGAAACAGTGTCTTCCTCCTCACGAATAATAGTGGAAGTTACCTCCGGCAGAGCAGTGATTCGCTCCTGAATGGAAGGGGGCAAGTCTGCTCTGGGAATGTCGATGAATTCGACTGCGCCCAGATTGGATTTTAGTTCGGCAATTGTACCTGTTTTAAGGAGCGTTCCTTTGCGCATCAGGGACACCCGGTCCGTCATGTCCTCTACCTCAGTCAGAATGTGAGAGGTCAGAATAATGGATTTCCCCTCATCCCGCACATAACTTTTAATGAACTCGCGTACACGTCTGGAGATCACGGGGTCCAGTCCCTTGGTCGGTTCATCCAGATATATCACTTCAGGATCATGCAGCAGGGCTCGCATAATGACAACGGTTTGCTTTTGGCCTCCCGATAATTGCATAAATTGCTTGTTCAGATGTTCCGAGAAATCCAGATACGTACTTAATTTGTCGATCTGGTTTGAAATCTCTTGTTTGCTAAGTCCGGTAAGTCTTCCAAAGAATATCAAGTTCTCTCGAACAGTTAATCTCGCATAAGCAGAGCGTTCAGTATCTTGACCCACGTATCCGATTAGTCTCCTGATGATGTTCGCATCGGTATCCAAATCGTAGCCGCCGATATTGACAATTCCGGAGTCCTTGGTCAACAGAGTCGCCAAGACTTTAATAAAAGTTGTTTTACCTGAACCGTTGGTCCCCAGAATTGTGTGGATCTCACCCTTGCGAAGCTCAAAGGACATGTTATCTAACGCTAGGTGTTTACCATAGGACTTAGTGACGTTCTCAGCGGATAGCACTCTCACTTGTTCTCCCCCTTTATGTATTGCCTGTATTGCTGAATACATGGGAGGGCGAATACGCTATTGCAGCGCATTTCGCCCCTAATGTAATCACTTTACGCCGACAGCTTCGTGTACCAGATACTCCGCCAGTTCGTAGTAATGTCCAGTATCATCAATGATATGATTCATCCACTGATTTCTTTCTTTAACAGGTAACTTTTTGGTTTCAAAGATGCCCTTGAGCAGTTCCAACGCTTCTATCATTTGCTCTTTTGAAGGTTTGTCCCCTGCATTTTCAACCTGCTCCTGAATTGCCTGGATTCGTTTGTAACGCTGAACAACACCTTGTTGATACTCTGCTTCATCCCAATTCTGGTTCGGCGTTGCCACTGCAATTGCTAAACATTTAGTTATGACTGTGGGTACTCCTTTTTTCTTCTTGCCATCCGATTGAAACATGCTGATCAATTTTTGACGTTCCGCTTTTTCGCCAAAGCAGAGCGAATTGATATCAGGACAGTTCGTTTTGGTCAATTTATTCAGTACATTTTTGGGTCCCATTTCGATGGCAAGTGTTACACCAAAACGCTCAAGGTATTGAAGAATCCGTGTCCATTGCACAGGTTTGACCATCTGATCTGTCAGCAATCCCGGAATTCGCTCCACATCACCATAAGGTTGACCTGTAACATTGGATAGTACCGGCCATTTGAACATATTGTACGAATACTTTGCCAGTTCTTGGCCGAGCCGCTCTGCATCTTCCGCCATCAGCGAACTATGAATGGGTGCACTGGACATTAGGGGAGTAACCTGACCATCGGCATCCAATACGGCTGCTTCGATCTCCTCCAGTACGTATTGATGACCGGATACGGCAGCTTGTGTTGGCGAATTATAACAGGAGACCACAGCTACACCTTGCTCGCCGCTGTATTGTTCACAGAGTTGCTCCACGATGGATGCGTCAATACCGTCCATAATGGTCATTGATCCTGTGCCCCGATCAATATGAATCTGCATCATCGCACCACGCAATTTGGTGATTCGAACAGCATCGGAAAATGTCATGGCGCCTGAACATACCAACGCCGAATATTCACCCATACTGTGACCTGCACAGAATTGTGGTCGAATTCCCACTTCTTCCATATACACTCTGAAAGCCGCTACATTCGTTGCCAGAAGAGCAGGTTGCATGTTCTCATTCTGATTCAGTTCAGATAGACTTCCTTCAAAACATAGTTTTGCCAGATCCACACCTGCAACGTCACTCGCTTCCTCGTACGTTTGCTTGGCAATGCTATATTGATCATAGAAACTCTTTCCCATACCTACATACTGAGAACCTTGTCCCGGAAACAGCAGTGCTATTTTTTCCATGTCGTAACCTCCATTAATAGGGTTGGTGTATTAATTATTAATAATGTTCAGTTCCACATATGAAGGAATTTTCTGAATATAGCTCATGTCGTGTTCAAAAATGACAAGGTCCTCTTCCTGATGGATTTCTTTGAATCCGCCAAATTTATAGGTCAGATACATCATCCGATTACGATCGGTCATTTTGAATTCAGCCCGTATCTTGACCCCGGCTTCTTTCGCCTGTTCCAGGATATAATTCATGAGAATCGTGCCTACCCCTCGTGACATTACACGGCAAGACATCAGCAGCAGCTTCACGGTCCAGTACTCCTCTTCCATCTCAAGCAAAGCGAGTCCAATTTTTCCATATGCTCCATACTTGTCTTCCAATCCTGTAATGAGAAGTTTGTGATTAGGAGATTGACTGAGTTGTTCCAGATCTTCATAGGAATAGGTATACCCTGTGGTGTTCAGCTGATGAGTCCGCACCGTCAACTCTTCTGCACGCTGCAGATCATCTCCCTTGAGGGGTGAAATCGTGAATGTCATGCCAAGTGAAGCCAGAAAGTCATCTTTGGGACCTGTGAATTCATCTTCCGCCTTATTACGGATCTCATCGCTTTTGTACATTAAACGGCGAAGTTTGGAGTCCTCCGTAATAAATCGGGGATTCATCATCTCCATGTCGGGAATGTCCAGGTACTGGGCAGCATCTATGCATCGAACTTCAGCATGCTCAAACTGTACCTCTTCCAGCTCAAATATCTGATCATCCACAAAAGCAACCGTATTCGCTCCGATATTAATGGAAGTTATGATGGATTGAATGGAGCTCGACTTGGAATTCCAGTGAATCTGGGGGTATAGGAAATATTCATGAATTCCGAATTCTTCAAGCTTCTCCATGGCTGTCTGATGGTCATTTTTACTGGCGATGGATTGCAGAACCCCCCGCTCGTCCAGTGTCCGGATCACATCCATAATTCCCTCTCTCAAGACAACATTCTCATCTTCCAGAAGGACACCTTCCCAGATTGTATTATCCAGATCCCAGACGACCAGCTTCACCTTCTCTTGCTTTTGCTTGTCCATTACCGAACTTACCGATGGATCACCCATACCTGAACCCCTCCTTGGCATATTGTTCCAAACTATTGCTTCAAGACCATCAGGCAGTCTATGCTGTCTTTCGTTCAATCAGTTCATTAATCTTGTTCAACGTACGGAAGTTGCTCAGATCCATATCCTGGGTCTCAATCCGAATGTTGAATTCTTTCTCCAGAAACATCACCATCTGCATCGCAAACAGGGAATTGGCAAAACCCAATTCAAAAATATCCTCATCATCCTGAATTTCACGTTTGCGATAGAAACGACTCAGAAATGTTTTCACTTTGACTTTGGACTCCATGCACAGTCACCTCGTATAATTTATAGTCGATACACTTACAGAATCACGTGCTCAAAGAAGCCTTGACCGCTTTTTGCTCCTAACAATCCGGCATCCACCATCTTGCGAAGCAAGGGACATACTCTGTATTTCGGGTCCTGATAACTCTCATAGAGTACATCCAATGAATGAACTACAGTATCCAAACCAATCAAATCCGCTGTGTGAAGTGGACCCATCTTATGTCCGAAACATTTGACGAATATGTCATCAACCTCTTCCGGTGAAGCTACCTGATCCTGAACGACAAAGGCAGCTTCATTCATGAGCAGATGGGATATTCGGTTAGATACAAAACCGGGAAGATCTTGTACCAGTATGGCTTCTTTGCCCATGGAATGGAGCAGGGATCTGGTCGCTTCAATCGTTGTATCCGAAGTGTGATAACCCTGAATAGCTTCGACTACGGGCTTTAACGGGACCGGATTCATAAAATGTACACCGATGACCTTGTCAGGCCGTTTGGTGATGGAACCAACTTTTGTAATCGAAATGCATGATGTATTGACCAAATAAATGCAAGAATCGGGGCAATAGTTTTCAAGCTGTTGATAGACCTCTTTTTTCACATCCCATTGCTCAGGCACGTTCTCAATAATAAAATCAGCATCGCTGAGCGAGTCATAATGTGTCGTAAACTCCACACGCGAGAGCACCGTTTCCGGGTCTTCGGTCTCGGTATCCTTGTTGTAGAATCCTGAAAATCGGATATTGGTAAACAAGGCTGTTCTCGCCTGATCCAAAACTTCATCACTCACATCGATCAAAACCACATTGTGCCAGGACTGGGCAAGGCTCTGTGCAACCCCTTTTCCCATGACGCCTGCTCCGATTACACCAACCTTCATTCCTATCAACGCCCCTCTGTGATCTGGCTAGAAATTGAAATTCACTTCTTCATCTACAGCTTCATCCGTGATATCCGTGACACGATCAACTTCAATATCATAGATCAATGTATCCGGCTGCTCTGAAACTATCTCAAGAATTTTCACAAAATCTTTGGCGATATATTCAGCTGTGCCAGGCAAGAACAAGCTTGTATTATATTCCAGAATAAACTCGATCGTACCATCCCGCTCAATCGCATCCAGTGCCAGATCAAACCTTGAAACTCCACTGTCATAATCGATTAATGTGCCTTTGAAAGCCTCAATCTCTCCGGTGTACATCCCTACATTTTGCAGTGCAAAATACACATCAAACAGCGGATTTCTGCTCGGATCACGTGTACTATTCACAAGCTGTACAATTCGGTCGAATTGACAGTCCTGATGTGCAAAAGCCGATAACGTATGCTGCTTCACGTCCAGAAGTAACTCCCTGAATGAGTCATCAGGCACAGGGTGATTTCTCAGGACGATTGTATTTACAAACATGCCAATGGTGGCATCAAAGTTACCCTGTTGGCGACCCGTTACAGGCGAACCGATGAGTATATCACTCTGGTTCGTATATTTATGCAACAGGACATTTAAGGCGGATAAGAGCAACATGTATAGCGTGGTACCTGTACGTGCTCCGAGCTTGCCTATACGAGCAGTAAGTACTCCGTCGGCATAAAAAGTCATTTTGGCTCCATCATAGGTTTTTCGATCAGGCCGTGAAAAGTCTGTTGGAAGTTGCAGTGTGGGCAATGGCCCTTTCAGCGTTTCCAGCCAGAAGGCTTCCTGTGATTTAATCGAATCCGATTGCTGATACTGGTTGCTCCACTCCGAGTAATCCCTATACTGATAAGGAATATTCGGTAGAGGTGAACCACTGTACATTGACGTGATTTCGTGCATCATATTGTCCATCGACATTCCATCTGTAACCAAGTGATGCACATCGAACATCAACAGATGGCGACCGTCATCCAACGAACCAACAATCATGCGGATCAACGGTGCTGCTTCCAGATCAAACGGTCGGACAAACCGCTTCACTACATCTTCCACTGCTTCCGTTCCACGAATAACATCTGGCAACGTTTCGATCGAAAAATCCACGTTCTCGTGAATTCTCTGAATCGGCTCTCCTTGTTCCCAGTGAAATGATGTACGGAACGATTCATGGCGCTGAATCAGAGTGTTCATATAACCGTTCAACGTGAATGGGTCAAAATTCCCCTCCATAATCAACGCTTTGTTCAGGTTATAGCTGATGTTGTCCGGGTCCTGAGTGCAAAGGTAGAATATCCTTTTTTGAGCTGATGAAAGTGGATATTTTTCTTTGACTTCTGCATGAGGGATAGACTGTTGTCCGACTGTTGCATTCTCCACATCGACCAGAGATTGCAGGTGAACTCCCAGTCCCCAGATCGTCGGATATTGCAGCACATCTGAAGGATTAACCTGTATCCCCGTTTCCCTGTATATATCCGATGCCATCTTGAGCCCAATAATGGAATCTCCACCATATTCGTAAAAATCATCATACAGATCCATTTCTATCAGTCCCAAATGAAGTGACCAAATCCGGGATAACATCTGTTCCATGGCTGTATATTGACCATCATTGCGGCCGTGTAACGAGACTTCTTTGTTCAGCATTGCCTTTCTCATCTCCACTTCAGCAATCACGCTGGCACTTTGATCTTGAATCGTGTTGTATACGTCCTCCGACATCATCATTGGCATATCACCTACGTAGGCCATATATTCCGAGTCATAATTCAGTTCGCCGATGATAGATCGATGCACTTTACGCTGAAAAGCCTGGTCAAAGGCCTTTAATGCAGATTTTGTTAAGACAGACTTGAACACCATGTCATCATTTACACCAAAATCTTTGGCCATTCCGGTCTCTTTCCAGGCCACCCAATTGATCGTTAACGTCCGTCCACCCCTGCGATTGCGATACGCTGCATAAGCATCCAGATAACTATTCGCTGCTGAATAATCTCCTTGACCCGGAGAGCTGAATAATGTCGAAGTGGTTGAGAACAGAACAAGAAAATCCAGAGAGTCGTGGGCTGTTGCCTGATCCATGTTCCAGGTTCCCTGGACTTTCGGAAGCAACACACGGTTAAAGGTCTCCGCATCCTTGGACGCAAGGAATCCTTCACCGGCTACCCCTGCTCCATGAACAATGCCATCCACTTTGCCGTACTGCTCTCTGATGTTCTCCATGAGTCTTGATACTTGTTGAAGATCACCTGTATCCACGCTGTAGAGACCTACTGTGGAACCTTTGGTCTCAATCGAATGTATCCATTTAATTTTGTTGCATTGCTCCAGATCCTTGTTATCCTCCAAAATGGCTGGCCATGTTTCCCGATCAGGGAAATCCGATCTGCCTGCAAGAATCAAGGTAACGTTGTGTCTGTTGGCAAAATGTTCTGCGAATGCTCGGCCAATGCCGCCCATTCCACCAGTGATGAGATAGACCCCTTGCTCCTTAATGGTTACATCAGAGAGCTCAGCTCCCAACAGATCTGTCTTCCTAAACTCTTCCACATATCGTTGACCCTTCCGATAAGCAGTGGAGTAGAAAACATCATCTGCATTCATTGCATTGAGCAAAATAGGAATAGCGGTGTCATCATCTATATCCATGACCTTGCATTCCAGCTGAGGATGCTCTTGTCCAATGGCTTTGCCCAAGCCAAACATCGTTGCATATTCAGGAGCAAGATGTAATTCGTGGCCGCTAACTTCGTGAACGTACTGGGATAACAGCACAATGCGCATTCGATTTCGCAATCCTGCACCTGCAATGGCTTTTGTGAGGTAAAACAAGCTATGCACCCCTCGGCATAAGGCATCCTCCAGTTCCTTCGGACTCTCGGGTGCTGTATGACCGTTTATGGTAAAGGTGTGAATAATCTGATCTATTCTGTGGTTCTTCGTAGCCTTCAATAATTGCAGATACTGCTCCTCCGAACCATCGATCTGATAATGAACCGGAGAGATCTTCGCATATGTTGCACCAAGCGTAACTTCAATTACATGTGCTCCACGTTCAGTAAGTTCCCGGGAGAGACTGTCACATAACGGAATTGTCCCCTTCAAAAGCAAGACGGTTTGCGGATTCGGAATGAGCCGCTCAGGATTACTCGCTTCCACCCAGCCAATGGTGTAATGCATCGTTGGTTCTTCCTTCTGCACAACGGATGGTTGAACCGCAACTCGTTCGGGAATATCAATCCAGCAACGATTGCGCTCGTAAGGATACGTTGGAAGATGGAGCCGGAAGGTTTCCTCTTCTGCGTACAATCTGGACCAGTCAATATCGGCTCCCTGTGTATAAAGAATCGATATTTCCTCCAAGTGCTGATCTTCCCATCCGTGCTCGTTAATGAGCCTCAGTACCCTGTCTGACTGCTCGTTTAATTCACGAAGTTTTTGTTCCGTCAATTCACCAACACCCGGCTCCTTCGTCTCAGGAACCATTCGATGTTCAGATGCATAAGCAACAGGCGGTTTAATCTCGCTAAACGGGCACCCACGCAGCTTGCCCATTCGGGCTACCAGCTCTTCTTTGTCTTTAAAAGCAATGGCGATACGCAACTTGTAGTGTCCTCTTCCCTGAGCGGCTGTTCCACACAGGCTCAACAAATCCAGTTCATCGTAACTATCGAGATAATCATGATAAGCTGCGATCAATCTGGACAGAGAGTCCTTACTTTTGGCGGAAAGAGGCAGAATATAAGGTCTGCGTTCCTCTGCTTGGACAAATGTCTGTACTGGGGCCTCTTCCAAGATAACGTGACAATTGGTTCCACTAATCCCAAACGCGCTGATCCCACAACGTCGCGGTCCTTCCTCGGAATGCCAAGTACGAAGACGGGTATTCACAAAGACCGGTGAATTGGAAAATTCAATAATTCGATTAGGTCGATTAAAGTACAGTGTCGGAGGAAGCTTTTTCTCACGCAGCGCCATAACCGCCTTCACCAAACTAATCACTCCAGCAGCCTCCGAAGAATGCCCTAAGTTGGTCTTGATGGAACTCACCGCACAGAACTGCTTGCGATCTGTGTAGCTCGACAGTGCATCGGATATGCCCTTAATTTCAATCGGATCTCCCAATGTCGTGCCCGTGCCATGAGTTTCAATGTAGGTGATTGTCTCCGGTTCAACTCCTGCATCCTCCAAAGCAGATATAATTACCTCTGTTTGAGATGCCGGATTAGGTGCCGTGATGCCTATTGAACTGCCATCCTGATTCACAGCCCCGCCTTTAATTACAGCATGGATCGAATCATGGTCATCCAATGCCTGCTGAAGCGATTTCAGCAGTACCACTGCAACCCCTTCTCCAATACCTGCTCCATCTGCTTCATCATCAAAAGCTTTGGAGCGATGATCTGTAGACTCGATACCAAGTTTCATATTTTCATCATCCACCGGGCACAGATTAATCTTGATTCCGCCAGCCAGTGCATAATCACATTGCCCGCTACGAATAGCTTTGCAAGCCATGTCTACAGACACCAATGAAGATGAACAGGCCGTATCAATAACCATGCTTGGACCCTTTAGATCCAATAAATATGAGATCCGGGCAGACATCATTGCTGTCAGATTACCCACCATGGAGCTTGATCCGCTCCCAGGATCAACTTCATATAAGAGACGTGCATACAGATCTCGCAAGGTTGCCGCATATCCCAGATATACGCCTGTTTTACTACCGCTCAATCTGGTGCCGCCATACCCTGCATCCTCAATTGCAGTCCACGCAGCTTCAAGAAATAATCGCTGATTGGGATCCATTAGACTTGCTTCCTTAGGCGATAACCGAAAGAAACCTGCATCAAACTTGTCTATGTCTTCCAGATACGCGTTCTCGTTGTATTTCATCTGTGCCTGGTCATGACCTGTGAACGCAAAATGCTTGTCAATATCCACTTTTCTCGATTCCGGAAACGACCGAACCAGATCCGTGCCGTTGACGAGATGTTCCCATAACTCCTCAGGTGTGGAAGCAAGCGGCACATTCACAGCCATGCCGATAATCGCAATATCTCCATCTCGTTCTGCCACAGTACGCTTCTTGAGATGCATTGCAGGAGAAGGACGCTGTTCCTCCTTCTTGTTTTTTCCACTGATAAATTTTGCGAGATGATGTACATTCGAGTATTCGAACAGGTCCGTAACATTAATGGCTCCTGGAAAAATTCGCTCAATCTCACTCTGAATTTTCATTAGCAGAATAGAGTCCGCACCTAGTTCAAAGAAGTTGTCGTGAATATCAATTTGATCAAAACCTAATATTTTTCTGCAACATTCGGCCACACGTTTTTCCGTATCACTAAACTCTTCGTTGAGACTTCCTGTCAGACTTACTTCTCCTGCTGGATTTGTTGTTACACTCTTTGCTTTGTTCGCTTTTTCCTGCTTCTTTTTTTCCTTAAATAGTTCAATTTGCGCAGTCAGCACAGGAGAGAGCATCACCCCTGATTTTTCGAGCAGGAAGACTCCACCGTTCTCATAATTGAGATAACCTACAAGTGCTCTCGGTACATTATGGGATAACACCTGCTCAAACCCTTCAAGAGCCTTACCGGTTGGCAACGTCTTAAAAATGGTATCGATTGTGAAACCACCTTCAAGGGCCATACCGGTTTCTTTCCAGGTCGTCCAGTTCACCACATGTGTCCTTCTTCCGAGCTTGTTCCGATATTCCCCGTAGGCATCCAGATAAGCATTGGCTGCGGTATAATCTCCTTGAACGGCTCCGCTAAACATCGTTGCTACCGAAGAAAACAGAATAAAGAAGTCCAGATCATCCGAATGGGTAACTTCATCCAAAATACGAGTACCCATCACCTTCGGATTGAAAATGCTTTTAAACTGGTCATCCGTACGATTCATCAATAAGTCGGATCTTCCGATTCCCGCGCCATGGATAACCCCCCGGATCTTCCCATGACGTTGACGCAGCTCTTCTACAATTGGAACTACCTCTTCTTTTTTGGAAATGTCAGCGCTGTATATTTCAACGGTAGCTCCCATATTTTCAATATCAAGCACTCCCTGAATCTTTCGGCATAACGACTGATCCTGCTTTGCTTCCAAAATCGCTTCCCATGTTCTCCGGGGTGGAAAGGCAGTACGATTAATCCAGGCCAGATGTACCTTGTCCCTGCCAGCCAAATATTTGGATACTTCAATCCCGATACCTCCGGCTCCACCAGAGACAAGATATATCCCTTCTGAATGAAGAGCCGGAAATTGTCCATTGTTACTGTCCGACTCTGCAACAGGCTGGAGTGTACCGAATGACTGAATATACCGTTTGCCCTCTCGAATGGCGGTAAGGAAGTGATCTGTTTTTCTGAAAACAGACTCTGCACTCCCTTTGCTCCATAGCATATCTTCCAGGTCGATAACTCGACATTGTATGTTCAGATGCTCCTTGCGTATGACCTTGGCAAGACCTTCTAGGGGTGCGAGCTCGGGTCTAAGAACCTGTTCTTTGCCTGTGACATGATGGACACATTGGGTCAAAATCACCATATCCATATCATAATCAATACCATGTCTGGTCAAAGAACGAACCAGATACAGCAGGCTGTAAACGCCGCGTTCCTGTGATTCATTCAACTCCACCAGATTCTGAACAGAAGTGTCCGAAGCAAAGGTAGATGCATAGATGACCTGTGACCATGTTTTTGAATCCAAAGCATTGACTAAAGAATCAAAATCGACCTCACTGGAACCAATTCGAAAATCAGTATCGTTCCGCTGTTCAAAGTAATCTCCCGGGCAAACCATAATGACGTCCTTACCCGATTGTTGCAAAAGCAATGCAAGGTCAGCCCCACCTTTGTCATCGGCTGTAAAGAGTACAACTCTCTCGCTTGAATGAACTTCGTTATCCTCGTAATCTCCCTCAAGCTCATGCCACGTAAGAGAAAACAATCCGTTGTCATGGTGGACACTCTCTTCTGCTGGTCTGCTTCCCATGTCAATCCAGCACTTCTGCGAATCAAAAGGATAACCCGCCAGAGGTACGGTCTTCGTAGACTTGCCCTCATACAGACGCCACCAGTCCACGGATGCCCCTTGCACGTAAAGAGTACACAGGCGCCCCCAGTCGAATGTAGCCTCATTCATCTGGTTCAATTCTTGCCGGACCTCTTCACTTAACGCACGAACGTTTTTCTGAGTAATATCATGTACCCCTGAAACTTCCCGATTGTCGCTGATCAGTCGGTGTTCCCCATAATGAAACCAAGATGCTGTGAACGTATGAATGTCTCCAGATATAACCTTGGTCAGCTTAATGCGCAAATCCTCCAAGTGTTCAGCCAAAATGATCACTCGGTGAGCATAATGTCCGCGACATGCATTGGCTGTTCGACACACATCCAGTAATGAATACCTGTCGGGGAAGGTAGATACTCCGTCCAGATACTGTTTCATCAGAACTTGAATTCCATTATCTGATCCCGCAGACAACGTGAATGGATGAACACCCTTATGCCCATCATGCGTAACGTTCAAAGTGGCCTGTACAGGAGCTTCTTCCAGCACTATATGACAATTCGTTCCGCTCAAACCAAATGTACTTATCCCGCATCTACGCGGATCAGCACCTCGCTCCCACTCTCTTAACCTTGTATTGACATAGACGGGTGAATTCCCGAAATCAATATTCAGGTTTGGATAATTAAAATGAAGGGAAGGCGGGAGTTTCCGATGATACAACGATAAAAGTCCTTTAATCAGACTGGCCATACCTGCTGTTTCATACAGATGACCGACATTGGTTTTGACCGAACCAATTGCACAAAATTGCTTTTTATTCGTATATTTTCGGAAAGCACGCTCCAGCCCCTGAATCTCGATAGGGTCACCCAGATTGGTTCCTGTTCCATGGGTTTCAATATAGGCCAGGGATTCCGGGTGGATGCCTGCTCGCTTCCACGCCTCCTCGATCACTTCGGATTGAGCAACCGGATTGGGGGCCGTGATGCCCATGGACGTTCCATCCTGATTCAAGGCGATGCCTTTGATTACACCATAGATGTGGTCTCCATCCTTCTGAGCCTGACGAAGCGGCTTCAAAATTACTGCAGCCACACCTTCGCCCATACCGGACCCATCTGCTTCTTTATCAAAAGCTCTTGTCCGGTAGTCGGTGGATTCAATCCCTATCTTCAGAAAATCATTATCCACTGGCAAAATATCCAGCTTAACTCCTCCGGCAATCGCCATGTTGCAATCCCCGTTCATCAGCGATTTACAAGCCAGATAAACGGATACTAACGAGGACGAACAAGCAGTATCCACTACCATGGTCGGTCCTTTTAGATTAAGCAGATACGAGATGCGGGTTGGAAGCATTGACGCGATATTTCCAGTCATCGCAATAGACAACTCTTCCGGATTGGTATCCTTGATCATTTCCTTATAGTTGTTGCTATTGGCAAATCCGGTAAAGACACCGGTATTGCTTCCTGCAAGCCTTTGCCCGCCGTAACCGGCATCTTCGATGGCATGCCATGCCGTTTGCAAAAATAAACGATGACAAGGGTCCATCAGACTGGCCTCTTTTGGCGAGAGACGGAAGAACTTATAATCGAATTGATCCACTTCATCCAGAAAAGCTCCATCCAGATATTGAAGGAATTCGTCTGAATATCCGCTTAGTCTGAGGTACTCATCCGTTACAGATTTTCGATCAGATGGATAATCACCTATGCAATCAATCCCCTGCTCAACAATGTGCCAGTAATCCTCCGGGCGATTCGCATGGGGAAATTTAAGGCTCATGCCTATGACTGCTATATCCTCTTGATGATTTGCTTCTTCCTGCTTCAGCAGATTGATAACCTGAATCCCCGTCACTTTGTCAATTTTGCCGGAGGCTATGTTTTCAACAACATGTTTGTAGACTTTCTCCACAAGCTCACTCCCCTGGCCGTATTTCATCCAAACGATGAAGAATGTCTTCGACAGATACTTCCCCGTCCTGCAACTTGTCCAGCATATGGCTTAATGAGTCATTCCAATCTCCGTCCTGCTCTTCTGATGCGGATGTTATCGGTGCAGCTTGCAGGATATGTTGCTCATTGCCTGCAATGTAATTGCTGAGTTTGTCTACGGTTGTATATTCGAACAGATCTACCAGTTTGATCTTATTGGGGAAATGCCGATCCAATAACTCATGCATCTGGCCCAACATGATCGAATCTCCCCCTAATTCGAAGAAACTGTCATAAATATTGATCTCACTGAACCCTAGTACCGAACCGAAGATTTTGGCAATCAGATCCTCAGCATCGCTATATGCTCCTTCTCCTGTCCTGCCATCCAGAGTAACTTCTGCATAACCGGTCTGGTTCTGAGTTTCAGGAAACACAGTTTTCTCATCAGTAGCCAGGGATCTTAGGTCATCCGATAGTCTCACAGCAACACTTGACATCATGCCAAGCAATTTGCTTTCACGATTGATCTCGCCGACGATTACCCGATTCAAGGTCATTCCCATCGCACGATCCAGCCATGCAATGCCCTGCTCCGTAGGAATGGCAGAGAATACACCATCCACATTGATGCCGTAACGAACGCCCATCCCCGTATCTCGCCATGTGTTCCAATTCATAGTTAGTGTTCGTTTCCCGAGCTTGCTTCGATATGCAGCAAACGCATCCTGGTATGCATTGGCAGCAGCATAGTCCCCCTGGCCCGGAGCAGCAAACACCGAAGAGATCGTGGAGAAAAGCAGGAAGAAGTCAAGACTATCCTCAAGTGTGACCTGATCAAGCGCCCATGTTCCTTGGACTTTGGGACCAAACACCGCTGAGAACTGTTCCTCCGTCTTACGCATCAGCATGCCTTCACCAGGTACACCGGCACTGTGGACTACGCCACGAATGGGACCGTAGTTTTGTCGAAGTTCATCAAATACCTCACGTAGCCTATCCAGGTGCCCGATATCCACTTGATAAAATGAACATGACGTTCCCTTCTTCTCCAGATCCATCACCCGGTTTATCGTCTCGCAAACTTCCCTGTCTCTGTTCTGATCAAGCCATTCAGTCCACTGGTCACGCGGCGGAAAAGGTGAACGGGCCAGCAAAGCAACATGTCCTGCTCCCTTGTCAGCCAAGTACTGGGCAACTTCCAGTCCAATGCCTTTCGTGCCGCCAGTAATCACGTATACACCGTCATTTTGCATTGCTGGCGAATGGCCGATCACCGTCGTATCGTCCAAAGTCTCGAACTGCTCCTCATAACGGGTACCTTCCCGGTAAGCAACAAGATACAAATCAGACTTTCGGCCGATCTCTTGTAACACATCTTCAGCAGAGACAACATCATCAACGTCCAGGAACTTGCAGGATATGCCCATCAATTCCTGACCTACAACTCGTCCCATTCCCATAAAAGGAGCTTGTTGTGGCTGAAGGACACGTTCATTACCTGTCACTTCGTTCACATAATCAGATACCAGCGTAAGGCTCAGCCCGCGTTCATAACCCACATGTGCCAGCGCCTGAGTAAGATACATCAGGCTGCGAGCCCCACGTTGCTGGGTCACCTCTAATTGTTCGATACTCTCAGGAAATACTGCTTGCTCAGTCGTTGACATATGGATAATATGTGTGAATTGATACTCGGATTGAAGATCTGTTAACAAGTCCTCATACGCCTGTTTATTTGAATCAACGCCATACCATCCATCGCCTGGAGTAGAATCCTTTTGAAGTCCAATCTCTACTCTTACAACCTTCCGACCCGCAGCTAGTAATCTCTCATAGATCGATGCCGAAAGAGCGGTTTTTCCTGTGAACAATAACACATCTCCAGATTCGGAGGACATCCATGATGTCCCATCGTTGGATGGCGTGTTAACCCAACGAATAACATGAAATGGTTGTTCCATACGTTCCACTTTTACCGGGGCGACGTCGGGTATGTCCAGCCAGTGTGTCTTACGCTCGAAAGCATACACCGGGAGCCGCACTTTACGAGTTGCCTGTCCGTCATTCCATAATAATGGTGGCAAATCTGCGCCCGCCGAATACAACTCACTAATTTTGACCTGCATGGATTCGTCCCTGTACAGGCCGTCCCTCCACGCTAATGCCGCTTCTTGAATTGCGGTGTTCAAACTTTCCTTCTGAACCAGAGTTAGATCATCCGGACGTCTAATCCCATCCGTACCTGATACCAATCGGTGTTCTCCATAACGATAGAAAACCTTGCCGGTGTCGCCCATTTCAGACTCCCAAAAGTAGAGCCGGTTCAATTCATTCAACCGGGAAACAAGTTCCATTGTCGTATTCACTGCAAAAATTAATCGATGCGGATAATGACTGCGCCCAGCCTGGACCGTGTAACAAATATCCTGCAGATCCATTTGTAATAATTGCGGACCATATGCAACGTACCTCGTAACAAGTTGCTGCAAGCTCTCACGTGATTTGGCCGAAAGCATGAACAACTGTGGCCAAACGTGAGGAACATGGTCAGACAGTTCTTTATGGATATAGTCTGCCGGTGGCTCTTCCAGCACAATATGGGCATTGGTTCCGCTCATGCCAAACGCACTGACGCCAGCTCGCCGCGGATGGTCTTCAACCTCCCACTTACGAGTAACGGTATTGACGTATATGGCAGAATCGTAAAACGGGATATTTTCATTGGGTCGATTAAAGTGAATCGTTGCAGGCAATTCCTTGTTTTTAAGTGCCAACGCTGCTTTGATCAACCCGACGATTCCCGCTGCTTCAAGCAGATGCCCCATATTGGCTTTGACAGATCCAATCGCACAGAAATTTCGTTTGTCGGTGAACATACGGAATGCATTCGTCAAACTGTTTACTTCAATCGGATCCCCTAAAGGTGTACCCGTCCCGTGGGCTTCCACATAACCAATGGTCGCAGGATCAATGCCAGCATCATCCCATGCCTTGCGAATCACGTCTTCCTGAGCTGCCGGATTTGGTGCTGTCATCCCGGCAGAACTGCCATCCTGATTGGATGCTGATCCCTTAATGACCGCATAGATTTGGTCGCCATCCTGTTTAGCTTTTTCGAGTGGTTTGAGCATGATTACACCGATGCCTTCGCCAAATCCCGTTCCTTCGGATTCCTCATCAAATGCACGCGTGATTCCATCCATAGATTCCATGCCTATTCCCATGCGTGTATTCGTGTGATGAATTGGCATGGTATGGATTTTAATCCCACCAGCTATGGCCATTTCACATTTGCCGCTACGAATCGATTGACATGCTGCATCTACAGCAACGAGGGAAGATGAACAGGCTGTGTCTACGACCATCGATGGCCCCTTCAAGTCCAGCATATAAGATACTCTTCCAGAGGTAACTGCTGCTGTGTTGCCCACCATAGCGCTGGATAGCAGAGTCGGATTGGTTTCATAAATAAGACGTGAATACATATCGCGAATATTCGGCGAGTATCCAACAAACACCCCGGTATAACTTCCACTAATGTCTTCTACACAACCGGCATCTTCAACTGCTTCCCAGCATGCCTGCAGGAAGAGACGCTGATGTGGGTCCATCAGGCTTGCTTCCTTGGGAGACAAACGGAAAAAGGTACTATCGAACTTATCAATCTCATCAATATAGGACCCTTCCACAAGAGCAACGCTGCCCTCAGGAAACTGTTTATATCGAATATAGCGATCAATGGCATTCTTTCGTTCTGCAGACAATGCGGTCCTGCAATCCAACCCGTTACGAATATTTTCCCAGAATTCATCAGTGTTGTTGGCGTTAGGCAGTTTGACAGAAATGCCAATAATGGCTATGTCCTGTTCCGTTCCTTTCATCGTTGCATGATGTGTCATGTTGTTGCTTCCCTGGCGTTTATCTACCAGAAAACGGGCCAGTTTATAAACTGTTGCGTGCTCAAACAAATCCGTAATCATAAGTGAACCTGGATCAAGCAGTTCCAATCTGGCATGCATCGTTTTTAACAAGAGGGAATCGGCTCCCAGTTCAAAGAAATTTTCATGGATGTTAATTTCATCGAAACCCAATACCTGTCTGCAGACATCAGCGACACGTCGTTCTGCTTCGGTGTAATCCTCTTTTTCTTTTCCCGTGAGGATCACCTGACCCGTGCCATGTTGTGAAAGTGATCGGGTAGAAGCCATATCTGCTATAGACCTGGTCGTAGACTTCATTCTCTTCAGTCGTTCGAGCAAATGTGGAGCAACCCGAATCCCTGAACGTTCGAGTAAAGGAATGCCCCCACCATCTATGTTTAACTCCCCGATAATAACGCGGTCTACTTTTTGAGTAACAACGTCTGCAAGAGTATGGATTGCCTGTTCAGGCAAAATGGCCTTAAATATAGTATCCGCCGTAAAACCCGAACGTGCTGCCATTCCCCGGTCCCTCCAGGTCACCCAGTTAATGGCGAGTGTGTGAAGTCCCTGCTTGGTTCGTTGTGCAGCGAACGTATCCAGGTAGGCATTGGCTGCAACGTAATCTCCCATAGTTAACGTGCTGAATGTTGTAGCGACAGAAGAACATAACAGCATAAAATCAGGCTGATCTTGTCGGGTAAGTTGATCAAGCAGCCATGTCCCCCTGATCTTGGGAGCCAACGTGCGCTTGACGTCATCTTCACTCTTCTGATCGGTATACAGATCACTGCCCGTTCCTGCACAATGCACAATTCCACGTATAGAACCAAACGTTTTTCTGATAACATCCAACGTATGGGTAAGACGCATTTCATCGGATACATCTACGCTAAAATAAGTTACCATTGCTCCGAGACTTTCCATGGCATCTATTTCACGAATAATCTGCTGAACAGCCGTTTGGTCTTTCCCATTCTTACGAAGCAGCGGCCATTGCTCTCTGGTGGGTAATTCAGTCCGTCCCAGTATGACAATTCGTACCTTTGCCTGACCAGCCATCCATCTCCCAATCTCTGAACCTATCCCCCCTGCTCCACCCGTTATGATGTATACTCCATCTTCAACCAGTTGCCAGCCGCTATTTTCCTGAGTCTCTGTGTTCCATTCATCCAGCTGTTCAACATAACGAATCCCATTCCGATAGGCAAAATTTTCGTTGGAGAAGCCTGCGCCACTAACCAACTCCGGAATAGACTCAAGTGAACTATGTTCATCTCTGTCAATGCACTGACACCGGATATGCGGATATTCCTTTCCTATAACCTTAGCCCAGCCGATCAAGGCAGCGTGCTCAGGATACAGTTCCACTTCGTCCCCCGTCACTTGATAAGCAGTTGTCGTAGCAATTGATATGTCTACAGGGCCAGACACCGCTCTCTGCACAAGGGATTTGACCAATCTGAACAGACTCAGAGGACCCTCTATTTCCGCCTGAGAAAGATCTGCCAGATTATGCACCTGCATTCTGGGCGTTGAACTCAGTAGATGAATAATCCGGGTTATATCCTTGAAAGGCAGTGCACCAAGCAGGTGATCATAAACATCTTCTGAAGAAAGTTGCACTAGACCTGAGAGTCCTTCCATAACGGCAACATCTCCGTCAAATGTCACGGATACCAGCTTTCGTCCCAAATTACGCAAGGTGGTTTCAAGCCTTTCGCCTTCAAGGTCTTTATCTTTTCGCAATATCAGGGTTATCCCATCATCACTTGGCTGCTTCGCCTCATCGGGTATGGATGGTTCCAAATAATCCGCGATCCAGCGTTTTCTATACATGCTCCGATACATGTCATCTGTCTGGCGTTGATCCATGTCCGATTTCCAGTCCAGCCAGCATATGTTAGGTTCAAACCGGTATGACGGAAGTGGAATCCTACGCACAGACTTTTCTCTGTACAGATCTTCCCAACTCACATCGGCTCCCTGAACATACAAATCACAAATGGCCTCCAACAGCACTTGTCTCGGATGAACATGAGGTTCAGAAAGCCATGCTTGGGCCTTCTGTCCAAGTAGTCTGACCTCCTGCTCCGTGATTTCCCCTGTACTTCGTGTGGACTCCCCTGCACCGGCTGTTATTATCCGATGTATGCCTGTGTGTACTCCGTTTATCTCGAGATCAGGACCACAATTTGCGTCTGATACAAGCTTCAATTTTCTTTCCAAATCCTTGCGATCACTGAAAGTGATCGCAAGCCTTTGAGTGTAGTGCCCTCTTCCCGTATTAGCCGAGAATGATAGATCTGCCAGCGAAAGTTCAGGATTTGAAACGAGCAAGGCCTGATACGCTTGCACCAGCTTTGTTAAGCTGGCAGCACTTTTGGCAGAGATCGTTAAAATTTGCATATCCGGGGTCACTGCGGTATCTGCCCTGTGATAACGTGGCGGCTCTTCAACTACAATGTGACTATTGGTTCCACTTAGACCAAACGCGCTGACACCACATCTGCGTGGAGCCCCTTCGGCATGCCATATTCTAGGACGTGTGTTGAGATAGACTGGAGAATCTTCAAAGTTGATTTTTGAGTTTTGACGCTGAAAATGAAGTGTGGGTGGCATCATGCCTTCACGCATTCCCATAATGACCTTGAAAAGCGAAGCCATGCCAGCTACACAATCCAAGTGGCCCACATTTGTCTTCACTGAACCGATAGCACAGAATTGTTTCTTGTTCGTAAACTTTTGGAACGCTCTGCGAATGGCCTCAAACTCAATGGGATCTCCCATATCTGTCCCTGTACCATGTGTTTCAATATAATTTAGCGTCTCCGGGTTAATCCCCGCATTTTTCCATGCTTTCACCAGCAATTCTGTCTGTGAAGCGGTATTCGGCGCTGTGATGCCTACGGAAGTTCCATCCTGATTCACAGCACTCCCTTTAATGACTGCGTATATATGATCTCGATCCCTGAGTGCTTTGTTCAAAGGTTTGAGGATAATAGCGGCAGCGCCTTCACCCCACACCGTCCCATCCGAATCTGCATCAAACGCCTTCACTTTGCCATCTGGCGCTTCCACACCAAGCTTGTTCCCTTCATCCAGGGGAAACAAACGTATCTTTACGCCACCAGCGACAGCCAGATCACAATCCCCGTTTCGAATGGCCTGGGACGCGAGATGGATGGCTACGAGAGAAGATGAACATGCTGTATCAAGACAAAGGCTCGGCCCCTTCAGATCCAGCAAGTAAGAAATCCGGCTAGCCAGAATGGAGGCCAGATTACCTGGAACTGCACTGGGATCTGCCTGAGGTTCCAAGTCAGTGATTAATCTTTTGTAGTCATATACTTCATCGTTTCGAAACCCAACGTACACACCTGTGTTGCTTCCTTTAAGTTTCCCGCCCCCATATCCCGAATTCTCAATGGCATGCCAAGCCGTCTCAAGAAACAACCGCTGATTGGGGTCCATGAGAGAAGCTTCACGGGGAGACAGGTTGAAGAAACGATAATCGAATCGGTCAATATGATTCAAAAACCCTGCTTTGGTATACGCGACCGACTCTCCCCGTGTCTTCATATAATAATCTGTGAAAGATTGTCGTTCTGCGGGAAAATCGCTGATACTGTCCACACCGTTAACCAGATTGCTCCAATATGCCTCGAGTTCCTCTGCACCCGGGAATCTGCCGGACATTCCAATAATGGCAATGTCCTTAGTCGAAACACTTTCGATATCGACCGATTCTGCCCCGGATTCCAGGAGATCATCCAGTTTAATACTTCCCATTAATCCTTTTCTCATTTTGCTCTCCTTTACAGTCGGCTTGAGATCATTCGAGTATCGGGTTCAGTAGTTTAAAGTAGAGTTGCAAGAGTGACTCGACCTTGCTCTTCCGCCATTTCATTGAACGGAATCCACATACAAAGTGCAGGCTGTGCTCCTGATGAACCACTTGTAACGTTAAGTCGTACAGTTCAGACACCGGCACTCCCGAAGCAACTGCACCAGCGTTATAGAACAAAGGTAATGTTCCTGTACCGGGCTCCTGCAAGAGTGTACTAACATGCTTGGTGTGGAAGGTCTCTCTGCCATCTTGACCCTTGGATTGATGGATAAGCTGGAATAATTCATTAAATTGTTCCAACGAGCCGAAATCCAGATCAAATACTTGAATATAGTCGGACTGCCCAATGGCTGCATGCACACTTATCCGATCACTGTTGGAGGTCTGTGCGAGAAGGTACGCAAAGCCGGCAAATAAAATATCATCTACCTCCACGTCCCACCTGCTGGCAGCATTCACCACACGATCATAGAGTTCTGCTGATAAGGCAAACTGCAACTCTTCTATTTCGTTTGATGTTGAATCTCCTTCCACGAAATAATCCATGGACAAGGGAATGTGGGAGCGGGATACATGGGTTACATCCATCTCGTCCAACTGATTCTCGATAAATGCGGTAATATCCGAAATAGTTGGCAAATTAAACATGTCGGTTATTTTCACAATTCCTGGATATTGGTCATCAAGTCTGGCATGTGCTTTGATCATCAGTACAGAATCGCCGCCGATCTCAAAGAAATGCTGATTCACACCAATGTGAGCATTGCCAAGTACTTCGCTCCATATCTGTACCAATTGTTTTTCAATATCATTGACGGGAGCCTTGTACTGGACCTGAGCTGTGTGTAGAGCTGTTGGTTCAGGTAATGCATTACGATTGATTTTTCCATTTGCTGTTAGAGGGATGGCTTCCAACCGGATAAAGAATGAAGGCACCATGTACTCTGGCAATCTGGATATCAGAAACTCTCGCAATTCAGCAATGGAAACTTCTTGATCAGAGACATAATAGGCACACAGATATTTTTTCTTTTGCTCGCTCTGCCTGTCCATTACATACACACGCTTCAAGGCGTGGTGTTGAATGAATATGGCTTCAATTTCACCAAGTTCCACGCGATGCCCCCTGATTTTGATCTGGTTGTCCTTTCTGCCCAAAAATTCAATGTATCCCTCTTTGCGCATGACGCCATGGTCGCCCGTTCTATACAATCGGCCAAGGAGCGGATGCTGAATGAATGCTTTCTCCGTTTTATCCAAGTCATTCACATATTGATTTGCAAGACCTACTCCGCCGATAAACATCTCACCTGGAACATCAACCGGACATGGACGCAGTTTATAATCGAGCACATGGAATGTTTGATTCGCTAACGGATACCCGTAAGGGATACTGTTCCACGCATCAGATATTGAATTAATAGGGTAATAAATGGACCAAATACTAGCCTCTGTTGCACCACCGAGACTCACGATGCTTGCATCAGGACACAGATTTCTGACTTTTCCCGGTAACGATAGAGGTATCCAGTCACCGCTGAGCAGTATAAGACGAAGACTGCTTTGATGGTTACCCTCGTTTGTGATGTTTACTGCTCTTTCTATATCAGAACTTTGGATATTTAACTTAGCCAGCGGAGCGGTCTGTGCACCCAGGACTGCTACGGAACGTTCCGATAATAGGGATGGGTCAGCAGCCATTGGGTTTTCGCCATAGGATACCGATACGCTTGGACTTTGTCTGATATAATTTCTGCTGCTCCATTCTTCTGGGGAAGCCATTTCATTGTCTGGCTTCAATCCTGCTTCCACCGTGTGAAGCCAAATCTGATTTTCATTTAAATTGAATAACGGTTTTACTTTCTCAAAAGGCATATCTCCGATCGAACACATCCCAATGCCCAACATCTCTCCAACACTGTTTAGTGTGGATACCATAATTCCGGTATCGATAAGGGAGTATAAATAACCTTGCGCGCCATATTTCGGCATGGTTGCTTCCGCGTTGTAAATGAAGAAAACAGTAAACGCTGAAGACTGATAAATGGACCTGTTTGTGTAATAGTGCATTTCATCAGTGAATGACTGATTCCCATGAATAAGGCGTACCGTGTAATCCACTGGACTAAAGTAGTACAAGCCCGCCTCCATTCCCGCAACTCTTCCTTCCTTCACATACACAAACACATCTATCGGGTACAGTCCTCCCGCAGAAGGATAGTAATAACGAATTTCCTGTCCTTGATCATACTGACCCAGTACTCCCATCAGATCGGAGAACTGTTTCATGGTAACAGGCTGATCCTCCTTAAATGAACGATGAGAACGTCGCTTGGAGATGAAATCAGGGTATTCAACACCACGCTCCAGTGAGACCTCAAGTGTGGTGTTCTCACCGAAATTACGATGCAACTGTATTTTTTTGAATGCCTCGTATGCCTGTGCATCGTATGCTACCTTTTCGTCATACGGATTACGGAATAACTGCGTCTGCTTCTTGAAAATTTCCGCTGGCTCCATAAGTCCGCTGACCAAAGCACGTTTGCGAATGAGCAGTTCCATGAGCGAATTCACTTCACTAGCAGGTACATTCGGGAAGAAAGAAGCAATCTCGGATTGCCGAATCCCCTTTTGTGCCAGGAAATACAGTTCAGGGAACATACCTGTTGCATATCCAGGGCATTTGAACTCATCCACGTAGATATGCTTTCCATCCATTCGCCACAGCGTGGAGAATGACCAATGGTACACCGACTCTACTGACTCTTTCTCCACAGCCAGTTGGGTTGACGCCTGAATCTCTTCATCACTTGCCCAACGGTAGCTTCGTCCAGCATCGGATTCCAGTCGATCCATAAACATATCCATAATCGCTGGAACCGAATTCCAGATTGTAACCTGATGGCGATCAACGGCCTCTTTCATCATTCGGATATCTCTTTGGTCGGATACAATTACGAGAGCTGCACCCGAGGAAAGTGCACCGAACACGTCATATACGGATAAATCGAAACACATGGAAGATACGCCAAGCATGCGATCCTTCTCATGAACACCGAACTTTCTGTTCATATCCTGAATCGTATTCGTTACAGCCCCATGAGTAATGGCAACACCCTTCGGTCTACCCGTACTTCCCGAGGTATAGATTACATATGCAATATCATCAGGTGTTCCAGATGGCTCACCTTCGAGTAGAGGATAACCAGAAGCCGAGACCTGATCATAGGCGTCCACGTCCAATACAATTTGACAATCACTATTTTTAAGCATGTAAGCTTGCCGATCTTCAGGATAATCCGGATCAAGTGGTACATATGCCGCACCAGTGCGAAGTATAGCCATTACATTTACAATGGTCTCCATACGGCGCCTTGCTACAACGCCAACTCGATCCCCTCGCCCGATCTCCTGTTCAAGTAAATATCCTGCCAGTTGACCAGATCTTCGGTCCAGCTCCGAATACGTCATCCGTTCATCCTCAAACAACAATGCGTCCTGATCTGGATAATGTTTAGCCATGCGGCTAAACAAATGTTGCAATGTTGTTGGCATGATATTTTCTTCTGATTGGTTATACCTTTCCAAAATGCTGCGATCGACTGAAGGAATGTCAGGCCCCGTAATCGTTTCTCCTACAATTAGGCCATCCAGCAGTGCAATATATTGCGCAAACATCGTTTCGATCACCTGTTGATCAAACAAGTCATCCACGTAATCCCAGGTTAGCGTTAGCTGCCCTCCCGCATCCGAGGCCTGATGATCCAGATATACCTGCGATGTTTGGCTGACCCCAGTTCGAACCTTTCCAATCAGTCCCTGAGTTGCTTCAGATGTCTCACGTTCATTAAAGATCATACTTGTGAAGACAATTGGCATTACGGTCTTGTTCCCCATTTGATGATGCTTGGAGAGATCACGTATGAATTCGATTCCTTCATAATGCCTGTGCTCCAGCGCCTCCAGTATACTGTCCTGAACATGACGCACATGCCCCATAAAATCATTCCCCGAAGCCATGTCCACATCAATTAAAATCATGGAAGTAAAGTCCCCAATGATATCCTGTATGCTTGGGTGGAATGGATAACGATTGAAGACTGTCAGGTTCAGTGCAATCTTCTGTTGATTGCTCCAGTACGATAAGATCTGGGCATAGGCTGCACAGAGAAGCGCTGAAGGTGTTAGCCCGTGTCCATTAGCAACCTTTTTCAATATCTCCCAACGCTGTGGTTCAAACACTTCATTAAGTCGCTTGAATTTTGGTTCACTGATCTGTGCAGGATCTGTTTTCAATGGGAGTGCAGGTGCTGCTGGGAACTCCTCTACTCGGGCAAGCCAGTATTGTTTGTCAGCCAGGTACGTATTCGATTTACGGAATTCATTGTAAGCAAGAATATAATCGCGGAATGTAAATGGATTAGGCTCCGGATTAATCTCGGGATGATGATAGAATTTCAATAGATCATTATTGAAGATCTGTATGCTTGCCCCATCAGCAATGAGGAGATCATATCCAAACAATAGCAAATGTGTATCCTTAGATATTTTTTTCGCACGTATTTCAAATAATGGCCATTGCTCCAATTCAAAAATATGATGAGACATGCGTTCTCTTTCGGCTATGATCACCCGTTCAATCTCGTCAGGACTCAAACCACTGATATCTTCAATATCCATCCGGTATACCGGTACATGTGGCAGGATTCTTTGCTCTCCGGTAGGCAGGATAATTGCCCGCAGCATAGGATGATGTTCAATCAGCTTGATTAGTGCTTCATTGAAGCGAGTCATCTCCAGTTGAGTTTCGAATTCGAGGTACCCGTGTGTCGAAGTGCCCCCCATTTCAAAAGCCTGACTTCTTCCTGCGACATAAGCCATCTGTACCTCGGTCAGCGGGAATGGTCGGCCTTCAGGATCAGGGCATGGATCATGCTGCGGATAATGAATTGTTCCCACTGACTCTTCATTTTCCACAGAGCTCTCAAGCAGAGCCGCCAGTTCATAAATATCTCTCAGGGCCATAAATTCCTTGAAGCTGAGACGCTGATTGAATTCCTGCCCAATTCGATTTACCAGCTGCACCATTAGAATTGAATTGATCCCCATCTGGAAAAAGCTGTCGTGAGTTCCTATTCCATTCATACCAAATACCGATTCACAGAGTTCAATCAGCTTTTGCTCCGTTTGGCTTTCTGTTCCTGCAAGTGCACTGGACTGTTGTCCAAAAGTTGGTTCCGGTAACGCTTTCCGATCAATCTTTCCATTGGGTGTAAGTGGAAATTCAGACAACTGGATTAAATGCTGAGGAACCATGTAATCCGGAAGTGCTTTTGCCAAAAGACGCTTCATCTCCAATTCGTCATAGCTGCGCTCCGCTGAGTAATAGGCCACCAGTACCTTTGTTCCTTGCATGTCCACTTTATCTATAACGACAGCCTGCTTCACGCTAGGAATTGTAGATAGTCGGCTTTCAATTTCTCCAAGTTCAACCCGATAACCCCTGATTTTCACTTGGGAATCCCGTCTGCCAAGGAATTCAATGTACCCTTCTCTTCGCAAGACTCCAAAATCACCTGTGCGGTATAAACGTCCCAATTCCGGATGATTAAAAAATGCATTGTCGGTCCTCACCGGATCATTAAAGTATCCTTGAGCCAATCCTACTCCACCGATACAGAGCTCACCAATGACATCGACTGGACTCAGGCAACCCGTGTAGTCAAGCGTATAGAATGTCTGATTCGCAAGTGGTCTTCCATAAGGAATGCTCCTCCAATCCGACTTGACAGTATCAATGGGATAATAGATAGACCAAATGGATGCCTCTGTCGCACCTCCCAAGCTGATAACCTGTGCCGAAGGAAAACGCCCATGTACTTGCTCTGGCAATTTCTTTGGTATCCAGTCTCCACTGAGCAGGATGAGCCTTAATTGTTCATTGGTTTGATCGGTTACGTAATCTGCCATCAGTTGCATAATGGCTGGAACTGAATTCCAGATGGTTACTTTATGCTGTTGTATCGCGTCGTACATGTCATGAATATCACGCTGATCAGCAATGATCACAAGTGCTGCACCCGTCGCAAGTGCACCGAAAATATCATAGACTGACAGATCAAAGCACATTGAAGATATACCAAGCATCCGATCTTGATCCGTCACTTCAAACTTCATATTGATATCCCGAATGGTATTCATTGCCGGGCCATGGGCAGTAGCTACCCCTTTTGGAGTTCCCGTGCTGCCAGACGTATAAATAATGTAGGCAAGATCGTCAGGTGCTGCGTTATTTTCCAGTGGCTCCACCGGCAATTCAGCCAGTCCCTCAAACGTATAAAGTTCGGGTAATAACAGCATTTTGCAGTTACTATTTTGTAAAATGTATTGCTGACGATCTTCAGGATAATCGGGATCAACAGGCACGTATACCGCTCCTGCTTTGAGAATACCGATGGTATTCACAATTGTCTCCATACCACGTTTGGCTAACAACCCCACTCTGTCTCCCCGTGTTATTCCTTGTTGCGCCAAGTAATGAGCGAGCTGATTGGAACGTTCATCCAGCTGTTGATAAGTCAATTGCTGATTACCGTAAATCAATGCTGTCTGATAAGGAGTCTTGGTCGCCTGCTCCATAAAAGACCCATGCAGTGTAGATATAGGAAATGATTGTGCTGTTGCATTAAATGCATTCCAGATGGCCTTATCCTGTTCAGGCAAACCTGGTAAAAACTCGATATCCTCTTGCTCACACAGATGAGTAATCATCGCTGTATAATCATCGAACATGGCGGAAAGTGTATCGTAATGAAAAAGATCCTGAATATAGTCCCAGTTAATGGTCAGTCTCCCGTCAGTCTCCATTACCTGATTATCAAGGTAGACTTGGGAGGTCTGACTGATACCCATTTTCAGATCTCCGATATGCTGCCAGCTTCCGATGGCATCCACAAATAATGTGCTGGTATATACAATCGGCATAATGGCGGAAGTACCCGCTTCTCGATGACGGGCCAGTTCTCGAATGAACTCCACGCCGTCATAATGTCGATGTTCCAACATATTGAGCATGCCACTCTGCACGTCTCTTGCTTGTTCCCAAAAAGGCTTGTTTTTTTGTTCGTTAATTTCGAGCAACATGATGGATGTAAAATCACCGATAATTTGATTGGTTTCTTCATGAAATGGAAAGCGGTTGAACGCCGCCAGATTGATGGCAAGTCGATCCTGATTGCTCCAACGGGCCAAAACTCGAGCAAAGGCAGTACATAGAAGCGCGGAAGGTGTTACATTTTTTTGCTGCGCCTTATGCTTTAATTGCTCCCACGGATCTTGTTCCAATATCCAGCTTAGCCGTGAAAATTGTGGTTTCTTGATATGTCTGGGCTCCTGCTTCAGCGGAAGTGCTGGAGCGGAAGGGAATGTGTCCAGCTGATCCATCCAGTACTTCTTGTCACGTGCGTACATCTCACCTTTTTTCAGTTGTCCGTATGCCATCATATAATCCTTGAACGAAAACTTGAGTGCAGGAAGTTCCTTTTCCGGATCACGGCAATAATGCACCAGGTCCTCTCCAAGGATCTGGATACTCGCACTATCACAGATCAGCAGATCATAACCGAATAACAGGTAATGCCGTGTATCATCTATTTTAAAAGCTTTGAATTCAAACAGCGGCCATTGGCTCGGCTCAAACACATGATGGGACATTCGATCCCGTTCCACCTCAATGTGTTTCCACTTTTCCTGCTCATTCAGATGGCACACATCAACGATTTCCAGTTGATAGTCTGGTACCTGTGGCAATATTCGTTGTATGCCCTCCGGCAATATGACCGCTCGCAGCATTGGATGACGCTGAATCACTTTTTGCAATGCAGTCCGGAAATGCGTCATGTTCAATTTGGTTTCCAATTCCAGATAATAGTGAGTCGATGTTCCCCCCATTTCAAACCGCTCGTCTCGACCTAACAGATAAGCCATCTGTACTTCTGTCAAAGGGAAGTCCTCATACTGGGTCGCCGGTTCCGGCTCTTGCTGGGGATACTCGGATATCGCTCCAGTTTCCTTGAGTGCACCAATCAGATGAATTGCAAGCTTTGCCAGATTCATACCTTCAAAGAACGTGTGGTAGTTTAGGTGAACATGGTAGCGTACCCGTATTTCAGTAATAATGCGCATCATTGATATTGAATCAACGCCGAGTTCAAATAAGTTGTCGTATACATCTAACCCGGTAAACCCGAGAACGTGTCCAACCAGTTGGGCAAGTTCCTTCTCCGTAGTTGTATATATACCGTTATCTCGTCCGTGCAGTTCAACCTTTTGTTCATATTCAGTTATCGTCAGCTGGTTGTTATGATAATTCAAATGATTACGTTCCTGTTGAATTCGAGCTGTCATGGCTTCCGAAAATTGGATAACCCTTGACGACTCTAACAACGGTAGGAGTTCACTCGCATAATTGGGCTCACCGATCAACACTCGGCGTATACGACGGCTCAATACCATGTCAAAAGCACTGATCGCTTGATGAGTTGCTAATGTCTTGAATGCTGTATCCACATTCAGACCAAATCTGGCAGCCATCCCGGTTTCCTTCCAAGCAGGCCAGTTAATGGTTAGCGTTCGGCCCGACCCATTTGCACGGTAAGACGCAAAGCTATCCAGAAAACAGTTTGCAGCAACATAATCGCTCTGCCCCGGTTCTCCTAACATGGATATGCCAGAAGAAAACATAACGAAGAAATCGAGTGGTTCCTGCGCTGTTACTTGATTCAGAACCCAGGTTCCCTGAACCTTCGGTCTCAGAACCTCTTGGAATGCAGTCTCTTCCTTACGGATAATCAAGCCATCATTGGCAACACCAGCGCTATTAATTACCCCATAGATTTGCCCATATTTTGTTCTCAACCTCTGCACAACCTGAGTCATCTGCTTCAGATCGGAGATGTCTGCACTGATTAATTCAACACTTGATCCTCCGGCTTCAAGCTCCATAATGGTTTTCATTCGTTCAATCATTTCCATGGATATTATCTTTGGATCTTCTTCTTGAATAAGCTTGTCCCACACAGTGCGATCAGGCATCACCGTACGACTGATTAGTGCCAGACGAATGCAGCGTTCATCAGCCAGATGCTTCGCGAACTGCAAGCCAATTCCGCCTGTTCCACCAGCAATAAGATATAAACCGTTCTCACGAATAGTCACTTCCTCATGACTGGCTTCCAGAATGTTGGCAATATCCAATTCTTCAACGTATGACTGATTATGGCGATACGCCACTTGGAAACGGTCATGGGAGCTATTCAATTCTGCATAGATCGTATCCGCATCGGTATCTGAATCCACATCAATGAATCGGCAGGATATTTCCGGATACTCCTGTTCAATGACTTTTGCGAATCCGTTAAGCGTTGCATTTTCCGGTCGTACCTGACTTTCATAACCCGTAACTGCATTCGCTAGAGAGGATATGAATTGAAGCTGAAGTCCCTCTGTCATATGATGATGTAGAATCGCACGGGTCAAGTAGAATGCACTCTGAATTCCACGGTCCTGGCTTAACTTCAATTGTTCCTCGCTTTGTAAATAATCATCTGAATCATTCTCTGCCAGAGTAAACCCGTGAATAATACGGATTAGCCCCCGACCCTTCATATCATCCAATAACTGAATGTAATCACTTTCATCACCACGAATCACATAGTGCGAATCATCATACTTCTCGTAACGATCCCCCCAGGCTACCTGAATGACTCGTGCTTCGGGCTCACGCTCCAATTGGACCGTCAAGGCAGCACTGACTTGATCGTTTCCGCGGAAGAGAAGTACGGTGCCTTTCATTTTTGTGACGACAGAATCGCGAGATACGGGCGTGTATCGTTGCCATACAGCTTGATAAAACATGCCCTCTGCCTGTACCTTTTCCGATCTTCTGTTCCGTTTTGGAATGTCGATCCAACATCTGTGCGTCTGGAATGCGTAAGATGGCAAACTGACCTTGAATACACTCTGGTTCGCATAAAGCGCTTCCCAGTCAGCATCGCCCCCAGAGACATAGAATGAAGCAGCCTGATGTAACGCATTGATGTCTTGCTGCCCACTGTCCATGAATTCTCCAAGAGCTTGTCCCAGCGATACGCTCATCTCATGCCTGGATGAGAGCGACATTCTGAATTCCTGATCCGCTGCCTCCTCATCTTGAACCAGCTTGTGAAAGCCTGTATAGATGTGCGAACCATGTGAAGTACCAAATAGCTGTTTTGAACGCTCCAACTGAGTAAGTTTCTGATGCAAATCGATGTTGCTGTTCATTATGATTGCTACCCGATATGGAAATTTTCCTCTTCCCGTGTTGGCGGTATAACATATATCTTGTAATGTTGGCAGTTCATTTTTTTCAAGAAAATAGATATACTTACTGATCATCTGACGTAGCGATTCCTCAGACTTGGCGGACAACGTCAGAATGGATGGGCCTGTTACAGAAGCGTTCGCTTGATGCGCTGCAGTTGCCCGATCAGGTGCTTCCTCAAGCACGAGATGACAGTTAGTTCCCCCAATGCCAAAAGAGCTGATACCACACCGTCTTGGAGTTGTGCCATCCGTGTTCCACTCTCGTAGTGTAGTATTTACGTAAACGGGTGATCCACTGAAGTCAATCGCTCTATTTGGCTTTTCAAAGTGCAAGGTTGGAGGGAGTTTTTTATTTTTCAACGCCAGAATTGCCTTAATTAAGCCAGCAGTTCCAGCTGCTTCGTACAGATGACCGATATTGGTTTTAACCGAACCGATCGCACAAAATTGTTTCTTGGAAGTATATTTCTTAAACGCGTTCTGAATTCCCTTAATCTCAATGGGATCTCCCAATTCTGTCCCCGTACCATGCGGTTCGAAATACGAGATCGTTTCGGGATCGATGTTACCGTCCTCCCACGCTTTTACAATCAACTCTGCCTGAGTGGACGGGTTTGGTACAGTCAATCCGCCAGAACTTCCATCCTGATTGACGGCCAAACCTTTAATTACCGCATAGATCTGATCACCATCACGCATTGCAGCATCTAGTGGTTTCAGCAACAAAGCAGTGACTCCTTCGCCCATTCCCGCCCCATTTGCAGAATCATCAAATGTTTTGGTCCGGTAGTCTGGAGATTCCATCCCGATCTTCTCATTCTGATTCTCGCGTGTCATGAGATGAAGTTTCACACCGCCCGCGATTGCCATATCACATTCCTTGTTCCGGATGGCCTGACATGCCATGGCGACAGCTACGAGCGAAGAGGAACACGCTGTATCAACAACAATACTGGGTCCCTTCAGATTCAGAAGATACGAGATTCGATTGGATAATATGGAAGCCAAATTCCCAACGATGGACAGTGCACTTGTCTGCATCGTTTCGGTAATATATCGCATATACATATCTTTGATATTGTTGGAAAAGCCTACATAGACACCTGTATTGGTGCCCGATAATTTATCGTTACCGTATCCTGCATCTTCCATGGCATCCCATGCCGTCTCCATAAACAAACGCTGATTAACATCCGTTAAACTGGCTTCTTTGGGAGGCAAACGAAAGAATTCATGGTCGAATTGGTCAATATTGTCCAGGTACGCCGCCTCGTAATATTGAATATCTCCCTCAGGAATATCCATATAAGAGAGAATAGCGTCCATATCCGATTTTCGTGTCTTGGGAATGGGACGTATGCAATCTACACCACTCTGGATATTATCCCAGTAGTCATCCAGTGTTTCCATATTGGGCAACTTGGCTGAAATACCGATGATGGCGATATCCTTGACGGGTTTCTTTTCCCCTTCTTTTAGCATTTTCACGATCTGAGCCGCCGTTGTTTTGTTCATCTTCTGGTCCTTGACACTCTCTACCAGGAGCTTCAGAATTTTCTCCACGCTTCACGTCCCCCTACATCTTTTGAAGGTTGATGATTGCTTCATCCAGATCCATTGCTCCACGTTCGATCTCATCGAACAGATTCTCAAGATCTGTATCCCGTTCCTCTTCGAAAGTTTCCTTTTGAGGAGACTGGTGAGGCTTCTGCTTTTCTGTGGTGCTCATATAAGTAGTTAGTCTGGAGATACTTGGATATTCAAACAGATCGGTCAGTATGAGTTTTCCAGGGTAAGTTTTGTCCAATTTCAAGAAAATCTGCTTAATCATAATAGAGTCTGCACCGAGTTCGAAAAAGCTGTCATGTACATTCATCTCTTTAATGCCTAAATATTGTCCAACTATATTGGCAATAGTCCGGTCCATCTCCACGGATGATTCCAATTCAAGTTCATACTCTTCCGTTGGGATCTGAACAGTAGAAGCGGATTCCTTATTCATTGATATTTGCTTTGCTCTCTCCGGCATTCTCATCCATTTTTGTAACTTTTGTCCGATGTTGGCATCAAGATGAAAGTGGTAGTTATTCAAAATGTTTAAATAGGGTGAATTCCAGTTCATTTCCCCCACCAGCAGACGGTCGGTCTGTTTTCCCATTATTTCGAACAATCGATCCAATGCCCACTCTTTGGGCATCGCTTTGAATAAGGTGTCAAAATCAAACCCGGCTCTGGAAGCCATGCCTATCTCTTTCCAGGTAGTCCAATTCAGCGTTATCGTACGCATCCCTTTGCGGTTCCTCATTGGGGCATAGGCATCCTGATATGCATTCGCGGCGGCATAAACAGCCTGTCCAGTAGAACCAAATAACGTAGCGACGGACGAGAACATGACTAGAAAATCCGGCTGATCTTCGGCTGTTAGCTGATCCAGCAGATGAGTCCCCTTCACTTTCGGAGCCAGCATTGCTGTAAACTCTTCCTCAGTCATCTGGTCAGCTTGTTGTGTACTCCCAACGCCTGCTGCATGGATGATGCCACGTATACATCCAAAACGACTTCTTAATTGTTCAATGGCTTGACTTAACTGATCCGCATCGGCAACATCAGCTCCAAAATACATCATCTGTCCGGCCCGTTTCTCCATATCAAGTAACCGAAGAAGCTTACTTTTTAGATCTGGTGAAGTATTTTTTGCATTTAGAATGATGTCCCAATTGTGACGTTTGGGCAGTGGCGTTCTTGCAATCAAAGCCAGATTCATACGTCCAAATGATAGCAAGCGTTCAGCGATCTCCATCCCCAGACCACCAAGTCCACCTGTAATAATGTATACGCCGTCTTCTTTCCAGTTCATCTCAGCATCAGGCATGGAACCCACATCAGCAGGTGCGAATTCAGCTTGATATGCTTGTCCATTTCTAATCGCCAAAGACTTCTTCTCCAACGGCCCCAAAATGTAACGCATATACTGAGAGGTATCCCAATCTTGGTCAACATCTATACAGAAGCATTCGAGATTCTGAATCTCACGCTGTACCGTATGTCCGAAAGCCAGCATCGCTGAATTCTCCGGATACAGAACTTTCTCGTCACCCGTCACTTCATTAGCAAAGCTTGTCACCAAAATCATCTCAACCTGCTCTGCAAAGACGTGTGAGCATGCCTTGGTAAGTCTCCATACAGACATAAGACCTTTGTCCAGCCTGTTCTCCTTAATTTCTGTATGGTCAAGTGATGCTATATGCACGATCCGATAGGGACCTCCAAAGGACACTTCCTGCAAAAGTTTGATATAATCACTCTCGTTATTTCGAATTACATATGTCTGTGCATCCTGTTGAAGGTAAGATGTTCCCAATATCACTTCGATAACTGCTACTCCAGCTTCACGAATTTGGTTCACCAACTGGGTTGCATGTAGCTGTGTATCATTTCGTATTATTAAAACACGTTCAACATTATGGATGATGGATGAGTTAGTCTTGCCGATCTCGCTCCAAGGCTTCCATGACAATGAATAATACATCGCTTCTTCCTCAGTCTGTACCGAATTATCGGGGTTAGTATCAATCCAGCACTTACTCTCCTCAAATGAATATGTGGGCAAGCTCAACTTGTTATAGGTCACATCTGGATAGATTCTTGACCAATTGATCTGAGCACCGCCTTGATAATGTGTGCACAACTCCTCTAGCACGGTTGCTCTATCGCATCCTTCGATATGCCATTTCGAGATAAGTTCTTCCGTAGTGAATATCTGATTACTTTTCCTGAATGTATCTTGTTCATATCTACCGGTCTTGGGTTCTGCAAGAAAGTCGTTTAAATGCTGCAGCAATTGATCCAACGAATTGACCACCCACACCGCTCGGTGTGCATGATGCTGTCTTCCAGTAGCTGCTGTGCAGCATACATCCCTCACATCGGCCTTCGGGTTCTCATTGATCCACTTCACATATGATTGCACCTGACGGGAGAGATTTCCGGATGATACGCTGGAGATCAAAAAGGGATATTGGTCATCGCGCCCCAATTCCACTGATATGTTCGGAGCTTCTTCCAGTACGACATGACAATTGGTGCCGCTTAACCCAAATGAACTGACTCCACATCTTCGAGGAGTGGCCGCTTCCCACTCCCTTGAAATGACATTGACATAGACTGGTGATTTATCAAATTCGAATTTTGGGTTTGGCTTATTAAAATGAAGTGTAGAGGGAATACGTTTGGATCTGAGTGCCATAATCGCCTTCAGCAGACCCGCCAATCCTGCACTGTCGTACAAATGGCCCACATTGGACTTAACCGATCCTATCGCACAGAATTGTTTTTTGTCCGTAAATCTGCGAAAAGCCGATTGGATACCTTCCAGTTCAATCGGGTCCCCAATGAGCGTACCTGTTCCATGTGCTTCCAGATAGGAAAGACTCTCTGGATGAATTCCAGCATCACGCCAAGCATGCGTCAGTACTTTTTCATGAGCTACCGCATTGGGCGTTGTAATCCCTGCCGAATACCCATTCTGATTCACAGCTGTGCCTTTTATGACTGCATACACATGATCATGATCCCGCAATGCCTGTTCCACAGGTTTTAGTACAACACTTACTACACCCTCACCCATTCCTGATCCATCCGCATCTTCATCAAAGGTTCTTGTTGTTCCATCACTGGATTCAATACCGATTTTGTAATACTCTTTATCCAGTGGGATCATATTCAGCCTGATCCCTCCAGCGATAGCCATATCACAACTTCCTTCACGTAATGCACGTACTGCCATATCCAGAGCAACCAGCGAAGAAGAACATGCTGTGTCTACAACCATAGCCGGCCCCGACAGATTAAGTAGATAAGCAATTCTTGCAGGAATGATGGACGAAAGATTACCTACGGTGGCGATTGGTAACATGTCCGGACTTAATTCCTCGACCATCTGTTTGTACTTGTAACCTTCTTGATCTCCGATTACACCCACGTACACCCCAGTTGAACTTCCAGCCAAACGGTCACCACCATAACCTGCATCCTCAACCGCACGCCATACCGTTTGCAAAAACAATCGTTGGACCGGACTCATCAGCTTGGCTTCCTGTACACTCATACGGAAGAAGGAATAATCAAATTCATCGATTTCGTCCAGATAAGCTCCGTTCAAATAACGCACATGCTCCAATGAACCTTGCTTGTGAAGCAAGTATTGATTCAACTGGCCCTTTCGATAATTGGGCAATTCACGTATGCAATCAATTCCATAATCAAGCATCTTCCAAAATTCATCCAGCGACTCTCCGGTCGGCAACTTCGCACCGATACCTATAACAGCTATATCATGTCTATTATCCGTTGTTATATCCAGTTCAATAGTAGTGTCCTGGTCATCTTCTTCCCATTGCTCTCTGTCGAACAACTGATCAAGCATGGCCGTCCCCCTATGAAATTTCATTTCAATTCCGGTTGTACCAATAGTTGAAGTCCTCTCACATAATTGGCAATAAGACGCTTCACACGGCTCTGTTTTAATTTACGTCCATTAAAACGACAATTGCACTGCAGAGTTTCACCTTCGTCCGACACCAGGATAATCAGATCGTAATAGTTCAATACATCGTCCGATGCCTTGAACAGATGCTGTTCACCATATAAAGGATTAATTGCCCACTCCGTGCTGCTTGTTCTGATCTGGCCCATCTGCTCGACGGAAAACGCTCGATCCGAAGGCATGGTTATGATCTGTTGATGAACATTTTGAAAGAGCTCTTTCATTGTCTTGTATTGATCGAAATTCAATCGTACAGGTGTAATCATTCTCGCTGTACCATAGGATACGTGCATATCAATAGAGGTTTGTTCTGACAAAGTGTGTAACAAGTAAGCATACATAGCTGACGCCAATACATGAATACTGATCGCTTCAGATTGTGCAATCAGTCGCATATCCTGTACCAATGAAGCTGGGAGAGTGAATTGATACGACAAGGCTTCGTAACCTCGATCCGTATGGAAAAAGCTCCGATCCATCTGTACAGGCTCCAGTTCCACTCTATCTTGTCTGATCAGATTCGCCCATGAGACAATAGAGGTATGTGAATACAAGCTGGAAATTGCCATTTTGTCTGGAAATGCATCATCGATTGCCTGATGAATCTGCGTTACTTTTAGCGAATCGAATCCAGCTTCAGCCAGGTTGTCCGTTACTCCGACATTCCTAAGTCCCGCTACGGACTCAACAATCTCAATCAGCTTTTGTTCGATATGATCACGAGCTGGTTGTACTTCTTTGATCTCCTGCATATGACTTAATATGCTCTGAATGGATTGTTCGATTTCACTAAATTCTCCTGTTTCGTACCGCTCCTGAAGCCTGTAACGTTGAAATTTTCCACTCGTCGTTTTAGGAATTTGCTTAATGGGCAGCACGGACTTAAGTTCAATCCCCATCCGCTGCTGAATATGTGCTTTGGCTTCTCCAACTCTTGGAATAAAAGATGGCAAGTCCTTTTTATACAGTACAAACATTACAACGCTTTCCGATCCTGTAAGTGGATTGGAGACACCACATACAGCGACTTTCCCCAGATCAAACTGCTCCAGTTCCTCCGTTACACGTTCAATATCATGCGGATACACGTTTTGACCATTGATGAAAATAATGTCCTTGGTTCTGCCCGTAATAACTATTGCGCCATCATTCATAAATCCAATATCTCCAGTTCGAATCCATCCATCGGCTGTACTTGCTTTTTCCGTAGCTGCCGCATTGTTGTAATACCCGCTTGTTACACTCAATCCTTTAATTTGAATACTGCCCAGCACCAATTCCTTGACCGGCTTATCATAATCATCACATATTCGTACATCACAATATTGAACCGGCTTGCCTACTTCCACAAAAGAAACAGCATGTTCTGAGCCCGGTTCAACTTCTATGAATGGTTTCCCGGTCTCCAAATATCTTCTGTCCAGTACATAACAAGTCAAATCACCGACGTTACCAAAGGAAACACCAACGGTTGCTTCGGCCAAGCCGTACGCCGTCAGCATTGTATTGGAGGCCAGCCCATAAGGACTCATCGCCTCCAAAAAATTGAAACAAAGTGCCGGAGATATCGGCTCAGCACCGTTCATAATAAAACGTACCGTAGACAAATCCGTTGATGAAAAGGTTAGTGGATTATATGAATCCAGAAAATATTTATAAGCAAAATTTGGAGCATATAGTTGGGTGACACGGTGTTCAGAAGTTTTGGTTAACCATAATGTAGGGTGACGGATGAATAAGGAAGTCGGCATAATAAACTGTTGCAGGCCTTGGAAGGTACTTGTAAGATGAAACGCAATCAGACCCATATCATGGGTCAGGGGTAACCAACTCAAAGAACGGTCTTTAGAGGAGATTTGGGTTGCTATATTCATAGCTTGTATATTTATCATGACATTGCGGTGTGTAATTACTACACCCTTGGTTTGTCCTGTAGAACCTGAAGAAAATTGGATAAAGGCTATGTCATCCGGCTGGATGCTAGCTTCAAATCCCTCAACAATAGGTTCTTCTCGTACGTTCGAGACGCCCTGTACTATAAAGATTCGGGCATGCATTTCGCGGACAACGTCTTCCAATCCATTCTTCCGGGCAAACTTGTCCAAACTTTCCGTGAGATCCTGATCAGCAGCAATAAACGGATGATTCAACGTTTTCCACACATTGTAAAGCTTCATTCTTTGCTCCTGATTTCCGCCTACGGTTATCGGAACCGGTATGATTTTTCCAAGCGTGCAAGCCCAAAAGGTGACAATAAACTCTTCTTCCGAGTTCAGTTGGAAGATCAATTCATTACCCGGTTGCATCCCAAATGCTTGAAGTTCTCCTAATCGGATTTTGGCTGATTGCAGAAGGGATTGGTACGATACAACCTTTTCTTCCTTGCTGCCATTCAGAAAAGTAATACCTCTGTCTGTGACTGAACCAAGGGAGTTAAATAATTGAGCCAAGTTATCCATGCTCATAACTGGAACACACTCCTTGTCAACTAGATTACGTAAGGTTGCAGCTTTTCATTTATAATTCTCGTTGTTTCCTGAATATTTTCCTGGATATAGAAGTGTCCTCCATCCAATTTGACAATGTCACATTGTGAACCAGCGTACTTTTTCCATCCGATCAGATCGCTAGATTTCACTCGGGTATCGCTTCTGCCAGTTAACACAGTAATATCACTCTGAACCTTGAAAGGTTTAGGCTGAAAACGATAGAGTTCGACAATCCTGAAATCGGCTCTAAGTACAGGTGCAAATAACGAAAAGAGCTCTTTATTGGTAAAGACCTCATCCGACGTTCCACCCATGTTCTGAATCGTCTCTCTGAACTCTTCGTCTGGCAATGTGTGAATATTCTCATCCTTGAAAATATGTGGTGCACGATTGCCTGAAAGCATCATATGTTCAGGCAATTGTTTCGTTGACTGTGCAAGTCGGTAATATAGTTCGAGCGCCATCCAGCTTCCCATGCTATGTCCGAAAATAGCATAAGGCCCATGAATTAGCGAGGAAACCGCAGGGTAGATATCCTCAATCGCTTCTTCAAAGCTTTCATAGAACGGTTCTCCCACTCGAGCGCCTCTTCCTTTTAATTCGATCGGTATTACGTCAATAAAAGGGCTTAAAGATGATTTCCAGCGATGAAAAATCATGGCTGATCCACCTGCATGAGGCAAACAAAAAAGTTGAATTTTCTTCATTAGCCCTATCATTCCTCGTATTCTTATTTTTATCGTAATTTATCATTTTACGTAAAAAAATACAATATTTTCTGTGTTATTGAATACATTATGTAGATTGAATAGATAGGGACAAATCTCCCTTGTTACTTCTGAATTGATTGCGATGTTCGGTCGGACTTTTGCCTACTTTTTTCTTGTACATTGCACTAAATTGTGTACTAGAACTGTACCCTAGCTTCGTTGTAATTTCAGAGATTGGAAGATCCGTCTTGGTTACGTATTCCTGTGCCTTATCCACCCGAATCTGCTGTAGGTACTTCAGTGGCGAAACATTGAAAACCTTAGAAAACAGATTACACAGATACACTGGATTATAACCAACCATATCCGCCAGAAATTGCAGAGTAATTGGCTGCTCATAATTGTTTTGGATATACTTGCATATCATGACCAAGTTCCGTTTGACCGAGTCCTCCCGATCCGTTTCCGGTCGCATCAAATTAGCCAGATTCGTTTGATAGTAACTGGAGTATACTTCAAGAAAATCTCTTTCAGCTATTTCGATGTCTTCTCTACTCTCTACCGTTCGGTTCAACAGGCTTACAGCAAGATCATAGTGTTTACTACCATTCTCACTTAATATGTGACAGCTTGGCAGTCGCTCAAGCAGATCCGATCCAAAAATAATACCTCTCATTTTCAGAACAGGCTTATCGTAATTTTGCAGTCTTATTTTATTTGCCAGCAGCACAGCCCCTGCCTTAACCTGCACCGTTTTGCTAAACACACTGATTTCCAATGCATCCATAACCTCAAATATGGCAATCTGTCTTCTGAGAGACAAGTCAAATAGATGTTTTTTTTCACGGACGACCATATCATAAGAAACAACAGAACGTAGTTGGAAATCCATTATCGTTAACCTCCTGATTGTTTTTCGGACGGTTTTGACAAGTACGGTGCTATACATTCATCCCTAATCTTGATCTAAGTTGTGTTAAATTTTTTAAGCTGATTACGAATGTAATCCAATAAATCTTTTTTTTCCTCAGGTGGTATCCACTCCGTTAGTCTGGCTGCAGCAATGGGAAGAACCCATCGATGTATCTCGCGAATGTCCATGCCCGAGAGAGACAAGTAATACTCAATATACGCTTTACTCATCCTGCTTTTGATTATCTTCAGCAGAACTTTCATCATCAATGGAGCGCCTTTGGGCAAATTTCCGTATTTTAATAACACTAGCGTCCTTGCCACATCTGCTGCTGGACAGCCCGATGCGCCTGTCATCCAGTCTATGATCCAGGATTCTTTGCCTGTAATCACATTATTGGGATGGAAATCCCCATGACATAGAGATCTGCCTTCCGGCAAACTATGTACATAGTCCATAATCTGTTGCTTCTCAATGTCCGATAGATCACTTGCGTTTGATATATTCTTTTCTAATACAGTCTTATGCTTTTGTTGAATCCGTTCACCCGATTGCTGGTGTATTTGATGATGAAGTGCTGCCATCTGCCTTGCTCTGCGCTCAATGGACCATGGTTTAATAATCATCTCTTCCAAAAGTGTCCTTCCACTGGCCAACTCAAATATGATACCTTTACGATTATTGATCGTCACCATATCAATTGTTTGTGGGCATTTAACTCCAAGTTCCAAAACGATTCGAGTATTATCAAACTCATGCTGAATCGCTTCCGCAGAGAAATCTTCTCTGAAAAGTTTCAAAATTGAAGTTTCACCATGTCTGAATATTTCCGCTGTCTGTCCCTGCCCAATCCGTTTCAATCCTAATCAACTCCGTATCTTTCCTAAATCAATTATGGTAAAACATCAAAGAACCTAATGATCAAGCCCTTTTTTCATAGCATAATGAATGATCCTGCCTAATGCAAAAAAAGGGCTCTTCCTTAGGTCCTGCAATGCAAAATCTAAACGTTTCGATTCGCGCTATCCTTAACTTTTTCCGCTTTATTTGAACGTCTCATTTCACGGCGGTGTGTTACAACCTCCTGTGTTGCGATTAAAATCTCATGCATTTGAGTCGTGCCTTCGATAATCTCATTGATTCGGGCATCCCGATAATATCTCTCTACGGGATAGTCTCGATGGCAACCATTGGCACCATGAATCTGCACCGCATCACTGGCAACTTTATTCACCATGGTTGAAGCAAAATATTTGGCAGTCCAAGTTTCCATAATGCTCTCTGGATCACCCACATCTCTTAAATATCCTGCTCTGTAACACAGCATCCGTGCCGCTTTCATATTCACTGACATTTCAGTGATCATTTTTTGTATCATTTGATTCTCGCGTATAGCTCTTCCGAATTGGATTCTGGAATTGGCATAATGTACCGATGCATCCAGACATGCCTTGGCTAAACCTACACAGCCACAAGCGATCGTGTATCTTCCATAATCCAGACAAGGTAAAGCTACATGTGATAACCCTGTACCAACTTGACCCAGGAGGTTTTCCTTCGGAATACGACAAGAATCCATTTTTAGTTCAGCAATCATTGATGCTCTCGCTCCAAGTAACCCGCTCATAGGTTCAACGCTGAACCCAATGGAATCTCTCTCCACGATAAACGCTGTCGGCTTGTTCTCACATTGGGCAAGAATCAAAAATACGTCTGCAAGCTGCCCCATAGTAATCCATTTTTTATGACCGTTAAGTATGTATTCGTCTCCGTCTAATACGGCCGTTGTTTCAATGCTTTTGGCATCGCTTCCAACACTCGGTTCTGTCAATCCGAATGAACCCAAAGTTGTTCCCGTAGCTAATGCTGGCAACCAGTATTGTCTTTGTTGCTCCGTTCCCCAACGCAAGATCGCTAAACCCACCATCCCCTGAACGGTTAACAAACTTCTAACAGAGGAGCAACCACGTCCAACCTCTTCGTTAAGAATCCCGATAGTGATATTGTCCAGTTCCATCCCGCCATATTCTTTTGGCAACATGGAGCCCAGATAACCAGCCTCAGTTATTTTCGCAAGGAGTTCCGGATGAATTCGTTCTTCGCTGTCGTTTAAACTAGCGTATGGAATAATCTCGCTGTCTACAAAATCCTTGAATTGTTCCTGCCACATCAATTGCTCCGCATTCAGTTCAACTTTCATCACATATCACTCCTGATTTTGAGGTTATAAGTCCAATAAACGGAACTCGATGCTGTGATTGTCTGATATGAGCTTGTTTCGTCATTTTCCCTTTATGACTCATTGGGAATCTCATAATTGATGCACTTACGCAAACTGTCTTTCAGATGTTGCAATGTTGTGAAGTTCTCCAATTCAAGATACTCATCGTCCATCTCAATATTGAATTCGTTCTCCAAGGCAATGATCAGTTTGATAAATGAAATGGAGTTTAATCCAAGAACTCTTAAATCCTCATCCAACGCACTTACATCCAGCTTTTGTTCAGAAAACATTTCCACGACCTGATAGAAGTGAATATCAAACTGATCATAAGCCACAGGATATTCTTGCAAAAAAGATTCCTCCTCCATATGAGACATGTAATCTTTGAAAATCCATTTTTGTGACACCATTTCTGTGATCAGAATCTGGTCGAACGTTTGCCTAAGAGTATAGGAATCGGAATAAAAAAGTCCTACATTTTGTAAATATTCCATATATTCTCTGACTTCGATACTATCATAATCTTCCTGAGTCAAGCAATCACTATTGCCATGTATTCACAAATATTTAATAGGTTTCCACCTTCGAGATGATATCCCTATCTTGCGACAAGGATTCATTCTCTCAAAGGTGCTTTGACATAAATACATCGACCTCATCTTCACTGTCCAATATAAATCCAAATCGTTCATACAATCGCCGAGCAGGGCTTCCCTGCAAAACATTTAAAATAACCCGTTTCCCCTGAACTTCATCCTGTTCCAGCAGCATGTTCAGTACCTGAGTTCCTATTCTCTGGCCTTGATAATCGGGATGTATATAGAAATGTTCCAATAGATATGCCTCAGACTTGGGCTTCAAAGCTACACAACCTACCATTGAACCCTCCACTTCAATAATCTGTGTCTGGGCAGGATTGAATGTATTCCGAAAACGTTCACGCACCTTCACATCATCGTACCTTCCCAGCCTGGTTAAATCATCGTATAATACCAAGGCTCGCAAATCAGCGAGTTGCTCTTGGTCTGCCTGTATAGCTTGACGCATTGTTATTGGGTTCATTTGTTGAATTCCTTTCCATTAGAGACACGTTAATTTTTGAATGTCTTATCGCACTATAGAACACTAAAAATCATACCTTTGGCAGCTCACTTGAGCAACATCGGATTTTAGAATGCACTATATTTTTCAAACATATTGAACTCCTCAAAAAAATAAAAAAGCCCAAAAAGGGCGGTGCAGTCTTGCTTATAGAAATAAGCGAACCCGCAGCCATCCCTTCTGGGATGTAGATTACTATAGAAAACTATGAAACATGTGAAGCTTGTGCTGCAAGTTGTAATGCTTCCAGACCCAATGCTAGCGCACCACACAAGCCTGCATGCTGGCCCAATCCGGGCTGCACAATATATTGGTCGATATGTTGCGTGATTGGGGCTGCATTCACATAACCATTGAGATTCCGCACTACCTGCTCCCGGATCATAGGAAACAGATGATCTTGCTGCATCACACCACCGCCTAGGATGATCTTCTGCGGCGAATGAAGCAAGATGGCCGTAGTAATCGACTCCGCAATGTAAAAGGATTCGATCTCCCACGCCGGGTGATCTGCCGGCAGTTCACTGCCAGGGATCTGCCAGCGAGCTTCAATGGCTGGACCGGCTGCCATCCCCTCCAGACAATCGCCATGATACGGGCATAATCCGGCAAAGTGATCGTCTGGATGGCGTCTTGTGCGAATATGCCCACCCTCGGGATGTAACAATCCGTGTACTCGTTGGCCCCCTGCCACAAGTCCGACACCAACTCCTGTGCCAATCGTGTAATATACACAGTTATCCAGCCCTTGCGCTGCTCCCCACGTCACTTCACCGAGCGCGGCAGCATTCACATCCGTATCCCATCCAAAAGGAACCGGAAATTCATGCTTCAAGGTTCCAATCACATTACAGTTTCCCCACCCAGGCTTAGGTGTGGTCGTAATATAACCATAGGTGGGACTATCCGGTTGCAGATCAATCGGACCAAAGGAGCCGATCCCTATGGCTTCCACGTCTTTATCCCTGAAATAGTCGATCACCTTGGCAAGAGTGGTCTCCGGATGTTCTGTTGGAAAGCTAATCCGATCTTCAATCTGTCCATGCTCATTCCCTACACCACATACAAACTTCGTTCCGCCCGCTTCTATAGCTCCAATACGCATCGTTCTGGGCTCCTTTCCTTCATTACAATTAACCTGTAGCCTTGGTTGGTGATATCTCATAGATATGAAGTGAAGAGAAGACCAGATCAGTATTTTCGGAATGAGCAGAGATGCCCTTGGAATCCCCATCCGGATAGATCAGATCCGTAATAACGGCCTGACCATCATTTGCAAATACCTCCACAGATGAATGATCTACAAAGATACGCAAACTTTGATTCCCATTTACATCTTTTAACTCAGCTGTATGGCGGCTCAGGAAATGTTCATGAAAATCGCCGATACCCGATCCACTACGATCGATATATACTTCCCCTCGGTTGGCGTCTACGCCAACGAGCGTTTCGTTGTCAGCTCCGCTTCTTAAGGCAAAATGAAACGACTGATCCTGAGCCCACTCTGCATGGATCTCATAGTTCACTAGTTGCAAAGCGTTCAACTGCTCACTCACTTGCTGAATCGAAGCATCCTGTAGGGACAATACTGGCGTACGTGCTTGCTCAAGTTCACGTACAGGACGTTGAATCAGTATTACTTCTCCGGATCTTGTCTCCAGTGACAGCTCCCGTGCAATAGTCATTGCTCCACGATAATCATTGGTTGGCGTCTGATTGGCATACATCCAGTTGCTCATCCACCCCATAAACAGGCGTCTGCCGTCTTCAGCCGGAATGTCAGACCAACTAACTCCAGCGTAGTTATCCCGGCCATGATCAATCCAGCGGATCGTATGGGATGCCTCGTCTGGGATAAATGTACTTCCATCAAAATCTCCGGTAAAATATTGTGTTCTGGATCCTTCTTTAAAAGCAGGATCTGCACCGATGCTAACGAGCATCACCCATTTCACCTGCTCAGAATCTCCATCCACTGCAAGCGGGAACAAGTCCGGGCATTCCCACACGCCATCGTGTGAACCGATCCCTTCGCCAAATTCACTTCCTAGCGTCCAATCCTTCAGATTAGGAGATCGGTACAGACATACCGTTTGACCACAAGCGATAATCATAATCCATTCCTTGGTCTGCTCATGCCAGAACACTTTGGGATCACGGAAATCAACAAAGGACTCATGCTTTAATACCGGATTACCCTCGTATTTAGTCCAGGTTCTACCGTTGTCTTTGCTATACGCCAGACTTTGACGCTGTAAAGGATGATCATTTGGTACTTCCAGATGATGTGTAAAAATGGCTACCAACCCCGGCTCATCTTCGAAAAATCCGGAAGTATTGTTCCAGTCCACCACCGCACTGCCGGAGAAAATCATGCCATGTTCATCCGGTGCCAGAGCTACAGGAAGTTCCTCCCAAGTGACGAGATCTCGGGTTACCGCGTGACCCCAATGCATCGGCCCCCATGTAGTACCAAATGGATGATACTGGTAGAACAAGTGATACTCCCCATTGAAAAACACCATGCCGTTCGGGTCGTTCATCCACTTCTCTTTCGGTGAAAAATGGTATTCATTTCTGTAATCTTGTTTAAGAATTGTCGACATTATGGTTTCTCCTCCGTACTTTTCTTTATTTGTTATTACGGTCATATCCTGCTTGTTTAATCTGTAGCCATTCTTGCAATCCAAGGCGATCCAACTCTTTCAAGTAAGCATCCCATTCCTGATCTACTTTCCCGTTTTGATACCATTCTGTACGCAGACGTAACACGTAGGCGAAGAGATCGGTCTCAATCGTGGACAATCGATCCAGTTCATCAATGGAGAAGAACACACTTGGATATACGTTCTCCGCTTTCATATGCGGAACCATAACCTTGTCGAGAAGCTCCATCCGCCAAGCCGCATCTTCCGGTTTGGTTGTGTATTTGTCATAATAACTGTCGAGAATGGCCAATGGTCCTGCGATACTGGTTTTTTGTCTGAGTTCCACAGGTGCAGATCCTTCCAGCGGAAGATGCTTCAGCATCCCTTTGGCTTCATCGAATTCAAAAATATTTTGCTGACTCTCGTCTCCATAGGTACCCCAGTTGTTCTGCACAGATTGGAGCGGATCGTACAGTTGGTCTACCCACTTCGCTGTGGATTCCAGGTTTTTATTGCTGCTGGTAATGACCATGCGACCACGATCAAGCCCAATCCCGTTTGTTCTTGTGACATTGACCTCTCCGTTAGGCCCGGCAACCGGAGGCAGAACATCATACGTATCATTCATGCCTGTAATGTTAGCCTTATCCCATGTGAAGTACATGCCGTACTTGTTATCCTTGCCTTTCGCCAGGTACGTGTTCCAATCCTGCTGGTACGATTCGACATCGATCAGCCCTTCCTGAACCAACTCATGAATGTATTTAACCGCTTCCTTGTAGCCTTCATCAGCTGCTGTGAAGACCACTTTCCCATCATTGGTTACCACGGTATGATCCCAGTTCTCTCCGAGTCCAAATGCCGCAAAGAGAAATGTCAGATCTTCTCCGCCCGGTTTGTTAATGAAAGATAACGGAATTTCGTCGGCCTTACCGTTGCCGTTTGGATCTTGAGTTTTGAACGCGATCAATACTTCTTTCAGTTCTTCGGTTGTCGTTGGCATCTTCAGTCCAAGCTTGTTCAACCATTCCACATTAATCCAGGGCAAGTTATCCACTGCCTGAATCCGTTGTTTGCCACTTCCGAGTTCTTCAATCCATGGGAATGAATAGATATGTCCGTCTGGAGCCGTGATCATGCTCTTGTATTCGGGAGCTTCCTCCAGCACCTTTTTCAGATTGGGCATGTGTTGTTCAATCATGTCCTCAAGTGGAATGATCGCCCCGTTCTTCGCCAGTTTCAGGAGATCATAATCCCCGTAACCTGCATCAAAAATGGCATCCGGCAAATCACCGCTGGCGACCGCCAGATTTCTTTTTTCTGCAAACACATCACTCGTATAGTTCTTCCAGTTGATATGCACATTGGTTTTCTCTTCGAGTCGCTTGTTAATCAGCTTGTCGTTTGGATCAGCGGGAGCCAGCGGAGAGCTCTGTGTTATAAAATTCAATGTCACCTTGCCATCAGGGGATTGCGCCTCACTTGCCGCGCCGCCTCCACCCCCGCCACAGGCGGTTAGAAAGAGCATTGCAGATAACATTGAAATGGACGCCGTTGTAACGGCTTTTCTGGACTTGTTTACTTTTTTCATAATAATGACCTCCATGAGTTGGATTGGATCAACTTACTGTATCGCAGGCTGTTCACTATTTGAGGGAACCGACCATGACACCTTTTTCGAAATACTTCTGGAAGAACGGGTACATGATGATGAGTGGCAGACTCGAAATGACAATTGCTGAGTATTTAATCATCTCGGAGAGCCGTTTCAGTTCTGCCATCGCGAGTTGATCACTGATCATGCCAGGTGCAGCCTGATTCTGAATCAAAATGGAACGTAGAACGAGCTGTAACGGATGCAGGTTCGGATTATCGAGATAGATCATTGCATCAAAATAGGAATTCCATTGCCCAACGAACGCATAAAGTGCGAGTACAAAAATGATCGGTTTCGACAACGGAATGACGATCTGGAAGAAAATCTTCATCTCAGAAGCGCCATCCACGTTTGCAGCTTCTTTCAGTTCTCGAGGGACTCCTTTGAAAAAGGTTCTGGAGAGAATGATGTTCCAGACGTTAACGGCTCCAGGGATGATGATCGCCCACACCGTATCAAGCATGCCGAGATTACGTATGAGTAGATAAGTAGGGATTAATCCCCCGCCGAAGAACATGGTAATGATAAAGATAATCATGAAAAATCCACGTCCCGCGAGCCTATCATCCGACAATGCATAACCTGCAAATATGGATACGGTCACGGTGATCAATGCAAAGGAAACCGAGTACAATACCGCATTTGCAAACCCCCGGATCATGGCTGGATTGGACAAAATCATCTGATATCCGTCCAGACTCCAGTCCGATACATTAAAGGACAGTCCACGATTCAGTAACACCGTGGGGTCCATGAATGAGGCGATAACAATATAAATCAGGGGAACAACCACAACCAGTACAGCACAGGTGAGAAAGATGGCATTGAGTGTGAGGATCAACCGATCCATTCCCGTGTGTTTAACAACCATGGATAATACTCCTTTCCTAATAGAGGCCTTCGCCTTCATTCAATTTCTTCACAATCAGATTCACCGTCACCAGCAAAATCACATTGATAACCGAGTTGAACAATCCAACTGCCGCAGAATAAGCGTAATCTCCAGACTGTAACCCCACCTTGTAGACATACGTGGCAATAATCTCGGAGGACGGCAGGTTCATGGACGTCTGCATCAGATAAGCCTTCTCAAATCCAATGGACATAATCCCGCCAGCTGCAAGAATAAAGACGATAGCCATTATCGGACGAATCGTTGGAAGGTCAATGTGACGAATACGCTGAAGGAGATTGGCTCCATCCAGATTAGCCGCATTGTGAAGCTCCGGATCAACATTAGCCAAAGCCGCGACGTATATGATGGAAGCCCAGCCCGCTCCAGTCCAGATATCGGACAAAATGTAGATCCAGCGGAAATATTCCGGTTCAGACATGAACATAATCGGCTGACCTGTAATCCATGTGGCTAATTGATTAATCGGCCCTGTCGGTGAGAGGAAGATGAACAGCATACCCACAACCACAACAACCGAGATGAAATTGGGTGCGTACAGAAACAATTGAATATTTTTCTTGATGCCAGCTTTGCGTACCTGATTCAGCATGAGTGCCAGTAAAATGGGCACCGGGAAACTGAATATCAATCCCAAAAAGCTGAGTTTAAGCGTATTCATTAATATGATATCGAAATTGGGTGAAGCTATAAATTTCTCGAAATGCTTCAGTCCTACCCAATCACTTCCCATGATGCCTTTGATCGGACTGAAATCCTTAAACGCAATGATGGCTCCGTACATCGGAATGTACTTGAAGATAAGAGTCAAAATTAAGGCTGGTGCAAGCAACATATATAAAAAGTAATTTTTTTTGAGCTGCTGTAACCTATGACCGCTTGTCGTCCTCACTTTCAGTACCCTTCCTCCGCCCTTTTTGCTGTCGGCTATGTTATCCAACACGATACCCCCGTTCATTCTAGAAGTTGACAATTGTTTTCAGTAAGGGCTTTCAAAATTTACAATTGCCTATTTGATATTTTACAATTTATCAGGTTCCAATGAATTTAGTCAATACATTTTGTAAAAAAATATTTGTGCATTTGATCATTTTATCTTTGCATCAATGTAACTAAAGAGGATTAAATTTTCATATATACAGCACTGAATCGTTAATACCCGCATAGATATTTCTATATCATTACTGTAATAGATTATCATTGTTACACTAATTAACAAAACTTCTGGAACAATTATGAAAATAGAATTCGACTATCTAAATGTAAATGCAATTGTGCATTTGTAAAACAGAGATTGCTATTTGTCCCGTTCTATTATACATTTGACTTAGAGAAGAATATGGATAACTATTGATGATTAGAGGTGAAGCATTAGATGGCAAAGGAAAAAGTCACGATACAAGACATTGCTGATGCTTTGGGGATTTCCAGGAATACGGCTTCCAAAGCATTAAATGATAGCGGAAACATCCCGGATGAGACCCGAAATCGTGTAATTAAAAAAGCAATTGAACTTAAATATAAACAGTTTGCCTATATGGACAATGAGCATGTTCTAACCAAGGCTCCGGGCAATATCGCCCTGTTAACTGAAAACCTGCCTAATACATCTCACTTTGGTTCGTTGTTAATCAGCGGTTTGGAGAAAAGAATCAGTGCGGAGGGATATAATCTCTCGATTCATATCGTGCGTGAAGACGATCAAGATGCACTTACACTTCCCAACAATTTTGATATAGCCAAAGTAGACGGCATCATTTGCATTGAATTATTTGATCTGGAATATACACAGCTGATTACCGATCTGGGCATTCCCACCATCTTTATCGATTGCGCTTCCAACATATGTTATCCCGAATTCCAAGCAGATCTGCTACTCATGGAGAATGAACATAGCATCTATCAGTTAACCACAAAATTAATTGAGAGCGGCTACACAAGTATTGGATTCGTCGGAGATTACAATCACTGCAAGAGCTTTAATGAACGATGGGTTGGATATCAGCGTGCTATGCTGGAGGCGGGGTTGCAGGTCGACCTGTCCCATTGCATCGTAGATAATGATCGCCTGTGTTTCTCCAAGCCAGGATGGTTGAACCAGCGAGTGGCAGAGCTGGCCTCCCTGCCTTCCGCTTACGTATGCGCTAATGACTTTATAGCAGTTGATCTGATCAGGGCGTTAAAAGACAGAAATGTCGCTGTGCCACAGGATATTGCGATATGCGGATTCGATAATGCACCCCAATCTCGAATTATTGAGCCAGCATTAACAACGGTTCATATTTATAGCAATGAGATGGGCATTAAGACTGCGGAGATGCTGTTATCCCGGATTAATAGCCCGACACAGCCGTATCAGGTCTCCCACATTGTGACTAAACCCATCATCAGGGAGTCCACACCAGCAATCATGGACGATCATTCTCAGATGGTTCATAGTTCTGCAAAATAAAAAAAACGTATGTCTCACGAGTAACAACTCGTGAAACATACGTTTTTTTGTGGTTTCAATTTGGTTGGATGAAAACTCTATCCTATCCATCGTGGCCTAGATAAAAAATCATCTCGCGATTAGATCTCTTTCAAAATGCCTTTCACAAGTCCGATAAAGGTTGTTTTCACTTGCGCAGCCACTTCAATAACTTCATCATGACTTAACGGCTGATCCAGAATACCACAGGCCATGTTGGTCAGACAGGAAATGCCTAGTACTTTCATACCGCCATGAATGGCAACAATGGCTTCAGGTACTGTGGACATACCCACTGCATCCGCACCCATCGTACGAATCATGCGAATCTCCGCTGGTGTCTCATATGCCGGGCCACTCCACCATGCATAGACACCTTGCTGCAGGCCAACATTCTGCTCTTCTGCAACCTTAAGGGCAATGCTGCGCAGTTCACGATTGTATACCTGTGATACGTCTGGGAAACGAACACCCAGTTCAGCGTTATTCGGTCCCATCAACGGGTTATTGCCTACCAGGTTAATATGATCTGTAATGAGCATCAGTTGACCCGGCTCAAAGCTTGTGTTGATGGCTCCGCACGCATTGGTGATAAGCAATTGCTCGACACCCAGCGCCTTCATGATCCGAACGGGGAAAGTCACTTCGTCCAATGTAAAACCTTCATAATAATGAAGGCGGCCTTTCATCGCTACAACCGTTTTGCCCATGAGTTCACCAATAACCAATTCATTGGCATGACCGATAGCCTCCGATTGAGCGAAATACGGAATATCTGTATACGGGATAACGGTCGCATTTTCAATCTCGTCCGCGAGCGCTCCCAGTCCCGAACCCAGAATCATGCCTACGGCAGGTTTGGTATGGATTCGGTTTAATATGTAATCTCTTGCTTCCTGAATATGTGCGGATTGATGCATAATGATATCCTCCTGATGATCTGAATTGAGTTAACGAAAACTGAGTTAAAGAGGTACTACTCATCAAGTTTAATGAACAATGGTCTTGATGTAAATGGAAGCTGTTCTATACGCAATAAAAAAAACGACCCTGTGCTCCAGAATCGTTTAAAAACATGGACATACCCTATTCCAATGTATATTTGTTTCTACTTTTCATGTAATCGATTGTCATGATCAGTAACAGCATGAATGTTGCAAACATCAGCGGTTTGGCAAAAGTACCTTCTTCAAAGATATAATACGCAGCGACCAAGTTTCCTGCAAATATTAACAGATAATTGCGGGTGCGATCCATCTTCTCAACTCATTTCGGAAAAGAATATTGTTCGAGATTGCCTTTCTTTTACCCTATCATAAACTTCCATAAAAAACCATATACTTATCATCCACACAAATCAACGCCTCAATCATGCACGAGATGGTCGTAATGTACAATCTATATTGAGTACAGCAAAAAATCGGCCACATCGTGACCGATTCTCTCCACTTCCCTGATATTCAGGACATAGGGTTAATGATACGCCAAAATGATTCCTTAGGCTGCAACTGCTGATCAAATACAAAGGGCCAGTTTTTGCGTCCACGTACCGGAAAATGGTCCAGCCATGTATAATTGTCCGCTACTCCCCAGAAAGTCACAGAGGTAATGGATGATTTATACTCACGGAACAAATTAAAGATTTCTTCATATCGACGCTCCTGTAGCTCAGCCATCTCCGAAGTTGGCGCAGTGAGATCCGTTCGACGATCCTCATAACGAAACACGGACATATCCAGCTCCGTAACATGCAACTGCACATCCAGTGAAGCATAACGCTCAATAGCCATTCGGATCTCCTCAATCGAAGGACCATGAATATTCCAATGCCCTTGCATCCCAATCCCGTGTACAGGCGCTCCCTTGTCCAGCAAAGACCGAACCAGATTGTAGATCTTCTCCCGTTTGACCGGATCCGTCTCATTGTAGTCATTATAGAAAAGAAGGGCATTTGGATCAGCTTCATGAGCCATATTGAACGCTTGCAGCAAATAATCTTCCCCCACCAGCTCTAACCACTTCGTGTCCCGCATGAACAGGTCGGTCTTATCTTCAACAGCTTCATTGACGACATCCCACGCATATATTTGCCCCTTATACCGACCTACTACCGTATCAATATGTTGCTTCAATCGAGATAATAACAGCTCTCTGGAAGCGGGAGCACCTGAGGTATCCTCAAAGACCCATTTCGATGTTTGATTATGCCAGACCAAAGTATGTCCGCGAACCCCAATCCCTTGGGCAACAGCAAAATCAACAATTTTATCCGCCGCCTCAAATGTATAACGATCCTCTTCCGGGTGAATTTCTTCAAATTTCATCTGATTTTCAGCCGTGATGCTATTGAAGTGTTTGGCGATGAAATCCCCTTCGGACTGCAACATTCTGGTATGTACAGCAGCACCTATTTTGAACGTATTAGCGTACGCAGCATGTAGTGATGGAACTTCTGTTGGCATTTACAATTCCTCCCTGCCAGTTTTTATCCATCATATCGTTTGTTGAATACGCTTACAATGAACAAATTATACTTCTTCCCCCTCATATTTAACTATTTATGATCCTCGGCCCTGCTCGCGCAACAAAAACACCTCCACGTATGTTCCACTGCTCATCGCAACAGAACATTTCTCGGAAGGTGTTTTGTGATCGGGATGTTCAGTTAAATTCAACTCATATACAAAGAGGGTATGAAGCGTTACAGCTTGTCCACCTGTAACAAGGTCACCTGTTTCACTGTGCATGCCGGGTTAATTTGCTCCTCGGACAGAATGTTCAGCTTGATGAGGCTTTTCAGCTTATGGCTGTCTACCTTGGACAACAATCGCCAGATGTCCGGGTCTGGCAGAGAAGCATACAGCTTCTGATCATCGTATTCCTTCCGGTTCTGAAGCACTGTTTTCACGGTGTAACCACCAACCTGCGTCTCATACACCCCTTGTTCTGCACAATACGCGACAATCTCATCTCGTAGTACAGACAACTGCTGCTCAATATCTTTTTGCTGCTGTTTCAGTTCAAAGTAGGTTTGCACTTTCTGCTCCATATCGATCACGCTCCTCTACTATCATAGGTATGCGAGGATCGCTAGTTTAGGACTGACTGTTTATTTTATTTAAAAAAAGTGGTCTTTCTATTACTTAATCGTATACTGTCGTCATTGTGTATCCCCGTACTAGATTACAGCAGATTTTCATTCAAATACGGATTATGGACAGCCATGCTGTGAACCCTTTCCATTACATCCGGCCCCATGGGTACATCCCCAACGCGTCTTAACAGAATCCAGCGAAGACAAGCTACAGCTTCAAAAACCTGCTCCTCTTCCAGCGTGTACGTATAACTTGCAGAGCGTGCAAATTGAGCGTGATACATCTCGCCATAACTTTCCCCATTATAGATAGTGATCAGAAAAACAGACCATGCCATATCGTACCTTGGATCACCATACTGCCCATTAGTCCAATCGATGATGGTGTAATGGTCGTCCATCTCAAGAATGTTTCCCAGATTATAATCGCCATGAATCAAGCGCTCCTGCCTGATCTGGACCTGCTGGATCAAGTTTGCCAGAAGATCATTTATATCGTCATGTAACTCAATTTGAGGAAAAAAGTATTGAACAAAATCGTACCTGAATATGTATTCTTCATCTTCTCCAGTACCCACTTCATTCACCGGATAACGATGGACCTCCATTAATCGCTCAGCCAAATGTGTCAGTTTGGTTTGTGTTAATTGGGTAACCGGCTTCCCATCATAACTCGTTAACAGCACTTGATTCTCTTGCTCATCTAATCCCCAACCGTAGGGTTTGGAAACACGAATGCCACTTTGATAAAGCTTGGACAATAATCGATATTGTTTGGCGATATCCGGTTTGGAATCCTTGTCCCAGACTTTCAATACGTACCGCCGATCTTCCATTTCAATTCTCATCACAGTTGCTTCCAGTCCAGGTGGCAAGGAAATGATCTGATAATCCTGTTCCATCACCTGTTGGATACGTTCGTCCAGTTCTATCCAATTCATCTGGCTAAGTTGAATCGTCATCGTTCTCCTCCGTTCATTCATGTCATGCCGCTCTCTCCCTGTTAGTCAGGTATAATCAGGCCTTTGCCAATGACATTGGCGGATACTGGCTGTTTGCCCAATTCTCTGGCCCATACTGACAGCTGTCCCATATGGTGAATCTCATGGGCGATCACATGTCGCATAACTTCTCCCCATGAATCTGTACTGGCCTTGCCAGCTGAGCGATGATCAATAAAAGCTCTTTTTTCCATACTCGAATCCCATGCTGTAACCAATGCCTCCACATCAGGACGTAACTTGCGATCGAGTCGTCTTACTGCCTCAAGATTCTGGTAGTTTGCAAAATCTTCTGCATCATCCGGTTTGCCCTGAAGCAACTGAAGCCAGCTCCACTCTACATCAATGATATGAAATAACGTTTGTAATATGTTGCCTACTCCGCCCGTGCGAGGCCGAAGCAATTCTTCAAGCGGCACATCTTCACACCATACATACCATTGCTCACGCACCATCCAGTTATAACGAAAGAATGTTTCCATTGGTATATTCCCCTTTATCGACTATGTTTTTTAGAGAGATTTGATCAATTCTGTATTGGCAAAGGTATCATCCGAATGTTCAAGATCACCATAAATACTACTAATTTGATTAAATCCGGATTTGATCCAGAAGCGTAATGCAGGCCAATTTTTGAGTGACACGTTGATTCGAATTTCCTTGTAACCAAGTTCGGAACAATGCAGAGTTAGCGCCTGAATTAATTCTTGTCCATATCCCTGCTTCTGGATCTCGCTCTGGATATATAGAAATTCGAGATAGATCGAATCCTCGGAGGGATACCCATGGTATACACTTAACAAACCAATATAGCGGTGATCCTCATTCGTGCGAATGGATTGAATTCGATAATTCTCCAGCCTGCCTCCCGGCGGAAGGTGGCCTTCTTCAAAACATTCTTTCACATAATTCCGATCATGCTCTTGTCCATCCCATTGATGCAAGTACCGACTGGTCTCATATATGGACTCAAGTTCAGGAATATCGGATTCTTTCACATTCGAGACAATAAGTCGGTCTGACTTCCATTCTACTGGAAGTTGTTTCATCGTAATCACTCCACCTTTATATCTATATAAATTAAACTATTGAATTTATTTAGTTAATTTCTTTTTTATATACAAGATTACATGAATACCTGCATAAATAAACAGGACATTGAACAAATATAGAAGTACATTTAAATAGATGCCAGATATAAACCAGATTGTTCCCTCAGAATTAGCATAATGATAATCCGTAAAGAATCGGAGCGGGAAACCATACTCTGTTCGGAGCGGTCCATCTTCAGTATGTAAAGTTCCAGGAATACATAGGATGGCTAATACAGCAAGCCAGGCTGATAGATTCATTATTCTTTTGTTAATCGTCAATACCTCTCCTCCTCATTCATCCTTAACGAAATCTTTACCAAAATACGTGCCTTTCAACTTTTGATCCATAAAGTCTCTTAAGTCCTTTTGATCAACTATATATCTCGAACTTCTATTAAATCTGTTTTTTCTGGTTACTATAATCTGTTTCCGATTGTATTGAATCGTAACTTTAGCGTTATGCTTTAATTTCAAAGCAATTCCTGCACTAATGCTTCCTGTGACATCATCTACTGGTATTTTGGCTGATTCGGGGGCTGCATTCAGCCAGCCGACTATACGGCTAATGTCTTCTTTACTTAACGTAACATTGTCAATGCTAGTATGTGCTCCACCGTCGCCTGTCCTGGTGTACACGACTATGCTCATCTCTGTGCTTATCACTTGATTTCTTGAAATCGGCTTATTTGGATCAGGGTTACTCGTGATTAGAAAATACAAAAACATGATTGCCGCACCTATGAAAAACCAGAATCGCCTACGTTTTCCTAGCATTACAGCGCATTCTCCATATCCACCACGTTGGCAAACAGTCTCAGTACCGTATTGTGATGTGCAATAATCTGCTCTGCTTGAAGTGTCTTTGAATTCCATGTGCTGTGCGCATCTTGAACCAGATTGACCGTGTAACCCAGACTGTACGCTCTGCGGCAAGTCGTGTCTACACATACCTCGGTCTGCATTCCCGTAAGGACTAATTCCTTCACGCCATTATCTTGCAATTTCAGATGCAGATCGGTTTTGTGAAACGAATCCGGTGTCTCCTTTTCAATAACGAGGTCACCAGCTATAGGTGCAATGGATGGATGAATGGCCCACCCCGGAGTTCCTCGTTCCAGTGGACTGCCTGACCCTTCGCTGTGTTGGATATATATGATGGCATGCCCTGCTTCACGGGCCCTGGCAATTAATACCTGGATCTTCTGAAGCAATCGTTCCCCTTGATAAACGGGATCTGCTTCATCAAACATCGCTACCTGTACGTCAATGATTAGAAGTGCACAATGCGTTGTCATTTTCCTTTCCTCCTGACAAATCAATTTAATTCAACTCTTTCTTCTTTGCTTTTTTAACAAAACTTCCAATCCCATATCAATCAGTACAAATAGAATAGCAGCAAGAACGCCAAATAAGGTCAGAACTAACGTCTCTTTGAAATCCAAGATTGCTTCTCCTGCGCCCATGACCAGATAATAGATGTACATGCCCAAAACTCCAGCACATGCATAGCCTAATATCCTCGTACTTAGATACAACACATGATTAGGGAATTGTATTCGGCTGAGCAGATAGTCTAGCAATATCGATAAAGGTAGCCCGATCAACAGGATCAAGGGAGTCGCGTATAACAGATAAATTAGAATGTAAAAATCAAAACTGTACGATTCATTCATCGATATGAGACTTGCAGCCAAAGTAAAACAAATGATGGTTAGAAGCGTTGTCATTAGCTTTCTTCCCATGTTCATCTCATCACTCCAAGTAAGTTATCTCTATTCATTGGATGTGCTCATACATCAGATTTTGCCGGTTGCCATCCGATTTCTTGAGACCAACTATGTGCTCTCTGTAATATCCTCCACACCGTTGGCCCTTTTCCTTCAACATATTTGGGACGCTCATCTTTATACAGTGACATGAGTCTGTGCTTTTCTTCTGCATATCTCAAACAATCTTCTGGGTGCTCCCTTAAATAGTCTCTGAACAGCAAGGTCATCTGCTCGGAGAAACTGCCTGCCTGTCTAACGTGTATATGTATCCTTCTGTTTCCGGGTTCTTCACGAAAGTAACGTTTAGTCTTATCTGGATTTTCTGCTCTGAATACAAATCCGACTGTTTCGATCTCATGTTTGTAGTCCAACAGATTCTCATACTGGGAAACAGATATTTGTATATCTATGATGGGTTTGGCATCTATTCCAACAATTGAAGTGGACCCAACATGGTCAATCCGCACGGCCTTTTTTCCTAACGCTTCTCTTAATTTCGAACCGGTTTCGAGAAACAAATCACGCCATGCCGGGTCATACTTTGCGATTCTCCATTGATCCTCCATACAACTCCTCCTTGGTTATCCAATCAAGCTTTATAATTAAATAACACGTTCTTTTACCCTTTTGTTACATGTAGATTATTTAGTGATGCCATATTGATATCATGCAAAATCATCATTATTTATCCCTAGTTCTATTTGTTTTTGGGATTCGATCATATATTCGTACACATCATCAATTTCTGTTATACCTTTAATATTCTCTTTTAACAGTTCAATAATTAAATTATAATCACTCTCTCGCATCTTTATATCTTCCATATAGTTATCGTTATAGTCGTTCATAAAATCTAATTTGTTCTTATAAAATCGAAATTTTTCCAGAACATACACTTCCTTAAGATTAATAAATAATGCTATAAAATCCTTAAAGTTTCTGGCCACTAAAGTTACTTGATTACCAAACGCCGTAGGTTGGATAAAGATAACCGGAGCTTCTTCCAAATCACTAATGGATCTGTTAAACGTGAAAAAAGCAAAATGGTCACCCTCTGCCCCTGTTCTTCCAAATATGATGGCATCATCTGGCGTACAATAATATCTATCATCATCATTGTTAAAACTAATATAAAACCCCATATAATCCTGAAGGGTCGCATCATGTTCTTTACGTAATTCCTCATCTATTCGAACGATGCCTTCTAAGGATTCTGGCATTTTATAATGTACTTCCACGTTTGCATACCTCTCTTCTATTGGCATTTATTAATATATCTATATTTTTACACAAATTTAAAAAAAGAGAAGGACCCTTAGGCCCTCCCCTTAACTTCTCAGTGATAATCACACTTGAAATTTGTAAACTCAGCTGAAGCATCTTGCCCGCTCGCGTATAAACCAATGAGTACGCCTGTAAAACCTCCTGCCACCTCCGAGGATAGGTATCTCGTCTGTGCCGTGCCTAGCAGAATCTCTTCACCATCTGTTTGAAACAGGAAACTGTAACGTTCCTGACTTGAGCGGATCACCAGCGTTGCATGCTGTTTATTTCCCAGATCTACCTCATGTTCTATCGATTTGATATCACCGATATTCAGGCGCTCGATCACCTTATAACCGCCCTGCTGCCCACAAATAGCCACTTCATAATGATGATTCTCATCCATGTAGATCGTGATCCCGGCTTCTCCACTAGTCAGACTAACATCGACTGAAATTGTTGCATTAAAGTCTTTTTGACGTAGCCCGATGAAGGTTGGGGATGCTGGAACGTTCAGCGTTACATCGGTTCCTGTTAGTGTAAGCTTATCTGATTCAAGCTGATAATGCTCTGTATTTGGATGACGAAGGTAACACCAGTCGAGGTTCCAGTCTGTATTTGCAAACGTATAATTCTTCTTATCCTGCTGGATCACCGTGTCAGGAATAAGATTAGTCTCAAAACTCGTCAGCGTTGTACCTTCATGCCCGGATGTAAACCATCCATCTTCACCAAACGTAATTGGAGTCAAGAACACCTCACGACCCAGATGATGGTACGTAGCCCATCTGCCGATCTGTCGGAATCCCAGGTGAAAGAGCCACCAGTTTCCCCGATCATCCTGAACCAGATCACCATGCCCCACGCCCTGGAGCTCATACCCGCCCAGATTGCGATTCGTTAGAACCGGATTGTGTGCATAGGCTTCGAACGGACCTGAAGATGAAGTTCCCCGAGCATACGTAACCATGTGACCATACTCTGTGCCGCCCTCAGCTGCAAGCAGGTAATAGAAACCGTTCATTTTATAGAGATGCGGACTTTCCAGATATCGTCCACCTGTCCCATTCCATATTGACCGACTTGGGGTCAGTTTGCGGCCAGTTTCAATCTCAATTTCACACTGGACAATTCCGCCAACGCCTTCATCATCCACCCCATTACTCATAAACAAGGTCTTTCCATCTTCAAAATACAAATCAGGATCAATCCCGCCTTGATCCACGTAGATAGGCTCAGACCATTCTCCGTAGATATCGTCCGTCCATACATAGAAATTCTGATGTGTCGTATCATTCGTAGTCACCATATAAAAACGCCCGTCATTATGCCTGATGGTTGGGGCAAATACACCCCCGGAGCTGTTCACCGTCTCGAGCTGAATCTGGCTTTTACGAGTCAGGCAGTGACCAATCTGCTTCCAATTCAGCAGATCCTTGCTTTCAAAGAGCGGGACGCCCGGAAAATATTGAAAAGAACTACACACCATATAGTAGGTATCGTGCACCTTAATCACACTAGGGTCTGGATAAAAACCTTTCACAACAGGGTTATTGTATTTCATTACTCCACTCCATCTCTTATCATAAAATTCACAAATATAAGAATTCAACTTCGTAACAACTACAAAAATTAAACACCATCGGGCGTAAACTTGCAATGAACCTAGATTGCATCTTGGAGTTAATTTTATTAAATTAATATATATGTGATTTTAGAAGATTGAGGGTAGGGAGTTGTACAGATGATCAAAGCAAATGGGGAACCCCAGTTCCTTCCTTTATATGAGGCGCTGGCAAGTGAAGTCAGATGGAGAATCATGGATATGATTGCAGATCGCGAAATGAATGTGAAGGATATTGCGGCAGTATTAGAGCTTAGCCCCTCCATTGTCACGATGCATATTCGCAAACTGGAGGATGCGGGTCTAATTGGGAGTAGAAGAGTTCGGATTAACGGAGGAACACACAAATTATGTTACCTCAAGCAAAATCAGATTGAGATCGAGCTGCCATCCCCAAGCCAAACTTCACGAACCAGAGAGCAGACGATATCCGTCGGACACTATACTGCTTTTGATATCCATCCTACCTGTGGGCTAGGAACACTTGAGAAAGAAATCGGCGTATGGGATGATCCCCGTTACTTCCTTGATCCCGAGCGGGTACACGCCGCTATCCTGTGGTTTGGGAAGGGCTATGTTGAATATAAAACACCGAACTTTGTCCTTCCTGACCAGACAACCGATGCTATTGAAATTTCGATGGAACTGGCGTCTGAAGCTCCGGGATTGCGAGATCATTGGCCTTCCGATATTCGTTTCACCTTCAACGGCGTATCTCTTGGAACGTGGACAAGCCCTGCCGACTTTGGCAGAGCAGCACGCGGCAAATATACGCCGGAATGGTGGCATCGTAATGTGAATCAGTATGGATTGTTGAAGACTATTCGTATTGATGCCTACGGTACCTATATGGATGGTGAGCGGATGTCAGACGTTACTCTCGCGGATATTAAGCTTAGCGAACCGTTCTGGACGCTTCGCTTCACAGTTGACGAGGAAAGCCCCAACGTAGGAGGATTAACGATCTATGGTGCTGGTTTTGGTAATCATGATCAGGATATTGTTATTCGTGTACTTCAGATCTGAAGTAACCGCTGAGGGGAGGTGGTGATATCATCAGATCTGGCATTAGAAAAATTACCTGTCTATGTGTTAGCAATCATTCTTTGTTCGGAACCACTTTCTTAGCTGATTAATATGAGCTTGATGATAACGGTTATGGTCAGCCATATGCCATAATCCCCAACGTACCGTAGCTTGCTTTTCGTTCTGATGTCCAAAAGTAACTACTCGATCTAGGTCAGCATCTGCTACTTGTGTGCAGGTTTCTTTCAGAAGGGTTAATACACCCTCATATTGAGAGATAAGTGTGTCACGTGACACACCTTGAACCAGCGGAAGTCTATTATTTTCATCAATCATGGGACCATATTGCTCTATTAATGACTGCGGAAGGACAGATCCCTTTATTCTATAAACCCAATTCATATCAACAAACGTAATATGTCGTATTAATTGAGCTGTACTATTAAACTGGTTCTGTTCCCCTTTGTAATCTACCTCTTCTTGCGACATCCCCTCAGTAATCGATTTAAGTCGCTGACTATTCTCTGTTACTGCGGAAAATAACATTCCAACAATAGGCTCCATATTGGCTTCACCTTGTAAATCGTAAATCAAAGTCATCCCACCTCGCTTGAGTACATGTCTATTTCAATGACTCTCTGATCAGTCTTTGATTCAATTCCCAGATTGCTACTCTATTACTATCCCATTTAAGTATTTCAAGAGCTTCTTCATAAGCCACCCATTTATATTCTGAGTGCTCATTGGATAAAGACAGATCCATTTCATCCAGTTCTACTCCAAAGCAATACTCAGGAATAACAAATGTATCAGGTCCCCACATAAAATAACCAACCACATCTACCACGGAGTGAGTCGAGCTTGAATTAAGGCTCCTGTATTGACTATTTAAGGGATTCCCGCCTCTTCAAACGCTTCTCTCATGGCTGCTTCTAATGGTTTTTCTTCATCTTCCCCTCCCCCAGCTATGCCCTGCCAGTAATCTTCTCTTAATCTTCGAAAGATAGCGTATGCATAGTCATTTGAATCTTTCAACCTGGTATAAGGAAAAACTAATATTTGAAATGGTGCTCGAGACACAGGTACATCCCTCCTCTTTACCTTCGCTCTTTCAACAGTTCCTTAATCTCCCTTAACTCTGATAATATTTCTTTGGTGTGCTGGCTATTTTTTGAGTTATCTATTCCAACTTTCACAACATAAATACCGAGGAAGAGATACACCACCAACATAATGATCATTCCCATGTACATCTCTCCTTTCCAAAGTAGCAGCACATTGCTACGAACGTTTACTCCGTCTACACCCCCTCTCTCTCCAACTGATTCCCATGGAATGCCTTCAAAAGAAAAGCCCGATCCGGAACGTTCAACCGTTCATATGATTTCAGATACTCCCTATTGTCGTATGGAACGCCAATGAATTTCACATCCAGTTTGCTCTCTTGGAGATCCACAATACCATATCTGGCAATGGCAAGATCATTACAGCCTAAAGCTCCCGGATTCAGATATACTCTTTGATCTGTCCTATAATAATGAAGAATATGATGATGACCAAAACAAACCAAATCATGGGCCGTCCCCTGATATCTTGCATCCAATTTGGTTCCGGATGTTTCTTTGTCGATGACATCCAACTTGTCGTTGCTCATATGATAGTGAGTCAAAAGGAAGCGATGTCCTTCTACCTCTTTTTCAACGAATTTCGGTAGAGCTTGGATTTTCTTGATCGATTCTGCACTTAGATGTTGACCAATCCATTCATGGTGCTCAGCTATGCCTTTATGTCCTTCTAATGGACCCTTATTTTGGAGTAAGCTCAATACGGCTTCTTCGTGATTCCCCGAAATCGCTATCATATTTTCACGATTGTACAGCATCTCAATCACTTCATTGGAGTAAGGTCCGATGCCGATCATATCCCCCAAACAAAATGTATGCTCAACATCCCCTCTGGAATCGATATCAGCCAATACCGCTTGCAGCGCAGGAAAATTCCCATGAATATCGGTTAAGATGGCAACCTTCATTGTGATTCCTCCTCAGGAATATACATCGTCTGAATCTCCTGCACACCCGGAATAAATCCCAGATTCAGATACACGGACTCCGCATCATTTCCTTGCATCACATACAATCGCAGCACGGGATATTGACCCTTAAGCGCATTCAAAGCTCTCTGTAACATCAGTGTAGCAAGCCCTCTTCCTCTATATGCCGGCCGAACCCCTATGCTATATACAGCAGCCTGATTATCTTGCAAGCACAAGCGACAATTTGCAATAAGCTGTCCCGTTTCCTTGTCGTATACAAGCGTGGACGCTTGGGTCAAAATCTCATTGGTATAATTAGGGTCATCGCTTGGTGTAAAATCTGCAAGCGTGGTATGTTTTCTTCGTGTAGCTTCAAGACTTCCTGCAAAACTCTCTAGGTCACATTGAGCAATCTCATCTTCATTCACATATTTTTGGGTGCCGGTTTCACTTTCAATAATCTCTGGACTCTTCACGGTTACCCTGCTGTCCCATTCGATTTCAAAATGATCTGTAGGCCGCTGCATCCAGCGACATCTGAACTCCACTGGCCAGAATCCAGCTCTTGCATATAGATCGACTTGGTCTGGAAGAATCTCAAAGGTCAGAATACGTTTGGTGCGATCCGACCACTGTAATAATTTATGCTTCAGGAGCTTCAATACCTCAAAGCACTGCTGGAATGGCGGGATAAAAAACAAATGATACATCTGGTTAGGCTCCATTCTCACGCCACCTATTTTGCTTTCCCCTTTGTAAATCCAGTACGCACTGATCTTGGAAGAACTGAACTCTTCTTCCCTGAAAAATCCGACATAACGCATATCATAATAAACCGTGCAATATAATCCCCATTCGGCAAAATCAGCTTTGCGAATCGAATATTCATCCGACAGATCATATTGAAGAATATCTGTAGACCACTCAGTTAAACCCATACGTAATTCCTCCTCAGTTTTAATTAAATGGCAAGCAATCAAATCATTTTTCTATACGCCACCCCGTGAACATGAATTAACACATGTTGTGCCTCCATACGTTCGAAGAAATCTGACATGTCCTTAAACGGATTCTCGAAATACGAAGACTACCAAGGAAAACCTCTAATGTCTGCCCTGTTTCTGTATTCTTGAACATACAATGCTCGCCGTGAACATCAAAATACCAATTTCCCGTTAATTCTTCTTCTCCGTGGATTACATCCGCATTGGTCAGCAAATGGTACGCACCTTCGAGAATTTCCGCCCGATCAGGCTGATCGGTTTCCAATATCAGTTGGTCGATCAATTGCCGCGCGATTCTTTGGTACATATCCATCACAGCCAACAATTCCTCCGTAATTTCCTGGGTTATAGCCTTCATACCTTCATATCCTTATCCGGTATCCAATTTCTGCAATTTCACCTTCGATATCACTTAATTTCAGTTCATCATTTAATTGCTGTAGTAAGACCTCATCGATCGGCTTCATATCAAATACCTGTTCAACCAGTTTGATATCCAACGCTATCTCGTAGTAATCCTGTGCCCAAGCATGATAATATTTCGCGCCGCCTACCAAAATCTCTAACAGTTCGTATTCATGATCCCCAAGCTCCGTGCCCGCAGACCACCCTTCCTGATCCGCCACACTCCAGATACAGAACGTCGTCTGATCCATTACAAATGCCGGCTCTACCACAAAAGTATTAAATGCTTCTGGAACGCTTTTTACCACCTCACTCCTATCAACCTTATGCTGAAGTGTATACTCTTTATCAAAGCCTTTAATAATCAGCCCATTCGGACTGAATATTGCAAAATAATGATCTCCTTGCCCATCTCTCATCGATGCCATTTGCTCATTCGTGTCCCACTGGGAATTATACGAGTAATACCTGTACTCCCATTCCGGCATCAAAATGGCATCCAGCATAGCTGCTGCCTTTAGAATCTGTTTGCATTCACTAATGTGAGGAAGTTTATCGATAAAATTAAGATTACCCATCGTGTGATATTGCCTCCTTCACCCTTTCAAATGGAATAATTAGTTACCCGACCTTGCGGTTAGCAAAGATACGATAACGTAGCCAAAAAGTTGAACCGTAAATACAATGGCAACAAACTCAACCATTATGCTGTTCGCTGCATTAAAATCATTCACAAGATCCACGAAGATCTTCCCAGGTCGGGATAATACATCCCACGAATTCCACCGATTAAATCTCCCAATGTAAACCCCTATACTGCTCAATAGCAAAATAACACCGACAACCATCATGCTAATGTACTTATTTATTAATTTGCTTAACATGCCATGGATTTGAATGATTGAACAAGTCGAGAGCAGCAATCCGATGATCGCTACGGCAAACGTCAGGGTGAGTCCATACCAAAAATCAATATTAACCCAAAATCTAACTTCCCCTTGAGCATCAAAATATCTGAATGAATGCAGAATCTCCGTAAAAAGGTAGGCCGCATTGGGCAGAAAAAAGAGCCAGACTCCACACATCAGCCCCATACATATCAAGCTCGTTGTGGTTAATTTCTTATTGAATATGTATCTAATGCAGGATGAGATGATGAATGGTACCCATGCCAGGAACATATCCCAACTTAAAAATCGATACATATTCGTATCTGTTTGGGCACGTAAATACATCACAACACCTAGACAACATAAAGTAGCCACGAGCAAGGTAACGATGAGTCGGAGATCTTGAACCGGATGTTTGTTATCTTTCATTTCTTTGCTTCTACTTCCTTTTCCTTGATGAATGTTATAAGTTATAAATACTTTTTAAATGCCTTGCTGGATTCTCCGTTGTACCCCAATTTCGTATAAAAGTGATGTGCTTCGTTTCTGGATGATCCGCTCGTAAGAAACACCTTTACACAATTTTTCTGCTCACATACATGCTCTATATGTTTCATCAATTCAGATCCATATCCCTTGCTCTGCACATGTTCCGTAATGATAACCCGCTCAACTACGCCGAATGGTCTATTTTCCACCAAAGCATCCAGACAAATATGTAAATGAGCCGTGCCGATCACCTGATCACCCAGTTCATACACAAACAAGAAACTGTTTGGGTTATTCCGAACTTCTTCAATCCGTTCTGCCAGCACCTTTGTGTTTAAGTTGTTCGGCAATAATTCTGTATACAGCCTTTCGATAACCGCTGCATCCCTAGCTTCTGCCTCTCTTATCATCAAGCTTCTCCTCCCTGTTACCTCAATTGATAACTTAAAATGATATCACCGTTGTCTTCAAACTCTCCCGTTTCTTGAAACCCGCAACGTTTGTACAGCACATTTGCCGCAATGTTATGTGGAACATGGGATACCCTGATTTGCTGGCAGTCACTTCTCTCTTGCAACATATGAATCACTTCTTGAATGGCAAGTTTGCCGTAACCCCTCCCCTGGTACTTCTCATCAATCATGAAGCGCAGAATCCAGTAATACCCGTCATTGTAGATCTCGTTATCAAATAAAATAAAACCGACCATCTGAACCTCTGCCAAAATGCCATATGGTTTGGACGTAATCTCCTTCGTCGCATGGATCAATGAATCCGCATTGCTTGCGACCAAATCCAGTTGATCTTCCCGTGGTTTAAGGTGGATGCACTCAAGTTCATTTTCTTTGGTTATAGGTTGTAACGTCACTTGTTCCATACCCACAATCCTCTCTCCTTGCAAGCTTATTCACTAGATTTTCTTGATCAATATAATCTCCAAGGGTTGTGTATCCAGCAACAGAGCCCCTGCATCAACATACCCCAGCTTTCGATAGAAATGTTGCGCATGTTCGTCTGATTGCGTTGAAGTCATCACCGTATCAAAGCCTTGTTGCTTCATTAGATTTTCCCAGTGATGTACCACTTTTTTGCCATATCCGCCGTTTCGATAGGGTTCATCAATCCAGATCATATTCATGAAGGGAAGGTTATCCCAAAAGTACCCGTACCTCATCCATCCAACTCTTGATCCCTCGTCCTCGTCCCATAGGATGAATATTTCTTTCTCACTAATCTTCGTTTTCACAAGTGGCTGATGGATATGCCGATCTCTTTCAATGATGTAGTCGTAGTCAGCTTCCGTTGCATACTCAATCTTCATTTGTAATACTCCCTTCATTAACTACGTCCATCATAACCCAAAATGTGGTAGTTGCGAACAGTTCTTTCCTCTTTTTCTCCCATGCCAAAAAACCACGGTTTCCCGTGGCTGCACCCGCTCTATTTTCCTCAATCCGCTGTTGATCCGCTGACCAATTGCCCCTTGTACCATACGGCCTGCCGCGCAGATCGCCGCGCAACAGCTTCCGCCGAACAACTCGCATGCACCAATACAAAACTCGCGGTGTCGCCTACCTTCGGCCAGACTTGTTCCCCTTGTGAATCCAGCGGTGTAACCCCGCCTGTTACCCATGCCAAAGATTGAGACAAGGACAGTTCGTCGCTATATCCGTACAGTTCTGCGAATCGTCCCGCTTTCTCAAGCATATCCCCATTGCCAAAAGGAGACCAATGATCCGTCAGGCTGTCTGTGGCCAGCTTCACGTTCACACCCATACCGTGGAGCATGGGAAGAGGCATCATCGTTCTGCCAATAGGCACCGTAGAAGCAATGCTCATCCCAAGCGAAGCCATTCGCTGCGCCATGTCTTCTGCTTCCTGCTGCTCTGCGCGGGCGAACCAGAACGCATGACTTACCGTAACTTTACCCTGAAGCCCTGCTGCTTCTGTCAGATTTGCGAGTTCCAGCAGCGTTTGTTTGCCAGCCTGCCCGCCATCATGCAGATGTATATCAATGCCCGCCTGGTGCTGAACAGCCAGTTCAACCATGGCGTTCAGTGATTTCTCGATCTGTTCGTCCACCGTATGAGGATCAAGTCCGCCCACATGCGTTGCACCTTCCTTCATCGCTTGGCCCATAAGCTCCACTGAATGGGAGCGAAGCAGTCCATGCTGCGGGAAAGCCACGATTTCCGAAGAGATTTTGCCCGAAAATGATTCCAGAGCCTGCCGCGTCGCTTCCAGTCTTTTCAAGCCACTGACGGGTTCAATATTGCAATGACTACGTACATGAGTGGAGCCGTACCCCTGAATCAAGGTCAGAATACTCTCCGCTTGACGCTGGGCATCTGGTAACAACTTGGGCAACAGAACCTTCTCTTCTTCAATACGTTCAAAAATACTGGAAATACGCTTAACGGCTGTCCATGGCCCATCGTAGTAGGTTTTATCCAGATGAATATGTGCCTCCTCGAACGAAGGCAACAGCAGAAGTCCCTTGCTATCTACTTGTGGTAGATCGCTAGACAGCGGGTTGTTTCCTTCCACAATCTCCGCGATCACTCCATCTTTAATCCGCAGATGAGCGGGGCTTGTCCGTGTCCCCGTCACCTGTTGCCCTTCCCGAATATAACTCCGCTCCACAATCACGTTTGTTAACCAATAAGCCTGCTTCATCATGTCACCCCTCTTTTCAGTCCGTTTTTTCGTACATCATGCATCTAATTATTTATTAAACCATGGTACCATAAGGGTTCACTGGGCAAAAATATATAAAACGTTGGTGTCCCATATGCAGATCGTTTGGCTCGCTACGGATCAAAGAATGCCAAAAAACAGACACAATCCAGTGCCTGTCCTACGCGTTCAATCTCCTATCAGAGATTTAATTTCCATCCATCTGTCTATACATTCATCCAATCTCATTAAAAACGAAACCACGCATGCCCTTCATCCGTCATGCCTTCAATGTGCTGGTCGCTTATGTCAACGCTCTAATAGCATACAAAACTTATTATGTAAATATGACGCTTGCTTGGACTATCTCTAGGCTTTATGGAGATAAACATGAAGTGATATGGATAATCTGAAGCATACTGCTCCGAATGATTTTTCACATCATAAGTCTCTCCAGAAAATAACGGAATCCTCTCGCGTTGATCGAGAGAGTAAGCAGAGGATCCGCAGCATGAACCGAAAAGTAAAGAACCAGGGTAATTCCATGCATGACTGGAGAGAGAGGACGTTCGAGACGAAGCATTTAATGTGAAAACTGTCGGTGGCGGGACATAATCCTTATTTCTTCTTTAAAACCGCCGCGAAGGACTCCCCCTCCGCTTGATACTCTCCGCCATTCACATCTGCGTATATTTTTTCGAGAGTAAATCCGGCATCATTCACTTCTTTTTCCAAACTTTCAATCGTAAAATGTTGATTCCAGTAATGATAATTAACTAGCTCACCATCTCCAAAAACGAGAACATTTTTTGACAAAGTCACATGATCAGGATATTTTATTGAAGCAAATAAAGATAAATGTTTTTTATCCGAAAATGGATTATCTTTTCTAGTTAAACCCCACATAAAATTTTGCTCAAATTTTTCGTAACTATTCTCCGATAACACATCTAATAGAACTAATCCTCCGGACTTTAAACCACGATGGATATTGCTAAGTATTTTTTTTCTGTTTTCCGGATTAAAGACACTATAGATTTCATAGATTAGTAGAGCAAGATCAAACTCCTGTTCAATCTCAATGTTAGTCATATCTTCGATTCTGTAATCTATTATTAAACCCTTTTTTTGGGCTTCGTGAACTGCGTATTCAATTGATTTTTCATTAAAATCCACACCAACAACGTCATAACCCCTAGCAGCTAAACTTTGGGAATACAGGCCTGGACCACAACCTAAATCAATGATCTTTTTATACTTCGTCAATGGTGCAATTTCGCTAATAAAATTAACAGTTTCATCAATAAAATCATTCCCCTTGCTTCCACCAGGAATATTTTCATCAAAATGAGCTTTCAAAACAAAGTCAGCCCGGTTTGAGTCAAGCCAGATTTGTACTGATCCTTCCTCAAATGGCTCGGGAATTTTAGCTAAATCCAGTAATTTTTCCATTTTTTTCACCTCTATTGAATTTTTAATGGTTGGTTTGTATCTAAAATAATGCGTTGCTTAGCTGAAGATCAGCTAAAATCAGCTAAGCAACCAGTTATTGAAGTTAGTAAAATGGCGCGTTTTTTTTGCAGTTCTATTTCATAGATTTTTTAACAGCTGTTACTGATTGTTGATAGGAACGTAGTTACAGTCCAGGTGGTTGTAATTGTTCCATCCACGGCTTGACCTTTACCTTCTTTGTCTTTTGCTAATTTTTGCAATTCCAATACTGCTTTCATTGCTTTCAGCTCCTTTTCTGAGTGGAAATTATACTTTTAACAGCTGTTACTGATTGTTGAAAGAAACGTAGTTACAGTCCATGTGGTTGTAATTGTTCCATCCACAGCTTGGCCTTTACCTTCTTTGTCTTTCGCTAGTTTTTGCAATTCCAATACTGCATTCATTGTTTTCACCTCCTTTTCCGGAATGATACTCACTTTTTAGCAATGATTACTTAAAGTTGAAAGAAAAATGGTTACTGTAACTGTTGTTACTGTTGCTTCCACAGCATGACCTTTGACCTCTTTGTTATTGGATAATTTCTGCAATTCCAACACTGCATTCATTGTTTTCACCTCCTCCGAAAATTTATGTTCAACAATATACCCATATATTCTCAACTAATTTTTATTAACTCGTTACTGAAACATCGTGAGCTTTAGTTCTTGTCAGAAATTCATCTGAATTGACAAGTGGCAACCAATAGAGCGGGTTATCTTTGACGATGCCCATCAATGCCAGTATTATTCCCGAGCTACCTGTATACACATCATCCGCTAGCCTATATGAGAATTGACCGGGGTATACATAATATCCATTTTTATCAATTAAGAATAAATTAAGAAGGCTCAATACCTCTTTAATAATTACTTCACGTCCCCCGTTATTTTTCATCAAAGAAGGAATTAAAAGGAAGCTTCCTGCCCCATCGAACAACCCACCACTAATAGTGGAACAGATCTGTGACAACTTTGTAATCGCATTGATTTCTTCTTGATAAGCATCTTCTCCACTTACATGATTTAGAAACCATATTGCAATTCCAATTCCAATCGATCCTCCTGATAGGTAGGGCAATTGACGATTTCGATTATCCAATGTTTGTAGAGAGCCGGTTACCTCATCAAATATTGTTTTTTCTAGATCCTCCTTTATTAATTGTCTAGCTATTTCCAAATAATGTTTATCATTCGTAATGGAATACATGGCGGAATAAAAGAGAGAGACACCTGATAACCCATCAATTACTCCTATCCCTACTGCCATCCAGTCATTCGTGCTAAACCGCGCATCGTTATTTCGATTTCTTTCAATTGATTCTTCAATTTCCTTCGCGAACTGTAAATATTCATCATTTTCTGTCTCTAAATATAAACTGATGATGAACAGCCCTATTCCTGAAAGACCTGAGCGCAAAGAAATATTGGATTCGTTCATATTAGCTCTTATGTTCTTCAATTCATTTAAGACAACTGCCTCATAACCTGTGTCATACAATAAAGCCAATATCCCTGTTTTCCCATCAAACATACCATTAGATTCAATAGTATTTAAATTTCCTAACAAAAAGTCTTGGATCCACTTATCGACTTCTAGAGAGTTCGTATTATTTTTGATAAGTGTAAAAGCAGCACCAGTCCCACCAGTTAAAAAGTTGAATTTACCCCCATTCATCTCAAACTGGCGGATATCTCCATGAACAAATCTTTCATCATTTGTTAAATTATCCTGCATGCCCTCTATTAATTTCTTCGTGATTGAGGAAATGTTAAAGTCACTTGTTTTATCAGAAAGGACCATTTCTTTAGGAAAATACTCTTGGTAATTTCTTATTTTTTGGTCACATTTCTCTTGTAAATCTACAATAAATTGGTAGAATGAATCTTCATAAATCTCTTTTATCCATCTGAAGTGATTGTATTGTAGGTACTCATCTAAAACTTCCGAAGATAACACTGGAAGAGCCAGATACTTTGTTAATTTCTTTAATCCAAACCAATCTCTCGCTCCACTGATCTTCATTTCCTGGGATGCGAATCCGATGGTCATCATAGTGGGTTTGTCTTTGGAGGTTACATGCATAGCTGTTTCAAAATCAATTAGCCTCACGGTTAAGTCATCAGCCACCATTATATTCGCTGGCTGAAAATCACCCATGGCTATTCCTTTTTTATGCATCTGATCTATCAGCGTAAAAAGTTGCAACAATACCTTTTTAACATTTGCGGCATGATTACGCATACGCTCATCATCTCTAAAGAATGGAAAGTGTTGAGCGAGCCACTGCCTTAAGTCTCCCCCTTCAATGAATTCTTCCACCAAAAAGTAGTGCTCCCATTCTTGAAAATACTCTATTAAACTTACAACGCCCGTTACATCTTTAAGCTTCACTAAAGCATCATATTCCTTTATCTGTCTCGATAAGGAGTCACGAGCTGAACCGTCCAAACCAGCATTTGGCCTGGCTTCCTTGATAATCACATTCAGGTTATCTTTCTTTCGAGTCGCACGGTATACCCCACCCGCATTACTATAGCTAAGTGCACTTTCAATCTCATATCGCTCTAAATTGCCATCCCCTTTAGTTTCCAGATCATCAGAATAATTTAGTGAATTCAGATAATCATCAAAATCTTTCACAAAATCAGGAACCTGATAAAAGGGCGTTCTCTCATCTTTAACTAGATTACCTTGTTCATCCTTAATACAATGTTCTCCATATTCATTATATATACTTCTGAATCCACCATATCTGTAAAATACATTACTATTTTTCCATCTCTTATCACTAAGTATATATGCGCCTTTCTTAAACCCTTGGGTTGCCAGACATAACATGTCTAACAATTTTACAAAGACATCGTTATTCACAGGGTATATTGTTATAAACTTCCCCGAAGAAGCACGATTGGCATTCTTCGAATTCGTTTTGATAAAACTTTGTCTATCCTTGAGGTGCTTGAACTCAATCCGCTCATCTATACATAATTTAGAAACCCGATCTAGCAGGTTCTGTGATTCTTCGAATAACGCTGTAACATGAATTTTCCATCCCTGATCAGGAAGTCGTGAACCTTTAACATGATAGTGCTTCCAAACCGATTCACGATCTGAGATAACCGCATATGTATCAGGAATGTCACCAAGTTCATACCTATTCTGCTTTTTTTCATCATTCTCCAATTTACCGTAATATTCCGAGTTTGGTTTTAAATATAGATTGTATAGCATATTTCCTTCCATACATAACCCCTCCGATTTAGCTTTAACATACTCTATTATCGAATTAATTAACGTTGTTAGACGAATTAACCATTAAAACAGTCTTCAAAAAAATTTTGAGACTGTTTTATAAAATTGTCATTCTTAAAATTCTTTCCTTCGGTATATTAGAATAGCAGACCATAAAGATACAATATAAACAATAACACCAAATATTAAGTAAATAATCGGGGCAAGTAGATCTGGATTGTTCGGGTTAAAGAATGATGCCACATAACCAACCAAGCTTTGTGAAACAATCGTAATCAATATCGCCCCACCTACACTCCCCAATGTAATGGAATCCGATTTTTCTGGACCAAAGATGTAGTATAATGGAAAGTTTATTGCACCAGTGACAAGAACTGCGAAAATCCCAAAAAAGATAGAATTGGACATCTCATTGATCGGCGTGCCTGACACCAGATCATATATATAAAAGATGCTATACGACAGTATAACTCCGTAAATTACCACCAAAAAATAGAAGAGGTAGTGACTTTGTACAATAGTACTTCTACTGACAGGTAGAGTAAGAACGTATTTATCATAACCCGACTTACCCTCGAATTTGATTACGTCAAGGGCAGACATCACCATAAGTAAGATATTTAACAGTGCAACTAACCGGTGCATTGAGGCATCTGTAAATGTTAAAATGATGACCGATAACAGTATGGCCAGTCCCGTATATAAAAAGGAACTCCGATAAACTAAATAATAACTTGTCAATAATAAACCGTTCATTTATTCATTACTCCTTGTTAATAATAAGCTGATGTCATCCATTGAGATGGGCTTAGTCACCAGATCATGCGGTAATTGCTTTTTATCGGATACAAGTACACTGTAATACGTATCAAAGTTTCTTTTGGCAACCACGATATCTTGGTTAAGGGAATTAAGTTTTTCCATGTCCATATCTACAATTGTATACTTTTCAAAAACTTCATCTTTCTCTGCATTCAGCAAAATTTCACCTTCCTTTATAATAACAAGATGAGTAGCTATTTTCTCAATATCACTCATTATATGAGAGGAAAGTAATATACCCCCATTTTCTTTGCTGGCAAAACTTTTCAACTCATTTAACACCTCTTCTCTTGATGAGGAGTCAAGCCCTCCTGTCGCTTCGTCAAGAAGCAATAATTGTGCATTATGCGACAATGCAACAGCAACTGACAGTTTCATTGACATTCCACGTGAAAATTCATTTACCTTTTTATCTACAGGGAGAGAAAAAGAACTAACTAAACGATGAAAGTTATCCTGATCCCAAGAATCAAACAATTTGCCAAAAACTTTATTCAGTTGCTTTATTGTAAGATGAGCCGGCAGATTAGCTGCATCAAATACGACGCCAATCTTCTCTTTGATTTTAGGGTTTTTATTTATATTTTCTTCTCCAAATATGTTCACCATGCCATCGTCATTGGAAATTAACCCTAATACAATTTTGAATGTTGTTGATTTCCCCGCACCGTTATCACCAATAAAACCAACAATTGATCCGGATGGGACATTAAATGAAATCCCCTTTAAGACAACCTTGTTTCCATAGGATTTTCTAACATTTTTAATTTCTAAAAGGTTTGACATTCTCTCAGCTCCTGATTTTCTGTCTTCTATTTGTCCTTTACAATTAATGTTGTTCTTGAATCACTCGAAAAGTGTACATGCAGTACCTCTTCAAGATCAGATGCTGTTAAGCTCTCAAGTATTGGCAATACGTCAAATAAGTCCAAGTCATTAAAACGATAACGTGTAAATTGATTAGCGATAAATTGAGGCGAGTTAATGGCACTTAAAAATGCACCAATCTCTTTTTTAATAACACGTTCTGCATCGTCTTGATTGATGGAGTCCTTTTTAAATTTCTCGATGGTTTCACTTATAATTTTAATTACGTCTTCAGGCGAATGACTGTTTCCACCTATGATCGAAAACCCAAAATTCTTTTCATGTGTATATTCGAAATTAAATGAGTTGTCCACATAACCATTCTCATACATTTTCTCATAAGCTTCTGAACCGATTCCGAACATCAACTCAAGCAAAACATTTAATGACATCTCATATTTAAGTATCTCTTGTCCTTGTTTTATCGGAAATGATTCTTTGTATCCAATAAAAACTTTAGGAATCGGAACTGGCAATTTTATAACACTTGAGCTTTTGTTCACTGCAGCACCTTCTTCAGGAAAAAAACGGCGAATCTTTTTAGTTTCAGGAAATTCTTTTTGCTCCTGGTTGCTTCGAACAAGCCTTAAAATTTCTTCAGGAACTACAGGTCCAATAACGAAAAGCAACATGTTACTCGGGTGATAAAATGTATTATAGCAAGTGTACAAATCCTCTTTTGTAATTTGTTGAATTGAAGGAATTGTTCCTGCCAGATCGATTTTAACTGGATGACTCTTATACAGATTATCCAGAACACCAAATCGTGCACGCCAATCTGGATTATCGTCATACATTTTTATTTCCTGTTCAATGATACCTTTTTCCTTTTCTACCGTTTCATCTGTAAAATAGGGTTCCTGAACAAAATCAAGAAGAGTTGTGAGATTCTCTTTTATGCGAGATGTAGCTGATAATGTATATGCCGTACGAGTGAAACTGGTGAATGCATTAACAAAGGCTCCTTGCTCTGCAAATTTATGAAATGCATCCCAATTTTCACATTCAAACATCTTATGTTCTAAAAAATGGGCTATTCCATCCGGGAATTGAACTGAATAATCTTTTCCTTCAGGTGAAAATTTGTTGTCTATCGAACCGTACTTAGTTGTGAATGTAGCAACTGTTTTATGGAAGTCTTTCTTGGGATGTATGTACACTTCAAGGCCATTGGCGAGCTTTTCATAATATATGGTTTCTTCTAATCCCTCATAAATAATGGGGTGCAATTCATTCACTCCTCTCTATTCAAGAAATAGATCGTATCCAGTTTCCACTTTTTAGCGGCGCAAATGACATCAGCTTTTGATATTTTACTAATTCTTTGAATCTGATCATGTATATCAATAGATAATCCACTATCCACAGATTGAATGAATATGTCCATAATTCCTACAGGAGAATCATGCGCTTCCAGTAATAGATTAATCAACATTCCTTTACCTTGTTCAACTTCCGCCTCTGTAAATTCACCTTGTTTCATGGCACGCTCTTGTTCTCTAATCATTTCAACTACACGTTCATAATGAATGAAATCAATCCCTGCCATAGCGATCAATAATCCTTTATTGCTTTCCATTTGGGAATGAGAGAAGTAAGCAAGACTTTCCTTTTCACGTATATTACGAAATAGTTTGGAAGATGGAAACCTGCCAAAAATAGCATTCGCCACTCTTGCAGCCTCGTAATCCTCATCTTGTATTGTCGAAGAAATTCTGTACCCTAACAAAAGGATACCTTGCTTTACGTCCATTTTATCTTGAATAACTTTAATATCATTTACAGTTACACCTGCAGAAGAAAACCCTTTCATAAATTCATTGTTATGTTGTTCACAAAAGATGTTCTGCACCATTAATTTGACCTGATCTTCGTTAAATTCACCCACAATAAATAAGTCAAAACGATCCGTTTGAAGCATATTTTCATAGGCTTGATAAATTGATATGGCATCCAGTGAATTAATATCTTCTTTTCTTCCGAATGCTGGAATTTGGTAAGGCTCACCTTTATACATCTCTTCTAGCAAGCGAACATTCGCGTATAGCATTTTTTCATTATGTATTGAATCAATCCGTTGTTTTAAGGAACGTTTCTCTTGTTCAACAATTATAGAATGAAACCCTCCATTTTCAATTAAGGGATTGTAAACGATCTCATGCAATAATTCAAGAGACGACTTCAGTAATGAAGCAGAATCATCAAGAAATTTGTCCGCAGGTATCTCCATCCTAAAAACAATGCTATGATCTTCACCTTTTTTTTGTACATCTAGAAGGAGAGTTGCTCCGTACAATTTATCAAGTTTTTGTTGTATCAACTTACGATTCGGGTAAAGTATTGACCCCCCGTTCAGGATATGGGGAATGAGTGCTCTTGCAGTGATCAAACTCTCTTGGAGAGGCGACTTCATCGTTAACATAATACTTACTGTCTTAAATTTATTCGTGTTGTACAGGTGAAGATGTACGCCGTTTAACTCCTCGGAACTTATATGTATATCTTCCAACCGTGATTCCCCCCTCATATATCTATGTAAGAATTCTTTTTATGTCCAAATCCATAAATATATTAATTGATGATCACCAAGATAACAAACTATATAATCTACATTTACATATTTTTTCCACTATTGTATCATAAACCATCATATATTTCTACCATAATTGCCAAAAAAATTCAAAATTCTACTTTGCTACAAACGGACGTTCCTCACGTAACATCGACTCTTTGAGAACTCACTCTTGTTTATGCGTTTGAATTATTAAAATGATTGCTTAAGGGAAAAGCTTGGTAGAAATAAAAGAGTCAGTCCGTTCTGAAACTGCACATTTGATATTTAGAAGTGACTGATGTGGAGAGAAAACTGAAAAAGAGGAATTATAGATATAAGGTGATCTTAAAAGAACGTTATCCAGAGAAAATAACAAGCTGGCCCCTGGTGTTTACCATAACCAGCTTGCAAATTGGATTTCTATAAATCTTTTAGTATCCTGCCATTAGTTTGCTTATCTTTTTGCAAATATAGCTGATATACTATCTCCCAATGCTTGAATCAATATTGCAACAACGTGAACTATCAAAAACAAATTAAAAAATGGAAAAGAATACGGGGCAATCCGTTCGGTGAGTAATTTTGATTCCAAAACCCCTCTTACCGTTTTGGCCAATACGTTGTCACTATCGTTTATACTGGGTTCCAAGAAAGTGCCATCAATGGCGATAAAAATTATTTGAACAACTATGAATACTCCAATCGTAATGATCCAGCGCTTTGCTCGATTAGAATGACGCTTTTGAGGAGCATACGACATCGTAGTTCCTCCTTTCTGAATTAAATTTGAATCCTCATTGAATATGCATATTCCTAGTAGTTGTATTTAAGATATATATATACCACACATAGATTATATACCACTTTCATATTGCAAATCACTTATTTTATCCCAAATAAAGAAAAAAAAGTATAATCAAAATTGTTTATGATGCTCTCTAAATAATAAATATGCTTTAATTCATATTGGACTTTCACTTTCTAACTATTATCAGGCTTAGAAATTAAACCGCGCATGCCCTCCATCGGTCACGCCTTCAATCTGTTCGATATCCAGCAGTCTGCGCTTCATCTCCAGGCCTCCACGGAACCCAGTCAGCTTGCGATTAGCCCCAATAATGCGGTGGCATGGTAGCAGAACCGGAATTGGATTGGCCCCATTTGCAGCACCAACCGCTCGCACAGCCGATGGTCTTCCAATCGCAGCGGCAATGTCACCATAGGTCCGAATTTCACCATAAGGCACACGCCCTAGCTCTCTCCATACCTCTTGTTGAAAGTTCGTTCCGATCAAGTCGAGTGGGATTGCATCTGTATAAGCCATGGGTTCCCCTGCAAAATAAGACTGCAGCCAGTCCATCATACCTGTTTGTTTGAGAGCATGCTCGTTCTCTTCCAGTTCCACGCCAGGTGCAACTTTCTGTATCCAGCCGTTCCAATCTTCCAGTGTTTCGTTGGGCATAACCACTCGGCACAATCCCTGTTCCGTAGCGAGCAGTACCCATGGACGACCGTCCAACTGCATCGTGGTGTACATCAACTTTTTTCTCATTCGTTTATCGCCCTCTCCCCGGTGGAATGCTTCATGTTAGGACTAGGAGGTAACCTGCTTCTTCACCTTACGTTTCATACTGCGGATCATCTGCTTGCTCTCTGGATCCACGCGATAAGATTCCGTGATTTTCTGAAGTGCCTTATTATACGTAAAATCGTCCAGGGTATTATGGTTCAAATAACGCATAGTCACCTCAGGTTGTTTCACATAAGCCATTGAGATGGCCCAAGCAACTGCCATTTTCACATAATACGCCTCGTGCCTAATCTGATCCAATGCGGATAAAACCTGATCGATATATCTCTCATTCAGATAAAAATTCAACAGCATTACCACACCAAACCGGATTTCATATTCCTGATCTGATCTCAGATACGGCTGCAAGAATTCCCACATGGGTTCCGGATGGACCTTCGTATATTTCAGTCCCGCACAGAAGCTGTCACACACTGACCAGTTGTCAATCTTCGGTACAAATGTTTCAATAGCCTTTAACAGCTCGTCCAGATCAGCCTGTACATGTCCAATGACCATTGCTTGCAACATCACTTCTTCAAAATATTCATCCTCTGCCGTTTCCAGATACGTGCGCCAGTCCCCGGCGGCAAGGTGCTTGGCAATTTTTCGTAAGGCTGGCAACCTTACACCAAGTACATTCGAGATGTTGGGAATAAGTGCAGCCGAGAATTTCTGATACTCCGGCTCAACCATGCTGAGCAATTGTGTTCTGATATCTACTTCCACTAGCGCATGTCCTCCTCGTCTGTTGCTGTACAACAAGTATATCCTTGCAGCGGCTGTTTGTAAGCCCATATCGAATGTTTGAGCAAGATTACAATATCATTTTGGGTAATCTCTTTTTTCTCCATTTGTTTAACCGCCAACCCATTTCGTTTAAAAATATGAAGCTGACCGAATAGAAAGGAGTGTCGATATGAACGGACCTCATACCAAAAAAGATTTCTCCGTGGAGGAGATCACCGAACAACTCGTGCAACATGTACAATCTCCGAACCTTCCCGATTTCTATAAATTGGTGAAAGAACTGCATCCCTACGACCTCTCACTTGTATATAAAAAGTTCCCTGAAGAAGAAACCAATCGGTTTTTGCTCCTTTTCAAACCCGATGCTCTGGCGGATCTCGCCGAGACCTTGAAGCTGCACGAACAGATTCAACTGTTTGAACGACTTGGGCCGGAACGAACACTTGAAGTCATGCAGCAGATGGACAAAAGTGATCTGATTCGGTTCATGCACGATTTGCCTGCCAAACGCAGAGAAGAATTGCTCTCCAATATGAATCTGGATCACTCTGCCATTATCCGATCCGTGCTTAATTACCCGCCGGAAACGGCAGGACGCATCATGACAGATCAATATCGGACCCTGCTCGCTCATGAGACAGCCAAGGAAGCCTTACGACAATCGCAAGGTACCATGCATATCTCAGCCTCAAGTTATCTCTATGTAACCGATAATGAAGGCAAACTGGTCGGTGTCGTGAGTTATCGATCCCTTGCCTTGGCTGACGATAAGACCCAGGTTGAAGAACTGATGACCCGGCGGGTGATCCATGCAACGGTAGATATGGACCAGGAAGAAGCAGCACAGCTTCTACAGCGTTATGAGTTTATTGCACTTCCGGTGGTGGATGAAAATCACAGGTTATGCGGTATCATTCAGATGGATGATGTCATCGATATTATTATGGATGAAGCCAGTGAAGATTTGGCCAAGATGGGGGGCGGCAGCAAGGATATCGACTTTGATACCAAACCACTCGTGGCCGTCAGACGCAGGCTTCCCTGGCTCATCTTGCTTCTATTGATTGGTCTAATCTCGGGAAGTATTGTGGATTTCTTCGAGGATACATTGAATCAGGTTGTAGCACTGGCATTCTTCATGCCGATGATTGCAGGTATGACCGGTAACACAGGAACGCAGTCTCTGGCTGTTGTGGTACGCGGACTGATCGGACGCAAACTCGACAAAGCCACCGTACTCGCACTGATTGGTCGGGAGATCAAGGTAGGCATCATGATTGGCTTGGTATGTGGATTGCTGATTACTGTCATCGCTTATTTCTGGCAAGGGGACTGGCTGCTGGGCGCCATTATTGGGGTATCTCTGTTCCTCACTCTGGTCATTGGTACACTGACCGGTACATGCATCCCGCTTTTACTTAGTCGTTTCAAAGTCGACCCGGCTGTTGCCTCTGGCCCGTTAATCACCACATTGAATGATATCTTGTCCCTGTTTATCTATTTTGGAATCGCCACACGTTTCCTCGATGCCTTGATGTAAATAAGTTGGGCATACAGCAAAACAGACCTGATCCTGAGATCAAGGTCTGTTTTTTTCATTTTACCAAGTGTTACGCTGATCTTTTATTTTTATTATAGATATCAAACGCTACCGCGAGCAGCAGTACCAATCCCTTAATGCCCTGCTGCCAGTCAATACCGAGACCAATCAGGGACATCCCGTTATTCAGCACACCCATAACCAAACCACCGATGATGGCACCAAATACCGTACCTATGCCCCCTGAAGCGGAAGCACCACCGATGAAACAGGCCGCAATGGCATCCAGCTCAAAGTTGGTGCCCGCTCTTGGCGTAGCCGCATTCAGACGTGCGGCGAAGATCAACCCGGATACCGCGGCAAGTGTCCCCATGTTCACGAAAACCCAGAAGGTTACCTTTTTTGTTTTGACACCGGACAGACCTGCGGCCTTCTCATTACCTCCAAGCGCATACACATGTCGTCCCATGACGGTACGATTCATCACGAAGGAGTACACAACGATCAGGACAAACAGCAGAACCAGAATATTCGGAATACCTGCATAACTTGCGAGTACAAACGTAAACAGATTTGTCACAACAGCCACCACAATCAACTTGAGCAGAAAGAGTCCCTGTGACACAACCTCGAATCCATATTTTCGCTGGGAACGGCGTTCCCGCAGTTCATTGACAATGTACCAGACGGTGAGCACAAGACCCACAATGATAGATACCAGACCGAAACCTGAGAATTGAATGTCCGCCAAGAAACCCGAGCTTATTTTCTGGAATCCACCCGGGAAAGGAGAGATCGATTGCCCCTCCAGCACAATCATCGTTAAGCCGCGGAACAGTAACATCCCTGCCAACGTTACGATAAATGCCGGAATCCGTACATATGCGATCCAGAAGCCTTGCCATGCACCGATTAAAGCGCCAACCAGCAAGGAAGCGATGACTGCAAGCCAAGCTGGAAGCTGCCAATCAACCATCATAATTGCGGCAACGGCACCAACAAAGGCTGCAATGGAACCAACAGACAGGTCAATATGCCCGGTAATGATGACCAGCACCATTCCGATCGCCAGCACCAAAATGTAACTGTTCTGCAAAATCAAATTTGTAATATTAATCGGCTTGAGCAACAGCCCGCCTGTAAGTACCTCGAACAAAAGCATAATCACTACCAAGGCAATAATCATACCGTATTGACGGATATTATTTTTGAACAGTTTTGTTATCATTTCCATGCTTGCCGCCTCCAGACTTGGTCATATATCTCATCAACGTTTCCTGTGATGCTTGCTCCCGGCTGACTTCACCGGTGATTCGTCCGGCATTCATCACATAGATCCGGTCACACAGGCCAAGAACCTCCGGAAGCTCGGATGAGATTACCAGTACGCCCTTGCCTTCAGCAGCAAGCCGATGAATGATCGTATAGATTTCGAATTTCGCTCCCACATCAATACCGCGGGTAGGTTCATCCAGGATAAGAATATCTGGTCCGGCAAAAATCCATTTGCTGAGCACCACTTTTTGCTGGTTGCCTCCACTCAGATTACCGGTCTTTTGCAAAATACTTGGTGCTTTGATGTTCATGCTTTTCTTCATCTTTTCCGCCACCAGTACTTCTTCACGCTCATTCACTACCGCGTTTCGCGTCAGCTTGCTCAGACCCGTTAAGGAAATATTGCGCTTGATGTCATCCATCAGAATGAGTCCGTATTCCTTGCGGTCTTCTGTCACATAAGCAAACCCGTTCTGAATAGCCTCCGTGACGGTATTGTTGTGGATCGGTTTACCATTCTTAATGAGTTGACCCGAAATATTCCGGCCATAGGATTTGCCAAAAATACTCATAGCAAGCTCGGTACGCCCAGCGCCCATCAGCCCGGCAATCCCTACAATCTCACCACGTCTGATATTCATATGGATCTGATCCAGTACTTTCCGCTCGGCATGATGTTCGTGATATACCGTCCAGTCCTTCACCTCAAGGATAACTTCACCTATGGTGGCATGACGCTCCGGATAACGACTGGTGAGATCACGTCCTACCATTCCGCTAATAATCCGATCCTCCGACACTTTTTCCTTCTTCATATCCAACGTCTCAATTGTCTTGCCATCCCGTAAAATAGTCACCGAATCGGATACCTTGGATACCTCATTCAGCTTGTGTGAGATCAGAATACAGGCGATGCCCTGTTTCTTGAATTCCAGCATCAATTGCAGCAGATTTTCACTGTCGTCCTCGTTCAGCGCAGCGGTTGGCTCATCCAGAATAAGCAGCCGCACCTTTTTGGAGAGCGCTTTCGCAATTTCGACCAGTTGCTGCTTGCCTACCCCGATGCTGGATACCAGCGTGTTTGGATTTTCGCTCAGTCCCACCTTCGAGAGCAGTTCCCGTGTACCTACAAAAGTTTCCTTCCAGTTAACAATTCCTCTGCTGGCACGCTCATTGCCCAGATATATATTTTCCGCGATTGAAAGGTAGGGAATCAGGGCCAACTCCTGATGGATAATGACGATCCCCAGATCCTCGCTCTGCTTAATATCCTTGAATTCACAATTTTTGCCCTGAAATAAAATGTCGCCTTCATACGTGCCATGTGGATATACACCACTCAGTACCTTCATCAACGTAGATTTACCTGCGCCATTTTCACCACATATGGAATGAATTTCGCCTTCACGGACTTTCAGATTGACATTTTCCAGCGCTTTGACGCCAGGAAAGGTTTTGGTGATGTTTTTCATTTCCAGAATGATTCCGGCCATGGGATGTGCTCCTTTCATTTATTATTTCAGTCCGATTTCTTCCTTCGTGTAATACTGTGTACCAACGATATCCTGCTCCACATTTGTACGGTCCACCGAGATGGGATCCAAGAGATACGCCGGAACAACCTCAATTCCGTTGTTATATGATTTTTTGTCATTAACTTCCGCCTGTTTTCCTTGCAAAATACTATTGGCCATCTCTACCGTCTTCTCCGCTAGCCTCCGTGTATCCTTGAACACCGTCTGCGTCTGTTCCCCGGCCACAATTGACTTAATTGAGGCAAGTTCGGCATCCTGTCCTGTAATAACGGGTAGCGGCTTGTTCGAAGTACCGTAACCAATCCCTTTCAAGGATGAAATGATACCAATACTGATTCCATCATAAGGAGATAATACTGCATCCAGATTATCACCCGAGTAATACGCACTCAGCAGGTTATCCATCCGTGACTGGGCCAGTGCACCGTCCCAGCGCAAGGTTGCAATCTGGGCCATCGTCATCTGCTTGCTGCGTACCACCAGTTTGCCGGAATCGATGTACGGCTTCAGGACAGACATCGCACCGTCGAAGAAGAAATAGGCGTTATTATCATCAGGAGAGCCACCAAACAGCTCAATGTTATACGGTCCTTTTCCATCCTTGAGCCCAAGCTTTTGTTCGATGTAGGAGGCTTGAAGCACACCCACCTTAAAATTGTCGAACGTGGCATAATAGGTTAAATATGGCGTATTACGAATGAGCCGATCATACGAGATCACTTGTATCCCTTCGTCATGCGCTTTCTTGATTACATCCGTTAATGTGTTGCCATCCACGGACGCGATGACCATGACATCCACACCTTTGGTGATCATGTTTTCAATCTGTGAAATCTGATTCTCGACCACATCCTCAGCATACTGAAGATCGGTTTTGTACCCCTGCTCCTGAAACAGACGGACCATGTTCTCCCCGTCTCCCACCCATCGTTCTGATGATTTGGTTGGCATCGATATACCGACATATCCCTTTTCTTTGCTGCCTGGGCCACTCTCTGCCAGATTGCAGGCCGAGAGCATCAAGGTCATCACCAGAAGCCAGATGAGCATTGCTCCTTTTTTCATATGAAGTTCCCCTTTCCTCACGTCATACGGTTCTGAATGAGTTATAAGATAACGCTTACAATTCATGTAGTGCATCCTGTTGCTTGCTGTTCCTGTCTGAGACTATGGTAGCATTGGAGATGCCGCAAGGTCTTTGCACGTTTTGAACCTTTTTTATAAAAATTTAACTTTTGATGGAAACGCTTAAAGTATAAGTGTGATCCACGAGATACCATACCAGAGTCAAAAAAAAGGACATGCTCCACTTCGCTTCACACGAAGTAGAACACATCCATCTCATTTATCACATGTCTAAGTGAACAACTGTAATACGATATTTAATTCGCAGAAGGATGATAGGCTGCCCCCCCGTTCTTTCGATACTGCACAGGCGAAATGCCCATTGTTTTCTTAAATGCAGTGCTGAAATAATGTTGCGTATCATAACCTACACGCTCAGCTATGGTGTGGATCGGCAGTGTTGTTGAATCTAATAACTGTATAGCCTTGCGAATGCGAGCATGCGTGACAAGTGTGACAAAGGAATCATTCAGCTCTTTCTTCAGCACACGGCTAAGATATACGGCAGATACTTGTAGACGGGAAGCAAGCGATTCCAGGGTCAATTCCCGCTCGGCATACTCCTCGTGAATAAGTTGTCTTGCCCGGCGAACCAGAGGCGACAACTGCACTTCCCCGAATACCCGTTCACGGCAATGACGGTATGTATCCGGCGTTTCTTCCAGTGTCCCTGCATGTGTCTCCACATGAGCATGAATGGAAATATTCAGGCAAGAACTGATCTGCTGTTCCAGAAGGGACTCTATTTCTTCAGGGGCTTCCTGCCACAGACACATGCCGATCAACCCGCTTACGTCCCGAAACAGGACATGTGGCACGTCCCCCAGCAGTTCACTAATTATATTTTCCACTGCAAACAGAAACAACTGACGATCATTCTCTCTCAGTATCGTCTGACGAGCTTCAGCGGCAGGCCAGCGTACGACCCCGATCTGCACAGGTGGGACGGCGGGCAGCCGCAAAAACACAAGCTGCTCCGTCAGATCCCTCCCTTCAGCCTGCCCCTCCAGCCACTCCAGCATAAATCGCTGGCGAAGCAACGGGATATTACGTTCAATCTGATGAGCTGCCTGTTGTACATATGCCGTCCTCTGGTGCTCTTCAGTAAGTCGCTGATGCAATCGCTCAAGTGCAGCATATAATTGTTCTGCTTGCACAGGTTTTAAGATGTAATCCTCTACGCCAAGACGAACCGCCTCCTGCGCATATGCAAATTCATCATGTCCCGAGATGATCAGGTAACGACAGCCCGGGCACTTCTGCTGAAGGGCACGGATTAGTTCGATTCCGTTCAGGAATGGCATATTCATATCAACGAGAACAATATCCACACCCAAGTCAGCCGCCCGTTCCAGCGCTTCCTCGCCATCTTCCGCTTCACCAACAACCTCCATCCCGAGAGTTGTCCAGTCAATGGCATCCCGAATCCCCTCACGAATGATCGGTTCATCATCCGCGATGAGCACGCGGTATTTCTTAGTCATGTGGCTATCCGGCGTAATCTCCATTACTGTGGTCGATGCGGATGTCTCATCTGTTTCAGTGGAAGTTGTCACTGCCGATTTCATGAATTTTCCCATTCACTCTCCTGCCTCTCTTCGTTATTGATTTGCTTGGTTGGTGGGAGCTCTCGCATCAACGGATGAATGATGGTCACACTCGTTCCTTCACCTTCCTGACTCTCCAGCACAATACCGTATTCATCGCCAAAGGACAGTCGGAGACGGGCCTGCACATTCAACATTCCATAACTTTTGCCTGTTATCCCAGGCGAAGACGCTTCCAAACTGGCCAAAGGAGCTTCGAGTAGATGCTGCATCTCGGCAAGCCGTTCGTTGGACATGCCTGCTCCATTATCCTGAACGGTCAGCAGCAGTCTGTTATGCTCCAATCTGGCCTCCACCCGAATGTGTCCCGGCCCACGCCTGCCCTTGATTCCATGATAGATTGCATTCTCTATCAGGGGCTGAAGCAGCAGCTTTAACACAAAAAGATCCCGCAGTTCCTCTGGAATATTCAATGTATATTGAAGACGATCGCGGTATCGTGTCTGCTGAATTTGCATATAGCTGGTCATATGCTCAATCTCGGAGTGCAGCGGAATGTAATCCTGTCCTTTACTAAGCCCTATGCGAAATAATCGAGATAACGCGCCAACCATGCCGGACACATCTTCTGCACCCTCTTTGCGTGCCATCCAATGAATCGTATCCAAGGTATTGTACAAAAAGTGTGGTTTGATATGCTCCTGCAAACTTCGCATTTCAGCGTCGCGCTTCTGTCGCTCCCGCAATTCATTTAGTGATATAAGTTGTCGAATCTGTGCCAGCATTCGGTTATAACTGTTACCAAGCATGCCAATCTCGTCAGCCCGGTCGCTCCAGCGGCCTGGTCTGAGATTGCCGGTCTCCGCCCTGCGCATATAGGACATGAGCCGGAAAATGGGCTGAGCAATGGAACGGGAGAACCATAAAGAGGCGCTCAGGCCAAACAAACACACCACAAATACAAAGCTAACCACGTAAAACTGGATTTGGCGTACTTCGGATATCGAGTCTCTTGTGGGAAATACCCCTACCGTTCTCCAACCTGTAAAGGTAGACGACTGATACATGAATAATAACGTTCCACCTTCTGTATCGGCGGTAAACGTTCCACTCTCACCGGAGGGGAACCAGTCTGTGGGAATGTGTTCTATTAGCGGATGCTCAGGCTTGTATACACTTTGACCCTCTGCATCCGTCACCATCACATAACCGGATTTCCCCAAGGTTACATTACGAGCAGCCTGAGAGACGGACCTTAGTTTAAGATCAATCAAAATAACGCCTCGTACACGTCCTGACGCTTCATCCGTTATGGAACGCGCAACCGATACAATCTCATCATCCTTGTAGCGTACATGTGTCGTGAGATTACGCTCTTTTGGCTGACCCAATACCATGAATATGCCCGGATTGGCCGAAGCTTTTTGATACCATTTTTCCTGGATCAGGCTCTGTTCCGCCCGGGGATACATCTCGTTGCTAATATAGTCACCACTTTCATTGACGAGAACAATCCCGGCGATTTCAGGATACAACGTTGTGAACCCCTGCAAGGTTTGTTTGATGCCATATAACCGATTTTGCTCCGTTGCGGCATTGGTGTCCATGGTCATCGGTTCGATGCCTGCATCATCATTCGGTGGCTTTTTGTCGTTCATAAAAGCATCAATATCCGGGTCAAATGCAATCAGATAGGTCATATTCTGCAAATTCTCCATTTTGCTGTTCAGAGCTTCATTCACTTTGCCAATCAGCTGCATGGTATGCCCTTCAACCTGTCGCTCAACTACCCGCTCCACCGTCCAGTTCACAAGCAATCCAAGTCCTACGGAAGGTACAATGGCGAATAACAGAAAAAGCAGCATCAGCTGGTAGCGAAGGGGCATATTACGCAAGCGTAAACGCCGAATCCCGTTCCTGAAAGTGGAGAGAATTGCTCTCCTGCTCCAAGGCCTTGGACTCTTGAAATCTCCCTTGTTATTTGGCATAGTAATCATCCACATCCGAGCGTGTCACCACAGAGATCCCTGTGTCCACCATCACGGGAAGCGGTGCATTTTCACCGGATGAGGATGGGGCCGGAACCGTTAACTGGTGATGCAGATGGAACAAATATTGGAGTGACCAATATCCCATATTCCAGGTTCCCTGCGCAATCGTTGCTGAGATCGTACCGTTCTTGATCATATCCAATGTGGCCTTATTTGTATCAAACGAAATAATCTGCAATGGATGTCTGTCCCCGGCAGTTTGAACAGCTTCCCCCGCTCCTGCTCCTCCGGTGGCTTCAGTCACAAAAATACCCGCCAGCTCGGGATGTTCCTTCATCATTCTCTGTGTTTCGTCTCTGGATACCATCGCATCACCGTGTCCGTCTGCAACTTCAACGATCTGCATGGAAGGGTATCTCTCCTTGATCGTATCGCGGAAACCCTTCGTCCTCTCTTCATGATTTTGTTGCCCAGGTAAAGTTAATACCGCGACCTCTCCCTCACGACCCAGCAATTCAGCCATTTTATCGGCAGCCATTACACCCGACTTGTAATTATCTGTCCCAAGAAAAGAATAGGCCTGGCTACCAGGTGCATCCGCGTCAAATAATACAACAGGGATATCTGCGTCGATTGCCTTGTTGATCGCTGGAACTAGCGATTGAGGATCGATTGCAGATATAGCAATGCCTGCGGGCTTACGAGCGATAGCCTGCTCGATTACCATGGTCTGCTCCTTCGCATCATACCGGGTAGCACCGCGATATTCTACGGTCACGCCAAGCGCATCCGCGGCATCCTCGAAACCTTTGAGCGGGCTTTTCCAATACTCGAGCCCGGACTGGAATGTAATCATGATATACGTCTCTCCGATATCGCCGCGCAGCCCCCGGTCTTCCCACGAACTGTTTACCTGACTGGTGTATTCGAATCTCAACACATACAATGCAAAGGCTGAGATTAGTAAAATGTATACCAGCAGCATTTTTTTCATTCCGTTCACTTCCTCAAGTGGTCTGATCACCATGTACATCGTCTAAATTGTAAACGCAATCATTCAAAAAGAAAACCACCCCTTATCTTTTAACAATAAGCTCCTGCTGTTAACGGTGTACCTGCTGCAATAATGTACTATATGGTTTCTCCCTCTGGACGTATGATCATGGAACTAGACTACAACCAGAGGAGAGCATCATCATGAATCTTGCATCTTTTTTAATCTACTGCATCGTCGTTACGTTTACCCCAGGCCCCAGTAACATCGTAATTCTTTCTTCTACACAGATCGTTGGCGCACGAAAAACAATGCACTATGTCTGGGGAGCTACGTTGGCATTTGGTCTGCTGCTTACCGCTTCAGCTTTTCTTAATCAGCTTCTTGCCGGAGTGTTGCCCGGAATTCTGAAAGTGATGCAGATCGTCGGCGGTCTGTACATGGTGTATCTGGCGTACCAGATCTACAAGATGGGTACCACCGAGGATGCACCGAAACAAGTTACCGGATTTTGGAACGGTTTCATCATGCAATTTGTGAACCCAAAGGTGGTCTTGTTTACTTTCACTGTCATTCCAAGTTATGTATTGCCTTTTTATCAAAGTTCATTATCATCGTTTCTATTCGTGGTGCTAATTACCTTCATTGGATTTCTGGCCTATTCCAGTTGGGTTGTTTTTGGCACGGTTTTCAAAACGTTGCTGAATCGACACCAAAAATTACTGAGTATTCTCATGGCACTTTTTTTGTTATACTCAGCCATTATAGTATCCGGATTAATCTAAAGCTTGGGAGGTGTGCTGCATGGAACGGTTTAACTATAAAAAGTCGCAAGACGTGCTGGCACTATCCGCCAGCTTTACTGATTTTGCATACAAAAAACATTGCCACGAGGAGTATGCGGTTGGCGTAACCCTGCGTGGCATTCAACAATACAACCTGGACGGACAATATCAGGCGTCTCACCAAAATGGTGTCATGTTGTTTAACCGTGAACAGTCCCATGATGGAAGCTCCTATGATAAGGCTGGCATTGACTATGTGATGCTGTATTTGAAGCCGGAATTGGTAGAGGAGATTATAGGCAAAAAGGAATTGCGTTTTGGAAGTCCCATCGTCTATGATCCCGAGCTTGCACGTAAGATCCTGATGCTGAACGACGCCGTTCAACTCAGACAGAACGAAGCCGAGTGCAGCGAACGGGTCTTCGATCTGGTTCACCTTCTGGCTCAGAAGGAAATGGACACCAAGCTCTGGTTGCCTCAGGACAACCTGGTCCGCAAAGCCAAGGAAATCATGTTTTGCAGCACCGAAGATGTGCTCAAGCTGGACAACCTAAGTTCCGAATTTGGCATGTCCAAGTTTCAATTTATCCGTGAATTCAAGGCACATGCAGGCATATCCCCCTACCAGTTTTTCTTAAACTGCAAGGTGGAGCGTGCCCGTCAATCCATCGAAATACACAAGGACGTATATACTGCTGTTGCCGATTGCGGATTTGTTGATCTGACCCATCTGAATCGACATTTCAAACGGGTATTTGGTGTCACAGCTTATGAATACATGTTGCAGCTGAACTAGTTCCATCGGATCGATAATCTCGACTCCAATTGGATACAATTTTGACGCCACTCCTGAAAATCCCCGTATAGAACGTCAATGTTTCTTAACGTTCTGTACGGGGATTAGTTTCTTTTTTCGTCATACAAACCTTATGTTATACAATCCAACTTTCAAATTTCATTAGACCTGAAATCAGATTCTTTTCTTTCGTCTCCAGGTCCACACGACTGCCAACACTGCCAATAAAATGACTGCACTGTATAAGATAAGATAGAAAGGCCCAGTTCGCCCATCACCATCATTGGTTTCTCCAAAATCTTCTTTACTTACAACCTTTCCCGCACCCAGCAGTTTCAGATCGTCTCCAGCTTGTTCAATTGGAACATTGCCACTGCACAGATTCGTATGCAACCTGTTGTCTCGTTCATCCAGACTGGCAAAGATCAGGTAAGACTGATTCTTTTCAAATTGAATGCCACAGGAGTCAGACCCTCCGCCCTTCCCCACAATTTTCATCTTTTTGGTACTGACTCCCTTCCATGCAGAATCTACATCAAAGGTATACTCTCTTACCCCATTATACCGGTATATCTGCGATCCGCCTTTCTTCACCACCTCTCCTGTAAATACCGTGGTATACGTTTCCAATCTCTTTTGAGCATCACTCTCGAGACAACTGTAAGCATACACTTTCTCTCCGGGAAATAGAGCTAACCCAGACGTAACCAACAGTAAGACCAACATGCACATCACCAAACGTCGTCTCATTCTGACCGCTCCCCTCCTACATTCTCTGCTTGAATAAGCGTTGTTAAGGTTACATATTTTTATTGCTGCTATATTTATTGTAAAATTATAGCACAATACAAATATCGTTATGTCCGAGATACGCAAGGACACAACATACGAAATAAACCATCACGGAGGAACTCAACATTTGATGCACAACTGGAAAAAGAATATCTCATTCCCGCTGCTCGTTGCAGCGTTATGCATGATCGCTTTTATAAGCATCGCCTTGTCCATCAGCGACAACCAGATTCATCGATTTGATGATACGCTGATCGGCTGGATTCAGGGGTTGGAATCCCCTGGTATGACACAATTCATGCACCTTTTTACCTGGATCGGCAGCGAAATGCCAGTGGTCTTCATTACCATCATCGCCATGATTGTGTTATATGTTTGCCTGCGACACAAACGCGAACTGCTCTTCCTGGCTTGTGTGCTCGCAGGTTCAACCCTGTTAAATGCATTGCTCAAGCTGGTATTCCAGCGTGCCAGACCTACCATTAACCGGATCATTGAAGTGAGTGGTTACAGCTTCCCCAGTGGGCATTCTATGGCAGCATTTAGCCTGTACGGTGGACTGGCCTTTCTAATCTGGAAACATGTACCCACCGTCACGGGCCGTGTACTGATGATTATTGCCAGCGCCGTATTTATACTGACCATTGGTATAAGTCGTATCTACTTGGGAGTGCATTATCCAAGTGATATCGTAGGCGGATACTTCTTAAGTGGTTGCTGGCTCTCCACATGTATATGGTTTTATCGGCGGCATTTGGAGCGCATGTCCCAACTGCAAAGCAGAAGGCTGGCCTAGGCGGCCCACTATTGAACTACACAAAGAAATACCCGGCTTTCCTTAACTGAAGGATAACCGGGTATTTTTTATATTCATATGTAGTAGTCCTGAACTCGTTCAGGACCACATGGACCGCTTGTCCCATTTAAGGGAACAGACCGATCTGGTTTTTTCACACCAAATTATAACTCTTCACCATTGGATTCGATGACTTTTTTGTACCAGTGGAAACTCTTCTTCGGTGTTCTGCTCAAGTCTCCGTTACCGTCGTTGTCCTTGTTGACATGAATGAAGCCATAACGCTTCTTCATCTCTCCAGTGGATGCACTAACCAGGTCGATACATCCCCACATGGTGTAGGCAATCAGATCTACGCCGTCAGCTACCGCTTCTTTCATTTGTTCAATGTGACCTTTCAGATAATCAATGCGATAGTCATCCTGAATGGAGCCGTCTTCCTCTACCACATCGACAGCGCCCAGACCGTTCTCAACCACCATCAATGGAATCTGATAACGATCATACAGATGATTCAGTGTGTAACGCAGTCCTTTTGGATCGATCTGCCAACCCCAGTCGGAAGCTTCGAGATATGGATTTTTGATACCGCCCAGCAGATTACCTTCTGCTCTCTCGAGGGACTCGTCCGCACTTTCAACCAAAGACATATAATAACTGAAGGAATAGAAGTCTACGCAGCCTTCACGCAAGGTCTGTTCGTCTCCCGGTTGCATCTCGATCTGGATACCTTCTTCGGCGAAGAAACGTTTGGCGAATCCAGGGTATGCACCACGAACCTGAACATCACCACAGATCATATTGGAGATTTGGTCTTTCTTCTGTGCAAGCAACATGTCGTCCGGGTTACATGTGTTTGGATAGGTTGTCATGAAAGCGACCATACAACCAATCTGGAAATCAGGGTTAATCTCATGTCCCAGCTTCACCGCTTTGGCACTGGCAATGAATTGATGATGTAATGCTTGGAAACGAGTCTGTGGATCATCCACTCCGTCGACAAGTGTTTCTTTGCCTTCAAACAGAATACCTGCAGCCATATAAGCACCCATCGGCATCGTCAGACAGTTGATTTCGTTGAACGTAAGCCAGTATTTCACTTGATCTTTGTAGCGGTTGAAGAGAGTTGTACAATAACGGATATAACAGTCGATAACTTCACGGGAAGCCCAGCCGTTATACTTCTGTGTCAGACCGAATGGCGTTTCATAATGGGAGATCGTTACGAGCGGCTCAATATTGTATTTTTTCAACTCGGCAAAAACATTGTCGTAGAACTGCAATCCCTCTTCGTTCGGCTCCAGATCGTAACCGTTCGGATAGATCCGGGACCAGTTGATGGACATGCGGAACATTTTGAAGCCCATCTCTGCCATCATGGCAATATCTTCTTTGTAATGTCCGTAAAAATCAACCGCTTCATGGCTCGGATAATACGTGCCCTCTTCCAGTACAGGCGTAATCCGGCGTGGAATCGTGTGGGTTCCCCCTGTCATCATGTCAGACGTGCTTGGCCCCTTACCACCCTGGTTCCATCCACCCTCGAATTGATTGGCAGCCGTTGCGCCACCCCAGTAAAATCCTTCTTTCATTGTCATGACCAGTTCCTCCTTCATATCTCAACAAGACTATGTAACCAGTGTACCATCCATACCCTGACACCTATTGTCATGGTATAATCAGAGCATGGAAAATAACCGACTATTTCGAATGTTGCTTTTGTTATTGGAGAAAAAGAAAGCCACTGCACCAGATCTCGCCCGTTTGTTCGAGATTTCTGTACGCACGGTGTACCGTGATATCGATCGGTTGAGTGCTGCGGGCATTCCCGTCTATACGACGACCGGTAAGCATGGCGGTATCCATCTGATGGACAACTATGTCATGGACAAGTCCCTGTTGTCGGAAGAAGACCAGAACGAAATTTTGATGGGGCTATACAGCATCAGTGCGATCCCCCATCTTAACAGTGCCCATATGCTGCAACGGTTAACCGCCCTTTTTGATCACAAGCTGGATTGGATCGAATTCAATTTCTCACCATGGGGCAGCATCCCTTTACAGGAGAGAGAACTGTTCAATCAGGTGAAGCAGGCTATATTAACGAATCAACTGATTACGTTTCATTATGTTAATTCGGATGGTGAGAAGAGCATGCCGACTGTGGAGCCACAGAAGCTTATATTCAAAAACAGTACATGGTACTTCAAAGGCTATATTCATGATGATCCTGATCGTAAAGAATTCGAGACATTTAAGATGAAACGGATCACCCAGTTGACTTTTCTAGCGAGAAAACACGATCACTCTGTTACTGCCGGATCAAACGACCCTGAATCAGAGGCAGCTCCTGTCCTGACTCCTCTTACACTCTCGTTCTCCAGCAACATTGCATACAGAGTACATGATTTTTTCGAACCCTCCCTCATTAAAAAAGAGCCTGATGGCAGGCTCCGTGTGTCTCTCGAACTGAATGTAGGGGAATGGCTCTACTCCTTCCTGCTGTCATTTGGTTCCGAGCTGACCGTAATCGAGCCTGTTCATGTTGGACAGGAATTGCTCAGACGTCATATCAAAGCCGTTGAACATTTGCAGAACGTCATGAACAAACTTCCCAACAATGAATGATATAATATAGGCCTATACAACTTTTGATCACAGCTGACTCTCCGTCATCCATCTGACCGAAGGAGGTTTATCCATGCAAGACATTAGACGCAACAATGTGGAACGTTTCAAAGGTTTCGGTACGTTATACGATCAGAACCGACCAGCTGCTCCCACTGAAGTGGTGGATATTCTAACGACATATCTTGGCAGCACACCGCGTATGGTCGCAGATATTGGCTGTGGCACCGGCTTATCCTCCTGGATCTGGCTTAATGAAGCTGAACGTATCATCGGCTTTGAACCCAGCGATGACATGAGGTCTGTAGCAGAATCCAAGTGGGAAGCTGCCGGGAAGCCGGATAACCTGCGATTTGTATCCGGCTTGTCTCACGACCTCGGACTACCAGATGGCAGTGTGGATGTGCTAACCTGCTCCCAATCGTTTCACTGGATGGAGCCGCAACCCACACTACGCGAGTTTGCACGTGTACTTCGTACAGGGGGCATATTTGCAGCCTACGATTGCGACTGGCCGCCAATGTTAGACTGGCAGTTAGAACAAGCCTATCTGCAGCTGAATAAGGAAGCAGATCAACGAGCAGCCCGTCTGGCTCCCCAAGATAGTCAGGCACACAAATGGAGCAAGGAGGGGCATTTGCAGCAGATTCAGCAGTCCGGGCTGTTCCGATATGTCCGGGAAATCGTATTTCATCACCACGAGACATTCACTGCCGATCGATATGTCAATCTCGCCCTGAGCCAAGGCGGCCTGCAAACGGCGTTGAAGCTCGGAGCGGATGATCTATTAACAGCTGCTGACGAGTTCAGAGCGCTGGCTAATCGTGTATTTGACGGAGAATCCAGAGAAGTACTCTTTTCTTATCGCATGCGCCTTGGTATTGTTTGAAAATCGTCCGTTGCTTGTATCTCTCATACATACCAAAATGAAAAAGGAGGTCCTACACGTCATAAACATGATCTGTAGGACCTCCTTTTGTCTACATCCTCAAGAAGAGAATAAGTCACTTAATTGTCGCTCCTGTACATTCAATGCCAACACCAATTTTGTTGGGTCTTGTCTTGAATAGATGACATTAATGATATGACCTTGCTGCACCTGGGGCAGCGCAGATGACAAAATTTCTTTTTGCGTTGTCACATTGAAGGTTTCACCGTTCGTTTTCGTTATGCTGAGTTTGAGCTGAAGCTTGATCTTATTACTGCCTCCACTCCCAAGTGGAGTGACATCAAGGATCTTGGCCATCGCTTTTTCCCCTGTTCTTGCAATATCCATCATTTCAGGTGATACCCCTTGCTGTACCATCTTTTCATCCAACAATTGCTGCATATCCTCCTGTGATAATTGCCCATTCATATCAAGCCCTACCTTGCGTTCATCCTTTACGGAGACCACTAACGGAATAAAACTGCCCGGCTGAAACTGTGCCATGGAGGTCAGCGGAATGACGGTTTTCATCTCCGTATCGTATTTCTCACGCCCCTTGCGCGACACCGTCAGACCCAATCGAACCTCAGGCTGTTCATTAATATACGTACCTGTCTGTTGTATAGTCTTAATGACCCCAACTGCTGGTAAACCTGTCTTCACTCGACCTACGCCAAAAATATTGCTCAAAATCGCAGGAACAAAAATCAGTGCAAACCCGGCAAAGATCGCCGGAGTATACCACCATGCCTGCATAATCATAAACGGATCATCCCACAGCTGCTGTGCCAGAAATGGGGAGAACCCCACTCCGAACACCGTTAATACACCAATGAATCTCAGGAAACCTACCATATGATCCACCCTCTCTTAATCCTTCTCTTAATATCTCTAATTACCGTTGTTATAAGCATTATATAAATAGATTATGACTGTCTTATAACCAAATACCTTCTAGATGGACAATAGCCCCATGTAGATCAGCTCGGACGGATTCGCTGGATTCTGACCTAATCCCACCCGATCTCCAACTCGTGGAATCTGCATTTTGGACACCAATGTCTCCAATGTTCGCTGATACTGGTTGCCATTCGTTTCTGTCACATCCAATACAAGCACAACAATCGGATCAAAATTGATCAGTTTGCCTGTATCGGTGATTGTCACCACCGTAGCCGTAGCTGTTAAAGGCAGAGAACCACTCGCTGCCAACTGTGCCTGCTTCGCCGAATCCAGACTTTGGTTGATCGCCTCCCGATGTTCCTTTGATACAAAACCTTTCATCATCATGCCAGTGAGTCCTTTATTCATCATTTTATCCGCTTTAGCAATCGCATCTTCTTGTTTGTTCTTCTTACCGAACCATCCCATATCAAGCACCTCATTTGTTTTATTTTTATTTATAGTTAAATTATAATCACGGCGGCTTGTCCTTGAATACCCTTCTGACGGCATACAAAAAAAACGAAAAACCCGGCAATTGAATTACGGGATAATCGTTTTTTGGGTAAGGAATTATACTAATTCCGCAAAAAAAGACTTGCTAATCCGATCTTCATTTCACGATTGGCGGCCATATTTTGTGCCAAGAGTTTTGGTAATGCACCAAATCATGCCATAATGAGGCTCTTCCAAGCCGATTTCCACTCTATTTTTTGCGTAACAGATAGACCAGCTTTCGATAATACATCGCCGCTTCTTTGTATTTACGCTGATCCTCAGACACTACTGCCATCCCTTCATATAACGGTTCAAGCCGCATGACATGCTGCGCGGATTCAAAATAAGGCAGACACGCAAGTGCCCGCTCCATGAAAACCTCGCGATCTCCATGTGCAAGAGCCAGATGACTCTGGTAGAAGGTTGCGCTCATCTGCTGGTCCTGTGTTGTTGCACATTTTAAGAGTTGATCTACACTCTGCGCGAGCACGCCCCAGTTCTTCCGTGCCAGAGCTACTTCGCATCGATACACACTGACGAGCGGCTGCATTGCTATCTGTGTTTCTTCCGTTTCCTTCTGCAATAACGATTCAAATCGTTCAATCTCCGTCTGTGCCTGATCCAGTTCACCTGTCATTGTTAACATGACAATGCGATTGTTGGCAATCGCCGTTACCAGATCTCCCTGGTTGCCCGCATACACGAGGTTTGCCTCCGCCATGGTTAATGCCGAGAGTGCCTCCTGAACCAGCCCCATTGCGAAGCAATACCCACTATATGCTACATATAACCCGGACAACCGATGGAACATCCGCTGATCATAGACATGACGCATCGTAAGCTCAAATACCTGTTTTGCCTCTTCGTACTGTTTGACCTGGATGTAGGCTTCCATCTTGATATTTTGCACAGACAGCCAGAATTCACTGCCAGGGAGTGCCAGCTCACTGAGCCTGGTTGCATGAGTTAATACATCCACAAAGGCCATTTTGGAGCGATAATATTGTATTTTATAGAATAAAAGTGCCTTGACTAACGGGCGCGGCAGATCAATATCGTCTGGACGACCGTATTTCTCCAGGTAAAAATTGAGGTAAGACGTATGTATATATTCATGAGCCGTTGCATCGTTTAATTGCTGATAATAGACCGCCTTCATTAAGGCCGTTGTCAACTCTACGGTCAGCGCGTCATCCCGATCTCCCAGTGCATGCACCGTATCTTCAGATATCGCCGACGCTGGAACTGACATTTGTTCGAAAATAACCTCTGCCCGTTCGAGTGTCTCCTCGTCCTGAGCTGCAGCCTTTAGAATATAGGAAGGGGATACCCCAAGACGCCCGGCGATGGCTTCTGCCAAGTCCTCAGGGAGAGGATAACGATCCGCCAGGATATTGGCAAAGTGGGCCTGCGTGACCAGACCTTCCACAAGGTCTTTACGGGAGATTTGTTTTCTTTTGCTTAGCAGTTCAATGCGTTCCTTCAGCATGGTATCCCTGTCCTTTCTATCCTAACTAGCGAGTACATTCTATTCACATCATCGCAAAATTAGAGATATAACGCCACCCTTCCAGTGAAATCAAACGAAACGGTTTCCGTTTCCGAGGTAATTGTTTTACAATAAGAAAGTATGTGTAAGAGCATTTTATCGAAATGCTGAAACATGAGCTGAATATGAAAGGATGCAAATAAATGATTATTAAACCAAGAACACGTGGTTTTATTTGTACCACTTCCCATCCTGTAGGTTGCGCTGCGCAAGTGCAGGAACAGATTGATTATGTGAAATCCCAGCCTCAGCTGAAAGGACCGCGTAATGTACTTGTCATCGGTGCTTCCACCGGATACGGTCTGGCGTCACGCGTTGTCTCTGCTTTTGGAGCGGGAGCGAATACGGTCGGCATTTACCGTCCGAGCAGTTCCACAGAGAAACGTACAGCTTCTGCAGGCTGGTACAACTCCGCTGCATTCGAAAAAGCCGCGGAGGAAGCAGGACTGAAATCGTACAGCGTTACAGGTGATGCATTCGCAAACGAAACACGAGACAAAGCCGTTGAACTGATTCGCAGTGAACTCGGTCAAGTCGATCTGGTCGTATATAGCGTAGCCTCGGCACGCCGTACCGATCCGAACACGGGTGAAGTATTCAACTCTGTGCTGAAGCCTATCGGACAATCCTACACGAACAAAACGGTAAACTTCCACACAGGCGAAATTAGCTCCGTTACCCTTGAACCGGCAAACGAAGAGGAAATTCGTCAGACGGTAACCGTTATGGGCGGAGACGATTGGGAACTATGGATGGATGCCCTGCAACAAGGCGGCGTGCTTGCTGACGATGCAACAACGATTGCTTTCTCCTACATCGGTCCTGAACTTACGCATGCCATTTATCGTGATGGTTCCATCGGTCAAGCCAAGAATCATCTGGAAGCGACTGCACACAAGCTGAATGATCGCCTAAGTGCAAAAGGTGGACGTGCGTACTTAACTGTAGCCAAGGCGCTGGTGACTCAATCCAGTTCTGCAATTCCAGTCGTGCCGCTGTACATCTCAGCATTGTACAAAGTCATGAAAGAAAAAGGATTGCATGAAGGATGCATCGAGCAATTGCAACGTCTGTTCGCTGATCGCTTGTATGCGGGGGGAGAAGTTCCAACCGATGCCGAAGGCCGTATTCGCATTGACGATTGGGAGATGAGAGCTGACGTTCAGGAAGAAGTGGCGAAGCTCTGGAATGAGTTGACCACAGAGAACATCTACGATCTGTCCGATCTGGAAGGTTACCGTCGCGAATTCTTCCAGCTGTTTGGTTTTGAAACCGATGGTGTGGATTATGAAGCAGATGTTGATCCCAACGTTGAAATGCCTCATCTGGTGAACTAAAAAAGTTTGGATATTAAAATCAAATGAAGAAGGAGGGGCCCTCTGGCTCCTCCTTTTTTTATCCCTTTTAGATTCTCCCCCCTCTTAACAATTCCAATTCCCCGTATCCATACATTCTTTCGTGTATCCTCTAATCAAATCAATTTAAGCTGCTTTTTCAGCTCTTTCGGTACCGTCTTCTCGATAGTAATGGAACGTGCTCCATGCATGGACGCAAAGAATTGAAGCCCCTCCCGAAAATCCGTAATCCATTCCTCCACAGGTGGAGCAGTCTCTTCCATTGATAACAAACGAACGGTAAGTACTCCCGTTTTGCGATCAAGTCGTGGGTCCATACGTCCAATCAACCGATCACCGTGAAGAATAGGCATGGCATAATAACCGTAGGTTCTTTTCACCTCTGGGGTATAAATCTCCCATTTATAATGAAAATCAAATAAATCAACAATACGTTCTCTTCTCCATAACAGGTTGTCCAGCGGCGGCAGGAAACGTACCGGGCCAGACGGATCATAGTGTGGCTCTTCCCTTTCCATGTGTAGCAGCAAATCCTCATCTTCAGCACGAATATAATAAGGCGTGGCCACGTCCTCCACCTTAAGTGGGATCATTCGCCCATCTGACACACGGGCAGCAATATCGGCGCGTCGTTCAGCCGCTGTAGATTTTAACCAACCCAGACGGGGATCACGGGCATCTACGACACGATACGCATGAATGTATTTATCCAGCAGAGCCTGTCTCTGGACCAACACATCCATATCTTCTTTCGGAAGTCCCTGTTGCTGCAATTCGGATTCGGTAATATGAAAATAACGTTCATTCCCCTGCCTCGCCACCACTCGAATCACAGCGGAGTCCAACAGTAGATTCAGAGCAAGTGTGGTATCCTTGGTCTTTGGCACATCTGCACTGTCCCAGTAACCACTTACCCGCTCAACAGCACGAAAGGCTCTGGAAGGTAAAGGTCCTTCTTCCTTCAAACGTTGTAACACATGCTGCACTGTCTTCTCCAGACCTTGCAAGGACGGAGCCAGACGCTCCCTTAATCGAGCACGCACAGGTTCAAAGAGAGCATAGTCTTCCATTGGAATGACACAGGCAGCATTTGCAAAATATTCAAACACTTTGTGATCACTCAGCAGTGTATTTAAGCTGTCAGCAGTATAACCAAGGTCACGAGCCCCCAGCACCAAATGCTGGTTTCCAGTTACAGCAGCCACAGGATCGATCTGCACGCAACCAAGGGAGCGAATCAAACTCAAAACTTGGTTGGGTCCCGAAGGTAAGGAAACTGCGGGCCAACGTCCCAGTAAAGCTTGCGTTTGCAGCAAAAAACGCCGAACGATTTTTTTATTCATGTGCAGCGCTGTTGTCATATGTATAGGTTCTTCCCTTCATTTAATGTACAAGGATTCATAGTTCAGTTCATTAAGATTGATTTTAACAGTCCACATCATTACTTTCCAACCAAAGAAAGAATTCAATGTCTTACTTATCCAGCAATCCGGTCCTTATGGACAAAATAAAAAGAAGCACCACCATCCTGGATGATCTGCTTCTTGTGTTTAACCTTTTGCAATTTTTCCTGCTTCGTAGGCATGAGCCGCACATGCTGGGATAACGCACCATAATCTCCGTTAACTCTTCGGCTCTGTTCCGAGCACCATTGACCTGACCGCTCTGCTTTGCGTAATGCTTTTTGTGTTTGTGTACGTGCCATAATGGATCACACACTCCTTTGGTTGATATACACTCAATATATCATGTGCAGCTACGCAAGTGAAGGTGAAGCTTTTTTGTTGAAGCGGATAAATTAATACAAAAGTTCTTGAAATCAAAAAAGGCCGCTATTATTAGCGTCCTTTTTTGATCTTTCATCTTCTTTATTGTTCAACTTTAAACCATGGACCTGCATTTTGTATGACACCCCATAGTTTCGCTGGCAACACAAGATCTCTAACGTTAGATGATTTAATCACGTTTTGAATTTCCGCCTCCCTTCCTTGTTGAACTTTTTCAACCCACTCTGGATCGGAGATTAATACACGTCCAATTACCGCTAAAGAGAGTCCTCTCTCCATACTTTCAGAGACATCCTCTGGGCTTTCCAAGGCACCCGCTGCAATTACAAAAATCCGATTGTTGGCATGTTCAACAATCAGCTCAAGATACGTTTTTTTGTTATCTTGGTTATATTTTGATTTTGACGTAAGGGCTTGTACCAAGGAACCATGAACATAATCAACATTTTCTTCAATCAGTTTATCAATCAGTGCGTAAGTATCTTTCATTCTAAGGGCATCTTGTTGATGTTCTTCTGGGGAAATGCGGTAACCTAAAATAAAAGGTTTTGTCGAATATTTTTCAATAGCTCTTTTCACCTCTCGAATAACAGCTATTGGAAAACTTAGACGTTTTTCCAGTGATCCCCCCCATTGGTCTTGACGTTTGTTGAAGAATGGAGATAAAAAGCTTTGAAGTAAAAAACCGTGGGCTCCATGGAGTTCAACACCGTCAAAACCAGCTTCAATTGCACGTCTTGTAGTTTCACCGAACGCATGTATAATTTCCAGAATTTCTTCATGTGTGAGTTCTCTAGGGGATACTGCTTCAGTCAGAGCAACACCGCTCGGACTTACCACGTCACCATTAGGAACTAATTCAGCAATCGCTTTATCTCCAGCATGGAACAATTGAAGAATTGCTGGAGCTCCTCCACTCTTAGCAGCATCTGCCAATTTTTTTAGACTAGGGATAAATGAATCATTATATGCGGCGAATTCATGTGTAAATCCAATCCCATTGGGTAGGACATGAGTACAGCCCGTGATAACTAAACCTACACCATTCACTCTTTTTTTATAATATGCAACTTCCTCATCGGAAATCGTGTAATCATCATTACTTGACCATGTCGTCATCGGAGACATAACCACTCTATTCTTTAAGGTAATCCCTTTATTGAATGTAAAAGGTTCAAACAAGTTATTAAATTTACTCATTGTACGTTCTCCTTTGTATTTTGATTTCTAAGTGCTTATTTATGGAACAGATGAAGGTAACCTACGCTCATTCATCCCAACCACAAGTTCTACTCAAGAATATCAGGTTAACCTAAGGGGAAGTAAAGCAGGAATTTGACACGTAATTTCGGACGATTTACTTTTAATAATTTTCTATTGTGATAAAATAACAGTTACAGTAACTGTAACTATGGAGGCGATCAGATGTTTTTTTCAATGAAATATGTGGTGGAGAATTATAATATAACTGCAAAGACACTTCGATTTTATGAAGAGCAAGGGATATTACCGAATATTTCACGCGACGAAAAAGGGAATAGAGTTTATACCGAACAACAAATCGATTGGATTTCTTTTATTCTTTGTCTCAAAGAAACAGGAATGCCACTTTCTAAAATTAAAGACTACAAAGAATCTTATGAGATGGGGAACTCCACCTATTTAGAAAGAGAGGAAATGTTAAAGAAACATAAAATTGAATTACAAAAGAAAATCGAAGAAAGTTTGAAACATATGGAAGAAATAAATTATAAATTAGCTATGTATGAACTTCAAAAAGATGAGGTTAGGAAAAATCCTAACCACAATTTTAAATGTCACGGCCTTGAGGTGAACATTGTCGATACCCGGGGAGGTGAATCAAATATTCGGAATGCTACAACCAACAGATGAACAAACGGAGCTCGAAATATCTATCCAGAAAAATAACCAATCGCCTATATTACCTAGCGATTGGTTATAATTGTTTTAAAATCTGCATCTGTCCCAGCCATCCGTTTTTTTTGAGGGAACCTCCACGGTTATAACGTTAATCCTGACTACATTACTACTTTCGATTATTTTAAAAAAATCTACGTTAAAGCACAGTAACACAATGCTATCTAGCGGGATTGCCGCTTTCGCCGGGACTGCCACGTCTCGATTGGTTCGTGGTCATCTTCTTCGATCAGTTCCAATGCTTCTTCCACTCTTCTGGCTTTGAATAACAGAATTAATTCCATCAGGTCTTCCCGGTCCAGCAGCTTCACACCATTAACCGCTGCAAGCGTCCGACAGGCTTCGGTGTAACGAGCGGACGTTAATACAATCGACCGGTCGGCTTCATAATAACGCATGGATGTATATATCTCCTGCACAGCACTCAACCCTACGGGATGGTTCGCACCATATCGCTTCGCTTGTATCACACTTCGTCTGCCGAGTCTATCAACAAACACCAGATCTGCCCCAAAATCCCGGCTTCTTGTTGTCTTATGCACCTCATCGTACCCGAGCTCTTCGAATAAATGATAGAGATATAATTCAAACTCCGAACCATCCTCCATCTTGTCGATGTCCTTTATTGTGATCTTACGAGGATTGGCTTCACTTCGGATCCGCTGCCCGCGCCCGATAACCCGCCGAATAATCCAGGCCAGCAACAACAATATGATGATACATCCAATGACCCATAGGGTCACATTTTCACTCCAGTTCATAGCTGTTCTCCTTGTTCATTTCCTATGTTCTATCCAACGTCTTACGTAGATATGGCTTGTCACCGCACTAAATATATCAGACTTCCACCTTCATCGAAAGAAGATGAATTCCCTGTAACCGTTAGACTTCCCCAAACATGGTCATTTCGATAAACCAATGATAAAAGGTTACAGTGCGTTCGGTTGAATTCAGCTTGACTTTAATGGTAAAATTCAACAATCGGTTCTATTTTGTACCGAAGAAGAAAGGTGGTTTATCACTTGCATACATTGACCAAACACAAGTCCAAAACATGGGCTGCCCTCATTCTCAGCGGCATGCTCCTCTTCACCATGAATACAACAGGTTACGCCGCTGCTTCAACCGAATCCATGCCCAAACCGGCGTGGACGTCATCTTCCCTGATGTTATCTGAGGCTAATACAGAGAAAGATGTCCTGATCAAGGGAATCAATGCCGTGCCATCCAAAAACCTTGTATATGTACATGCCTCCCAGCCTGTGACCAAAACAAGCAGCAAAACAACGCTGGACTGGCAACTGGACTCCCTTCAGGCATTCGATGCTACAACTGGACAATTGAAGTGGAATACGATATTCCATGAGAAAAGTGGTCCTTACACCACCTACTCCGATTCGGTATATGCCAGCAACGGTACAGCCTATGTATATATGGAATATTCGGACAAAACCAAAAAATTGTACTCATTCAATACATCCGGTAAAACCAACTGGGTCAAAACGGTGAATTCACCTGCAAGCATATCCCTACTGGATAACGATACGCTGATCGTTGCTTCAAGTCAGGGTGTGCAATCGAATGGTTCGGTTCGCTCAGCCATCTCGTTATATGACAAGAAGGGCAAGCTGATTACTGAAAAAAACATCAACGGCAACGTGCTTAAGGCTGACCATGGTCGAATTGTAGTGGATGCCAGTAAACAAACCAAGGTAGGCAACTTCTGGCAGCAAGCTGCGAATCCCAAAGTAGAGATCTATGATCGTACGTTGAATCGTCTGTCCTTCTACCAATTCCCTGCCAATGCAAATACATTAGGAGATGGCGGCGGTGAATCGCTGGCCATTCTCGACGATGGTTCCATCATTATGCGCGCCAATTTTGAGAACACCGGGAACCGACTGATGGGCTTTGGCACCGATGGCAAGCTTGCTTGGGGACGTGCCATTGCTGGTGGTGCCTACATTCAGACGGCTGGCAACGGTTATACAGTCTTTACAGGGCAGAAGCTGGAACTGTACACGATGAAAGGCAAAGTGACTGAGCGTACATTCAAGGACGCACAGCCTGCGTTGATGCATGTCGACCAGACACAGGATGGTCAGTATCAGCTTGATTTTGCCAAAACAGGATACATTCTTGATCCACAGACGCTGGAAGACGTGCATATCTACACGACCAGTGCCTCGGTTCCTTCATTAGAAGGTGTCTCTACTTATGTGGATGATGTCATCTATTCCATGAACAATGAGACATTGTCCAAATATGTACTGAAGTCCAATTCTGCAAAATAAATACTCGATCTAATAATAAGCCGGGAGAGTTCCATAAGGAGCTCTCCCGGCTTATTCATTGGCAGGATAGAATCATCCTATTTCCAATTCTCGTCTATAAATTCGTCCCGTCCGGATAACGCACGGTCTTCCTTATAATGTTTCTCGTTTTTCTTGTGGTAATCCTGATGATAATCTTCAGCCGGATAGAATATAGCTGCATCGCGAATTTCCGTAACAATCGGTTGACTGAATCGACCGCTGGCTGCAAGTTCCTGTTTGGACTGTTCAGCAAGCTCACGTTGACGTTCATTATGCACAAAGATCGCCGTACGATACTGTGTCCCCCGATCCTGGAACTGGCCTCCGTCATCCGTCGGATCAATCTGTGGCCAGTACAGCTCCAGCAGTCGTTCATAAGGGAATACATCTGGATCAAATTTAATCTCAACCACTTCGACATGACCGGTCTCCCCGGTTTTGACCTGCTCATATGTTGGATTGTCGACGTGACCGCCAGCATAACCTGATATAATGCCATGAATGCCCGGTTGTTCTTCAAACGGTGTAACCATACACCAGAAACATCCACCGGCGAATGTAGCTTTTTCCATTCCGTTCATCCCCTCTTATCGAAACTATCTATAGAATACTGATGCTAAGTTACGCATACATTCTTATATTTTAAAACAACAAGAGGTTGATTGAAAGCCATGGTTATGGCTCTCAATCAACCTCTTCATTGGTAATGCATTTAGCTGACAACTAATTCAAGAAATTATCTTGATTAAGTTACCCGCGACTACGTCCCATCGAACGGAAGATCAAGCTTACGATGGCTACAAGAACGATCGCACCAATCAATGCAGGTACAATGTAGAATCCGCCCATCTCAGGACCCATATCGCCCAAGATTACTCCACCTAACCATCCACCGATAAAACCAGCAATGATGTTACCAATAACACCACCTGGAATGTCACGACCAACGATCAAACCTGCCAACCATCCAATGATACCACCGATAATTAATGACCATAACCAACCCATATCATTCACCTCTAATTAAAGTTTTTGTTGTTGTCTGTCTACTATTAACCGCTACAGAAGCATTTAAACAATTGGCATAAAAATTTTTGCATATTACCTTTTGTCCCCATGCATCCTTCTCTGTAAAACAAGCCTTAGTCAGGTATGGAAACAGATCGCGTTACTTTCCGGCATCTCACCAGCTCAGGGCTGCGTTATGTACCTCCCGAAAGTCATTGTATGTTAGAGCAGACAAGGTTAGTATCACCAATTGAGGTAGGATTATTTATAAATTTGCGTCATATTATAGGATGGATGGGTTAGGTCTGATCAATAAAAGCCTGCACGGCCCTTACCTGGCTGCGCCAGCCAAGTATGTTTGTGGCTCTTGTCCAGCTCGCCACGCATCGACTGAATGACTTTCACAATGTCTGTCTGTCCATTCTGATGCCATTCCAGCGCAGCACTCACATACAACTCACCTAGCTGTGCAAGAGAAAACGTGTCGGTCAAACGAGCTGCTTCTATCGTGCCTTCTTCACCCGCAAATATGGTGAAGCCTCGTTGGCGCAAGTATTGCAAGCGCAGCGCTTCATCTGGCAACGGAATTTCATAAGCCCGGTCAAACCGTCCAGCACGGTTCATGAGGCCAGGATCTATTTTCTCCGGATAATTCGTTGTCCCAATCAGGAAAATGCCTTCTTTTGACGTAGCTCCATCCAGTGTATTCAGGAAAAAGGAACGGACTTCATCCGGCATCGAATCGATGTCCTCAATGATCAGTACCATCGGTGCGAGCCGCTTGGCAGCCTCGAACACTTCACGCACCGATTCACTGTTGGTATACTCCGTAATCTGCCAATACGCAGCCGGTCCCGGAATACTTCCTGCAATGGATTTCACCAATGTGGTCTTACCGTTTCCGGGATGTCCATACAATAAAATGCCCCGTTTGTACGGGATATCATAATCTCTGTAAAAGGAACGATCCGCTTCGAAAAACTGATCCAGCGAGCGGAAGATATCCTGCTTGATCTGTGCCGAAAGAACAACATCCTCTCTTCCCACGGAGCGAGTGATGGATTCCACATGACGATCGCTGCCATTGCGGGCATCGGTGTAGACCGTTACTTTTTTCATATTTTGCTGACGTTCCCGTTCCCGGACACTTCCCAGAAATTGCTTCATCTCCTCATCACCGACGGCAAAGACAAAGTCTTCACTGTAGATCCCGTTCTCTCGGAAAAACGGAACCCGCACAAGTGCTACGCCCCATTTCGGATAAGCAAATACGTTATTGCGAATGGAGTAATGCACACCATAAGTAGGCACATCTCCATCATCGTCGTAATGCAAGGTCTGAAGCTCCAGATCTTCGAATATACGGCCTACCAATTCCACTTCGTCACTGCCATTTTGCAGGTCTTCCCGGAGTAACTCCCAGTATTCATTGTTCGGGTCGGAACTGGCATAAAGCTTGTACTCAACTCCATAGCGCTGATGAAGTGCCTCACTGATTCCACGAATCAGCCTTGAATAGATAGCGTACCCTTCCACTCGAATCCGAGTATCATGTTGTTCGTCATAGGTATAGATCGCTTGAGTTGGATCTGTTTTTTGTTCGTTTATTGTCATTATTTCGCTCCCTTTACCGCTACAAGCGGTTTACATTTGGCTACAACTTGAGCCAGGCCTGCGCCGGTAACACTGTCTATAATTTCATCTACATTCTTATAAGCCTGAGGTGATTCATCAATAATGGATTCAAGTGAGCGTTGATTTACCACGACCTCATCTTCTGTACCCACACCCAGTGCCGTAGCAAAATCTTCCACGCTAATCAATCGTTTTGTTGCCGTCCGTGAACGGATTCGACCCGCACCATGACATATTGAATAATAATTATCAGCACCCTGCGGCTGACCTACCATGATATATGAAGCAGTTCCCATGGAACCGGGAATAAGCGCCGGATGCCCTGTTGCCAGATAAGGCTTTGGATTGTCCGGATGACCTGCCGGCAACGCACGTGTCGCCCCTTTGCGATGCACAAAAACGGAACCTTGGTCTGCGTGAGATTCTTCCCAGGCATAGTTATGCATCAGATCGTATAAGGTACGAAATTCACATTTGGAGCCAAACACATCCCGGAATGCTTCGCGAATAGCATACGCAATCAGGTGCCGATTGACAACAGCGTAATTCAATGCAGAATACATCATGTTCACATAATGACGACCTTCCGCATGCTCAAGTGGAGCAAATACCAGTCTGGGATCGGATGTACCCAGGTTAAGCCGCTGCATGACTTTGGCAATCGCTGACGTACTTGTCTGGCTTACATAACCACCCCATGCACGAGAGCCGGAATGAATCATGACCACGACCTGTCCATCGTATAACCCCCAAGCTTCGGCGATTTCACGATTCTCTTCAGCGATCTCAATCGCCTGGATCTCGGCAAAATGATTCCCTCCACCCAGTGTCCCAAGCTGACGATGCGAACGATGCCATGTCATATCAGGAACGTGATTTAACACATCCTCATCGTAACTGAATTTACTGCTTTCCACATGTGTCATCGAGGTTGATTTTTTCGGTGTATAGCTGTCCGGAATATACTTTTTGGGTAAACCATGCAGTCCTTTACGAACGATATGCTCCAGTCTGATATCCGAGTAATGACCTCGCTGGTTCGCCTCCATCGGCAATACTTTCTCAATGGCCTTGACGAGTTTGCGGCGAAGCTTGATGTCTTTCAATTCGTCCTTATGCAAGTTTGTCATATGCACTCGCATGCCACAGCCGATGTCACTGCCCACGATGGAGGGAGATACGTAGCCGCTCTGCGCATCCCACACGGCTGTCGTTCCAATGCAGGTACCTACACCGACATGCACGTCCGGTGTGTAACTCATATAAGAAATTCCCGGAATTTGCAGATTATTGTTTGCCATCTCGAATACCTTGTAATCGAGCGAGGAGAAGAGCTGTTGCGCCGCATATACGGTTAGGTCGCCTGCAGGCAATTTTACTTCATGCCGGTAGCCACCTGCGATTTCATTTGGATTAGTAAATAAATTAAATTCTGTATTCATAAAAGTGTATTATTCCTTCCTGTACATTCAGCAAATTCGGTTTGCTGATTCATCTGTAAAATAAAACTAAAAAAAGCCATAGGCTAATCGCCCATGACTTCTACTGAATGACAATAACGGAGAACAGAGCAGCATAAACATGCTGTGTGTCTGTCATCCATCGCTAAAATATAAGCGAAGAACGCATATCGATTATAAAAACCGCTAAACGATATGCCTATCCCCTATGTCGACCGTATGAGGCCAATGAAACGATGAGCCGGATATGCTATTGTGTCTACGTTGCGCCCTGTTTGAATCAAATCATAACCAAGCATCATGTCTCTCGGCCTCCCTTCGTTAATGTTAGTCTTATATTAAGGGGACTAGAATTCATGTGTCAACCCTTTTCTTGGAAATTGGTCCATGGTGTAGATTGCATATGTAAACAAAAACAGGAGATTGTCCTAGGGACAATCTCCTGTTTTCCAAATAATAATGATGTTGTTAGCGTAACATGATTATTACAGTCCTGCTTGTTTTTCCAACTCTTCAACCGGATTTTCGTCTTCTTTTTCAGGAACTTTGGAAGACAGGAACCAACCACATACCGCAATGGTGATCAGTACAATATAGAATCCGAATTTCCAAATTTTATTTTCCGGGAAATGCTCATCCAGAACACCCAATGAAGGGTGTGCGAGTGTAATAACTGCCAGCTTAACCCCTACCCAACCTACGATTACAAATGCCGCAACTTCAAGTCCTGGACGGGAATGAAGCAATTTCACAAAGTATGAGGCTGCAAAACGCATGATCACAAGCCCGATGAATCCACCGAGGAAGATAACGATAAACTGTCCACCGTCGAGTCCGCCAATTGGAGGCAATCCACTTGGTGGCAACGCCACGGCCAAAGCAACAGCAGCCAGAATGGAATCAACTGCAAATGCGATATCCGCTACTTCGACCTTGAAAACGGTCATCCAGAAACCGGATTGTTTTTTCGGTTTCTTAGGCGTTGAATCAGCTGCTTCATCTGTCTTATTGCGACTACCCAGTATCTTTTTAACGATATGGTTAATCGAAATGTACAGGAGATACAGGGCACCGATCGCTTGCACCTGCCATACATCAACGAGGAAAGAGATCAGGAACAACGAACCTAAACGGAAAACAAATGCACCCATCAGACCATAGAACAACGCTTTTTTGCGCTTATCTTCAGGCAAGTGTTTAACCATGATTGCGAGTACCAATGCATTATCTGCTGCGAGTAATCCTTCAAGGACCACTAAGACAGCAAGCACCCACCCATATTCTAATAATAATGAAACATCCAAAATTGACTCCTCCTTAATATTCTTATGATGTACAAAAAAAAGGACCTTTACCATCACTGGTAAGGTCCTTTTATATCCACAAAAAGAGACCTTTACCGAGCATGAAAACTTGGTAAAGGTCTCGCTAACAACAAAATTGCTGCCAATAAAGCCGGGGATATGATCCCGAATTGACGACTTTACTGTAAAAGCTACTCCCCTTTAACAGGAATATGTAGTTTTAGTTGGAACGGGTTGTTTAACCTGTACTCATCATATTTCATAACGTTAAATAAAGTCAAGCTTTATTTAGCTGACGATACAACTTACGGAATACGACAACATCGTAGATCATATTCCCCAGTGGAATGAAAGAAACAAAGAACAGAGCAATTGGACGGCGCAGACGCCATTTCTGTGAGGTGTACATAGTCACCATAAATAACAAATACATTAAAAACAAAAAACCGTACAGATTCCCAAACCATGTGACAGCCTGCGGCATAACCCCGGCATCTCTCAACGGAAAAGCAACAAACAGTAACAACACGTACGAAATGCCCTGCAACCACAACATTAGCCGGAAGCGCCCCAGCGTAGAATGTAACATTATTTTCCTCCTGCTTTTATACATGTAACGAATTCAATTGTTCCCGTACAGTATATCACAAAAGCTGAATATCTCGCTTAATGCCATGTAGCAGATTATTCCTGCACGCTTATATGGTTGGCTCACCTACCATTTCGCAGGAGCCAAATGCTTCAACTTCTCATAAGATATATGACGAAGATTGTTACAGATGTCGGACAAGAAGGAGCCGGATCATGAAAATAGCTATGGTTGCACCCGAGAAATTGCCTTTGCCCGGTAATGGTTCCGTGGAAATCTGTATCCTGGGCATCGCTCGTGAACTAGCCCATCGCCATCAGGTGACCATTATAAGTCGTCAAATGCAAGGTCTCGCCGCCACAGAACAGATCGACGGTATCACCATTCAACGCGTCCCTGCGTCGAGTCCTGTCATGTACACCAAAGCAGTCATACGTTTGTTATCCCAACAACCCTACGATGTAATTCAAGTGGATAACAGGCCACGCAGTATGGCTACCATCAAACGAGCTTTTCCACGCACTCCCGTTGTACTCTATCTTCACTCATTAACGTTTGCTCAGCCCGGGCCTTCCAAACTCACATTAATGAAAAAAGCTGATTGGATTGCCGTCAACAGTCATTCTTTGCGACAAAGGTTAGGCCGCAGATTTCCGTTGGTAAAACACCGAATGAGTGTTGTTCCATTGGGTGCAGATCTAAGCCGCTTCAGGCCTGTTGAATCCAGCGAAGAACAGATTCATCTACGTACACAATTTGGAGTAACTAAACCATTCTCTATTCTGTATGTCGGCAGGCTGATCCCTGGAAAAGGTGTAGACGTTTTAATTCGTGCGACTGCCCTCCTTCAGCAACAGATGCCTGTTCAACTGGTTGTTGCAGGCAAAGGACCTCCGTATTACATGCGTAAACTTCGCGAACTTGCCCAAAAACAAAAAGTCCATGTTTCCTTCCGTGGTCAGATAAACCATGAGCATATTGATCAGTTGTATCGGGCAGTCGATTGTCTGGTCTGTCCGTCTCAAGAACATGAAGCTTTTGGCCTGGTTAATGTTGAGGCGATGGCTTCAGGATTACCCGTCATTGCTTCGGATAACGGAGGTATTCGTGAGATTATTGAATCAGGTATCAATGGATACCTTGTCACCGCTTATAAGCGTCCCCAACGTTTCGCCTCTTACCTGTACAAACTTGCAAGCAATCACACTTTTGCCGAGAAGTTAGGGAAGGCTGGCCGAGACAGCGCAAGGGCATATTTCAGTTGGGCAAGAACAGCCATGCATCTGGAAGCGACCTATACCAGGCTCATCCGTAAATGAGCCTTCTTCTGCTAGGATGATCATTTTAACAAAAATGAACACACGCTTTAAGATGATCAAGCTTTTTCACGAAATTGCCATCCCTTAATCAAAGAATCCATCTGCGGAACAGGAACATGACTCATCTCAATTAACTCCATAATAACCATATCTCTCATCATGAATCGTACTTTGGCACACGTTAGTTGATGAAATACATCATAGAATGCCGTCCCGGTCCAACATCCATGAGGTACGACCAGTGGATCATTAACGATATAACCTACGGCTCCAATCGGGGGAATAACAACCTTAATTGCTTGATGATCCAAACGATTATCTGGATCTTTGACGAGATACACGGTATCCCCCACATGTAAAGCCTGTACTCCATGGTAGTGGTCCATCCCATACATAGCTGCGAATAATTTGGTGCTCATATTACCTGCTCCTTTTCCTGTATTTCTCCATGATTAAAATTTTCACAATGATACATCGGTTTCATAATGTTCCAACCACTCGACAAGTTGCCTGCGTATCTCTCTACGAAACTCACGAGGTTCAAGTACCTCTGCCTCGGGCCCAAATTGATACAACCATTTCAAAAATTCTCTGCTGCTATTCAGTGTCACTTCAAATAACAATCCCCCATCCGACATATTCGTCATTCGCGGGCGAACAAACATTTCTTCTTCTTTTATGTAGGGGGCCACTTTCTCAGAGAATCTTACCTTGAAATGAATATTTTCGTCGCCACGGTCAATAGACCATGTGTTCTTCATGTACTGAGTTATGTTGAAATCACCCATGTCGAAACCGGCATTTGTTCGTGTCACATCCAAAAAACGGCTGATCCGAAACAATCGAACTTTTTGCAGCAAATGGCAGTATCCAATCAAATAAAAACGTTGATCACGTGGAATGAGATAATAGGGATCGATATCCCGGACTGTGATCTCATTTCTTGTCAGCGTATGATATTGAGTACGAATGGTTTGCTGGCTTAGAATAGCTTCGATGATGGGAATCAGCAAATTAGGATCTTTTCCTTCCTCACGATAAGCTGGCGTGCCCATCCGAATAATTCCCGCAATATTCTCTACAATGTCACTGTTTCTTGATTTTAATTTGGTATGAGCCGACATGACCTTGTCAAAAGCTGAATCGAACTCAGCAGGTAACTTGGAGGTATCAACTACGGACGGAAGCATGGAGAAAACCATTGCTTCCTGTTCAGTAAAATCTAATGGATACATCGCAAACTCACCAATAAATCGGTAACCCTTGCCATATCCTTCATTCATAATCGGGGCGACCCTATCCAAAATCCGGAGATCACGATAAATCGTGCGTACAGTCGTACCGCATTTCAGCGCCAACTCCTTGGCCGAAATTCCAGGATTTGCTTGTATAGCCTGAAGTATACGCAGCAGACGAATTAATTTCTCTGTCATGTAGTTTCTCCCCTTCGATATTTTATCGGCAAGGAAAACTAGTTCCTTTAGTACAGAACTAAATCTTTAGTCCCAATATTATTTTCGCAATTTCACCATTTTTGTATAGTCCAATTGCACTCTTACCCCCTTTTAATATACATTCTCTTACTTGCTTGCGTAAAACATTAACCTAAAAGACCTTAAACCTAAGCCTGAAAGCCTATACAATTTTCTAAAAATAATACAAAAAAAGCCCTGATCTCTACAAAGAGACAAGGCTTTTCTCGGAATTACTAGTTATGCAACTGTAATAATTGATTCATCACATTCGCCATATGCTCACAGAGTTCAGCAATGTCCCCCATCTGGTCTTCATTCACACTGCGGTCAAAATAAACGTGAGCCGTGACGTTATACATGATTGGCTGTTCATCAAAGATATATCGGATGTTCTGGCACATCCTCTGCTCAGGCCAGCTCTTCTGTAAGATCGGACGAATAACCGGGCACTGTTTCTCAGGGTCCTTCACAACCATACTAAAACGTAGTTCCAAGCGGCAACCCGGATTCGCACCAGGCGTCTCTAGGATCTCCGCTGCAAGCTCCTCAAGGGAACTGCTTAATACAACTTCCCCTGTTACTTCCGGGCGATCCCTAAGACAGAACTGTAATGTGAACTCTCTGGACATCACTGCCATCTCCAGCCGATCTTTACGCCCTGTAATCTGAATACGTTCGTCCAGGTTATCCATATCATAGAGATAATTCTCAAACCCGACTTTCAGATTGTCATACACCGTTGGGTCAAACATTGAAATAAACCCACTTTCTTTTCCTTTGACTTCATCTGCACTGGTTCTCATCACTTGATCAAGCCTATGTTCAGGTTTATTGTAGTATATTCTCACTTTCCATGCACTTTTTCCGCAGCGTCCAGCAGCTCCGACCGTTGTTACCCCTCTGGTGGATTATTCGCTCTCTCCAGAGTTGCGTCGGATGGCAGTACGTTTAGCTTCGGTTTAACCAGCGGCTGGCCAGCCGCTGACTTGCTCCTTTGGTGCCCGAAGCTTTATTTTGCTTCGATGGTCTTTCTCTGCCATTGTCATTCTCTATATTCTTTTGGGTGGGAATTACACATTAATCGTTATTTGTTCAGTTGCTGCTCCGCCAGTACTTTGAGAAAATGAAAGATTCGGAGGCATCACCTCATCGGGGAACGGACTAACGTATGACTCTCCGTCCAGCCTTTCCTTCAGTTCAGCCTTTGCCATCTCGATGAGCACAGGATCGAGCAGCGCTGCAATGGCAGTGCACGCCATCGCCTTCCCCGCGAGCAGCATGCCTTTGTGGGCATAGCCGCTTTTGCCCTGCGCAACGGTCTGCCAGGCATGGATTGGCGTCGCGTAAGCCCAGGTCGCCGTGCCGCATTGCGCAGTTGGCACATTCCAACTGACGTCTCCAACGTCCGTCGACGCCGGCATAACGCGCATTGTCTCCATAAGTGGAGCAACGAAGCTCGCAAGAGGGCTAGCCGAAAGCATGTCATGAACCCCCTTGCCATTTTGCCGCGATGCACTCGTCTTATCCTCATCCGGGATCACAGCAAAGATCTCTTGGGCAAAGGCCAATTCATCCTCCGTATACACGGGAAGCTCCAGCCCACTAAGGAACTCGTGCATTTTGCCTTCCAGGGTCGCATTCGGAATGAGATTGGACGCTCCACCTTCATAGTGATATGACATCTTGGTTCCCGTCATCAGAGCCGCTCCACGAGCAACATCGAGAACCCGTTCGAACAGGTCAGCCACCTGGGAGGACTTCGGCGCCCTAACCAAATAATTCACTTCTGCTTCCGCCTGAACAACATTGGGTGCGAAGCCGCCTGTATTCGTCACGGCATAGTGGATTCGGGCATCCGAAATCATATGCTCACGCAAGTAGTTCACTCCCACGTTCATCAGCTCGACTGCGTCCAGCGCGCTTCGTCCGAGATGGGGCGTGGCTGCCGCGTGGGCACTGCGGCCTGCGAATTTGAAGTGCACATGTAGATTGGCAAGAGAGGACATATGCATGACAACGTTCATCGTGGCAGGATGCCAGCAAAAAGCGACGTCGACATCCTGAAACAAGCCTGATCTGGCCATGTAGGCTTTACCGGATCCACTCTCTTCAGCCGGACAGCCATAGTAGCGAACCGTGCCGGAGATTTGATGCTCCTGCAAATAATTCTTGACCGCAAAGGCAGCCGCAAGAGATCCTGCTCCGAGCAAATTATGCCCGCATCCATGTCCATTTGTCCCTGGCACAACAGGATTGAATACCGCTGCCCCCGCTTGCTGGCTAAGGCTGGCCAAGGCGTCAAACTCACCAAGAATTGCAATGATCGGGGAACCGTTCCCGAAGCTGCCTATAAAGCCAGTGGCGAGTCCGGCAACGCCTCTCTCAACGGAAAACCCTTCACGTTCCAATTCCTTGCAGAGCAAATCTGCTGACTCAAACTCTTCGAATCGCGTCTCAGCGAAGCCCCAGATCGAGTCACTTACATCAATAAATAAATCTCTCTTCCCTTCGATATACGCAGTAACCTCTTCAATGATCTTCTCATTCATGCTAAACACCTCTCTCCTTCATTTTGGCTAATCTTCATTATTCACAGGCAAAGGATGCAACAGATGCAGTACATACTTTGAGTACCGGCTATCGGTCAATCAAATGCGAAGCAGGCAACGGCATGATCGTGACCTTTGAGCTCCGGCTCAAATTCGCGACAGATTGCTTTGGCGATCGGACAGCGCGTATGGAAACGACAGCCACCTGGCGGGCGAACCGGATTTGGCACATCCCCTTGGATGATAATCCGCTTCTGCAAACGAAGCCTGGGATCTGTTACCGGATTTGCACTTAGCAAGGCGTTCGTATAGGGATGCTTCGGCACCCTGAACAGTTTCTCCCGGCTCGCAATCTCCACGATCTTTCCCAGATACATAACCGCTATTCGATCACTGATATAGCGGACGGCGCCGAGACCGTGTCCGATGAATAGATAAGCGAGCCCCTCCTCCTTCTGGAGCTTTTTCAGGAGATTCAGAATCTGTGCCTGGATAGAGACGTCAAGAGCGGAAACAGGCTCGTCACACACGATCAGCCTGGGGTTTAGGGACAAAGCTCTCGCAATGCCAATTCGCTGTCGCTGTCCTCCTGAAAATTCATAAGGATAACGACTTTTGTCTTCTTTCGAAATTCCGACTGTTTCAAGCAGCATATCCACCCGATCCCGAACAGACGAACGGCTCTCGAGTCGGTGCGCTAGCAGAGGCTCTGCCAGAATATCACTGATCCTCATCTGGGGGTTAAGCGAGGAGTATGGGTCTTGGAAAATCACCCCTATGCTCGCCCGGGTTCGGCGAAGTTCCCTCTTGCCGAGTTCTGCCAATTCCCGGCCCGCATAGAGAACCCTTCCTTCATAAGGAGTCTCTAGTTGAAGCAGCGTGCGACCGACACTCGACTTACCACAGCCCGATTCTCCGACGAGACCGAGCGTTTCTCCTTCGCGAATCGAGAAGCTGACTCCGTCGACCGCCTTGACGTATTCTGTGACCTGAGAGAAAATGCCCTGCCGGATCGGATAATAGGTCTTGAGACTTTCTACGCTCAGCAAAGGTGGTCTCTCCTTTTTCAAACCTGGCATCTACAGCTCCTCCCTGAACCGAAGCTAGTCGTTATTCGATCATGGATTGAACGTCCACTTGGCGACATTGTTCGTCAGGCCGACTGTACTGGTCTCAAGGCCTTTGCCAAGGTCTAGATTTTTGGCCGCAGCATACATTTGCTTGTCAGCGAACAGAGCGATAACCGGAACATCGTCGTGCAGGATTTGCTGAACCTGCTTATAAATCTCGAAACGCTTGGATGGCTCCAGCTCCTCCGCTCCTTGGACCAGCAGCTCGTCGACTTCGGCGCTCGAATAGTCTGCGATATTGAAGCTGACTCCTGTCTTGAACAGCCCTAGCACGGAGTTCGGATCGAGAATGAATCCGAGATTAATTATCGTCAAGTCGTAATCGTGCTTAAGTGCTCTTTGATAGGTTGTCGGAAAATCAAGCTTTGTCACTTGTACCTTCAGACCGACTGCTTTCAGATTCTCCGCAATGATGTCAGAAGCTTGTTCACGGATCTTGTTACCTGTCGGAACGACGAATTCAATCGTCTGATTGAAGTCCCAGCCCGCTTCCTCCAACAGTGCTTTCGCTTTCTCCGGATCGTAGCCATACAGTGGTATTTCCTTATTGTAGTAAGGGTGGTTTTGGCCGAGCATGCCATCCACGAGTTCGCCTTGCCCTTTGAGCAATTGATCTACAATAAGCTGGCGGTTCATGGCATAAGCGATTGCTTGCCGCACTTTTGAATCCGGGAACTTCTTCGAATTGATGAACATAATGTTCGGATTGTTCGCATCGCCGTAGCCCGTAGTCACATTCGCCATATTGGCTACCTTGTCAAAATCCTGCACCGGAATAAGACCTACACCCGGAGAAGTCAACTGTATGTCCCCTGTCTGGAGCTGCGCTGCCAGATTTGTCGCCGGCATCATCTTGATGTAAATATTCTTGATATTTGGCGCACCTTCGTAATATTGCTCGTTCGCGGTCAGCTGAACGTACTGGTCCTTGGCGAATTTGACGAACTTGTAGGCCCCGTTGGTGACCGTAGGATTCATCATAAATTCATTTTTGTTCAGGTCCACCGGGGCTACATCTTTCAACATATGCTCTGGCAAAAAGCGGAAGTACGTGCCGAATTGACTCTTGAATTGATTCGTCTCCATCGGGTTTTTCGTTTTGATAACAAAAGTGTAATCATCAACCTTCTCATAAAATCCCAGCTCCGTTTGCCCATCCTCTCTCTTACCGGCTTCGTTCAGTCCAGTGACAAACGTCATGTTGAGGAGTGTCTTCACGTTAACGTCCGTGAACATCCGGAATGTGAACTCAACGTCGTCCGCCGTGAACGATTCCCCGTCACTCCACTTAGCATTCTTGTTCAGCTTGATGGTGAAGTTCCGGTTGTCCGTCGTTTCGATTGATTCAGCAAGCTTCGGATCGAATCCATATTCGCTGTTCATCGCAACAAGCGTATCGCTCATCAACGAGTTAACGAAAACACCTGCATTGTCCAGATTGAAGACATCGAATGTTGTCACCGGATTCACAAGACCGATATAAAGAGGCTGACCGGAGCCTCCGGAAGCAGAAGCGCTCTCGCCATCCGATCCCGGAGACGTTGTTTTATTGCTGCCAGAATTCGAACCGCAGGCCGCGACCAATACCATTAATAATGTCAGTACTCCGCAAATCCAAACTTTACGCACCCTTTTCATCTGATCTCCTCCACCTGATTATCTTTTTGAATGCCATATTTGAGAGATGCATTGTGGTTTATTGTTTAGGGTCGAGTGCGTCGCGCAGCCCGTCACCTACGAAGTTGATGGCGAGCACCGTCACCAGAATCATGATTCCGGGAGGCAGCCAAAGCCAGGGCTGGTCGGTCATGACGCTAATGGATTGAGCGTCCGTCAGCATATTGCCCCAACTGGCGGTCGGCGGCTGTACGCCCATGCCTAGGAAACTCAGCCCTGACTCCGCCATGATTGCCGCCGCAACACCAAAGGTCGCATTTACGATGATCGGTGCCAGCGCGTTCGGCAGGATGTGACGGAAGACAATGCGCGGCGTACTGAGCCCCAGGGCGACTACGGCTTTAATGTAATCCATTTGCTTGAGCGTCAATACACTCCCCCGGACAAGTCGGGCGATGGACGGCCAGGAAAACAGAGCAAGAACAAGTACGAGCGTCCAAAGCGTTGGTCCAAGCACACTAACGACAACGAGAATAACCATCATGTAGGGGAATGCCATAAACATATCGGTAATTCTCATGACCATCATGTCGACCCAGCCACCAACATAAGCAGACCAAAGACCGATGATCGTTCCGAACGTCACATACAGAGCGACCGTTCCGAACCCAACCGTGACAGCGACTCTCGTCGCGTATAGCAGACGGGACAGCACGTCCCTTCCCACCTGGTCAGTTCCAAGCCAATGGGAAGATGAAGGCGCGGCAGAAAATTCGGCGGTTACCGCATAAGGGCTATGCGGGGAGAGCCACGGGGCAAAGATGGCGATGAGGATAAGCAGCAAGGTAACGACAAGACCGGCGACGGCCAGCCGATGTTTCAGGAAACGCCGGGCCATTTGCCGGAAGACACCCTCGGGCTCTTCTTGTTGAATGGGAAGAATGACTCCTCCGGCGACTGGGGTTTGTACAGCAGACATCGAGTCCGCCTCCTCTCATTCGTGTTCGTTTCACAGCAATAAGCCTTAATTTAATGATATTGGATGCGAGGATCGGCTACCGAGTAGAAAATATCCGTGAGCAGATTGGCGGCCAGCACAATGATGGCAGCGACCAGATTAAGGCCCATGATGGTGGAATAGTCGCGGGACATGATCGATTGGATGGTCAACTGACCGATGCCCGGCCATTGAAACAACTGCTCAACAATGACGGCTCCCCCGAAGAGCATCGGGATTTCCATTCCGACGACGGTAATGATCGGAATCAGAGCGTTGCGTAGCGCATGCTTGTTGGTGACATAAAACTCTTTGAGCCCCTTGGCTCGCGCTGTTCGCAGGTAATCCTGCTTCAGTACATCCAGCATGCTGGCCCGGATATAACGCACTTTGCGTCCCGCAATACCGACGGCTAGTGCTATGGAAGGAAGTACTAAATGACTGATTCGGTCGCCTAACCCTCCTCCTCCACCAAGATCCTCCGTTCCGCCGACGGGAAGCCAGCCCAGTTGAACAGCGAAAATATAAATGCACACGAGACCAAGGAAAAACTGGGGAATCGAGGTTCCGACAAACGATAGTCCAGTCATGAGATAGTCAAATTTCGAGTTTTGCCGGACAGCGCTCATAATACCGATCGGCAGCGCGATCAAAAGGCCAATAAGCAGAGCACAGATGCCGAGCAGCACCGTCTGCCCCAGACGCTCACCGATGAGCGAAATTACGGATTCGCTTGTGCTGAAAGAGTATCCGAGATTGCCGGACAGCAGTTGCCCTAGCCATTTGAAATATTGAATGATGATCGGATCGTTCAATCCAAGCTGCTCCTTACGCAGCTCAAGCAGCTCCGGAGGTGTGTCCGGTGTCATGTACATGTCGATCGGGTTACCCGGCGCAAGGTTGATGATGACAAAATTGATAATCGTAATACCAAACAAGACGGGAATCGCAATCAGAATGCGGCGAATGACGTAAGTAAACATGCTCTCTCTCCTCTCTTGCGATTTATCCTGTAGTCAATGGATAATGACAAGCCGCTGCGTGTTCTCCTCCTTGCAGAAGAGGCTCCTCCTCCTTGCACTTTGCTTGAACGAACGGACAACGGGTATGAAACCGGCAGCCTGACGGCGGACTAGCGGGACTTGGCACATCTCCCTGAAGAACGATTCGCTCCTGTCCGCGCTTGCGGGGATCCGGTACCGGATAAGCATTGAGCAAAGCTTGGGTATACGGATGGCGCGGACTCGCAAAGATCCGTTCCTTCGTTCCGATCTCAACCACCTTGCCAAGGTACATAACAGCGATGCGGGTACTGATGTACTTAACCGCCCCTAGACCATGAGCGATGAACAAATAGGTGAGTCCGAGCTCCCGCTGCAGCTCCTTCAACAGGTTCAAGATCTGTGCCTGAATGGAGACGTCGAGCGCGGATACTGGCTCATCGCACACAATGAGTTTCGGGTTCATGGAGAGTGCGCGGGCGATGCCGATGCGTTGCCGCTGGCCGCCTGAGAATTCATGAGGGAATCTCTGCTTGTAACTGCGGGGAATGCCAACCGTATCCAGAAGGGTATCTATTCTTGCCTCTAGCTCTGCTCCACTGGCCAGACCATGCACCCGCATCGGCTCGGCCAGCAGCTCCTGCACCCGCATCCGGGGATTAAGAGAGGAGTAGGGGTCCTGAAAAATCATCTGCATTTTCGTTCGTTCCCCGCGGAGGTCCGACATTTTGCTTGTCGTAATTTCTTGCCCTTCGAACCAGATTCGGCCGGCCGTTGGATTCTCGAGTCGAATGATGCTCCGGCCGATGGTCGACTTGCCACAACCCGACTCCCCAACAAGTCCTAGCGTCTCTCCTTGGTACAGCTCCAGCGAAATGTCGTCCACTGCTTTGACATTCCCGACTGTACGGGATAACAATCCTCGTTTGATGGGGTAGTACGTCTTTAAGCCTTTGATTTTAAGCAGAGGTTCTCGGGCCACTCTGCGTTCCGCAAGCGTCATATGACCCCCTCCTCTCGCGTCTTCCAGGCACCGGGATCCTGTGACATCCAGCAGCGCACTTGATGTCCCTCCTGAACCGGAAGCAGCTTCGGCGCTTCGGAAAGACATTTCCCTGCGGCAAACTCGCAGCGAGTATGGAATCGGCAGCCCTTCGGCATGTTGGTAAGTGGAGGCACCGCACCCGGGATGGAGGTCAGCATCTCATCGGCATCAGTTTCAATGTGGGGAATGGATCTCATCAATCCTTGCGTGTAAGGATGAAGCGGCTTCTCAAACAGGGTAAACACGTCCGTTTCCTCGACCACCTGACCGGCGTACATGACCACAACCTTGTCCGCCATCTCCGCAACAACGCCGAGATCATGGGTGATGAGCATGATCGAGGCACCCATCTCTTCGCGGAGCTCCTTCATCAGATTCAGAATCTGTGCCTGAATCGTCACGTCCAGTGCGGTCGTAGGCTCATCGGCGATGAGTAGCTTCGGCTTACAGGAAAGTGCCATTGCGATCATCACCCGCTGTCTCATTCCCCCGGATAGAGAGTGTGGGTAGCTCTTCATAATCGCTTCAGGACGGGGGATGCCGACCTTTTCAAGCATTTCGACTGCGTATCTTTCAGCAGCCTTGCCTCTCAATTCGGTATGTAGCCGGATGGCTTCCGTCAATTGATTCCCAATAGTGAACACTGGATTGAGTGAGGTCATCGGTTCCTGAAAGATCATCGCAATATCTCCGCCGCGAATCAGGCGCAACTCGGCCTCAGGCAGCTTCGCGAGATCCTTGTCCATGAACCGTATTTCCCCCTCCCTGATGCTGCCGTTCTTGCCGAGCAGCCTCATGATCGAGAGAGAAGTGACACTCTTACCGCAGCCCGATTCGCCGACGATACCGATGGTTTCCCCCTTCTCCAGCTTAAGGCTGACCCGGTCCACCGAAGTGACTTCCCCTTTTTCCGTTTTGAAAACGGTCCTTACGTCCTTAAGCTCTAGTAGCATGCGCAGCCCCTCCTTTGCCTCAATATTTGGTATGCCGCTAAGCAGTTTAATGTTATGTTTATTGACATATAAAAAACATCCTAAAATCCTATTATGAAGTCACCTGTGAAATCCCACACTTTTTCCTCTTTTTTCTTGGGGAAAACTACATATTTTTCATAGGACACTTATGCTATATTTCAAATATAAGATTTATTTTCTTGCGAACGCCCCCTAACATTTCAATCATGTATCTCTTCTTGTAACTTTATTTAACTTCAATATGACGATTAATTAAAGACACTTTACATTAGCTTTTGGAATCATTTCTTGGCATCCATGCCTCCGTAAGACCAGAAAGGTATCAAATTTTAAGAATTAATAAAAAAAGAAGGGAGTGTGGGCCGTGTACAATCTTCTAATCACCGATGACGAGAGCGAAATTCGCAACGGTCTAAGTAACTATTTCCCATGGCATGAATTCGGTTATCAAGTTGTCGGGCAAGCGTGCGACGGTGAGGCTGCACTCGCCTTTATCCAGGAGCAGCCTGTGGATGTGCTTCTCTGTGACATCCGCATGCCCTCCTTGTCGGGCATTGATGTAGCAGAACGGCTATATCGACAAGGCTCGGAGGTCAAGGTTGTTCTTCTAAGCGGCTTCAAGGAATTCGAATACGCGCAGTTGGCCGTACAGTATGGAGTCAAGAGATATTTGACAAAACCTACTAAATACACGGAAATCGCCGAAGTGTTCGGACATCTCCGAAGCGAAATGGACAATGCAAAAATGCCTGCCCCTCCCCTCTCTGCATCAACCGCAGAGAGCGGCCTGGCGGACCAGACCATCGAGAAGGTTAAGATTTACTTGCAGGATAACTTGTCCGCCGCCACCCTGGAGAACGCCGCAAAGCATGTTTTTCTTAACCCCTTCTATTTAAGCAAATACTTCAAGACCAAGACCGGCGAGAACTTCTCGGATTATGTGACGAAGCTTCGCATGCAACATGCGGCCGTACTTCTGAAGACTACCTACTGCAAGACGTACGAGATCAGCGAAATCGTCGGGTACAGTAACGCAAAGAATTTCACGCGAATGTTCCGGAGCTTTTTCGGCATGACTCCCAGAGAATATCGGAACGAGGAATAACTTATGATCACGACCACCGTCCGCTTTTTCATCAAGAACCTGTTGACCTTCCTATTGCCCATGCTGATCCCTCTCCTCGTTCTCGGTGCTCTGTCCGCCTTCCTGATTCAGCAGTACGTCGTTCACGGAATTAACAACAACAACATGAACATGCTTAAGCAGACCAAGGAGAACATTGAACTTCTGTTCAATGAACAGAACTCCCTGAACCTGCATATCATCGCCAGCACGACCCAGTTCATGAACCTCAAGGGTATGCTGAACAAGCCCCTGCCATCGGCAGAGGATTACCAACAACTGGCGGTCTTAAAAAATTTTATCGATTCACCCTCCATTGCCAGCCCCTATATTGATTCCATCTATATTTTTCTAAATAACGACAACCAGCGCTACATTTCATCCGTTACCGGAGGCTTCATCGAGCTTGGAGAGGATCCAGACCACTTATGGTACGACAGCTATCTAAAGCATGAGCATCACGAAGCAATCTGGACGGAAAGCCGGGCGGTTCCGCGCTATAATCTGAACGAAGAGATTGAATATGCAGATGTCATTACCATGTATCGCAATTTCAAGGTGTCAGATGACACTCGCGGTGTTATCGTCCTTAATATCAAACGGGAGTATATTGAACGCAGATTGAACGATCTCTCTACAGCAAAAGGGCAACTGCTCGCCGTTGTCGATCAACAGGGCTCTGTTATATTCCGCAATAACGCCCGGTACGAGCTAAGTCCCGAGGAATTGGAACAGGTTATTTCAAGTAAAAGCAACTTTATTACGACACAAACTCCGAATGACGAGGCCTTGATCAATATGATTTACTCCAAGACCTATGACTGGGTATTCATCTCCGTCACTCCAAAGCAAACCCTGTACACCGCGCTTAATCGCCTGCTTCGCATCGGGGCTGTGCTGATGATCATGGCGTTGCTCGCAGCGCTTCTGCTAGCCTTTCATTTGACGAAGAAGAATTATTTGGACCTTAAGATCATCATGTCCATTCTCGGCGCAGCAGAACAAGGAAAGCCGCTCCCTTTACACCGCACAAAGGGTAACAGCGTTCACAGCCAAATCATCCGCAGTTTGCTTCAAAATTTTATCGAGCACAACTATATGCGCGTTCAACTTTCAGAGAGCCAGTATAAAACGCAAGCCGCCCAGTTCGCCGCCCTACAATCGCAGCTCAACCCTCATTTTCTCTATAATACGCTGGAGACGATACATTGGAAGGCAGCAGGTTATACAGAAGGGCCGAATGAGCTAACGAGCATCGTGGAGCATTTGTCCGATATTCTGCGGTACTCCCTGGACGGGCAAAATGGACTTGTGCCGCTTAACGTGGAGATCGCCAATACGAAGAGCTACACAGCGATACAGAAAACAAGATATGGGGAGCGATTTTACATTTGGTGGGAGTATGACGCGGAGCTAGAGAAGTACCATGTGCCCAAGCTGATCTTCCAGCCATTGATCGAGAACAGCCTACAGCATGGCTTGAGTCGTTCGGATCAGAAGCTGGCAGTCAAGATCAAGATTCAGCGTTGTGGCAATTCCCTCCGCTTGGCCATCATTGACAACGGCAACGGTATATCGGAGGAGCGAATGGTCGAGCTTCGCACGAGGTTGTTTAGTGATTCGACGGATGCAAACCACATCGGCCTTATTAATACACAGAGAAGAATTCAGCTTGCTTACGGTCATAAAAGTGAGCTTCGCATCAAGAGCAAGCCCGGCTGGGGAACGCTAATTTACATTACGCTTCCAATCAGTTAGTTCGTGGATTGGTGGCTGGGGTGTTACAATATTTTTCACATGTTTTTCACTTCCAGATGTTTGTCCTGGAAATTTAAAAAGCCCAGTCACTAGGACTGGGCTTCGGCTAAGCATGGGATCTGATAAGATCCCTGAGCTTCGCTTATTCTTCTGTAGCTTTTTCTTCAGCTGCCGGTTCAGCTTCCTCAGCAGAAGCTGTTGGCTCTTCCTCAGCCGCTTGTGGCGGCATGACGGACGCAATGATGGACTCAGGTGATGTTATGAGTGTCAAACCTTTGTCCAGTTTGATATCCGCAGCAGTCAAGCGATCGCCAATATCCAATCCGCTGACATCCACCTCAATGGACGTTGGCAGATCTGCAGGCAATCCTTCTACTTCCAGCTGTGTCTCCTGTGTCTGGAATACACCGCCAGCTTTCGAGCCGGCCGCTGTACCCTGGAAGTCGATCGATACACTTACGCTGATCGGCTTGTTCTTGGAAATTTGCAGGAAGTCTACATGCAGCAAACGTCCGTTACGCTCTTGCTGATCCTTGATCAGCACCGGAACCGTTTTACCGCCCTCAACATTCAGGTTGAACATTTCGGAGCGGCCTGTGCGTGCCACTTTCAGCATTTCTTTTTCATCTACATGTATTGAAGCACCTTCAAGTCCCGGGCCGTAAACGACTGCGGGAACTCGTCCGCCTTGTCTTAACAGGCGCAGTGCTGCACCTTTCTTTTCCGTTCTTGGCGTTGCTGTAAGTTGAGCCATTTTTCCGTTGGATTTCATGATTGAACATCCTCCTTCAAGGGATCACTACATTATATTTGTTGGAAAGCGCTGAGGCTTATCTCATAGACCATAATGGTCTTTTTTCCTTTGGCCGAATCGTGGGCCATATCTATATTTACCCCAATGATAGAGGATCTCAAACACGAAACAGGACAATTAATTATTTTTTGGCAAGTTATGCGGCTTATAATCAGACCAAAAAAGCAGTCGGAATCTCTTCCAACTGCTGATTTAACAAGGTTTTGACGAACTACGTTCGACGTTATAAATTAAGAAACTATGCGCTATCACGATCCTCCGTTTTTTCGCTTTCACGAATGATCTGCATCTCGTCTGATCCGCTACGGACAATAATGTGCACATCCCCATCTTCAGGTACAATGTCCACGTAACGGTCTCCGCACGTATCTTTAGCTTCCCATTCGTTCAATCGAATGATCAATCCCAGATGATGCAGACCCGGAGCAACGCGGAAGCGGGCTTCGGCGACATTTCCGACTTGTTCCAGCCGTACTGCTCCGTCCTCCATACCTGTGCCCCATACCCAGACATCCCAACCTTCATAATGTTGGTCTTCCCGTTCGTATCGAAGCGTGACGGTTCGCGAAATCTGTTTATGAATCGTCACCGCAAGCGTTGCCCGGATTCCTCCAGCTTCAGCAATAATATGGGTTACACCAGGTGTCATCGCACGTACGATCCCTGCTGCACTCACCGCTGCAAGTTCTGGATGAGAAGAGCTCCAGCGTATATTCGAATCCTGAAGCGGCTGACCAAATTGATCCAGAGCCAAGGCACGGAAGCGACTGATTCGAGTCATGTACATGACAGGTTCGCCCACAATTTCAATTCGTTCAGCATGACGATAATCCACTTGTAACATACAGCTTGCCGTTATGTCCCCACAGTGGACTGTAATCGAAGATTCCCCCCGTTCCAGTGCATGGATTGTTCCATCAGGCTGGATCTGAATAATATCCGGATGAGAAGAAGTCCAGGTAACTGGAGCTTTTTCGACCACATTGCCAATGCTGTCCCGTACGATCGCTCGCAGTTGAGTGGTCTCCTGTGGACTATATACCTGGCGAGGAAAACTAATCTCCACTGTTGATGGTTCAGCGCCTCCAGCATGCTCTGTATCATACAGTACCATTAAAGACCATCGTTCTACCTGAGCAGTACCACGAACAGTCTCGATCACGTCTGTGCCAGCCTGATGATCATTGACTACGACATGCCAGTCCCCTTCACCCAGGTCGACATGCTGTTGGTGCTCCGTTCCGTTATAGATGACCATAATCTGATTCCAGGTGTCCTTATTCGCACCATCATGAAGTATAAAGGCAACTACATTGCCATCCGCACGAATAACACGTAGGTGATTTCGTACCTGTTCAGCATCAATCATACGAAAAGCGGGATGTGTGCGCCGCAAATGAATAAGACCACGATAGTAGTCGAACACCGGTCTGAAGCGTGATTTGTTGGCCCATGTGATGGCGTTCACCGCATCCCCGCTCCGATAACTGTTATGATCACCGGCTTTGGATCTGAGCATCTCATCCCCTGAATGCAGAAACGGAATTCCCTGAGAAGTAAGCAGAATGCCGGAAGACAGTAAAGAGCGACGAACCATCTCATGATTCAAAACATCATCTGCATCCACATATCGATAAGGATCTGCAGCTTTTACAGCGGACTCAGCACTCCCACCACCCACGGGCTGTCCGTCCTTCCATACGGGAAATCCTAATTCATGCCTAAGGTTCATTGTTGTCGCAATTTTATCCCACAGATTGAGATTGTCATGGGCAGTTACATAATTGACAACTTCCACAGGTGAAGATGTGAAATCATCCAATGCTCCTGCCAATCCCCTAATAAGCTCATATTCCTGCCCTCCGGCACCCGTGACAAACCCTCTGCCACTGCCATCACTATCACCCTTGATTGCACTGCGAAAATGATCATTAAATACTGCAAACCCCTGACCTCGCTGGGTTCCTTTTAATGTTTTACGGTCCAAAGGTGAGTCTCCACCCATCCAGGGTTCCCCATAGATCAGAAACGCCGGATCGATCTGCTCCCGCAATTCACGTGTCAATTCATTCATCGTTTCCGTATCAATCAGGGCCATAAGGTCAAAACGAAATCCGTCCACATGATATTCTTCTGCCCAATATCGGAGAGAATCCAGAATATATTTTCGCACCATTGGACGTTCTGTCGCCAATTCATTGCCTACACCAGAACCATTACTGAGGGTGCCATCCTCCCGATAACGGTAATAATAGCCTGGTACAATCCGTTCAAAAGGTCCCTCTTCCACGCTATACGTGTGATTATAGACAACATCAAGTACAACGCGAATGCCTTGTCTGTGCAGCGATTGAACGAGAGTTTTGAGCTCCCGAATTCGAACTGCAGGATCACGAGGGTCGGTAGCGTAGGAACCTTCGGGAACGTTATAATGCTGGGGATCATACCCCCAGTTGTATGGTGCTCTGACATTTGAACCCACATCTGCTGTAGCGAGTTCATTCACCGTCTGATAATCCGCCACAGGCAGAAGATGTACATGAGTGACTCCCAGTTCGGCAAGATGGTCTACGCCAATACTATTGCCTGCTCTATCCGTCAGACCGGATGCCGTGAATGCCAGATATTTTCCCTTATACGGAATATCTGCATGTGGGTCCGAGGAGAAATCACGGACATGCAACTCATATAACACGGCATCGACAGGACGCAGAAAAGCAGGTTTGACATCCAGGTCCCAATCAACCGGATTGGTGGTCTCTGGATCTATAATAGCCGTTCGTTGCCCATTAGCCGTTACCGCTCTGGCATAAGGATCAACAACCACTTCAATCCGCTGATCATCATGGATAATGCGGTACATATAATAATGTCCTGCCCAATCGCCGCTGAGCTTCAGGCTCCATATTCCGTCCGCATCGCGCGTCAGAGTATGTTCCTGTCCACCTTCATGATCTTGTACTTTGCCACTATCGTTGTAATGACCTTCATCGTCAAAAACCAATATATAAACCCGTTGTGCCGTAGGTGCCCACAATTTAAAAGTACTTGCAGCACGAGTATATGTTAAGCCAAGATCGTTGCCTTCGTAACGAAAAGAAGTCCATTCCGGCATCGTTCCCACCGCCTTTATATCCATTGTTTTCGTGTTGTCCCGATGTTACGGAGCGGGACGTGATTTGTCAACCCGGGGTTGTCTGTACTCATCATATCGGTCCAATTTGCGTATTCAATTAGCAATCGCTTTCAAAATATAGATATGTAAACAAGCGCCATAGATTGACAGCATTTGTACCTGTCCCGACAAAAAAAGTTTGAAATATACAAGAATAAATTGCAGGATGTCATTGGGTTGAGATTAAAATGCACCAACAGGTGCACAACATAAAAAAGGTGGACATATGACGATATATAGTCCTGTGACCAAGGCAATGGTTTCTGACGCATCAACAAATCCCCCTTTCTTACGGGAAAGGGGGATTTGTTTTATCTCAATTTATTTGATTAAATTCGATTGATTGGATATCTTGAACGTGTCCTTGTTAACGATTTTACTAATGGTTTGTTGGTACCCTTCAATTCTTGGCAAGCATTGCGTTCATTAGGAATTGGAATACATCACCGTAAGGGATATCGCATTCACATGTACCTGACCATCCTGTATGGTGCGTATCGTATTAACGTCTGCTTGTCCTTTTTCTACAATCACATTCCATGTCCCTGTGGGAACAGCGATGTCACGGTTTTCTTTTGCCGCGTTGTATATGACAACAATACGTTCCCATGAATCGCTGGTTGCTGTACCGTTCAGTTCATAGGCTAGCAGCCCATTACCTTTTTCGATTAGACGAACATGCTTCTCGATCTCTTCCCGGGTACGAAGCCGAAAGGCTGGATGTTCTCGCCGAAGACGGATCAGCCCACGATAATAATCAAATACCGGCTTGAACAGCTTCTTCTGTTCCCAATGTATGGCATTGACCATGTCTCCACTCTGGTGGCTGTTGGCGTCCCCATATTTGCTGCGAAGCAGCTCATCTCCAGCCGCGATCAGGGGAACACCCTGGGAGGTTAGAACGATACCATTGGCAAGCAGACAACGCCTAACCGTCTCATTCTCCAGAATGTGTTTCGGATCAATCTGCAGGTAAGGCTTAGCCTTCTCTACGGCCTCTTCCGCACTCTGGCATCCACGAATACTTCCATCCTCGTCATAGGTGAGGAAATTCAAGGTATCATGTAGTCCTTGTGTACGTGCGACTTTGTCCCACAGGTTGAGATTATCGTGCACTGTTACATAGTTAATCGTCTCGGATGGACCATCCGTAAAATCCTGAATGGCTCCCCGGACGCCAGTCCACAATTCGTCTTCTTTCCCGTGCGCGCCCGTCGCAAATCCCGTCCCCATGCCATCGCTGTCTCCCTTGATCACTCCACGGAAATTATCGTTAAACACAGCAAAACCCGCTCCGCGCTGCGTTCCTTTAAGGGTCATATCATCCCCAAGCGGCGAATCCAGTGCGCCCCATGGTTCACCATATAACAATATGGAAGGTGACACTTCGGTGTGCAATTCCGCTGCAAGCTGTTTCATCGTAGTTGTGTCGATCAGGCCCATCAGATCAAAGCGAAAACCGTCCACATGGTACTCCTCTGCCCAGTAACGGACCGAGTCGATGATAAACTTGCGAACCATGGTGCGTTCAGTAGCCACCTCATTGCCCGTACCTGAACCATTGCTGTAGGTCCCATCGGCGTTTTGACGATAGTAGTACCCTGGTACAAGTTTTTCAAAAGAGCTGCCTGCCGTATCAAACATATGATTATATACCACATCCATAATGACACCTATTCCCTTGTTATGAAGGGCCAGCACCATTGATTTGAACTCACGAATTCGTGTCTCCGGATCATCTGCACGTGATGCATAGGACCCTTCCGGGACATTGTAATGAAGTGGATCATATCCCCAGTTATAGTTGGAGGCATCAGACGTATCACCATCCACCCTGGATTCATCCACCGTCGCAAAATCAAATACAGGCAGCAGATGAACATGGGTAATCCCGAGTTCAACCAAATGATCGATCCCCAGTGTGTTGCCCTCCGAATCACGCAGACCCGTCTCGGTAAAAGCCAAGTATTTGCCTTTATTCGTTATACCCGATGATGGATGAATGGAAAAATCACGTACATGCAGTTCGTACAGGACTGCATCTACAGGACTGGTCAATTCCGGGCGAATATCATCTCTCCATCCCTTCGGATGTGTCTGCTCCAGTCTGACAATTACACCCATTTCTCCATTCATGGTCACTGCTCGGGCGTATGGATCTACAGCAGTAGTTGAATGTCCATCTTCAAAAGTAGGCTTGTACATGTAACGGTAGCTGTTTAAATCACCCTCCAGTTCCAGAACCCAGATGCCTTGTTCTTTCTTTTGCATAGGTAACGCCTGCTGTTTCCGTTGATTGGGCTCTTCCTCCGGGCTCCCCCCTGTCAAAGGTGGGTACAGAAGTAGTTCCATCTGAACGGCGAACGGTGACCAGACTTTGAAGCGACAGGACTGTGCTTCTAATGTGACACCTAAATCTCTTCCTTTGTATGTATCTTCTGAAATCAATAGTTCCTGCTTATCCTCTTCAATCATGTGTGTTGTTCCCCTCTCGTTGAGAAAATTGATGAATATGGATGGTACGAGTGCTCCTTACCCTTTATACCCGTTCTGCTGCCCAACCATAATCCGAATTACACAAAAAAGAAGACAAACGTCATGTAGATTCACATTACGCCTGCCTTCTTTATGGGTAAAACGATACCTCTCTAATGTGGTACCTGGGATTGGAAATCATTTCGGCTGGATTGATCCGCGTGGTACAAAACCACGTCCCCATCTTGCATCGGCCAACTTCTCCCCTGACCATCTACCGGGCTGTTATCAAAACCTTCCATTTGCCATTGATTCATCAACGGTGCATGAATATATTGCAGATGTGGTGCACTCGTATTACCACTGCGCAATGTTTCGATATTGAAGTTAACCACAATGTAACCGCCCCTCAGAAATACCGTTGCCTTCTCATCCAACCGGTTTTGTCTGGCAAGCGACTCGAGATCGGTTCCTTTGGGTACTGCATATACATCTGCTGGCAAGCTATATTCCCCATACCAGCGCTGAATCGCTGCATTCGCCCGATCCACATTAACACTGGAGGGAATATCCGTTTTTGGGCCAATGAGTGTACGGATCTGTGAAGGAAGAATCATCCAGTCATAACGACCTACCCACGTTTTATGATGAGAGGTCTGATCCACGAAACGAACCATATGTTCCGCCATTGTACCCTGATTGCGTTCCTCCGCCGACAGTTCATAGGTATACTGATAACGCGCTGTATCACCTAACTCCGTACTTGGGACATTCCGCAACCGTGAGTTCAGCACAACAAAGCGTTTTTCTAAATCCTGTCCCGATCCGATACGAATGAGTCGTTCCTGTCCTCGATGGTAGTATAAATCCACTTCTTGCCGGGTGGTGCCATCTTTACTCACAAAAGAGAACGTTGGCGTAATTCGGATACCATCCTGTTTCCCAAACATATTGCCCTTGGTTTTCAGATCAAACTTGAAATGGTAACCTGTCTTCACTGCAGCATTTCGGAAACCCTGTACCGGATGACTGCCGGGACGAATAGGCAGTACATAGGGAGCCAAGTTACCTCGGGGATCTCCGTCGATACTGTTTTCTCCGGTCCAGTAGCTCACACCCGTTGGTTCCGGGCTGCCCATCCGCTTACGGAACACATTCTCCCAGTTGTAGTCTGAAATATCGGTAATGTGAAAATCATACAATCGTCCGATAACCTCTACAGCAACGGTATCTGCTGCGACATGATGGGTCAGATTCGTGTTCGCATCCTGTTGTTCTGTGAAGTTTGCAGGTGCATTTTCGGCGATATTTCGAAACTCAACCTGGTAATTCCCTTCATCTACCCATACAGGAAGATAAAAAGGAGTGTCCAACTGATTTACCGGAATATCCACCCATGTCATGGCCGGAATAAACTGACTTCTGGCACCGTTATAGACATCGAATGGAAAACGTAACTGTTTGATCCGGAAATATTTCGCATAATCATGGTTTCCATACCCAGGGTAACTTGCTGCATCCAGATGCTGCCCTGAAGTTGGGATACGTACAATAAACGGACGCTCTAAAACAAGTGCAGCTCTGGTCGGATCTGGCGTAGTCTTCTGATTATGCGGCTGATCATCTGACACCCAGGCATAGTTCACAACTGGAGTATGTACTGTCACCGAGTTAATGCCCAGAATGGGGAACTTCTGATCCTGCCCTCCGTTAACATTGCCAAGGAGCAGTCCATACGTAATCTCACCCGTGGTCGGCTGGTTAGCTTTGTTCAACAATGTGTTTTTGATCGTAAGCCGGTTCTGGTACAGAACATCGTCTCTAATCATGTCAGGCTGTGGGATCGTTCCAGGTCTTGGAGCTATTTTCTCCACCGGAGCAGGGTCCATAATCGTCACTCCATTAAAGGTTACCTTATCGTTATTAACGGCGTTCTCTCTAACCTCCGCTTCAGCTTCAGATTGAAACAATGACGTTTCATCTGGCGTAGGCGGTTCGTTAGAACCACCCGGAACCCCTTTGACGCCAAGATCAATTTCTCGACATGGCGCAAGTTTCACATGACTGGTAACCGCAGTATCCATAGCCGATTGCAAAGTCGGTGGTGTATATGCATTGGGCGTCAGGGTCACGGTGTCGCCATAACCGCCTAGCGCATAGTTAGATACCTTGGCCTCATTTAACTTGTATACCTCCAGGTTATCGATCTGCCAATAGCTATATGTCCGTGTTACTTGCATCGTTTTATCCCCGGGCACATCACGTTCTCTGGGCTGAGGAGCTGTCCCTGGATCACCCTCACCACTAGATGCTCTTCCCGGGATCGTCCAGGTTTTATGATAAACCCTTTTCACTTTAACGGTGTAAGTCACCGTTCCTGTCATGTTAACCCAACGGTGCTGAAACAGATATTCCTTGGCTAAAACATTGGCATAGAGATCTTCCGAAGTCGGAATACCATGGGTAACATCGAACTTCTCAGATCCACGATCATCTGCCTTCAACACACCTCGAACAGACGGGTCCATAACCGATGCTTCAATAACCGTGCCTCTACTCGGTGGGCTGATGGTCACGGGGCAAGTGTTCGCAGGGTCGCCCCCCGGATCGCCATCATTACCACCCTCACCATTATCTGTGCAGTCCTTCACCACAAGCACCTGAGTTCCTTGTTCATCCAGTTGCTGGGTTGAATCAAGAAAATGAGCTTTGATGGTAGTGCTACCCACGATCCCTTTTGTCGTGATTTTGCCATCAGCACCGATCGTGGCTATAGTCGGATTCGAGCTCTGCCACGTCAATTTGGGATGAGCCGTCAGTTTATGAACAGTACGATCCGGTTTGGTTAGAACGGCTTCTGCCTGTAGAGGTGTCGTATTGGCTTTACAAGCATTCGGCAGATTCACAACGAGTCCTGGCTCAGACGTGACTGTTATGGTGGCGGTATCCGAGATCAGATATGTACCATTGTTCCAGATCGCACGCACAGTGACCGTGCCTGGACTTTCGGCCGTTAGCATCCCTGTTTTCAAATCTATACTCGCAATTGTCTCGTCAGAAGAAAACCATTTGATTTCCGTTTCCCTGCGGGATACATCGATGCCCTCACCAAAAGCTGTCGCACCATAACCTTTCGTCTTCACCTTGGCTTCCATCTGCTGGGTTTGACCTAGGGTGAGGGTAGAATCTGGGGTTACATCGATTTCTTTTTCTTCGTGAATCTTACCTTCCCAGAAGATGCTAACAGGGGTGTGGTATACCATCTTATATTTGGGTTTATTGCCTGGCCTAGTCCCATAAGGTTCCCTTTCAAAGAACTCAAACCCCTTGCCAGTATATGTTCTAAGATCCGCATTTTTTTCACTTGTAACTCTTGGACTACCTATTCCTTCATAACTATTTACCTGCTGATATTTTACACCATCAGGATCGTTCTTTAACTTAATATCAGTTACCATTTCCTTATCAATTCCTATACCTCTATATGGCTTCCAACTTAGTGGCGGCCATCTACTCATATCAACATTATCAGGAATTTCTGTTTTTACAGGGTATGCATCATAATCAGTTCCTCCGTTATCCACATCTTTGTGTGTGCCTTGATATTCTGCCCTAAATTCTCCTGAATCAAGTTGATACCAGTAAACTCCCGGTGTTCCTTGAGTTGGGTTTGCATCAACTGTTACTGCTGGCCCTTTCATGGATTTAGGACCATATTGTTCTTCTAAGGCATTAGCTTTAAGAGTATCAGATGTGCAGTAATAGACTGGTATCATCATAAATATAATTATTAAGATTTTATATAAACTGTTTAAACAATCTAATAGATAACGTTTAATATTAAATTTAAACACCACCAAAAGTTCTATTGATAGATTTGAACTTCTTTACCAGCATCATTCTTTAACATATATCCTCCCTTTACAGGATCCAGAGTATGTGATGACCAAAATTTGGAAGATATCCCTTGCTTCAACATTGCGTTTGAGTCGTCTGGTAAAGTAATAAACCCTTTTTCTTTCAAATAGCTCACGTTAAATAATCGTTGAATTGGAATAGCTATATTATCATTCGCTCTAGCAATATTTAAAAGATTTGACTTATCAAGTCTTGAAGTAAACGTTATCTCAGCGTAGGTAGAGAAGCGCCCCTTTTGTGCCCTAGTCAAGTTATTTTGATCTACAAATAACGTGGCGTACAGTCCCTTGGGTTTAGTCCCTCGGGTATCCACTACGATAAATCTATGGTACTTTACGACCCCCACATTATTTTTCAATGTGTACTCTGTGTTAACTATATCTCCGAAGTTACCTTTAATATATTTGTAATTTGATACTGTCGTTAAATTCGTCCCCGTCGTGCCGACCTCTCTCATTTCATTCAGGTCACTATACTTCCCGGCATCCGTGCCCTCTACGTCCATATAACGCAGCAAAATGGCTGACACTTCTGCACGTGTGGTGGAATCCGCAGGTTTTAATGTGCCATCCTGAAATCCACCGACAATGCCGGTCCCACGAACTAGGGCAAGATACGGAATCTGCTCGGCACCAATGGTGCCACGGTTCACTTCCGGTGTGGGAAGCAGCGTATTTTTTGTATCATTAAAAGCATCCTGGAAGCTGCTCCCGGACTTGATCAGTCCATTGGCAATCCATTTCATCATCTCGTAACGTGTCAGTTCCGCATTTGGATTGAACCCTTTGGCATAATCATCAGTGTTAATGAATCCTTGTCCGACAAGTTGGCTAACCGCCGCTTCAGACCAATGGCCCTTGAGATCAGCAAAGGAATTCTTCCCCTCTACCTTCTCCAGTCCAGTCGCGCGGGCGAGTATTGTCGCATATTCCCCACGCGTGATTTTACCATTGGGACGAAACGTTCCGTCCTGGTAACCAGAGATCAGATTTTTTTCATAAGCTTTGGCAATTGTTGCTTGAGCCCAGTGGCCCTTGATATCTTTGAACTTGCTAAGGGCACTGTCACTCGTTCCCGATGCAGCATTCGCTGTTGACGTCAAATCTACGGGGCCAATCGGTAATAGTGTTGCTACCAATACAGCTGTCGTCACCAACCCGACGATCCAAACATTCCGTTTTTTCTTCTTCTCATGACCTTCAATTCGTTTCTTCAATCTACTCACGCTCCTATGTACCTTAGTATGGGGATGCTTTACTTGGTCAACCTAGTCACTTCTCTTCATAACCACAACCTAAATTTGCCATAATAATCAATATTCTACCATGTTGTACTAGGCTATTGGTATTATTTTTCGTCCATCCCCATCACGTCAAGGCGTGCGTGCCTCCTTCCATAGACCCACTTCATTCGCCTAAAACACAAAAAAAGGCCATGAATCCGCAGATTCATAGCCTTATGCTTTAAGGGTGTGGTCTTTCTTATGATATTGGAAAATGAACTCACTCATAGAATAAACCATATCATTCCATTTGATCAACCCTTTTTTTATTCCATCCAGCTTTATTTTCCGTTTAACTCCTTATAGGATGCTTCGAGTTCCGTGATCAATTGATCACCACCGGCTTTTCTCCAGCTTGCGATTTCCTGCTCCCAACCAGCATCATCGATTTTCCCCATAATGTACTTGGTCTGCGCATCCCAGATCATCTGATCCAGCTCCTGACCACGCTCAGTATAGATCGCAGAAGACAATGTGAGTGCCGGATTGGCAATGGCATACTGCTCATTTTCACGCGCCATCTTTGTACCTTTCATACCAATGGGAACATCGACTAGTTCAGGCACGTTGTAACCTTCAATGCTTAACAAATTATCCCGATATGGCTTCACTTCACGCTGATAAGCGTCAAAATCCTTGAGTTCGGTTTTCCCATCAGCAGTCTTGGTGTAGTGCACATCGAGCAATCCACGCAGCTGCAACGCGCTTAATTCCTCATCCATTAACTGATCCAGGAACGTGAGAACCTGTTTCAATTGCTCCTCATCCGTAACGGATGCCTTCGGGATGACCAGCATTCCGTAGTTCCCTGGCTCCCCAGCGATGCGAATACCATCGGTTCCCTGGAACGGAGCCACGTCAATCTCCCCATCCGGAGCGTTAGGTGTAAGCCGCTGCTGAGAGGACTTTCCGTTCTGAGCCACACCATTCAGCTTCATGCCAACCAGGCCCGAATCCATTTTTTTGTCCGCATCAGAAGGGTCCAGGGCAGGGAAATCACTATTAATCAGTCCCTCGCTGAACAGTCGCTTGAAGAGCTTCATCGTATCCACATATTCGGTAGTCAAGAACTCCGGGGTCAGTTTCCCAGCATCATCCACTCCCCATTTGTTAACACCGCCAATACTTACAGCAATCCGCGTCAGTGGCGACGAAACACCCTCATTATACTTTTTGAAGAGCAGTGCACCGTACGTATCTTCCTTACCATTCCCGTCAGGGTCATCCTTGCGAATAGAGCGCATCACTTCATACCAGTCATCCAGCGTTTTTGGTATATCCAGCTTCAATGTATCAAACCAGTCCTTGCGATATACGATCGCAGTCCGTCCAATATCCCGGAAGTTCGGAATACCGTAGACCTTGCCTTCAATTTTGATATTGTTAAAATAAGCCTCGGATTGGGCAGACAGGTTTTTATAATCCTTCAAGTAAGGCCCAAGTTCCCAGAACAGTCCCGTTTTGGCTGCATTAAATGTGGTCGGTACATAATTCACCCGCATAATGGTCGGCATCTCACCTGAAGCAACCATAACATTCACCTTATCATCAAAAGCAGACTGCGGAATCCACTGTACATTAACATCCGTATTGGTATATTCCTCAATCTTCTTTTCAATCCCGTTCTCCTTGGCCGGTGTATCACCTACCTGCATTAAAGAGATGGAAATGGGAAGTTTACCTTCCCCTGCAGCAGGTGCTTTTTCTCCCCCGCAACCTGCAAGCAATCCAGCGGACATTGCACCAATTACAACGATTCCGCCTAAACGGGACATTGGACCTTTTGGACTCATGAACCATCTCTCCTTTTTGATAGCCAAATTGTTCAGCAATCTTGCCTCACTTTACTCAAACCAACCATGTATGCGCTATCATAAGTGTTTTAAAAAGAAGAACCAGCATTACGCCAGTTCAATCTCCACTCCCGCCAAAATGAACGGAGCGACCGACTTCGGATCATTGATCCGAATGGACTCGGTAACATAATACTCATAGGACCCATCCCGATACGGGCTTCCTCCGAGACCTGCTCCGCCGTTACACTGCGTCAAGGACAGCACGCCTTCACGGTCCGTTTGCAGCAGATGCTGCACCAGACCCTGATACCCTTTTTCCGCAACCGCTTTGAACTTGCCACTCAGATATCCTTTACGCACACCTTTGGCCAATGCATAGACAAACATTGAGGTCCCAGAAGCCTCCAGATAATTCCGCTCACGTCCCGGTTGATCCAGCAAATGTGGCCATAGCCCGGTCTGCTGATCCTGCACATGCACTAGTGCGTTTGCTACCCGTTCGAAGATACCCACAATCTGCCCGCGCTGCGGATGATCTACCGGCAGATAATCCAAGGTATCCACAACCGCCATCACATACCAGCCCATCGCCCGACTCCAGACATGTGGTGAACATCCCGTCTCACCCGAACTCCAGCGTTGCTCTTTGCTCTCATCCCAGGCATGGTACAAGAGACCGCTACGCGGATCACGTGTACGTTGCTCCACCAGCAAGAGCTGCAGAGCCGCCTTGTCAAACCACTTCTCTTCACCCGTCACTGCGCCATACTGAGTCAGATACGGAGTAGCCATGTACAATCCATCCAGCCACATCTGGAAAGGGTAAATCTTTTTGTGCCAGAACCCGCCTTCACTCGTATGTGGCTGTCCCTTAAGCTGAGTCATAAGCAACTCCGCAGCTTTGCGATACTTCTCTTCTCCCGTTTTTTCATGCAGCAGGAACAGTGATTTTCCCTGATTGATCTGATCCAGATTATATTCCTCGATCGTATAGGATCGAATGGAGCCATCGTCCTGAACAAAATGATCCATCAGCTCACGGATGTAATCAAAATACTTTTGCTCCCCCGTGTGCGTATACAGCTCCTCCAGTGCTTTCAGCAGGCAGCCATTCTCATAATGCCAAGTGGAGTACAGCTCATGGTTGCGATAACTTTCCATGAACTGCTGTGCCATGCGCACCGATGTGAATTGCAGTGTTTCTTTCATGATCAAGCCTCCGCTTCCGGCTCTTTATTGAGCCTGTTTTTTATAATCTTCGGCATATTCCTCACGTATCTTGTTTCCACCAGCATTGCCCCAATTCTCGATTTCCTTTTCCCAGCCGCTTTGATCGATCTTGCCCATAATGTATTTGGTTTGTGCATCTGCAATTACCTGATCCAGATCCGCCCCACGGTCACCATACGTTGGAGAATATAACGTCAGCGCAGGGTTTGGCACAGCATGCTCCGCCAGTTCCTTAGCAAGTGTAGTACCTTTTTCACCAAGTTCGGTATCCTTCAACTTCGGTACGTTATATCCTTCGACATAAGGAAGGTTGTCACGGTAAGGTTTCACTTCACGCTGGAATGCATCGAAGTCACTCATCTCCACCTGATCTTCGCCCACTTTGGTGTAATGTTTGTCTTCCATACCACGCATCAACAGGGTCGCCATCTCAGGGTCCATCAATTTATCCAGGAAGGAGAGCAGGTTCTTGAGTTCTTCTTCCGATTTCACCGTCGATTTAGGGAATGCCAGGATTCCGGAGTTACCCGTCTGTCCTGCAACACGATCTCCGTTCGCGCCAAGCAAACCAGCGATGTCTACCACACCATCCGGATTGTTTTTGGACAAACGCTCTTGCTGACTTTTTCCGTTCTGAGCAACACCAACACGGATACCGACAACACCGGAATCATACTTTTTCTCCGCTTCCGTAGAGTCGAATACGGCAAAGTCCTGGTTCAGCAATTTCTCATCGTACAAACGTTTCAGCAGATCCAGCACCTGCATATATTCCGGTGTCATGAATTCCGGCGTGAAGCTGCCATCATCTTCGACTTTCCACTTGTTAGGTGCACCAAAACTTACGCCAAGGCGTGTTGTGAAGGAATATTGGTCCTCATTGTATTTTTTGAAAAGCATTAGTCCAAACGTATTATCCTGACCATCTCCATCCGGATCGGAGGTTGCCAGTGTCTTGATCGTTTCATACCATTCATCCGGTGTGGCTGGCACCTTAAGATTCAGCTTCTCGAACCAATCCTTGCGATAGATCACCGTAGCCCGCGCAATATCCGAGAATACAGGAACCCCATAGATTTTGCCCTCTACCTTGATGTTGTCAAAAAAACGCTCGTTCTGTGCCGACAGATTTTTGTAGTCTTTCAGCAATGGGCCAACTTCCCAGAACACGTCATTGCGCATTGCGCTGGTCACCGTTGGGTTATATTGCACTTTCACAATTTTTGGCATATCGCTTGAAGCGATCATCACGTTGATTTTGTCATTGTAGGCCGAAGCCGGAATCCACTGGATATCCAGTTTGGTATTGGTATACGCTTCAATCTTTTGCTGAACTTCATTGCCTTTGCTTGGCACATCACCCACCTGTGCAATAGCTATGGACACATTTTGTACGCCGCCCTCGGCAGCCTGACCCTCGTCTGATCCGCATCCTGCCAGCAAACCTGTCACCAGTGCCAGTGTGCTCAAGACAGCTACGGCTTTCTTTTTTGTTGCTTTCATAACTTGAAAACCTCCCTTTTTTATGCAGTCATAGTGAACTGACTTTGAACCATGTGCCGACTCAACCTTTCACCGAACCCAGCATCACGCCTTTAGCAAAGTGCTTTTGCAGGAATGGATATACCAGCATAATCGGAATCGTGGAGAATACGATAACAGCCATGCGAATGGTAAGCGGCTGGATCTCGGTCTCTTCAATACTTGTGTCTCCGATTCGGCTCTGTGCCAGAATGACAATCTCACGCAGCCAGACTTGGACAGGCCACTTCTCACTATCGTTGATATAGATAACAGCGCTGAAGAAACTGTTCCAGTGGGCCACCGCGTAAAAGAGTGAAAATGTTGCCATCGCTGGCATGGACAACGGCAGTACAATCCGGAACAATACGCTGACATCGTTACATCCATCAATTTTGGCTGCATCCTCCAGTTCGTCGGGAATGGCCTGGAAGAAGTTTTTGAGTACGATCAAGTTAAATGCACTAATAGCGGTAGGCAGCATCAGCGACCACAATGTATCCGTCAGGTGCAAGGATTTCACGACAAAGTATGTTGGAATCATCCCACCACTGAAGAGCATTGTGAACAATACACCGAGCAAAATGGGCTGGCGTCCACGTAAATATCTCCTGGAGAGCGGATACGCCATAAGTGACGTAAACAGCAGGTTAATAAAGGTACCGATCACCGTAATATAGACCGATACACCCAGACTGCGAATCAAGGTATCTGTAGAGAAAATGTAACGATACGCAGCCAGAGAGAACTCTTTTGGAAAAAGAATGAATCCTCCCTTAGCCACTTCATGCGGACTGGTAAACGAAACGGCCAAAATATACATGAACGGGATGACCGTCACGATTCCAATCAACAGCAGCAAGCCGTGATTCACAAAATCAAAGATCCGGTTGCCCCACGTTTTATCCTGTTGCATCTTAATGTTCACTCCTGTCTGGTGAAGAACGTCTGCACCCGAGGGTTAATAGACGCCTTCCTCCCCGAATTTTTTGGCCAGCGTATTGGCACCAAGAACAAGCGCCAGCCCGACAACCGATTTGAACAACCCGACAGCAGCACTATAACTGTACTGTGCCTGGGTGAGCCCCTTCGTGTACACGTAAGTATCGAATACCTCGCCCACATCCCGGTTCGTCGGAGTCAGCATCAGGAAGATCTGTTCAAAGCCTGTATCCAGGAAATTGCCCAGACGCAGAATGAGCAAAATGACGATGGTACTGCGAATGGCCGGCAACGTAATGTGCCAGGTTTGGCGCCAGCGATTGGCACCATCAATTCGTGCAGCTTCATAGAGCTGTGTATCAACACCAGAGAGTGCTGCAAGGAAGATAATTGTGCCCCAACCGACTTCTTTCCAGATGGATTGTCCAACAATCATCGTTCGGAACCAACCTGGTTCAAGCAGGAACGCCACTTTTTGTCCCGTCAGGTTATAGAGCAATTCATTAATCGCACCACCCTCAGTTGTGAACAGCATGTAGAACACACCGACAACAACAACCCAGGAAACAAAGTGTGGAACATAGACAAGAGTTTGTACAAATCGTTTGAAACGTTCACGGCGAACTTCATTCATCATGAGTGCCAGTACAATTGGCAGTGGGAAAAAGAACACAATGTTATAAATGGCAAGTAAAAACGTATTTCGAAATAATGTCCAGAACTGCGGTTCTCCGAAGAAACGCTGGAAATGTTTGAACCCTACCCAGTCACTTCCCAAGATGCCCTTGTAAGGCGTGTAATCCTGAAAAGCCATCGTGATGCCATACATGGGTATGTATTTGAAAATAACAAAGTACAGCACACCCGGTATTAACATAATATAAAGCCACCGGTTTTTGATAATGTCCCTCCACAGCAGGTTTTTGTCACTGCGGGTAGCGGGCCGTGTTCGAGCCGCCGTTTCGGCTTTCATATTGTCTTCCTCCCCACGTTGGAAACGATTACAAAATATCACTTCCTGAATTCATGTCTTCATTGTGGAGGATAAACGAATGACTGGCTATCGTCTCGTTTTAGCCTTTTGTTTTTCCTTATGTAGCAAGGGTTTAGCTCATTTCTGTCACAGAGTTCAAAGGCGCAATGAACTGCTTTCAACCTCTATATTCCTGTCTTAACTTCATGGAGAAAAGTGGTCTTCTTCCTTCATCCGAACGTAAAAAAGCCTGCCTGCCATGGCGGGCAGAGCAGGTTTGTTTTATCGCTGCTGCTCCCGGTACTTGCCGGGGGTTGTTCCTGTGATTTTGCGAAACGTACGGATAAATGCGGTTGGGTTGGTATAGTTTAATTTCTCGGCAATCTCCGATATTTTAAGATTTGTTGTTTGCAGCCATGTCTTTGCTTTTTCCATACGATACTCTGCGAGATATTCCGTAAAATTGACTCCGGCTTCCTTCTTGAATACCCGACTTAGATAGACAGGGTGAAAATTAAGCTCAGCGGCACAGGCTTCCAGCGACAATTCACGATCATAACGTTCCTCGATTAAACGAATCATACGTCTCGCAATATTCATGTATTGGGATTCTTCCTGTTCTCGCCAGAAACGGATGACGGGCAGGAACAGCCGCTTGCGGAACCAATTGGTCATTTCGTCCAATGTGGACAACTTCAGCAAATGTGACATGGATGCTTTTTCACCCAGTACTTCGGCCACATCCCCGCCCTGCTCCTGCACAAGCTGATATACACGAGACAATAACTGAACCATAATGACGGGATATTCACTGAAATGAAGCTTTTTGTCTGCAAGTAGCCCCAAATATTGCTTAAAGTAGGCGTCCGTTTTCTCTTCATCTCCTTGCTTGAGGGCAGACGCGAGCTGATCCTCGATCATACGTAACTGGGTATACAACGCGGCCTCCATCTGACCACGTGGCTGAATATCCTCGTAATGCAAAATAATACGGCTACCCAGACTTACCCGGCCTTGCAGAGCCTCGCGGCTCTCCTGAACCGCTCTTGGCGTATCTCCGATACAAGTGTAAGAACGACTGATGCCAATACTTACGGGCAGATTCAGATAAGTCACGACACGTTCGCGGATCCAGTCTGCCTGGGTATGCATCCATTCCTTCAGCTTCATCTCATCCGTGAGTTCGGAGGCAAGAACGGTGACCTGAGCATCATCCAGCATGACCGGAGTGAACCGAACTGCTGAAGGAAGGAGCTCACCTACCATATTGTTGACAGCAAACAGCAGCAGATCGCGATCCTGTTCCTCATATCGGGTCCCTTCCAAGGTATCGATCTGGAGCATGAGTACGCCAAGAGTCGCCCACCCTGTCGGGAAATCGTACAATTCTCCCTGATATCTGAAATCTTCCTCCGAGATTTTGCCTGTCAGCAGTTTGGTCATAAAAAACTCCTGGAGGTGCACATGCTGCCCCTTCATCTGCTCACGCATCGTTTTCTCCGAACTGAACAAGGTTGACAACTGCTCCTCAATATAGATAAATTCATCCTGACGGCGTCCTGACGGAGCAACTGGGGAATCCAACCCCTTCGTAAATTGCAGCAGTCTGGAGATCGGGGAGTACATCCGCCGACTGCCGTATATGGCGAATAATCCCGTTACACATAACATGACCAGTGTAGCGATACCGGTGACCAATGCAATTTTCTGTGACTGGGCCGTAATCTGTCCAAGAGATACAACGGACACGTATAACCAGCCATTGAGTGGAGATTGCCTATAGCTAACCGCCACTTGGTTACCTTCCACCTCCGCACTGAAGAAACCCTCTGGCTGGCCTGTCGTTTGCACCATTTCCTGAATTTCCTTATTCAGCGCGTCATATTTCCCGCCTTGCTGCATATCGTTCAGAAAATACTTCTGCTCCCGATCCAGAACGTACATATCTCCAGAATTTGTATTTCGGCTCAAAAACGTACTCAGTTCCGTATCGGCGATATCAATCACAAGAAATCCCTTTGGTTTCACATTGGTTGGTATCATCGGGATTTTGAATACCATACTGACCACATTATCCGAAGATATAAGGGTAGGTGCCTGTTCGGGTGTTAGTTCACCCATACCTGCTGACACAGGTACACTTTCTTTGGCTGAACTGGCATTCTGAGTGACCCAAAAAAGGCTGTTGGTATAACTTAGGTAGGAGCCAATCCGGTCTCGAATGCTAAAATCATCCAATTTTCCAAAAGAACGCATCGAAACGACCCAATCTTCATCCAGATTAACCAGATAGGCTTGGTCAATGTTCGTAACCGCTTGCAAGTTGTTAAATCCGGATGTCAGATCACGAATCTCCTGAAACTCGCTGCTGTCTAGTGGTTTCTTCATCGCTTGTAGTACCAGAGGCGAATTGACATACTGGATGGATGATAATTGCAGGCTGCGCAGAACTTGTTCTACCCGCATTTGGGTCTGATGCAATATCTGAAGATTGCTCTCACGCACTTTCTGCTCAATGTCACGCGATGCAATTGTATACGAGACGGTACCAATAACAATGACTGGAAGGGCTCCGAGGATCAGGGTAAAGCAGAGCAAACGCAGTAAATACTTCGGCAAGAAGAGCATCCTCCTTTATACGTATGTTTATTAAAATAAATCGCTTTCATTGGATTATTTTACTATTGTTATTTTAAAACCCATTCTTATTCAAGTCCACTCATTTATTCTAAAGGTTGACTTCAAACCAATTTCCAGTTTATATTGGTTGCATATTCCTCAATCAAAGGAGAGATTTTTAATGTCGGTGAATGTTCTTAACTAACCAAGTTTCATATTCAGGAGTTTGGCCTTTCATTGCGCTTGTGCCCATATGGCATACGTGTATTTCATGATGCGCCAGATCCCTGTACTTAGTTAAGAACAGCGGATATCATAAATCGCCTCCAGGATTGTAATTGTCCGGGTCTATTTCCGCGCTGAGTTCAGCGCGGATTTTTTAATATAGACCTTTAGTGGACTTTGCTTTCCCATACGTTTAGGGCGGAGAATGACGTTTGTTCATTCTCCGCCCTTTTTGCGTTTTCCAGGAATATGTTTCAGCGCGTCAACTGAAATCCCAACTCAAATTCAAGGAGAGATTACGCATGAATGAAAACACATTAAACAGTTTGGGCTATCCACAAATTCAAAAAAACGTTGCAGACTGCGCCCTGTCTTATCTGGGCAAACGTTATGCCAGAGAACTAAAACCGATGGTAGATGCTCACCTGATCCAGCTCCGGCTGGAAGAAACAGTTGAAGCGGCTACGTTGATTCGCTTCGGGGCCAGTATCCCCCTCCCTTCACTCGACGGAATGGAAACGATTATGGATCTGCTTGGCACCGGTTATCTATTCAGTGAACGCGACTTCAGTCATCTCGCTCAGTTCCTGCGGAGCTGTGCACAACTCATGAAATACATGGAGGGTAAATCTGGGGCCGCTCCCACCGTCAGTCGTTATGCAGCATCCATGATTATGATCGAACCTTTGCTGAGTGAGATCGAGCGCTGCATCCATAGTGGACGCATTCAGGATCAGGCGAGCAAGGAACTGATTCGAATCCGCAAAAAAATGACCGTGAATGAGGAACGTATGAAACGAAAGCTTGATTCTCTGGTGAGCAAACATCGCTCCATTATGCAGGAGCATGTCATCAGCCAACGCGGAGGAAGAACAGTTCTGCCCATTAAGAAAGAGTTCCGTAAACAGGTAAAAGGCAGTGTGCTGGATGAATCCGGGAGTGGGCAAACCGTATATATCGAACCCGTTGAGTTAGTAAGTCTGCAGATGCAATTGGCTGCTCTACAAGCGGAGGAGTCCCGAGAGGAGATGAGAATTCTCGGTGATTTAACCTCCCTCGCCGAATCGTATAACCGTGAAATCGCCCTGAACACCGAAACGGTAGGTGTATTGGACTTCCTGTTTGCCAAAGCCAAATATGCGGCCACCATGGATGGACGTACCGTTCGAGTCAATACTCAGGGCCACATTAACCTTCAACGTGCACGTCATCCGTTCATGGGTTCTTCTATGGTTCCCCTTGATTTTGCAATCGGCAGAACATACTCGTCGCTCATTATTACGGGCCCAAATACCGGGGGTAAAACGGTCGCACTCAAAACACTTGGTTTGCTAACCCTGATGATGCAATCCGGTTTGCTTATTCCGGTCGAGGAAGGTGGCGAGATGGCTGTTTATAACGAGGTAGCGGTTGATATTGGTGACGGGCAGAGTTTGGAACAAGCACTCAGTACATTCTCAGCACATATTCACAATATGATTGGCATACTGGAACAGGCCAATACGTCAACTCTGGTGCTCATTGATGAGATGGCTTCCGGCACAGATCCTGGCGAAGGTGTTGGACTATCTATCGCCATGCTGGAGGAACTTCACAGCCGCGGAGCAACCGTTGTGGCGACAACACATTTTGGTGAAATCAAACATTTTGCAGCTGCCACACCAGGATTCGAAAATGCCCGCATGGAATTTGATACCGTTTCTCTCCAGCCGCTGTATCGATTGCGTATCGGAGAAGCTGGTGAAAGCTATGCTTATTCCATCGCATTAAAGCTGGGCATGCCACAGCGAATTATCGAGCGATCCAAGTCCCTGTCAGATCAAAGTATTTCAAGAGATCGTACATTCGTGTTCGCGTCATCTCCTTTGGAAACACCGGTCCTGACACCTGATCGTTCCGTTGCAGAAGCAGACGGCCCAGCAGAGTTGTCCAAGCGGAATCAGTCGAAGCAGTCAAAGGATTCAATCGGTCTCCACAAAAAGACAACACCAAGAGAGTCAGATCCCCCTGCTCCTGCTAAAACTTTTCGCAAAGGAGATCGGGTGTATGCGGCCTATCTTAATCAGTCGGGCATCGTCTGTGATGTCGAGGATAGCCGTGGAAATATCGGGGTCATGCTGCGGGGACGCAAAGTCAAAATCCATAAGAAACGCCTGACCCTGCATATATCAGCCGATGAGCTTTATCCGGGTGACGATTATGACTTGGACATTGTGCTAGAAACAAAGGAAAATCGAAAGAAGCGTAAATTGATGGGACGCAAACATGTGGAAGGCCTACAGATCGAATTACCGCCTGAAGAATAGCCGATGGGAGAAACAGATGTGGTGAACTGGAAGTCATATATACAGAGCGAAATCCATAATCACCGGCACATTTCTGTTATACTGGGGACCAGTATGTTTAACTTCAGCTCGTAGCTATTGCACAGGGAGGGAAGAACTGAATGTCTGCAGAACAAGACAATCAAGAGCACATCCATATCGATGTTCTTGTCTGCCCATTATGCGGGGAAGCTAATCGCTGTTCCTATGCGGCAGGACATCCTCATTCGGAATGCTGGTGTAACCGGGCTACTTTCCCCGAGGGTGTGTTTGACCGCATTCCGCCAGAGCAGCGCCGAAAATCGTGCATATGTCAACGCTGTTTGGACGAATATGCCGATAAAAGCCAACAAAAAGAAGAGCCACACAGTTAACAACTGTATGGCTCTTCTTCATTATGCCTCATCTATACTGTTAGTTGGCTGCCACTGTTCTTACATTTGGTTATACTGGGCAACAGCCTGTTCAAGCACCGGATGATGCTCATCCATGGACGTATAATGATGCAGTGCAGCTGTAATCCCCTTCTGGCGGATCATGTTCTGTAGTTCAACTGCTTCCGGATCATCGGAGACATCGAACTTGCAGGCTGCTGCCATACCCATAGCCAGATAGGTAGTTTCACTTCCATCCGCATATGCTTGAAGGGCCGGGCGAACCAGACGATCATTCGGAGACAACTTACGCAGCGGGGAACGACCAACACGAGTAACCTCATCGGTAAGATACGGGTTTACGAATCGTCCCAATATTTTGACAATATACTGCTCATGTTCTTCCGGGTTGAATGCAAAACGTTTCACTAGAACTTTTCCAGTTTCCTGCAAAGCACCGTATACAATCGATTTGACCTTTTCATCAGCAATAGCCTTCTGAATCGTGTCATAACCGTGCACATTACCGATGTACGCAGCAACGCAGTGTCCTGTATTAACAGTGAACAGTTTACGTTCGATATACGGCTCCAGATCATCGACATATACGATGCCTTCAACCGGTTTGAATGCAGGAGCCATCTGGGAACGATCCACCACCCACTCGTAAAAAGGCTCCACCTGTACATGTAGAGGATCTTCATGATGCTGAATAGGCACAATCCGGTCTACGGCCGAGTCTGGAAAATAGACATACTGATCTGCAAGGGAACGTACCTTTTCATCAAGCAGAGCATATACATGTTCTTTCAATTGCGTACTGGCTCCAATGGCGTTCTCGCAAGCAATAATGTGAAGTGGGTTTTGAACCGGACCGGAATTTAATCTTTTCTCAAGTCCCTTTGCAATACCTGGTGCAATATGTTTCAGCACGCCTACGCCCACCGCGGTTGTAATCAGATCAGCTTCCACAACGGTTTGGGCAACCGTCTCCAGCTGGGTTCCATCGATTGCATTTACACCTGTGACGGTCTCCTGATCCTTGCTCTCGTTAGCCAGTTCCACCGTATATTGCCCCCGTTGCTGGAGAGCTGTTACCAAGGTCTGATTCACGTCGGAGAAAATAACCTCATACCCTGCACGGGAGAGGATCAAGCCGATAAACCCGCGTCCAATGTTACCTGCGCCAAAGTGTAGGGCCTTCATAGCTCCATTTCACTTTCCAGAATAGCGATTACTTCTTCGGCTGTTTTCGCCAGACGCAGGGCCTCCATATTCTCATCCTCAGCACAGATCACCGCGATGCTAGTCAAGATCTCCATATGTTCCCCGCCTTGAGCCGCGATACCAATGACCATATAAGCCTTTTCTTCGCCAAAATCAACACCCTGTGGATACTGAATGACAGAGATACCTGTGGATAAAATGAAAGCTTTGGATTCCTTTGTACCATGCGGAATAGCCAGGCCGTTCCCTACATAGGTCGAGACAATCTCTTCACGTTCAATCATCTTCTCAATGTAATCAGCGGTAATATGTCCCGCATCCTTCAAAATCTGCCCTGCCATGCGAATCGCTTCGTATTTGTCCTGAGCCGTCGCATTCATGATGACTTTATCTGTTGTTAACATACTCATAATGGTTGACCTCCAATTTCGGTTTTACTGCGATAAAATCCAACAAGTTCCTGGGACAGGTAATGAATGAGTTCATCCCTGATTCCTTTTTCCAGCAATGTAATCATTTCTTCCTGTAATAACAGGGCGCTGATCTCACTGAGAACCTCCAGGCTTTCCTTGGATAATTCTCTGGGACCAAGCATCAAGAGGACATGGGTAACTCCTGCCGGATCATCCGGTGTACGAAGGAGTGGCTCAGTGAGCTGAAACAAGCTAATGGACGGCCTATAAATTCCCTCACTTCGTGTATGAAACAGCGCAAGTCTTGTGCCGGGAATCTTCTGACTCCCCACTGCCTCACGTGCCTCCAACCGTTTCGCGATCTCCCCCGGTTCCTTCAGCACACCAGTTCCATGGAGTACGTTGCACATCGCATATACCGTTTTATAGAATCCGATATCCTGGTTATCCAGCGGATAAACCTGAAACTTACCAATAATCCGGACGATTTCAACTAAAATAGCTTCCATTCCATCAGGGTCGGAGTAACGACTTGTCGTCTGAACCTCTGTTTCACGGGGCTTATTATGCTGTCGTTGTAATGTTGTTGTTCGGATAAAATGACGCAGACGTTCGCTCTCTTCCGCCGTAAGCAGTGGACTCACTTTGTAATACTGATTTTCATCCATCGGCAGATCAACAGTGGATAACACCAGATCATATTGATCTGTAGGTATCCGTGCAGCCTCGTACCAGGACACGCTATCCATAATCCGAATCTCAGGAATCTCCTTGGATAATCGGCTGGAAAGCATGCGTGATGATCCAATTCCGCTTGTGCACACGATGATTGCCCTGATCTCACGTTTCAGTGCACGTAACCTCTCGATGGAAGCGCCAAAATGCATGACCAGGAAACCAATTTCTTCATCCGGAACTTCTGTGCCTGGCCAAGCTTGATGCACGGATTGTTTGACCTCTTCGAAGAGGGAATCATAATCCTTGCGAATCTGCTGCAGTAGCGGATTACGAATCATCTGTTGCCCTTCAATTCGCTCCATGACAGGTTGCATATGACCAAGCAGACCTTCACGAAGCAAACGATCCTCATGAAAGGCGTAATGCGTTCTCGCCTGCATCTGATCAATCAGTGAATGTACCCTGTCCAGTAAAATCAAGTCGTCTATTGGCAACAGCCGCGAAGAGTGAATCCGCTGCTCTGTCTCAACTAATAGTCTGTGAAAATAAGCTTGTTCATCTTGGGAGAATGTCAGCCCCAGCTGGGTGGATAACACACCACACAAGCGGGAAGCCATATAAGGTGGAACCTTCATTTCATCCTGCTCTGCGACTTCATCTCCCTTGTTCTCCAGGGGAGGTATACGGCCAATGCCAAAGCCTTTACGAATACGTACAACCGCTACGGATAATTGAATCAGCAGCTTCATGTATTGCCGTTCCGGGATGTTCTCCAGCCATTCGATATCTGGTTGCCATAACGCATTTTCGACCGTAAGCACATCACCGTGTCCAATCATATCCAACAATTTTTGGTTTACGATGGAGCCCCCTTGTTCAGGTTGTCTTCCGAACAGGTCGGATTCATCCAGAAATTCGAGAGCAAGTGCAGCTATGGCTGTGCGATGAATCGTCTCACTTCCGTTAATCTTGACGCCATATCCACGTCTGCGAACCAGCTTTAGTCCCGCCTGACGAATTCGTGACTCCAGATCGTCCAGATCAGTGGTTACGGTCGATACGGTCACTTTCAGATCCGAAGCCAAGGCGAGTAACTTTACAGGCTCCGGTTCATCCAGCAGGATGCAAAGCATGAAGAGCTTACGCTCTTCTGGCGTAAACTCTACATATTCTTTACCCTCTAGTTGCTGGCGCAATACAGCCAGATCATCGGAACTGGCATCGATTCGGATGCCGGTTCCTGATTTTTTTTCCAGCCTCATACCCAAAGGTTCAAGCCATTGTTCAATCATTTGCAGCTCCCGGTGAACCGTTCGGGTACTGACCTTTACTTCAACGGCGATTTCGCCGGCAGTTACTTCATGTGGATGTTCTAGCAGGAACTCCACGATTTCACGTTGTCTTTTGGTAATACTCATATCTCAGCCTCCGGCTCAGGGAAAACAAATGCGTGCAATTACTTTAGACGTTCAACGAGCGCATCGTATTCCGGGCTTTTTAGGAAGTTGTCGATGGATATATGTTCTGCATTCGGTGCAACGGAGCGGGCACGATCGGTCAATACTTGTTGTGTGATCACCACGTCTGCATCCGGCGGGATATCACTGATAGCCGTATTGGTCACCGTAACGTCAATCCCCTCTGCCTTCATCTTCTTGCGCAGAATGGAAGCACCCATGGCACTCGACCCCATGCCTGCATCACAGGAGAAAACAATTTTCTTCACGTCTGTTTTGACGGTAGAAGAAGCCATATCTGCGGCTCTGTCTGCTTCATGTTGGTTAGCCGTAATGCCAGCGTTTGGAACGGTTCCTTGACTCTTCATATCTTTCATCCGACTGGATGCGGACTCCAGATCTTCGTCCTTTTGTTTACCCGTTTTCAGTAACACTGCTGCTACCAGGAAGGAAACGACAGCTGCTACAAGCACCCCTGCAAGCATCGGCAGGTATCCACCTTTTGGTGTTAAGAGGAAATACGCGATAATACTACCCGGTGATGGTGCTGAAACAAGTCCTGCTCCAGTGAGCATGAATGTTAATGTACCTGCGACGCCACCCGCAATTGCGGCAAGAATCAGAATCGGTCTCATCAGAATGTAAGGGAAGTAGATCTCATGAATTCCCCCGAAGAAATGAATGATTACGGCACCCGGTGCAGAAGATTTGGCCATTCCGCGTCCGAAGAAACAGTAAGCAAGCAAGATACCAAGTCCTGGACCCGGATTCGATTCAAGCATGTATAATACGGATTGCCCTAATTCTCTCGCTTGATCTGTTGCAATTGGTGTCAGAATCCCGTGGTTGATTGCATTGTTCAGGAACAATACTTTACCTGGTTCAATGATTAGGTTGACCAGCGGCAGCAAACCAAGATTCATTAAGCCTTGTACCCCGGCAGATAATACTTTGCTAATTGCTTCTACAGCAGGCCCGATGCCCAGTAGCGCAAAAATCCCCAAGATCCCGCCAATAATACCGGCTGAGAAGTTGTTAACCAGCATTTCAAATCCGGCTCTAATTTTACCTTCAATCGATTTATCGAATTTTTTGATAATCCATGCGGCCAGTGGTCCGGCAATCATGGCACCGAGGAACATCGGAATATCACTACCCACGATGACCCCTATGGTCATAATGGCACCCACGACACCACCACGCTGACCATGCACCATCGTACCCCCGGTGTAACCAATTAACAGTGGCAGCAAATATTTGATCATCGGATCAACTAGCTGTGCAAGCGTCTCGTTAGGGAACCAGCCTGTTGGAATGAACAGAGCCGTAATTAATCCCCAGGCGATGAATGCGCCCATATTCGGCATGACCATACCACTCAGGAATCGGCCAAAACGCTGAACACCTACCCGTAGCCCACCTTTGGAATTGGACGATTGGTCCAAATTACTCATTGTATTATCCTCCTTGGATCAAGTGATTATGATTTATGAAAGGGGTATCATTTCTCCCCTGCTGTAATCCTAAGCGAGAATGCTCTCCTGTTCAATCAAATGAAAGCGTACTTTCGTCATGAACAATGATGACAACATTAGGTTATGTAATCGTTTTAATTGATGCATAATGGCTAAATCCATTGGTACACAAGGCTTTTCTTGCCTATGACTTTTATCATTTCCAGAATCATTTTCTAACCTATAGCTTGGTCCAATCAGGTGATTTACATCCACAATCTGCTTCAATCCACATTCAAAACCATTCTTGGAAAGCACAAAAAACCTGTGCAAGCATCCGGCTCACACAGGTCGAAACAATATGAAGCTCATTTCATTTGGTTATAAAATATATGTTAATAAGTACAAGTTCGTTGATGCTATTCTTCCGTATGTTTACGATATGCGTCTGCATTCATCAATGTAGACAATGCTGCTGTCAGATCTCCCTCAACACGGATCTCAATCATCCAGCCTTCCTCGTAAGGAGAGCTGTTCACAAGTTCAGGGGAGTCCTGCAACGAATCATTCACTGCAATAATTGAACCTGTGACGGGAGAGAACAAGTCCGACACCGTTTTGACCGATTCGATCGTTCCAATGCTGTCCTCTGCTTTTACATTGGTTTCAAGGTCAGGCAATTCCACAAACACAATGTCACCCAGCTGATGCTGCGCGAACTCGGTAATGCCAATACGTACAGTATCCTCCCCTACGGTTTGCACCCATTCGTGCTCTTCACTGTACAGGAAATCACTTTTCAATTCGCTCATCGATATCCGCCTCGCTTTTCATTAATGAGTACATGCGTTCTTTGACCTTAACCTTTTTCCCAGAACATAGCGTATGATATTTTTGAATCAAATGTCAAGATACCTCACAATTTATTTATTGAACACCTCTAAATCCTGTAACCGGATTACACTCTTTCTTCATATACTGGTGAATATTAGAATAGTAAGCGCAGTCTTTATAAATATACGAACGATAACATTAAAAATAAATTAAATATTCGGTTTTTAATCATTATCTATGATATCGTTCTTGACATCGGCAGTGGATTCACGTTTTAATGAGAGGAGTAAATGTGTTTATTGGACTATGTTATACCCGCGGATGAATGTAAAGGGAGAGATTACCCGTGACACCCGATTCGGGATGTACATGAGGTAACGCCGAAGGAGTAAACCACCGATAAGCGGGGGTGAATCTCTCAGGCAAAAGGACTTTTACGGGACGCAACTCTGGAGAGCATCTATTCGCCCTGAGCGGGCGTTATGATCACCCAAGGGGAAACCTGCTGCACTAATGCGGCGGGGTAACTCTCAGGTACAAGGGACAGAGCCTTAGAATACAGCGTGCTACTTGGCATGCCGATTCTTTGGCCTGTCCTTTTCCTTTTTCCCAAAAAACGAAAAACAGGATGTAGAACGGCGCTGCCATAGCTGCCCTTACCATACTTATGTGATGAAAATATCTAGCTGAAAATTTAAAAATACCCTGGTTCATTGATCCACGATTGTATATCCGGCCGGCTGACGGCCTATGACGAGGTGATTTGATGTCCGATTTGCTTAGAACACCACTCTTCCCACTGTATCAGCAATACGAAGGTGTACGGTGCATTGATTTTGGAGGCTGGGAGCTTCCGGTACAATTTAGCGGAATCCAGAAAGAACATGAAGCGGTACGCGAGCGTGCTGGACTGTTCGATGTATCCCATATGGGCGAATTCACAGTACAGGGTGAGCAGGCTGAAGCGTTTTTGCAACAAATGATGACCAATGATGTGACCACGCTGGTTCCCGGTCAAGCCCAGTACACCCTGATGTGTTATCCAGATGGCGGTGTGGTGGATGATCTGCTCGTGTATAAGCTGGAAGATCAGCATTATATGCTCGTCGTTAACGCCTCCAATATCGACAAGGATTGGGCATGGCTGCAAGAGCACTTGATCCCTGGCGTGAGCATGACCAATGATTCGGAGCAGACAGCGCTGCTCGCCTTGCAAGGTCCACTGGCTGTAGACATTATCGGGAAAGTTACAGATACGGATGTAAGCTCGATTGAACCGTTTCGTTTTGTGCAGGATGCCGAAGTATGTGGAGTAAAGTTGCTGTTGTCCCGTACCGGTTATACCGGTGAAGATGGCTTTGAACTATATGTTCCTGCAGACCAGGCTGCTGCGGTGTGGAATGGATTAATGCAAGCTGGTGAAGGTTACGGACTCGTACCAACCGGACTTGGTGCCCGGGATACGCTGCGCTTTGAAGCGAGGCTCCCCCTGTATGGACAGGAATTGTCGGCAACCATCTCTCCGCTCGAAGCTGGCGTTGGCATGTTTGTGAAGCTGAATGCCGGACCTTTCATCGGACACGAAGCCTTGTTACAGCAAAAAACTGACGGGCCTGCTCGCAAACTGGTCGGCATCGAAGTGCTGGAGCGTGGTATTCCTCGCCCCCACTATCCGATTTATGCCGACGGCGTACAGATTGGTGAAGTGACAACAGGCACGCAATCACCTACATTGAAGCGTAATCTGGGGCTTGCCCTCATCGACAGCAAATACGCTGCGCTGGGAACCCCGCTTGAGATTGAGATCCGCGGCAAGAAACTAAAAGCCGAGGTCGTGAAGACCCCTTTTCATAAACGGACACGTACGTCAAAGACACCTACTCAAGGAGCTGATCAAGCATGAGCAAGCACCGTTACATTCCCATGACCGAGCAAGATCAGAGCGCCATGCTCGCAACCATCGGTGTGGATACGCTGGAGGATCTGTTCCAGGACATTCCAAAAGAGATTCGTTATCAGGGCGAGCTGCCCGTGTCCTCCAAACTCGATGAATATGCGCTGACACGTCACATGTCCAAACAAGCTGGCGCCAACGCCAATTTCGAAACACACGCCAGCTTCCTCGGCGCAGGTATATACGATCATCATGTTCCTTCCGTCATCAATCATGTCATTTCCCGTTCCGAGTTCTACACTGCCTACACACCTTATCAGCCTGAGATCAGCCAAGGTGAACTACAGGCCATTTTCGAATTTCAATCCTACATCTGTGAATTAACCGGTATGGCTGTAGCCAATGCCAGTATGTATGACGGTGCAACAGCCTTTGCGGAAGCGGGTAATCTGGCCGCAGCAGCAACACGTCGCAAACAGCTTATCGTATCCCGTACCGTTCATCCGGAAGCCCGTCAGGTATTACAGGCATATGCGCACGGATTAAGTCTGGAGATTGTCGAGATTGGTTATAAGGATGGCGTCACTGATTGGGATGCCCTGCAAGCCGCCTTATCGGACGATACCGCTGCTGTCATGATCCAGAGCCCGAACTTCTTTGGTGCTGTGGAAAATGTGAAGCAGGCTGCCGACCTCGTGCATGCATACAAGGGCCTGCTCGTTGTAAGTGCCAACCCGCTATCGCTGGGTCTGCTGGAAGCCCCAGGCAAGCTGGGTGCTGACATCGTTGTAGGTGATGCGCAACCCCTTGGCATCGCCGCTTCACTCGGCGGCCCGACATGCGGATATTTCGCGGTATCCCAGCATCATATGCGCCGAATTCCTGGCCGAATTGTAGGCCAGACAACCGATCGCAATGGCAAACGTGGATTTGTACTCACACTGCAAGCACGTGAGCAGCACATCCGTCGCGAAAAGGCGACATCGAATATCTGTTCCAACCAGGCTTTGCTTGCGCTTAGTGCATCTGTATATATGTCCATCATGGGTAAACAAGGCATGATTGATGTCGCGGATCTGAATCTGCAAAAGAGTCATTACACCCTGAATACATTAACTGCGATTCCTGGAGTTAGCCTTACTTTTAATGCACCAACATTTAATGAGTTTGTTATTAAGCTTCCTGAAGGAACCGACGTGGATGCTCTTCAGTTGAAACTGCTGGATGCGGGCTTTATTGGTGGGTACGAACTCGGACGTGATTATCCGGAGCTTGCCGGACATATGCTGATTGCTGTTACGGAACGGCGGACTAAGGAAGAGATTGACGAATTCGCACGAGCATTGGAGGGATCGCTGTGACTCAGGAAACGACGACAACGACAACATCGGTACAAGGACAATCGGAAACAGGTACCTCTGTCTCCACTTCGGTTCAACCTGAGACGGATACAACATTTAGTGCACAGACCTTATCTCCTGCTTCGGAACAATCATTGATTTTTGAACTCAGTAGCCCGGGACGTGTCGCTTATTCCCTGCCAGAATGTGACGTTCCTCGCCAGTCTGCCGATACGTTGATTCCCCGGGAAATGCTCCGTTCGGAAGCAGCGGCACTGCCGGAAGTGTTCGAGGTAGATGTTATTCGACACTATACTGCGCTATCCCGTCGCAACTTCGGTGTAGATAACGGATTCTACCCACTGGGCTCTTGTACAATGAAATATAATCCGAAGATCAATGAGGATGTTGCCCGTTATAACGGTTTTGCCAAAATCCATCCGTACCAGCATGAATCCAGCATTCAAGGTGCTCTTGAACTGTTATATACGTTGCAAAACGACCTTGCAGGTCTGACAGGTATGGACGCTGTGACCTTGCAACCCGCCGCTGGTGCCCATGGAGAATGGACTGGACTTATGATGATTCGTGCCTACCACGAAGGTCGTGGCGAACAACGTACCAAAGTCATCGTGCCCGATTCTTCTCACGGGACCAACCCGGCAAGTGCTACCGTTGCAGGATTTGAAACGGTGACGATTCCATCCCGCGCAGACGGACTGGTCGATCTGGACGCACTCCGTGCAGCAGTCGGTTCGGACACGGCAGCATTGATGCTGACAAACCCGAATACACTTGGTCTGTTTGAGAAAGACATTCAGGAGATTGCATCCATCGTACACCAGGCTGGTGGCTTGTTGTATTACGACGGAGCCAACTCCAATGCCATTATGGGCATTACCCGTCCGGGTGATATGGGCTTTGACGTGGTGCATTTGAACTTGCACAAAACGATGAGCACACCGCATGGCGGTGGTGGACCAGGTGCCGGACCAGTTGGTGTGAAGAATCGCCTGATTCCATTCCTGCCTAAACCAATGGTGATCAAGAATGATGATGGTATATATGCATTCGATCGTGAAGGCGATCAATCCATTGGCCGAGTGAAAGCCTACTATGGTAACTTCGGTATATTGGTACGTGCCTATGCCTACATTCGTACCTATGGACCGGAAGGATTGCGCCGTGTCTCTGAATGTGCGGTACTGAATGCCAACTATATGATGGCCCGCCTCGCACCATACTACGAGATTCCGTATCCGGGTGTATGCAAACATGAATTTGTCATGTCTGGTCGGGGTTTGAAGCAATATGGTGTACGCACACTTGACGTTGCCAAGCGATTGCTTGATTTTGGATATCACCCACCTACGGTGTACTTCCCGCTCAACGTGGAAGAATGCATCATGATCGAGCCGACAGAAACCGAAAGTAAAGAAACGTTGGATGGGTTTATTGATACGATGATACGGATTGCCAAAGAAGCGGAAGAGACACCTGAATTGGTATTGAACGCACCTTATGGCACACCGGTTACTCGACTCGATGAGACCACCGCCGCCCGCAAACCTATACTGAACTGCGCGTGCAGTTAATCAAATCATTGTTATCACGAAAGCTCTTGCTGATATTCCAATCAGCAAGAGTTTTTTGTGTTGCCTTCCCGGTCTACTGATGTCAATCTTACAGCTCACCATCCTCCTGCTAGAGCATGTCTCAAACACAGGCCAGTTATGCTCCAATGTATTCCAGCGTCCAGGCCTGGATACCCAGACTTTCGGATGCCTGTGATGGATCGTACCAAGCCAGAAGATGTTCTAACGAATCCAGGAAGTCTTATTTGGCCTCCAAGTTCAATTTTTCAATTCTTAGGAACATCAGACACGTTATTTCTCTAAACCCCCTCACAAAAATGCTAAAAATGGCTGTTTATTGAAACCTAACGTGTCTCAGATTCTTTAGATTTCTGTGGGTGCTTCAAATCCCGGAATAAGATGTCTCAGATTCCTTAGCACTGACCACCCACGCCTAATGCTCAAAGTTTAACCCCCAGTACTAATCTCTTAGCTTTCCTCTCTTAGTTCTCTGTACTTTCCCTTATGAAGTACGCATTCTCGTACTGAAGAACGCCATCTCGCAATTCAGAATACAGCGCTTTTGTCTGCTTTTGTCTGCTTTAGCCACATTCAAGCTCCCTCCAGTTCTCAGACCGAGGTTTGAAGAAGGTTTGATTACACACTAGAGTCCGAATCAAAATGTCCTGTTTATAACAAAAAAAGCCGATATCCACATGAATCGCGGATACCGGCAAAATCGCTGCATCAATGCAGCTCATTATCGGAAAAAGAAAAACCTCAAATCCGGAGGAAACCCCGGCAAAATTACGCTTTAATGCTTTGAACCAATTCAACGACTTGTTCAGCCGTTTGCATATCCAGAGCTTTAGCAGCCAGTTCCTGCATATCCGCACGGGACAGTTTGGTGATCTGACTACGAGCTGGCAGAATGGAAGTTGCGCTCATGCTGAACTCATCCAATCCAAGACCAAGCAACAATGGAATTGCTGTTTCGTCTCCTGCCATCTCACCACACATGCCAACCCATTTGCCTTCACGATGCGCTGCATCGATAACCATTTTAACCAAACGCAAAATGGCTGGGTTGTAAGGTTGGTACAGATACGCTACACGTTCGTTCATACGGTCAGCAGCCATCGTGTATTGAATCAGATCGTTCGTTCCGATACTGAAGAAATCCACTTCTTTGGCAAATTGATCCGCCAGAACTGCAGTCGAAGGAATTTCGACCATGATTCCGAGTTGAATGCTGTCAGAAACAGCAATACCTTCAGCAACCAGCTTCTCTTTCTCTTCGAGCAAGACAGCTTTTGCTTCACGGAATTCACCAAGTGTTGCGATCATTGGGAACATGACACGCAGGTTTCCATGTACGCTTGCACGCAGCAATGCACGCAATTGTGTACGGAAGATATCCAGACGGTCCAGACACAGACGAACTGCGCGGAAGCCGAGGAATGGATTCATTTCTTTTGGCAGATCCAGGTATGGAAGCTCTTTGTCTCCACCGATGTCGAGTGTACGAACAACGACAGGTTTGCCTTCCATTTTTTCCAGTACCGCTTTGTAAGCATTATACTGAATGTCTTCGGAAGGAAGCTTGTCTCTGCCCATGTACAAGAACTCGGTACGATACAGGCCTACAGCCTCGCCGCCGTTTTCCAGAACACCCGTTACATCATTTGGTGTACCGATGTTGGCTGCAAGTTCAACATGAACGTTGTCCACCGTTACCGTTGGTTCATCACGAAGTTTTCTCCACTCTGCACGTTGTGCATCATACTGTTCCTGTTTGGCACGGTATTCAGCAATAACTTCATCAGTAGGGTTAACCAGTACGTGACCATCCAGACCGTCAACAATAATCATATCGCCTTGTTTCGCTTGAGCCAAGATGTCCTTGGTTCCAACAACAGCTGGAATTTCAAGTGAGCGCGCCATGATCGCCGAGTGAGAAGTACGTCCACCAATGTTGGTTGCAAAACCTTTAACAAATTGGCGGTTCAATTGAGCTGTGTCGGAAGGTGTTAGATCCTCCGCAAGCACGATCACTTCTTCATTGATCTCAGCCGGACTCATAAAGTCAATACCAAGCAAGTGATTTAGCACACGTTTGGTAACGTCACGCATATCTGCTGCACGTTCCTGCAGGTATGCACTCTTCATGTTCTCGAACATGGAGATAAATTGCGATGCCGTTTCGTTCAAAGCAAATTCTGCATTGATCATGTCATCTGCAATTCTAGCTTTAACCGGATCAATCAGTTCCGGGTCATTAAGAATGAGCAAATGCGAAGCAAAAATCTCAGCTTTTTTCTCGCCAAGCTCTTGTAAAGTACGCTCTTTGATCGCCTCAAGCTCAGCCTGGGATTTACCCAGAGCTGAGTCGAGTTTCGCGATCTCTGCGTCAACGTCGTTGATTTGGCGTTTTTCTACAGAGTAATCAGGATGCTCCAAGATAAACGCCTTGGCGATAGCAATACCCGCCGAAGCCGCGATCCCGGAGACATTAAGCATTAATTTCGCCCAACCCTTCGTTAACCATAACGTCAGTCAAAGCTTGAAGAGCTTCAGCTTCGCCTTCGCCTTCAACGATGATGCTGATAGTGTCGCCTTGTTCCAATCCGAGGGAAAGAACACCCAGAATGGATTTCAAAGTTACTTTTTTACCGTTAGCTTCTGCAAAGGATTCTGCACCTTTGAATTTGTTTGCTGTATTAACCAGGGCTGTCGCCGGACGTGCGTGGATACCATCTTCGTCTGTAATTCTGAATGTTTGTTGCATTACAATCATCTCGCTTTCAGTAGTTTGGTTTAGGCATTGCATATATTTACAATTGCTTGCCATCGTCGTAACACTTCTTATTTTATCTCAATGATTGGCTGATCGCCAACTTTCAGCACTCCACTCTTCTTCAGAGTTACCGTGGAGCCCTCTGGCAGGTTGGTGAAAATAACTGGTGAAATGATCGAAGGAGCGTTTGCTTTGACATACTCCAGATCCACTTCCATAATCGGCTGACCTGCCGATACCAGATCACCTTCCTGTACCAGTACGTTAAAGCCTTGACCTTTCAGCTTCACCGTATTAACACCTATATGAACAAGCACTTCCTTGCCACCATCGGACATGATGCCCACGGCATGTTTGCTTGGAAATACATTAAACACTTTACCATACACAGGAGAAGTTATCGTACCATCATGTGGCAAAATTGCGAACCCATCACCTGTCATTTTCTCAGCAAAGACCGGATCAGGCACGTTTGTAATGTCCAGCAATTCACCATTGACTGGCATGACGATATCCTCAGCAACAATGCGCTCGCCTTGCTCACCTTGTGCCTTCTCCTCTTCAGGAGTTGGTTTGGCAGCTGCTGGCGTTGGTGCTGGTGTTCGTCCTGCAATAATATCCTGCATCTGAGATTTGATCGTGTCGGAACGCGTACCGAAGATGGCTTGAACATTATTACCCACTTCAAGTACACCAGATGCACCCAATTGTTTCAAACGATCTTTTTTCACATTGGATTTCTCATTAACTTCAATCCGCAAACGAGTAATACAAGCGTCCAGATGTTTGATATTTTCCTTGCCACCGAAAGCTTCGAGAATGTTATGTGGCAGGTCATCCGTTGAACCAGAGCCTCCGCCAGATTCGGTTTCAGGCGTTGCATCCTCTCGTCCAGGTGTTTTGAGATTGAATTTGCGAATGATAAACCGGAAACCGAAGTAATAGATCACCGCAAGAATCAATCCGACAATAATCACGTCCCACCAAGGTGTACGGTTCGGAATAATCCCGAAGATCAGGAAGTCAATGAACCCACCGGAGAAGGTCATACCGATCTTTACACCCAGAATTTGCATGGTCATGAAAGACAAACCTGCAAAGATACAGTGTACTGCAAACAGGATTGGTGCTACAAACAGGAACGAGAATTCAAGTGGTTCTGTGATACCTGTCAGGAACGAGGTCAGCGCAGCTGAACCCATGATACCTGCAACATACTTTTTGTGTTCCGGTCTTGCTTCATGGTACATCGCAAGTGCGGCTGCTGGCAAACCAAACATCATGAACGGGAATTTACCAACTTGGAATGTTCCCGCTGTGAGGTTCACACCATCACGCAATTGATTGAAGAAGATTTGCTGGTCACCACGAATGACATCTCCAGCTTTGTTCACGTACTCACCAAACTCAAACCAGAATGGGGAGTAGAAAATGTGGTGAAGACCAAACGGAATTAATGACCGCTCAACAACTCCGAAGATGAATGCCGACAATGTCGGGCTTGTATCTACCATGAAGTGAGATACAGCATTCAATCCATTTTGAATCGGCGGCCAGATAATCACCAGAAGCAACCCGATTAAGAGGGAAACAACCGAAGTGATAATCGGAACGAAACGTTTACCTGCAAAGAAACCGAGGTAAGACGGCAGTTCGATTTTGAAAAATCGATTGTAACACAGCGCGGCGGCAATACCTATGATTATACCTCCGAACACGCCTGTACTTAATGTTGGGATACCCAAGATGCTGGCATAACCCGGTACTTCACCGATCATTGCCGGAGTAACCCCTACTGCGGTACCCAGTGTGACGTTCATGACCAGATAACCGATGATCGCTGCGAGACCTGCAACCCCTTCGCCACCGGCCAATCCGACGGCTACACCGACAGCGAACAGCAATGCCAGATTATCAAATACGATCTGACCTGCGTTCATCATAATTGTTGCGATCGAGTTCACCCAAGGGGTGTCGAGCGCCGTTACATATTGCAAGAAATCTGGATTAACCAACATGTTACCGATTCCGAGCAGCAAACCTGCCGCAGGTAGAATGGCTACAGGCAACATGAGAGCTTTACCTACTCTTTGCAATACACCAAAAAGCTTTTTGAACATCGCGTCGTTTCTCCCTTTCGTCTAATTTATATGTTGTGATGCAAGCAAGGGAACACAAAAAAAGGCATGAATTAATAAAGTAAACTGTGCCAACCTTGGGGTATAGCATACCCTGTACAAGGAAAGAACAATCACACTTTAATTAACTCATGCCTGATCGAGTCAGTAACACGTCGCTTATGTTTATTCAGTTGCTTGATTACGGAAACCATTGTAGCACCAGTTCTAATCTATTGCAAGCCTTTACACCAAAAAAATAAATTCCGCATTCCATCACTGGAATGATCTCACTTATTCTCTTCTTCCTTCCGCTGATTCAGCCTTTGCAGATGAATGGTCAGATAACCTACCTCCGCAGGATAAACCGGCAGTTTCAGTCTTTTTTCCATTACTTTGGTCAGTTTCCATGCAAGCGAGTACATTTCGGGATACTCCAACTTAAGCAGGGAATCCAACTTATGAAGCTCTTCCACTTTGTCTCCACGGCGAACACGCTCAAGGGCGAACCGAAGATGAGTCAGCAAACGAGAGTAATCCAGCGATTCCGTTTCAAACGAATAATCGAGTTGGTCGGACACCAGGTTCACCAAATCAGTTATCAATTGTGAATGCTCCCGTACCTGGGATATATTTTGATTGGTCATTGCGCTATAGATATGGAGGGCAACAAAACCAATCTCGTCCATCCCCAGATCTACACCCATTTTCTCTTTGATCAGACGAACAGCGTATTCTCCCATTCGATATTCTTCAGGATAAATCTCGCGGGTTTCATATAAAAATGGATTTTGTATGATAATGCCCTGCTCCTTGCGTTTTAAGGCGAAAGAAATGTGATCGGTTAATGCAATATGGATATGTTCATTCAGAGGAACGTCCGTACGCTCTGCAATATACGTAATAACTTCGTTAATAATCTCGATCAGTGCTTCATCCACCTGTGGAAGAAGCTGTTTGTACTGCTCTTGCTCCTGCTGGTTTTTCAAAATAAACATTTTCTCCACAGCCATCAATGGAATGTGATCACTCGGTTTTCGGTTAAAGCCAATGCCTTTACCAATAACAACGACTTCCCCGTGTTCAGGATGCTGTGCAATGATTACATTATTATTTAGCGCTTTATCTACATGCAAGCTGCTCATTGTTTGCACCTCTTTTTCACACCATCTTAGGTGTGATTAAGTCACACCCTGTTACGAACGAAAAGACACCCGGAGCGGGCAAACCGCGCCGGACGTCTCGCTTAAAAAGTAACAAAAATTCGCCTTAAGGTCAATAGAGCAACCATGCAAGATTCGAAGTGCTTCTTACTCGTCGACTCCAGCTCTTTCCACAATCTTGTCGATTATAGAAGGAGTTGTAACAGCCTCGCTCTGTTGAATGGCAACTGGCGCAGGTGTTTTGGACTTCGTAAGGCCTTTAATCAGCTGCTCTACATCGATGCCGGATACACTTTTGAGCATCTCTGGAGCGGTCGCCATAAGTTCGGTAACATAGTTACTCACTCGTGCTGCACCTTCACCTTTACCTGTATCTACCACCGTCAGTTTATCAATGGATGCAATTGGCTCTGCAATTTTACCAGCCAGTTCAGGCAGCATTTTGACAATGATATCGAGTACAGCTGCTTCGCCAAACTTCTGGAACGCTTCGGCCAGTTTTTCTTTTGCTTCTGCTTCTGCAAGACCACGCAAACGAATAACTTCTGCATCTGCTGTACCTTTGGCAAGTTCCGCATCCGCCATGGCCTGACCTTCGAGTCGCTTCTGCTCAGCTGTTGCTTTGGCATGTGTTTCGATGGAATACTGTACTGCATCGGCTTCACGCATTCTTTTGGCTTTATCCGCTTCGGCAGCCTGCTCTACCGCATAACGATCCGCTTCTGCCTTTTTCTTCACTTCGGCATCGTATTGCTTCTCACGTACGACGATTTCTTTTTCCTGGAGATCGATCTCACGTTCTTTACGAACGAGTTCAACCTTCATTTCTTCTTCCACCACGGTCTGTCTCGCACGAGCTTCATGGATATGGTAAGCCTGGTCGGCTTCCGCTTTGGCTGTATCCTGATCCCGCTTAAACGTGGCTACTTTCAGTTCTTTCTCTTTGGCTGCCTCAGCGATATTGGTATCACGCAGCAACTCTGCTTTTTGACCCTGCTCTTCCGCATTGGCCTTCTGAATACGTGCATCACGCATCGCTTCCGCTTCAGCTATCTCGGCATCACGCTTCACAGCAGCAATTCTCGGTTTACCAAGAGCATCCAGGTAGCCCTGTTTATCACGAACATCCTTGATGGTAAATGAGACAATTTGAAGGCCCATTTTCTTCAGATCTCTAGCTGCTACGCCTTGAACCTCTTGCGCAAACCGATCCCGGTTCCGATATACTTCTTCCACCGTCATTGTACCGAGGATGGCCCGCAAATGCCCCTCCAGTACCTCCTGTGCTTCGCTTCTCAGCGCTTCTACAGGTTTACCGATGAATTGCTCAGCTGCCGTAGCAACGTCTTCTACAGCGCCTCCAACCTTGATAATAGCTACACCGTCAGCAATAACTGGAACCCCTTGCTCCGTGTATACTTCAGGTGTGGATACATCCAGCTTGTGGGACAACAAGGAGATAAACTCGGATTGCTGGAATACCGGCAGGATAAATGCACCGCCACCACGAACAATTTTAATTTTCCGTCCAGAATCATCATCGGAGATATTTTTACTACCCAGGAATGATCCCGTAACGATCATCGCCTCATCCGGTCCAACCGTTTTGTATCTCGCCCAGAAAGCCAGACCTAAAATTAGAATGACTCCGACTACAACTATGGGAATCAATAAAACATCCCAATTCAAATTCAAATTTTCCATTCCACATCTCTCCCCTTATTCATTCATGATGAGTGCTTAAACTAATTAGGTGATTAGAGTACTTTATAAATCTTTAAGTACATTTTCATCCCATTCCGACACACGTAGTACACCATCTACAACATCCACCACGACAACACGGGCTCCCGCCGCAATGGGGAGGTGTTCAAAACTGGATGCCGTTTGAATCGTACTACCGGATGCAAAACGAATCATCACTTCGCCAAAACCTTTTTCCGGCACCGGAATGGTGATTTCCCCAATTTTCCCGGATAACTCTTTCATCGAAAATGCAATCGAGACATCGCTGTTACGCATCGGTTTGATATATGCGAAGAATACCAGCATGGCTGCAGCAATACCTATAAGCAGGGATAGTATTAGACCGGACATTGCACTTAATGAACTATAACGTGTCAGTAAAATACCTGCCCCACCAAAGGTTGTAATGGAACCAGCTAACACAACGGGTTTGAAAAAATCAAGACCTGGCATTTCGAAGGCTCCGTCCAGCAAGCCGTCAATCAAGTCACCCAGCACAAGGCTGACAACCGCAAATATTGCTCCTCCGATCAGACACCCCCAATAAATTGTCTCCATCCCCTGTTCCTCCTCTCTCTGCCGCAAATTCATCCTAACTGGGCATTCCACATGTAAATAAATACGTAGCTAACATCAAAATGTTTCAAAATCTTTCCTCAAATGTATTCTGAACCCGATAATGGGTATTATCACGACATTCTGTTCTTCTTGCTTCTTGTTCCTCCATCATTCACGTGTACAGCCCGAATACATGAAAAAACCGCAAGCCTCCATGAAGGAGACTTGCGGTTTTTGGACAACAGGATGTGTCCGTTCACTTGTCAGTGATTATAGAATTACAGAGAAGCCTTGTAGATGGATACAACATCTTCCCGTTGCAGTTTCTTGAAATTACCGAATGGGCCAAACAGCATCGCTTTGTCTGCCATTACGTCGATCTGACTATCATCGATATCGTAATCAGCCAAACGGTTAGGGGCACCAATGGATGTCCAGAATTTGCTGAGCGCATCGATACCTTCTTCGGCAATCTGTCTGTCAGACTTGCCTTCAGGGTTCACTTCGAACACATTAATTGCCAGACGTTTGAATCGATCCACATTCACGTCCAGGTTATGTTTCATCCAGTGTGGGAACAAGATTGCAAGTCCACCGCCGTGTGGGATATCATACACTGCGGATACCGCATGTTCAATATTATGTGTTGCCCAGTCGCCTGCGAGACCCATATTCAGCACGCCATTCAGTGCCATTGTTCCGCAATACAAAATCGTTTCGCGCAGTTCATAGTTCTCCAGGTCTTCAACCAGACGAGGCGCTGCTTCCATGACAGTACGCAAAATCGTCTCACAGAAGCCAAGTTGAACCGGTGTATTGGCATCCAGATGGAAGTAATGCTCCAAAACGTGGGACATCATATCCACCATACCGTATACCGTTTGGTCCAGTGGAACAGTGTATGTATTCACTGGATCCAGGATGGAGAATGCAGGAAATGAGTATGCGCTACCCCAGCCCAATTTTTCTTGTGTATCCTGATTCGTAATAACCGAACCGGAGTTCATTTCCGAACCCGTTGCTGCCATCGTCAATACCGTACCCAGTGGAAGAGCGTCCTGTGCAACGGCTTTGCGCTGAGCAAAATCCCACATATCGCCATCATATTTGGCACCTACAGCGATAGCTTTGGAGCAGTCTAGTACACTACCTCCACCTACAGCGAGGATCAGGTCGATGTTATTTGTTTTACAGAGGTCTACCCCTTTATGCACCGTAGAAAGACGCGGGTTAGGTTCCACACCTGCCAGTTCAGTCACTTCTGCTCCAGCTTCCTTAAGCAAACCGATTACTTGATCGTACAGACCACTGCGTTTGATACTGCCGCCACCATATACAAGCAGAACCCGTTTACCGTATTTCGGCACTTCTGTTTTCAATGCTTCCAGTTGTCCTTTGCCGAAAATCAGCCGGGTTGGATTATAGAATTGGAAAGATCTCATATCTATTGTCGCCTCCAATGGAGTTTAGAATTTTTAGTGCAACTCCAATTATAGTACCCTGTTTATAGAAAAACAAATCGATAGTCACTCACTTTATAACAACCCGTTAATCTCCAAATGGGCTCGAAACATCTCGCTCGATGAAGGCAAATTCTCAGCATCCACCCATGTTTCAGAGGCCCATAATCCAGCCTGTTTAAATGCCCGCGGACAATGGATAAAACACTCTTCCACATCTACAATGACAGCCGCACCTATGGTTTTACCACTCCAGCCCATACTGGCGATGAATTCCTCATCCTTGGTAATGGATGCTGTGCCATTAATACGCAGCACTTCATTCATACCCGGAATCAAAAAGAGCATGCCAATACCAGGGTTCGACAACATGTTCAACAATGAGTCTATCCGCCGATTGCCTGGGCGTTCGGGATAAACGAGCCGATATGTATCATACACTTTCACAAATCCCGCTCCATCACCCCGAGGTGACACATCACTTTTTCCATCACGATCGGAGGTGGAGAGGAAAAATAACGGTGACATGGATAGAAAGTTCTGAACATGTGAATCCACAAATGAAATTGCCTTGTTACGCACATGTTCATGCGGTTCACCCACCATGCCTTGCAGTTCCTCAGCATCTGTAATCAACGGAATATTCAATGCTTTCTTTTCCAAGTTATTAACCCCATTTCCTCAATTCATTGTGGCACTCTAGGACTTCACTCCATTATAACTGGCCCGGAAGCTCATTCCAATGCGCACAAATGACAAGAACTACTAGACGACAAGAACACCCGCTCATGATTGAGCGGGTGTTCTTGGTTTGTAGACTACTATTCAGTGTATCCCATGCTGCTTACAAAACGATGGAAAGCCTGGCGTCCTGCTTCATCATATTTGTAAACACCTGCATGTTCCAGAATCTCGGCAAATTTCAAGCCAACTTCCTGTTGTACAATGGCAACGGCTTGTTCTTTGTCCAAGTTAGGACCAAAGCGTTCAATCAATTCTTCCGCCCAGCCCAGATGTTTGTTCAACACATGATCAGAAGCTTTGGCGGCTTCAGCAAGTTTGGCATCTCCAGCGAGGATATCCGCGATACTGTCCAGTTCTTCTTTCAAACGACCTGGCAGGATGGCAAGCCCCATCACTTCGATCAGACCAATGTTTTCTTTCTTCAGATGGTGCATCTCACGGTGAGGATGGAAAATCCCTTCAGGATGCACATCATTTGTACGATTGTTACGCAATACAAGATCCATCTCATAACCACCATCTGCACTACGACGAACGATTGGTGTTACCGTATTGTGTGGTACCTGTTCGCCGTCCACTTCACTGAATGCTTCGATATCCACAGCAGAATCACTGTAGACCTTCCACGCTTCATATACAGCGTTACCAGCTTCTAGCAGTTCTTCAGGATCGTGTGAGGCCAGACGCATGACGGACATCGGCCATTTGACAAGACTCAATGTAAGTCCAGGTGCATCCGCATGGCGGAAGACCGCCTCTGGCTGTGCATTTTGAATGGCGAATGTATGACGTCCGCCCTGGAAATGGTCATGTGTCAGAATCGACCCACCTACGATCGGCAAATCTGCATTAGATCCGATAAAGTAATGCGGGTACTCCCCAACAAAGGCAAGCAGCCTGCGCAGCGTATCCTTTGTCAGTTTCATCGGCACATGATCATGATGGAAAATGATGCAGTGCTCGTTGTAGTACACATACGGCGAGTATTGGAACAACCAAGGCTCGTTGTTAAGTTCCAACGGAATGACTCTCAGATTCTGGCGGGCCGGGTGATTCACCCGACCAGCGTAGCCTACATTTTCACGACACAGCTGGCATTTTGGATATACCGGTGGCGGAAGCAATTTCGCCATAGCAATTTCCTTTGGACTTTTCTCCGGTTTTGACAGGTTGATAGTAATCTCCATGTCTCCATAGGCCGTGTCCTGTGTCCAGTAGACGTTCTTCGAGATCCGATCCATACGGATGTAGTTGGAGTTAATCGACAAGTCATAGAATTGAGATGTGGCCGCCTCAATGCCTTCCGTCTGCTCCGTGTGGCGGAATGCGCGTACCACTTCGGATGGGCGTGCCATCAAATGACCCATGATTTTGGCATCCAGCAAATCACGGAATGTATCGCTATTTTCAGGAATGAGTCCAATGGAAAATCCATAATCAATCAACGTATCCAGCATAGCCTGTGGGCCATCGGGCACAGTCGCGTCCAACTCGCCGGCATAAGGCTCTGAGAATCCGAATTGTTCCAGCAAGAGGTTGCGGCTATAATCCCAATCCGCTTCCTCGATTAATTGTTTCTGCAAGGCAAATGCAACCAGACGTTCAATGGCATGCAGTGCTTCCTGCTGCTCCGGTGTCCGCTCTGTGGCACCTGCTGCAATATGAGTCTGTGACATAAGGTGTTCGCCTCCTAGTTTTTTCCGTAGCCGTCAGGACGTGATTGGTGCCAGCTCCAAGCGCTTTGAATAACATCTTCCAGATTGGTCCATTTTGGATTCCAACCCAGGACAGATCTCGCTTTGGCAGATGAAGCTACCAGCACAGCCGGGTCACCTGCACGACGTGGTTCCTGTACAACCGGGATATCGAGGCCAGTCACTTTTTTAGCTGTTTCGATCACTTGTTTTACCGAGAAGCCTGTGCCGTTACCCAGGTTAAACACGTTACTGTTCTCACCTTTGCGAAGATAATCTACTGCACGCAGATGTGCATCAGCCAAGTCGCTCACGTGGATATAGTCACGGATACATGTTCCATCTTCTGTTGCATAGTCGTCACCAAACACTGCGATGTGCGGACGTTGTTTCAAAGCCGTTTGCAGCACCAGTGGAATCAGATGACTCTCTGGTTGGTGATCTTCACCAATTTTGCCGCTCTCATGAGCACCGGCTGCATTGAAGTAACGCAGGGAAACGTATTTGATATCCTGAACTTTATCGAACCATGACATCATGCGTTCCATCATCAGCTTGGTTTCGCCGTATACGTTGGTTGGCTCTGTACGATCGCTTTCTTCGATTGGCACTTTCTCAGGCTCACCGTAGGTAGCTGCTGTAGAGGAGAAGACGATGCGGCGTACGTTCGCTGCATTCATCGCTTCCAATAGACAGAGTGTACCAAACACGTTGTTGTCATAATATTTAACCGGGTCTTTCATACTCTCGCCTACGAGTGAGTTAGCCGCAAAGTGAATGACTGCATCGATTGAATTCTCAGCGAACAGCTTCGCCAGAATTTCTTTGTCACGCAGATCCCCTTCATACAACTTACCGCCGAGCAACGCCTCACGATGCCCTGTCTGCAGGTTATCCAGCACAACAACCTCTTCTCCACGTTCCAACAATGCTGCTACCGTATGAGATCCAATATACCCTGCTCCACCTGTCACCAAAATTGCCATTTTACTTCGCCTCCTTCAATTCTTTAACACCGTCGCCTACACCGCATACATAGAAATCACCTTTTAGATGGGTACGCGCTTCATATGCAGCGCCCACTTCACTTACAAAACGCTCGACATCATTCTCATGCACAAGTGATACGGTACAACCGCCAAATCCTGCGCCAGTCATCCGAGCACCAAGCGTGCCTGGAATCCGCTGAGCTTCTTCAACCATAACGTCCAGCTCATCACAGCTTACTTCGTACAAGTCACGAAGCGATTCATGAGAAGCGTTCATCAGCTTACCGAAGGTTTCCAGATCGTTACCCTGCAATGCTTCGACTGATGCGAGCACACGAGCGTTCTCTTCCACAACATGTTGTGCACGCTGTCTTACTTTCTCATCCTTGATCTGATCCTGTAGTGTTACGAACTGCTCTGGCGTCAATTGAGCCAGGTAATTCAGTGCAGGCAGCTGTTCCTTTAAGATGGCAAGTGCCTGCTCGCATTGGGAGCGACGTTCATTGTAGGCCGAATCCACCAGACCGCGGCGTTTGTTCGTGTTACCGATGACCAATTTGTAGGAGCCTGTACGGAAAGGAACCTTTTCGTATTCCAGTGTGTCACACATCAGCAGGATCGCGTGATCCTGAGCACCGTTTGCGACAGCGAACTGATCCATGATTCCACAGTTGACGCCTACGAACTCATTTTCCGCTTTCTGGGACAGAAGCGCCAGTTGAACCGTATCAATATCCGTTACGCCCTCCAGAGACTGAATCGCGAAGCCCGTGAGTACCTCCAGTGATGCAGACGATGAAAGTCCTGCCCCGTTCGGAATCTCCCCGTGGTACAGGAAGTCATACCCTTTTGTTACATTCACGCCTTTGCCTTGCAATTCAACCATGACACCTACAGGATAGTCGGTCCATTCTCCGGTTTTTTCCTTACCGATGGAGGAAGTGTCTAATACCCCTTCATAAGACATGTTCGTGGAAGCCAGTTGCAACTTGTTGTCCTGACGCTCACGAATGATCAAAGTTGTTCCGAATTCAAGTGCTGCCGGAAGCACGTATCCACCGTTATAGTCAATGTGCTCACCGATCAGATTCACACGCCCAGGGGCATGAAATACACGGATGTCCGCTCCACTCTCTCCGTACTTTTCAATAAACTTTTGTTTCAATTCAGTTACGTTCACTGCTGGTGCACCTCGCCTCGTTGTTGTGGTTTTCTTAATGTTATTATATAAGAAAGCGGTGCCTCTTGTAATGCAACCATGTGTGTTTCATATGGATAAATGTGACCTTAAGGCGTATAATGATCGGAGCATCCCGGAAAGAAGGAAACGACTATGGCAGACCAATTCAACGCCAAGAAAGAATCCCTTGCATCTTCTAACGAAAAAATACAGGAATCACCTTCCGGTAAAAGCGGAGCACTCAGTTATTCGGTTGCCTCCAATCCGGTCTATTATGAACAAGGCGCACTGCATGTCCTGTTTGCCGGAGCAAGCCAGACCCTTCCGGGTCATGCCGTCGGACCCAAACTGTTTGATTATTATCTGCTGCACTATGTAGAAAAAGGGGCGGGTACGTTCCGTACCGAACTGCACACCTACGATTTATCCGCAGGTGATTGTTTCCTCATTCATCCCGGGCAACTGGTAAGTTACCAGTCTCACGCCCGCAACCCATGGCAATATCGCTGGATTGCCTTCACAGGCAGCCAGGCTGGCCAACATACCGAGGAAGCCGGGTTCCGCCCGGAGAAGTCCGTTTTTCATGCTGGACCATCCTGTGGAATATCCGATTGGCTATCCGTGATGCAGGATGCTTTTGCCAAGCGCAAAGAAAGCTCCCATTTCACATCACTGGGTACGTTATATATGATTCTAGCCGAAGCACAGAATCACCTTTCGCAGGGTCAAACCTTAATTCCCGGTGAATCCTCCATCCGACGTACGGTGAAACAGATGATTCAGTATATGTCCACCCAATATGCCTATCCTGTCTCCATTGAACAAATGTCTGCGAGTCTCGGTTACAACCGTGCGTATCTATCCCGTATTTTCAAACAGGAAACCAGTCTTTCTCCAGTCACCTATCTGCTAAAACTGCGGATCGACAAGTCGCGCCAACTCCTGAGAGAACGCCCGGATCTGTCCATCGAACAGGTATCTGCCTCAGTGGGACTGCCAGACGCGCTGTATTTCTCCAAACAGTTCAAACGATTTCACGGTGAAGCGCCTAGCTTGTATCGAGAGAAAATACTGTCCCGCCCACTAAACCAGGGGTTACAGAAGAATGCTCAACAAAACAAACGGTAAGCAACTTAACGGACGGAACCACGTAAGACAAAAAAAGGTGCATTCCGCCATTATGGCTAAGATGCACCTTTTGCACTTTATTTATTTGTCATCAGGCTCCGGAGACAGGATGGATTCAATCCGTTCCAATTCCTCTGTAGAGAAATCCAGCTGACTGAGTGCAGCCACATTCTCTTCAATCTGGGAAGGACGACTTGCGCCAATCAGCGCAGAAGTTACCCTGCCATTACGCAGCACCCAGGAGAGTGAAAATTGGGCCAAACTCTGACCACGGGCTGCTGCAATCTGGTTCAGCGCACGCACTTTGCGGAGCGTCTCTGGAGAGATGTTGTTTTCATTCAGGAATACCGACGGTCCTTTGGCACGTGAGTCTTCCGGGATACCATTCAAGTATTTGTTCGTGAGCACACCTTGTGCCAATGGACAGAATGCAATACTGCCTGTTCCATACTCATCCAGCACGTCCTGCAAACCATCTTCAATCCAGCGGTCCAGCAGCGAGTATTTCGGTTGATGGATTAACAGGGGCGTACCCAGACCTTTCAGAATTTCGGCAGCCTGTCTCGTCTGCTCTGCGGGATAGTTGGAGATCCCTACATAAAGGGCTTTGCCCGAGCGAACAATATGATCCAGTGCCATCATCGTTTCTTCCAAAGGTGTTTCGGGATCATAACGGTGTGAATAGAAAATATCCACATAATCCAGGCCCATACGCTTCAAGCTCTGATTCAGACTGGATACCAGATTTTTGCGTGAACCCCACTCGCCATACGGCCCGGGCCACATATAATACCCCGCTTTGGTGGAGATCACCAGTTCATCACGGTAAGGTTTCAGATCCTGGGCCAGTACCTGTCCAAATAACTGCTCAGCCGAACCTGCCGGTGGGCCATAGTTGTTGGCAAGGTCAAAATGTGTAATGCCCAGATCAAATGATCGGGTAATCATATTACGACCATTCTCAGCGTTATTGATACCGCCAAAATTATGCCACAGCCCCAGTGAAATCGCTGGCAGTTTCAAACCTGAGCGTCCAACGCGGTTATATTTCATCGTTTCATAGCGAGTATCGCTTGCTACGTAGACCATTATGAATCCCTTCTTTCCCCAGGTTCCGCCTCTTGTGTCCGGTCTATGCCGGAGAATGCGGTTATTCAGTCCATGCGTTTAACCAAGAAGCTGGTCCACATTATTCATTACCTCGCCAATCGGCTCTGTAATCAGCAAATCAGCCCGGCGGTCGTAAGCGGTAGGTGTGGCGTTAAGAAGAACGGTATGTTTTCCTTGAAAATACGTAATTAACTGGGCCGCTGGATATACCGTCAGTGACGTGCCTCCCACGAGTAATAGATCTGCAGAAGACAGCGCATCAATGGAACGATACAATGTCGTCTGATCCAGCTCCTCTTCGTACAGCACCACATCCGGTTTGATCACACCACCACATGTGGTACAGCGAGGCACGGTATCTTGGGACTGTATAATATCATTCAGCGTATAAAACTGCTTGCAATCCATGCAGGCATTACGATGAATTGAGCCGTGAAGCTCAAAAACATTGCTGCTGCCTGCCTTCTGATGTAGTCCGTCGATATTTTGCGTGATCACTGCCTGAAGTTTTCCCGCCTGCTCCAGACGGGCCAATAGTCGATGGCACCCGTTCGGTTCCGCATCTGGATGAAGCATTTTACCACGATAAAAATCATAAAAAATATCGGCATGTTTATCAAAAAAATGCCGGCTTAATAACTCTTCCGGTGGATAAGGCGAATGCTGCTCCGTCTGATACAGACCCGCAGCCGAGCGGAAGTCGGGAATCCCGCTTTCCGTTGAAGTTCCGGCCCCTCCGAAAAAAACAATACGGGAGCTTTCCTGAATCCAGGCAGCCAGTTGTTCTGTTGCGTTCATCCTCTCTCCTCCTTTTATATCGTCCAACCAAGCCAGGGTGACTTATAAAATAACGCTTATCTCATTATAATGACGAACAATGGCATGGGCATCAACCAGGTGGGATCCTTGATCTAACTGTGGACAGTAACCAAGCGTATAGGATACCTCTGCGTGCCTCCCCATCTGCATATCCCCATTGCTGTCTCCAATGACAACGGCCTCCGCAGGATGGATATGTAATTCACGGCAAGCCAAGAGTGCTGCTTCTCTATCCGGTTTGCCCTGGGTCACCCGATCACAGCCCACAATGGATGTGAAAAAGGAACGTATCCCCATCCAATCCAGATGTGTTTCTGCTGCTGCTGTGCTGTCTGAAGTGACGACCGCCAGTGGTATGTCCGCTGCCTTGCATTTCTGCAAGAAATCCAGCAATCCTGACATGGGTTCAGCGGATTTGCGCTCTCTTACCGATCTCATGGCTACACTTGAAAATTGGCGTATCGTTGTGATCGCTTCATTCCATGGCATACCTGCCGCATATAACTGCCCGGCAAGCAATCCCGTGCACTCATCCACAGTCGCAATGGCCAGCGGGCCTTGCGGATCATATCCAACAATATGACCTTGCGGATTATGGGTGGTGCCCAGAACATGCTCCCGTTCAACCGTAAATGAAGCTCCGAGTTCATTCATACGTGATTGCAACTGATCCAGTAATGTCTCTGCCCATGGCCCCCAAAGCTGGAGAAATTCCAGCAGTGTTCCATCTTTATCAAACAGGATACCTTTACATGGGATCTGCACTCCATTCACTTGAAGCATGGTCATCCGTATCGCCTCCATCAAGTATGCTATAAATGCATACAGCCCTTAGTGCAGAATAATCAAAACCTACTTGATGGCACTTAACCAAGCCAGTACCGTCTTGACCGTCTGATTCAGCTGTTCTTCTCCACTCACTTCTGGCTCGCCATCTCCTTTTTGATGACCATAATCACCGAACTGGGCGTGGTTACCACCTTCAATAGTGTAATAAACCGTGTCTCCTGGAAGATACATCCGTCCACTCTGATACTTCGTAGCATTCACGACTTCATCTTTCGTACCCAGAATAGATAAAGCAGGTATTCCAAGTGACTTTACGCTTCCTTTTTCATCCGGGTAGGATGCCAAGAAGAAGATGCCCTGAAGTGCATCAGGATGCGCGGCTACATAACGTGCAGCCATCGATCCACCGAGAGAGTGTCCACCCACAACAAATTGTTCGTCCGGATATGCGGCCAGAATCTCATCTGCCAAGTTTGGCTTGAGCACTGCCAGATTAACTGGCATTTTGGCAATAATCGTGTGATGCCCCGCAGCGGCCAACTCATGCGCAAGTGGTGCGTAACTTTCCGGTTTTACCAGTCCACCAGGGTAGAAAAGTACACTTTTCCCAGTCGGTTTATCTGGCACAAAATCAATCCAGTTCTCTTGTTCGCTCACCGTCACCTTATTGGCTGTTTCCATGGCCGTTTGAGCTGTTTCCTGTGGACCGTATGGTGTGAATAATTTCCACGCAACAAATCCACATCCAATGACAATGAGCGCCAGAAGTACGAGCAGGAATTTCCCGATGCCCCTCTTCTTGCGCCCTGTATTATACCGATTTCTCAACGTTAATCACCTTTCTTCACTTCCGCAGGTGCCGCGGCTCACAGAATTGGGAGCCTTCGTTAATTCAGGCTCCCTTTCTCCGAATTGAACAAATATTATTCAGCCTTGGCCTTGCGGTAAGCATCCATATATTGTTCCGCTTTGCGACGGACATGACTCAGGTCACCCGTCTTCACAGCTTCCGCTGTCAAGTCGGAGCCGATACCAACAGCCACTGCTCCACCCTTGATCCAATCCCCCAGATTAGACAAGGATACCCCGCCAGTTGGCATAAAATTCGCCTGCGGCATAGGGCCCTTCATCGTTTTGATAATCGAAGGATCATACAGATTACCCGGGAACAACTTCACAATGTCCACACCAAGCTCCAATGCGCGTTGAACATCAGCAATCGTCATCACACCCGGCAGAATCGGAATTCGATACAGGTTGCAGATCTGAACGGTATCCGGATTCAGGGAAGGTCCGACTACAAACTCGGCACCCGACATGATAGCCGCTCTTGCCGTTTGTGGTTCAAGCACCGTTCCCGCACCAATAATCGCGAATTTCTCTGGATCTTGTGTGTTCCAATGGTATACACGGCTTAATTTTTCAATGGCTTTGAGAGCACTGGGTACTGTCATCGTAATCTCGATAACTTTAATGCCACCCGCAATCGCTTGCTCGGCCATGGCAATAACTTGATCCGCAGAATCTGCACGCAGAACTGCCACAACCCCATTGTCCGTAATCTTTTGCAACAGCTGAAGCTTCTTCATTTCATTCTCTCCCTTGTCAATGTGGTGGTTGTGTATACAAGCCTTACATTTAAGAACGAAGATGAGCCATATATAATTTCAGCAGCGACTAGCGCTCAACATGGGCAACGTTGTTCAGCTTGGCCTCGACCTGCCCCCACGTGGGGAGCGCCTCCCAATCGCCAACAGCCTGTATAACCATGGAACCGGTCAAATTGCCGAGACGGGTTGCTTCCTGCGGGGAGTATCCTTTTAATAATCCCGATAAAAATCCCGCGCAGAATCCATCTCCTGCACCTACCGTATCCAGAACATAATCCGCCTTAAAGTACGGAACTTCAGTTAGGGTACCATTCGCCAATACGTAGGTCAAATCAGGGCCACCCTTCACAATGCACACAGCATTCATGGCAGATAAACGCTCAAGTACTTTTTGATCATTTTCTTCGTTATATAGAAGTTTCATCTCGTCCAGACCCGGTAAAAAGTAGTCCGCCAGTTCAGCTAAACGCAGTATAACCGGACGGGCCTCATCCGCAGACCATAGTTTGAGACGCAGATTTGGATCAAAGCTTACTTTCACCCCTGCCTGTTTGGCAATATGTATAGCAGCCTCTACCGTAGCAAGTCCGGACGGGCTTATCGCTGCCGTTATACCCGTAACGTGCAATATCTTCGCCCCGGCAATATAGTCGGGATCCAAATCATCAGGTGTGATCGCACTTGCAGCAGATAGCTTCCTATAATAATGCACCGAGGCTTTCCCGGAAGCGTTCTCACGAATCATCAAACCAGTAGGCTCGTGATCACTCAACCTTACCCGGGATACATCTACGCCTTCACCGCGAATGGCTTTCAGAATCATACTGCCGATCGGATCATTGCCCAAGCGTCCAAACCAACCACTGGTATGCCCCAGGCGGGATACGCCAATAGCCAGATTGCTCTCAGCACCCCCGAAAGACTTGTCCAGTGTGGCTGCATATTCCAGCCCTCTTGTATCTTTGGCAGTCAGCAAACCCATACTCTCCCCAAACGTAATAATTTCCGGGCTTGGATAGGGACTCGTTGACATGATTTCTTCCCTCCTTATAGTTACATTCCCTCATCTTCTTTTTCTATTGTCATCCTCTATGCAACCGTTGTCAATCCCGTTGCGTTCATTTTGTTGTCACAGCTTTAATAAAAGATAACGCTTACCAATGTGAATTAAATCACAATAGATAATGAACATCCATATTACCCTTATTACAGATGCAAATGAATTTGCAACCAGGGTCTATAAGGGGGCTACACCATGAAAAATCAGACACTGATCCGGGATGATCAGGAATCTTTCTTTTACAATCTGCGCTTTATGCTTATCGTCTGTGTCCTTGCTGGTAATGCACTTGAACCACTCATCACACGTTTTGCAGGAGCGGAAGCTCTGTTCCTGTGGATATATACGTTTCACATGCCACTCTTTGTATGGGTAACCGGGTATTTTGCGACACACTCACTCCAGGGTGCATCTGGGCGAAATGTCCTGAAGCAGATTGCACTACAGTATGTACTGTTTCAGTCCTTATACGCACTAATGGACTTTACCGTATTCCACACACCCCATATGAGGCTATCCTTCTTTGCACCTTACTTGCTGTTATGGTTTCTCGCGAGTCATTTCTGTTGGCGACTGTTGCTTCGTCTGGCGATTTCCTGGAAACCGATATATCGGGTGATTGGATCGATTACGCTCGGTGTAATTGCGGGGTATTTGCCTATCGACGGATTCTGGCTCAGCTTCAGCCGTACGTTTGTATTTCTGCCGTTCTTTGTCATCGGTTATGACTATGGAGCAACCATCCGTTCACATTTATTATCCGGTTGGGGGCGAAAAACCGCAGCCATCCTCTCTGCTGCACTGTTGGTATGGATCGGGTATGGTGGTTTGAACATTTCATCCGGATGGTTACTCGGCAGCATGACGTACGCCGAACTGGGTCACCACGAATGGTATGCCGGCATCTTCCGGGTGGGTGTCTACTTGCTGGAAATCGCATCTGCAGCACTGTTCTTGGCCTGGGTACCTTCCTTGACTTCCAGACTGACGGACCTTGGACGACGTACACTCTATGTGTTCCTGCTGCATGGGTTTCTCGTTCGTCTCGCGATCTGGTCCGGAGTCTACAGTTATATGGGAAGCTCGGCGTATATTCCAGTCATACTTGTCATTGCCATACTCTTCGCAGTCACACTGGCTCTGCCGGCTGTACGTCACACGTTCAAACCCGTAATTGAACCGGATATATCCCGATTTTCTTTCAATCGACATGAGGTGTTTAAACGTTCGGCCTAATGCTCTGACGGATCTCTTCACCATCGATTCTATCCTAGTGAATTGTTTCAGGCTGGAAATAAGGTGGTAAATTAGGGATACGCGCTACAAAAAACAACTTATCGTTGTAAGGAGTGATTTGTAATGGCACGTCAACAGACGTCAGAACACAAGATGAGCCGTGAGGAAGCTGGCAGATTAGGTGGCAAAGCGACTTCCAAGAACCATGATCGAAGCTTCTACCAGATGATTGGAAAAAAAGGTGGAGAAGCGACTTCAGATGCCCATGACACTGACTTTTACAAACAGATTGGTCGCAAGGGCGGCGAAGCAACCTCCGAAACTCATAATAAGGAATTCTATCGTGAGATTGGACGCAAAGGCGGAAGCAACTAATGAATTCCGCTTGCCACATCGAAACATGATCATAGCTTTCCCGTAAATCAAGAAGTCTAATTCCATGAAAATGGTTTGAGGCTTCTTTCTATTGATTGTAGAAATATGACGACGGTTGTGATAGACTCAATAGAAAAACCGGGTGTTCACGGGTTTAAAGCAGCAAAGAATTTCACAAACTACGGGGAGCTCGACACCGGCATGCCGGTCCTTTTTTTTAGAGTACGGATGAAATTAAACGACAGATGCACTGCCATTTACTTTTCCATTCATGTTGCTCAATATTATATATTTGGGGGGAATACACCATGTCAGCCAAGAAGATGCGTTCCGATATGATCAAAAAAGGTTTTGACCGTGCACCACACCGGAGTTTGCTTCGCGCAGCGGGCGTTAAAGAAGAGGATTTCGGCAAGCCGTTTATTGCCGTATGTAACTCATACATCGATATCGTGCCCGGCCATGTCCACCTTCAGGAATTCGGTAAAATTGTAAAGGATGCTATTCGTGAAGCCGGTGGCGTTCCATTCGAATTCAACACCATCGGAGTAGATGATGGTATTGCCATGGGACACATTGGTATGCGTTACTCGCTGCCAAGCCGTGACATTATCGCGGATTCCGTGGAAACCGTTGTATCTGCACACTGGTTCGACGGCATGGTATGTATCCCGAACTGCGATAAAATTACACCCGGCATGATGATGGGTGCACTCCGTTGTAATATCCCTACCGTGTTTGTCAGCGGTGGACCGATGAAAGCCGGTCGTGACAGCAATGGTAAAGCTCTTTCCCTGACTTCCGTATTTGAAGGCGTGGGTGCTTACCAAGCAGGTAAAATCGATGATAAGAGCTTGCTCGAACTTGAACAGTTCGGCTGTCCGACATGTGGATCATGTTCCGGTATGTTTACCGCAAACTCCATGAACTGTCTGGCTGAAGCGATGGGACTGGCTATGCCAGGTAACGGAACCATCCTGGCTGTTGCTCCTGAGCGTCGTGAGTTTGTTAAACAATCTGCTAAACAACTGATGGAACTTATTAAAATGGATCTGAAACCACGTGATATCGTTACTGTAGAAGCGATCGATAACGCGTTTGCACTGGATATGGCGATGGGTGGATCTACGAATACAGTACTGCACACGCTGGCACTGGCTCATGAAGCAGGCATCGAGTATCCAATCGAGCGTATCAATGAAGTAGCTAACCGCGTTCCGCATCTGGCGAAACTTGCACCTGCTTCCGATCTTCACATCGAAGACGTTCATAATGCAGGCGGCGTAAGCGCAGTGCTGAACGAGTTGCTCAAGAAACCAGGCGCAATTCATGGTGACTGCATTACAGTAACAGGTAAAACGATCCGTGAGAACGTTGAAGGAAAAGAAATTCAGGATACAAATGTCATTCACCACCTGGATAACCCGCATTCCGAAAAAGGCGGCCTGGCTGTATTGTTTGGTAACCTTGCACCACAAGGCGCTATCATCAAAGTTGGTGCAGTTGATGCTTCAGTTGGCGGATACCACAAAGGTCCTGCCATCTGCTTTGACTCCCAGGAGCAAGCGCTCGAAGGTATTGCTAACGGCAAAGTAAAAGAAGGACATGTTGTTGTTATCCGTTATGAAGGACCAAAAGGTGGACCAGGTATGCCTGAGATGCTGGCTCCTACTTCCCAGATCGTAGGTATGGGATTGGGTGCCAAAGTTGGTCTGATCACCGATGGACGCTTCTCCGGCGCATCCCGCGGAATCAGTATCGGACATATCTCTCCGGAAGCAGCTGAAGGTGGTCCAATCGCCTTTGTTGAAGAAGGAGACATCATCGAGCTGGATCTGAACAACCGTATCATCGAATTGCACATCAGTGACGAAGAGTTTGAACGTCGTCGCGCAGGTTGGAAAGGCTTTGAACCGAAAGTAAAAACCGGTTACCTGGCTCGTTACTCCAAACTGGTTACCAATGCAAGCAACGGTGGCGTACTGAGTATCTAATTCACTAATAAATAAAGGGTTGCTCTTCTGCCAAATCTGGCGAAGGGCAACCCTTTTCTTTTGCTGGTTGGTGTGATCAGTCCGTTTAGTTCCGCTCTGGCAGTATCTCTTTTTCAATTAACAACGATTCATCTCTGGATTCTTCTAACGTTGCTGCCACCTGCGTCATATGTTGACCGTAACGTTCCAGCAGTACATCCAGCGGCATGGCAATCATCTTGGGTACCAATTGTTCTGTACGCTGTTTCAAACGTTTGGTTCCTGCCGGGTGGATTACACTTAACAGCAGCTTCAAGTATACTTTGGATGCAGCACTGAACGGTCCTGGGGGCAATTCTTGTATGGTAAATCCAAATTTTTCTGGGCCTCTGTTAATCATGCTCACACCGTATATCGCCTTGGCAGAGCGTAACTCCGGTTCGAGTGCCACCATGCGTGCCAGATCCGGCAATTGCTGTTCCATGGTCCGAATCATGCGAATAGCCAAATGCATACTGGAACGTGATGTCACTCCAAGTTCATACAACTTCTGATTGTCAAAATGCAGTTCTATCACCGGATCTCCATTTTGAATGACATGGCCATCATTCATCTCCACCCGCGCTCCGTGATATACACGTGATCTGAAGTGCAGCATCGGCTCCTCTGGCGAAGCCGTCCGTAGATGATATACCCAGTGGAACAACTTCTCCCAGCCCAGCCATAGGGCAACAACGATTCGTTTCCATAGCTTCAATGGTGTCTGTAATTGCGTTTTGTTCTGAGATTCGCTCACTGTGATACCTCCCATCAACGTATCAACGCGTACACTTTGCAGCCCGAGTCGTTCAGCTTCCTGCAAGACGACTTCCAGCGCCTGAAGCATCTGCTCCGGCGCGTGTGCATCTGCACCAAGGGTCGTTCCTCGATCATGCAGCAGCATGACCTCTCCACCTCTCAGTTCCTTCAGCATCCGTTCAGTCAATCTCTGGGCACCTACTCGGCTTCTCCAGTCTTCAAACATGGAAGACCACAGTACAATCTTTCGTTCTTTCTTGCTGAAAAAATCAAACAGATTCATAATCCCCCACGGTGGACGATAATAACAAGTCTTCACGCCGGTTACTTCATGAATAATCTGACCTGTTCGCTGAATCTGATCTCGAACGGTACGTGGCCGCATGAGCCAGTTCGTCTTGTGAATATAATTATGAATGCCAATAAGATGACCTTCCTCATGTATGCGCTGTATGAGTTCAGGATGACTCGCTGCATGTTCTCCAACGACAAAAAATGTGGCTTTTGCCTGATGCTGACGAAGCAGATCGAGCAGTCTTGGCGTATAATGTGGATCTGGCCCATCGTCAAACGTTAATGCAAATTGTGTATCACTTCTTCCCCGTCGAAATACACGAAAACCAAAAATCCTGCTGATCAAACTTGGAATAAAGGCGTAAAAAGATGAAAGATACAATAACCACAGTAAAATACTATGAAGTATCGTTGTCATGTTGCAAGCTCCCCACTTCTCCTGCTAAATTACGGTGCACTATGGGCACTATCTAAAATAAACCGCCTTTAATTTTATCATAGTTCAGACTTTTCTTGAATCCTGTTTTCCCAAAAAGATAGCTATCGTGTACAATAAATACAATCTAATTATTGCCATCAAAGGAGCCATGTCCATGCTACCGCTTTACAAAAAATACGGGCGAACTGTCTTTGACATCGCATTGCTCGTATTAACCGTGTATGTGATCATGTACAGTTTCAGTCAATTATACCATGTGGCTGCACCGGTCTTTCTATCATTCATTGTGTATTGGATGATTGAACCGCTGGCCAAATTTTTACATCGCAAAGGATTGCCCAAGACACTTGGAGCCGCCATCTCCGTCTTGTTGTTTCTTGCATTGATTGTCGCTGCCTTTTTTGGGGTAGGCTTGATTATCATTTCACAAATTTCCAATCTTCAAGATAATTTTCCCGTATACATTGAAATGATACAACGTGAATTCACCAATCTGGTGTTATTCATTCAGGACAAGTCAGACGCTCTTCCTGATGGAGTTATGGAAAAAGCGAATGATTATTTTGCAACACTGACCGGGTTCCTGTCCAAATGGGTAACTAGCGGAGCGCAATTCGTCGTAGGTTTCCTCAGTTCATTCTCTTCGTTTATTACGAACTTCGGAATTGCGATTATTCTGGCATTTTTCCTCAGTATCGAGATTGAATCCTGGCGCAAGTTCGCCCGTGCGAAAACGCCCAAAACATTAAAGTTAGCTATTGAATTCATGCGTAATCACGTGTTCAAGACAATCCGCTCGTATCTGAAAGCACAGATGATCATGATGCTCATTACGTTTGTATTGATTTATGCAGGTTTGTTGATTTTGGGAACCTCTAATGCCTTTACCATTGCAGCAGTCTGTGCGGTTTTTGATCTGGTACCATTGCTTGGCGTCCCTGTTGTGTTTATTCCATGGATCGTCTACTTATTCATTATTGGAAATAGTAGCCTGGCGATTGGCCTGATTGTGATTCTGGCAGTGACGATGCTGACAAGACAATTGCTGGAACCGAAAATATCGGGTAACTCGATTGGTGTATCTTCGGCGTACTTGATGCTTTCGTTTATGCTGATCTCCCTTTCGATCTTTGGCCTGGCTGGTGTAGTGTTATCTCCAGTGCTTCTGATCCTTCTGAAAGAACTGTTACAACAAGGATACCTGCAAAAGTGGATTCACCTGCCAAAAGATGAATTTGAATCCTCTCCATTGGTCATGGACCCACCCGTTAATAAGGCCTCAGCGAATTCTGCCGAGTCTACTGTACACCGTCCCTGCGAAGGATCATGAGGACTCCGCCAAATAGTCCATCACCTTCCTGAAGAGAGCCGTCGCCTGATGTTGGCTGTCAGGAGAGACATTTTGAACAAGAACAGCTACAGCATATTGGGGTTGTTCTACCGGTCCATAACCAATGAACCATTGATTGTTGCGCTTCTCTCCATGTTTCTGTACTTGAGCTGTACCTGATTTTCCTGCAACATGCCACCGTGCACGCTGCAGGGATTTTCCTGTTCCCTCGCGGACTACCTTATTCATCCAGGATAACAGTTTATGCGCTGTTGCGGGAGCAATCTGTCCTGATGTTGAAGGTGAATCATGCAAGGGCATCTCCAGCATGGTGCCACCATCCGCATATCGAATGCGCTTAACGAGACGTGGGGCACTAACCTTTCCATCATGTAACAGTGTAACGATCAGATTGGCAGCTTGCAGCGGTGTGACCAAGACATCTCGCTGGCCGATTGCTGTCTGTATTTTCGCACCTTCATCAGCAGAAGAAACAGCCTCTGTTCTCACACGCCCGTGATCCTCATGATCAAAGTGTCGTAACACAGGCATTCCTGCCATCTGCTTCCCCTCCCAGCCAATCGGACGCGCGAGTCCCAGACGATCAGCCGTGTTCTCCAGTTGTTCCATACTAAGCCTGCGCGCCGTTTCCGCGAATACGATGTTACAAGACTCAGCGAATCCTTGCTCCAGATTTAGGTCTCCATGCCCGTGCTCCTTCCAGCAAGACAGCCCATATCTTCCGTACTCACCACCACAATGGAATTCTTCTCCGTTAGAAACCGTATGATACTCCAAAGCGGCAGCCGCAGTGACAATTTTGAAAATGGAACCCGGTACAGCTCCCTGTACTGCACGATTCCCCCAGGACGATTCTTTAGGGTCCACATGTTGTGGCTGATAGAAAGGACGGGAGATCATGGCGCGAACATCTGCGTTAGCGGTATCTAACACAACAATGGCCCCTTCTTGTAATCCAGATTCTTGCGTCAACTCCTCCAACCCACGCTGTAACTCAGCATCCACAGTGGTTTCTACACGTAAAGGATAATGGCTATTGGTCGGTGCAATGACGTGCGGCTGAATATCAGGGATAATCTCTCCACCACCCGAGACCATGCGTGATACAAGCGTAGGGCCAATTCCCCTTAACAGCGGTTCAAGTGTCCTCTCCAGGCCCGCTGCTCCTGATTTCATAGCAAATGGCTGTTTTACTTCATCCTGATGTCCAGTCAGAACTTTGGAGGACTCAGGCTGTTCAGCCAGATAACCCATCCACTGCATTCCTGTATGCCCATGAAGATACCTTGTCATCATCGGATAGATGCCAGCTTCTTGCAGGTGCAAACTACGTAGGCGCTCCACCTGAGCAGCGGTCAAATGAACAGGCTGATGTGTACCTGCTGTCCAGAAATGAGGTATACTTTCCTGATTCCATTCCTTCTTCAATTGATCCGGATCGGTATGTAATATAGCTGCCAACTGTATCATCTCGGAGCCTTCTAATGCCCCATACTTGCGTAATGTCTCTAATGGACTTGCCTGTGGAAAAAGAACCAGTCCCCATTGCAGCTTACCGGTCAACGCCTCACCCTTGTAATCCGTAAATTGTCCCCGCCCCGGGTCAAGCATCACCCCGCGTTCACGCTGCAATACAGACATTTCACGTACCGTTCGGTGAAATCCAGGCATCGTCTGATTCACCTGAACGATCTGGACCCATCCCAATCGTAATATAAGCAATCCAAAGACAAGAGTTAGAAGAATACAAGTTATATAGATTCGCCGTTTCGCAAGGAGATGCATCCCAATCTCACCTTTTGTCGTTTTGACATATTATTGCTGATATGGCTTGGAATTATCCGGTAAACAAAAAGAAAACCTGTCCCATGTGCGGGACAGGTTCTCCTCATTTCAACCTTGCTTGTTACACCGTAAAGCGTGACAAGGTTTCTTTCAGTTCAGTAGACACATTCTCCAATTTGCCAGACAGATTGACCAGCTGGTTACTGATATTTTGCTGTTCACTGCTCAAGGAAGCTACTTCTTGGGACGTTGCAGAAGATTCTTCAGCTACAGCGCTGACATTGCTCATGGCTTCAGACAACGTACCTTGAGATTTGTTCAAATCTCCAATAGAACCTGTCACCATGCCCAGACGTTCCACAAAGGCACCCATCTGTTCCTGTACGGAAGCAAAGATGACGTTGGTATCTTTAACCGCATCCATCTGTTCCTTGAATAACGGATAAGCTGCCGACAAAGCATCAACGGTCTCATTCATTTCAGTCATGATTTTGTCTGTAATCTCTCCAACCATCTCAATGGATTGTCTGGATTGAGCCGCGAGCTGACGAACCTCATCAGCCACCACCATGAATCCGCGTCCGGCTGCACCGGCACGTGCTGCTTCAATGGTTGCATTCAGGGAAAGGATATTTGTCTGTTTCGTTATGTTTTGCAGCACTTCAAGCACTTTCAGAACAGAAGACGTACTCTCTTTCAGCGAATCAACCTTATTCACCAGTGCACCAATCATTTCTTCTGTCTTCTGGGTTTTGGTCATCAACTGATTCAGATGTTGTGTTCCTGTCTGACTGGACTTCTCTACATGACGAGCAGAATCACCCATCTGTTCATTAGCAGCGATTACACTCTGCATCTGACGAGAGATATTGTCAGTTAATTCATTGCCACGTTCCGCTTCGGTTGCCAAACTGCCTGCACCGCCTGCGATCTCTTCTGTAGCTACTGCGATCTCCGAAGCAGATACAGCCGTTTTCTTGGATGCACTGCTCAGCTCAGAGGCCGTATCCAATACTTCCTGTGCAGAACGATTGGTTTGTTCAACCAGCTTAGTAATCTGCTCCATCATCAGATTGAAGGCAGTCGAGAGCTGACCAATTTCATCCTGGGAGCTATATGGTGTACGAACTTTAAGATTACCTTTCGCACCTTCCTGCATCAGGTCTTTCAATTTGCCGAGTGGACGAGCGATCATACGCACCATCCAGATCCCGATCAATACTGCAATCCCCGCATCAATCAGCGCCATCCACAGGGTCAGAGTCAGAATACCTTTTGCGTCCTGAACCAAAACAGAGGTAGGTATCATACCAACCAGTTTCCAATTGGATGTATCCATCGTACTGTATACAGCCAGCATTTCCGTAGATTTGCCATCTACCGTATAATCCGTATTCGTACTACCTGCTGGTTCCGTCAACTCTTTGACAAATGCAAGCTCTGTTTCTTGTCCTGTACGATCCGAGATGGAGGATGCAACCACTTTATTATCCGGAGCAATTAGTTGAAGAATAGCTCCTGGCCCCAGATCAAGCGATTTCAATTGTTCCTCCAAAACTTCCAGTTTCAGTTCAATAACCAGAACATACGACTGAGTAGTCCCCTGCAAGTTTTTCATGGAACGTGCAATTTTAAACGTTGGCGTTGAGCCATCTTCCTTGACCTCTGTTGGAAGCCAGCGATAACCGCCCGCCTCAATTAACTCACTGTACCATGCTTCCTGGCGAATGCTGCCCATGGATGAACTGTTGCTGCCGGTACCCATAATGGACTTTGTATCGTCCGTAGGTACCAAATAAATCGCTTCCATAGATTTATTTGTAAATGCAACATTGGACAGTTGCTTGTTGATTGAACTTGAGTTCACGAATGTATCATACGCAGTCAAATTCGTATCTGACATTTTTTGTAGCAAGGACTGCATTTCCGGATCAAAGAAAATCTGTGTGGATGTATCCACAAATCTCTCCAAAATAATGTCCATTTTTTGTTTGGTCTGATCAATGGTCTCCTGATTGGCACGCGAGGCATTTTTCTCTATCGTACCCTTGGCTTTTGAATAGGATAATAGACCTAAACTCACTACAAAAATCATGATCCCCGCAAAAAAGATCAAGAACAGTTTAACCCCTACGGATTTGACCGGATTTGCCTTCCTAATTTGTTTGAAAGAAGACCCTCCAAGGTTTTTCCAATCCCGGTTTTTTAATTGTTTTTTTACCCAATCGGTCTTGATCCAGCCCAGCTTCAATTTACTACGGTCAAACTTAAGTAATTTTTTCCCATTCCCTGTAATTTTACTTTTACCTACTTTTTCTTTCTTCACTTTCTGAACCTGCTCAGGGTTAACCTGCTCGGATTTTATCACTTGCTCCCCACTGTCTTTCTGCTTCTTTTGAACCATTCCCATTCACCTGCCAGTTATTTACTTGTTGGATTTTTCTTTCTCTCCCCTATAAATATGTAGTATTCGACAGCTTTCTTCGTTCCCCTTTCACTTTCCAGAAATATTTTACAACTTTATTCCTATTTTTCTATAAAAAAAAGACCCCCATCTGCCGATAAACGGAGGTCCCCATGTAAATTTCATAACACTATGTTGTTAAATCATAATACAATATTGACACATTGTAGGTATTTGAGCCTACTTCTTTTTTCTCATCATATCGAAGTACGAAACCGGTTGATCTACCTTCATTTTAATCAGTTGCAACGGGTGACGAGCAGCATCTAGAACATTGCCTTCTTCATCCTGTATTTCACCGACGACCTGTTTGAAAAAGTGACCTCCCGGACCGAAAAATTCGATTTCCTGTCCTGGTTTGAAGTGATTGCGCTGTTGAATGGTTGCCATTCCTGTTTCAGCATCATACCCCATGACCAATCCAGCGAAGTCAAAAGGTACGGCCTTTTCTTCCGGTTCATAGATATGATCTTCATGGTCTGGTGTGTCATAGAAAAATCCGGTATTGAGCGGACGATTCGCCGCTTTGTTCATTTCTTCAACCCATTCAGGTTTCAGAACATAATTTTCCGGGTCTGCCATATAGGAGTCAATAGCTTGACGGTATACGTTAACCACAGTTGCCACATAGTGGATCGATTTCATACGTCCTTCAATCTTGAAACTGTCCACGCCCACATCAATCAACTCGGGAATATGGCCAATCATGCACAGATCCTTAGATCCCATGGAGAATGAATTATCCTGTTCTTGGAACAGAGGAAGCTGGTTCTCACCCAGTTTGAATGGCGCAGGTGCCTTCATCTGCATGTCCTCTTCGCTAACCCAAACCGTATCTTCTCTCGCATCCTCGAACAGATCATACTTCCAACGACAAGACTGGCAACAGCCACCCCGGTTGGAGTCCCGATCCGTAAAATGGTTGGAGAGCACACAACGTCCGGAATACGAAGAACACATCGCCCCGTGAATAAAGGCTTCAATTTCGATATCCACATTGGCCTTGATTTCTTCAATCTCTTCAAAGCTGGTCTCACGTCCGAGAACAACACGTGGAAGTCCTTCATCTTTCCAGAACTTCACGGCTTGCCAGTTAAGTGTGGATTGTTGAGTACTCAGATGTACCTCAAGGCCCGGCACAGCACGAAGGGCAACCTCAATAATAGCCGGATCAGCTACGATGATCGCAGAGATTCCCGCATTATAGAGGTTTTGCAGATATGTTTCGATCCCCTCAACATCCTCATTATGTGCATAGATGTTTGTCGCTACGAACACTTTGGCTCCATACTTTTTGGCAAACTCCACACCTTCACGCATCTCTTCAAAGCTGAAGTTATCCGCGTTGGAACGTAGTCCATAGGCCTGTCCACCGATATATACGGCATCTGCACCGTAATGGATTGCAAATTTCAGTTTTTCCAGATTACCCGCCGGAGCTAGCAGCTCCGGTTTGTCCAGACGGTTACGTTTACCCGAGAACTTCCGCTGTACCGCCACTGTTTCCATTCTGTTCACCTCATCTATTAATACACTTGTTCTTTATAGAAAAATCCAAACGACAATTCACGTTCAGGGTCCTGTAACTTCCGCACCTCAGCGAGCCACTCTTCAGAGAACGCATATGCATCAGCATCGGCTACATAACTGTCAATCGCTGTCCGATATGCACGTACAACAGCTTCATTGTAGGAAAGTGATTTTAACATACCTTCAATTTTGAAACTGTGCACACCCGCCTCCATCAACAGATGAAGGTCTTCGAGGATACATATATCCTCAGAGCTCATAATGTGTGTACCGTTAATGTCCTCATAGATCGGGAATTTCTCATCCCGGCGTTCAGCCTCGATCAGGAACAATCCCCGTTCTTTGCCTAGATGTCCCTCAACCGGCCGCCCTTGATGAGCCATGTAACTTTGTACCAGACTGCGCTTGGAATGATAAATATTCGTCATGCCATGCACCTGAACCTGAGCTTCCACCTTCAAAAAAGGAACCATTTCCGTCAACTCGTCCATATTCAGCTCTCGGGCAAGTACAACGCGACTCGCTCCCTTGGTTCCCCAATAGTTGGCCGTCGCATAGTTCGTTGAAGTCATCTCCGCATTCCAGTGCAACTTCACATGTGGTGCGTATTCCTTCATGGTAGCCAGCACGGATGGATCATTAAACTCCACACCATCAATACCGATTCTGCCAAGTGCTTGAACATATTCAGGCAATTCTTTCAACAGTTCGTTGGACATCAGATTAGTCATGGATACATACACACGCGCCTGATGTTTGGCTGTAATGGCAACCACCTCTGCTGTCTCTTCCACGCTAAAGCTGCCTGGAAGACGCATGCCGAATCGATCATCTCCAATGACCAAAGCATCTGCTCCAGCCTGAAGCAGCACTTCTGCCTCTTTCACATTCGCTGCTGTAACGAGCAGTTCATGTTTCTTACTCATATAATCCCCTCCGCTTATTGCGCAGCCTTACTTTTGGCTATATTTTGCTGGTGTTCCTTATACGTTTTGGCAAATAGATGTCCGGATGACCCGTCCTTTTTCGTCACATAGAACAGATACTCCGAAGCTTCCGGATTTAGCGCTGCTTCAATGGACGGAAGACTTGGACTGGCAATTGGACCTGGTGGCAAGCCTTTATTCAGATACGTATTATACGGACTTTTCACCTTAAGATCTTTGTAAAACAATCGTTCCTTTGGCCTATCGAGCAGATATTGAACGGTAGCATCAATCTCCAGCTTCATATCCTGATTGATCCGATTGTAGATTACACCTGCAACCAGAGCACGCTCCTCGTCCACCACAACTTCTTTCTCCACAAGTGAAGCAATCGTCAGCAGTTCATGCAGGGAAAGGTTCTTTTCCTGAAGCTTGGCTTCCAAATCAGGAATGGAATTGATCTTGGTCTGGAATTCTTCCAGCATTCGCTGCATCACATCATGCGTGGAACTTCCCTTTTTCAGTTCATACGTCTCCGGGAACAGATACCCTTCCAATACGTAGCGAAGTTCTTCATCCACTGGAATATCTTTGATGATATCTACATCAAAGGCCGAAGGATCATTGGCCAGCTTGATGAATTCATCCCGATCTACAACATGCTCATAAGAAAGCTTACCCGCCATTTGCAAAACGTTATAACCCTCCGGAATCGTAAATTTCACCATTTCCTCAGGTACAACTTCACCACTACTCAGCTTGCTAACAATCTCATCATATGTCACGCCAGGATTCATAGAATATGTACCCGCCATGAAATTAGAACCTAGTTTCTTCCACTTTAAATACCCTTTGAAGGTTAACCCGCTTCGAATGAGGCCTTCTTCTTGAAGCTGATCCGCGATTTTCGAAGTTCCCGATCCGCTCTTAATCTCGAATACGACCGGTTCTGTAGAAGCTTCCACGGGACGCATCATACTCCATACGTAACCGCCAGCGCCTCCGGCAAGAACTACAATGATAAGCAGTATGACTACTATTGCTTTCCCTTTCAAAAAAGAAACAACTCCTTTACACAACCAAAAAGAGCGGACTTCTCCGCCCTCCTGGTTTCTTCAATTTGAAGCTGATTAATCTTCGTCAATGGGGAGTGTACACTCATCATACAGCTCCGAGATGTTCTCCCACTCATCATCATCGTCGATCGTAACTAACTCTGGCATGATCTGGTCTTCACTTCCAGGTGATACCCGCAGAAGTTCAACCTCGTCATAAGGTCGCAACGAACTGCGGAGCACCGCGTACTGTTGACCGTTCACTTCGAACTCAGCCAACAAGTCATACGGTTGTGATTTACCGTTCTCTTCCTCGAGCTCAACATGAGCACCGAATGCCAGACGCAGTGAATCTGTCCATTTCAGGTCTTTGCGGCTATATTCCGTCATTTAGTTCGCTTCCTCTTCATCTTCAGCAAGAAATGTATTAAACGTCTCCTCGACGATATCCCATTCGGCATCATCTTGGATGACGAAAAGTTTAATATCGTCGCCCTCTTCTTCATAACGGAATGCATATACATCCGTTTCGCCATCTTCAGGTTCAACCGGAGCAACCATCATGTACTTGGCCTCCGAACCATCTACTTCAAACTTCATGATGACTTCAAATTCCTCTTCATTACCCTCGTCATCCGCAATGTAAATAATTTCCGCTTCTTCTTCCATACCCAGTTGATCTTCAGCCATTGTTGATCCCCCTCACCTTCTACTATTGGCATCCAAATAATTTTGCAAAATCAAGCTTGCGGCCATTTTGTCCACAACCTGCTTGCGTTTTTTCCGACTGACATCCGCTTCGATCAGCGTACGTTCTGCTGCCATGGTTGTCAGCCGTTCATCCCAAAGGTGAACAGGTAAATTCAGTTCATCCCGCAGGCGTTCGGCAAAAGCAATGCAGATCTCACCGCGCGGTCCTACGGTGCCGTTCATGTTTTTGGGAAGTCCGACTACGATCTCACTAATCTCATGCTCACGCACAAGTTCGGCAATCCGAGCGAACTCGCCTTCATCACGGCGGCGTTCTAGCACTTCCAATCCCTGGGCAGTCCAACCGAAGGCGTCACTCGCGGCAACTCCGATTCTTCGGTCCCCATAGTCCAAACCTAATATTTTCATCCATGCTCTCCCATCCTGGGGCCTGCTCAGATCGATTACGAATAATCGCCTTCTCAAGCTTCAGGCTGTCTTCTGTCGGTTCATTTCCCGCTGCCTGCAAGGCTGCAACACAGCGGAAGCGGCGTACATTACCGGTGATTGGCCAGATAGGAACGTACAAGCTCTTCAATCAGCTCATCGCGCTCCTTTTTACGGACCAGACTACGTGCGTTGTTGTGACGAGGAATGTATGCCGGGTCTCCGGAAATCAGATACCCAACAATTTGGTTGATCGGATTATACTCCTTATCGACCAATGCATCATATACCGTGAGAAGAATCTCTTTGGATGATGCTTCCTGTTCGTCACCTTTCACATTAAATTTAACCGTCTTATCCATGGAGTCCATTGATGACACCTCGCTCCTGCATGAACATGGGGACCATGTCCTGCCGAATTGATTTCTGTTTATATAATAACATATTCTGACTGCCACAAGTAAACAAAGGATAAGGCAATTGTGTTTTTTGCTTGTCCTTTACTAGCTTCAGCATATTGCATCATTCGATTCCACACGCTCTCGGGTACAAAAATAAACGAACAGAACCATTTCGATTTATTTTTTGACGATTGAAAGCCACTCAATGGATTTATGCACTATGCCCGCTAACCAGCGAAACCGCCAGTTTCAGCGCTTCATCCAGCTTGGTCGCATCCTTACCTCCGGCTTGCGCCATATCTGGACGTCCACCGCCGCCACCGCCGCATACTGCTGCGACTTCTTTGACGATTTTGCCTGCGTGTAATCCTTGTTTTACTTGTTCAGCAGGTACTGCTACAACAAAATTCACTTTGCCGTCCGCTGGAGCACCCAATACGAGTACCGCGTTAGGCAATTTTACTTTCAACTCATCTGCCACTGTACGCAGCGCATCCATGTTCGGAGCATCTACGCGTGCTGCCAGCAATTGTGTATTTCCTGCTTGTACCACTTGATCCGTCAATTGACCAGCTTCCATGGCACTCAGCTTGCTTTGCAGGGATTCAGTCTCTCTGGCTGCTTCTTTCAGTTGTTGGTTCAGACCTTCAATCCGTTTAGGTACATCAGCCACATTTGCTTTGAGCAGTGCTGCTGATTGTTTAAGCAGTTCCAACTGGCTTTCCACATACAGATATGCGCCGCGGCCAGTTACAGCTTCGATCCGGCGTACGCCGGAGCCAATTCCGCTCTCGCTCACCAGTTTGAAGATTCCGATCTCTGAAGTATTATTTACGTGACAGCCGCCACAAAGTTCCAAACTGTAGTCTCCAACTTGAACAACACGCACAATATCTCCATATTTTTCGCCAAACAGGGCCATTGCCCCCATTTCTTTGGCTTCATCAATAGCTTTCAGCTCGATGTTCACGTTCAGACGATTCCAGATCTGCTCATTCACCTGACGTTCAATCTCTGTCAACTCTTCCGGTGTGATACTACCGAAGTGAGAGAAGTCAAACCGCAGACGCTGTGGCTCTACGAGCGATCCTGCCTGGTTTACGTGTGTGCCGAGCACATCTTTGAGTGCCTTGTGCAGCAAGTGAGTTGCTGTATGGTTTTTGATAATGTCGCCACGTTTCGCTGAATCCACTTCGGCGTTGATCACATCACCTACACGCAGTTCACCAGACTCCACAGTCACCAGATGTACATGTTGTCCGAGTGGAGCTTTGAACAAACCTTGTACCTTCGCTGTTACACCAGCACCTCGCAGCAAGCCCTGATCACTCACTTGACCGCCACTTTCCGCGTAGAACGGAGTCTTGTCCAGAACAACCTGACACGTCTGTCCTTCGCCTACAGATTCAACAAGGGCATCACCAGCTACGATGGCTACCACTTTTGCTTCCGTCAACAGGTCAGTATAACCAACAAACTCGCTTTTAACCTCCAGATCAGCAAGTGGTCCGCCTTGAACTTTCATGCTCTCGTTCTCTTGGCGCCCAGCACGTCCAAGCTCACGTTGTTTCTGCATGGAAGCATCAAAACCTTCACGGTCCACAGTCAGGCCATGCTCTGCGGCATAATCTTCTGTCAGGTCAAACGGGAAACCGTACGTATCATACAACTTGAAAGCTTCAGGTCCGCTAATAACCGTGCGTCCTTCGGATTTGGCTGTGCCGCTGATATCAGCCAGAATAGCCAGACCATCTGTGAGTGTTTCGTGGAAACGCTCTTCCTCGGTTTTGATTACTTTGGCGATGAACTCCTGTTTGTCTACTACCTCAGGGTAGTACATGCCCATCACTTCACCAACAGTTGTTGTCAATTCATACAGGAATGGACGGTCAAGTCCAAGCACTTTTCCATAACGAACTGCACGGCGAAGCAAGCGACGGATGACATATCCACGTCCTTCATTACTTGGCAGAACGCCATCACCTACTGCAAAAGCAACCGTACGGATATGATCGGCAATGACTTTTAATGCAACATCAATCTCTACGCTGTCGTTATATTTCACACCCGCAAGAGCGGCTGTTCTTTGAATCATCGGTTGGAACAGGTCTGTGTCGAAGTTGGAATCCACATTTTGCAGAATGGAAGCAAAACGCTCCAAACCTGCACCTGTATCAATGTTTTTGTTAGGAAGCGGTGTGTAGCTACCATCTTTGTTATGGTTGAACTGGGAGAATACCAGGTTCCATACTTCCAGGTAACGTTCGTTTTCCCCACCTGGATACATTTCAGGATCACTCATGTCGTTTCCGTAAGCTTCGCCGCGATCATAGAAGATTTCTGTACAAGGTCCACATGGGCCTTCGCCGATATCCCAGAAGTTTTCATCCAATTTGATGATACGTTCAGCAGGCAGTCCTACTTTTTCGTTCCACAGTTTGAATGCTTCTTCATCTTCCGGATATACCGTTACAGAAAGACGTTCCGGATCGAATCCGATCCACTCTTTGCTGGTCAAGAATTCCCAAGCCCATGTTACGGTCTCTTCCTTGAAATAATCTCCAATGGAGAAGTTGCCAAGCATTTCGAAGAACGTATGGTGACGACGCGTTTTACCAACATTCTCGATATCATTGGTACGGATACATTTTTGGGAGTTCGCTAGACGCGGGTTCTCTGGCTTCTCACGTCCGTCAAAATATGGTTTGAGTGGTGCCATACCTGCATTGATCCACAGAAGGGAAGGATCGTTGTGAGGCACGAGCGATGCGCTCGGCTCGATTTTGTGACCTTTACTTGCAAAAAACTCTATCCATTTGGACCGGATTTCACTGGCTTTCATACTGGATGCCCCCATTAAATTATAATAGTCCGTTGCGTATTCGCTCCGGTTGGTCAACATTGTTTTTGTAAAAATAAACACAAAAAACGCCCCTGAATAATCAGGGACGATGTTATCGCGGTACCACCCTGGTTATTGCTGTTCATCCCTTGCTGCCCGGACAAACAAACAATCTCCTCGTTCATGCGAAATAACGGTCGCTCCCGGCAGGGTTGTCCTGCACTCCGAAATTAGCTTTCCGCCGCTTCATCTTTCAAGACTCTTCCAGCCATCAGTTCAGGCTCACCCTGATCCGATGAAGTCTATTCTCTGAGGAAAGGAACCCTCGGCGTACTTTATTTCATCATCGATTTCATGTTCTCAACATACACACTCATTATATCGGTAGCACAAGCGGGTGTCAACGCGGCCTCGTTGATGTTTTAACCCTGTTATTTAGTCGGTCCTTCGTTTGATGTAATAGGCGAAAAAGTGTTGCACAATCACCTTCAGCACGGCAAAAACAGGTACTGCCAGAATTAAACCTACAATGCCTGCCAGTTCACCTCCGACGAGCAGTGCAAATATAATCGACAGTGGATGCAGATGCAACGTACGTCCCACCACCTGAGGAGAAATAACGTTACTCTCCAACACCTGGCACAGTGTGTTCACAATGACAACAAGTAGTACCATTTTAAACGATACGGTTGATGCCATGACCACAGCAGGAGCAGCTCCAAGGAACGGCCCCAAGTAGGGCACAATGTTAAACACAGCTACAATGCTTGCAAGCAGCAGGGCATACGGCATATCAATGATGATATAACCAATGTAGGCAAAGATACCAACAATGACACAGACAATAAACTGTCCACGAATGTAGTTCCCCAGTGCGGTATCGATCTCTTTCATCACCGAGACAATCGCTTTACGACGTGAACGCGGAAGATATGCCACAATGGTACGCTCGAATACCTCAAAGTCTTTTAACATATAAAAGATCAGAAATGGCACGATAAACACATTAAATAACACATTAATGGTCGCCCCGATATTGTCCATGAGCACGGTAATTCCCTGAGTTAGTCGATCCTCCATCTGAAAAAACCAACTGTTCATGCCTGTTCGCACACTTGGCGGCATTAATTTGTGATCCATATTGTTCATCAGGCTCTGGGCACGCATGGATAGCTCAGGCATATGCTCGTTGAGTTCCCCCAGCTGTTCAATCAATACCGGAATGACATTCATCAGAATGACACCGAGGCAGGTCAGGAAAAAGGCATATATGAGGAGAACCGCAATCGTACGCGGCACCTTGCGCCCTCCCAGCATGCTGACAATCGGATTAAGTACATAGGATATGATAAGGGCTACGATAAAGGGTGCCAGCACTGTTTTCAGGAACGCATATATGTGAAGCAGTAAAGGCCGCAGCAGCCATATAAAATATAAAATGATCAATCCGAGCAGCAGCCAGATCGCGTAACGGAACAGCTTGTTTTTGGTTAATTGCTCCACTTTGCATCTCTCCTTTTGGACTGGCTCTGAGAGTCAGTATATGTAGGAAAGGTAATATTTATTAACACAGCGCAGAAGTGGAAGGAGCAATCCGAACTTTTTTTCCTTAAACCAAAAAACGCCTCCTTCATCAGAGAAGGAAGCGCATTTTGCAGTATAGGGCAGCATATAATCATACATACACCAACCGAACCACTATGTAACCGCATCTATATACATCTGCCAACAATTAACGACAGCCTCTCATGACAGACATTGTCATGAAACCGCATATAGAGGAAGTTATTCTGCTTATTAAGAAGAAGCGTGAAGATGAGGGAAGTCTTGTGGCAGCTCGTCCCCGAAAAACAGATCATCCAGGGAACTCAGCGTACCGTCTTCTTCCACCTGATATACAGACATTTTCTCACCGTTCACCGTTAATTCAATAAAGCATCCCCAGCAATAAAACTGGTGGGAACCAATTTTCCCGATATCTTTGGAACTACAGTTTGGACATTTCATATTCATTCACCTATCCATTAACAGAATGAATGGCATTTTCCAAGCGTTGTTCACTCAGAGACGGCACCATAATGGCACTTTCCCCGATGGACATATCGCTTGTACATGGCAGCCATTTGCGGCCCTCGATCAGATCGGACACAAAACCGTCCGTAATTTCAATCCCTATTATTGTATTTCCCAACTCTTGGTCAAAATAAACATCGGAGACACGCCCAAGCAGCAAACCTTCTTCGGTGAGCACGGACATCTCCTTCAATTTAGACCGACCGAGGAGGTACGTGTATTTTATGTCGTCGGCTCCCGTCTTGCGGACAGCCTGTTGATTACGGATCATGACGGCATCTTCGCCGTAGGCAACGATATCTTGCCACTGCACGATTTTGACATGATTGGTAAACAGACCTTTGTTCTCAAGCTCAATGCCTTCGATCTCCCAATCATCATTCACAATGAAATCCTGGATTTTACCGACCTGCTTCCCGTCCTCAACATCAAAAACGGCAAGTCCGATCATTTCCTGAAGCTTCATCGCTGGGTCCCCCTCATCTTCTTATCATTAAATAGGCGCGGCGCTATTGCTAGGTATGCCCAAAGTTGATGAGTGGCAATCAGACGCCGATCATCAAAACCGCTTCTATCCAACCGATGAAATGGAACTTCTTCCCTCCTTCTGTTCCATGTGTAAAGTTCCCCTCAGGGTCTATTACGCAGTCGTCCAAGAATGGTTCCAATTTTTTCGGCGGTTATCATGATTTCTTCCGTAGTATTACCCAATCCCCAGCTAAATCGAATCGCAGAGTGTAAAAATGTTTCAGGTAATTTCATCGCTTTCAGCACATGAGAGACTTCAAGTGACCCGGAAGTGCAGGCAGAACCGCTTGCAACAGCAATCCCTTCCATATCCAGATTCATTAACATCGTCTCTGTGGACACTTCCGGAAAGCTGATATTCAGGATGTTTGGCAGCGTATGCTCCAGATGTCCATTCACGTGAAAGTGCTCCGTACCCACATGAATTTCAAGCTGTTCCAACAAAAGTTTACGCAATTCCAAATCATGCTGACGATGCGCCTCCGTCTGTGCTGATGCAATCTTGAGAGCCTCTGCAAATCCGGTAATACCTGCGATATTTTCCGTACCAGCGCGACGCTGACGCTCTTGCAACCCACCGTGAGCTCTTGCTTCCAGCACAATTCCTCGCCGTACATAGAGTGCACCCACACCCTGAGGCCCGTTGATTTTATGCGCAGAGAAGCTGATTAGATCCACAGGCAGTTCCTTACAGGAAATATTCTGGCTGCCCAGAGCCTGAACTGCATCGGTATGGAAAAGGATATTATGCTGACGTGCAAGCTCACCCACCTCACGGATCGGCTGAATCGTGCCTACTTCATTGTTGGCATACATCATGGTAATCAACACCGTATCCGGTCGAATAGCATCTCGCAACTCACCCAGATTTATTCGTCCATAATGATCAACAGATAGATAGGTTACTTCATAACCTTGCCGCTCCAATTCCTGACACGTATGCAAGACAGCATGGTGCTCAATTGCGGTCGTAATGACGTGTTTCCCCTTATCCTGCCTGGATGAGACTGCTCCAAAGATTGCCAGATTGTCGCTCTCCGTGCCACCTCCGGTGAATACCAATTCGTCCGGGAAACAGCCCAAAGACGCCGCAATGACATCCCTTGCTCCGCTGACAGTCCGTTTGGCCTCACGCCCAAAGGCATGGATACTTGATGCATTGCCAAATTGTCCTGTCATGACGTTCATCATCGCTTCTGCGACTTGTGGATGCATAGGTGTCGATGCGGCGTGATCCAAATAAATTCGTTTCATTTATCTTCACCCCGTTATATGTTAAATTTCTATCTCATGGCAAACTGTCAAAATTGGAAACTGAAACGGATGCTCTATTGTCACATCTTCGTGTATAATGTTATATATCCATTTCAAAAAGGAGAGAGACATGAGTGATCCCATTCTCGGGCAGATTCTGAATCAGCTTCAACAAATGGACAAGCGGTTCGACAGCATTGATGGACATCTTGGAAAAATAGACAACCGACTCGATGTTATGGAAGAGAGGCTCGGTGCCGTAGAGAGCAGATTGGACACCATAGAGGAACAAACTAAAAACATTCCGCTTCTTCAACAAGCTGTTCTGGAAACATTGACCGTTACGAAACGCCTTGAGGCCTCCCAATCGGCCTCTGAACGCAAAGTAACTACCGAATTGAATACCCATCAGCACAGCATTGATATTTTGAATCGCCGTCAGTTACGCATGGAAAGCTGATTTACAAGTGATCCAGTTAAGTTCACACTTGACCATCTTGTAAATCACGCGGCTGAATACATAGCCCTGCTCAATTAAAATGATCTGTAGAAATTGAAGAACAAAGTACCCATCATTGCCTTGGCATGTCTAAAGCCCCCAAGTTGGGGGCTTTATTGTGTCTTCTGTGATGCGAATTAATGACCTTAAATGTAAAACATGTAGCTGTCTTTTTTGTCCTGATCCTGGAAGGTAATCAGGTCTTTCAGTGTTGTGGAATCCAACACTTCCGCAATCCCGTCACGAATACGCAACCACAGATCACGCTTCGCTGGATCATCTTCCTCCGTGAAATCTACTGGAGAGATTGGCCCTTCCAGTACACGGATTACATCGCCTGCAGTCACGGTTGCAGGATCACCCGCAAGGATATAACCGCCGTAAGCACCTCTAATGCTTTTCACCAGTCCTGCATTACGTAGTGGAGCAATCAGTTGCTCCAGGTAATGCTCCGAGAGCTGGTTGCGCTCGGCAATGCTTTTAAGTGATGTAGGGCCTTCGCCTGTTCTGGCAGCAAGCTCCATCATGATTGTGAGGCCGTAACGGCCTTTTGTCGATATTTTCAAAGGAGTCACCTCTTTCAATTTTCAGAAACGATTGGAAACTTTATATTTAATCCTATGGTCCATGACCGTCTGTTTCACGACCTGTCCACAGCAGAGAAGCATAGAAATTAGCATGAATCTTCTAATCCTCCGTATTCCGATCATAACCCTCAGCTAATGTTAACATATCTGCATGCTTTATGGAAAAGAAAGATTGACGATATTCCAAAATGTGCGTCTGTGGTGGACACTATCCAAAATTGGCCGGGTGTATCGTATCTTGAGTCCGGTTATGCTAGAATAAGAAACGAAACACATTTATATATAGAAATGGTGATAACGATGTCCAAAACAATTGAAAATACACGGGTCGTCGTTGGCATGTCCGGAGGTGTCGATTCTTCCGTTACCGCACTGCTGCTGAAAGAGCAAGGTTACGATGTCATCGGCATTTTCATGAAAAACTGGGATGACACCGACGAGTTCGGCCACTGTACCGCTGAAGAAGATTCAGAGGATGTACGCCGCGTATGTGAACAGATCGGCATTCCTTACTACACTGTCAACTTCGAGAAAGAGTATTTTGATAAAGTATTTACCTATTTCCTTGATGAATATAAGTCGGGTCGCACGCCAAATCCGGATGTCATGTGTAATCGTGAGATCAAATTTGGTGAATTCCTGAACAAAGCTCTGGATCTCGGCGCAGATTATGTAGCTACAGGACACTATGCTCGCCTGATTGAAGAAGATGGCACACTCAAGTTGCTTCGTGGTGTGGACAACAATAAGGATCAAACGTATTTCCTTAACGCACTCAATCAGAACCAGCTGTCCAAAGCCATGTTCCCGATTGGTCATCTGCCCAAACCAGAAGTACGCAAAATCGCAGAAGCGGCTGGTTTGTATACTGCCAAGAAAAAAGACAGCACAGGTGTCTGCTTCATCGGTGAGCGTAATTTCAAAGAGTTCCTGAGTAACTATCTGCCTGCCAAAGGCGGAGACATGGTTGATATCGCAACCGGTGAAGTCAAAGGTCGCCACGACGGTCTGATGTACTACACACTCGGACAGCGCCAAGGTCTTGGCATTGGCGGTTCCGGCAATGGTGAACCCTGGTTCGTTGCAGACAAGAATCTGGAGAAAAATCAACTGCTTGTTGTTCAGGGCGATGCCCATGCAAGCCTGTACTCCACTGGTCTTACCGCAACGGGTGTGAACTGGATTGCTGGTGCAGAGCACATGCCTAATGTGCCATACCGTTGTACTGCCAAATTCCGCTATCGTCAGCCGGATCAAGGTGTAACATTGACCTGGCAGGAAGACGGAAGCGTGGATGTACAATTTGATCAGCAGCAAAAAGCCATTACGCCAGGACAAGCCGTTGTTTTCTACGACGGAGAGGTCTGCCTGGGTGGGGGTACGATCGATCAGGTGCAAAAAGTACCTGTACCCGCAATGCAATAATAGAGCTTGTCCATTAAAATGCAGATTATACACAATACCGTGTATCCCTATTAAAAAAGCCGTCTTTCATGTATACCATGAAGGATGGCTTTTTTCCTGCTTATTTTTGCAAAAAAATTAAAAATAGTTCGTTATGCAGTTAACCAGACTCCTGCCAAGCAGGCCAACACCCCAACTACAACCGAACTGATGACGTAGAGCGCCCCGCTTGCATATCGTTGTCGACTCATAAGTCCTAACGTCTCATAACCAAAGGTAGAGAACGTCGTGTACGCACCGCAAAATCCGGTTCCCCAAATCACCCAGATTCCATCTGAGATCATTGCAGATTGGTGCCACCCGTATAACAACCCAAGCAGCAGTGAGCCACTGATGTTGATGATCCATGTTCCCCATGGAAAAGCCATTCCCAGCAAGCCAGAGACCCATTTTCCCAGACTGTAACGCAGTACTGCACCCAGCACACCTGCAAAACCAATCCACAGGATCATGAGGCATCACCCTCTTGTCTTTGTGCTCCCAACATACGATGTCCAAGGCTCATTCCCAGCGCACAGAGCAACAACCCTGCCAACAAACTTACAATCATATAAATAGCGGCACTGATCCATTCGCCCCCTTCGGATAAACGAACAATATCCAGTGTAAACGTGGAGAATGTCGTAAATGCACCAGTAAAACCTGTACCAATCGCAAGTCGAAGTTGTGGTGTTATTTTGCCTGGAACAGCTATGGTAAAGAACCAACCCAAAAAAAGGCTGCCCATCGCATTGATTAACAGCACTGCCCAAGGGAACCCCCCATGGACAGTTGGTATCGCTAACTGTATGGCATATCGGGTTAATGTACCGAGAAATCCACCCGCCCCTATATACAAAAGCTCTTTCATGTTGTGTGCATCTCCCGAGTGATCTGACTGATCTTATAGATCTCTGCGCCGCTGTTGGTTCAGCCTGATCTTCGATTCGTTGCCTTGCTCCGTGGCCTCATAGAATACTCTCCGCGAGAGCTGCTTTGGCAAATATTCTTGTTTCACGTAATGCCCCGGATAGTTGTGTGGATATTGATAGCCCTCATGTCCAAGCTTCACGGCACCCGAGTAATGTGTATCTCGCAAGTGAAGGGGAACTTCTGCCGATTTAACCTCATCAATTGCGTTCATGGCTTTGGAAATAGCCGTGTACACCGCATTGGATTTTGGACTTTCGACCGCGAACAGAATCGCTTGTGCAATGTTCAGCTTGGCTTCAGGCCAGCCGTTATTTCGGTAAGCATCAAGTGCTCCAATCGCCTGAGTCATGGCTTGCGGGTTCGCAAGTCCAATATCTTCACTGCTTGCTGCAATCAGACGCCGAATGAAGGTCATCGGGTCCATGCCGAGCTTCTCCACCGCGTATAGAAACCAAAACAACGCCGCATCGCTGGAACCCCGAATACTCTTGTGAAATGCAGACAGCACATCATACTGTGTGGATTCATCTGCCTTCACAATGGGGCGTCGAATAGACTCTTCAGCTACACTAAGCGTAATATGAATGGACCCATCCATCTCCGGTAGCGTGGTCAACGCAGCCAGTTCAAGCGCATTAAGCGCACGCCGAATATCTCCGTTGGCCATCGTAGCAATATGTTCAAGCGCCTCATCGTCCGCCTGCAGTTCCATGAACCCCAGACCTTTGTCCGCATCACTCAATGCTCTGCGCATTGCAATTAGGGAATGATCCTTATTTAGCGATTCTAGCTGGAACAGAGTAGAACGGCTCATCAAGGCTCCATTGACATAATGAAAGGGATTCTCTGTTGTTGCGCCGATAAAAATAATCGTGCCCTTCTCTACCGCTGGCAATAGCGCATCCTGACGTGAACTGTTAAACCGATGTACCTCGTCGAGGAACAAAATGGTTTTTGTTCCATACAGCTGTTTGTTCGTTTGCGCCTGTTCGATGACTTCACGCACATCCTTGACGGAAGCTTCCACTGCATTCAGGCGAACGAACTGTCCTTGCGTTTGCTGGGAAATAATATGTGCCAAGGTAGTCTTACCACATCCCGGCGGGCCGTATAACAAGATGGACGAAATCTGATCAGCCTCGATGGCGCGCCGGAGTAATTTCCCCGGTCCAATAATATGTTCCTGTCCAATATATTCATCCAGATGCTCTGGCCGCAAGCGGTCGGCGAGCAATCTAGCTTGTGGTTTTGAGTCCTGTTGAAACGAAAATAAATCCATTGCTCATCACTTCCTTAACGGATTGCCTTGCCTTGAATACAATTACACTTCTGATGGTTCTCCACTCTCTATCATATCATACTCTCGCGGTAACATAGCCATAAATGCATGAAGTGCACTGCTGACAAAGGCATCCTTGCGAGTAATAAAATGAGTCATCATGCGATTCATACCTACGGGGAGTGTATGCGTGCGCAATAATCCATTTTTGATCTGATGCCTAATCACAATCTCTGGTAATAAGGAAATTCCCATACCGGACGTAACTCCACTAATAATCGCTTCAAGGGTTCCGAATTCCATAATTACTGGGCGGGTAACACCACTCATCTCTAACCATTCCTCCAAAATCTGACGATAGGAACACCCCATGCTGTAGACAAGAATGGGTTTACTCTTAAGATCTTCATCCGTAGGACCCATACCAGAATAGACAACAAATAGTTCCTCATCAAATACGGGAATAGAAACGATATCAGGATGATCACAGGGACAGCCTATAAATGCTCCCTCCAATTCATACCCAATAACCTGATCCATAAGCATCTGCGAATTTCCAGTAACCAGTGACAAGGAGACATCTGGATACTGTTTATAATATCTGACGAAAAGTTCCGGTAGTCGCACGGCCGCTGCGGTTTGTGTAGACCCTATTCGCATTGGACCCGCTGGTGTGCTCGTCGCCCGAAGCGCCTTGGAAGCATCATTCAGCAAACCAATAATTTTATCTGCATAGGTCAGCAGCATCTCTCCGGCTGGAGATAACGTCATGCCTCGGTTATGGCGAATGAACAACGTTGTACCTACTTCTGCTTCCAGATGCCGGATTCGTGCCGTTACGTTGGATTGAACATACCCCAGTTTAGAAGCAGCTTTGGTCAGATTCCCTTCCTGTGCAACACACTGAAATATTCTAAGATCCCCGCTCTCCATGGTCCCCCCACTCTGACATCATTCAAAATGATATCCACTTCATTACCAATCATTATACTTCATGTGTAAACCGGACTACAATTCATGTAGATCCCAAACCAGTCATCTGACTGGATGATGATAAGGAGTGTTCAGCATGACATACTGGAAAAATAGAGTTGCTCTGATCACAGGTGGTGGAACAGGTATAGGCCGTGCTGTAAGTGAGATGCTCGCTGAACGCGGAGCCTTAGTCGCTGTCAACTATTCCCGCTCACAAGATGCAGCAAACGAGACTGTTCAACACATTCTGAATACGGGAGGCCAGGCATTCGCCGTTCAAGCTAATGTTGCCAATGATCTTGATGTCCGGCGGATGGTCACTACAGTAACTGAAACCTATGGCCCGATCACTGCACTTGTAAATAACGCCGGAATCACGCACCATATCCCCATGCACGATCTGGAGTCTGTTACAGATGACGTCTGGAATGAGCTGCTTGATGTGAATGTGAAAGGCATGTTTCATTGCGCTCGTGCAGTGACGGAAGGTATGAGACAGGCTGGCGCTGGTTCTATCGTAAATCTGGGCAGTATCGCAGGTAGTACGGGTTCAGGCTCCTCTCTCCCATACGCCGTCTCCAAAGCGGCAGTTCATGGTCTAACTTTATCACTTGCGCACGCACTCTCACCACAAATTCGGGTGAATGCTATCGTCCCTGGCGCAGTTGCTACAAGGTGGTGGGCTGGAAATGAGGAGCGAATGTATCGTCTTGGCGGAGAAGTGTTATTACAGCATATTGCCTCACCTGAAGATATTGCACACATGATCTGTGCTGCGCTGGAACAGCAATCCATGACCGGGCAGCTAATTACTGTAGATAGCGGACAGACGTTATGAGCTCCAGTCATGATAAAGATGCCCGGATCATAAAACCATTGAAATATACACTATTGATCATTTTAACAACGCTCATCATGGGTACTTCTTTTCCAGTTGGCAAGATCGGCATGTTATATGCCCCACCTTTCCTGCTCATGGGCATACGGTATATACTGGCAGGTGGTTTGATGGCCTTGTTCCTTCGTAAACGTCCTTTGCCTACTGGATGGCAGTCATGGTTGAAAATAATCCTTATTGGCCTGTTCCAATCCGCAGGAGTGATGGGCTGCGCCTACTACAGCATGAACTGGATTACATCCGGTGAATCCGCCATTATTACGTTTACCAATCCGTTGCTCGTCATTATCCTCAGTGCTCTCTTATATAGAGTGACCTACCGTTTCAGTCAGTGGATCGGTGTTATACTCGGTTTCATCGGGATTATGTTAACCTTTGGATGGCAGATGAGCTTTAGTCCTGGAACCTGGATTGGATTTGGTGGTGCGATCTCCTTTTCCGTGTCCACATTGCTCATCAAACGCTGGGGCAATGGCTATGATACTTTTGTCTTAACAGCCTATCAGATGCTTGCTGGAGGTGCTGCGTTGCTTCTGCTGAGCGTATGGACTGAACAGCCTCACTTTATGGTCAATACCACCTCTGTTATGGCGCTGCTCTGGTTAACGCTTGTTTGCTCCATCATTCAGTTCTCACTCTGGTTTTATCTGCTTCAGAATAGTGACCCAGCCCAAACCAGTTCGTATCTGTTTCTGGCACCGTTCTTTGGTGTATTATCGAGTTGGATTTTACTAGGAGAGCACGTTCAGTGGTTTGCATTAGCAGGCGGTTTATTTATTGGTGTTGGCATATTCCTGGTGAACCGTCGCTCATCCAGAATGAGAAATAGCGTAACATAAACTTGCACTTCTTCATCGTTCTTCCTTGGAAGATTAATCATTTCTCACACAAAAGCAAAAAAGGCATGCGCTTATGGGACTTTCCCATGAACGTCATGCCTTTTGTTGTTTGTTGTATAATTAAACTCTATTTAACCAAGCTCTGGCCAACCCTGAATGGTTACGGGTTCGCCATCGGGATTATGTGTTGCAGCCGCATAGATTGGCAGTACACCGTCATGGAACAACCACAACTCGTGCAAGGCCCGTGTACAACCAACGTACAACAGCTTTGCATCACCCGCATTTGGCAAATAATGCTTCTGGTCTACGTCTGCCACAATAACGGCATCAAACTCCAACCCTTTGGACAGATAGACAGGCAAAACGGAGTGTCCACCCGTGTATTGCTTTTTGCCACCATCGATCAGGTTTAGATCCCAGCCTGCAGCCTGTAGGTCACGGTGAAGTTCCTCTGCTTCATGCAGTGTACGGGTCAGGATGGAAACCGTTCGGTAGTCTTTGACGGTTAACACCTTCAAAGACTGCTCCAGACTTGCCGTCCGCCCTTCCCCTCCATAAGCCAACGTCCGAACCGGATCACCACTACGGAAAACAGGAATCGCCGTAATTCCGCTCTTGACACCACGTTCCAGAATCGTATTGGCATAGTCGATAATTTCCATCGTTGAACGATAACTTCGGGTCAATGCAAAGTATGCATTCTGTTCCTCAGGAAACAGAGAACTCATCTCATCCCACGCATGAACACCACGGTACTCATGAATCCCTTGGGACAAGTCACCTAGTATGGTGAAGGAGTGCCCTTTGACGAACTGATCCAATAACGCCACATGGAAAGGTGAAAAGTCCTGCGCTTCATCGATCACAATATGGTCAAATCGCTCCGAACCCTCAATATCATGGACCAGTGTATGAATGTATACCAATGCAGGCAGATCCTCTTCACGGACGATATCCTGTTTCAGCTCTGCTGCGGTTTGTTTCATGACCAGTTTTGGAATAAGCCCGCTGAGCGAGGCTGGCACAGAGCCACCCTTTGCAGCTTTGAACAGCTGTTTGTATAGCGTAAGCGGCTCATATTGAGGCCATTTTTTGGCATAGGCCTTCTCACGAGTTGCTGCTTTCTTCTTGCGTTCTTTGCGCACAGCTTCTGGCATCGGTTTCTTAAGTTCCATCTCGATCCAGCGATGAACTCTCGCCATGACCCGTTCTTTGCGTTTGGCCAGCGGATAATGCTTGTATTCCTCACCGAACCAGTTCTCGATCTCCGTCTTGTTGAGCACCTTACCATCCCATGGACTGAAGTCCATATCCGGCACAGAATCCTCTTCCATGCCCGACAGCCACTCTCGAATAAGCTCCATGAAACGGATCGATCCTTTGTAACGTCCAGGCACATCATCATTCAATTCAGGCCGTGCATCAGGTGTTTCAAACCAGGTGTTCAATGTATCCGACGTATTCGCCAAAGGCATCTCCAGCCCCAGCAGGTTCATCGCCCAATCCGGGAATGTCCGCTGCTGAATGTCCCCTACTCCGAGTTCCGGGAGCACATCCGAGATGTAATCCAGGAACATGTGGTTAGGTGCAAAAATAACCATTTTCTCCGCAGATACCTGCTCCTTGTACTGATACAGCAAAAAGGCCAGCCGATGCAGGGCAACCGTTGTTTTCCCGGATCCAGCTACACCCTGAATGATTAATGCGGTATTTCGCGCCGCACGAATGATCAGATCCTGCTCCGCCTGAATCGTCGATACGATATCACGCAGTTTGTTATCCTTGTTCTCTCCCAGACGATAAACGAGGAATTCATCAGATACCGCTGGCTGGTCGCTGTCACGGTTATATGTATCCGCCACACGTTCCAATATCCGCTGTCGAATGACAACGTTTCGTTTCAGGTATACCAGACCTTCAATAAGCCCTTCCGGGGCTTCATACGTAGCGGAGGCTTCGCCTCCGGTAAATGAGTAAAACAGGCTGGCGACAGGAGCACGCCAATCGATGACGAGCGGATGCTCTCCCACCTCTTCGCGGTCTACGCCGATTTTGCCAATATACAGCGGTTTCCGTGCACCACTGCCCTGTTCTTCGAAATCCAAGCGTCCGAAATAGGGTTGCTGCGCGCTCTTGGACAAGGCGGTGCGGCGCTCTTCGCGTCCAGCTTCCAGCACTTGTTCTGTGAAGTCGTGGCCGGTGTATACCGGAATATTTTGCAGTCGCTCCAGCTGACTGTCCACTTCCTCCATCGTTCGCTCTAACCTGTACTCTTCTTCTTGATAGGCACTTTGAAAGCTGTCTGACATGTTTCAGTTACCTCCTAAGAATATGTTTTGCTCTGCATCACCAATCACTGACGACGCAAAAGGATACCCACTATATCATATTGATGTGTAAAAAGCTACAGTCACGTGAGTACGGAAAGAATAAAACCGTTGTACTCGCTCCTATTAAACGAATGAACAACGGTCTTAGGTTAAACTATATTTGAACCTTATCTTTAAAATACAGTAATCGATCTAATTTGATTTAATCTTGCCTTTCCTGTGCCACAAACTGCTTCTGCGCTAATTCACGATATACCGGATGATTGCTAATTAATTCCGTATGCGTTCCTGTTCCGGTAACATGTCCATGCTCCAGTACAACAATTTGATCGGAATCCACAACTGTGGACAGTCGGTGAGCGATCACGATCGTAGTTCTGCCTTCCATCAGGTTGGACAAAGCCTGTTGTACTTCATACTCCGAGGTGCTATCCAGACTGGATGTCGCTTCATCCAACATGAGAATATCCGGACTGCGCAGTAAAGCACGAGCAATAGCAATCCGCTGACGTTGGCCCCCGGATAACTTGATTCCTCTCTCGCCCACTTCCGTGTCATAACCCTGTGGCAGCTTGTCGATAAAGTCGGCAGAATAGGCCATCTCAGCAGCTCGCCTGATCTCATCCATCGTGACCTCACGGTCCAATCCGTACGTGATGTTGTCTTTGATCGTGCCCGCCATTAGCGGACTTTCCTGAGATACATACCCGATCTTGCTGCGCCAGGAGGATAAAGAATAATCCGTTATGGCTTGTCCCCCATATGAAATGTGACCTGAATCGGGCATATAGAACTGCTCCATCAGAGAGAACAGCGTTGATTTGCCGCTACCGCTTGGACCGACAATGGCCGTCACTTTTTGTGTAGGTACCGTCAGATTGATACCGTGCAGCACTTCCTCACCTGTGACGTAGGAAAAGTGTACATCATGGAATGCAATCGTCTCATTTCCTTTTGGAGCTACCTTGGTGCTGTCATGTGGCTCTTCCTCATCGGCAAGGATAGCTTGTATGCGCTCTGTTGCACCTACGACTTTTTGCAAACGAGAGTACAGCGTGGTGAATTGACCCATTGGCATAATGACCTGGAACAACAGCAAAATGAACGCAACCAGTTCACCAGGCGACAACAGTCCAGACGCTACCCGCATTCCCCCCACACCCAGAATAACGACCAGTACGGCAGTCATGACAAATGTAAACAAAGGACCGATCAGAGCAAGGATGCGTGCTTCCTGCAAGCCAAAAGCGAACATTTTGCGAATGCGGGAATCCCCTGCTTCCACTTCCTGTTTCTCCGTGCCGTACGCTTTAACCAAGCGGATCTCGCCAATAACCTGGCTAAGTACGGACGTAAGACCTGCCATTTCATCCTGCTGTTTCTTGGAGATCTTGTACATTTTCTTACCCACCGGCAACAGAATCAACAGCGTGAGTGGCACCAGACTCAGAATAATGAGCGACATCACCCAATCCAAATAAAATAGTAACGCCACTCCACCCACAACGGCAACGATGTTCGACACAAAGGAAACCAGATAATCTGCGATCAACGTCATGATCTGGCTTGTATCATTCGTAATCCGACTCATCGTATCGCCTGTCCGATTGCGATCAAAATACGGCATTCGCAGCGACAAGACCTTGTTCCACAGCTTGGTGCGAAGCGTTGCCACCACGCGTTGTCCGGCGTAATTTAACATATAAATGCTAATACCCGAGGCAATCGCCTGAATCACAAATGCCCCCAGCAACAATAAAATTACAGATTTGTTCAATGCCGAAGTGGTAAGTCCATCAATCAGACCTTTGGTCATCAATGGCACGATCAGTCCGGCTGTTGTTTGAATCAGGGTTAAGATGAGGGCCAGAATCAGGATCAGTTTTGGCGGGTTCGTGGAAGCGATCAGCTTGACGAAATCCTTAAATCCCTTTTTTCCTACCTTCGGGTCATTCTGCCCTGCTTGTTGCTGCTCTTCCATTCCCGTTCCTCCCGTTCTCCGTCTGCTCACCAGAGATCATACGTATGAACTTACATGACGTTGCCTTTTCTTATTACAAAACTCCATGCAACACAAAATTGGCTAAAAAGAGGATGGAAATGCCATACATGACCACAGGTACCTGTTTACCTTGACCTGCTGCCAGCTTCGCTAGTGGATAGGCAATAAATCCAAATGCCATACCGTCCACGATGCTATATGTAAATGGAATCATGACCATGATCAGAAATGCCGGGAAGGCCTCTGTGAAGTCACCAAAGTCCATATCTTTCACACCTTGTACCATCAGGCCACCAATAATGATCAAAATGGGAGCAATCGCACTGTCCGGAATGTAACCGAGCAGAGGGATGAAGAAGAACGTAGCTCCGAATAACACGGCTGTAACGAGCGGAGTCAAACCTGTGCGTCCACCTGCCGCAATTCCGGCTGTAGTCTCGGCTGCAGCAACTGGAGGACTGCTTCCGAACACGCCTGCCAGCACGGTACTAATAGATAGAGCACGCAGACTTCCTTTGAATCGCTCTGGACGACCAATCATCTGTGTCTGAGCCGTAATTAATCCGATATTTTCGAACACTACAATGAGCAGTAGCAAAAATACCGCGATCCAGAAGGCAACATCAGCCAGCTTCATCAAAGACAATTCGCCAAACAACCCACCGTATTGACGCAACGCATCCATCGCTGATACGGACTCACCCGGGTTCACTGCACCAAGTACATAAGCAAGACCTGTCCCGACCAGAATACTGATCAGAAGTCCACCCTGTACGTTCCGTATAAATAAAATCAAGGCAAGCACCAGCGTAACGCAGGCTGTAATGACGTTCGGATCATTGAAGTGCCCAATCGCAACAAACGTAGTCTGGTGTGCGATGACAATTCCACTTTTTTGTAAACCGATAAATGTCAGAAACAAACCTATTCCCACCGTAATCCCGTGTTGCAGATTTTTCGGGATTGCTTCGCTGATCATTTTGTATAGTGACGTAAACGCAACAATGGCAAACAGTATACCTGTAACGGTTACAACGGCCAGCGCTTCTTGCCAGCTTAATTTCATGGAATGTACAAGTGTATACGTAAAAAATGCATTAATCCCCATTCCGGGTACTACGATAATGGGTGATTTTCCGCCAAATGCCATGAGCAAACAGCCTGCAATGGACGTCAGCAGGGTTCCAACCATGGCCGCCTGTAAGGGCATCCCAGCATCGGAAAGAATTGTAGCATTGACCATAACGATATAGACCACGGCAAAATAGGAAATGGCTCCCGCCACAACTTCCTTCTTCCACTGGTCTCCTGGCTCCATGCCAAGACGTCTGGTCATCCATCCGTGTTTCATTTCGTTCTATTCCCCTCTCTCTAATTATAAATTCAACTAAAGAATGTTTACACTTGCCACTCCGATGACAGAATAACCTTTCGATCGCTGTTATCCCCAGATTTTTTGCATTTCCTTCTCCAAGGGGAAAATCCGGTGATAAAGGCGAACGCTTCGCTTCTCCAGCTTTTTTCTGTCCTCTCCGTTCTCGTGTAAAAAGTTAAGTTGAACCTATATGCCGCAAATTCATTTATGTATGTATCATCATTTCGCGCAGCAGTGAATATCATACACGGTTTTGACTTTGAAGTACATGACGTAACTCTGACATTTATCCAGGGATATAGTTCAGCTATCATAGACGATTGACGTCCCATCCGCTCCTCTCTTGCGAAGTATGATCACACAAAAAAGCGCAGATGCCTTATCAGCATCCACGCTTCTTCAGTTGGTAGCAAGTTACTGCTGTTTGTTCTCTGCAATTTCTAACAAGTCCTTAATGGCAACACTGACCATAATCAGTCCGGCTACCGGAGGCACAAATGAGTTACTCGCAGGTGGCTGTTTAGCCTTGCGAATTTCAGGAGCATTCTCGGGAACGATTTTTTGTGTTACGTCCTCACGCGGTTTCATCGGCTTTTCAGTCGAGAAGACCACTTTCACACCTTTTTTGATGCCGTCTTTACGAAGTGTAGTCCGCACAACACGGGCGATCGGGTCCATGGTCGTTTTCGAAATATCCGCAACCTGGAATTTTGTTGGGTCCATTTTATTCGCCGCACCCATGCTGGAAATCATCGGAATTTTACGTTTCAGGCACTCTTTAATGAGATGGATTTTGTAGATAATCGTGTCGGATGCATCCAGCACATAATCCAGTTCATATTTGAACAGTTCCTCATACGTTTCTTCCGTGTAAAACATATTCAGGGCAATCGCATCACATTCCGGATTGATCAGTTTCACACGTTCCACCATCAGATCCGCTTTCTTCTGCCCCACTGTCGTAGTCAGAGCATGAATCTGGCGGTTAATGTTAGTGATGTCCACGACGTCTTTATCAATCAGGATGATGCGCCCAACGCCGCTACGGGCAAGAGCTTCTACAGCAATACCACCTACGCCGCCAATACCGAGCACAGCGACTGTACTATTCTTTAATGCATCCAGACCTTCAGGTCCGATCGCAAGTTCTGTTCTTGAAAATTGATGGAGCATTGAGAATCGATGCCTCCTTTATTTCTTTTCCGCTACCGGTTTACGGGCTACACGGATGTGAAGTTGTTCCAATTGAGAGTCATCCACTTCGGATGGTGCATTCATGAGCAGATCCGTTGCACTTGCCGTTTTCGGGAAGGCAATCGTTTCACGCAGATTCGTGCGACCTGCCAGCAACATGACGAGACGGTCCAGACCAAAGGCAATACCACCATGCGGTGGAGTTCCATATTCGAATGCTTCCAGCAGATAGCCGAATTTCTCATTCGCTACTTCTGTAGAAAGTCCAAGGGCAGCAAACATTTTCTCCTGAACATCACGTTTATAGATACGCATTGAACCGCCACCTACTTCATAACCATTGAGAACAAGGTCATAGGCTTGAGCACGGATTGCACCTGGATCTGTGTCAAACAGATGTACATCTTCGTCTTTTGGACGAGTGAACGGATGGTGTTCTGCCACATAACGTTTCGCATCTTCATCATATCCGAGGAGCGGGAAGTCCACAACCCAAGCAAATTTGAATTTGCTGTCATCAATCAGACCGAGTTGACGGCCGATTTTCAGACGCAATGCGCCCAGAACGTCAGCAACCACTTTTTTAGTGTCTGCGGAGAAGAGCAACAAGTCGCCATCTTCAGCACCAGTACGTTCTTTGACAGCTTCGATTTCTTCAGGCGTGAAGAACTTCACGATTGGCCCTTTGAACTCGCCGTCTTTTACTTGAATCCAAGCCAGACCTTTCGCACCGTAACGTGCAGCAAATGGTCCGAGATCATCGATCTCTTTACGGCTCCATGTGCCACAGCCTTTAGCGTTCAGCACTTTCACTTCTCCACCTTTTTCGATGACAGAAGCAAATACTTTTACACCACTGTTCGCTACGATATCGTTCATTTCAACCAGTTCCATACCGAAGCGCAAATCTGGTTTGTCTGAACCGTATTTGCCCATTGCATCTGCATACGTAATCCGTTGGAAAGGTAGTTCCAGCTCGATGCCTTTGGTTTCATGCAGCAATTTGGCCATCAGTTCTTCCATCATTGGCAGCAGATCATCCTGTTGCAAGAAAGAAGTCTCGATGTCGACTTGAGTGAATTCTGGTTGACGGTCTGCACGCAGATCCTCATCCCGGAAACAGCGAGCGATCTGATAATAACGCTCAACGCCACCCACCATCAGCAATTGTTTGTAGATTTGTGGGGATTGTGGCAAGGCGAAGAATTCACCTTCATGCACACGGCTCGGTACGAGATAATCACGCGCACCTTCCGGGGAGCTCTTAGTCAGGATCGGTGTTTCCACTTCAACGAACTCTTCTCCATCCAGGTAGTCACGGAACACTTTGGATGCTTTGGAACGCAGTTTCAATGTTTCGAACATTTCCGGACGACGCAGGTCCAGGTAACGATATTTCAAACGAAGGGATTCATCAACTTCGACACCATCTTCAATGAAGAATGGAGGTGTTTTGGCTGCATTGAGCACTTCGATTTCAGTGATTTGAACTTCAATTTCGCCTGTAGGCAGGTTTTTGTTAACTGTTTCTGCATCACGTTTAACAACTTTACCTGTTACAGCGATAACATACTCGCTACGTACGCGATCTGCAATTTGCAGAGCTTCACCGGAATAAGCCGGGTTAAAGACAACTTGTACAATCCCGCTGCGATCACGCAGATCGATGAAGAGTACGCCTCCCAAGTCACGGCGGGTCTGAACCCAACCGTTCAATGTTACTGTTTCACCGATGTGTGCGGGTGTTAATGCGCCGCAATGATGACTTCTTTTCATAACCAAACTCCTCATTATGTGAATTTCCGTTCTGTATGGGCAGTTAGTGCCTGCTCTTCAACAGTCCGGTTACGTGTAGATCATGTATTCGAAAAGGCATGTTACCTCTGGCTCGCCAACTTCCGCTTAATTTGAATCGTCGATGAGTCTCAGTAATTTTGCCGGATCAATTGTTTTACTTGAATGTTTAAGATTTAATGTAACACTTCGTGCTTATTTACCTTCGCGAATTGCCGCTACCAGATCATCAAGCTTCACAGTTTGTTGCTCACCCGTATTCATCGACTTGAGGGCAATCTCACCACGCTCCAGCTCGTCATCACCAAGAATGGCAGTATAGCGGGATTTGAAACGGTCAGCTGATTTCATCTGTGCTTTCATCTTGCGGCCCAGATAATCACGTTCCCCAGAAAGTCCAGACTGACGAAGTTTGAACAACAGTCGGTTCACTTCACGATCAGCTGCCTCTCCCAGAGCAACAAAGTACACATCCAGTGGAGCCAGCGTAGTAACCTCAATATTTTGGTGCTCCAGAATCAGTTGGATGCGCTCCAGACCAATACCGAAGCCGATACCCGGCTGATCAGGTCCGCCGATATCACCAACGAGACCATTGTATCGACCACCGCCGCCAACGGTATCAATTGCTCCAATACCTTGGGCTTTTAATTCAAAAGCAGTCAGCGTGTAATAGTCCAAGCCCCGAACCAGACGATTGTTCACCGCATAATCCACACCGAAATCATCCAGGTATGCTTGTAACTTGGCAAAGTGATTCAAAGACTCTTCATCCAGGCTATCCAGTATGGACGGTGCCCCAACGAATTTGTCCTGATCGACTTTACAGTCGAGTACACGCAGCGGATTGCGCTCCATGCGGGACTGGCAGTCCTTGCACAGGCTGTCTTTCATCGGTCTGAGGAACCCAAGTAACGTCTCACGGTATTCTGCACGGCTGGTTGAGTTACCAACGGAGTTGATCTCCACTTTGACATCCTTCAAGCCGAGCTCCACGCACAATTGGTAACCTAGTGCGATTACTTCCGCATCAATCGCCGGGTCCAGCGCACCGATGGCTTCTACACCAAACTGGTGAAACTGACGCTGACGACCTGCCTGCGGACGCTCATAACGGAACATCGGACCGATGTAATAGAGCTTGCTCACATCCGGTTCGCCGTAGATTTTGTTCTCTACATACGCACGGACAACACCCGCTGTTCCCTCCGGACGAAGAGTCATGCTGCGATTGCCTTTGTCATCAAAGGTATACATTTCTTTCTCAACGATATCGGTAGTCTCTCCTACACCGCGTACAAATAAAGAAGTCTGTTCGAAGATCGGTGTACGAATCTCGCGGTAATTAAACCGTCGACATAGATCTCGTGCTTTTTCTTCTACATACTGCCATTTCTCGACAACTCCAGGCAGTAAGTCCTGCGTTCCAGTCGGTTTTTGAAAAGCCATCTTGATCCCTCCAGCATTGATTTTTTTCTCTAAAAGTTAAAAAATTCTACACGTGATCACTGCGCGGGCAGAACAACCTTACAATCGCTGTTATCCCCAGATTTTTTGAATTAATTTTATAATGTGGAAATCTGGTGATAGCATATGCTTCCGAAGTAGCTTTCTTTCAGAAAGCTTTTAGGCGAATGCTTCGCTTTTACAGGTTTTTTCTGCCCTCTCCGTTTTCATGTATTTCTTTTAAATCAACTTATATAACAAAAAAATCCCTCGCCCTGTCTGCTATGTATAGCAAACAAAGGGACGAGAGATTGTGTAATATACATTCACCCGTGGTACCACCCACATTCCGGAAACCTGACACTTTAGCCGTTCAGGTGATCTCTGATGATTCAAGATTGCATACAGCACCCTGATCAAGCAGATATTCCGCTCTACGTGTAACGCACGTCCTGCGCAGCCCGGCTACTGGTCAACAGATTATCTCTGCTGTGTTCGCCGTCTGTTCTCGGGGAAGTCATTCGTCCGCTCATCAAGAGAATCCTTACAGCCTGGGGATTCCTCTCTGGTCATGTGGGCACGGAGTACTTGGTCCCGTCATCAAATCAGTAATATAGTTCAAAAATCGACTTGTATTGACTATAGTCAACGTATTATTTTCTGATTGTAATGAACCGCAGTGTTAAAGTCAAGGGTTAACACAAAAAGATAGCTCTAAAAAATTTTGCTCACACGCAGCATGGTATGTGGAGTCCACAGAAAATATGGCTAGTAGAAGCTGGATTCATCATATGAATTCCAACTTCTATTCGCTTCTTATTTCTCTATTGTTGCAGCATCCACTTCAACAGATCCGGCGCGCTCGCCCATAAACGGGAATGCATAATGACATATTCAATCGCTTCGTCGGAGTCGCCCATTCCGACAAAGTCAGGGAGGTTATGCGGCAGCCGTTTCAAACCCAACAGGTAATCAGGCACATGTTTGTTCACACCCCGGGCCACACGGTACAGCATTTTGAGCTGGGTGGTGATTCCGTTTTTCTTATACTCCAGAATAATCTTGTCATAGGCAAAGGCCGTTGCGCCGTCACCTCTTCCATACTCCTCCAGCAATTGCTCTGCCTGATCCAATTGGTTGCTGTACAAATACACAGCAGCGAGCAGGTAACGTGCTCCGGTATTGTCTTCCGTATTAAGCTCTAGCATATGCTCCAGAATCTGTGCTGCTTCTTTCGTATCTCCGCCAAACCAGCAGGATTCGGCATAACTTTTGCATATCCGGATATAGGGACGAGTCTCATGAAGCCCCCAGAAGTCCCCTTTGTTCTCCTCAAAGAACAGTTCGCCCAGTTCACGTTTGCCAGCAGCGATTCCTTCCTTGAGGTAAGATCGTGCATCATTCTCATTGTCCGATTCCTCAGCCAAAATGAGATACGCATCAGAACTGTCAGGATACATCTCCAGCGCTGTTTCCGCCAGATGTACTCTCCGTTTGGAAGAGCTCGCTTCCATCGCCTTAGACAGCAGAGCCTGTGCTTTGTCTTTCGATGTGCCTGGACCGTTCAGCATCAATAGCTCGTCCGTTTCACCGCCCATGCCGTATTCTTCGATGTAACTATTCATCTCCTTAACCTTCCGGGAGATCGTGCCTGTCGTTACCTCATATTTATCAGCCAGCTCAGCCTTTGAGACATTGAAGCCGTATTCCTCGGACAACAAATACTCAATTGCAGCAGAGAACGAGCCTGTCTTCTTCACAGTAGGGCGGGTCTGACGGGAGTAGCCGTTCCATAGCACCAGAGCTTCCAAAATTACCTCTGGCTCGTATTGGTTCCTCATGTTCTCAATAGTCTGCAGGGCCAGCTGTTCGTGAGCCGGGTGCTCCCATTTCAAATCGCTTGCCACCATCTTTTTCAGCTTGGTCAAGGTCAGTTTGCTCTCAGTCTGAATGGAGGCTTCCCGAACCGGTTGCTCCGTTGATATTATCCCCAGTATGGATTCTACTGCAGAGGACTCCTTGTTCAGACAACATTTCTTATATTTTTTCCCACTGCCGCATGGGCATAAATCATTTCTTCCAACCTTACTCAAAACTAATTCCCCCTTAAATCTGTCTCTAGCCATTCGCATGAGAACTCTGTTGCTTTAGCATTGTAGGTGTCATTTCTCAAACGAGGCATTCTATATAACTTTCAAATTCCATCGATCAAGCAGAAACGGCTGCCCCGTACTTATATAAAAAAGGTGGGGCCGTTTCAGCGAGTATATGTTCATCTGGAATATGACGGATCACTCTGGCGATGAGTTCCTCATACTCTCTGTCATAGGATTGAATTCGCCTGAACCCAATCGCTGGAGCTAGATTTACCGTCCAATGTAGCCCAACTATGAAAACAATTCGCTGTAGAATATATAAACCCATCTCTCTATTCTAGCAAAAATTGAATAAAGGGGTAAGCTCTGCCCAAAACATACACATTCTCAGCTCAAAAAAAATAGCCTGCACACGGTGTGCAGGCTCAAAGGATATATAAAAAAGGGGGTCATGTGTGTTATTATAAGCCCACTATGTTAAAGGCTTATGTATCTAATATTACAGTAATATTACAAAAATGATAGCGCTTTATAAATTAGTTTTTTAATATCCTCCTGATTAAAAAGCCCTTGCACATCACTCGACTGTGTGGTCGAGCAGTGCAAGGGCCAAGAAGTATCTACACGTTAATTCAAATCTTCCACATAGGCATGGTTGGAACGAAGCTTATGAACAATCTCGTCATAATCCTCATCCCTTACTTTGGCAGACAGAACATAATGCAGATCATTATAATCGGCCGAAGACACATCTGCAGCATTCAGCATGTCTCCATCCTCATTCACTCTGTCACGAGTATCCCGTTCTGCATCACGGTCCACATTGGCTACCACAGGGATCACATTTTCGCTGGCTGGAACACCAGGGGCTGCACCTACACCCATTGCACCATTGGTACCTACGCCACCTGCTGTATTATAAGGCACCAGTGGCACCATAACACGCGTGTCTCTACCTATCGCACTGTCCAGTTGACCTACTTCCAAATGCTCTGTACGGAACGTCTGAAGTGAAGTTCTTGCTCCCTCTGCCTCGTCCTCGGTTCGAAAATACGCCTGAATATGTTTTGTCATGTCAAACCCTCCTTTTTCGGAATGAAATGCAACGTGAAGTTTCGTAACGACACGATGTAACGTAGTTAAGATACATCAATGTATGTCAGTTGTACTGGCTGAAGTTATATAACTTTTAGCAGTTCACGTACAAACGCTGGCTCATCTTCAGGTGTTCGGGATGTAATATAGTTTCCATCCACAACGGCCTCATGATCCTTGAACTCTGCTCCTGCGTTTACCATATCATCCTTAAGTGGTGGATAGGATGTAATGGTACGGCCTTTCAACAGACCGGCACTAGCCAAAATTTGCGGACCATGACAGATCGCAGCAATTGGTTTCTTCGCACTGTTGATCTCGGTGACAAACTTCAAGATGTGCGCATCACTTCGCAAATTCTCAGGGGATGATCCACCAGGAATCACGACTGCATCATAATCTGAAGCGGATGCATCACCAATCGCCTTATCTGTGGTATAGGAGGCCTTTCCTCCTTTACCTTTAAGGGTCTCACCGGCTTTTAATCCGATAATCTCCACTTCATGTCCAGCTTTTTTTACTTCGTCATACGGGACCTGCATCTCCGAATCTTCAAAGTCATTCGCCAATAAAAAAGCAACTTTACTCATAACGTATGTTCTCCTTTCCGTGTTCGAACTTTCTTTATAAAATCGGGTCTTGCAGTACATTGGCACTTCGTTGTGCCTCGTTTTGTTATTACCCTCACCAGAGCAATTTATAACAATTCAATGTAATTTCATTTTGTAACGAAGTCTTCAAACGAATAGTTAAAATGATCAACTCACGACAAAAAGTCCTGATTCGGGAAGGAATCAGGACTTTTTCAGAATCTGTATAATCCAAATATCGGATGTTTATATCCCTGTGTAAACATTCAAGATCGCGGAAGATGACTCTGCTTCCCTTTGTCCGAATCCTGAAGTGCCCAGATCGTTGCAACATACTCAGCAGCCGAACGGGCAAGGTGCAATGATTCATACAGGTTGCCAGGGAGTAACAAAGGTTCTGTACGGGCACGTGTTTCTTTCGCAGATTGGCGCATAATTGGATGGATACTCCTTTGATCATGAAATAGTCATCAACGAATTATCCCTTATTATGGCCTGAACCCCATGGAATTATGCACTTGGTTCATGACGAACCGGACTTTCAAGCATCAAAGTCACGGGTCCCCAGTTGGTAAATGTTACATCCATCATCGCTCCGAAACGCCCGGTTTCAACCTGAATACCTTTATCACGTAGCAGTTGATTAAACGTTTCATATAACAGTTCTGCCGCTTCAGGTCGGGCCGCAGCTGCAAAGCTCGGGCGCTTTCCTTTGCGACAATCTCCGTACAGGGTGAATTGGGAAACAGACAATACAGCACCGCCAACATCAAGCAGACTGAGATTCATCTTCTCCTGATCATCCTCAAATATCCGCAACCCACTAACTTTGTCAGCCAGATACTGGGCATCCTTCGCGGTATCCTCATGGGTAATGCCCACGAGTAGCATTAATCCGGATTCGATCTTACCTGTCAGCTCGTCTCCCACGGTCACCTGAGCCTCTTTACAGCGTTGTACAAGCACCCTCATCTTACAGGCTCCTTACTGCATAATCCGATGCACCGAATAGACATCTTTCACACGTTTGATCCGTTCTACAACGGATTGCAGATGATCCGTATTACGAATCAGAATTGTGACGTGCACCAATGCTAATTTATTTTTATCTGTCCGTCCTGTAACGGCAGATATATTGGTTTTACTTTCGGATACAGCCTGAAGTACCTCGTTAAGCAAGCCATTCCGATCATGGCCTGTAATCTCAATATCCACACTGTAACTTGCTTCGATATTCTCTTCCCACTCCACCTCAATAACACGTGCTGCTTCTTCTCCATCTGCACTTGTCGGAATATTCGGACAGTCACTACGGTGTACGGAAACGCCGCGTCCACGTGTAACGTATCCGATAATTTCATCCCCAGGTACAGGATTACAGCATCGTGCGAATCGAACAAGCAGATTATCGATGCCTTTGACACGAATACCGTTGGTTGGTCGATTTCTGCGCTCAGGCGCAGGTTTCAGCTCGCGCATCTCGGAATTTAATTCCAGCAAACTGGACTCTTCCTGCTCTTTACGCAGTTTTTCGGTTGCTTTTGTTACAATCTGTGCAGCAGTAATCCCACCAAATCCAACAGCCGCAAGCATGTCATCAATATCGTTAAACGCATATTTTTTGGCAGCTTCCATCAACTTGTCATCCGTCATCCACGCAGAAGGATCAAGCCCCATACGTTTTAATTCACGCTCACAGCTCTCCCGACCTTTTTCAACGTTTTCTTCACGGCGTTCCTTCTTGAACCATTGCTTGATCTTCGCTCGTGCATGAGAAGATTTCGCAATTTTCATCCAGTCCTGGCTCGGTCCGTAAGAATGTTTGGACGTCAAAATTTCGATGATATCACCTGTCTTCAGATGATAATCGAGCGGAACAATCCGACCGTTTACTTTGGCACCAATGGTCCGATTACCAACCTCCGTATGGATTCGATAAGCAAAATCCAAAGGAACAGAGCCGATTGGCAATTCGATGACTTCTCCTTTTGGCGTAAATACAAATACCAGATCCGAGAAGAAATCCATTTTGAGTGACTCTACGAATTCTGATGCATCCTGTGCTTCGTTTTGAAGTTCAAGAATTTCACGGAAGAACGTAATCTTGTCTTCAAAATGATTTCCGTTCGCAGCGCCTTCTTTGTAGGCCCAGTGGGCAGCAATACCAAATTCAGCAGTCCGGTGCATATCCCATGTCCGAATCTGTACTTCCGTTGGTTCGCCATTGGGACCAACTACCGTTGTATGCAGCGATTGATACATATTCGCCTTTGGCATCGCAATGTAGTCTTTGAAGCGTCCAGGCATCGGTTTCCATAGCGTGTGTATAATTCCCAAGGTAGCATAACAATCCTTGATATTATCCACAATAATACGAATGGCAAGCAGATCGTAAATTTCGTTAAACTGCTTGTTTTTGGTGGTCATTTTCTTGAACACGCTGTAGATATGTTTCGGGCGTCCCGAAAGGTCTGCCTGAATTCCCATCTCATCGAGCTTGTTCGTAATTCCATCCATAACCGTATCAATATATTGCTCACGTTCTGCACGTTTTTTGTGCATCAGGTTTGCAATTCGGTAATACTGCTGCGGATTCAAATAACGGAGGGCGATGTCCTCCATTTCCCATTTGATTGCAGAGATACCCAAACGGTTTGCAATCGGACAAAAAATTTCCAGCGTCTCATATGAAATCCGGCGCTGGCTTTCTTCCGACTGAAACTTGAGTGTCCGCATATTATGCAGACGGTCAGCCAATTTAATCACGATGACACGGATGTCCTGCGCCATGGCGATGAACATTTTGCGGTAGTTCTCGTTCTGCTGTTCTTCCTTGGAGCGAAACTGAATACGTTCCAGCTTCGTCAAGCCGTCAACAAGCATGGCACACGTATTGCCGAAATGATTGCGGATCTCTTCAAGTGAGACCGTAGTATCCTCTACTACATCATGAAGAAGCGCTGCTATTATGGAGATGGTGTCCATCTGCATGTTCACAACAATGTCGGCAACCGCAAGCGGATGCAGAATATACGGTTCTCCCGATTTTCGCGTCTGTCCATGGTGGGCCTGATCAGCAAATTCGTAAGCTTCTCGTATGCGCACCAGATCGGGTTCTTTGATATATGCCCCGGCCTTCTCGAGTAATTGCTCTATGCCCATTCTGATCTGTTCCGTGTCCTTTCTATACCAAATGGAACCCGTGACAGTGCTGCAACACAGGTTCCCCGTAAAAGTAATTTCCTATAATTATGACGCTTCGCCCGTTTCCCGTCAACTGCTGACGAATAAGAGCGCTTATCCAATTTTTATATTGGTGATCTGAATTACTTCTATCCCATTTCCCTATGACTCACAGGGGATTGGATGTATTTCTTATTTCTTATGTATTATTGCCGTTATTTGCTGAAATAGAAGGAAAATTCATGAAAATATAAAATCCATCGCTTTGCTACGTCAAAAATGTTATTGATTAATTAAGAGAAACTCTGTAATCTATTGAAAGTTTGTGTTTCGGAAAAGGAGATGAAATTCATTGCAACGCGAAATTCAGGTTAATCAAAAGATGCCACTTGGCTCAGGTTCACTGCTCAGCCTTCAGCATTTGTTCGCCATGTTTGGCAGTACGGTGCTTGTACCAAACCTGTTCGGTGTTGATCCAAGTATGATCCTGCTGATGAACGGGATTGGAACATTGTTGTACATACTCATGTGCAAAGGTAAGATTCCAGCATATCTCGGATCAAGCTTTGCCTTTATTGCACCTGTCACAATGGTATTAAAACAACATCCAGAGAATGGCTACTCCATGGCACTTGGAGCTTTTATCATAACAGGACTTGTTTTCTGTTTCGTGGCCCTCATTATTAAATTTGCGGGTACCGGATGGATTAACGTAGTCTTCCCACCAGCGGTTATGGGCGCCATCGTTGCTCTGATCGGTCTGGAGCTTGTACCTGTTGCAGCTGGTATGGCAGGATTGATTAACTCTGATCCTGTTGCTAACCCAAACTGGGTGCCGCAGGCCAAACCCATTATTTTATCCATGGCCACGCTTGGTATCACTGTCATTGGAGCCGTAACGTTCCGTGGATTCCCCAAAATCATTCATATTTTAATCGGTATCGTAGTTGGTTATATCCTTGGCTATTCTATGGGTCTGGTTGATAAACAGGCTATTGGAAACGCTGATTTCATCTCACTACCAACCGTAACAACGCCTACATTTGACTGGTCCGTTATTTTCACCATTTTACCTGTAGCGCTTGTGGTTATCGTTGAACATATTGGACATTTGCTTGTAACGAGCAGCATTGTAGGCAAAGATCTGTCGAAAGACCCTGGGCTTCATCGTTCCCTGCTTGGTAACGGCGTATCTACCATTCTGTCCGGGTTTGTAGGATCAACTCCTAATACAACCTATGGTGAGAACATCGGTGTTATGGCCCTGACTCGCGTCTACTCCACATATGTCATTGGTGGCGCAGCAGTCATTGCAATCGTACTCTCCTTCTCAGGAACATTCTCGGCGCTTGTAGCGAATATTCCTGTGCCCGTTATGGGTGGTGTATCCCTGCTTCTGTTTGGGGTTATTGCAGCATCTGGTCTGCGTATTCTGGTTGAACAGAAAGTCGATTTTGCCAAACCGACCAATCTGCTGCTTACTACACTTGTATTGGTCATCGGACTAAGTGGTACAGAAGTTACCTTCTACGGCGTTCATCTGAAAGGGATGGCACTGGCAACCATCGTCGGAATCCTGATGAGCTTGTTGTTCAAACTGTTTGAAGTGCTGGGTTGGTTGAATGACGATTCGCGTAAACAGCCTATCACTGAAAAAATGCCCGATTAATTTCCATCGTATACACATCAAAAAGCCTGTTCTCCCTAACCTTACGGTTGGAAGAACAGGCTTTTTGATAATCATTAATGCTGTATATTATTTCCCGGGAAACGGAAAAAACAATTCATGTTTCATCACAGCGGTACATGTGGAGATTTCAGCTTAATAATTCATCAATGTGAATACATCGATTTCTGGCAATTTAGCACGACCATTCAGATCAGACAGCTCAATCAGGAAGGCAGCTCCGACAACTTTCCCACCCAATTGTTCAATCAAGTTGATGGAAGTTGCAATCGTTCCACCCGTTGCGAGCAGATCATCTGCGATCAGGACATTTTGACCTTTTTCAATCGCATCTGTGTGCATCGCGAGTGTATCCTTGCCATACTCGAGATCATAACCAACTTCAATCGTCTCTCCAGGCAGTTTTCCACTTTTGCGAATCGGAGCAAAACCGACACCAAGAGCGTATGCCAGAGGGGCGCCCACAACGAAACCACGTGCTTCAGGTCCAGCAATAACGTCAATTTTGAGATCAGAAACCATCACTTTCAGTTCATTGATCGCATTGCGGTACATTTCTCCATCCTTCAACAATGTTGTAATGTCCTTAAAGCTGATTCCCGGTTGTGGAAAGTCAGGGATGACACGAATATAATCTTTAAAATCCAAAATAATCTCCTCCTAAAATAAATACACAAACTTCCATCTAAGATACGCCCTTCATCCGGGATATCATCCATTGTGTCAGTTGCGGTGTGGCTGCATCCAGCATCACCTGTTCTATTTCGGCCATGTTTTCCAGCGCCTTATAGTGACGTGAAGCGGTTAGTTCACGCTTAGGCGGGTTATCCACAAACGCAATTTTGCCGTTATCACGGGTAATGAAGGATAACTCTTCGAATACATCCAACATCATCGTAATCATGCGCGGCGAACAACCACACTGACGACTGAGCACAGGAGTAACCTCTTGTTCCTCCACGGGTTCAGCTTTCCATTTCAACACCTGCATATAAATACGCTTAAAGAGTTCTCTGGAAGGCATCTGAAGGCGATCTCGGCGGTTGCCTGATCCGTGCAGAAGGATGATATTCTCAGCTCCACTGAACAAAGCCAGCATGGCATTAAGTTGTTCCGGGGTTTCCGGCGTATCAAACACAAATAACGTCCGGACTTGTTCCTGTCCATAATGCTGTGCAGCAGCATTACACGGAAATAACCCGACCTTTCTATCATATACCCAAAGGCAAGGTTCATACAATGAATTTCCCTCGGAAACATCTGTTTCTTTCCGAACAATAGCACCAACAGAACCAGATTTATATCGCAGATGCACCTCAAGTGAGCTCAAGAAATGCTTCATCGCATTTAAAGGCTCGGCATTACCGCGCAAATCAAACACTTGGACCTGAGGAACATGAATGTCCTGAAGCATCAATTGAGGTTTTCTCATCCCATTCCATTCATTGATGGACAGTTCTCCCATCACATCAATAACGGAACCTGGGAGAAGAAACTCTGCTAACGCTCCCTTGCCAAAAGCGACGGTTTCCAGTTGCTGACCATCCTGTTCCAGAACCAGTTTCAGATGGCGTTTCTCTCGTCCCATTGTTCTGGTTTCCTTCACAGTCACACTTCTCAATACAAACCGTGGCGAAGGATTGCTCATTCCAAAAGGCTGCAATCTGTCGATCTCCTGGATCACTTTCAGCGGAACATCACTGATTCTGCATTCATCATCCGCAAGACGTTGAGGTACAAAGTCCTCTTCAGTTAATACAGATGCAGCAAACTCATTCAAACCAGCCTCAAGTTCTTCCAGCTGATCCCGATGCAAGGTCATACCTGCTGCTGCAGGGTGTCCCCCGTAATGGTCCATAGTGTGTTTATTGACTGTGAGTGCCTGATAGATATCCAAGCCCTCAATGGAGCGAGCAGAGCCCTTGCAGACACCGCTCTCTGGATCGATCCCAAGGATAAGTGTAGGTCGGTAATAACGTTCCAGCAATTTGGAAGCCACAATACCAACCACTCCAACGTTCCAGCCCTCACCAGCCAATACGATTACATCTGGAACGGATCCTGAACGAAGCTGTATCTTTTGTTCCAACTGTGCAGTTGCTTCTTGTAATATGCCCTCTACAACTTGCTGCCGCTCCCGATTCAATAGATCAAGCTGGCCCGCAAGCGTATGAGCTTCATCCAGATTCTCGGTGGTGAGAAGCGATACCGCTCTCCCGGCATGATCCAAACGTCCACTGGCATTAATACGAGGCGCCATGGCAAAGGCAATATTAATTGAAGTCACCTGACTCTGATCCACACCACTGATTTCCAGCAATGCACTTACACCAGGAAGACGTGAACCACGCATCGATTCTATTCCATAACTGACAATAACCCGGTTCTCCCCTTCCAAAGGCATCAGATCGGCAACGGTGCCGATGGCGGCAATCTCCATCCATTCACCGGGCACTTCCCCGATTAATGCCTGAGCGAGCTTCAAGGCTACTCCCGCTCCTGCCAAACCTTTAAAAGGATACGGGCATCCTGGAAGTTTCGGATTAATAAGTGTAAAGGCTTCGGGCAAAATTTCAGGCGGCTCGTGGTGATCTGTCACAATGACTTCGATGCCCAGCGTTGCCGCATAGGCAATCTGTTCAACAGCACTGATTCCGGTGTCCACGGTAATAATCAATGAAACGCCTTGTTGATGGGCCCAATCCAACGCATGGTTGTGTAATCCATACCCTTCATTCGAGCGATGAGGGATATAAATATCGTACGAAGCCCCAAGATGACGCATCAAATGGATCATGAGCGATGTGCTGGATACGCCATCAGCATCATAATCCCCGTAGATCAAAATATGTTCTTCCCGCTCCAATGCCAACTTGATACGTGGCACAGCTTCATTCATGCCGAGGAGCAGATAGGGATCATGCATCTGATTCAGATCAGGATGCAAAAAACGTTCGGCCTCCTTCTCATTGTGCACTCCTCGACTGACAAGCAAACGTCCAACAAGGGGGGAAACTGAAAGCGCCTGCGAGAGTCCCGCAGCCGCCTCCAAATCGATATTCGGTGTATTCCACCGGTATTGCGAATAAAGCAATGATAACGCTCCTTTCCTGATCTACTGGACCCGCGCTTCACTACTGAATTAATGTCGCTTCGTGATCGGGCAGTTCATGATTGGATTTATAAGGATAACCTGGATCATAAGGTATCGCTTGAATCTGTACTTCTTTCACATGACTGAACCGGGTTAGCAGTAGTGTCTTGGCGCGATTCGCAATCTCCTGTGCTTCCAGTATTGAGATTCTTGGATTCACACTAATAACCAGCTCAATCGTAACGTCATGTTCCTGTTCACGTGCAACCAAATGTTCAATGGTAATGATGCCATACACCCGCTGTACAGTCTCTTTGAAATCTGACGCTTCTTCCTGCTGCAGTTCCTGAACGAGTGAACCATAGACTGTGTCCACAATCATTCGGTAACCCTTGTGAAGCACAAAACAGGAAGCAATCAACGCTGCCGTGGGGTCCAGGTAGAGCAACATGCTCAAACCCATCTCTTCACCAGCCATCGATCCTATAATGCCGATTAACACGGTGAGCGAGCAATAGAGCGCACGACGATGTTGCTGTGCATAGGCCAGCGCCTGAGACTGGTTTCGTTTACGGAAATATCTGTACTGAAATTGAAAAATCGCTTCCTTCACAGCCAGAGCCGCAACAGCCACCAAAAGTACTGACTTGCCAGGTGCTTCCGGTTCACTTCCAGAGAGGCTACCCAATGCAGAGATGGCAAGCTGTAATCCACCCATGAGGATCAGGACAGATAACAATACTGAAATTCCCGGTCTGGCAACACGTGAATGTTCTCTAAACCGTCCCCTGCGAGCCTTGCTCTTATCGCGTACAGACTTGGAGGGAAAGAGACCAGCCAGGGCAGAACCAGCTTCAGAAGCAGAATACAAGCCGTCAGCGAGCAATGATTTGCTGTTTGCCATATAACCGACTCCCGCTTTGATCACCGCAAGTCCCATATTACCGGCAATACCGCTCCATGTGGCAGCCTGAGCAGATGGGATATGTTCTCTGGTCATGAATATTCCCCCTTAATTCTGTACATAAAGTTGCAAAACCGCGCCTGGCAGACGCGGCTTCACAATAAGATGTTTAGTTGGATTCTTTAGCTACTGTTTTTGGCTTATCCACTTGTTTACCTTTGAGCATCAGCCATAGTGGGGCAGCGATATAGATTGAAGAATATGCGCCGAACAGTGTTCCGATAACCATCGCAAGAGAGAACATGCGAATGGATTCTCCACCAAATATGAACAAACAGATTGAAGCTGCAAACACGGTGAATGTTGTATTCAGGGAACGTGTCATCGTTTGAGCCAAACTGCGATTGACTACCTCGCGTAGGTCGGCTTTGGTTGTCTTTTTGGCAAAACGCAGATTCTCACGAATCCGGTCAAAGATAACGATCGTATCGTTGATCGAGAACCCGACAATGGTCAATACTGCGGTAATGAAGGTCAGATCGACTTCCAAACGGAAGATGGAGAACACACTTATTACAACAAATGCATCATGGAAGAGTGCGATAACCGCAGCCAAACCAAAGCGCCACTCAAATCGGATCGCAACATAGATCATGATCCCGATACTTGCAATGAGTACCGCGTAGATCGCGTTGCGCTCCAATTCTTTGGCCATCTCTGGATCAACGGTATTTACTTCATAGGAAGCTGATGCATCCAGTTTGGCAAATTCTTCTTTGAACTTACTTTCTTGATTTTCATCCAATACGTTCGAGAAACGAACATTTACACGGTCAGCCCCCGATGTAATGGTAACGTCACCCTCATCAACACCGATGTCCTTAACGATAGGTTTAATCTGCTCCGCTGTGATTGCTTTGGATACCGAGATATCCACATTCGATCCAGCACGGAAATCAACTGCATAATTCAAACCCAAAGCCAGAATGCTGATGATCCCCGTAATCGTCAGAATAATCGAGAAGATATAGGCAATCTTACTACCTTTAACATAATCAAAATTCCAATTAAAGCGCACGAATTTCACTCTCCTTCACTCCGAAGTACTTAGGCTTCTTCAACACGTTACCCCGTACAAGCAGGGTCAACAGGAAGCGGGAGAAGAAAATATTCGTGATAATACTGGTGACAATATCAAAAATCAGCACGAGTGCAAAACCTTTAACCGCACCTGTTCCCAAGAAGAACATAACAGCCGCAGCAATAATGGTTGTGATGTTGGAGTCAATGATTGTTCGGAAGGAATGTTTACCACCCGCTTTAACCGAAGACAAGATCGACTTACCACTGCGCATCTCTTCTTTAATCCGTTCGTACGTGATGATATTGGCATCCACCGCCATCCCTATACCCAGGATAAACGCCGCAATACCTGGAAGGGTAAGCACGAATTCTCCTAAATAGAAGATTGCAAGTACCAGCCACGTATGTGTAATCAAGGCAAAACTCGCGATAATACCAGGAATGCGATAAAGCCCAATCATAAACACTAGAATAATAACGGAACCAATCAATCCCGCTTTAATGGTCTGATCCAGAGAAAGTTTACCAAGTGTTGCACCAACACTTTGTGAATACTTCTCTGTAAGTTTCAGTGGCAATGCACCCAGGTTAATGGTGTCACGAAGCTGGTTTGCTTCATCACGTGTGTAAGCACCCGAAATCTGAGCGGAACCATCTGTCAACTGTTGTCTAACGGTTGGAGCAGATAACAGCTCATCGTCCAAATAAATAGCGAGAGGTTGTCCGATCAAACGTTTGGTAATCTCGGAAAATTTGGCTTTGTCTTTCACTTGAATGTCAATCATAGGCTCATTCAATTGAGTGAACACAACTTTGGCTGCATTCTCAACAAATTCATTTCCGCGAAGTTCGATTTTGGTGTATTCGCCTTCCTTGTCGTTCTCAGCTTTACTACGGAAGGTCAAAACAGCCGGTTCTTTCATTTTGGCTCTAACTTCAGCCTCATCCGTAACCCCTGCCAACTTCAATCGAATCCGGTTGCTTCCTTCAGTGGTTACCTCCGGTTCGCTTGTTCCGAGCGCATTGGCGCGGCTTTCAAGGCTTTTGGCCGTTTGCACCAAAGATGCTTTGGTGACTTGTTGACCTGCTTCGAGCGGCTCTGCTTCATATAAGATCTCGTAGCCTCCCTTTAAATCAAGGCCCAAGCGTATATTTTTGAGCAGTTCCGGGCTTGTTCCCACCATTACCCCTGTGGTAACAAGCACGACCAGAATGAAACTGATAATTCTTTTCATGCCGTTCCTAGATCCCCTTTCGTTCTCAATATTCCTATTATAGCGATGCCGTAAAAAGCAGTCAATTTTCAACAAAAAAGATCCCTTTCGTCTAGAAAGAGGACCCCCGGTATGCAGACACGGTCATAAAGTTCATAAAGCTTGTTGCTTTCAGTGACAAAATGTCGTTCACCAGCTGGTGAAGCGGTGGAATGCCCTGTTTTTCATATTTATGACTGACGCAATTCCAGACATCTTTGCTGGTGACATATTCGTAACCGACAAGCCTTAATTCCTCCGCTTTGCTACGGCAGAGCATCTCTATTGACTGTTCCAACTCCACATCATTCATTTCTTCCAACGGGGAGCCTCCCTTCGTACATCCAAGCCTTTATGCGGCATCAATATTACATGATTCGACTTCGCCTGATCATATTCCTTCTTGCTGATTATGGTTCTTTTTGTTAATCGTGTCCAAGTTGTCATGAGAAGATAAAGGACTGGCATAGGATGAAGAACAACGGCTTTGTCCCGTTTATGTTGATAGCCTGTACTTTCAACCGGGAAAGAGGGGTAGTCTTGAAGAAACAGACATTTATCCAGGGGGCCATGATCCTGCTCGCGGCAGGCATAATTAATCGAATACTTGGTTTCATTCCGCGCATTGCGCTGCCACGAGTCATTGGTGCAGAAGGTGTTGGCATCTACCAATTGAGCTATCCCTTTTTTATCGTACTGGTGACATTAATTACGGGTGGTATTCCGCTCGCCGTAGCCAAGCTCGTAGCCGAAGCTGATACCGGTGCCAATCGTTATTCCCCCCAGCGAATCCTGCAAGTAAGCTTAAGCTTTACGTTGACCCTGGGTGTTGTATTCATGTTTTTGTGCATCCTATTTGCACCCTGGGTTACCAAGTACGTGCTCACAGATGAGCGGGTGTACCATACGTTCGTTAGTATGAGCCCCATGATTGCCATTATCGCCGTATCTGCTGTCTACAGAGGGTATTTCCAAGGTAAGCAAAACATGATGCCTACTGCCATTTCATCCATTGTTGAAACCATCATTCGTATCGTCTGTGTCATTTGGTTTGCCTGGCTTCTCCTCCCCCACGGTATTGCCCAAGCTGCTGCTGGTGCCATGCTGGGAGCGCTCGTTGGAGAATTCGGCGGTATGCTTGTACTCTTGTGGAAGTATAACAGGCAGAAGAAAGAGTTACCACTCGCTATGCAACAGAACATGTCCAATCTCACAGCCAAACCTTTAAACCCAATACCTTCAGTTCTGAAAGAAACGGGTACTCCACAGCCGGGATTAATCCGGCGTTTGCTTGCAATCTCTATTCCTGTTACAGCAGGCCGATTGGTTGGCTCCTTATCCTATCTGGCCGAAACTATTGTTACTGCCCAGAGTCTGGCTCTGGCAGGCATATCCAAAGGGCTCGCTACAGCACAATATGGTGCATTACAAGGTATGATTATTCCCTTGCTGCTGCTGCCGGGGGCACTAACCTCATCGCTCGCGACATCACTTGTGCCTTCACTGTCTGAAGCTTCTGCTCAGGGAGATCGCGCACTGATTCACAAAAGAATGCATCAGGCATTACGCTTGGCACTGGTGACAGGTGCTCCGTTTTCTGTGTTTATGTATGTGCTTGCCGAACCGATGTGTCTTGTTCTGTATAATGATGCATCGATCGGAAGCATGCTGAAGCTAATGGCTCCTTTTGCTTTGTTCATTTATATTCAAGCTCCTCTTCAAGCTGCACTACAAGCTCTTGACCGTCCGGGTAAAGCATTGCTAAATACGTTTATAGGTGCAGTTATCAAAATCACGTTGATTCTAACGCTTGCGTCCCGGCCTGAATATGGTATCTTCGGTGCAGTCATCGCCATCTGTGTGAATTCTACGGTAGTTACCCTGTTACATGCCCAAAGCGTACGTAGCCTGCTACAGTTCCGCTTCAAGATGATGGATTGGGTGAAGACGGGTGCAGGAATGATTATCATGGGAGCAGCGACCCTACTCGTATACGAAGAGACTGCCATGATATTGCCTTTTTGGGTGAGGATGCTTCTCGCTCCTTTTGTCGGGCTTATCGTGTATTTCATCGTCATGGGCTGGACCAAAATGATTGACTTTCATGATCTGTCCCGTGCTCCTTTGATTGGTTCATGGTTCAAGCGCCGATCAGGCAAATGATTTTCATTTTTTATCATCTTTTGGACTGACATATATCTTCCCATTGTGGTCAATGGAGCATATAAATACATCCTTGAAATCCAGAATTCCGTTATGTTGAATTTGATTTTTCAGCCAAAATCTCGTTTTCTGGATGATCTCCAGATTCTGATCCTGGACCTTTCCGTCCATAATTAAGGGGAGTGGCAGACCTTCATATTTGATATTTGGAAATCCGTCAATCTGGTTTTTTCCCGTTTTGGATTTACTGGAAGAAGAATCTTCTGAGTCGGAACCGGAAGAATTACTGTCGTTAGAAGTATTCTCATCCTTGGGAAAAACGGTCAACTTGCCTGTGGTCTCCAAAATAGCGAAATCAACCTCACCGATACTGTCTACATTCTGCTCACGGAGTTGTTGCAATAGATCATCCAGATTATATCGTTGCTTCCGCATCTCATCCCGGTGAAGAACGCCTTTGGAGATCAAAACAGTAGGTTTGCCATCAATTATCAGGCGAAGACGCCGACTTTTAAGACCTATAAAGGCCATTCCGATCTGTACAATGATCAAGGTAAGCATGGGGGCAATCCCATAAGAGAGTGGTTTATCAATATCTTCAATGACAAAAGCAGCCATTTCAGCAAGCATAATGGACACGACAAGATCAAACATGGATAGCTTACCAATCTCACGTTTACCCATAACCCTCATTGCACAATACACCAGAAAGTACATGAGAATGGTTCGAAAGATATGTGATCCGACATCTGGGAAGTTCACAACAGGGGTCCTCCTTCGAAACTGAGTTTTTAACAGTTAGCGGGGTAGTGCAATCCCTATTTTGACCTGAACCTTACATGCTCATGCAGAAATAATCCGTTCATTTAATGGAAACAGTTCATAAGTCCGAAGGCTTGACCATACACTGTATTAACTTATAACTTGTACAAGGGGGTTGCTTCATGCAATTGATCCGCCGCTTGGTTTCGTTTCGAGTGTCCAATCCGATTCTGTCAGGCCTCTGTCAGGCTTTTGTATGGATGTTTATCGGGGCATTTATTCTCTCCTTGTTTCTCTGGATGAGCGGAATGCGGGAACAGGACCTCTCGTTGTATACCTATGTTGTTCATGGCTTGTCATTATTGGTTGGTGGTTTTGTCGCAGGCAAACGTTCTGGTGAAAAAGGATGGTACTACGGAGGGATTACCGGAATCGTATATGGACTCCTTGTGCTGTTGATCGGATTTCTCGCGCTGGATGCTTCGTTTAATTGGAAGGATAGTTTACAACTGATTAGCGCGTTCTTCATTTCAGCTCTCGGTGGTATATTCGGTGTTAATACGCATCGCTCCTAACTGACTAGTAAAGAACATCGACCTTCCCTCATAAATCAAAAAAGAGAACCGGGTCTCCAGGGAGATCCGGTTCTCTACTAGGGAATACGCCACAAACGCACCCTCGTTATTCTATGTTACAGTAACTATTCAACAGCCGTATCACGAGCTACAGCCGTGCTGATTGCATTACGATCAAATGTAAGCTTAGTTACATCGTTTACACGCAATACAACCACATCGTCCGTAATCTCAGCGATCGTACCGTGAAGGCCACCAATCGTTACAATTTTGTCGCCCTTTTTCAATTGGCTCAGCATTGAATTCCGTTGCTTTTGCTTTTTGTTCTGTGGACGAATCATCAAGAAGTAGAAAATTGCAACCATGAGTACCAAAGGTACAATCAAAGATACAATGCCTCCACCTGCTTGTGCTCCTGCTAGAGTCATTCCCTGAAACATTCAAACTCCCCCTTATCGACTATACATACAGATATTGCTTGTTACGCCGGTTTCCTTAGAAACTCAATCAGAAACCTTTGTCATTGTCATGAAGACCATATTGATCGAAAAATTCATCCCGGAAATCAAGCAAACGATCTTCCATAATGGCTTTACGTACATTACGCATCAAATTCTGCAAGAAATGAAGATTATGGATCGTTGTCAAACGCAGGCCAAATGTTTCATCTGCTTTGATCAAATGACGCAGATAAGCTCTGGAATAGTTACGACAAGTGTAGCAATCACATTCAGGATCTAATGGTCCAAAATCGGTTGCAAACTTGGCATTGCGAACTACCAGACGTCCTTGACTGGTCATCGTTGTTCCGTTACGGGCAATCCGAGTAGGCAGAACACAGTCGAACATGTCCACACCACGAATAGATCCCTCAATCAACGCATCGGGCGAACCTACCCCCATCAAATAACGTGGTTTATTGTACGGCAACAAAGGTAACGTATAATCCAATACACCATACATCAAATGTTTCGGTTCTCCAACACTCAGTCCACCAATAGCATACCCCGGGAAATCCATGGAAGTCAAATCTGCGGCGCTCTGACGGCGAAGATCTTCATGCATGCCTCCCTGTACGATGGCAAACAGGCCTTGGTCATGCGGACGAGCGTGACTTTCGAGACAACGTTCTGCCCAGCGGCTTGTTCTTTCGAGTGATTTTTTGACATATTCATATTCAGCCGGATACGGTGGGCATTCATCAAAAGCCATCATAATATCGGAGCCAAGTGCATTCTGGATTTCCATGGCCACTTCAGGTGAAAGGAACTTCTTGTCTCCATTCAAGTGGGAGCGGAAGTTAACGCCTTCTTCCGTAATCTTGCGCATCTCGCTAAGAGAAAACACTTGGAATCCGCCGCTGTCCGTCAGGATTGGACGATCCCAGTTCATGAATTTGTGCAATCCGCCAGCTTCACGGATGATTTCATGTCCTGGTCTCAGAAACAGGTGATAGGTATTACTCAAAATAATCTGAGCATCCATTTCTTTCAACTCTTCAGGGCTCATTGTTTTGACAGTCGCCTGTGTACCTACAGGCATAAAGGTTGGTGTCTCAATAATACCGTGAGGTGTATGTACACGTCCTAGACGTGCACCGGATTGTTTGCAAGTTTTGATATGTTCATACGTAATTGCTGCCATTGGTTTTAATCATCCTCTAAAAGTTAATCGTTATACTAATATATCAACATGGCATCGCCGAAGCTGAAGAACCGGTATTTCTCTTGGATGGCTTCCTCATATGCCTGCATAATATGTTCCCTGCCTGCTAGTGCACTAACCAACATAACCAACGTGGATTTCGGGAGATGAAAATTCGTAAGCATCCCATCGATCACTTTGAAGGAATAGCCTGGGTAGATGAAAATGCTGGTCCATCCGCTGCTCGCTTGCAGTATTCCATTTTCAAATTTGCTGCCTACCGTTTCCAAAGTCCGGCAGCTCGTTGTCCCAACCGCAAAAACACGGTGTCCATTCTCTTTGGTCTGGTTAATCAGATCTGCCGTTTCTTGTGACAAGGAGTAATACTCCTCATGCATGACATGATCTTCAACAACGTCAACCGACATCGGTCTGAACGTTCCCAGTCCTACATGCAGCGTAATGAAGGCAACATTAACGCCCTTGGCACGAATTTGGTCCAGCAACTCATCCGTAAAATGTAATCCTGCTGTAGGTGCAGCCGCTGATCCTTCATGCTTTGCATACACGGTCTGATACCGTTCACGGTCATCCAATGTCTCTTTGATATAAGGTGGCAACGGCATCTCACCCAGACGGTCCAGAATCTCTTGGAAGATTCCATCATACGTAAACATAAGTGTACGTGCCCCCATCTCGCCCTCTTCTTCAATGATTGCCTTCAATTCATCACCAAATACGATGACCGAACCAGCTTTCAGCTTTTTACCCGGCTTAACCAGTGCTTCCCACTTGTCGCCTTCCACATTTTTGAGCAATAACACTTCCGCTTTTGCTCCGGTATCTTCTTTTGTACCGAACAGACGGGCTGGTAGAACACGTGTATCATTCAGAATCAATGTATCACCGGGATTCAGAAAATCGATAATATCAGGAAACGTTTGATGATTAATCTCACCACTATCTTTGTTCAAGGTAAGCAAACGGGATGCCGTGCGATCAAGCAACGGCGTCTGTGCTATCAATTGCTCTGGTAATTCAAAATCATATAAGTTCACATTCATTTAGTTTCATTCCTTAACAATAGTCGCATTTTGATAATAGTGTTTCAATATTGCCTGGTAATCATACCCTTCATCTGCCATGCCTTTGGCTCCCCATTGGGACAAGCCCAATCCGTGGCCATTGCCCTGACCGATGAACATGAAGGTCTGACCCTGCGTCACCGCTCTCGCTTGACCATCGCCACTCATAACTACAAGTGCATTACCGGATGATGTTCCTGCGCCAGAAGAAGACAATACAGAGGCACCATTTGAGCCGGTTTTACTGGCTGTTTTGCCGTCAGCGCCTAATACAGTATAACTTCCGGTCCCTGCAATATCAAATAAAGTGCTCGGTAATCCACCGAGCGCAGAGCGGTATGTATCGGCATATTTCACCGTCATAGCCTGTCCATTGGCAGTGACTTCAAGTGCTCTTCCGGAAGGTCCACGCTTGGTCACTTCCAAGGTTGAGATGGAAGCAGGAACAGACGCTGTCGTTTTACCCTGAAGGGATTTAACCAACTGTGCAGACGTGAAAGGTCCTCTCACCCAAGCATAATCATTGGATTGAGCTACTTTTGCCAGTACAACAGCTTCGTTGCCTGGATTCATTTTAGCTACAGGTTCAACGGTGGATTGAATTAACGGAATGGCACGCACATTGGTATTCTGAGCTGTTACCGTCACTTTAGCCAGTCCTGCATTGGTCTTGGTCGTTAATTCTTTGATGTTATCCTCACGAATGTACCCACTAACGCCTGAGCTGAGCAGCACATGATACCACGTATGTAATCCTGCCTGGGCTGATGTATCCCCCGAGCTAACTACATTGGTGAACACACCTGCTCCACCGTTCCATACCTCAGAAGGATGAGCCGTCTGGCCGCCCGCATTGGAGGAGAATACAGCTTCGATGATTTTCCCACCGCTCTTGACCACTTCTCCAGCAGTTGCATCCACTGCGCTGGTTACTTTATCGTTCTCCGAACCAATCCCGTTATAGGCTTGGCTGAGCGTTGTATCCACAACATTTGCAATTTTGAAACGTTCACCCTGTTGAAGCGCGTAGGATCGAGCAGCTACGGCTTGAACTTTCAGAGCTTCAGCAGGCCAGGAGGAATACACCTCTGCCCCTACGACAGAGTACAGGTATTGCTCCAGTGGAACAACGTTGACCAACGCCAGATCACCACTTACGATGCTAATTTCCATATCTCCACGATACGTTCGCTGAGAACGTTCCACTACCTTGATACCATTGCCATTCCCTTGTACCAATGCTTTGGATTCAGTACCTGCAATAGTGTAATGCGGAGCTGTTTTGAGTGCATCCGTACTTAATCCTGCATCCTGACGGATGATGAGCCCTGCACTATTATTGACAGGTGAAAGGCTTATCCCCGGAGCTTTGGCTTCCACACTGTTCTTCAATGCGGTTAATTCGGCATCCGTTGAAGCTTCACCCACCCATACCGCGTATGCTTGGCTTCCTCCACTCAGTTGAAGGACTGGATAGACACTACTAACTCCTGTTGATAAAAGGTTGGCTTGGGCCGCCTCTGCTTCCTGAATCGAACCATAGGTTCCAGCAGAAAGGCGTTTACTTCCCGTTACAGCTGGCTTTTGACCAGCCAATTGAGCTGCTGCTACCTTTTGTACTCGTGTAACAGCTTGTCCTGCCAGTGCCTCCGTTGCATAGTTGCCTGTGTAGAGCTGGTAAATGGCATTTCCATTCACAGACGTTGTGAACAGCAACGGTTTATCTGCGGTTGCCTGCAACAATTTTGCTGCTGCCGATGCCGCTTTGAAATCCGCTGTTTCCAACACCTTTACTCGGAATCCATCTGCACTGAAACGGACTTGTCCTGCCGGAAGGTTTACATTTGCGCCGCTCTCCGATTGGATGCTCCATTGTCCCGTCGATTCAAGCGTAATGAGTGGTGTAGTTGATTTATACGTACTGCCCAGATTCGCAAACATGGCTACCCGGATCGTCTGTCCGTCATTTCCTGCTGCATATGCAGGCACTTGCAGACAACCCACTGTCAAAAGAGCTGCCGCCAGTACCTTCAATCGACGACTCCACTTCTTCGTTCGTATTGCTTTTCCCACAATCAGACTCCTCTCCATGCATTTCTTTCATTTTATATCGGATTAACACGTAATTATTTCAATGTTTATGGTTAACGTTAAAATGAGCATGTTCAACATTATTTCCCATCTCTTGGTGGAACAGGAAGACCCAAATGATGATAGGCGAGATCTGTTACGATCCTGCCCCTTGGTGTACGCTGAATCATACCAATCTGAAGCAGATACGGTTCATAAACATCCTGGATCGTCTGACTTTCTTCACCGATTGTAGCAGCAATGGTATCCAATCCTACGGGACCTCCCCGGAAGCTGTTGATCATCGATTTGAGCATCTTATGGTCAATGTCATCCAGGCCACGCGGATCGATCTGGAGACGTTGCAGCGCTTCTTCCGCCAGTGTCTGCGTTATAATCCCATCACCACGTACCTGTGCAAAGTCGCGTACTCGTTTTAACAAACGGTTGGCGATCCTTGGTGTCCCACGTGAGCGTAATGCGATCTCTTCAGCAGCATCTCCCACAATCTCCACACCCAAAATTTCTGTAGATCGTGAGACGATATAAGCCAGCTCATCAACCGTGTAGAATTCCAATCGACTGATAACACCAAATCGATCTCGAAGTGGAGCAGACAGCAAGCCAGCACGCGTTGTAGCCCCAATCAGAGTGAATGGCGGCAGATCCAGCCGAACGGAACGTGCACTTGGACCTTTACCAATCATAATATCCAATGCCGAATCTTCCATAGCGGGGTACATGACTTCTTCAACGGTACGATGCAAACGATGAATCTCATCAATAAACAAGACATCGCCTTCCTGCAGATTGGTTAACAATGCTGCAAGATCACCTGGACGTTCAATGGCCGGGCCTGACGTAGTTCGTAAATTAACACCCAATTCGTTGGCAATAATGTTGGCAAGTGTTGTTTTACCCAGTCCGGGTGGTCCATATAACAAAACGTGATCCAATGCCTCATTACGAAATTTGGCAGCTTCAATATATATCTTTAAATTTTCCTTCACCTGATTCTGCCCGATATATTCATTCAGATACCGGGGACGAAGACTCAACTCAACATTTTGGTCCTCCATCATCAGGTTCGCGGAAATAATCCGATCATCCATGTTCATCCCTACCTTTTTTTGCAGGCTACAGCTATATTATAATATGCAATTTGTATTATCCCGTAAACAGCATTTGCAGCGCCTTTTTCATCAACACATCAACGGAATCTGCTGTAGTAACATCCTTTTTCAATTTGAGCCATACTTTATCAAGCTCACTGTCAGTATACCCAAGTGCCTTGAGACCTTCACGTGCCTCATCCCAGGCTGAACCACTTCCCGACTCTTCCGATGGAGGAGCGAACAAACCTGTTGCATACGCTGCCGCGCCAAAGCTATCCAGCTTATCCTTGAGATCCAGAATCATGCGTTGTGCAGTCTTCTTGCCGATGCCTGGCAATTTGGTCAAGAACGTAAGATTCTCCTGGTAAATCGCCGTAACCACATGTTCTGGTGTACCTCCAGCGAGTATGCCCAGTGCCACTTTTGGACCGATACCGGATACTTCAATCAGTTTACGGAACAAACGCTGCTCATCCCGTGTAACAAATCCAAACAGCAACATCGCATCCTCACGCACATGATGGTGAGTGTACACGGTAATTTCGCCTTCTTGCTTCGCAAACGCAAATGGATTTGGACAGAATACGCGATACCCTACACCATGAACATCCAGCACAATATAATCATTCTCTACATGAATGAACTGTCCTCTTAGAAAATCAATCATTTTCGCAATACCTCATTCAACTTGGAATTTAATGTATAAGAGTGTGCGTGGCACACGGCTACAGCCAATGCATCCGCTACGTCATCCGGCTTAGGAACGACCTGAAGACGCAAGAACATTTTGACCATCTCCTGTACTTGCTTCTTCTCTGCTTTACCGTATCCAACAACAGCCTGCTTGATCTGCATTGGCGTATATTCTGCAATAGGCAAACCCTTCTGTGCGGCAGCGAGTACCATAACGCCTCTCGCCTGACTGACAGACATTGCTGTTGTAACGTTCCGATTGAAAAAAAGTTTCTCCAGCGCTACTGCGTCCGGTTTGTATTTATCAATCAATTGCACCATACCTTCATATACGTGAAGCAACCGTTCCTCTTCAGGGGTATGAGCTTCCGTCTGAATACATCCATATTGTACGGGTACCACCTTACTGCCGATTTTATCCACAAAACCAAAACCAACAATCGCAATCCCCGGGTCAATTCCCAAAAAACGCAAAACCATCTCTCCCTCACAAAAGCGAACATATGTATCGTTCATTTCATTATAACAAAAGATAGACCCTGCGGCAGGAAAAACTTTGTCTAACTGATTACTCGTCTTTATTCGTGGATTTTTTACATGTTTATTCGTATTTTCAACTATTTCAGTTCAAACGACAAAAAGGACATCTCTTCGATGTCCTTCATCATATTCCACATATTTTTGGGTCTATCGCTTGGTTACGTAACCACCAATGTTATTGCTATTGGCACCGTCGTTTCAGTACTTCACAATTTTAATACCGTAGGCGAGGACGTTTGGATTACCCGCCATTACGGATTAAATGGTGATCTTCATCCACGGCATAGTCACTGAACGTAGAGATTACGCTATCATATTCATCCTTGTCCTGAATCCGAATACCCTGCTGCAGTTGCTCTAGTACGCCTTCAGGCAAAGAACTCTCCAACGTCCCAACATCCAACTGAAAGAACGTACGAATAACCTTCTCTTCTGCAGGCTTACCCTCGTACAAATTAAGGTTCCCTACAGCATCTATGCTGATATAAGCCTGTTGTTTACAATGCGGTGAAAGGTCATCTACACGTTGCTTCAAATGCAACTCATCTGATGTTCCAACGGTAGCATCCCATTCCGGATGTTGAGCTAGCAGCATCTTCAACTGTGGTCTAGCCATCTTGCCTAACTGCTCTGTTTCCAATCCGCAGATGTACTTTGTCTCCAAAACCACACTTGTTAAATGATCCGGATCAGAATCAAGTTGCTCTACTAACGCCTGAATCTCCTGTTCTGATCTTGTTTCCTGCGTAACAGGGCCCATCACACTGGTTGCCTCACTAAAATTAGTTGTCAGCAAACGCTCAATCGCCGATGAGATGGACAACCCGCTGTAAGCCAATATCGTAACTGCAAGCAAAGCCGCCGTTATCCATACTGTTCGTTTCCACCGTCTCCAGCGTCTCTTGAATTGTTTTCTGAAGTTAAACGTGTTCACATGAACCCCTTCTATCACTTTTTAAACCTATTGTGACCTAAAGAACGAGGCTTTATGCACAACTAACTTGTGGTCTGAAGAAGGAACAGACATGTGTTAGCTTAGAGAATTTGTCATAGTTAATATCGAACTTGCATTTATAGAATCTTATATTGATAAATATAAAAAAAACACTATCTAATTATAGATAGTGTTTTTAGAGATCGGGATGACACGATTTGAACATGCGACCCCCTGGTCCCAAACCAGGTGCTCTACCAAGCTGAGCTACATCCCGTTATATATACCGGCGAGAGGACTCGAACCTCCACGGTTTCCCACTCGATTTTGAGTCGAGCGCGTCTGCCATTCCGCCACGCCGGCAAATTTGAAGTTATAATGGCGCGCCCTGAGAGATTCGAACTCCCGGCCTTTTGATTCGTAGTCAAACGCTCTATCCAGCTGAGCTAAGGGCGCAAATATTGGAGCGGAAGACGGGAATCGAACCCGCGACCCTCGCCTTGGCAAGGCGATGCTCTACCGCTGAGCCACTTCCGCACACGGTATTATTAATATAAAAATGGCGGAACCGACGGGATTCGAACCCGCGATCTCCTGCGTGACAGGCAGGCATGTTAGGCCAACTACACCACGGTTCCAGATCACTTTCTCAAAGGAAAGTATAATTGCGGGGGCAGGATTTGAACCTGCGGCCTTCGGGTTATGAGCCCGACGAGCTACCGGGCTGCTCCACCCCGCGTCGTTATAAAGTTTATATGGTGGAGGCTGAGGGGATCGAACCCCCGACCCTCTGCTTGTAAGGCAGATGCTCTCCCAGCTGAGCTAAGCCTCCATATTATGATCCGTAGGGGATACTCTCACTTCGTTCGAGACTGCGAAGCAGTTGCTAACGAGGTATATCCTCCGACGAACCTTTGGGATTCTCATCCCTTGTTGAAGCTATAAATATAGCTATGACCCGTAGGGGATTCGAACCCCTGTTACCTCCGTGAAAGGGAGGTGTCTTAACCCCTTGACCAACGGGCCTTACTGGCTCCCCGAACAGGGCTCGAACCTGTGACAACTCGATTAACAGTCGAGTGCTCTACCAACTGAGCTATCAGGGAATGGTGGAGCCAAGCGGGATCGAACCGCTGACCTCCTGCTTGCAAGGCAGGCGCTCTCCCAGCTGAGCTATGGCCCCATACTCTGGTGTATTTCTTGTTTTGGTCTTGCTATGGGCCCTGGTGGACTCGAACCACCGGCCTCACCCTTATCAGAGGTGCGCTCTAACCAACTGAGCTAAGGGCCCTTATCAATTTTCGAAAAAAAATACCCCAATGGGGTTTCGCTTGGCGGCGTCCTACTCTCCCAGGACCCTGCGGTCCAAGTACCATCGGCGCTAGAGGGCTTAACGGTCGTGTTCGGGATGGGTACGTGTGGAACCCCTCCGCCATCGCCACCAAACGCATAGCTTAGCTTACATTCAGAGATCGTTCTCTGAAAACTAGATTCGAAACGAAACATGCGAATTACAACTTGCTATTGGATAAGCCCTCGACCGATTAGTACTGGTCAGCTCCATGCATTGCTGCACTTCCACCCCCAGCCTATCTACCTCGTCGTCTTCAAGGGGTCTTACATACTGGGAAATCTCATCTTGAGGGGGGCTTCACGCTTAGATGCTTTCAGCGTTTATCCCGTCCGTACATAGCTACCCAGCGGTGCTCCTGGCGGAACAACTGGTACACCAGCGGTACGTCCATCCCGGTCCTCTCGTACTAAGGACAGCTCCTCTCAAATTTCCTACGCCCACGACAGATAGGGACCGAACTGTCTCACGACGTTCTGAACCCAGCTCGCGTACCGCTTTAATGGGCGAACAGCCCAACCCTTGGGACCTACTTCAGCCCCAGGATGCGATGAGCCGACATCGAGGTGCCAAACCTCCCCGTCGATGTGGACTCTTGGGGGAGATAAGCCTGTTATCCCCAGGGTAGCTTTTATCCGTTGAGCGATGGCCCTTCCATGCGGTACCACCGGATCACTAAGCCCGACTTTCGTCCCTGCTCGACTTGTAGGTCTCGCAGTCAAGCTCCCTTATGCCTTTGCACTCTTCGAATGATTTCCAACCATTCTGAGGGAACCTTTGGGCGCCTCCGTTACTCTTTAGGAGGCGACCGCCCCAGTCAAACTGCCCACCTGACACTGTCCCCGCACCGGATTACGGTACCAGGTTAGAACCTAGATACGATCAGGGTGGTATCCCAACGTTGCCTCCACACAAGCTGGCGCTCATGCTTCAAAGGCTCCCACCTATCCTGTACAGATCGTACCCAAATTCAATATCAAGCTGCAGTAAAGCTCCATGGGGTCTTTCCGTCTTGTCGCGGGTAACCTGCATCTTCACAGGTATTAAAATTTCACCGGATCTCTCGTTGAGACAGCGCCCAAGTCGTTACGCCATTCGTGCGGGTCAGAATTTACCTGACAAGGAATTTCGCTACCTTAGGACCGTTATAGTTACGGCCGCCGTTTACTGGGGCTTCGGTTCACAGCTTCGGATTGCTCCTAACCACTCCCCTTAACCTTCCAGCACCGGGCAGGCGTCAGCCCGTATACTTCGCCTTACGGCTTCGCACAGACCTGTGTTTTTGCTAAACAGTCGCTTGGGCCTTTTCACTGCGGCCCCCTCGTGCTATTCACACTACCGGGGCACCCCTTCTCCCGAAGTTACGGGGTCATTTTGCCGAGTTCCTTAACGAGAGTTCTTCCGCGCGCCTTAGAATACTCTTCTCGCCTACCTGTGTCGGTTTGCGGTACGGGCACCATCACCTGGCTAGAGGCTTTTCTTGGCAGTGTGAGATCATGACCTTCGCTACTATAATTTTCGCTCCCCATCACAGCTCAGCCTTACGATGTGCGGATTTGCCTACACATCAGCCTCACTGCTTAGACGGACATCCATCAGTCCGCGTCACTACCCTACTGCGTCCCCCCATTGCTCATAACGGCTTACGGTGGTACAGGAATTTCGACCTGTTGTCCTTCGACTACGCCTTTCGGCCTCGCCTTAGGTCCCGACTTACCCTGAGCGGACGAGCCTTCCTCAGGAACCCTTAGGCTTTCGGCGGATCAGATTCTCACTGATCTTTTCGTTACTCATACCGGCATTCTCACTTGTATAATGTCCAGCGCTCCTTACGGTACACCTTCAACCCTTATACAACGCTCCCCTACCCCTGATGCAAAGCATCAAGCCATAGCTTCGGTGGTGTGTTTAGCCCCGTTACATTTTCGGCGCAGAGTCACTCGACCAGTGAGCTATTACGCACTCTTTCAATGGTGGCTGCTTCTAAGCCAACATCCTGGTTGTCTGTGCAACTCCACATCCTTTCCCACTTAACACACACTTGGGGACCTTAGCTGATGGTCTGGGCTGTTTCCCTTTTGACAATGGATCTTAGCACTCACTGTCTGACTCCCGGAAGTAAGTCTATGGCATTCGGAGTTTGACTGAGCTTGGTAACCCTTGCGGGCCCCGCACCCAATCAGTGCTCTACCTCCACGACTCTGTTTTCCGAGGCTAGCCCTAAAGCTATTTCGGGGAGAACCAGCTATCTCCGAGTTCGATTGGAATTTCTCCGCTACCCCCACCTCATCCCCGCATTTTTCAACATGCGTGGGTTCGGGCCTCCAGTGCGTGTTACCGCACCTTCACCCTGGACAGGGGTAGATCACCCGGTTTCGGGTCTACGTCCACGTACTACATCGCCCTATTCAGACTCGCTTTCGCTGCGGCTCCGGCTCTTCACCTTAACCTTGCACGGGAACGTAACTCGCCGGTTCATTCTACAAAAGGCACGCCATCACCCCTAAAACGGGCTCTGACTTTTTGTAAGCACACGGTTTCAGGTTCTATTTCACTCCCCTTCCGGGGTGCTTTTCACCTTTCCCTCACGGTACTGCTTCACTATCGGTCGCTAGGAAGTATTTAGCCTTGGCAGATGGTCCTGCCGGATTCATACGGGGTTTCACGTGCCCCGCACTACTCGGGATCCGTCTCGGAGGGAACCAACTTTCAACTACAGGGCTTTTACCTTCTTTGGCGGGCCTTTCCAGACCTCTTCGCTTAACCGGTTCCTTTGTAACTCCATGTGAGACGTCCCACAACCCCAAAGAGCAAGCTCTCTGGTTTGGGCTTCTCCGCGTTCGCTCGCCGCTACTGACGGAATCACTATTGTTTTCTCTTCCTCAGGGTACTTAGATGTTTCAGTTCCCCTGGTATGCCTCTACATAACCTATGTATTCAGTTATGAGTAACTGGAAATTACCCCAGCTGGGTTTCCCCATTCGGACACCCCCGGATCAAAGCTTGCTTACAGCTCCCCGAGGCAGTTTCGTTGTTCGCCACGTCCTTCATCGGCTCCTAGCGCCTAGGCATCCTCCGTGTGCTCTTAGTAGCTTAACCATTTTGTTCCGGTTTCGGTCGCTCGCTTCCCTTGGTTTGGACTACGTCCAAATCCAAAAGTCGCTCTCACCCGATACCATCACAAAAGCAATTTAACTACCTTTATAAACACTTCACTTGTTTACACAAGATCAGCTTAAAGGAATGTTCTAATTCGCGTTTGTTTCGTTTCGATATCTAGTTTTCAAAGAACAAGCTCCATGCAAAAGCAAGCTGTTTGAGAGTTTGAGCTCTCAAAACTGAGCAACGAGTGAGTGTTTTACAGCTAAGCTGCATATTTGAATGTTTCCGTTGCAGGAAACGATTCTCCATAGAAAGGAGGTGATCCAGCCGCACCTTCCGATACGGCTACCTTGTTACGACTTCACCCCAATCATCTATCCCACCTTCGGCGGCTGGCTCCTTGCGGTTACCCCACCGACTTCGGGTGTTATAAACTCTCGTGGTGTGACGGGCGGTGTGTACAAGACCCGGGAACGTATTCACCGCGGCATGCTGATCCGCGATTACTAGCAATTCCGACTTCATGCAGGCGAGTTGCAGCCTGCAATCCGAACTGAGACCGGCTTTGTTGGGATTGGCTCCATCTCGCGATTTCGCAGCCCGTTGTACCGGCCATTGTAGTACGTGTGTAGCCCAGGTCATAAGGGGCATGATGATTTGACGTCATCCCCACCTTCCTCCGGTTTGTCACCGGCAGTCTATCTAGAGTGCCCACCCGAAGTGCTGGCAACTAAATATAAGGGTTGCGCTCGTTGCGGGACTTAACCCAACATCTCACGACACGAGCTGACGACAACCATGCACCACCTGTCTTGAATGTTCCGAAGAAAAGGTACATCTCTGCACCGGTCATTCAGATGTCAAGACCTGGTAAGGTTCTTCGCGTTGCTTCGAATTAAACCACATACTCCACTGCTTGTGCGGGTCCCCGTCAATTCCTTTGAGTTTCAGTCTTGCGACCGTACTCCCCAGGCGGAGTGCTTAATGTGTTAACTTCGGCACCAAGGGTATCGAAACCCCTAACACCTAGCACTCATCGTTTACGGCGTGGACTACCAGGGTATCTAATCCTGTTTGCTCCCCACGCTTTCGCGCCTCAGCGTCAGTTACAGCCCAGAGAGTCGCCTTCGCCACTGGTGTTCCTCCACATATCTACGCATTTCACCGCTACACGTGGAATTCCACTCTCCTCTTCTGCACTCAAGTCACCCAGTTTCCAGTGCGATCCGGGGTTGAGCCCCGGGATTAAACACCAGACTTAAATGACCGCCTGCGCGCGCTTTACGCCCAATAATTCCGGACAACGCTTGCCCCCTACGTATTACCGCGGCTGCTGGCACGTAGTTAGCCGGGGCTTTCTTCTCAGGTACCGTCACCTTGAGAGCAGTTACTCTCCCAAGCGTTCTTCCCTGGCAACAGAGCTTTACGATCCGAAAACCTTCATCACTCACGCGGCATTGCTCCGTCAGGCTTTCGCCCATTGCGGAAGATTCCCTACTGCTGCCTCCCGTAGGAGTCTGGGCCGTGTCTCAGTCCCAGTGTGGCCGATCACCCTCTCAGGTCGGCTACGCATCGTCGCCTTGGTGAGCCGTTACCTCACCAACTAGCTAATGCGCCGCAGGCCCATCCCCAAGTGACAGATTGCTCCGTCTTTCCAGTTTCCTTCAGGCGAAGAAAACAACTATTCGGTATTAGCTACCGTTTCCGGTAGTTGTCCCAAACTTGAGGGCAGGTTGCCTACGTGTTACTCACCCGTCCGCCGCTAAGTATCAAGGAAGCAAGCTTCCTATCAACTCCGCTCGACTTGCATGTATTAGGCATGCCGCCAGCGTTCGTCCTGAGCCAGGATCAAACTCTCCAATAAAGTATTGAAAAGAGCGATAAGCTCATTTTGAATCTGACGAGATTAAAAAATCTCATTTGTGCTCCAGTCGATTCAAGCCAAGGCTTGTTTCAAACTTTCGCGTTCATTCTGCAAGCAGAATGTTTACTCACTCGTTGTTCAGTTTTCAAAGATCAAACTTGTTTCATCATCTCTTGTGTTTCCCGTGCCAGCCGTGTGTTTCAGCGGCGACTTAAATAATATATCATACGGCTGAATGTAATGCAACAGTTTTTTTCATTTCTTTTCTTTAGTAGTTTTGCATTAGCTAAAGCTATCATATCCGTTCCCTAATCTTGTCCTATCATATTAGGTTACGCTCATAGGGTACAAATATTTTAACACATTTATGAAAGGGTTTTCAATAACTTCTTAATAAAATGCTTTCTATCATTTCCTGAGCAACTATATCTCCGTTATGCGCAACTCAATGTTCACTCAGGTAAGCGGGAAGCCAGCTCTCTATTACAGAGCTGGCTTCCCGCTTATATAACAGGTACCTCACTTATTCATCAATCGCAATCCCCAGGTTAGTTTTGTATCCATGGATTACGACGCTTTTTATCGGATTTCCGTTGGTTGGAAGTAGCTGCACCCTCTCTGGATGTTTTCCCGGACACGGATACCTTGGATTTATTCTTCAGAGGAGTCTTGTTTGTTCTGCGTTTTGCAGCGGCCGGCTTACTCCCTGCTTGCTTGGACTTCCCTTCCGAATCTGATCCAACCTCTTCAATTGCTACCTGACTTAAGTTAGCGTCTTCACGCCCCCCTTTTTTGCCACCCTTCCCTTGCCCCTGAGGAGGATACATTTCACCAAATGCTCCAAGCGGGGACGGGGGAACCATGTTCTGAGTAGGGTACGGATTCTGATAAGCATACTCAATAGGCTGGTTTGGCATCGTTGATGTGGACATTTCAGGCGGCATACCGTACGAAGGACCGTACATATTCCATGCCGGATCCTGATAACCATGAGAAGGATAAGTATACTGAGGCATATGTGTATGTGAGCCACATCCGCATGGAGGGTACGGAAGCATTGAGTATGGAGATATGAAAGGCGGCTGATGATTCATATGACTAGGTGCTGAATACGTTGGGAATGGACTATTCACTTCGCCAGCTGGCGCAATCGGAAATGAGTTGTTTTGCATTTCTGCGGACAGATTCGGCATAGCGTTATTGTGGTTATAACCCTGCTCCGCGCCAGTCCACGGACTGTTAGGCAGATCACTGCCACTATAAGGACTAACTTCCGGAATCCCTGGAAACGACGCATTGTTACTCGCTCCTGCCGTGTACATGTCTTGCTGAGCACCATACACCTCTTGTACAGGAACCGGGATTTGAACATAAGGGTGCTCGGCTGGCGCATGATGCAACTTATTACCACAACCACAAGGTTTTTTCGTTGCTGGTGCAACCTCAGTTGGAGACTTTGTGTTAGGCATTACAGGCAAAGGCATACTTTCTGGCGATAGATTAGGCATTGTGTATTTCTTGGATTCTGCTACCGGTTTTACATAAACTTCGGGTTTAACCTCTTCTTTTTTGTGCGTTTCCTTTTCGGGTTTCACTTCAGGAAGCTCCGGTAACTGCGGCAGTACCTCCAGTTCAGGCTTCACATTCGGCTTCTCCGTATTGACTGGTGGTGGAGCAGGCAGCGGGACCGGAACAGGAACAGGTACAGGAACCTCTGCTACCGGAGCAGGGGGAGTTGGCGCTACTGGAGCCGGTGGTTCCGGTTCTTTGACTCCCGTGTATTCCTTACCTTCAGGTGACAACTTTTCATGAGCAGCAATATTGCTGGCACCCGAATTAGATGTGCTGTTTCCTTGTGCGTGCATAGATGGAATATAAACTGTCTCCCCCACCAGCAGAGCGTTCGGATTTTTCAACTGCGGATTGGCATTGACCATGTCTTTTAAAGGAACTCCCCAGGCTTGTGCCAACTTCCATAACGAATCTCCTTGCTGCACCTTATGACTGTGGAGCACACCCTCCGGTTTCGGTGTTACTGGCTCGGCAGGAATTTTGACCTTCATGCCAATATCCAACTTGTCGGGATTTGTGATTTGCGGATTAGCCGCGATCAATTTGTCCAGCGCTACATTGTATTTTTGGGACAGCAGATATAATGTGTCGCCTTTTTTCACCATGTGTATTTTCACAGGGAACTAACCTCCTAGACGTCATACTTGGGCAGTACATTCGCCCATACCGTTACTACATCCTATGCAGAAACCGGGCTAATGACATCAACTAAACAAAAAAAATCCTCCTGTCTCCAAAATCCCCATACACCAGGTATGCAGAATTTTATCGGACAAGGAGGATTCCTGTTCCCTATGTTATGCAATTCTAACTTAAGATTCCCACACTTTATATCCATCTTTGTCAACAATCTGACGGAATGCTTCCAGCAGTCTCAGCGTTACCGGACCTGCTACTCCCGTGCCAATTGTTCTTCCATCGACTTCATATGCAGCGATAACTTCTGCAGCTGTCCCGGTGAAAAAGACTTCGTCTGCGATATACACATCATGCAGGGTGAATGGCACTTCTTTTAATTCAAGCTCGAGTTCGCCACATAGATCGATAATCGCTTGACGTGTAATCCCTTCAAGTGCTCCGAGATAACAAGGCGGCGTGTACACTACACCATTTTTGATGATGAAGATGTTATCACTTGAACCCTCAGTAACGTAACCTTGGGAGTTCAGCATAATTGCTTCACCAGCACCTGAATAGTTAGACTGGATTTTAACCAGGATGTTATTCAGATAGTTTAACGATTTAATTTTCGGATTCAATGCGTCCGGAATGTTCCGGCGTTGGGATACCGACACGGCTTTCAATCCAGTAAGATACGCTTCCTCCGGATAGATCGCCAATTGCTCCACGATGATGATTACGGATGCCTTAGGGCAACGTAATGGGTCCAACCCCAGATTACCAGGGCCACGCGATACAATAAGACGAATATAACCATTACGCATATCATTACGGCGTACCGTTTCAGCCATGACTTCCAGCATCTCATCAATGGACAGCGGAATGTTCAAACTAATGGATTTTGCCGAATCATACAAACGATCCAAGTGGGCCTTACATCTGAAAATATTTCCGTTATAGATCCGAATACCTTCGAAAATCCCGTCTCCATACAAAAATCCATGATCATATACCGAAACAGTTGCGTTCTCTTTGGTCACATATTGACCATCCAAATAGATCCATTGTTCTGCCACCGATGACTGCACCTCCATAAAATATCCATTCCCTGTACTCCGAAACGTTATTAACCCGTCCATTGTACACCAAATGACAAGCCATTACTCGCTCATTCTACCCCGACTTATGACAACCTTCTAACATTCCCAAACACCATCAGGTCAATTATCTCGAAGGATATGTATAACAAGGATAGCTACCCAGAACGCGCACCTGACAATTCAATGCTTCAATCTCTGCCATGGCTGCGGTAAGCAATACCGAATCGACCGTTTCCACAACATCAATGTAAAAATAGTAACTGCCCAATCGTTTCTTCGTTGGACGAGATTCGAGACGGGTCAAGTTCAGCTTCCGCCAGGCAAAAGCCGACAATACCTGATGCAACGCACCCGGTGCATCTTCTGGCAACGTCACCAGCAAGCTGGTTTTTACATGATCCGGTTCACGTGGAATGTTCACAGGTTCATGGCCGATGAGCACAAAACGAGTGTAGTTGTTGTCATGATCTGTAACCCGCTCAGCCATAATGTCCAATCCATGCTTCTGAGCAGCAAGTTTGGTACCGATAGCCACCCAGCCCTTACCCGGATTTTTTTTCACAATTTCTACAGCTTCGGCTGTACTGTTCACACCTTCAAGATCGGCCCCGGGTGAATGCAGCCGAATAAAATTCTGACACTGCGGAATAGCCACAGGGTGAGACATAATCTTGGTAATTCTACCAAAGTCATACTCGCCACTCTCTGTCTTAAATTCCGAGCCATGTCCAATAACATTCTGGATGGATGGATACACCCACTCCGCTTGCATCGGAATGTCCACCTCGTTCACAAGCCAGTCCATATGAAGACTAACGGAACCTTCGATGGTATTTTCAATCGGAATGACACTGTATTGTGCAATCCCGCTATCCGTTGCTCTAAACACATCCGAAATCAGCTTGGAATGAAGCAAATCCAATGGTTCCCCGTTGAAAAGGAAATCAATTGCCTCATGAGAGACTGAGCCTTCAGGTAATACTGCAATTCGTTTCATGCATTAACTTCCCCTTTGATTCTGTCCAGAAAAGGACGTTCGTCTTGATCAGGCAGCACGGTTACACCGTCCAAATCCGGATCGAGCCACAGTGCTGAGGCCGATATGCCCTCCCGCTCCATAGTGTCCAGCAAGTATTGTTCCAATCCCGCTTTCCGGGTGTCATGACGATCTACCAAAGTCAATACGGTCGGTCCAGCTCCGCTCAGGGCAGCTCCCAACGCTCCATGATCGACGGCATGTTCCAATATCTCAGCCATGCCTGGCACCAATGATGCCCGATATGGTTGGTGAATTCGATCTGACATCGCCTTCTGAATCATATCCAGTCGTCCACTCGTCAAAGCCGCAACGAGCAGTGAGGATCTGCTAATGTTATGCACCACATCAGACATGCCAAATTGCTCAGGAATCACATTCCTTGCTTTTGAAGTAGACAGCTGGAATTCAGGTACAATAACCAAAGCCTGCAAATCCTGGTGTGGTTCAATACGTATATGATCTACCTGTTGACCATTCCATGCAGCCGTAATAATACCGCCATACAGAGATGCTCCCACATTATCAGGATGCTTCTCGAGGGATGTGGCCATATCCAGAAGCTTGGCATCGGATAAAGGTGCACCAATTAATGCATTCGCTGCTGCCAATGCACCAACGATGGCTGATGCACTGCTCCCGAGTCCCCGCGTAAGCGGAATATCGGAATACATGGAAATCTCCAATTCAGGTACGGACACCCCGGCTTCATCGAATACCATCTGGGCCACTTCGTAAATCAAATTCGATTTGTCTGTAGGCAGGCCTGTCAAATGATTGCCGTGAAGATGAAATGTTGTCTGCTCGGCAGGTTTCATTTCCAACCAGGCATACAAAGACAATGCCATGCCCAGGGTATCAAACCCCGGACCGAGATTGGCTGTGCTTGCAGGTATTTTTACAGTTACCTTTTCACGCAAACTCATACAGATTGCTGCTCCAGTTGTGCAATAGCGGCCATTACTGCTTCTTCCGTATCTTCAACAACAAGTGGCTCAGTCGCTACTGTTTTGATCGCAATATTAGGATCTTTCAGGCCATTACCTGTCAGTACACAAACTACAGTCTCTCCGCCTTTAAAGTACCCTTCACTCTTCAGTTTGTATACACCGGCAAGGGAAGCCGCAGAAGCAGGTTCAGCAAAAATTCCTTCACGAGAAGCAAGTGTACGATACGCTGTCAGGATTTGTTCATCCGTTACATAGTTGATCTGTCCACCGGATTCCTCAGCTGCAGCTACTGCCGTTTTCCAGCTCGCCGGATTACCGATTCGAATTGCTGTTGCTACCGTTTCAGGTTCAAGGATCGGCTCACCTTTGACAATGGCCATCGCACCTTCAGCTTCAAAACCAACCATGCGTGGCAGTGTGCTGGACTTGCCTGCATCTTTATATTCTTTGAAACCTTTCCAATAAGCCGAGATATTACCCGCATTACCGACTGGAATAGCCAGAACGTCAGGCGCTTCGCCAAGTTGTTCAATTACTTCAAACGCTGCTGTCTTCTGTCCTTCAATCCGGAACGGATTCACAGAGTTTACAAGTGTGATCGGATGTTTGGCTGTGATCTCACGCACAATCTCCAGTGCACGGTCAAAGTTACCATTAATCGCAATCACTTTAGCTCCATAGATCATGGCTTGGGCCAGTTTACCTAGTGCAATGTTGTTATTCGGGATCAGTACGATACAATTGAGGCCACCACGTGCAGCGTAAGCTGCTGCAGCTGCTGACGTATTACCTGTCGATGCACACATGATCGTACGGCTGCCCTCTTCCATAGCTTTGGCAACAGCCATAACCATACCGCGGTCTTTGAAAGATCCTGTAGGGTTCAAACCTTCGTATTTGAAGTAAACATTCAAACCGAGCTCCTCAGACAGATTCTCTGCATGAATCAACGGTGTATTTCCTTCCTGAAGCGTAAGCAGGGGTGTATTTTCATTAACTGGAAGGTGCTCTCTGTACGTTTGCAAAAGTCCTTGATATCTCATTGTGGGTAAACTCCTTTATGTTTTAATAATCTGAAATGATGACCTGTTGAAACGGATATGATTAACTTGTACGTTATAACTGAAATAATTGAGATGCCGTATGGGATAAGGACAATTATCCTTCGACCCGGTAAACACTCTTAATGCGGCGAATGACGCTTAGTGATTCAAAATGTTTTAACACTTTATCCATGCTTGCCTTACTTGCATTATGTGTAACGATAATGATCTCGGCATCCGGGTTGTGCTCATTCGGCTGTTGAACAACCGACGCCAGACTGACATCATATTCTGCGAAAATTTGTGTGATTTGTGCCAATACACCGGCTTTGTCGTCTACGTGTAGTAAAATAAAGTTTTTCGACACGATCTGCTCGTCACTTTGTAGTCGCTTAATCTTATAAGGCACAATTGCTTTGAGACCGTTCACGCCAAGTTTAAGGTTTTTGGTAACCGCCACAATGTCAGCTACAACCGAAGTTGCCGTTGGAAGTTCTCCCGCACCCGCACCGTAGAACATCGTCTCCCCTACAGCTTCACCGTGTACATATACTGCGTTGAACACACCGTTGACTGAAGCAATCGGGTGATTCTGTCTAACCATAGTCGGCTGAACGCTGATCGTGATCTCATCGCCAATACGGTCCGCAATACCAAGTAATTTCATCTCATAGCCCAGTCTTTTGGCATACATAATGTCTTCACGAGTTACGGAGGATATTCCTTTAACGGTTACATCCTTCAACTCCACATTGGTACGGAAACCGAGTGTACTCAAGATCGCCATTTTGCGAGCTGCGTCAAGTCCCTCCACATCGGAAGTTGGATCGGATTCGGCGTATCCCAGAGCCTGTGCTTCAGAAAGTACTTCTTCATAGGATGCACCTTCCTGACTCATTTTGGTCAGAATAAAGTTCGTTGTTCCGTTCACAATCCCCATAATGCGGGTAATCCGATCAGAAGAGAAACCTTCAATCAGCGTACGAATGATCGGAATCCCTCCAGCAACACTCGCCTCATAGAACACGTCACATTGTTTTTCCTGTGCCTTCGCCAAAATCTCTGTACCGTGCAATGCCATGAGATCTTTGTTTGCTGTTACGATATGTTTCCCACGTTCCAATGCTTCAAGAATATACTCCTTCGTCTGATCAATGCCGCCCATGACTTCAACGATGACATCAATATCCGGATGACGAATGACTTCCCAAGGATCTTCCGTAAGTTTGGCACGGTCTACAGCAATAACACGTTCTTTCTCTGTATTTTTCACTGCGATCTTCTCGATGATAATCGGCGATCCAACCTGACTGCTCAGATCCTCCTGATTCCCTTCCACAATGCGAACGACTCCCGTTCCGACAGTTCCCAGACCCAACAATCCGACTTTTACTGGTTTCACTAACGATCTACCCCCTAATGTCTATTCTTGTCTGTCAGTCCTGTATGTTAAAGCCTATTTAACCTTGGCCTACAATACGCGTGCGTCTTACTCCAGGCATATCTTGCATTCGATCCAGCATTTCACCAATTTCGCCATGAAGATGTGTCGTTTCAACTGAAATGACAACATTGGCTCTTCCCTGAAGCGGTATACTCTGATTAATCGTGAGTACATTAGCTCCATAACCAGCTACATGTCCAAGCACACGAGACAAGATACCCGACTGATGCTCCAGATCAATGGAGATCGTTACAATTCTCTCGCGCTCAAGCTGGTTGATCAGATGAATTCCATCCTTGTACTTGTAAAAGGCACTCCGGCTTAATCCGACCTGTTCAACCGCCTCATGCACTGTTTTAACATCACCAGAAGCCAGTAGTTCTTTTACCTGCATGGTCTTCACCACAGCCTCTGGTAAAATATCTTCCCGTACTAAGTAATAGCGTTCGTTCACAGAACGTCCTCTCCTCAAAGACTCATGTATTCATATAGTGGACATTATATAGGATCTATGACAAAAGGGCAATACATGACACGCCTATTTTTTGAAATACGTTCCTCACAGTATACAAGTTTATCCCTCTCCCATGTCAGGAAAAAACAAAAAAAACGCAGAGTTGCGGGTCAACTTCCCACTTCTCTGCGTTCCTATATCAATCTGTCTCTCCGCAAAAGACGGCTACTTAGTAGTAACTGCTGCCTTCCACGAATTCGAATTCAAAGTCTCCAATACGCACAATGGTGCCTTCTACAGCTCCGCGCTTACGCAACTCAGCGTCCACACCCATATAACGCAGTGTACGTGCGAGTTTCAATATAGCTTCATGTGAGTTCAGTTGCATCCGTTTCATCATGCGGTCAATCTTAGCACTTTCGACAACGAACATTTCATTCTCACGCACAATTTTGAAACCATCGTCTTCTTTTTTGTCCAGACTGTATACTTTACGTTCAGATACATCTGCTACCTCTTCAACCACTCGCTCGTCTGGAACCTGATCCAGCAGATCAGCTGCACGATACAGAAGTTCTTGAATCCCTTTCCGGGTCAAGGATGAAATTGGCATCACTTCAATATCAGGTTGAACCTCACGAACTTGCTGTAAAAATTGCTCCAGGTTCGCTTCTGAGTCTGGCATATCCATCTTGTTAGCTGCTACAATTTGTGTTCTCTCGGCGAGAAGCGGATTGTACAACTTCAATTCGTCATTGATTTTCTGCCAGTCTTCAAAAGGATCGCGTCCTTCCGAACCCGACATATCTACGACATGAACAATAATACGAGTACGCTCGACATGACGCAGGAACTCATGTCCCAGTCCGACCCCTTCATGCGCACCTTCAATCAGTCCAGGCAAATCGGCCATGACGAAGCTTCGGCCTTCTCCTACACCGACTACACCCAAATTCGGTGTAATGGTTGTGAAATGGTATGCACCGATCTTTGGCTTGGCTGACGAAACGACAGAAAGCAATGTGGATTTCCCGACACTCGGGAAACCAACCAGACCAACATCTGCCATAACTTTCAGTTCGAGTACGATGTAACGCTCTTGTCCTTCTTCACCGTTCTCAGCAAGTTCAGGTGCAGGATTGTTCGGTGTAGCAAATCGGATGTTACCCCGTCCGCCCCGACCACCACGAGCAATAACAACCTGTTGACCGTGACGTGTCATATCCGCCAGCACTTCTCCACTGTCTTCATCCAAGATGATAGTTCCTGGTGGAATGCGTACAATCATGTTCTCCGCGTTTGCACCATGCTGACTTTTATTACGTCCCTTCTCACCACGTGGGGCCTTGAAGTGACGCTGGTAACGGAAATCCATCAACGTCCGCAAACCTTCATCCACTCGGAAAATGATGTCAGCTCCTCTGCCTCCATCGCCCCCGGCAGGTCCGCCGTTTGGTACATACTTCTCACGACGGAACGAAATAATTCCGTCCCCTCCGTCTCCGGCTTTTACATAAATCTTCGCTTTATCTACAAACATTGGTTAACCCCTTCTTCCTATATTCCACACGGCATTCTGAATTGTATAAACGTATCCTCAGACGGAAACTGCTCCGTTCTGACTTTTTTTCCTTTGAGTACGGCAGTAAGCTGCCGCAGTGTTTCCGGATCGGGTGTTTGATCCCCGTCCAGTCGGACAACCACATCTCCATGATCCTGTCCGAATTTTAAGGTCAGTTTGCGAACCTCTCCCCAAGAAGACCGGCCGCCGCCATATTGATAGGCCCTGATTGCATCCGCAATCGCCCCGGTAAGTGACTCGCCATCCTCGGGAGAGACCAGAGCACTAAGCTGCAACTCATCTTCTATTTCCACATGCAAGTCCAGCGCAATTCCACTGGCGCGAAAAGACTGAAGATAAAATACGAGGGAAGGAATACCTAATCTGGAGATTCGGCTTTCTTCTGTAACCCGCTCTTTTATTCTTTCCACACATTGCAAGGATTTATCAAGTTTGCCCAGCCGAAGATATCCATATAACACCTGAAGGTCGTTCATCCAGTCGTGTCGATGATGATTTAATGAAGCAATTGCTGTTTTTTCCATGGATTGTATGATGGCTCTGCGTTCCGCCTCCGCCTGTTTCTTCATCGCATTCACAGAAATGAGCAATACTGCGACGGACCACAATGCGCACACGACGCTTGAGATCATCGCCGGATACAACATAACGAAAACCAAAGGAATCAGAAGTGAACATGCCGCAATCCACGGCACTCTTTTCCAAGATTTCATGGCTTCTCCCCGTTCTACAAAACTCGGTTGGTCTACACCCACCGTAACCAAGTATAACATGTCTTTTCTGCCAGTTCATTATCGAATAACCGTTGAATACAAAAAACCTTCGGCAAAAATGCCGAAGGCTCCTTAGGCGGAATGCCGATATTACGCTTCTACTGCTGCTGCTACAGGAGCAACATTAACAGGGTAGATGCTTACTTTTTTGCGATCGCGTCCCCAACGTTCGAATTTTACAACGCCGTCGATTTTCGCGAACAAAGTGTCATCTTTACCGATGCCAACGTTAGTTCCTGGGTGAATTTTCGTTCCGCGTTGGCGAACGAGAATGCTACCACCAGTTACAGTTTGACCATCAGCACGTTTAACACCCAGACGTTGAGCATTACTGTCACGTCCGTTCTTCGTGGAACCTACACCTTTTTTCGATGCGAATAACTGAAGATTTAATTTCAACATGATTGGTTGTCCTCCTTCTTTGCTTATTTGAATTGCTGTATTTTAATATACTTCCCGTATGACTCTGCAATATTAGAGAGCATAACCACCATGGATTCGAGTAACAATTGTACCTGGGACCAGGTTTCCCCTCTCTCTAACAAAGGTAAAGAACCGCTTAAAAAGCCATTCTTCATCTTGGCATCCATTTCGACACCGGTCAATGTTTCAATCGAATTCACCGTACCCACTGTAACAGCGGATACCCCGGCACATACGATGTCTTCTCCCCGCTTGGCAAAATTAGCATGCCCTTCAATGGAAAAACGTTCGATGTTCCCGTCCTCATCACGAAAGATTTGAACGATAATCACTTATCGCACCTTCTTTACGCTTTGATTGTTTCGATAGTTACTTTAGTGTACGGTTGACGGTGACCTTGCTTCACATGGTAGTTCTTTTTAGGTTTGTATTTGTATACGATAACCTTTTGTCCTTTGCCATGTTTCTCCACTTTAGCCGTTACAGTAGCTCCGGAAATCAATGGTGTACCTGCTGTCAAACCTTGATCGTTAGATACAGCCAGGACACGGTCGAACGTTACGCTTTCGCCATCGTTCGCAGTCAATTTCTCGATGAACAGAACATCGCCCTCTTGGACTTTGTACTGTTTGCCGCCTGTTTCAATAATTGCGTACATTTGCCTTGCACCTCCTCATGTCTCAGACTCGCCCGTTCTCAGGTGACAGTGTCCTTGCGGAACTGTTCTTATACCCGGCCAGTGCGGTTACAGCATGTGCAAGACCATTAGGCTAAACACATACTTGAAGATTATATCACGCAATATATCAAAAATCAATGCAAAGGTGAAATATATCTTTTTCCCGTACCATGGCAGGAAGAACACGGCTCCACATAGGGTAACGTACTTTCTTCCCGCACTTTCTTACGGGTAAGTTCGAGCAAACCCAGCTTGGTCCACCCCATTACAAACGCTTTGGTCCGATCCTTCTTGAGCTCGCCCTCCAACGTTGCTGCGACGTCATGCCGATTCGAGGCTTCCTCCATATCAATGAAGTCGACAATAATCATGCCACCGATATCTCGCAGGCGCATCAGACGGGCAATCTCCACTGCTGCCTGTATGTTGGTCTCTGTCACGGTCTCTTCCAGACTGTCACCGCCAGCTCCCGTATATTTGCCTGTGTTCACATCCACTACAGTCAGAGCTTCGGTATGATCAATGACAATGTATCCGCCTCCGGGCAACCACACTTTCCGGGCAAAATCCTTATTCAACTGTTCCTGCACACCATAGGCAGCAAAGATGGATTCTGTTCCCCGGTACACCTGTACTTTGGGTTGATGACCCGGACTAATTTCTTCGAGCAATGCTTTTACCTCACGGGCTTGTCCTTCACTATCAGTGATGACTTCGTCACTCCCTGGCGTATACACATCTCTGATGATTCGCTGTACCATGCTATGATCCCGATGCAAGAGGCTTGGTGAAGGCAAACTGTCCGCTTTTTCACGAATCAGATACCACTGCGCACGTAATGTTTCCAAGTCCGACTTAATGGCTTCATGCTGCTCTTCTCCAGATACGGTTCGAATAATAAGTCCTTCTTCATCCCGCCTCAGTTGCTCCCCAAGTGCCTTAAGACGGGAACGATCCCCTTCACGGGCAATTTTCTTGGATACCGCTACATAGTCAGCAACAGGCATGTAGACAAGCCAACGGCCCGGGAGTGAATAATGAGTCGTCACCCGGGCTCCCTTGCCTCCTACCGGTTCTTTCAGAACCTGAACAATGACTTCCTGACCCGGACGAAGCAACTCCGAGATGGAAGGCTTCACCTTGGGCTGCTTCTCCAGATGGGGATGCAACACATCGTCCACATAGAGGAACGCATTCTTTTTCTGACCAATATCCACAAAAGCAGCTTGCATACCTGGTAACACATTCACGACCCGTCCCTTGAAAAAGGAACCCAGCAGTCCACGATCGCGTGTACGCTCTGCCGTAAATTCCACAGCTTTGCCTTCTTCCAGAAGCGCCATTTGCATGAGGTTATGTTCATTATGTACTATCATTTGTTTCATGGCTTCACCTCTAGAAGACAATTCAAATCATCCACATCCATTTCAGTATCTTTTCAATTCTCATTGTACATATATTAACCCATTTCAGAACAGGTCCACCAGAACACTACAATTGATCACCATTTTGTTGAAAATAGGAACCGATAATCCGTTGCTCAGGCAAGACGGCCATAATTCGACCCTGTCTGTTCATCACGTATACCATATGGTATCTTTCTCTCTTTAATAGACGCAAAATAGTGTCCAAAGGTTTCGCCGGAAATGAGATTATTGGCTGCGCCAAACTGCCAGTAGCCGCGTGACGAGCGAACGCACCCTCTCGATTCATAAGAAAACGAATAAAGCGATAGGGTACATTTCGGTAATCCGTTACGTTGGAATAGAACAAAAAAAGGCCGATTAACAGAATGTTGAGCGGTAGGCCGTAGTCTCCAGTAAACCATCGGCTGATAGCATATAAAATAACCCCTACGCTACACAGAATGCTAATTCTGTAAGTCCACATTAATGTTGTATAGTAGGGTGCCCACAGACTGACAAGTGCCTGAACAATTTTACCTCCGTCCAGAGGAAGTACAGGCAGCAGATTAAAGAGAGCAATGAGCAGGTTCCCCTGAATGATATAGTTGAGAAATACCGGATCGCCCAGATTGCCATACTGCAACAGCATAACCACGCCAACCATCAGGATGTTTTGTAATGGACCAGCCAGAGCAATCATGATTTCCCGGTAGGCCGTGATCGTACCTCCATCTTCGATAACCGCTACTCCTCCAAAAGGAAGCATCTGGATCGACAAGACACGATAGCCCAGAAGTGCCGCCGCCGCAGCATGTCCACATTCATGAATGAATACGATGGCAAACAACGTAATAAGTTCAATAAAATGTCCAGTCAGAAGGGAGGCCATCATAATAATTACAAAAAACGGATGAAACGTAATACGGACTCCCCACACCCTAATCAAGGGCAACAACTTCCGCCGGGTCTACGTACTCCTCCCCCTCTTTGACTGCAAAATAGAGCGTGGCCGGTTGTTCACCACCCGTAGCCTTTAGACTCCCCACTGGATTCCCCGCCTCCACCCAATCATTCACGCTCACTTCACTTTCGTTCAGCCGACCATATATTGCCGTGACATTGCCTGTATGTTGGATGACAACTGTGAATCCACTTGCTGCATCTCCGATAACCTCCATGACACGCCCAGCATCAGAACTTGCGACCTGTATAAGTTCTGCACCTGCGGCATCCGGAACGATCTCAATTCCCTTCATGCTCAGCGCGAATGGCTGAACCACTGTGCCTGAGATCGGTTTGCCCAGTAACTGCCTTACTTTCAATCCGTTCACGGCATCCGTCGTATGTCCGAGGACCGGAAGAAACGAAGGCGTTCCTCCAAAATGCCGTTCATACCAAGCCGCTGCTGAGGCAAAATCCATATCACGATGGAGTGCATCCGCAATTACTGTTTTGGGTGATGTCGTCCACGATGTATCCAACTGAAATAGACCCCATACTCCGCCAAATATCAAAGCGCTAATAACCGTCCGTTTGAAAAGTGACTTGAACAGGTTGAATCTCGAATGCCCCCCTGGAACGAAATGACCATTCTCTTTTTTCCACAACCATTCCGGATCTCTTTCCTGTATCCCCTCACTAGGCGTAAATGGTTTTGGGTGTATGATCTCATTCTTGTCCAACAGTGAACCTAATTTCTGCTCCTGTAAGACCTCCACAGTGGCACCATCCATCAGTCGCCGAATGCGTTCTTCTCGTCTCTGCTTGATTCTGAGTTTCGTGTTCATGGAATGTCCTCCCGCCGAGGCTTGTTTACTACATCCTATGAAGAGGTGGTTGATAATATGAACAAGCCTGCCCGCAGGTAACAAAAAAAGCCGGGCTATAAGCCACGGCTGTCATGTAATCAGATAATGAATAAGTCCATTTAAATGAGTTAACCCATTCCCAAGAACTTTTTGAAACGAGTAAAAGCTCCCTTTTTCTGCTCCAGCTGCATCAATGGGACCGTATCTCCCAGAATGCGTCGTGCAATGTTGCGATACGCAATTGCCGCAAGTGAATCCGGATTCATGACCGTAGGTTCTCCTGAATTGGCCGCTTTGATGACCAGTTCATCATCAGGCACGATGCCAATCAGGTCAATATTAAGTACTTGTAAAATACCATCGATATCTAACATGTCACCCGATTTAACCATATTATTGCGAATTCGATTCACCACCAGCTTTGGTGATTGAATGTGCGAACTCTCCAGCAGGCCGATGACACGATCTGCATCACGTACTGCAGCATTTTCCGGTGTAGTGACTACGATGGCTTGGTCTGCTCCTGCTACCGCATTTTTGAAACCCTGCTCTATACCGGCTGGGCAATCAATAATGACGTATTCAAAATCTTTTTTTAATTCAAGGATAATATCCTTGACCTGTTCTGGCGACACTGAGTTTTTGTCTCTCGTCTGCGCCGCAGGCAACATATATAATTCTTCGAAACGCTTGTCTTTGACCAAAGCCTGATTCAGACGGCAGCGGCCGTCTGCAACGTCGCACAGATCGTAAATAATACGGTTTTCGAGTCCCATCACGACATCCAAATTACGAAGGCCGATATCGGTATCTACCAGACAAACCTTTTTGCCGAGCAGCGCCAGCGCTGTCCCGATGTTTGCCGAGGTGGTTGTTTTACCCACGCCGCCTTTACCCGAAGTGATCACGATCGCCTCTCCCATGAGCTACACTCCTTTAAACACATTAAAATCTCGGCGTAACCGAACGATATTGCTCATTTTGTCTATCTGCATCTGATTGTCCTGTAAGTAAGCAAATTCCATTCCGGTCTCTCGGCTCTCCCATTCATCGGGAGGACGACTGATGATATCCGCAATCCGTAGCTGCGTCGGTGCAAATACCGAAGCGGCAATAATCGCTTCCTCGTCCCCGCCAATTCCGGCATGAGCCATACCTCTGAGTGAACCCAACACATATATATCTCCGGTACACGTCACTGTGCCCCCCGGATTGATATCCCCAAGAAACAGGAGATTTCCTTCATGATGAAGCACCTGACCTGAACGCACCATACCACACATGGTTACAATCGGCGGTGGTCCTTTAACCTCCGGTTGGAGTGCAGGTGAGTCGATGGATCGAATAAGCAGATTCCCTTTTTGCTTCAATATATCGAGGATTGCTTCTTTCTGGTCCTCTGTCACTTCGCGGGCACCCAACTTGATATCCACATGAACAATCGGTCCGGTCAAAATATTTTGATGGCTGTGTTCCAGCTTATAGCGGAGCTCATAGAGCAATTCCTCGAATTCACATTGATCGTCCAACAGGAAAACCAGGCCGTCTCGGATGCCTTTAATCGTTACGTGATTCGATTTTACCGTCATAAGCCTGTCCCTCCCATCTCATTACATTTCGTGCCCGGGGCCCCAAGTTCCTGCTTTGCGCTCCATAAATGTATTTAGGAAGCTTCTTCTGTCTTGCTCCGTCTTTTGCCGATCCGCTCCAGTTGTTTCCGAAGGGGGACATAAATGATCAAGGCAAACACAAAATGAATGAACAAATTAGGAATCATGTATTCAATCAACGCCCAGTCAAAGGTCACGTGGTTAAGTTGGAAGAGCTTGTACAGGAAAAATAGCATGGTGTCATTAAGCAGACTTCCCAAAATGACAACCGATACCATAACCGGCAGTGGTGCGCGTGGTGCTTGAAAAATGAGTCCCATCATGTATGCCGATAAGCCCATCGAGAATCCATAAGGTCCAATCATCTCGCCGTAGAATACAACGTCATGCAATAGTCCAAAAAATATACCGAGTACTAGTGCCGTATGACGATGATGATATACAGCGATAAACAAAATTACGATATAGACCAGATTGGCAGAAATACGCATGTGCCAGCCAGAAGGGATGAGCAGCGGCAAAATTGTGCCTTCCGCAATGAACAAAACGAATAGTAACAGGAACAGAACTTGCTTGCGCGTTACCATTATTCTTTTACCTCAGGCGGGATAATGACAATCAGCTCTTTCCAGTCAAGGAAACTTGCATATGGCTCAATTGTAGCTGTTTTGGTTAAACCATACTCACTTTTCTCGACACTCTTCACTTTACCAATCCGCATGTACTTCGGAAAATTGTTAATAATTCCGGAGGAGATAATCTCATCATCCTTTTGGATATTAGAATCCTCCGAGATTTTGGTCATCTTGAGCATGCCCGTCTTCGGATCGTAGCTCTCAATCATGCCAAACACTTTCTCTTTACCTACCGCCGTTGCTGCAATGGCATTGGATGTCGGATCATTGGCGTCCATGGACGTTAACAGATTGACCGTTGATGTATATGAGCTGACATGACTGATCACACCGACCAGCCCTTCCTGGGAGGTAACGGCCATCCCCGGCTTGATTCCCGCATTTTCACCGATATCAATGTTAATGGTTCTGCTATTTGGATCCGAATTGGCACTGATAACCTGAGCAATTCGTGAACCGTAATTATAGCGATTCTTCTGTTCTTCTGTGAAATTGAGCGCTTTCTGAAGTTGCTCATTCACTTGCTCCATATCATTGTACTTCAGCCGATCCCGGGTATAGTGACCCATTGCGATGCGAAGCTCTTCATTCTCATCATATACCGTACGCATGTTCGCTACATCTTTGAAAAAGCCCGCTACATAGGAAGCGGGCTTGTAAAATACGTATTGTACAAATCCAACTGAATCCTTCAGGAATTTCTCCGGCCAGGATAGAGTGGTTCGCGGACTGAGCGTAAAGCCCATTAACGCGATAAATGTAACAAGGCCCACCAGCAAAACAAAAAGTCTTTTGTTGCCTAGCAGTTTAAACAGTTCGAACACCCTCTAACATCCATATTCTCTTCCGAGCCATGCCCGGCGGGGAGACTGTCAGACCTGTAGTCCCTGCGAGAATATCAGCCGATCCTCCCCTGTTAAGCGGGTAATAGCTCATCCCCGGGGTTAACCGGGTCCTCTATAAAGATATCTTGCCACTTGGTCGCTATGCCAAGTTAGGCAAATACCAATTAACGTTTGGAACGAACTGCCGAACTGCTTCTGCTTTTGAACAAATGAATATTCTCTAGCGCTTTACCTGTTCCGATTGCTACACAATCCAGCGGGTTCTCAGCCACAATGACAGGCATTCCTGTCTCACCAGCAAGAAGCTTGTCCAGGTTGCGAAGCAACGCCCCACCACCTGTAAGAACGATACCCCGATCCATGATATCGGCTGCAAGTTCAGGCGGGCATTTTTCCAGTGTTACTTTTACAGCTTCAACAATTGCATTCACGGTATCAGCCAGCGCTTCACTGATCTCGTCCGAAGTAATCGTAATTGTCTTCGGCAGACCTGTTACAAGGTCACGTCCACGAATTTCCATCGTTTCTACTTGTTCCAATGGCATAGCTGATCCGATGTCCATCTTCAATTGCTCCGATGTACGCTCACCGATCATGAGATTGTATTGGCGTTTGATGTACTGGATAACGGATTCATCCATCTCGTCACCTGCTACACGAACCGAACGGCTCGTTACAATACCACCAAGAGAGATAACAGCCACTTCCGTTGTACCGCCACCAATATCGACAACCATACTACCCGTTGGTTCCCATACAGGCAGATCTGCACCGATTGCAGCAGCAAAGGGCTCTTCAATTGTATAGGCTTCACGTGCTCCAGCCTGTTTGGTTGCATCTTCAACCGCACGTTGTTCTACTGCCGTGATCCCGGACGGTACACATACCATCACGTTTGGATGACGTTGGAACATGGAGCGCTGTTTCTGCGCCTCACGGATAAAATATTTGATCATTGTTGCCGTTGTATCGAAATCGGCAATAACGCCATCTTTCATTGGACGAATGGCACGAATGTTACCTGGTGTACGTCCAATCATTTTTTTGGCGGCTTCACCTACTGCCTCGATGCTATTTGTATCTGTCCGTATAGCGACAACCGAAGGTTCTCGCACCACAATTCCTTTTCCTCGTACATAAACCAACGTATTTGCTGTCCCCAAGTCAATACCCAAATCTTTCGTAAAACCACCAAACATAACATAATCTCCTTTTCTGCCTCATATAGCCGCCCCATTCTGATCCAGAGCGTAATAATTTTATTCCCACGCAATACGTGGAGCTAATATTCGCATTTGTTTTTTTGCATTTGTAAAGTGAACCTATCTTTTACGGACAACGCCGTTAACATTCATAGGAAAACATCAACGCCAACCATTATATTATACTAAGCCCTTCTCCTTCAAACTTACGTACGTTCCATCTCCGATAATAATATGATCAAGCACGTCAATGCCAACAATAGCGCCTGCTTCAATCAGTCTCTTGGTTATTTGGATATCCTCCGGACTGGGCGTAGGATCACCACTCGGATGGTTGTGTGCGCACACAATCGATGCGCTGCTGCATTTGATGGCAGCCCGGAACACTTCACGTGGATGTACAATCGAAGCGTTAAGGCTGCCCATGGAGAGTGTTTCCTGGGCAATAATATGATTTTTGCTATTCAGAAAGAGACACACAAAATGTTCTTTTTGCAAGTAACGCAATTGTTCGATCAGGATATCAGCTGCATCACGCGGTGTACGAATTGAAGTCGACTGTGTAAGTCTGCTTTTGGCAATCCGATGACCCAGCTCAATGCCGGCTTTCAATTGCACAGCCTTGGCATTGCCAATCCCTTTCATCCCGGTCAGTTCTTCCAGACTCAAATCCATCAACGAGCGAATGCCACCCGCTTCGGCCAGAATCCGCTGTGCCATATGCACCGCGGATTCCTGTCTTGTGCCTGTTCGAAGTAAAATTGCCAGCAATTCAGCATGGCTTAAGGCGCCCGCCCCGTATTCCATCATGCGTTCTCTCGGGCGTTCTTCCTGGGGGATGTCGCGCATCATGTATTGAGGCGACTCCATATGTTCCCTCTTTTCATTTCACAACATTTGGCTTCATTCATGTTCGTGGCAACACATGTACGCCGAACCCGTCCAACATATCACTTAGCAAAGATAGCGGCAAGCCAACCACATTAAAATAACATCCTTCAATGCGGTCGATCAGTGAAGCACCAATGCCCTGAATGGCATATGATCCTGCCTTATCTGAAGGCTCACCTGTCTGCACATAAGCACGGATGGTCGCATCCGACAGCTCTTTCATCGTTACATCGGTCTGGCGGTAATGAACTAACGACTGTCCATTGCCGGCATCAATACAAGCGACGCCCGTAAACACCCGATGTACGCGGCCCTGCAGCCGGGATAACATACGTTCAGCATCCGCTTCGTCTAAAGGTTTGCCTAGAATCTCACCATCCAGAACCACAACGGTGTCACTACCAACAATAATGGCTTCCTGCTCGCGGCCTTCAAGCCCGCGATACACGGCAAGCGCCTTGCGCAAAGCAAGTTCCTGTACCGTCTGTTCAGGTGTCCACTCTGGTGGTGTATCTTCATTGGCATGACTTGGTATTACATCAAACGCTAGGTGGAGTGATGCGATCAGTTCTTTGCGCCGAGGCGATGTGGAGGCCAGAATAATAGGGCGCTGTTGTGTGTTATCCAAAATGAACGGCTCCTTATGCCACGGCAACATCCTGTCCGGATCACGATAATAGATGTCACTGGTTTAATTTTTTTCGTCATAACTCGTCATTCTCCTACAGTCTGCGATACAGCCACACAGCGGCAATCATACCGATCAGACTCAGAAGGCTCATTTGAAATTGAAGTGAAATATTATAACTGATAATATCCAGATCAGCCTGTGGCGACCAACGTATGGTCGTGGCTTTCGTAAGAAAGGCTACTGCCTTTACAGGCTGCAGTGCCTTGGCGATCCACGCTCCGGCCATCCAGCCGAGCAGCAGAAACAGCAATAACATGCCGAAGTTTTTTTTCATCGGTAATCTTCCCTCGCCATTTTTTGACACCCACATTATTATACGGGGTTTTGTACGTCAATACAAACACAAATCCGGCAAGGGGAACTATTTCCAGTTCCTTGCCGGATAGGTATTTCCAAGCGTTGTTATGGGAAAGAGCATGTTACTGCTTAATCGCTTCGAGCCATTTTTTCTGCTGCAGTACATATTCCATCAGATCGGACTGCACGGACCACATGTGCACATCATCCGGGTTTTTGTTGTACTCCGAGATAGCCGTAATTGCACTGTTCATTGATTTCTCCATTCCACCAATAATAGGTTGTACATCTGCGGTCAGACCAGGTGTAAGACTATTCAATCCCGTCATCCATGACTGATGCTTATTCTGAATCGCAGTCATCGTTTCTGTAGAGACTGCTGCCGGAGCAGACTGTCCCAGTTGCTGAATGGACAAGGTAGATAATTGTTCCACCAGTGCAGAACTGTTCGTGAAGAAAAGCTGCACATCCTCTTGTTTGCCACCGAATATAGCCGGATTGATCTCAGGGTTCACAATCTCTTTGACGTACAGTTCAACTCCCTGGGCTTTTAGCCTGGAGCTAAGTAGCTTGGCCTCTTCACGATCAGCCGAAATGCCTGCATATACTCTATTGCCATCTTCAGGATCAGAACCTGCGGCTATACCTGCCTGAGCCAGCTCAAGCTTGGCCTGCTCAGCTCGTTCAGGAGAACTGAATACGCCGTATTGAAGTGCATAATACGTGCTGCCAGTCGTAGCTGTCTGAAGCTCTTGCTCTGTACCAGCAGCCCCCTCCTGACCCGTCACGGTGGAAACCGCCTGATTGACGGGCAGAAGATCACCTGGCTTCGCGGCTCCTTCTTTATTAAAAAATGAGAGAATAACCATACCAAAGAGTGCTCCGGTAACAAGCGCCCCGGTAACAGAACCAATCATTTTCCATCCCCTTGGAGGGCGATTGCGTTTATAGGAATAGTTTTCCGAATCTGCAAGCCAGTCGTGGCCTTGATCATCATGTGTATTGGACAGATCACGACGCTCTTCCTCCAGATTATCGGTGTGATTAACATAACCGTAACCGGAACGGTTCCCAAAATAATGGTTCTCATCCAAGTTCAAGTTCGAATCATGACTCACCCGCTCGTCAGGTTCAGGTACAGTAGAGCTTGTCAGCACCGTCTCTCCCCAGTCTCCGGGGATATCCTCAGGCGTCCATGATGGGGTTGTATCCATCTGCTTAGGCGTTAGCGGTTGATTATGCGGTAATTCTTCACTTAACGTCACCAATGGACTGGACGCGGATATCCTCTTGTTTTCAGGCTTGTCCGACTCATGATCCCCGAAGCGAAACGTCATTCTAGCATTGCTCACCCGTACCCTCTCCTTTGTCCCATTTATATAAGCTATATGCAGAGACTGGAGAATACATTCCATATAACGCAAAAAACGCCTGCTTCGTATCGAAGACAGGCGATTTCTCAATTGATCTATTTCAAACCTTTGGCAAGTGTATCGCCGACTTTCCAAATATCACCTGCACCCATCGTAATCACAAGATCTCCTGGCTGCAGACGATGCTGCAAATCAGCGACAACTTCTTCTTTTGTAGGAAGGTAACGTGCAGAAGCATTACTGTTTTGAACGATCAGTTCAACCAGTTTGGCTGAGGTTACCCCTTCGATCTGTTTTTCGCCCGCAGGAGAATAGATATCGGTAATAAGCACTTCATCAGCTTCCGCGAAAGCACGACTGAACGCATCCAGCAGGAAGAACGTCCGCGTATAACGCTGTGGCTGGAATACCGCAATAATGCGTTTGCCCGTTGCCTTGGCGGCACTAATGGTAGCTTCAATCTCAGTCGGGTGATGAGCATAATCATCGATGATCAGCATATCACGCGCCTCGCCCAATACCTGGAATCTGCGTTTGGCTCCGTGGAACTGGATGATAGCTGCCACAATCTTCTCAAATGGAATCCCTGCTTCCAGACAGGTAATCACAGTAGCCATCGCATTATAAACGTTATGCTTACCCGGCACTGATAGTTCCACCGTGCCCATAGCAACACCCTGATGATTCATCGTAAAGGAGATACGGCGATCGCCCAGTACAATATCCGTTGCCGTATAATCTGCTGCACGATCAATACCATAGGTTGTAATCCGTGACTTGAGTTCTGGCAAAATCGCTTGAACATTCTCGTCGTCAGAACACACAATCGCTGTTCCTTCCGGACGAATCTGGCTCAGGAACTGCACATAAGCCCTTTTGAGCTCCTCAAAATCACTGTTGTAATTCTCCAGATGATCTGCCTCAATATTGGTTACAATACCGAGCCATGGATGGTACTGCAAAAACGAACCATCGCTCTCGTCCGCTTCAGCGACTACCCAGTCGCCTTGACCGGCCTTCGCGTTGGTACCCACATTCATGATTTCTCCGCCAATAATGTATGTCGGATCTGTATCACATTTATCCATAACAAGTGCAATCATGGATGAAGTGGTTGTTTTACCATGAGCCCCAGCTACAGCCACACCTTTACGTTCGTTCAACAAACGTGCAAGCATCTGGGAACGATGCAGAATCGGAATGTTCAGCTCTGCAGCTGCTACCCGTTCCACATTATCAGCAGGAGCTGCTGTAGAGTAGACAACAAGATCTGCTCCAGTGACGTGCTCTGCCGTATGTCCGATATATATTTTCGCTCCCTTGGCTGCCAACTTCTCGGTCAACTCCTGTGAAGCGACATCCGATCCGGTAACGGTGTATCCCATTTCCAACATAACTCTTGCGATGGCACTCATGCCATATCCGCCAATCCCTATAAAATGAACGTGTTCCGATGTATTTAACAAAACTTTCACCAACCTTTTTCAGAATCGGTTTGATGCAAAAGGGCTGCCCGCACATCCGCAATCAGGTACAGTGTGCCGGAGACCACCCCCAGATCTTCCGCTTCCGTCCGTGACTTCAATAGATCAAGTGCCTTTGCCCATTCGGGCTCGACGATGATTTCCAGTTCCTGCTTCGCAATGGCGGGACGTACCCGTTCGACAATCTGCAGCAATTCGGCTGCATCCATTTTGCGTCGGAAATCTGGCTCGGTCAGGATCAGCGTATCCACTAGTGGCAGTATATGCTGCAAATACGCTTCGTGATGCTTATTTGCCAACATACCCATCATCAAAATTAACTTGTTGTGCGGATAGACATCCATAATGCTCTTGGCCAGTGACTCTGCCCCTTCCGGATTATGTGCTCCATCGAGCACAATTCGGGGTTCATCGACGACTTTTTCGAATCTTCCTGCCCAGAAAGCATTCTCCAGTCCAAGTGCAATATCGTTGTCATCCAGCATAAATGCCATGTATTGTCTAAGCAATTCAAGCACCATAAGTGCGGCCGCTGCATTGTCACATTGATGTGAGCCCTGCATGCGTATGCGAACGTCCAGATCACGGAACGGGCCTGTAAAATGAAAAGATTGTCCGTTCTCATTGCTGTCCAGTCTATGATAAGAGAATTGATCTCCAGCCAGATACACGCTTGATTGAAGCTGCTGTGCTTTCTCCTGAATCACCTTCACAGCTTCGGGTTGAGTCGCGCAAGTCACAACGGGTACTCCCGGCTTGATAATACCTGCCTTTTCTCCAGCAATCTGCTCAATCGTATCTCCAAGCACATCCGTATGATCCATACCAATGTTGGTGATGACGGACACAACAGGTGCGACAATATTCGTTACGTCCATCCTTCCCCCTAGCCCCGTCTCCCATACCACAACGTCAGGGTAACACTCCTCTGCATAGTACAGAAGCGCCAGAGCCGTGGACACCTCAAACATCGTGGGTGATCCAAGCGGAGTGGAGGCCATTTCCATGACCAGTGGATGTAATCGGTTCGAGAGCTTAAGCAGGATTTCTTCAGGAATATCCTCACCGTTGTATTGAAAACGGTTTGTAAACTTGGTGATATAAGGCGACGTAAAGGTACCCACATCATATCCAGCCTGAAGAAGCACTGACGTCAAAAAAGCGCAAGTCGAACCTTTGCCGTTCGTTCCCGCGACATGAATAAATTTGAGACGTTGGTGTGGATTTCCTAACATGGACATCAGACTCTCGATTCGTTCCAATCCAGGTCGGATGCCAAAAGGAATAAGGCCATTGATCCAGTCCACGGCCTCGTTATACGTAAGTAAAGGAGTTGCTGCATCTGTCCCGTCTAATTCCGTCATCTGATTCACCTTCGGTCCCGAGTTTGAGTGAAAAAAGCGGCCGGATGGCATAATGGCTCTCCATCCGACCCAAATATATTAACCTTTAAGTTCCTTGATTCGTGCAATCACTTTATCCCGTTTATCGGAATAATCTGCTTGCTTGGCGCGCTCTTCCTCAATAACTTTGGCAGGAGCTTTGGCTACAAAGCCTTCGTTAGCCAGCTTTTTCTCTACACGGAGAACTTCGCCCTCAAGGTTCTGCAACTCTTTCTCCAAACGAGCCACTTCCTGCTCGATATCAATAAGACCTGCGAGCGGCAAGTATAGTTCTGCCCCCGTAATGATCGCAGTCATCGCCTTATCCGGTGAGCTTAGATCCAGCCCACTATCGAACTCGGACGTATTACAGAAACGTTTGATGTAGTGACTGTTACGCGCAATGATGCTGGACGTCTCAGCACTATTTGCTTTGACCATCAACTCGATCTTTTTGCTCATCGGCACGTTCACTTCTGCACGAATGTTTCGAACTGCACGAATGGTATCCATGAGCAGGTTCATCTCGGCAACAGCCTCTGGGTTCTCAAGAGCAGGATCATATACCGGCCATGCTGCCAACGTAATGGTCTCACCTTCATGCGGCAGATGCTGCCAGATCTCTTCGGAGATGTATGGCATAAACGGATGAATCAGGCGCATCGTCTGATCCAGAACATAAGCAAGCACGGATTGTGTTTTCTTCTTGGCAACCGGATCTTCCCCATAGAAGGACAGCTTAGCAAACTCGATGTACCAGTCACACAGGTCATCCCAGATAAAGTTATACAACACACGACCCGTTTCCCCAAATTCATACGCTTCGATTAGACGCGTAATATCGCGGGAAGTTTCGTTCAGACGGTGCAAAATCCAATAATCCGCTGTACCAAGCTCTCCACTGATGTCACGTTCCTCATAGGTGAATCCTTCCAGATTCATCAATGCAAAGCGCGAAGCATTCCAGATCTTGTTGGCAAAATTACGAGCCTGCTCCACCCGTTCCCAACGGAAACGGAGATCCTGACCTGGCGTGCTGCTGGTTGAGATCATGTAACGCATTGCATCTGCGCCGTATTTCTCAATCACATCCAGCGGATCTACACCGTTGCCCAGTGATTTGGACATTTTGCGTCCATCTGCATCACGAACAAGACCATGCATCAGCACATCCTTGAACGGAATCTCATCGGTGAATTCCAGTGCAGTGAAAATCATACGTGCAACCCAGAAATATATGATGTCATACCCTGTCACAAGTACACTTGTCGGATAATAACGTTTCAGGTCTTCCGTATCTTCCGGCCAGCCTAGTGTGGAGAATGGCCATAAGCCTGAGCTAAACCAAGTATCGAGTACGTCTTCATCCTGTCTCAGCTTGCGACCAGCATTCTCTGGCAGCGTTGTTGGATCTTCAGCAGATACGATGATTTCACCCGTTTCCTCATCATACCAGGCAGGAATACGATGTCCCCACCACAGTTGACGGGAAATACACCAGTCACGAACGTTCTCGATCCAGTTCAGATAGGTTTTCTCAAAACGATCCGGAACAAAATTAACCCCTTCGCCGCTCTGTTGTTTTTTAATCGCTCTCTCTGCAAGTGGCTTCATCTCAACGAACCACTGTGTAGACAGATACGGTTCAACAACAGCTCCGGTACGTTCACTGTGTCCAACCTGATGCGTGTGATCCTCAATGTTGATCAATACACCCTGCTCTTTCAAGTCAGCAACAATCTGCTTGCGGCAGTCACTGCGATCCAGTCCCTGATACTTGCCTGCCTCAGCATTCATTGTGCCGCTCTCATCCATTACCGTAATTTGGGGCAGATCATGACGAAGACCTACTTCAAAGTCATTTGGATCATGCGCAGGCGTGATTTTAACAGCACCACTTCCAAACTCTTTATCCACATAATCATCAGCAATAATTGGAATTTCTCGTCCAATGATAGGCAGTACAAGTACTTTACCAATCATATCTGCATAGCGCTCATCTTTCGGATGAACAGCAACTGCTGTATCTCCCAGCATCGTTTCAGGACGTGTTGTTGCCACTGTAACGTAGCCACTTCCGTCTTTGAGCGGGTACCGCAGATGGTACAAGTGACCCTGTACTTCTTTATATTCAACCTCAATGTCGGACAGAGCTGTCCGGTTCACCGGGTCCCAGTTAATGATGCGTTTGCCTCGGTAAATAAGGCCTTTTTCATACAGTTGAACAAATACTTTGCGAACCGCTTGGGACAGACCTTCATCCAGCGTAAAACGTTCACGTGAGTAATCAAGCGACAATCCCATTTTGCCCCATTGCTGACGAATGGTAGTGGCATATTGATCTTTCCAGTCCCATACTTTCTCCAGAAACTTCTCACGTCCCAGATCATAACGAGTCAGACCTTCTTCACGCAGCTTCTGCTCCACTTTGGTTTGGGTAGCAATACCTGCATGGTCGGAACCCGGAAGCCATAGTGCGTCGTAGCCCTGCATCCGTTTCGTACGGATCAGAATATCTTGCAGTGTAAAGTCGAGCGCATGCCCGATGTGCAGCATCCCGGTCACATTTGGGGGTGGAATTACAATCGTATACGGCTCGGCATCTTTACGTTGACCGGCTTTGAAATATTCACGTTCCATCCAGGTGGAGTACCATTTATCCTCTGCCGCCTTAGGATCGTAAGTGGTCGGCATTTCTGTTGCAGCTGATTTTTTTTCCTCAGACATGTGTCATTCCTCCGTTACTTCATCATCTTCGCCAAAAAAAACAAAAAAAACCTTTCATCCATCAAAGGACGAAAGGTTAGCTTTCGCGGTACCACCTTTGTTTCACGCCTACAGCAAGATAGACTTCACCCTCTGTACATGACGTGACACTTCAAGCAGATAACGGCTGCTACCGGCCCATCCTACCTCAGAAATAAATGACGATTGATCTCATTCATCCCTTGTATTCAAACAGGCAACTCCCGGGCGACTTCGATCAGTTGGTTCCTGCGGAATCTCACAGCGTTGCAATTCCACTCTCTGAAAGGTCATACTGTCTACTACTCCCGTTCCACGTTGTTCTTCAAAAAACCTACACACATCATACCTTGCTCGTGCGCGATAGTCAACCTGACAACAGCGGATAAAGAGCGCTGGAATGCAGGTTTGGGACGAATCATGCAAAAACCCGCAATCCTCAAGGGGATCACGGGTCGTAACGAAGGCTTTAACTACGGATTAAGGGATGTACAATATCTGACCTTCTTCCACAACCTGCTCAGATAATCGGTTATACAACTGAAGTTCCCTCGTGCTCAATTGATATCGATCTGCAATGGCATCCAGTGTATCTTCTCGCTGAACGATGCAAAGTTTCACCTTGCGGAATGGGGTCTGGTCCACGATCGTTCCCAGGAACAGGTTCTTCCATTCCACATCATCAGCTGGATACGTTTCTTCCTGTACCACACCCGCAGGAACTTCATCGCCTCGCTCCACTTCAGCATCGCGTGCCGCTCTGCCGGAGGATAACAAGGAAGAGATACCTACGCCCTCTTCTTGCCGTGGTGCGGATTCTTTTTTGCTGCCAAAAGCAACCTTCAGCTCCGGCTTGTCTTCCGTCTCAGCCACAGGTTCAGGAACAAATGCTTCGTTCTGTACGAACTCGTCTACCCCAGTCGTTTCAAAAGACGGCCGGTCTTCCTCAGCGTTGCCTGGTTCGGACGAAGCAAATACACCTTGCCAGTTCTCCGCCTGTGATTCGCCCGGGACATCGGCAACTGCCTGATTCTCCTGCTGAGGTACAGATCTCGCTGATTCGAAGTGCCATACCTCTGGTGCGTCCGGTACATCCGGTGCTGCCAACTCATTAGATGATTGAGCAGTAGGCTCTGAGACTGCTTGATCTGCACTTCTCGAGTTCGCAGGCAATGCATCCACGGAAGGCTCGGACCAACCCGAAGACTCATCTTCCAGAGGCAGCAATGGTTCCGACTCAGGGTAAGAAGCTAATCGATCTGCGGTCTCAGCCATAAATGACGAGATCGGAGAAGGTTCGCTGTATTGCTCATGAGATGCCAATTCATCCCCATTCGCTGTCAGAGATGCGGGATCTTCGTTTGCATCAGGTTGTCTGTTTTCGTTAGCGTACTCCGCACTTTGCTCCTCAGGTTGAAGTGGCTCGGCCGATGACGAACCCGCATATTCTTGCTGCCATTCTTCGCTATTCCTTAATGTCTCTTCCCTTGTGGACAGGTCAGCGAATTCCGGAGCACCGTATGCAAGTTCTGCTGCATTCGCAAGTCTCTCTTCCTCACTCCGCTGGAGCAGGTACTCTTGTGCAAATGTGTTGGGGTCGCTGCCTGTCTGTGCTGCTTCATCAGAACGGTTGGATTGCTGAGCATCAGGTGAATGAACAACTGTAAACTCATCTGCTGACCACACTTGTGGCTCTTCAACAGGAAAGCCCTCGATGCCTCGCAACGACAACACGCCTGTAATGTTCAGACTGCGATTGGATAACAGATCCACGTCAAAATTTTCGATCTCGATGGAAATATCCTCAATCGATCTGACCCGATTCAGCGGCACTGTGATCTCCACGGGAATAAAATGTTTGAGCTCCTCTGAAACCTCATTTTCTCCTCTGTACGCACCTGTAAGTAAAAGATGCCCTCTTAACGTGGCATGATCATCCTGCCCTATGACTTGAATGCGCGGGTATAGTTCAATCTCCTCCAATTCCTCAATCGCAGGGACTCCCTCAGACAAATGAACGCGCTCATAAATATCGAACCGCAAACCATAAGGTTGATTCAACAAAGGTGGCGTCCTCCTTTCGGCATATGTTCACCATGATCCTTCTCATGGGACTGATCCATGGTCCAAATCCTTCGTTACCCCATCTATATGCCTTGAATGAGATGAGCATGCCACCTTTTGAAAAACCTTGTTATATAAAGCGAAATAGAGAATGTTGCACCTAGCCACTTCGATGACAGAATAACCTTCCAATCACTGTTATCCTTAGATTTTTTTGATTCCCTTCTTCAAAGGGAAAATCCGGGATAGCTTATGCTTCCGAAGCAGCTTTCTTTCAGAAAGCTTTTAGGGGAACGCTCGGCTTCTTCACGTTATTTCTGTCCTCTCCATTCTCGTGTAACTAGTCAGTCAAACTTATATAGTGTATTAATAAATTAACTCTCACGCTCTGCCAATTGTGTGAAATCGGATGGCCAAGGATCATTCACTTCAATCATGGCTCCAGTTAACGGGTGGCTAAACTTCAGCACCTCTCCATGAAGCGCCTGCCGACCAATGGCATCCGCTCTGCCTCCATACAACGCATCACCAATAAGCGGGTGTCCCGCGTAACTTAGGTGTACACGAATTTGGTGTGTTCGTCCTGTATCCAGCTTTAATCGTACAAGGGTTGCTCGTTCCCATACTTCGGCGATCTCCACATGAGTAACAGCTTCCTGTCCACCTTCGGAGACACGCCTGCGCTGTTTGTGATGTCTGTCCTTGCCAATTGGAGCATCAATTTTGCGGAGTTCAAGGGGGATTTGTCCACCTGCAATAGCTACGTAATGGCGGCCAATTTCTTTGCGGCGCATCGCTTCATCCAGTTTGGCGAGGGCAAAAGCATTTTTGGCATACAGGACAGGTCCGGTTGTATCCTCATCCAGTCGATGAACATGGCGTACGCTCGCCTGTATTCCGTTCATTTCATAATAAGAGGCAACCACATGATCCAGCGTGATGGCCTGATCAGCACGGCTTCCATCCGGATGCAGTTTCATGCCTGCCGGTTTGTGCATAACCAGACAGAAATCATCCTCATACAACACATCCACATCAGCCCAACGTGGCTCCACATCGATTGGCTGGGACGCAAAAAGGGCCAGCCGAAGCCGGTCCCCTGCAAGTTGTATTCCACGGTTTGCTTTAAGCTGACGGAGCAGTTTCTCCGGAAATTGAAGCTCAGACAATAGCCATTGCTCTGCAGCCATCGGTTTGTCCGAACTGCCTGTTACGGCTTTCCCTGGCATCAGCTCAAGCCATTCCCCGCGGCGTTTCCAACTTTTAATAGTCATAGCGATTGAAGAGCTTTACGATTCGCCTCGATCGTATCGTCAATATCCTGCTCTGTGTGCACACCAGAGACAAACATGCCTTCGTATTGCGAAGGCGCAACACTCACACCTTGATCAATCATGGCCGCAAAATAACGACGGAATTGATCCAGATTGCTTTCTTTGGCAATATCATAATTGGTTACTGGAACGGCACTAAAGAATGGACAAACCATGGAACCCACACGGTTAATGGTTATTGCAATACCCGTCTCAACTGCATTTTTCTCGAATCCGGCTTGCAAACGTGCAGACAGTGTCTCCAGACGGTCATAGACCTCTGGTGTTAACAATTTGAGCGTCGTATATCCTGCTGCCATAGCCAGCGGGTTCCCGCTAAGTGTACCCGCCTGATAGATCGGTCCTGTTGGAGCAATCTGTTCCATCAGATCACGACGACCGCCATAAGCACCAACCGGGAGTCCGCCACCGATCACTTTACCCAGACAAGTCAGGTCAGGTGTAACCCCATACCGTCCCTGAGCACAGTTCAACCCTACGCGGAAACCGGTCATGACTTCGTCAAAAATAAGCAGGCTGCCATATTGGGTCGTCAAACTGCGCAGGCCTTCAAGGAAACCGGAAGCCGGAGGTACAACCCCCATGTTACCTGCCACTGGTTCCACAATAACAGCGGCCAGCTCTTCACCATAGCGTTCAAAAGCAAGCTTCACGGACTCCAGATCGTTGTAAGGTACCGTAATTGTATTCACAGCTACACCTTCAGGTACACCTGGACTATCCGGTAAACCCAGTGTTGCAACACCTGAACCCGCCTTGATCAGCAAGCTGTCCGCATGTCCATGATATGATCCTTCAAACTTCAGAATTTTACTGCGTCCGGTTACCCCGCGTGCCAGTCGAATGGCACTCATGGTTGCTTCCGTACCGGAATTAACCATCCGCACGATATCGATAGAAGGTACACGCTCACAGACCAGTTTTGCCATCTCGGTCTCCAGCAAGGTAGGCGCACCAAAACTTGTTCCTTTGAGGGCTGTCTCACGCAAAGCTTCTACAACGTCAGGGTGTGCATGTCCCATAATGAGTGGGCCCCACGATCCCACATAGTCAATAAAAACATTGCCATCAATATCGTAGATTTTGGACCCTTCGCCGCGTTCTGCATAGATCGGAGTAAGTCCCACCGATTTGAATGCGCGCACAGGGCTGTTCACCCCCCCGGGTATGTACTGCTTCGCTTCCTCAAACGCGCTGCGTGAGCGCTCATCATTGCGACGATTACCTTGTTGTGCAGTCATGAATATCCTCCTTAATATAATTTATTTTATTTCTCAGCCAGCCAGCGTGAAGCGTCTTTTCCGTAGTAGGTAATGATCATATCTGCACCTGCGCGTTTCATGCTGAGCAGGATTTCCATGGCGACTTTTTTCTCATCGATCCAGCCTTGAATCGCCGCTGCCTTAACCATGGCATACTCGCCACTTACATTATAGGCAACAAGCGGAAGATCAAATTGATCCTTGATGGTGCGCATAACATCCAGATAGGAAAGGGATGGTTTTACCATCAACATGTCCGCTCCTTCCAGTACATCCGTTTCGGCTTCACGCAAAGCTTCACGTGCATTGGCCGGGTCCATCTGATACGACTTGCGGTCTCCGAATTGGGGTGTGGAATCCGCAGCTTCACGGAATGGACCATAGAATGCAGATGCATATTTAACAGAGTAAGACATAATCGGAATGTGACTGAATCCATTCTCATCCAGTCCCGCGCGGATCGCTTGTACAAATCCATCCATCATGTTGGATGGAGCAATAATGTCCGCTCCTGCTTTGGCTTGAGAAACTGCCGTTTGCACGAGCAGATCAAGTGATTCGTCATTTAACACATCTCCGCAGATGTGACCGTCAATCTCCACGGTGTGTACCATACCGCAGTGACCGTGATCCGTGAATTCACACAGACAAGTATCTGCAACAACCAGCAGTTCCGGGTACCAGGATTTGATTAATCTCGTCGCTTCCTGCACAATGCCATCTTCAGCGAAGCCAGATGAACCCACACTGTCCTTAGTCTCCGGAATACCGAACAATAACACGGCTGGAATTCCCAACTCGGCAATTTCCGTTACTTCCTCCTGAAGACGATCCAGCGAGAAGCGGAATACGCCAGGCATTGATTTAATTTCAGATTTTACATTTTCTCCATACGTAACATAAATCGGTTGAATAAAATCATCCACGGTTAGATGGGTCTCTCTGACCATATTGCGAATACCTGTGGATTGACGTAAACGGCGATGCCGTACAATTGGAAAACTCATACGAGTAAAACCTCCTTGAAAAAGTTAAATAGAGCAAAAAGGGAAGCGCGCTGGTATCCTATCGAATTCAGCACGCTTCATATGTTGACATGATTACATGTGTATTAATTTCGAAGAGCGCCTTCTTTGGTGCCTGTCCGTTTCCAGTCGCATAGCACTGTGATCAAGCTATCCATCGTTGCTTCCTCTGCCATCAGTGTAACCTTCAGTCCAGCGGCTTCTGCCGTCTTCGCTGTAACAGGTCCGATACACGCAACCTCAACATCTTTTAATAAAGGCAGTGGATCTTGCAACCCCATACGTTTCAACATACTCATGAAGTTGGTAACCGTCGATGAACTTGTAAAGGTCACCGCATGAATTCCACCTTCTTCAAGTAGCTTGAGTAGTTCGTCATCATCCTCACCAGCGAGGATCGTATCGTAGGTGATGGCTTCGGTGACCTGAAGTCCTCGTTCTCTCAACTGGTCACGTAACCATGTACGTGCAAGATCACCGTGCGGAAGCAATACTCTCTGACCTTCCTTCAGCTCACTTTCAAAAGCCTCAAGCATGCCTTCGGCCTGGAAAGGACCTTTGACAACCTCTGCTACGATGCCATGTTTGCGCAAAGCATCTGCTGTGGAAGGTCCTACGGCAGCAATTCTCGCTTGATGAATCGAGCGAATGTCCTTGCCTTCCTGTTCCAGATGGCGGAAGAAAAACTCCACGCCGTTCACACTTGTGAAAAACACCCAGTCATAGGTATTTAAAGCACTGAAGGCGTCTTTGACACTTTGCTGCGCAGATTCACTGGACGGCATGACCGTCTCAATGACCGGAAACTCATACGGTTCGCCGCCGAGTTCCTCAATGCGATTCACCAGTTCACTCGCCTGACTGCGAGCACGGGTCACCAGAATTCGTTTGCCAAACAGCGGCAGCGCTTCTGCCCATTTCAATTGTTCCCTTTGATTGACGACATCCCCCACCACAATAACAGCTGGTGGTTGGAAATTGGCTGCGATCACTTTCGCTTCTATATCCTCAAGAGTACCTGTAAGGGTATCCTGTTCCGCTCGTGTTCCCCAACGAATCAGAGCTACCGGTGTTTGCGCTGGACGACCATGACGAATCAATTGTTCGCTGATATATCCAATTTTGGCAACCCCCATCATAAATACAAGTGTGCCCGTTGCGTTCGTCACTTTATCCCAATGGATACTGCGATCAAGCTTGTCCGGACTCTCGTGCCCCGTAATAATAGAGATGGATGATGCATAGTCACGGTGAGTCACAGGAATTCCGGCATACGCAGGTACACTTATTGCAGCGGTAACCCCAGGTACAATCTCAAACGGAATTCCGTTTTTGTGCAGCAAACCCGCCTCTTCGCCCACGCGTCCAAAGATCGTTGGATCACCGCCCTTAAGCCGAACCACAACCTTGCCTTCAAGAGCCAGATCAACCAACAGTTGATTGATCTCTTCCTGCTTCATCGTATGCCGATCCGGGCGCTTGCCCACGTAAATCTTGACTGCGCCAGGTTTCATTTGTTTCAACAATCTCGGACTTGCCAAACGATCATAGACTACAGCATCGGCTTTCCCGATGGATTCCCACCCTTTTACCGTAATCAGCTTTGCATCCCCAGGACCTGCCCCTACCAAAAAGACCTTTCCCACCATGTCTTCATCCCCTAACTTCTGCCAGTATCTGCTCTGCTCCCCGTTCAATCAATCTCCACGCCACTTCTTCACCCAGACGAACCGGGTCCTTGCCGATCATAGCTTCCTTAAGAATCAGTCCACCATCCGGCGTGCCGACCATACCTGTTAATTGTAACGTGTTTTCACCATTCAGGGAATCTGCATCTTGCTGAGGCACCCACACCGCATGAGCACCGATCGGAACCTGACAGCCCCCATTTAATACACTGAGAAAACGGCGTTCCGCCTGTACAGGAAATGCTGTCTCGGGATCGTTATACAGCTGCAGTAAGTGCAACAGTTCCTCATCGTCTTCACGACATTCGATACCAAGCGCGCCTTGACCCACTGCCGGAAGGCAAGCTGTTTCCATCAGGTACTCTGTGATCCGGTCTTCCCAGCCCATACGGTACAATCCTGCAGCTGCCAGAATAATCGCATCGAATCCTTCGGTCTCCAGCTTCCGCAGACGGGAATCAATATTGCCGCGAATCGATTCCAATTGCAAATCTGGACGATAGGCCTTTAATTGACTCGACCGGCGCAGACTGCTTGTTCCGACTCTAGCTCCTTCTGGCAGTTGATCCAGAGTAAGTCCACCATTGGAGATCAGCGCATCCCGTGGATCTGCACGACGGGGAATAGCACCATTGATTAATCCTTCGGGTAACTCGGAAGGCATATCCTTCATGCTATGAACAGCCATATCAATCGTACGATCAAGCATCGCTTGTTCAATCTCTTTGACAAACAAACCTTTGCCTCCCACTTTTGACAACGTTACATCCAGAATGAGATCTCCCTTGGTAACAATCTTATGTACTTCAAAGTCAAAAGCTAATCCTTCCCGCTCACAAATATCGCGTAAATCCTGAATGACATGACCTGTCTGGGTTAGCGCAAGCGCGCTCTGTCTACTTCCAACTTTAATTGTACGCATATCTACACTTCCTCCTGATTACGGGATATCCAGTCCCCGATTTCTTCTTCGGTCCACCACCGAAAATGGCCTGTACGAATATCTTCTAATATGTGCATTTCAGTTAATTGCCGAAGCAACGTACTCCTGAGACTTGAAGAAGATACGCGTGACTTCACCTCAGTCCTCATCTGGTGCAAAAACTCAAGGTACGTCTCATATTCATCACCGAACTGTCGTTCGAGTGTGGCACGTATCTCCGCAGCTGCTGCCGGTCCCGCTCCTGCTGTGGATATCGCTATGCTTAATCTCCCACGCCTTACCACGCTTGGCGTAATAAAGCTGCTGTGCTCCGAAGACATTGCATCATTCACCAATATGCCCACAGCCTCAGCATCCCGAACCACAGTTGAATTGACCTCTGAATGGTCAGTCGCTGCATATACGAGAAAGGCCCCCCGCAAATCTCCATTGCGGTAGGACCGGTCTATCCATTGAATTCGGGATTCATGATGCAGTTGTTTTAATATGGGAGTAAGCTCCGGACTAATGACCGTAATCTGTGCCTCAGCATGCAGTAATCCCTTAATTTTACGTTCGGCAACACGTCCACCACCAACCACGCAGCACTTCTTGCCTGAAGTATTCACAAATATCGGCGTGTAACGGTCCATCCCCTTCACTCTCCCGTCCAACGATGAAACGCTGAATACGCATTGGATAAAAAACTTATAATGACAAATCCGTACCCAATCAGTGTCCATCTTGCCATGATAATTGTAGAGAACTGTTTCCTTCTCTTGGATACGAAGTAACCCACATAGATGGCAATGGCAAGACCTGTCGCAATAACTTTGAGATCCAAGAGCAGGACCCAGCGTGTTTCCGCTACGATGGACAATACCGCAAGCATCACAGAAACGCCAAGGAGCGGTGTACCTATGAAATTAGCACCATCCATGTATTTGCCGATCACTTCCAGGCTTGGCATCCGTCGCATCGTATCATTCCACTTTTTTTTCTTCAACTTACGGTGCAGGAACAGATATAACATGGCAAATACCGTAGCAACGGTTAACGCCGCAAAACCAAGATTCGCCAAGGTAATATGCATAATGAGTAATCCATGTACCGTTTGCCAGTTATGCAGTGATATCTCTCCGGCCGTAAACCACAGTCGGTTTAATACCGTAACGGAAAAACCTACAACATTCAGCAACAAAATCACAAATTCGGAACGCTGGATGCGAGTCATGACGAGAGACATCAGCACAATACTGAATGAAAATATAAACAAAAAATCAAAGGTGGTATAGATAGGGAAATGGCCTTCAGTCCACATGCGCAATATGACATGCGTTACCTGCAATCCCCAAACAACGACAAGAAACCCTGTGCCTGTCCGCTTCGCCCCCGCATTGCGTCGAATGCAGTCCGAGAAATAGAACAGTAGGCTCAGGGCATACATATAGATTAGAGCTTCATAGACTTGTTCAGCAAGGGTCAAGCTGCCCACCCGCCTTATACGCCTGCCGGAGCATAAGCCGGCACGGGGTCTTGCCGGTTTTCGTTAAGGTGAGCGGCTGGTTTCGCCAGAGCTGTAGCATCACTCTGACTCACTTTTTCAGCGGCCATCTCTACTGCATCTTCCAGAGCGAAAATCTGAGTAAACATGCGCAGAGCTTCATCACCTTGCTTCGTGCCTGCCATTTCCTTAATCCGATTAATCGGATCTGTCGTCATTTGGTTCACAATACTCTTGGTCAAACGACGAATGACTTTACGTTGATGTTCATCGAGCTCAGGCAGTTTATTAAACAGGCTATCCATCGTTTCTTCATGAATGGAGACACCTTTTTCCTGCAAAGCGCGAATAACGGGACGAACACCCAACGTTTTGAGCCAATGGTAATAATCCTCCATCTCAAGCTCAATCATTCTCTCAATCTTGGCAGCTTCCACCTTACGCATCTCCAGGTTGCTCTCCACGATTCCTTCCAGATCATCAATGTCATAGAGAAATACGTTGGATAATTCACCTATCGCCGGATCAATATCGCGTGGAACCGCAATATCAATCAGGAACAATGGACGAGATTGACGACGCTTCATGCTCTCTCGTACCACTGCTGTATCCATGACATAACGTTCAGCTCCAGTGGAACTAATCACAATATCAACTTCATTAAGTCGATCTAATGCCTGTTCCATCGTGCAAGGTGTACCCCGGAACTTGGCTGCCAATTCTTCAGCTCTTGCGAGCGTGCGATTCGCCACGATGACCTCGGATGCCCCGTTGGCATAGAGATGTTTCACGGTTAGTTCACTCATCTTGCCGGCACCCAAAATGAGCACCTTCTTGTCTGTGAACATGCCAAAGATCCTCTTACCGAGTTCAACAGCAGCATAACTGACTGATACGGCGCTCTCCCCGATGGAAGTCTCCGAATGTGCCCGTTTGCCCAGCGTAACAGCCTGTTTAAACAGCATATTAAACCAGGTACCTGTTGATTTCTCTTCCTGCGCTTTAAGAAAAGCCTGTTTCACCTGTCCAAGAATCTGAGTCTCACCAATGACCATGGAATCTAGTCCGCAGATGACGCGGAACAAATGGCGCATGGCTTGATCATCTTCATATATATATAAGTGTTGCGTAAATTCTTCCCGTGGTACATTAAACCATTGTTCCATGAATGTTCGAATAAAATAACCACACATGTGAAGACGGTCCACCACAACATACAACTCGGTACGGTTACATGTGGCTACGATTACACCTTCCAATACACTCTTGGTCAGCTTGAGCTGCTGCAGCGCTTCAGACAAATCCTTTTCTGCAAATGTGAATCGTTCCCTAACCTCTACAGGCGCCGTGCGATAATTCAAACCAACGACAACGATGTGCATTGCAAGTTCACCTGCCTAATAAATTTCCAATCAAAGTGCTTACTGCATATGTCTATCCATTTATGATTGACAAGGTTAATTATATCACACATCATAGCCGTGACCGGGTCATTTTTATGAAATGTTTATGAAATCACCATGTTCATCATCATATGCACTGTCATTTATTGTAGTGTCTCACCAAAGTTCACCGTTATGCGTTAAAAAGTGTCGATTATGAATATTCATAACGATACGCATATTAAAACAAATAGCCATGGAATTATTCCATGACTATTTGAGTTTGGGAGGTTATGTGTCCATCCCGATATGTGAACATTGTGTATGCAATATACTTTTTATTTAAACCCGTTCAGTCTGGTTGTTCATCTCTGGTGTTTCAACTTGCAATTCGCCCAATCCACGTACCAACTTCTTTGCATACGTTTTTTCAGGCTTTAATACGGATACCAGGTAGTCAATAGCAAGCTGTGGATCTACAGTCTCCCCACAAGTGTAACAATCAATCGCTGCAAAACCTCTCTCAGGATACGTATGAATGGAGAGATGGCTCTCAGACAATAGTACAAGTACGGTCGCTCCCTGTGGATCAAACTGCTTGGACTGTACGGACATCACTGTCGCGCCACATGCCTCCGCTGCTTCAATCATTTGGGCTTCCAGATACTCTGCATTGTTCAGTAGATTAAAGTCGACACCCCAAGTATCAACAGCAACGTGTCTTCCGAAAGTTGAATATTCCATCCTTCGGTTCCCCCTTCCTAGGAATAAAATGTTTGAAAAATTTCATCCGCTAGGACCTACGTCATTCACTTCCCGAGGGAAAAATCTCTCGCAACATATAATGTCCTGAGTGAATCCTGGTTCCTATATTGTTTTCAACGAGATTAAAAATAACATTGAATCAGAGTGAAATCAACCCTTTTCCAGAAGATTGTAAAATAAATATTTCCAATTCGGAATATTCGATTTCACATCAAAAAATCCCCCTGAAACCTCCACATTGGCGAGTGCCACTGCCCGGAAGATACAAGGGAATTCATTATATACATATACGTTTATAAACATACAATTTTAAACTAATAAGCTTCAAGCTCAAACAACCGTTTTTGATGACGAGCAAGGGTCTCATCAATCTGATGGAGCTGATCAGCAGTCGCATCTTTTCTAGTATCCAGCAGTGAATCGATCTCCGCATACACACGGTTGATTTCGCGTTCTACATCTCTGGCCTGGAACAAATGTTGCAATTCAAGCAACGTATTTTTGTATTCATAGATCACTCGGGTGTTCTCCCCGGTTTTCTCCACAATTTTGCGGACAGTGCCTTGAGCATAAACATACGTCATGGTGAACCCTTTATAGATCCGATGAACGACCCCGTCACCCTTAAAAGTCACAAAGAGCTTCCGGACAACGTTGGTCAGATGCAGATTCACCAGGCGGCAAGATAACTCACAGATATAAAACCCTTCTATGCGGTCAAAAGGGAAATGCACTTCTTCTCCACTTACATCCCCCAGCACAACCTCCTGACAACCATTGTCCAACACCTTAACCCGGTGATGAAGCCTGCCGTCTTCTGTCATGCGCAAAAACTGATGCATCTGGGGTTCTGACAATTTCATAGTGGCCTTCACATACTCTGTGGCTAACCGCTGAGCCATACAAATCCCTCAATTCTTTCCCGATTGTTTTGTCTTCCTGCACATGTAGCAGTCATCTCAAAATTCTTCAGGCCGGCATGGCCGGTAATTTTGGTACGGTTGGCAATATGCACCTATGCTCATTATACACTACCCTAACGTTATTTTTCTCCAGACCCAGATGATGAATTGTCACGAAATCCCTTAAAAAACCGGATTAATCTGGATCTCATCAAAGATTCACTTAGCATGCTCACTTTCCTGCACTAAAACGGTATACTATCTCGGTTATCCGTTAATTCAGTTGGTTTCTTCCTCATCAGAAGCACCCTCTGCATCCAGCACTGGTGCATACTTATCTATGCGGGCATGGCGGGTAATGATGTCCCATAACTCTTCTTTCCCCAGTCCCTCTTCGGATGAAAACGGCACAAACAAATCCCCTGAACGAAGGCCCAGTGATTCCTTGATGACTTTGATATGTTTGGCTCTGCGTGTTTTTGGAATCTTGTCCATCTTGGTTGCTACAACAACCAAAGGCAATCCGTTATGACGAAGCCATTCATTCATCATCTTGTCATCCTTGGATGGCTCATGTCTCATATCCACCATCTGCATGACCAGTTTCAATTCCTCGCGTCCCAACAAATATTTCTCCATCATTTTACCCCAGGCAAAGCGTTGCTCTTTGGAAACTTTAGCGTAGCCATATCCCGGGAAATCGACGAAGTAGAGATCCTGATTAATTTTATAATAGTTGAGTTGCTGTGTCTTACCCGGTGTTGAGCTCGTCCGAGCCAAATTTTTACGATTGATCAAACGGTTGATCAGGGAAGATTTCCCCACATTGGAGCGTCCCGCCAAAGCAATCTCTGGCAGACCATCCTCGGGGTATTGTTCAGGCCGAACGGCACTGATAATAAATTCAGATTGATTTACTTTCATATTGTATCTTTCCTCTCTTGAACGCCTGTGCTATGCATCACCTGTTGAAGGTATTATGCCATGGATTGTTCTATCATACCAAAAAAACCGTTCCAGCGGACGCCGAAGCCTCCGCAGAACGGTCTAATCTTCATACGAACCTTTCGGATACGTGTGTTACAGGTGAATTCCAGTCTGCTCAACAAGTGCATGCTGCAATACCTGATCCATATGGGCTACAGGGACAAACTCCACATCTTCCTTGATGCTGTCTGGAATGTCACGCAGGTCCCGTTCGTTATCCTTAGGCAATAATATTTTTTTATAGCCGGCACGATGAGCTGCCAGTGATTTCTCTTTCAGACCACCAATCGGCAGTACACGTCCACGCAGTGTTATTTCACCAGTCATCGCGATATCCTTGGACACATGTTTGTTCGTCAAGGCTGAGATTAACGCTGTTGCCATCGTAATCCCGGCAGATGGACCATCCTTCGGAATCGCTCCTTCCGGAACGTGGATATGGATATCATTCTTCTCATGGAAGTCAGGCGAAATTCCAAGCTGTGTAGCTTTGGAACGGGTGTAACTGAATGCGGCTTGTGCCGATTCCTTCATGACATCCCCCAGTTTACCTGTAAGAGTCAATTTACCTGTTCCAGGCACAACAGTCACTTCAATGATCAGGGTATCTCCACCCACTTCAGTCCACGCCAGACCCGTTACGGTACCAATCTGATCTTCCAGTTCGGCCATTCCATAACGGAACTTGCCAGGCCCAAGGTAGTCTTTGATCTCATCGGATGAGATGTTAATCTGACCTTCCACACCAGATACGATGTTCTTGGCAGCTTTCCGGCACAACGAAGCCATCTGCTGTTCCAGATTACGCACACCTGACTCCCGTGTATATTCACGGATTACACGCAACAACGCGTCATCCGGGATTTCCAATTGCTCTTCTTCCAGACCATGGTCCTGCTTCTGTTTGGGCAACAAATAATTTTTCGCAATTTGCAGCTTCTCCAGTTCCGTGTAACCAGGGATGTTGAGCATTTCCATCCGATCCAGCAATGGACGCGGAATATTGTGTACCGTGTTGGCAGTTGTTATAAACATAACGTTGGATAAGTCAAACGGCAATTCTACAAAATGATCACTAAACGTATTATTTTGTTCCGGATCAAGCACCTCAAGTAAGGCTGCGGAAGGATCTCCGCGGAAATCTGAAGCCATCTTATCAATCTCGTCCAGCAGGAATACCGGATTGAGTGAACCTGCCGTTTTCATCCCCTGAATGATACGCCCAGGCATGGCCCCTACATAGGTGCGTCGGTGACCACGAATCTCGGCTTCATCCCGCACGCCGCCAAGAGATATTCTTACAAACTCCCGACCTAGCGATCTCGCGATCGAACGAGCAAGTGATGTTTTACCGACCCCTGGAGGTCCAACCAGACAGAGAATGGGCCCTTTGAGCTTCTTGACGAGCTTCTGGACAGCCAGATATTCCAGCACACGTTCTTTGGGTTTTTCCAGTCCGTAATGATCCGCATTGAGCACATCTTCGGCTTTTTGGATATCCAAATCATCCGCTGTCATCTGACTCCAAGGAAGGCCAAGCAGCCAATCCACGTAGTTGCGAATGACTCCGCCCTCGGCTGAACTTGCAGGCATTTTCTCCAGTCGATCAATTTCTTTCTCGACCTTTTCTTTCACCTTGTCCGGCAAGCCGAGTTCTTCCATCTGAGTGCGAAGTTCCTCGACCTCACCCGCACGGCCTTCTTTTTCACCCAGTTCTTTCTGGATCGCTTTCATCTGCTCGCGCAAATAATATTCCTTCTGCGTTTTCTCCATCTGTTTCTTCACACGTTGGCTGATCTTGCGTTCAAGCTCCAGCACTTCGCGCTCATTGTTCAGGATATCCAGTAATTTCTCCAGACGTTCCCGAACGTCGATAGTCTCCAGAATTTCCTGTTTATCCTTGATTTTCAAGGACAGGTGACTCGTGATGACATCAGCCAGACGCCCTGGTTCTTCGATGTCAGACACCGCTGCGAGTGTCTCTGGTGTCACTTTTTTGGACAGGTTAATATAATTCTCGAACTGGTTCAGAACAGTACGCATCAAGGCATCCGTCTCCGGATGGGTATTCTCCTCTTCGGGCAGCTCTTTAGCCAGTACTTCATAATATTCCTCGTTGTCCGTATATTCAATAATTTCAGCCCGTTCCAAGCCTTCAACAAGTACACGAATCGTACCGTTCGGAAGCTTCAGCATCTGTCTGACCTTGGCCACGGTTCCGATTCTGAAAATGTCCTCTTGTGTTGGTTCTTCAATATTTACTTCGGCTTGGGAACATAGGAGAATCAGATGTTCTTCTACCATCGCTTTTTCTAAAGCCTTGACCGATTTCTCCCGGCCCACATCGAGATGCAGTACCATACTCGGGTAGACGAGAAGTCCTCTTAAAGGCAGTAAAGGAAAACGACGACCTTTCGCTTTGCTCGGTCCCATCGCTTTCGCACCTCCAATGGCTCTCAGGTTGTAGTCATTCATTATTCTATCAAATGTTCACATAAAAAACCAATGAAGGGAAGCGCTTAGCAGCTTCCCGAATCTGTAACCTGTCCTGGACGAGGCACGTCCGCACGCAAATAGGAAGCGGATGCCGGTGGAAAAATCTCCGGTGCAGGTGCAACTGTCTCCTCTGCAAGCTTCGTTTGTTCCATCTGTTGTGATTCCGGAACCCAAGCGAACACTTCACGGAATACGTCCTGTACCGTATCTACCGGGATAACGCGCAAGCCATCCAGATTCTCAAAAATGGACTGCCAGTTCTCTGCGGGAATAATAACGGTCTTCGCTCCTGCCTGAAAGGCAGCCTCGACCTTGGCCAGCACGCCACCGATAGGCTTAACCCGACCATGAATACTGATCTCGCCAGTCATCGCTGTCTCATGATCCACAGGACGCCTCTGAATGGCTGATGTAATGGCAGTCGCCATGGCAATCCCGGCGGATGGACCATCAATAGGCGTCCCACCTGGGAAATTCACGTGTAAATCGTAATCATTCGGACGAATACCCATGGCTTTTAATACGGTTAACACATTTTCAACCGAGCCTTTGGCCATACTTTTTCGCCGGAGTGTACGCGAACCGCCTCCAATCTCTTCTTCATCCACAACGCCTGTAATGTTGATACGGCCTTGATCTTTAAGAGCCGGAACAGCAGATACTTCGATCTCCAAAATGGTTCCCATATTCGGTCCGTATACCGCCAAGCCGTTAACAAACCCCACCTGCGGCTGTGTAGGGACCTTCCGATCGGGCCGTGGCTGAATCTGGCTGCTACCCGCCACCCACTCCACATCAGACGCCTGAAGCGTCTCACGCTTCTCTGTCAGCGCAAGTCCAGCAGCCAGCTGGATGATATTGACCGCTTCACGTCCATTGGTTGCATATCGCTTGACCACATCAACGGCATCCGGACATGGACTGAACCCTATTTTCTGAACAGCATCCTCTGCAATTCGCCCAATCTCCTCAGGCAACAAAGGACGGAAATAAACTTCCATGCAGCGGGAACGCAGAGCTGGTGGCAATTCATGAGGCGAACGTGTCGTTGCTCCAACAAGGCGGAAATCGGCCGGCAGGCCATTTTGAAAAATATCGTGGATATAAGCAGGAGTATGCGTGTCTTCCGAGTTATAGTACGCACTCTCCAAAAACACCTTGCGATCCTCCAATACTTTCAACAGCTTATTCATCTGAATCGAATGTAATTCACCAATTTCATCAATAAAAAGCATACCCCCATGCGCTTTCGTCACAGCGCCCGGTTTTGGTTGGGGAATACCAGCAACGCCCATGGCTCCTGCTCCCTGATATATCGGATCGTGGACCGAACCAATTAAGGGGTCCGCAATACCACGCTCATCAAAACGGGCTGTTGTTGCATCCAGCTCCGTGAATTTGGCGTCTGGCTTGAAAGGAGAAGATGGATTCTTCTTGGCCTCTTCCAACACAACCCTTGCGGCAGCTGTCTTCCCGACTCCGGGAGGGCCATAAATGATAACATGTTGCGGATTCGCACTGCATAATGCAGCCTTAAGGGCCCGCAACCCATCTTTTTGCCCAACAATATCGTTAATGGTAGCTGGACGCGTCTTCTCCGACAGCGGCTTGGTGAGTGAGATCGAACGCAGTTTGCGCAGCTTCTCCAGTTCCTTGCGAGATTCTCGCTCAACGGCACTGCGGTTTGTTTTCTGGCCACGCAGCAGGTTCCAGAAATACAAACCAATCACCACTCCAAAAAATAACTGAATCAACATGATGACCATACCAAATTCCATGTCTTCACATCCTCCTATTTTGTCGCTATTCTCATATGAGATCATGCTAATACTTGGTAGTATAGCCTTTTCAACGCGACGTAAACGGGCGATGCGGAATTTGTATGCGAGAAAATAAAAAGCCCGCCATCACTGGCGAGCTTTTGCTGTAACAAGATATGAATCAATCAGTGCGAACGACCAGGAATAACACCTGTCTCTTCGTAGGCTTCGACGATTTTGTCGATCTCTTTTTTTAATTCCTCAACCATGATTTCTTCAGGCACTTTACGGATCATCTTGCCGTGACGGAACAAGAGACCTTCTCCACGAGCACCGGCAATCCCGATATCCGCTTCTTTGGCCTCACCTGGACCATTAACCGCACAACCCAACACCGATACTTTAATCGGCACCTTCAGTTTGGAGATATACTCTTCCACTTCGTTGGCAATGGAGAACAGGTCGATATCCAAACGTCCACACGTTGGGCAGGAGATCAATGTAGCTGCATTTGTAATGAGTCCAAATGTTTTGAGCAGATCACGAGCAACCTTGATTTCTTCTACCGGGTCCGCACTCAGTGAGATCCGCATCGTTGAACCAATACCCATGGACAATAGAGCTCCCATACCTGCGGAGCTTTTGATTGTACCGGAGAACAATGTACCCGCTTCGGTAATCCCGAGATGCAACGGATACGGAATGATTTGAGCTGCTTTGGTATACGCCTCAATCGCCATCGGCACATCCGATGCTTTGAGAGACACGATGATATCATGGAAATCAAGCTCTTCCAAAATACCAATGTGATACAATGCACTTTCTACCATAGCATCTGCCGTAGGATACCCATACTTCTCAAGGAGATGGTTTTCCAAAGACCCCGCATTTACTCCAATCCGAATCGGAATGCCGCGGTCTTTACAAGCCTTAACCACTTCTTCTACTTTCGCACGTTTACCGATGTTACCTGGATTAATCCGAACTTTATCGATGCCGTTCTCAATCGCAAGTAAAGCCAGCTTATAGTTGAAATGAATGTCCGCTACGAGCGGTATATTAATGCGTTTTTTGATTTCCTTGATGGCTGCGGCAGCTTCCTCATTATTCACCGTTACACGTACCACTTGACATCCAGCTTCTTCCAGTCGCAGAATCTCTGCAACCGTTGCTTCAACGTCTGCCGTTTTGGTTGTACACATACTTTGGATAATGACTTCGTTACTGCCACCGATCGTTACGTTTCCCACTTTCACGGGACGTGTATCCTGTCTTAAATACATGAGTGATTTCTCTCCCCACAACGTCAAAGCTCCACCCTGACAGAGACATGAATTCGCCTTCTGCCAAAGTGGAGAACTGACAAGTCTATATTTCAGAGTTCAACGGGATTCAGGCCTTTTATTAGGCGCTCTCTTCCTGCTTATCGTCCTTCGATTGGCTTAGTTCAGGCACGACTCTTTTCTCAACAACTTCTTCCGTGATGACACAGTTCGTAACATCTTCACGTGAAGGCACTTCATACATGATTTCCAGCATGATACCTTCAATGATGGCACGTAATCCACGTGCACCTGTGTTACGTTTAATTGCTTCTTTTGCAATCGCGAGCAATGCAGCTGGTTCAAATACCAGATTCACATTGTCCAGCTCAAGCAGTTTTTGGTACTGTTTGGTAAGCGCGTTTTTTGGTTCGGAAAGAATCCGTACCAACGTATCTTCATCCAGCGGCTCCAAAGTGGAGATGACTGGCAGACGGCCTACAAACTCCGGAATCAGACCAAATTTCAGCAAATCTTCCGGCAATACCATACCCAGGTATTCACCTGGTTTCAGATCTTTTTGCTCAGAAACGGTATTAAAGCCAATGACTTTTTTACCGATCCGGCGTTTGATCATTTGCTCCAGACCATCAAAGGCACCGCCGCAAATGAACAGGATGTTCGTTGTATCGATCTGAATGAATTCTTGATGAGGGTGTTTACGACCACCTTGTGGTGGTACAGAAGCCACAGTTCCTTCAAGAATTTTCAAGAGAGCCTGTTGCACACCTTCGCCCGATACATCACGAGTAATGGATGGGTTTTCGGATTTACGCGCTACTTTATCAATCTCATCGATATAAATAATGCCACGCTCTGCTTTTTCCACATCATAATCAGCAGCTTGAATCAGTTTGAGCAGGATGTTCTCTACATCCTCACCTACATAACCCGCTTCTGTTAATGACGTAGCATCAGCAATAGCAAAAGGAACATTCAAAATTTTCGCCATCGTTTGCGCAAGCAACGTTTTACCAGAACCTGTTGGTCCTAACAGCAAAATGTTACTCTTTGACAACTCAACGTCTTCAATTTTGCTTTGTGTGTTGATCCGTTTGTAGTGATTATACACCGCAACAGACAATGATTTTTTCGCTTGTTCCTGTCCAATAACATATTGATCCAGAATATTACGAATTTCTTTTGGTTTCGGAATATCTTTCAGGTCTACTTCTTCATCATGACCAAGTTCTTCCTCAACGATTTCGGTGCAAAGTTCGATACATTCATCACAAATGTACACGCCTGGTCCAGCGACCAACTTGCGTACCTGCTCCTGAGATTTACCGCAAAAAGAGCATTTCAGTTGCCCTTTCTCATCGTTAAATTTAAACATGAAACCACCCCTTTAGGAATTGATCGGTCTACTGAGCACCTGGTCAATAATGCCGTACGTCTTAGCTTCTTCAGCGCTCATGAAGAAGTCACGGTCTGTATCCCGCTCAATTTTCTCAAGAGGCTGACCCGTACGATCGACGTATATTTGATTCAGTTTCTGACGTGTTTTAATAATCCATTCTGCGTGTATCTTAATATCCGCAGCCTGTCCTTGAATGCCGCCAAGCGGCTGATGAATCATTACTTCGCTGTTTGTCAGCGCATATCTCTTGCCAGGTGCACCGGCTGTCAGCAATAACGAGCCCATGCTTGCTGCCATCCCTACGCAAATGGTAGATACATCCGGCTTGATAAATTGCATCGTATCGTATATACCCATCCCTGCGGTGACAGAACCACCAGGTGAGTTAATGTACAAGCTGATATCCTTCTCAGGATCGTCGGCTGCCAAAAACAAAAGCTGTGCTATGACAAGATTGGCTACATCGTCATCAATCGCACTGGTTAGAAAGATAATGCGATCTTTCAGCAAACGTGAATATATATCGTAAGACCGCTCGCCTCGATTGGTTTGTTCTATAACCATTGGCACCAGACTCATGAGACCAACCTCTTTTCTACATGTAATTAGACATAGGCCACCTGTAAAGCAAACCCAAATTCATTCTACCACTTTCCTGTGACAATGTCATTTTTCACAAGAGGGGTGAGACATCAATTTGTTTACTTTTTTAGCCTGATCATATTTAACCATGTTTTCTATGTATGTGCAAATTGAAGCCATCCTATGCCGTCTTGCCGTTTTTTATTTGCATGAAGTACATAGGTATGTAAAAAGTGTACACGGATCAATAAAATTAGTGTTCATCCATATAATTACTTCATTTTCTATAAAATGGATGTCATAATTTAAAAATAAGGCACGCAATAATTCACGTGCCTTATCGTTTATTCAACTGACAAGTTGATAACAGCTTGTCTTATTTTTCGTCAGCTTCTGCAACAACTTCTTCAGCTGGAGCTTCAACTGGTTCAACAACTGTGCTGTTCTCAACAAGAACATCAATCGTTTTACGCAGTTTAACTTCATCGCGAAGGCTGTCCAGGGAACCATTACCTTCGAGGATGCCACGGATCTCATCAGCAGGACGCTTGTAAGATTCAGCCATTTTCTCGAGTTCTTGATTCACTTCTTCGTCAGATACTTCAATGTTTTCCGCTTTACCTACAGCTTCAAGCACCAGGTTGTTGCGAACACGTTTGGAAGCATCTTCTTGCATTTGTCCTCTCAGGTCAGCTTGAGTCTGGCCAGAGAAGCTCAGGAACATTTCAAGGTTCATACCTTGGTTACGCAGACGGTTGTCGAAATCACGCATCATGTTTTGTACTTCGCTCTCAACCATTGCAGAAGGAATGTCCACTTCAGCGTTCTCAGCCACTTTTTCTACAACTGCATTTTCTTGTGCAGCTTTGGCTTCGTCAGCTTTACGGGATTCCAGTTGTGTTTTCAGGTCAGCTTTGTACTCTTCAAGAGTGTCGAATTCGCTAACATCTTTAGCAAACTCATCATCCAATGCAGGAAGTTGTTTGCGTTTGATTTCGTGAATTTTCACTTTGAATACCGCTTGTTTGCCAGCAAGTTCTGCTGCATGGTAGCTCTCTGGGAAAGTCACTTCTACGTCTTTGAAGTCACCTGTGGACAGACCCACAACTTGCTCTTCAAATCCAGGAATGAATGTGTTGGAACCCAGTTCCAGAGAATAACGCTCAGCTTGTCCACCTTCGAAAGGTACACCATCAACGGAACCGTCGAAGTCGATTACTGCAACATCGCCGTTAGCAGCGGAACCTTCGTCGATTACAACGAGTTCAGCGTGACGTTGTTGAAGACGCTCAAGTTCTTCAGCCACTTCTGCGTCAGTTACTTCACCTTTTGCTACAGCAACTTCGATTCCTTTGTACTCACCAAGAGTAACTTCTGGTTTCACAGTTACTTTTGCTTTGAACTTGAATGTTTGTCCTTTAGCAAATTGTTCAACATCTACGTCAGGACGATCAACCGGGAAGATATCCGTTTGGTCGATTGCTTCTGTATAGGCTTCAGGAAGCAAAATGTCGATTGCTTCTTGATAAAGGCTCTCTACACCAAAACGTGCTTCGAAGATGGAACGTGGTACTTTACCTTTACGGAATCCAGGTACGTTTGCTTGTTTAACCACTTTATTAAAAGCTTTGTCGAGTGCTGCAGTTACACGATCCGCATCCACTTCAACCTCAAGAACCCCAAGGTTCTTCTCTATCTTTTCCCAAGTTGCTTTCATTGTATACTTTCCCCTCCAAAATTCACATGTTCACGTAGGCAATCACGTACAAAATAACCATTTTAGTATAAACAAGATTAGATTCTTTTTCAAGGGGAATCCCTTGATACAGTTTAAGGAAAACGTTTCCGGCCTCGATTAACCATCCAAACCGGCAGATACAAACTGTTTCATCGAACGATAAGCCTGCTCCAGTCGAAAGCGCATCGCGCCTGTCACAGCATACATTGAGCGGGTATTTTCCTCATCATGCGAACCACCCAGACTGTCTGCAACGGTCATATGTAGAGCTGCTGCCCATATATCTGTCATGGAATCATTTTCTTCCAGCATCGATACATAATCACGGGTTCCATACACCGCCATGACATATTGTATCCACAGTTCTTGGGCAAAATAAAAGAGCGTAGGTTCATGAACCTCCGTCTGATCTGCCACTCGTTCCAGAATCTGAACGATTTGGAGCGGGAATTCCTCTGGTCTAAGAGGCACGGTGTCGATCTCGACTTCAACCTGCTCTTCGCCTCTCGTAAACAGGATCATACCTTGAACACCTCGGCGACGCAAGGTTTGCAGCACCCGAAATTGAAGCAGAGGGTGAAGCGACTTATCTTTTAACCAACTGGTAAGAGCCTCGTCAATCTTCGGCAGATCAAGATAGGCCAACTGCTCCAAAGCCAGCATCGTCTGTTCAGACAGCGGCTCTTCCATTACTGTGCGAAGCATCTTATCAGCATAGCCATCATCCTGTTCAAGCTTCATTCGGGCATGCTGCCGTGCCATGTCTTCCTCACTAATCTCTTCTTCCTCTTCTCGTTCTTCAAGAACAGCAGGCGAGGTTTCTTCATATTGAGGAAACGCAGCCTGAAGCCATTCGAGCAGAGCCCGCCATTCATCATAGTGGCGCTCTTCCTGTCCCTGACATTGCAGCAAAAAGTGAAGCAATTTCATCGCTTCACCATACCGTTCATTTTCAAGCATAACTGTCAATTGAATCTGGTAATAGTCCAGCGTCTTAGGAAACAGCACAATATTGTTGTTATGCTCGGTTTCCGGGGTCGTGGATTCCTTAATGGGAGCACCTCCTCTATATCCTGAATCTCCAGTCGGAATCAACATAAATAGATGTATATATTAAAACGATTGTCGATCTATTTTCTGAGTTCTCCTGATATTCTAACATAACCTTAAATATAATGAAAAAAACGTTACTGCCGCCAAATATCATATACGAAAAATAGTTTAGAATAAAATGCTTGATATTCCTGTATGCATATGATAAAATCAATTTTGCTTGAAAAAATTCATGTCTCAGTAGCTCAGCTGGATAGAGCAACGCCCTTCTAAGGCGTCGGTCGGGGGTTCGAATCCCTCCTGGGACGTATTAAAAAGAAGCTTCCTTCGGGAAGCTTTTTTTGCGTTCTGGGGATGAGAATCCCAACGGTTCGTCGGAGCATTCACTTCGTTAGCACCACTTCGCAGTCTCGACTGCAAGGAGAGTATCCCCCTGGAACGTATTAAAAGAAAACTTCCTTCGGGAAGTTTTTTTGCGTTCTGGGGATGGGACCCCAACGGTTTGTCGGAGCATTCGCTTCGTTAGCACCACTTCGCAGTCTCGACTGCAAGGAGAGTATCCCCCTGGGACGTATTAAAAAGAAGCTTCCTTCGAGAAGTTTTTTTGCGTTCTGGGGATAGGACCCCAACGGTTCGTCGGAGCATCCGCTTCGTTAGCACCACTTCGCAGTCTCGACTGCAAGGAGAGTATCCCTCCTGGGACGTATTAAAAAGAAGCTTCCTTCGGGAAGCTTTTTTTGCGTTCTGGGGATGATTACCCCAACGGTTCGTCGAAGCATTCGCTTCGTTACGTACTTTATGCGCTGCATTGGAGCGTCCGCATTTGCTCACTCTATAAGCAACACGTTGAAGTATCGATGTCTAACGAACACAGGACACTTTATTTGCTCTAAATTCAGCACTGTGGAATTCTAACGAATCTTAGAGAGCTTATTTCACCATTCCGAGGTATTAACTCACTTATTTGCGCTTCATAGCCTGATTAACGTCGCTGAGGTTCGTTAGAATCTGAAAATAGCGGTTTTACCCATTATAAGACCTCGTGGATTCGTTAGAGTTCACAGGCTAGTCAAGGCATCCATGGTCGATTGTTTTTTTTCATTTCATTGCTCAATATTGACATAGAATGTTATGCTTACGGAGTGGATAATGTAACAATCCATACATATTAACTTCTTAGGAAACAGGAGATTTTATCAATGTCATCTTCAATACAGCAACACTCATCTATCCATGCCGAGGAAGAACATTCTTCGACTTCCAAAAGATTTGGCCTGTTATTAGCAGGCATTATCGTCATCGCCGCTACCATGAGGTCACCGATCACCGCAACGGGTCCCGTCGTGGAGATGATTCGCTCAGATACAGGTATTGGCCATACGATGGTCGGGCTTCTGACCTCACTTCCTTTGCTCGCCTTTGCAGCAGTCTCTCCTTTTGCACCACGTCTTGCCAAACGTTTAGGACTCGAATCTGCTCTGCTATTGGCTGTTATGATCGTAACCATTGGGGTGGCATTACGCTTGTTGCCTTCCGTTCTCTCCTTATATGCAGGAACCGCAATTTTGGGGTGCGGCATTGCATTAAGTAACGTGCTTTTGCCAAGTTTGATCAAACGTGATTTTCCATTACGGGTAGGTATCGTCACCGGATTATACTCTGTATCCATGAATATATTTGGCGCCATCGCCTCCGGTGTGAGTGTGCCCGTAGCAGGAGCCACATCTATGGGTTGGCGTGCTTCGTTAGGCATGTGGGCCCTGTTGTCCATATTGGCGCTTCTTTTGTGGCTCCCCCAGATCGCCGCAGGACGTCAGCGAATGTTATTCATAGCCACACAGAGTGAAGGGACGCCTGTACGTCTACGGACCTCTTCCCTGGCCTGGTTCATTACTTTATTTATGGGTCTGCAATCTCTAATATTCTATACAACGATCACCTGGCTTCCCGAGATTCTCGCTGAGCAAGGATTCAGCCCCACCTCAGCAGGGTGGATGCTCTCCCTGATGCAGATGGTTAGTGTACCGGCTACCTTTATCGTTCCAATCCTCGCCGGCCGAACGCGAGATCAGCGTGTTCTAACTGCGATAACGTGCTCTTCTTTAATTGTCGGATATGCTTTATTGTTAAGTGGTATCGCTTCGCTCGTTACCATCGGTGTCACGTTGGCAGGAATAGGTGCTGGAGCTTCATTTGGAATGGTAACCATGTTCTTCGTCCTTCGCACAAAAGATGCCAGACAAGCTGCCAGCCTGTCCGGAATGGCTCAGTCCTTCGGATATATGCTTGCTGCAGTGGGACCTCTACTGTTCGGCATGCTTCATGACTGGACAAAAGGATGGACCCTGCCGTTGCTAATACAGGTCATTCTGGCCGTTGCTCTGCTAATCGCTGGGATTCAGGCCAGCAAAAATAGAATGATCGGTTAGCCATACAATTCATTTATAAAAAAACAAAACGGCCTCCATCCTGAAATTCAGGATGGAGGCCGTTTATGCATAGAACAATTCCTTCATTAATTTAATCAATTTCAATGAGGAATGAACTTACTTCACTTTTACCTTAATCGTGTCTGTGCTGGTAACGCCGGCTGCGTTAATTAACTCTGCCCGGTACGTATACGTGCCCGAAGCTTTCCCTGACACTTTAGTCACAGCAATTTGCGCAAGCGGTGATACCGCACGGAGTTCTTGCGTGTCGATCAACGTATCATTTTCATAGAGACGATACTCTGTAGCGTTGGTTCCCCACCACAGGTTCATAGTCACCTTATAATTGCCATCGCCATCCCAGTTATCGTGAGAAAGAACCGCTTTGCCTGGTGTTGCATTGGTAACCCGAACAGTCAACGTCTGACTACGCGTTGTTCCCTTGTCGTTAGTCAGCTCAGCCACGTACGTATACGTGCCATTGGCTTTGCCCGTGATCTTCGTCTGAGCAAACTGCGCCCAAGGCGCGTTGTAAGTCAACTTTTGCGTATCAACCAAAACCCCATCCTCATATAACTTGTAGCTAGTTGCGTTCTCGCCCCACCACAGGTTCATTGTAACGATATACGCGCCCTCTGGTAAGCCGTTGCCTACCCAGTTATTGTGAGACAACACAGGTGTACCTGGGGCCTTAGTTGCCGGAGTTTCAGGTTCGGTCTCCACGGCTTCCAATTTCAGTGCCGTATTGGCTGTACCCGAAAGCCCCTGTTGGTCTTTTACTGTAAGGTCAACAGCATACTCGCCTGCTTCAATCCCCTCCAAAGGAAGGCTGAAGCTGCCATCAGCTTGTACTTCAAAGACTCCTTCTTTATAAACCGAACCATCTTCTTTTTTCACAACATACGTTGCTTCCAGGGAAGCTGCCGGATCAAACGTGATGTCCCATCCGCTGGCAAGCGCAGGGGCTACACGGAAGTACAAGTCTTCCACGCTACCATTAAGAACAGCAGACTCATCCTCTTTGAACTCCAACGCTTCTGGTGCAGTTACAGCCGGAGCTGTCTTTTTCACCAAAAATGGCGAAGTGTCTTCCTTATAGGTTTTGCCGTCCGTACCAATAGTAGTGATGTCTACCGTATATAAACCATCCGGAATCTCAGTCACTTCATCGGTTGTGTAATCTGCATATGAGCCGTCCCAAGCAAGGTTGTATCTTGCATTGGCATTGAAGTTAAAATAGTTACCAAAGATGGAGCCGATATAACCATCTTGATAATATCCACCTTCCGGATTAAGACCATCATAGATCTCAATCAGGGCAAATGTCATCGGATTATAGAATTCCATCGCAACATTCAGCGTATCCAACGTACCATCAGCCTTCAATGGATAGTGGAATGGATTTTTCTCAGTGCCTTTTACGGTTTCAATATATTTAACCCCACTCAACGTAACGTTGAAATGAGCAACATATGGCACAGTAAAAGTATTGGTTCCGTTCGAGAACTCAATGTATCCTTGGGCTTCTGTAGTGGCAGTAACCCCTCGTGGAACGGTGATTGTCACTGCAAGTTCTTCCTCACCATTCAGTGTGAAGGAACTCTTGTCTACCGCAACAGATACACCAGCGACATTACGAGTTGGATTCACATTTACGGTGTAATCCCCACCACTACCATTCAGCGCTTCAACTTTAATTGTTTTGGTAATCGTCTTTTCATCTGTGCTCAGGAAATTACCGTAATTGATACTTCCGGTGATATTTTCCTTTTCAACAACAGAGCCACTTTCTGTGTATTGAGTTACATCAAGCACTTTGACAAAAGCCGCAGGATCAATGGTATTAACAGCCTGAATACGGCCAGCACCTTGATCAAATACATCAAACTTGGTTGTATCCAGCACTTTACTATTGTTCATCAGTGCAACTTTGATATCAAATGGTGTCCATTCCGGATGTTTCTCGATCAGCAACGCAATCAAACCTGCTACATGAGGTGTAGCCATACTTGTACCTGATTTACGATCATAAGCTTGTGCGTAATCTGCGTCTGGCTCATCCTTGCCGTAGGCAGGAATCGTAGACAAAATGCTTGTACCTGGTGCAACAATATCCGGTTTGATGTCCAGCGTTACCTTAGCAGGTCCACGTGAACTGGATGAATTCATTTCATCGCCCGGAGTTTGGGAACGTTCAAAATCACTAAAACTCACTTCAACGGCTTGGCCTGCGTCCAGCTCAGCCTTGATCACATCTCCATCTTCCTTAGACATGCTCAGTGTTGGAATGAGTTCAAAGTTATCGCCCAGACTTACACCGATTGGACCGGGAATGTTGTTATACACAATAACAGCTAAGGCTCCGGCTGCTTTAGCATTGGCGATTTTCTCTACAAATGCGATTTCACCACGCTGTATTAATGCCACTTTACCTGTAAAATCCTTACCTTCAAAATCAGTTGGCTTACCCAGTGCTGCATATTCAAGCTCATATTTCCCTGTCAAAACAGTTTCAGGGTCTGCCGACAGGCTCCATCCCATCAGATCCAGACGGTAAACCGACTCTGTAATAGCCAGTGGAGCTTCAGTCGGAGCAATTACAGACTCTTCTTCCACAGGGGCAGCTTCAGGAGAAGCTTCAACGGGTGCAGAAGGTGATGCAGATGGAGTATTTTCTTCCGTTGTAGCTTCTCCTACATTCGGAACTTCAGCTTCGTTAGAAACTGTGTCCTCCACAGCTGCTGCACTTTCTTCATCAGCAGTTGCGGGTACATCTTGCTCTGAACCTTCAGGCTCTTCTGTTCCAGGTGCCGTACCCAGTTCAGGAGATTGTTCAACCTCTGGCACCGGTTGTTGTTCAGGTTGTGTCTCTTCGCCTTCCTCACCAATCCAGAAGTGAGTATCCGCTGTAATAAGCTGGCTAGGGCCTGTGGAGTTACCTACAGTGATGGCCATGGCAGATGCCCCCGGAGAACCGAGTGTATACCGGTTGGGTCCGTCATTGCCACTGGCAACTACTGCTGTCACACCAGACAACATCGCATTATTCAGGGCTACCGAGGTAATATAACTTGGATCGTTAGCGGCATTCCCCAAAGAGAGATTAATTACGTCCATACCATCTTCAACAGAACGATCAATTCCGCCGAGTACCCATGAGGTTTGACCACTACCATACGGTCCAAGTACACGGTAAGCATAGATATCTGCTTCAGGAGCAACGCCAACAATCCCGTAATCCCCTGCTTCACGAGCAGCAATGGTACCGGCTACGTGCGTACCGTGGGATGTGTAAAAGGCACTTCCCCTTTCATTAAACTCAGGTTCCCCTGAACTTTTCCATTCTTGATATGTCGCTTCATACGGATCATTGTCGTTTCCAACAAAGTCCCATCCGCCTTTGTAAGCTTCCTGCAAATTAGGATGTTCATAGTCAATCCCTGTATCAATGACTCCGACTTTAATGCCATTTCCTTTGTAACCCAGATCCCATACTTCAGGTGCACCAATAAAAGGCGCTGTGTCTTTCATGTATGGGTTCACTTCATCTGTCTCTGGCGCTATTGTAACTTCAAGGTCAGGATATACGCTGACCACGCCAGGTATTTGAAGCAATTGTCCCACTTGGTTTCCTTTAAGCTCAATCGCTACACCATTCAGGGCATATGCATATTCTTCTAATACTTCATGTTTGATTTTCTTCTGAGTGAGGCTATGTACAAATGACTGTTGTTGTTGCTCAACTTGAGTCACAGCCTTTGTTTCCATAGAGGAGGTAAAAGATTTTCCGGAGAGGGTTGATTCACCTTGCGCTACTGCAACAGGTTTATTGGAAAGTTCAACGATCACTCGGGTGTTCTCTCCACCCAGACCTTCCAAGCTTTTATCCAAAAATGGATCTGCGGCAAGCTTTGCTTCCCGTCCTGCAAGAATCTCTCTCCATTGTTTGGCTTCGGCTGTACTAGGTAAGTTGTCAAGCTGAATAACTGAATCTGTGGGAGCGGCTCCAGCCGCGGGGAGAATAATGGAAAAGACCATCAGAACACTTAATAACGTGGATATCAATCGTTTACTCAAGGCTTTGCCCCTCCTTTTAAATGTGAATACGTCACCTAATGATGGGTTCCTGCTGTTTGTGCGTACTGCAATACACACTCCAATTTCACCACCTATCTGCCAGAAGGATTGACCCTTGGTAAATTATTCTATCAAAATACCACATTTTCCTTCTAAATACTTACAAATATGATATAAAAATTACTTATATGGGTCATGAGTATGATAAAAATATCCATTTGTAATTATTTGTCGTTTGAATATTTCATTTTTAAAATAATGCATCAAAAAAAGACCAAGAGCCTCTTTATCCGAAAGAGATTCCTGGTGTATAGGGGAAGCGTGGTTAGCATACAGAGGATCTTGATAATTCGTTTAACATCGATAAAAATTGCTACATATCACAAAATTCTACTTATTCTGGCTTCACGGCTTCAATACGCAGACGTTTGTAATCGGCATACAGAGCATCATCTTTCCAAAGGTGAGGCATCACGATCTGACTGGTTTCCTTGCATATTTGTTGTATCTCTTCATGACTGAGCCCCTCAAAATAGTCCCCTCCAAAATGAGTCAACCAGCCTACTATACCTTGCTCACCATCTGCCAGTCTGGTAGGACGGTCATAGTGATAGGCCTGTCGCACCACAAATCCACGTTGCTCTAAAATATGGCTATATTCTCCGATCGAAGGAAAGTACCACGGATTGCGTTCCGATGCACGAATGCCCGTGTTTCGCTCCATAACCTCCTCTAATGCATTCACAATGGTCTGCACGTTCCCTTTACCACCAAATTCTGCTACAAAACGCCCTCCAGGCTTCAAAGATTTCCATATACTATCCACCACTAATCGCGGGCTTCGCATCCAGTGCAGGGCTGCATTGGAGAAAACGGCATCATACAGTCTATTCGTCTCAAATTGATGACCGTCTCCTTCCACGAACTCAAGTTCAGGGAATTTCTCCCTCGCACGGCGAATCATCTCCAGCGATGCATCCATGCCGATAACTTCAGCTCCAGTCAGAGAAATTTCATGCGTTAAATCCCCAGTCCCGCAACCCAGATCAAGAATGTATTCCCCTTTTTGGGGTTGAAGCCACGAGATCAGGTTTTTGCCGTATCCGGACACAAAAGCCAGTTTGTTGTCATACTCATCTGCTTGCCATTGATTTAATGATTTCATAGATACCACCGTCGCTTTCGTTATTGATTTCCTCATTGTGGCATAGAATTGTTTATTCTTTAAATATATAGATTCTATATTGTTTATAGGTATAACCAATAGGAGACTTCCTCTGAACGCAAAAAACCTCCCTAAGGAAGTTTCTTTTTAGTACGTCCCAGGAGGGATACTCTCCTTCCAGTCGAGACTGCGATGTAGCGCTAACGAAGCGGATGCTCCGACGAACCATTGGGGTTCTCTTCCCCTGAACGAAAAAAAGAAGCTTCCCGAAGGAAGCTTCTTTTTTTACGTCCCAGGAGGGATACTCTCCTTCCAGTCGAGACTGCGATGTAGCGCTAACGAAGCGGATGCTCCGACGAACCATTGGGGGTTCTCTTCCCCTGAACGAAAAAAAGAAGCTTCCCGAAGGAAGCTTCTTTTTTTTACGTCCCAGGAGGGATTCGAACCCCCGACCGACGCCTTAGAAGGGCGTTGCTCTATCCAGCTGAGCTACTGAGACAAATATGTATAATAAATTTTCGGCGCGGTTCTTATTATACTCTGATTTCTATATTTTTCAATAGTTTTATAAAAAAATTAATAATTATACTTAAATGCGGGCTCAAACATGTACTTTTCGGTGTTATTCTCATACTCCAGTCCCTTTGAGAATATGATAGCTTGAACCAGGTTATATTGAGGAGATTGGGACATTTAGAGTAAGATGAACATCAGACATTTTCAATGTCAGAATTGCTGGGTAATCTTTTGCATACATACATTCAATGATCCATTGAAGGAGAGAATCGTCATGAGACAACTTTTATCAGCCCTATCCTACTTTAGTATTTTCTTTGCTCCGTTCCTGTTTCCGATCATTATATGGATTGTTGCCAAGGATGATTACATTGAGGGACATGCGAAACGCGCCTTATTCTCACATGTATTCCCCTTTCTCGCTGCCATTCCGTTATTTTATTTCTTCGTAACTGCGCATAGTCTGGGTTCCGCCGTTGGGTTTGTCATTCTATTCTTTGTAATCTACGGATTAAGCTTTGTGTACAATGTGGTTAAAGGGATTCAAGTACTGCGCGAGTATGCTTGATCACATCTCCACCTGATCTGACCATCGCATAACAAAACCCGCCGTTCAACAACGGCGGGTTTTTCCAGTTACAGATACAGTAAGAGCAACCAGCAACAACAACAGGTCACTGTCTACGTATGCTCAACATTAAATTCTATCCCACTATCGCCACATGTGTTGCCGGAGCGTTACTTGTTAAGCCTGCCCGATCAGATAACGCTGAAGTGTTGGACCAAGCAAACCAAAGGCAAACAACTCACTTTGAAACCGAGCTTTATCTTCTTCGACTGTCATACCTTCGCTGTTCTCAAATGCGTTATCTGTCGCCTCTTCAAACGCAGTATGCATATTATTGTTATACCAGTCGATCGCCGAATCGGAGTGATTGCGTACAATCCGAACAACTTCCAGCGAATTTCCGGGCTGTGTTGAAGCCACGTATACAAGTAACGACGGATCTCCGGCATTTCCAGGCTGCACTTCAACCTCTGCACAAGACAATCCATCCACCTCGGTTAATCTGCGTATTTTGGCATCTTGAATAGCATACATTCGTCATCGCGCTCCTTTTCCTTTGTGCTTATCATGTACTTTGTTCAATCTGGTATCGTGTCTCTGGTGTGCCCAATCGGTAAATCTCTCGATACACCTGTTGTAATGCCGTTTCATAAGCTCGGTTTACGGACTCCTCCGGTGTATCTGGCCATGGGAATACCATGCCAGGAAAGGCCTCTTCCTCCTTTTCCTGCATGAGGCTCAGCAGTCCCAGTAATTGCTCCGCTTCCTGCGGCGTTGCCTGAATGATCCATTCATATGATGTTACCGACGGATCCGGAATAACGGAGCGGCCCATGACAGACACATAATACTTCATACTGTCCATTGCATGTTCTCTCCTTCACAGGCATGTTGAGGCCGTTGTCCCTAGAACTAGTTTCCGAAGAGGACAGACATTTTATGCCTGCTTTCGGCATATATTTGTTACGACCTCTGACGAAAAGACAACATTTGCTGGTTGCCAGTAACTAAGCAGCCATACGGATGAATGACTCGACCAAGAAAGGATGAACAAACCATGTGCGGTATTACCGGCTTCATACAGTGGAATCGGGATTTGACCCAGGAATCAGAGCTGCTGGTCCGTATGACGGATAGCTTGTCGAACCGGGGGCCCGACGCTTCAGGTACATGGATCTCCAATCCTTGTGCCTTTGGACATCGGCGTCTTAGTGTAATGGATCCCGAGAACGGCGCACAGCCCATGCATGCGTTACAGGGAGATACCTCCTATACCGTCGTGTATAACGGAGAACTATACAATGCACCCGAGTTGAAAAAGGAATTGCTCCAGCGGGGGCATCAGTTCCGCACGCAATGTGATACGGAAGTGTTGCTCGCCTCTTATATTGAGTGGGGACCGGCATGTGTTGACCGGTTTAACGGTATTTTTGCTTTTGCCATATGGGATGGGGGACGCGAACAGGTTTTTATCGCACGAGATCGCCTTGGCGTGAAACCTCTGTTCTACAGTAATAACAAAGACACTCTCGTATTTGGTTCTGAGCCCAAAGCTCTGCTCATTCACCCGGACGTGGAAGCCGCTGTTGGCCCGGAAGGATTGGCCGAAGTGTTTATCGTAGGACCTGCACGGACACCAGGACACGGCGTATACTCATCACTGAGCGAACTCAAACCTGCGCACGCGCTGATCTATAACCGAAACGGGATCCGAACCTATGCCTACTGGAAACTGGAAAGCCAGAATCACGAACATAACCTGGAAGAGACGGCAGCCGAGGTACGATCTCTCTTGCAGGATACACTGGAGCGCCAGTTGGCATCGGATGTTCCGGTATGCTCTCTTTTATCAGGAGGACTGGACTCCAGTGCCTTGTCTGCATTAGCCGTGGATTATTACAACCGGACGGGGCAAGGCCAAGTCAGTACGTATTCTGTCGATTATGTGGATAACGCCAAGCATTTTCAGGCACATTCCTTTCAGCCGGGTGCAGATGGGCCCTGGATTAAGCGAATGGTGGATGAACTCAAAACCGACCATCACTGGATTGAGATCGAGAATGGAGAACTGGTTCATGCACTGACACAGGCCATGCTAGTAAGGGATCTGCCAGGCATGGCAGATGTGGACTCCTCACTCTATCTGTTCTGTAAAGAAATCAAAAAAGGGGCTACGGTTGCCATTTCAGGCGAAGCAGCGGATGAAGTGTTTGGCGGTTACCCCTGGTTCCATCGAGAAGATATGCTGAACTCCGGTACGTTTCCGTGGTCTGTAGCACCCGATATGCGAGCAGCGCTATTATCCCCGGAAATTCGGGAATGGATTCGGCCACTCGACTATTTGGCAGACCGCTATTCAGATGCAGTGGCTGAAGTGCCTCTGTTGGATGGGGAAACAGGTAAAGCTGCACAAATGCGGGTGATGTCCTACCTGAACATTACACGTTTCATGCCTACACTTCTGGATCGCAAAGACCGGATGAGCATGGGGGCAGGACTGGAAGTACGGGTACCTTACTGTGACCATCGTCTGATCCAGTATGTGTTTAACATCCCTTGGGAAATGAAAATAACGGGTGGACGGGAAAAAGGTATTCTGCGTAAAGCACTCGAAGGTGTCCTGCCTGACGATGTGTTATATCGCAAAAAGAGTCCATACCCGAAAACACATAATCCGCAATATCTGGCCGCGGTTAAACAACAGGTGCTTGATATCCTGGATGATCCTGCATCGCCTATTTTACCTTTGATCGACAAAGCTCAGATTCGCAATCTTGCGTCTTCACCGGATGCAGCTTCCAATCTCCCCTGGTTCGGACAGCTCATGTCGGGTCCCCAGCTATTTGCTTATCTGACTCAGATCAACACCTGGTTGCGGACATATAAAGTTGCTATTCGTTAGAATGACCCCCTGATCGCTACTTCATCAAAAAAAGGGTGCCAGGAGAACAGCATAACTGTTGTTCTCCTGGGCACCCACTTGTTTTACATACACGATACGATCATTCATAAATATTGAACTTCACCCAGAAGTATATCCATGATTACACTTTGAATCGACTAACGGACTCCTGTAACTCTTCCGCCATAGAGGAAAGGTCATTAGCCGCCGATGCGATCTCCTGCATGGCAGACAGTTGTTCCTCGGACGTTGCACTAACTTCCTCTGTTCCGGCAGCTGCATTCTCTGTTACTTCCATGATGGTCTTCATGGACACATTGATCTGCTCCACACCCGCCGCCATTTGTTCAATGGATGCAGATACCTCCTGAGTCTGACCTGCGACATTGCCGACAGCTTCACGAATCTCCTCAAAAGTACCTCCTGCTTTACGGACAAGTTCTATGCCTTCCTGAACCTCAGCGTTTACTTCTCCCATGGATTGTGATGCATTATTCATCCCTTTGCGTATAGCAGCTACGAGTACACTGATCTGTTCTGCTGATTTCGCAGATTGATCAGACAGCTTGCGCACCTCTGTAGCAACCACCTCGAATCCACGACCATGCTCACCTGCTCTTGCAGCTTCGATAGCCGCATTAAGAGACAGCAGATTCGTTTGTGCCGATATTTCGGAGATACTTTCAACCATAGATCCAATCTCATCTGAATGATTACCTAGTTCTTCAATAACCGTAGCGAGTACACGTACAGTCTGATGAATCGAGTTCATCTGCCCAACAGCCGATTGAACCGCATCATTACCAGATATGGTTTTCGCTGACGCATTCGTTGCTTCATCCGACATATTTTGTGTATTCACTGTCATCTGCTGAAAGCCTGTGGACAATTCATTAATCGTATGAAACCCGTCTCCAACCATACTCACCTGCGTATCCATACCCGTAGCAATCTCTTCCATCGTTGTAGCTACCTGTTCGGTCGCTGTCGCCGTTTGCTCTGTACTTGCCGTTAACTCCTCAGAAGAAGCAGCTACCCGATCTGCATTATGACCCACCTGATGGATTAAATGGCGCAAGTTCTCCATCATCTTGTTGAAGGATTCCGCCAGTTCTCCGATCTCATCCCGATTACGAACAACAATCGCCTCACCCGTCAGGTCTCCATCAGCAATTCGGCTTGCAGCCCTTGCCACATGTGCAACTGGTTTGGATATGATTCTCCCCATGCTCAATGCAATTACCACGCCTAAAACGATCGAGATGATACCAATGATCATGATTAAACGAAGTACTTTTTGAATGAGTTGATTGGCATTTACAATGCCAGTGTCCAATGAATTTTGCTGATGTTGTTCCATGGCAGTTACCGTTTCTTCAAATCCGGATATGATCGTTGGACCTGTATCTAACAGCATCCTTGTGATCTCGCTAGTTCTGCCTTGTTTTTTCAATTCAATGACACTCTGTCCAAAGGCATAATATTCCTCCGCACTGCGGTCTGAACGATCCAGAAAATCAATCATCGTTGGGGTTTGAATGCCTGATCTTAATTCTTCGCTGGTTTTACGGTAATCTTCATAAAAAAACTTGAATTGTTGCTCACTTTGATCATTCTCTTCCGTCACAAAATTCCGTAAAGCAACCTGCTGGGATTTCACATCGATGATCATGTTTTTGATCGTGAGCAGTTTCGCGGTACGCTCCCGGATTAAATCCGTAAACGTTTTCTCAACCGAGATAAACTGAGTATATGAGATGACTACAACGGCTACCAATAAAAGAAGTACAGAACCAAAACCTAAAAGCAATTTCCTACTAATGGACACTCTTTTCATTTCATTTCCCCCATACGTTTCAATGTATTTCAATCATGAATTATGTAGTCAATCTGAACGCTAAAATTCTCCCTCCTTTTAATTCAAATAAAATGGATAAATATGAGACTACTTAAAACAGGTTAGTATATTGCGCAATCAAATTTAGGTCTATAGTATCTACCCATACTATAATTTAGGTTTTTATACACGCATAATCGACAATATACTACATCTCTTTTATCCTAAATTACACATTTTGAATCGTTAGACCAAAATAAAAAAAAAGACTTTACCCAGCAGTACTTACTGGTGTAAAGTCTTTATCAATTTCAGCGCATTTCAATTCAAAGTTAACGATTGATCAATACCGGATTACGTTCCAACAGCCCGCTACCAAAGGTTTCCCTGAACGGGGAATCCTCCATATGGATATAACCGATGTAACAGCCGCATTTTTTCATGCGACAAGGCCGATCCGCAGACAAAGCCTGCAAACCATCGCGATACAGATGTCCAATGATTCGACGATCCTTGTAACACCTCTTCACATGCCCGGACCCCTGTACATAAAATACTTCCGAACCGGCAGCACATCGTTTGCCCAAGCTCTCATAATCCTGCAGATTACCTTCAAAAAGCGGATCAAGCCCACGTAAAAACTGAATCTCTTCCGGCGTGTAATACTTGGGCCGATCTTTGAAGGCATTTACCCACATATACACATCATCCGGCAAAGCCTGTCTCATGGACTCAATTGCGGGGAAAGCACTACGGAGTCCGACCGTACCGACACTAAAAGCAAGTCCCATCTGACGCAAGGTCAGACATTGTTTTACAAAAGAAGCCTCTTTTGTCTCACGAGGATGATACGTCGCCCAAAAGGCTGCTGTGTTCGCATCCAGTTCCCTCGCCCAATCCAGCTTGACGGACAGGTTGGTTTGAATTGCAACTTTATCCACATGTGGCATATGTGACAGCTCAACCATCGCTTCCCGGTACCAACGACGCACCAAAGCTTCACCATAGGGATTGAAGAAAATCGAAAATTGGTGTCCCTCAACTTCCTGCTCCCTCACCCAATTCACAAATTGACGCAATTGTTGTTCATCCACTTCCAACGTCTCTTTGGAATCCACCGTTTTGCTAAAAGGGCAGTATGGACAGTCGTAATTACAGGAAGACAACTTCCCCCGATAATACAAAGTCGCTCTCATGAGAAAACAAACCCTTCCATCTGTTCACGAATTTCGGCAGATATAAGCCAATCTCCAATCGCATCGGAGTAACCCAGTCCTTCTTCTGTCAGACGCAGCACCTGCTTGCCCTCATCGTTCTCCAACTCCGCCATGCCCTCTGTCAACAGTTCAGCCAACCAGACATAGTCGGACATCACATCGGTACCAAAGCGCTGTTGGTAGTCAGACAACGTCAATCCCTCCCGATGCAGCAAGGCTTTCAGAATAAAGCGACGTCTCTGTTCCTCACGGCTTAACACGATGCCATAATCCGCCACATCGTAGCGCTCAGTTGCCACATAATCGGCAATGATGCTCTGTGTGGCCTTGTAACTCACGCCATACTTGGAAGCATAATGTACTTCACTCGTATAAGAGCGTGCGCCACATCCCAGACCAACCATGCCCTCCTCCTGACAACTATAAGGCAGAAGCACTTTCGAGGACGACTGTTCTTTGGCAAATCTGCGCATCGAATATTGCACATAACCTTTACTTTTTAAAGTCTCACGTGCAGCTTTATACAGTTCCATCCGAATGTCAGGTCCCTGACGGCGAATATCATCAGGCTTCACGATTGTATTTTCCCGTGTGTACAAGGGATAGATAAAGATTTCGCCCGGTTCGTAGGCCAGAACTCTTTCCAATGAATATATCCACGATTCCACCGTTTGACCCGGCAAACCATAGATCAGATCCAGATTCAACAACGGGAAATCATACCGAGTAAGCTTCTCAAGCGCTCGTTCAACTTCCTGCGGTTTTTGTGGACGATAGATGGCAGATGCTTCAGCTTCAATAAAACTCTGGATGCCCATACTGATACGATCCACACTTCGTTCCTTCATGATGGCCAGCTTGGCTTCCGTAACGGTATCCGGCGACGTTTCCACTGAAATCGATGCTTGCGCAGGGTCCAGCCCCATCACATGTTCAGCAATATCAAACAGACGATTCAACTGAACCTCATTTAATAATGTAGGCGTTCCCCCACCAATCGCGAACCGCGAATACGGCCTTCTGGATGTAATGGGTGCCCACTGCTTCGCCTGACGTTCCAGCGCATCTACATAGCGTTCATGTGTATCATCCCGTCGATCCGGCAGGGTGAACAAATTGCAGAATCCGCAACGAGCAGCGCAAAAGGGAATATGCATATATAAAAAATACGTATCGGTATTTTCTCGTTCCCACAGCGGCCCTAACGGAAGTGGTGGGTCAAGCTCCCGATAGGCGGTCTTGTGCGGGTACGAGTATAAGTAAGAACGATAAGGGAATGCCAGTACTTCACTGAGACTTGTAGCAATATTGGATCCGGACTGTGTGGAATGGCCTGTTGTTGTCTGTTGTATATGTTTCTCCATCGGTTTCCTCCTGTCTCCGGTTGTTGTCCTCATAAGATCAATACATTCTATACTAAAAATTCGCGGTAAGGCACCGTCCAGACGACATCATGCGCAAGCCGGTGTCCTTGATACCCGTCTTCACCGTAAGCTGTACCATGATCGGAAAAAGCTAAACAAAAGGCAGGCCGGGCGCGTTTCCTCATCGCCTCGAACAATGGCCCAAGAGCCTCATCTACATATCGGAGTGCAGCTCGCTGAGTTTCCACCGAATCCTTCTTGGCTCCTTCTACAAAGTAACGATTGGGGCCATGAATGGCAGACACGTTCAAAAACATAAATATCTTTTCATCCGGCGCTGTCTGTTCAAGCAGCTTTAATGCATGCTGTACCTGATGCTCTGTTGATTTGGGGTTGGTTACCCCAAAGTTCATTCTCCAGTAGCTGTGTTGGAAATAGCCGGGCAATACTTTTGCAAGCGGGTTTTTTTTCGTAAAAAAGATGACGCCGCCAACACAGATGGTACGGTAACCTTCAGCTGCGAACCCGGATACGATATCCGGTGTATCAAACAGCCAGGTGTGCGGATGTGTTTTGAGCCCGGTATTTCGGGAATGAAATAGCCTTACATGAGATGCCTTATCTGTATTAGCAGGAGTCGGCATAAAACCACCAAAAAAAGCATGGTGTGCCGCATATGTAAAACTGCCTGGGGTATGGCGCTTCTCCCACGGACCCGAACCACACAGATTAGGACAATTCTCCTCTTCCAGCTTGGCTACGTCATAGCGTAACGTATCCAGCGTAATCATTAACAGATCATGGGAGCCCACAATGGTGTTCATATCAGGCATGTTGAATAGGCTCCTTTCGTAAAAGTTCCATTTCCCACTCGTAGGTTCCCAGGCCATGATGCTCGACCCTGTATAACAGATCTCCAAACGGATTCACATCCAGCACATAGGCACGCGGATTCGAACCACTCGTAAGCATCACATCAATCCCGGCTGACCACGAGTTGGGAAATGCAGACATGGCTGCTTGCGCTGCCGACCGAACCAGCGACATCCGCTGTTCATCCAGCCCTGCTTCAGCAGGCAACATACGTTCATTGCGCAGATGCAGATTGGTAATTGGCGTATGGCTCAGCCGCATAATCGCATGACCTGCCTGTCCACCCGCAACCAGCTGGCGAATATCGTAGGCCCGTTGATCAAGCGTGGCTTTGGGCATCCATCGTTCAATCTGTGCACCTTCTGCACATAACCAGTTCATTAGCGTAGCAATCTCTTCACTGCGGGTATACTTGCGTAGACGTCCTTCATTGAAGAAAATCGTCTTGCCCTGTCTCTGTTCCATCCCCATCGTTGTTACAGCGATTTCATCACCCGTTCGGGGATTGACTTGATAGGCAACAACTCCTGAAGCCCCGGAGCCGCACGCAAGCTTCACAAACACACGATGCATCTCGGCAGCCTTCATTGAGCTACGCAGTTCCATATAATTGCGGATTGGCTGCAAAGTTTGAAGCGCCGGAGGTACATCAACTCCATGTGAAGATAGATGCTGCTGGCATGTTCTTTTGTCAAACATCAATTGGATCTCGGCGGGATCATTCATGAATCGGACTTCAGGCCACATTTCCCGAGACTCACGTCCGATTCGATCCAAACATGCTTTCCAGCCACGAAACCACTGGGCGGGAGCGTAAATTCTTCCCCACTCCTGTTCCAGCGCAAGTGCCTGCTCTGCGGAAAATGCTTCTGTACCCATTCCACCCGTTAATGTTGACGTATCGTTCATAGCTCCAAGGAACAGTAGTTCACGCTCCACTTCCCAATCCTCACCTGGAGCATCAATCCGAATCAGGGGTACAGGCAGATTGAAATCTACTGTATCAGCGATGGTTCGTCCGTGTCTCCAATTCTGGAGCAATTGAGCATATGGCAGTACAACCGCAGGTGTCAAACCCAATCTATGCCTAGCCTCTTGCAGCCCTTGTGTTCGTCGGTTATCAGGGTTTCCGATCAATAAAAAGGGCTGATCTTGCGTTAGATCAGGTACATCTATTGGTTGATGCAGGCTTTCATTCATTTCCTTTACACCTGACATCGACTATTCCGTTAACGATGGATAGCGCCAGTCATCCTCATCACTTTGTTGCTGGTCGCTAACATCTACAGATATACCCGATTGGTTCCAGCGACTGATCATTTCATTGGTCATGTAATGGTAACTTAGATCTAGATGTTTCAGTTTCTTGATTTTGTCACTGGCAAGCAACGCCTCAGCCCCTTCATCGGACAACGTTCCTTGCGATAGATCCAGTACTTCAAGTTGATCCAGAATAGGTGCTTCTGCTGCTGCTTTGGCAATCTCATCCTGAATTTCACTGTCTTTCAGACCCAAGTAAACCAGCTTTGGAAATAATCCTTTTTCTAGCAAAGGGAGTACATCTTCAAGTGATCCATTGAAACCATAATTATCCACACCCAGGTACAGTTCCAGTTTACGCAATTCAGGCAACTTGGCATGGGTGATTGAAGATAACACTTCTTTCGGGAGACCACCACATATAATAATCAATTCTTCAAGCTTGGCATGTTGGAGTGGTTCCAGACTGAGGCCACTACTGCCCATGACAGAGAATGATTTTAATTCTGGAAAGGCACCTAACAGCGGTGTGAGATTTGTCTGGATAATCCACGATACTTCACATTCTTCGAATCCCATATCTCCAATGAACAGTTTCTTCAATGACGGAAAGCTTGGAGCCGACTCGACGAGCGTTCCCATGAACTCATCAGGTGAATTTTCATACGCCTGTCCCCAATCTCCGATGACCAGACTTTCCAATGAGCTGGCCTCCGGTTTAGCCGCCAGTTCCTTAATTAATTTTTCCATACGAATGCCGTCCTCATAATCATCGTAAGATACAACAAGCTTCACTTCTTGCATGAGTAGATCCCTCCGTTTAAGGTTCATATGTGATTCGTTAGTTTGAATGTTAACCCATACCACACAAGGCTTGCAACTTCTTCCAACTCCAGTCCCAATGAGATTCCCAATCGTGCAATGTAAACCATTTCTCATGTAGGTACAAGAACATATGTTCTGATGTGTAGTCGCAGAAATAGCTATCTTCAATTAGGTATATGGATGGACCTTCACCAAATCCGATCAAACACTTCATTTCATAGAAAAAGCGTTAATGGCGGATGAACCATCCCATCGGAATGCTTCTGTCCTTCCATTAACGCTTTGATGTTCACATATCATGAAGTTAAATCAAGATGTTTCGTATAGTCTTAGCCTTCAAGTCTGGATACAAGCGCTCTCAGCGCATGACCACGGTGGCTAATCGCCTGCTTTTGCTCAAGCGTCAGCTCTGCCATCGTCATCTCGTATTCAGGTACATAGAAGAGTGGATCATATCCAAAACCTCCAGCACCTGCAGCTTGAGCAGTGATCCAGCCTTCCGCAGTGCCTTCCGATTCATACTTATCACCAGTTGTCGGATCATACAGTACCAGCGCACAGACGAAACGAGCCGGACTTAGTAGCGGCTGCTCGGTGTCTTCACCGGATTTCAACGATTCCAGCGTCTCCAGCAACTTCGCATTATTCTGTGCATCCGTTGCTCCTTCGCCTGCATATCTCGCTGAATATACTCCCGGCTCCCCGTCCAACAGATCTACGCAAAGTCCTGAATCGTCTGCCAGAACAGGCAAACCAAGCGCATCACCAACCGCCTTGGCTTTCTTCCAGGCATTCTCCGCGAACGTTACGCCGTCTTCCACCACATCCGGCAGTTCCGGATAGTCAAACATGCTCTTAACCTCTTTGCCAAGCGGTGCGAAAGCATGAGCGAATTCACGGACTTTACCCGCATTGCGGGTAGCAACAATGAGGATTGGGCTGTCCAAACTCATCTTAGGCTTCCCCTAATCCACGCGCGCCGATCTTGAGCGCAATCAGTCCGAGCACTTCTTTTTGACGCTCGATCATTTCCAGAATTCCCTGTTCGCCCAGTTCCAACATGGCGTTCAGCTCACGGCGATCAAATGGTGCTTCCTCACCTGTTCCCTGAAGCTCGACGTATTTACCGCCACCTGTCATCACCAGGTTCATATCCACCTTGGCTTTGGAATCTTCATCATAGTTCAGATCCAGTACAGGCTGTTCACCCACAACACCCACACTTACTGCGGCAATGAAATCCGTAATCGGGAACACTTGCAGTTTGTGCTGTTGGGAGATCTTGTTCACGGCAAGCGCCAGCGCTACAAACGCACCGGTAATGGACGTTGTGCGTGTGCCTCCGTCAGCTTGAATAACATCACAGTCCAAGGTAATCGTACGCTCACCAAGAGCCTGCAGATTAACTACCGAGCGCAGTGCCCGACCAATCAGACGCTGAATTTCCATGGTGCGTCCAGTTAATTTGCCGCGATTGGCTTCACGTTGGTTCCGAGTATGTGTTGCACGTGGCAACATGGAATATTCAGCTGTTACCCAGCCTTTACCCTGCCCTTTCATAAAGGGAGGAACACGTTCCTCTACTGTCGCTGTACAGATTACTTTTGTATCTCCAACTTCAATCAGTACAGAGCCCTCGGCGTATTTATTCGTGTTCACTGTTAAATTCAGCGGGCGCAGCTGTTCGCTGGTTCGTCCGTTTGATCTCATATTTTCTGCCTCCTACGACTTAAGCATCCTGTAATGTTGAGCTTGTTCACACTTTTAGAGATTGTTCAAAAAGCTCGCTTTTGATTACGAAAAATGCCTTAAGGCATCATCAGCATCGAATATGGAATTCAGCCTAATAAGCATAAGCTTACGAAGTATGTTTCCTTCGGAAACATTGTAGTTGCTCACGTAGTTTGCCTACGCTCCGCTACTCCATTTCTAGCTTCATCCCATCTTCTCGGTCCTGAAAACCGATCTTTTTGAACACGTATTTTACGAATCCCTTATATTTTACCAAAGAGTTCGGTTAAAAGCATCCTTAAGCATTCTTCGTTCATTAAATCGGAATTTCGTTGATATATTCAGGCTTGGAAACCGGCGCACTGTAATCCCTGTTGTCGTCACCCATGACCGTTTTTTGGCCGTTCCATTCGATCTGCACTTTGGCATCCTTGCTGGCTGTGTTCTCCGCAGTGGTTAATACGACAGACTGTAACAGCTCGCTTGGCACGATATCCCCTTCGGCAAACATATCATCTTTCAAGGCAACTGTGACCGTGCCATCCTCTGCCGTTTTGACCGATTGTAGCTCCGTTCCGCCTGTCATAACCTCTTCCAGTTCTCCACCTTTGTCAGGTCCTTTGATCAGTTCGTTCAATGCTGCCTGCACCCGATCTTCACCAGGTGTAACCAGACGTGTCACTGGAACATAATATTGGATGCCCGCTGGCGAAGCAGCGGAGAAATAGACCGTTACCGGGCTGCTGTTGGTCACAAACGTATCACCCAGATCCAGATTGATTCCCACAGCCCGATTCAGCGGTTCAGGCAACGGCGTGCTGTTCACAGGCATTTGTGTTAACTTTTTGCCATCCACCCAGATCTGCACATTCTCCACATCAGGTGTTCCCGTCAATGTCCACGTGACAGCTTCTAGCATTTTCCGTTCTTCCTTCGCATCATACTTGGCAAAATTACCCGAAAACTCCACGACCGCCAGCTTGTCATCCGCGTGAATCGTTACATTCTGCACAACCGTTCCCTGCGGGAGAACGCCCTGGAATCCTTCAGGCAGCATACCCCCGTAGGCCCCACCTGTGACAAGTGTATCCAGTGCTGTCTTTGGACTGCTTGCGTCTGTTCCAGAAGGAAGTGTCAGGGATACCGGAGCGAGCAGCCCCTGCTGGTCTTGCAGATATACCGTCGTTAATGGGAGCGTTGCGAGTGCACCATTTCCTTCGGCTGCCTGAATCATGGCTGCTTCCTGAATGGGCGGTGGTGGATCAACAGCTTCGGAAGACTGTGCTCCGAACATGCCGCAGCCTGACAATACCATAGGAATACTCAGCAGCGCTGCTGCCGATACCGTACGCAAAGAATGGATCTTTCTCATGATCACGTTCCCCCTCATCATTTTTACAGTTTGTACTACCATGTATACGAGCCTTTGTCCAAAAAATAACTAAAAGATAATAAGAAAAATGTCTATCAACGAACTTTCACGAAAGACAGACCGTGTTTAGCTGAAATTTTCCATGTGGTAATCGAATTGCTCAACTTCACTGAAACTTATAATTTTATTATCTTAAAGAAACGTAATAGAGGTTAATACGTATTAGGAAGCAAGAGTAGGGACATTGCTAACTTCAGAGGAGGAATCGCCCATGGAACACCCTGAGCAAGAAAAAATCCCTTACAGCCTGAATAGCCGCAAGGTCGCGGAGGCAACAAGGGAATGGCTGCATAAGCGGGGCGTCACGATCCCTGAGATCGCAGAACTGGTCATGTTATTGCAGCAAAAATATTATCCAGGTCTTACGATGGAAGAATGTATCGAAAATGTGGAGATGGTTCTCCGTAAACGCGAGGTACAGAACGCTGTTCTGACCGGGATTCAGCTTGATATTCTGGCAGAACAGGGGCAGCTCATATCTCCTTTGCAGGAGATGATTGAGAACGATGAAGGACTGTATGGCGTGGATGAGATTTTGGCATTCTCCATCGTCAATGTATATGGCAGTATTGGATTTACGAATTATGGTTATGTGGACAAGCTGAAACCAGGGGTGCTTGAACGACTGAATGACAAGAGCCTGGGCCCTGTCCACACGTTTTTTGATGATATTGTCGGTGCGATTGCATCAGCAGCGAGCAGTCGGATCGCCCATCGCAAACAGTCCGAGCTTGAAGAAGCACTGGGAGAAAAACCTGTTAGTGATGACGCTGTATAATGCGTAACTCGTTTCATATCTGAAGCCATGTGGAACATTGGACATGTGTATGGATGCTTCGTGAAATAACTGTTCAATAAAATAACTGTTCATGGAAAAAGCGGCCTGATGGCCGCTTCTTTTGCATGTGTAACGATACTTTTTGATAATTCACATGTTATTATTTCAGATGTTTAGGTCGTACCGTTCCCACCAAACCAAAACCTTCAACCCAATTCTGCTCGGAAGGTGAACCAGATGTTGCACGTTTCGGTCCAATCGTGATTTCCGGGCCTTTACGCTCTCGCAACATGCCACGCAATACCGTGATACCGAGAATGCTGAGTCCGGTAAATACATATATCATCCGCATGATGATATTGCCAGAATCCGTTCCGGTAACCATGCCGTGAACCAGCAGACCAATGAACACCGGATAGGACAGCATGTGGAACATGAACCACCATTTACGGCCCAGCTTGTTCCGCAGGTCACTGGATAACAGGACGATCACTAATCCGTAGAAGGCTAACGTTCCCAGACCACTGCCGATCGGATGCACGGAGGCGGTAAAAGGAATCAGAAGTTCTCCCCAGGTAAACGGGCTGTAGTGATCAATATATAACGTTAACGCATGCACGAGTCCAAGTCCGAAGGCAAGCCAAGTCGTTCGTGTATGCCATTTGAACATGGCTGCTTTCGGTTTACCTTTGGCCATAGGCATCCCTTGAGCAATACCCAGAAACACACCGGCAAAGAGCAGCACATAAGCAGCAATTCCACTAATTCGAATGATATTCCACGTCGGCAGGTAATCTACAATCCATTGTGCCATAACCGGCTCCCCCATATCTGTTAGACTTGTCCTATATCAGACTGAAGCGATGATCCGGATCAAAACCGGGCCAGTGCTCAGCGAGCGTATCCGTATTCCCTCTAAAGTAAGTACTCCCATCCCGTGTCATCCACAGGACGTCATGCCGATCATAATGTCGGTTTAACCAGCCCACCGCTTCGGCACTTCCCAGAATGCAGACCGTCTTGGCAATAATCTCGCATTGTGACGCATGCTGTCCGAGAACGGTACACTGTAGCACATCCGTATCCGCCGGTTCCATCGTACGGGGGTCAATGAGGTGATGTGCAAGGCTGCCATCTGCATTCTGCCATTGTCTGCGGGAAATACCCGAAGTGGCAACAGCTCCTCGCTGTACACGGACCGCACCTGACACATTCCCCTGATCCTGCAAAGGATCAGCTACTTGCAAGGTCCACTGTGGGTGGTCTGGTGTGCCCCATACTTGAATATCTCCACCCGCGTTAATCAACCCCGCCGGAATATGCAATGTTCGCTGTAACCAGTCTGCGATGCGCTCCACTGCCCAGCCCTTAACAATGCCTCCCAGGTCCAGCTCAGCTCCGGGGTCCAGATGAACCATCCGGCTGCCTTCCCGCTGAATCCAACTCGGACGGCTGTGGTCATATCGATCTTCCATCAATCCTGAACAATCAGGTGTTTTCGTTCGCAATATGCGTTCAAGCAATGGACGTTGCGATTGTCGTTGTTGCACCTTCTCGAAGCTTAGATCGTATCCCGAAGCCTGAAGAGCCTGCGAGATGCCCGGTTGAAAAATCCCTTCGGTTAGACCAATATATCCGTAAGCCAGACTCAAAACCTCATCCATCGCAGCAGAGATCGGCATCCATCCGGTCGAACCATTCAGACGATTCAGTTCACTGTCTGCCACAAATCGGCTGAAGCGCTGCTCCTGCGTCTCAAACCAATCCTTCACCAAGGTTGCTGCATGTTCAGCTTCTTCCCGTCCAGCGGACAGTTGCACTTCAACATCCGTGTTCATCGCACGGAATTGAAACCGGAGCGGACGAGTGACTTGCTCCGTGCGGCTCATGACGCACCTGTACGTGACTGATAGTTGCCACTGCTGTATCCGGAGTCTGTACCCTGGTTATTTTGTCCGATACGCTGAGAATCTGAATAATTCCCCTTGTTACTCGTGCTCTGATCTGGCTGAGCTGCTTGTGTGCTATCAGATGTTCCATTATATTGACTATCATTATTGTCATTGTCCTGCGTGTTCCAGTTGTTGCTGTCCGTTGTACTGTTGATCCATTCATCCATCACATCATCATGCGTATCCACTTGGCTTGAAGCAGTAACGCTTGTATCTGTGCCATTTGCTGCTGCATAGGCCACATCAAAGGCATCCGAAGTTCTTACATATTGAAAGAGTGCAGCCACAGTCAACGTTGCTGCCGCTGAAGCTTGCCATTTTCTCCATTGATTCCGTTTTCTTCTGGTCATCGCTCTTCCCTGCTTTCTTTAGGGTGTGTCTCAAGACACTCCCTAGCGAAGTTCATAGATGTATCATAGGCGCGCTGGCTTAAAAATAGATGAATGAACCGTTAAGAGAGGCTAAAAAGGCCCAGAACAGGTGATTTACCTGTCCAGAGCCTCTATATAAAATCGTATTATCATTTCATATCGATATCATCATTCCGTTTAGATTTGAAAATAGAACGTGCCATCCGGTTGCTGCTCTTGCTTCACTACTTCGCGTCGAAGTAACTCCTGCAAATGGGCCAACGTCTCACTCATGGCAAAACGCAGTTGGTGGGTACCAAGCCGATTGCCAAACATGTGCACACAGATGTCATAAGCTTTCGCCGATGACTCCTGAATTCGCTCCGTCATCTTCTGAAGACGTTCCTCGTGATGAGCCAGCAATTGAACTGTCCGTTCGGTGAACTGGGCAAAAGGATTCCGATGCCCCGGATACGCCTGCTTGACATTCAGCTCCCCAAGACGTTGCAATCCTTCCATATAAGACAATAATGGCTGAAGGTCACTGCCGGGTTGCAGACTGATATTCGGTGAAATCTGTGGCAAAACTGCATCTCCGCACAGAATCTCCATGGACTCCGGCGCATAAAAGGATAAATGGCCTGGGGCATGTCCCCCCGTCTCCACAGCAACCCAACGTTTCCCGCCCATATCGAGCCACTCGCCATCTTCAACGGGTGTCACATTTGGAAGTGGCGTGATCTGCGAAATGAATGCCTTCATATGTTCATGTATCTGCTCAGTCTTGTCTTCGGGCATACCATGACGACCATAATAATCAGGTAATATTGTATTAATGTGTGAATCAGATCCCCACATATAATCGGCCTCTTGGCGGGAGCGTGTGGACATTCGAACGGGTGCCCCCGTCATCTGTTGCATCCAACCCGACAACCCAAGATGATCGGGGTGATGGTGGGTCAGTACAATTTGACGAATATCACTAAAGGTCAGGCCGAGATCTGCCAGCGCTTCACTCCACTCCTGTTCCGTTTCCGAATTACGCGGTCCCGGATCTATAATGGTTATATTCCCATCCGGTTCTGATAACACATAACTGTTCACCCATCGTAAGGGAAACGACATGCTGATCTTGACCCGATGTATGCCCTCTGTCATAGACATCTCTTCTATGCGCTTCATGTTATCCCCCTTCCAGACTGTCTCTGTTCACTCCACAGGACGGCGACCCACAAAAATCATGCGTGGAGAAGTCTGCTCGTCATATTTCTCTTCATCATAGCCGCCATGTACCTGATCTACCCGGAGTCCGGCGGCACTTAACATCTGACTCAGTTGATCCCGTGTGTACAACTTCACACGCTCCTGATATACCCGCGGTTCATGTCCGGATGTGGTATCCGTAATGCGAATTTCCTTTTGCACAAATCCTTCCTCAATCTTGCGGAACTCCTCAATTCGCTGCCCTTCATCCTCTCGAACCGAGTGCGGTACCAGATGACGAGTCACATAAGCCGTATTCATAAAATCAATTATAAAGCTGCCACCCGGGCGAAGCATACGATGAATGGCACGTAATACTTTCAGTTGTTCTCCGTCCTCCAGGAAATAACCAAACGATGTGAACAGATTAACTACAGCATCGAAGCCACCTTTCAACGGCAGTTCACGCATGTCTGCGTGACACCAAGATACTCGGTGTTCGGTGTCCATTAGGCGCGCTTCATGTAGAAGCACATCGGAAAGATCAACTCCGGTCACTCGCAATCCTGCGTCAGCAAGTGCCATGGAGTGCCGTCCCATACCGCAGCATAGATCCAATACTTCAGCATTGGGCTCAAGCTTCAACCAATTAATCATTTTATGTACTTCCTGATGGGCACCCTGCACATCCCGGTGCTTGTATACGAGAAGATAATCTTCTCCAAAACTCTTTTCATACCATTCCGTCATCCATTCTCGCCCTCCACGTGGTCACTGGCTCTCTATCTATAGTCGCTGTTGTACAAGCCTGATCATTTCCACTAGCTTTAATGTATTGTAACGTCTTTATTCTGCAAACTCAAAAAATTCCAGTAAGTTTCCAACATTGAAGAGCCAAAATGCACACGATATAATGTTAGACATACGCCAGCAAATCGGTTAATTATAAGAGGTTGTTCAAAAAGCAACAGGAGGTGTTCTTATGATTCACATCGGACTTACCGGATGGGGGGATCAGGAAGATCTCTACCCAAACCGCACCAAAGCCAAAGACAAGCTCAGTCTATACGGACAATACTTCTCCACCGTGGAGGTGGATAGTTCCTTCTACGCCGTTCAGCCGCGGGATCGAATGGCACGATGGGCTGCCGAGACGCCCGAATCCTTTGCTTTTATCATCAAAGCCTATCAGGGAATGACCGGACATCTGCGGGGCAAGCCCTACTTCACCAGCACGTCGGAGATGTATAAGGCTTTTCGGGAATCACTGGAACCGGTCATTGAAGCTGGCAAGATGCAGGCAGCCTTGTTTCAATATCCTCCTTGGTTTGAGTGCAATAAGGACAACGTGAAAGAACTTCGTGAAGTAAAACTTCGAATGGAGGGCATTCCGTGTGCTCTGGAATTCCGTCATCGTAGCTGGTATGAAGGTGACATGCGCGAGCGGACGCTTTCGTTCATGAAAGAGCAAGGCTGGATTCACAGTGTCTGTGACGAACCTCAGGCGGGTTCAGGTTCTATCCCCATCGTGCCACAGGCGACGGATTCCGAGATGACGCTGGTGCGTATGCACGGACGCAATGTGTCCGGCTGGCATCAGAATGGTGCGCCTAATTGGCGCGAGACCCGTTACCTGTACCGTTACAACAAGGAAGAATTGTTGGAGTGGAAAGGATATCTGGAGCAATTGCAGGAGCAGAGCAAGGATGTCTATGTTATTTTTAATAACAACTCCGGTGGCGATGCAGCGGCGAATGCCCAGATGATGATGGACCTGCTGGACCTGCCAGTGAAGCCTTTTCCTGACCGTACTGAACCGGAGAAGGAAGAAGGACCGGAGCAGCTGGAGCTATTTTAATGCGTGCTAAAAACGGAGTTATTCATATTATTGGGTGAAGGTAAGTGTATTTATATATTGCTTTATGCAGATCAGATTCGGGATTGGAATAAAACTAAAAGCGGCAAGCCTGAGGGCATTGCCGCTTTCTTTAGCTGGTAATCTACCTATAGAAGGCTATCCACATACATCCGTTCCGTTGCGTTGCGTTGCGTCAAACATCAGCGCTGCGCGGCTGTAACCGAAGAATCGATATGCGCCTCACGGAGCTGCTGATTCATTTTATGCGCTTCAATGCCAGCCAAGAGCACAATGCCGATTCCATGGGTATCGTTCAGATTCCACCCCAGATCATCGCGATAATACAAGGCGGTAAACGAGTACCCGGAACCGCGACATACCCCGTATATATTACCTTTATAGTCAATCGACAAACGCGTCATGCCTTCCCATCCTTTGCGTACGGCCTCCAGATAAGGCTCCGGTTGTTCTAGCCACCCTTCCCGAATTCCACGGGCATAGGCGTAGATGAACATCGATGTACAGGAGGTCTCTTCATACGAATCCGGGCGGTTTAGCACCTGATGCCAAAGTCCATTTTCCCCTTGCAGCGCCAGATAACCTTGACTTAAATCACGATAGAAACATAACAGTTCCGGCCGTTTCACATGATCATGCGGCAGAATGGACAACAGTTCGGTTAAGGAGAATAGCACCCAGCCGTTACCCCGTCCCCACGGAATACCTGTCGCCCGACCACGCACGAAATCATACACATGGGACATGATCTGTTGTTCGGGAAGGTAGAGATACTTACGGAACATCAGGAACTGATTGACCGCATCGTGCCAATACGCCCTATCTCCTGTCAGCTGACCATAACGCATCAGAAAAGGTGTACTCATGTACAAGTCATCACACCACATCGTCTCCTGACGCATCTCTCCACTGCCGCGAACCCGGTAAAAGGCACCATCCTCCAGACGCTCCTGCTCATCCGTAATGTAGCCCGCAATCCGATCCGCGGTATCTCTTCCCCCACGAATATCGCCAAACTCCATCGCAGCAAGCAGCGTAGACCCAAACGAACCGCAATCATCCAGGCTGTCGATGGCAGACAGTTGATTATTGATTCCTGCTGCACCATACCCTTCCCGATCCCAAAGACCATAGCGGTCAAATGAAGTACTCAGTTCAATATGTTGCCGCACGTACTGAATGTAATCATCCCGTCCCAATTCCTGTCCCGTCTGGAGTAGTCCAAGCAGGGTAACGCCGAGCGGATAATTCCACTTTCCGTAATGTGTATTTTCCAGGTAAGGACGAACATGGGTGTCGGGAAGATCTACACGCCAATACACACCTTTTGCGCCATCATCAAATACGGTATCGGTTCGCACGATATCGTCGTGGGATGGTTCAGCACCAGGAGCAAACACACCTGTGTACAGCCAGGGGTCAGAGCATCCCGCAACCGGATGAGGAGATTTCAATCTCCAGCCTGTGGAACCCGAACGCTCGGCATCTTCCAAAGTGAATCCCCATGAGCCGCCGACTTCCTGAATTTCACCTTTCGCGACCAGATCAGATGAACCGTAACGGCGAGGAAGTTCAACGCGGAAATTACCGCTGCTTCCAGCAGAGTATACTTCCGTACCATCCACATACAGAGTCAAAGCACCAGCATGACGGCCTTGTAAAATAACTGGCGTTGATCCTGGCAAGGTTACATCCAGTTTGGACCAGGCGTAAGCAACAGCTAATTGTTCTGTTCCAAAGATGCGGGCAAAAGAACCCATACTCTGCTCCTCTTCTGTCCAGCCCCTGCGCGGATACCAGGAAAGGCCCGTCTCTTCTTCCGTCATGCCGTCACGAGGAAGAGATACTAAAGGTTCATCGACGGGTTCGGAATATAACCAGCCCTCATGTCCCTGACGATCTGCCCCAGGAGTGAGGAAGTGGAGCGGGAAATTTTTGAATGAAGCTGTTCCGTAGATACCGCCGAATCCTACTTCTGTTTTGACAAAACACAGCAACACATCATTCCAGCCATAGTGAACGGAAATCGGAATCTGGGTTCTTCGCTCGGGAAATAACTCCTGCAACAACTCGGACTTAAACACCTCTTCACCATTCACATAGATCGTCACCGGACTATAACAGTTCAGACCCGTATTTAACGTTGTATTTTGCTCGCTCCATAACTTGCCCCATACATACACGTATTGCCCTGCACGCGCCTCTACGCATTTTTCATTCAGATTCAGGTCGTAACGATAATCGCCAAGCCTACGAAAACCTCCCTGATGATAAGCTCTGAACAAAAATGAATGTTTCGGATGATCACCAATATAACGCTGAGCCACCGTAGTCAATATATCCGGAATTGAATCGTACACCTTGCCTGCAATCGCCTCGTTCTCATGAAAATAACGAATGATCGTCAGCTCCCTTCCTTATACCTTGATTCGTTCGCTTAGCCGCAATGTCTCTCCGCCCTGCACTTCAACAACCTGCTGATCCGCTGTGAACCAAACCGGGATGGCAGACGGATTATGGATGATGGAGCGATCTGCTGAACACTCCAATCGTTGCACCGCTTTCCAATAGGCAATCACTTCGATGTTCGTGGCATACCAGATATCGTCCCTGCCGCCAATCTGCTCACCGAACTGTTCGATGATCTCCCAATTGTCGTTGTCATTGAACTCATAGCTGTGACCCCAGACGTAGAGCAATAGTGGCGTACCTGTTTTGGAATGTTGGATAAAACGTTTGGCATGCCCCGCCAGATCATGGTTATGATGACAGGTCGGGTGCCATTCAAGGGGACGGTCTGGCAACGTGTATCTGCCATGTGATTCAACGGTACGGGCATAATCAATGCCAAGCCACTCCAGCTTTGTACTTAACGCACGGTCATACCCTCCGTTGGGATAAGCCATGCCTCGTACCGGATAACCGACGAGCTGCTCCAATGCTTTTCGGTCTTCCATAATCTCTTCGGTCAATAGTTCATTCGGAACATAAGGCAGCGTAGGGTGAGTAACCGTGTGAACGGCTACTTCATGCCCCGTATACAGTTCAGCGACTTCCCCAGCCTCAATGCGGCCTGGATTACCCAGGGTACCGGAGTTCAGATTAAAGGTTCCCCGTAGACCATACCGATTACATATCTCCACTAGTCTGCGATCATGCACCACTCCATCGTCATAACTGAGCGTTAACGCTTTCATCAGGCCGCCTGGATAGCGGTCAAACTGAATACGATGTCCCATCCCTTACTTCCACTCCTTTATCCCAATTCTTCAACAGGTACATGACCGGCATCCTGTAATCGATGATGTTCCGAATCAAAATACGTACCTTCCAGCAGGCCAATCAATGTGTTGGTAATCCGCACTTCAATGTCGTTGTCTCCCGGACGCAACCAGGAGGCCTCTCCCTTCCAACGATACGGAGACCAGCATCTCACACCCAGACTATGTCCGTTCACCCGCACTTCCGTTACATCCTGCACACGCCAATCGCTAAATTCCAGTTCAAACGAGGTCATATCTTCCCCTGGCTCATCCAGCCAGAACGTACGTTTATAACTCATTTCCCCGGCAAAATGGGGATACAGCGGCTGCGGTTCAGGTCCGATACGAAGGGCCGTGTCCAACTCCCGTACAAGCGAAGCCATGCCTTCATGATGGAACTCCACGCCGAATCTTCCCTGTAGATACAAGGGATCCACGATGCCATTCTCATCTTTCGTTACCTGCACAATCACCGTCATTTCGTTGAGACCGCTGTGCAGCAGCTCCGTAATATCACAAGCGATATTATTGTGGTCGGTTATATCGATTGGATCGAACTGTTCTTTTCCAAGTGGTTGCCCATTAATCTCCAAGGACCAACTGCCCGAGATCGCCGCTCTATCCATGAATAACAAGCATGCAGGCAATGCCGTTCTTAGCTCAAATGTGGTCGTATAACGGCACTCGATTGGGTAAGCAACGGATGCTTTTTTCGGTGTGCCAAACACCTGATTAAACTGGACTGGCAGATGCTGCTGCTCCGATAATTCTGCCGCCTGATCAATAAACGGTTTTACAGCTACATGCTGGCTTTCCAGAATCACACCATTAGCATTGGAAGCCTGAAGATGGAATTGTCCCATTCGCAAAATGTTAGGCTGCACCGTTTCCAGTCGCCACGGCCCTTCTGAAGGGACCATGATCTTATGGGCCAGATTGGCCCCTGCCGAAACATCCGCTCCGAACGTCGAATCCGTTTTGTCTGTTACATCCACCTTCGTTGGTACCACCTCTGCCCCCGCAGCTTGTAAAGTAAGGCGTACAGCATGCGCTTCATAAGGCGCCAGCGTTAGTGAAATGCACCATTCCCCGCCACTGCTCGTATACGGCAATGCCTGAAGCTGCCCTGTCTCCAGATCAAGTCTTTCTGCCACCAGACTAGCGTTCTCTGCCAGCTCCTCTCCATCCCACAGCTGTCTGGCGACCAGCTTCAATTGCCCCTTCAGGTCCTGACCCTCCTGATTGGTCAAGAAAACCATATGCTCTCCATCGGACAATTGACGGGTGTGCATCAACAGGGATGCACTTTCTTCCTCCATGATCCAGCAGATGGGTTCCGGCAATACCTGATCTAGCAGGAGAGAGATCAGCTCCAGCGAAAAGTCATCTCCTTGCCCCGTTCCTGCGGGTAGAAAGTAGGCATTCCCCTCACCCTGATGCCACATGGTTTCACGGTTATCGTGATCTGTTGTCACGTTACGGCCCCAGTACACCTCTTGCGCCTGCTCGCCTGCACCAAAGAACTGGGCAGCTTCATCTCCCTCCGGACTTCCCGGCTGAATCGCAATATGCGGAGGCATCCCAACAGAAATAACAGTTCCTCCCTGCTGAACGAATCGCTTCACCTGTTCCCAGGCCACGGCCTCTAGATTCAGCATCGGTGGCAAAATCAGTACGTCATAACGGGCAACGCCGATCTGAATGATGCCATCCGTTAAGTCAGCTTCCGCCAACAATTCGGGGTCAAGGTGATCATAGTCACGTCTGTTTTCGAGAAGATGTGTCGTGATCCTCATCCAGTCCTTTGTCAGACGCTCCAGTTGCACACGTTCTGATTCGTCCTCGCCGCTATACTCAAATCCATGCAGCGGATTACCCATCAGACTCCAGAATGTCGTCGTTGGGTCAAGCACGGCAATACGAATATCTGCTGCTCCGGTGCTCATGAGATAGCTCAACCGTCCGGTGTAATCCCCCAACTGCCGGAAATGCTTCCAGTAGGGATTCTGTAAAAATTGAGATGGCGGTGCATCATGCTTCGTAAGCCCACCAATCGTATAGAAAAAGGCGTGAAAGTTATAAAAATTGGTGCCCATGGCAGCCATACGATCAATCATCCACTTGGCATCCTGTAGCGTCATCGACCAGCCTACACTGTGAAAACATTCAATCAGATTGCGGCTTCGGCCCAATTGCCGGGCAAGTGAACTGACCATCTTGGGATTGTCACGCATCTTTTGGCCGTATCGTTCCAGAATCCACGATAAGGACCGTCCGATTTTCTCATGTGCCGAATCACCGCCTGGCATATGGCTGAACAACTGGGTGGTCATCCGTACACCAGGCACTTCAGCCGCATACTGGATTCCTGCTTCCTCACACCAGTCATGCACCTGTTTGTGATAGGACTCCCTGAGAAGCAGATGGAGTGACTGGTAATAGTCATACCGAATCCGATGCGCGTCCGGAACATCGCCATATAGCAGAGCCGGTAGCGAATCGATCAGACTATAACCACAACGCTCACTGAAATAACGGGGAAGTTGTGGTGACCAGGGGATACGGCCCAGCGGTGCGATTTCATCCGAGAACATACCTTTGATCACGCTTTCAAATTGATCTCCAACTGCTGACTTATAACGCTCATGTGTCAGTTCAATAAAACGACTCATCGCTTCCTTGTGGCAAGGATCAACAAAGTTGCCGTAATATTTGAAATCATCGATCTCTTTTTCCTGAAATATAATCAACTCCCAATCACCCGGGGGAACATCCCACAACAAGCGGAACGCTGTTCGGTAGGTGAAGAACCGCTTACGGTTATACGATGTGAGTCCGGTCTCCTGATACACCTGATCGGTCTGGATATTGCCGATTTTGCTGCGCAAGTCAACGGATTCATGCCACAACCGTTTGCCCTGTTCATCTTTGGGAATCGCCTTGGCAACCAAGACTCGTCCCCATGGCAACTCCAGATCCACAGCTTCTCCGCCCTGAACCACCAACTGATGATGCACCAGCTGACGCTGCTTCGCTTCAGGGAAATCAAGGGTCACTTCCCCACCAGCCATGCCGCTTGGATATGGATATTCGTCATATAACCATACCTGCATGCCGTGAGCAGCCGCCGCTTCCACTGCAATCCGCACCTTATCAAACCACGCTTCCGACAGATAGGGAATTTGCAGTCCCTGACGTGGACAGATGAAGAATCCACCTACACCTTGCGCCGCCATCTCAGCCACTTGCCGCTTAACCTGTTCTTCTTCCATATCCCCGTTCCAGAACCAAAAGGGATGGACCCGGTACTGCGCCTCGGGATTTTCAAAAGCATCCCCGTTCCACATGTTGCCTTCCTCCCTGCGTGTCCAAAAGTGTGTGGTGTCCAGCTTTACCAATAACGTTCATTTAAGTTCATATAGGTTTGTTTCGCTTTGATTATACATCAAAAACCATATTCAGGAAGTCATAATTTCCAGAAAGTTGGATGAAATTTGGTTCACGGATCAAGCTATTACAGCGATAAGAAAAGCCCGGCTGTTTCCGTTACGCTGAAAGCACGGCTGCCGGGCTCTGGCTTATACGACTTAATTCAATGCAGCGTACAGTTCATTAACTTCTTTGACATAATCGTCTCCGCCGTTGTTCTTCCACAGAGCAACAGCATCTTCGAACCCTTTCTCATCAATCTGGCCTACGATATATTTGATCCGTGCATCGTTGATGATATTGTCCAGCTGTGGTCCTTTCTGGGCGTAAACATCAGAGATCAGCGGTTCGCCAGGATTGGCAATGACAATCTCTTCGTTGGCTTTCTGCACCTGTGCAACCTTTTCACGGACAGGTGTCTGTTGTACACGAAGCGTTCTGTCTTCCGGCACAAACATCAAAATCTGATTTAAACCCTGCAGGTCGCGCAGCGCCAGCTTGTCAGTGCTCGGTATGATGTAGTCTTCTTTTTTCTCGTATTGCTTGCCTTCCAGTCCGTTGTACAACAATGCCTGCAATTCCGGTTCATTCAGCTGATCGAGGAAGCTCAGTACCTTCTTCAGGTCTTCTTCCGTTTTGACACTGCTTTTGGAGATCGCAATCAGGCCAGAGTAGCCGGACGTTGGCATATCACGCAATCCCTTTGGACCTTCCATCGCTTGCAGCACATCCACACGTCCTGTCGCATTAGGGTCTTTATCGAGTATTTTCTGATCCATGCGCTGCGCATTATCTGCTACATCCACCATAACACCAGCTTGCCCATTCACAAATGGATCAGGCAGTTTCGTTGCATCCATCACGGCAAAGTCCTTGTTCACCAGACCTTCGCTATAGATTTGACGGAAAAATTTCAGGGCTTCCATGTATTCTGGTGTCTCATGCGCCGGGATCAGACCTCCGCTGCCATCATCTCCCCATTTGTTGGGTGCACCGAACCATACCTGCATGTTATCCCATGGACCCGTGAACTTGCTGGCAACCAGACCATACGTATCATCCTTGCCGTTACCGTCCGGATCATCTTTCGTGAACGCTTTCAATACATTGTAAAATTCATCAATCGTCTTCGGCTCTTCCAGCCCCAGATTCTCCAGCCAATCTTTGCGGATTGTGACCCCATTACGTCCTAGGGCGCGTGCCCGGTAGATTCCATAGGTTTTGCCATCGATTGAAGCATTGTTAGTGATGATTTCATTCATTTGGCTCAGATTCGGATAATCTTTCAGATAAGGACCAAGCTCCCAGAATGCTCCGGATCGGGCCGCATTAATAAAACTTGGGGACTTCCCTAACACCACCATAATCTGAGGCAGCTTTCCCGAAGCCAGTGTGATGTTGAATTTGTCTTCATACGAGCTGCTCGGCACCCACTGCAAGTTCACATCCACCTTGGTCAATTCCTTAAGCTTCTGGATGACCGGGCTGTTCTCCGGCGGATTCTCCGCTTCAAAGTTCGGAAGCATAATAGTAATTTCATCTGTTCCACCAGCAGCAGTTCCTGAACCTGCTTTGTCCGTGGAGCATGCTCCCAGAATTGTACTCAATACCAGTGACGCAGAGAGTAACAGTGCACCTTTTTTGAATCCCGTTTTTTGTCCCATACGTTCTCCCCCTTGGCTTTAGCCTTTGATTGAACCTAACATGACACCTTTGGCAAAATGCTTCTGCAAAAACGGATACACCAGCAAAATCGGAATGGTACCTACAACGATCACTGCCATTTTGATCGACTGCTCTGGTGGCTGTACAAAATTGGGATCCATGTTTGCCATATCTCCGACACTGGCTTGCGAGAGCAATACAATCTGTCTCAGCATGACTTGTAGCGGCCATTTGTCACTATCGGAAATGTACAGGAGTGCCGAGAAAAAGTTGTTCCAATGTCCCACGGCGTAGAATAAGGCAAACGTGGCAATGACCGGCTTCGATAAAGGCAGAACAATTCGCCACAGCACGCCAAGATCCGAACAGCCGTCGATGCGGGCCGCTTCCTCCAGCCCGGGCGGCATTTGCTGAAAAAAGTTTTTGACAACTATTAAGTTAAAAGCGCTGATCGCGCCAGGAAGCATAAGGGCCCAGTAGGAATCAAGCAGTCCCAGTCCACGAATGACGAGATACGTTGGGATCATGCCACCGCCAAATAACATCGAGAAAATCACCATGTTCATCATGACATTACGGCCCCAGAAGTCACTTCTGGATAGTGGATAAGCCATCGTTAATGTGAAGAACAGATTGACCAGTGTACCTGCCACCGTGATGAAAATAGAAACGCCAATGCTGCGAAAGATTGTGGACGAAGAAAAGATATACTCATACGCGCTGAAGGAAAACACCTTCGGAATGAGGAAGAAACTGCGTTCGGTGATCTCGGCTTCCGTTGCGAAAGAATTCCCTATAATATACAGGAAAGGAAGGACGGTTAATATGCCCAGAATCCCCAGCATGACGTAATTGAAGATATCAAATACCTTGCCGGCAGGGCTGTTGTATAGACGGCTGTTCATGGGCGCTCCTCCTTAATAAATTCCGGGGTGACCGAATTTTTTCGCAAGTTTATTACTGCCGAGCACCAGAATGATCCCCACCACAGACTTGAATAGTCCAACAGCGGTACTGTAACTGAATGCACCTTGCGTGATCCCCACCGTGTACACATACGTATCAAAAACGTCAGCGACATCCCGGTTGAGAGAGTTGGTCATCAGATAGATCTGCTCAAATCCGGTATCGAGGAAGTTCCCCAGTCTGAGAATGAGCAAAATGACAATAGTCGTGCGAATCGCGGGAAGCGTGATATGCCACATCCGCCGTAACCGTCCTGCGCCGTCTACAATAGAAGCTTCATACTGCTCCGTATCTACACCTGCGAGGGCTGCAAGGAAAATGATCGTGCCCCATCCCATCTCCTTCCACATCATCTGAACAATAATGAGCGGACGGAACGAACCCGGACTGGAGAGTACATCAATAGGCTTGCCTGTAATCCAGGCGATCAGGTCGTATAACACCCCGCCTTGCGGGGTCAGGAACACGTACGTGATACTGGCGATAATCACCATGGATACAAAATGGGGGACATAGACCAGCGTTTGAATCGTTCTTTTGAAGAAAGCGACCCGAATTTCATTTAATAACAAGGCGATAATGATCGGTGCCGGGAAAAAGAAGATAAGATCATACAGGGCAAGAACCAGCGTATTGCGTAATAGTCGGAAGAAGTCCGGATTGGAGAAAAAGTTCGTAAAGTTCTCTAGCCCTACCCAGTTACTCTCCCGGATGCCCAGGAAAGGCTGGTAATCCTGAAAGGCAATGATGATCCCCCACATGGGCAAGTATTTAAAGATGACAAAGTACAAAAAGCCGGGAAGCACAAGCACATATAACCATTTGTTTCGTTTGATCTGCCTTTTCCAATTGGACTCCTGTTTTAATGGTCTTGTTGCCATATCCGCTTGAGCAGTTGCAGTGCCGTTGGTATTCCAGTCCGTCTTCCCGTTCATCATGTCTCCCCTTTCTCAACGATGTAAGCGTTATCAATTAACCTGATACTCAGACTATACAGCCGATCTTTTTCCGGCAACCTTCATTTTTTGCATTGCTCCGGCACATTGGCCGAAAAGCCCGCTATAACGCCATTCCCACAAGAAATTGCACATAACGTAGCAGGTAGAATTGCACATTTTTGCGGGTTTATCCTTCTTTGTATCACAGTAAAAAAAAGAAAAAACCGACATCCACTAAAGCTGAATGCCGGTCTGAAATGACAAAAATATAAACGGTTATTGTCCGAACCATTGATCGCGATACTGACTCGGCGTAACTCCCTCCTGTTTCTTGAAGATCCGATTAAAATAACTGTGCTGATATCCCACAGCCGCTGCAACATCATTGATTTTCATCGTTGTCTCCCGTAACAATTGCTTCGCCGCATCCATTCTCACCCGTGTCAGATAATCAATAAAGTTGATGCCCGATACCTGTTTGAATGCCTTGCTCAGTGCATAGGGTGTCATCTGCTCCTCGTCAGCACAATTCTCCAGCGAAATGTCGCTGCGGTAATGTGTATCGATGTACAACATCGTTCGTTCCACCACCAGTTTCAGCGGTTCCTGCGATCGTACCTCAACCTCTTGTATATAAGGTATGAATACCTCACTCATCATCCATTGCTTCATCTGTACAGGTTCACGAATTCCGGATAATCGCTCATACATATTGCAACCACCAAACAGCTTATAAGGTGTGACTCCCGTTTGCAGCATCATGTGCTGAATGCTGCCGAGCAATTGAAGCATCATCTGTTGCACCTGAAATTCGGTACTGCCCGTCCGCGTAATCTCACTCATGAATTGTTCCAGCACACGTTCCGCTTCGGTTTGTTTGCCCAGCCTGACCGCCTGTAACAACTCCCGTTCCAGCCCAAGTGGATAGGAAGCTGCTTCATTTCTGCGGAAACATTCCTCATCCTCCAAATCGAGAATCTGACTTCCTTCCTCCACACTGCGATAAGCCACGGCCTGTTCCATCTCGACGAATCGTCCGGGCAGTTCCTGAAGTGAAGCTGCTGGGCGACTGACCATCAAGGTCACCTTCATTTTGAGCGTACGTCCAATGACCTCCACCAGTTCCTGTCCCCATAACAGCGCTTGTGATTTCACAGGTTCGTCCTGGGGAGCGATAACAAGCATGGCAGATGACAGGTCATGAAAGTTCATGACACTGATCTGTCTGAAATAATTTTTCGCCACTTCCTGTGTAATATTCACTGCTGCAAAGGTGACTAATCCCGTGTCCTTGCTTCCAAATCTGCCTTGCAGCTGCTCATATCCCGTAAAATACATCTGCACAAGCAAAAACTGCTGGCCCTCCAGTTCAAAACCAAGATTACGCATCCGCTGCTGTAGATCCTGCTCGTTATAGGCATATAGATGCCCCTGTACAAGTTGTAAGACAAAACTGTCGCGCAGATGGGGAAGCTGCTCCTGCAATTGGCGATGTGCCGTGACACTGCGGGAGGTCAGTTCGTTCCACTGTTGCTCCAGCAGCTCAAACTCGTCCAGCTTGGCATCCGTTGGTGTTGTTTCGTTTCTGCCAGGCGTAAGCAGATGCAACATCCGTGCTACAGGCGAATAGATGCGGCGTGAAGCAAACCAGGATAACAATAATCCCAGGATGAGACTACCTATACTCGCAATGACGATGATTTTGGACACCAGCTTGACTGGCGAAGTGACTGATGTCAAAGGCGCTGCGGAGACGTAAGTCCAGTCTGAATCGATCCGACTCAATGAGCCGTATGACACAGAATAGGTCTGATCCTCATATCGGAACAGGAATGAGCGGCTGCCCGCATGCAGGGCTACTTCTTCTTTTATCTGCTGCTCAAAAGCAGAAGTCTCTCCCGCCGTTCCCGGATTCCCGGTAACCAGTGTGTTTCCTTCCTGATCCATGAGGAACGTTAAACCTTCGTCGTAAGGAGTAAGCGTTTTCAACAAACTGGCAACTTTCTCGTTATCCAGCGTGATGATCAGTGCACCAAACGGATTAATGCTCTCCCCCGGTATCTTATGTACTAGAACAAGTGCATTGCCTGCATCCGTATGCAGCGGACTATCGTTAGTCGAAGGTTCGGTATCTCTGTTGATGCTGGAAACCCAGTCTGTCCAGTACACGTGGTTCCCCATGGAAAGGTATCGATCATATGCTTGTACTTTCGCTTCATCGTTCAATTCGGTATAATCCCGATTAAACAAGATTGGCTTCGGTTCCTGCAAATACAGCTGTGCTGACTTGATCAGTGGATGGGAACCTTGTAATACGTATAAGGTAGTCACAATCTCCTGCGTTTCATTAAAATAATACACAAAATCCAGTGTTCGCAGTGCATTGCCAAACCTCGGTTCAAAAGCCCAATGAGATAAGTTCATCTCCAGATAAGCCAGCTGGTCATCCACATTGCGTGCCCGGTTCTCGATCTGGTTCTGATGCATCTGATTGAACTCGGTCTCCATTCGGCCAACCACCTGTTGATACATGACGATACCTGTGATTAGCCCGGGAATGCTGGCAATGAGTAAAATCAGCATCAGGCTGTTTCGATAAAATCGCCCTTTATGCCTTCCAGCCTTCAAATCGGATAACCGCTTGAATCTGCCAAATATTCGATCGCTCCTAGTCGGTTCCATCGCTGCTCACCTGCCTGCTTGCATCGAGTCTGACTGTCATGGAAACTTCCTCAACTCCCCTGAGAATATATGGATGAAATCCTTTTCTTGTATTATACGCACAATCCTCAGGTGAATGAAACGATCTGTAACCGATCATTTTTTTAACCAATGTTTTATTAACATGACAAAATGGATTACAATGAGATATAGCAAACATGAAGGAGGCCTTTTTAATGAAAGAACAGACTTATTTTGAACAAAATAGAGAAAAACACCTGGCAGAACTGAATGAATGGTTGTCCATTCCAAGTATCTCTGCCATTTCAGAGCATAAAGAGGATATTAATCGTGCGGCACAATGGGCAGCAGATGCGCTCACACGTGCAGGCATGGAAAACGTAGAGGTCATTCAAACGGCTGGACATCCGATTGTCTATGCAGATCACCTGCATGCACCCGGCAAACCGACGGCTCTGATCTATGGACACTATGATGTACAACCTGTTGATCCACTTAACCTGTGGGAGACGCCTCCTTTTGAACCTACCGTTCGTGATGGCAAGCTGTATGCCCGTGGTGCAACGGATGACAAAGGACAGATCTTCTTACATATCAAGGCAGTTGAAGCCATCCTCGCCGAAAACAAAGAACTGCCAGTTAACATCAAGTTCTGTATCGAAGGCGAAGAGGAAATCTCCAGCCCGAACTTGCCCATCTATCTGAATGAACATACAGACAAGCTGCGTGCAGACATGATACTGATCTCGGATACGTCCTTGCTTGAAAAAGGTAAACCGGCGATCTCCACTGGCCTGCGCGGCCTATGTTCCATGCATGTGGATCTGAACACAGCCAATACCGACTTGCACTCCGGTTCATTTGGTGGTGGTGTACCTAACGCACTGCACGCACTCGTATCCCTGCTCGCTTCGTTGCATGATGAGCAAGGTCGTGTAAGCGTAGATGGTTTCTATGACGGCGTACTGCCACTGTCTCCTGAGATGAGAGAAGAATTTGTAAAACAAGGCTTCAATGAAGAACAGCTTCGTCAGGACCTTGGACTGGAGCAATTGTACGGCGAAGAAGGTTACTCGTTCGTGGAACGTGTTGGCGCTCGTCCAACATTGGAACTCAACGGTGTATGGGGCGGTTTCCAAGGCGAAGGTAGCAAAACGGTTATTCCGAAGGAAGCTCATGCCAAAATCACCTGCCGCCTCGTGGCGGATCAAGATCCACAACATGTATTGGACCGTATCGAAGCACATCTGCGTGCTCACGTTCAACCGGGTGCAACGCTGCATGTGAAACAGATCGAAAAAGCTTTTGCTTTCAATACCGATCCTTCCAATCCAATTCTGCAAAAAGCAGCAGATGCGTATGAGCACGTGTATGGCGTTCGTGCCCTCTTTACCAAAGATGGCGGCTCCATTCCGATTGTTGAGAAGCTCTCACGTGTACTCGAAATCCCTGCTGTCATGATGGGTTTCGGCTTGCCGGATGAGAACCTGCATGCACCAAACGAGCACTTCAACCTGGAGAACTTTGATAAAGGGTTGTTGACGATTGTTCAGTTCTTGAAGAGTTTGTAATAGTTCGGACTCGTCGTGTTTAAAACCAGTTCATGAGGGCGTGCTAAGTGGACGTTCCGGTGCCGAATCGTTCTTTAGATCGCTGTTATCGTCGGATTTTTTGGATTCCCCTTCTCAAAGGGTAAAATCCGACGATAAAGGCGAACGCTCCGCTTCTTCAGAATCGATTTCGTCCCCTTCACTACGTTGCGGCTTCTCGCAGACTGATTTTAAGATTGAGCCTAACTATTGAATGGTTAGTGTAATGGGGAGAACAAAAGGACGGCCTTCGGGTCGTTTTTTTGATTTATTTTATTTCTTTGTTTTTTTGTTTCTTTCGAAAAGTTGTTTCTTGTTTCTTTGGTGAAATTGTGGTTTTTTCATGGCTGCTTTTTATGATGGAGACGATGGAGACTTACTTTTAAATGGATTAGTGTATTAGAGGTAACAACATGGTGACCTTATAGGCCGTATCTTTGAATTTTGTATTCACCATTGCGTTTGCAGCTCGCTTTTTTATGGCTTCTTTAAAGAAATGGATCTGACTTTGATGGGTTAGTGTGATAGCTCACAGAACGATGGGCTTCTAAACATTTTTTCGATTTTTTTCTCGATAACTTCGTTATCGTTGTTCCTATGACTGATTTTATAGACGGGGGCTCGGTTTTAATGGTTTAGTGTATGGGAGATAACATACGCGACGGCTTATCGGCCGTTTTTTTAGATTGATCGGTATCCTTCACTAGGTTTCGGCTTTTACCCTGACTGGGCTACTTTATTGTGACTGGTTTTAGACGACGGCTAACTTTTAAGGGTTTTGCTAGAGATAACTCAAGCGGTGCTCTTCGGCTGTTTGTTTGAATCGATTGATATTTAGAATGCACCCTTATGGAGTATGATGTGGATCGGGTAACGAAGATGGTTGATAGCTACAGGGGGATTTATAGATGGGAGGATCTTTCGGGATTCCTGCGTTTTGACTTGCTTAGTACTCAGGACTTCGGCGCGGGGCTTTTGCCATGAGTGTTTACGTGCTGTTGCGCCCCGGCAAGCTAATCCAAAATGATGAGGTGAATGTTGTGTCTGCTTCTCACCTAACCAAACATGCGCTGGCTCACTCGCTTAAATCACTGATGGAGCATACTCCACTGAACAAGATTACGGTCAAACATCTGGTTGACCATTGCGGCGTGAACCGGCAAACCTTTTATTATCATTTTCAGGATATTTACGCGCTACTTGGGTGGATCTATCAGACTGAAGCGGTGGAGAGCCTTACGGAGTACCGAAGCTACAGCACATGGACGGACGGATTCTATAAAATCTTTTGTTACATCGAGAACAACAAAACGTTCTGCTGCAACACACTCGACTCGCTCGGGCGCACCCACTTGGACACATACCTCTATGAAGTAACCCATGATCTGATCATGGGTGTTATTGATGAGCTGGCCTGTGGGATACAGGTCCGCAGTGAGGACAAAGAGTTCGTCGCCAACTTCTATACCTTGGCCTTCACGGGGCTGATCATCCAATGGATGAGGGGCGACATGCGAGAACCTCCCAAACATATTATTGAGATGCTCAGTGAGCTGATCGAAGGCAGTGTCCTGAGGGCACTGCACAGGTATGAGAATAAGCTGCCATCCACTTAAGGATGCGCGGCTTTTTTCATATGTGATCTAAGCCTAGGTTTTAGACATTTTTCCAAAAGTGACCAAAAATTAGACACTCCCGTTCTTTTGATCATACCTTACGGGACCTGCAAAGTTTACATTAGGGATGTGATTACAGAACCTTTTGGAGGCGAATGATCGTGAAGAAAGAACATGGTAATAAACAGGTCTATTTTGTAGGCGGTGGCATTGCATCATTGGCGGGTGCAGCTTATCTGGTCAGAGATTGTGGCTTTCCTGGAGAACACATTCACATTATCGAAGAAATGCCCATTCTCGGCGGTAGCAATGACGGGGCTGGCAATCCCGATCAAGGATATATCATCCGCGGCGGGCGGATGCTCAATGACGAGGCATATGAGAATCTGTGGGAGCTGCTGGCTTCCATCCCTTCCATCGACCGTCCGGGCATATCTGTCCGACAGGAAATTACCGAATTTGACGATGCCAATCCCACACATTCCAATGCACGACTCATCAACCGTGACGGGAAGGTCGAAGATGTGCTCTCGATGGGCTTTGATATGGCGGACCGTCTGGCGATGGGTAAACTGATTATTACTCCTGAAGACACGCTGGGTAAACTGCGCATCAACGACTGGTTTGGCCCTCATTTTTTCAAAACGAACTTCTGGTATATGTGGGCGACCACCTTCGCCTTCCAACCTTGGCATAGCGCCGTGGAATTCAAAAGATACATGCTTCGCTTTTTTCACGAATTCCCAAGAATTCAAACGCTGGAAGGTGTCACCCGCACACCGTTCAACCAATATGACTCGATTATCCTGCCATTGCATAACTACCTGGAACCGTTTGGCGTAGATTTCACGCTGAAATGTACGGTTACCGATCTGGATTTCAAAGACGGCGACGGCATTACAGTAAGTCGGATGCATGTGCTCAGGGGAGGTGAAGAGGAAGTCATTGACATCCTCGAAGGTGATCTCGTCATTGTCACAAATGGTTCAATGACCGAAGGAGCCGATATCGGCTCCATGACTTCCGCACCGAAACTGAATGGCAAGGGCAGCTCATGGAAGCTGTGGGAGAACATTGCCGCCAAGAAAGCGTTGCTGGGCAATCCTTCTTCTTTTAATGATCATGTGCATGAGTCCAAATGGGAATCGTTTACGGTCACCTTCCAGGATTCGGTCTTCTTCGATCTGATGGAGAAATTCACACGCAACCGGGCAGGCACCGGGGCTCTGGTTACTTTCAAGGATTCCAGCTGGTTCATGTCAGTTGTTCTGGCCTTTCAACCGCACTTCCGCGGTCAGCCGGAGCATGTAAAAGTATTCTGGGGATACGGATTATACCCGGATAACGTGGGCGATTACGTGAAGAAAAGAATGTGCGACTGTACCGGGGAAGAGATTATGCAGGAGTTGATCGGGCATCTTCATTTCCAGGAACATCAAGAGGCCATCATGGCTACCGCCAACTGTATTCCTTGCATGATGCCTTACATTACAGCGCAATTCATGCCTAGACTAAACAGCGACAGACCGAAGGTTGTGCCTGAAGGCTCCACCAACCTGGCCTTCATCAGCCAATTCTGCGAAATTCCCGATGACGTGGTATTCACCGAAGAATATTCAGTCCGAGCAGCACGGATCGCCGTATACACTCTTCTCGGAGAGAACCGGCCAATTGAGCCGATCAACAAGTATCAGTATGATGTTCGGACGCTGTTCAGCAGTTTTGTGACTTCGTTTAGATAACTAGTTATATAGAGGATTCAAATATAGGATGAAAGAATGGTTGGATTAATCGGTGGATGGGGATAGATCTTTGGAGATATCTGTAGAATTCGGTGAGTAACTTTGTGATCTTTAGGAAGCTTTGTTATCTTAATTCTATTGATTGTGCCAAGTTAGTAAGATATGAGTTACTACATGAGTTAGCTTCAGAAGCTTGCATCCCCGTTGAACGAATCAATGAGTGAATATGGTTGTTGCTGAACTGAAGAGTCGTTGTATAAAGCAAATAAAGAGAGTTCCGTCAGCGATGACAGGACTCTCTCTTTCGTTTACTCGTTTACTATCTAAGCCCGACACATAGCTTTCATCGAGATTGCCAACTGTCGTCTAAAGAACCTCACAAGCCTTATTTCTCGAAATTTCGCAGGTTTGATAATCTAACGAATCGTAGACACTTTATTTGTGCTGTAAGCATGTTTGGGTAGCAGAATATCGCTAAATTGTACTAAATAGCGTGTCTGAGATTCGTTACATTTTGTATGACAGCAAAATCATTGGAATAAGGCTTCACAGATTCGTTAGAACTGAGCACCCCTTCGGAGATGACTAATTATGAGATGCATTCGTTGTCATGTCTTGTTGTCGAGATCCTAGTCTATTCTTTATTGAAACTTAACTTATTACTCTTCCATGTTACTCACGTATACTCTTGTAGTGTTCTTATTATTCTTGGTGTTTATTTTCATTTTTTCGTTGATACTCATCCCTATGAGAGCCACATATTATACTCTACTCTTCCTACTCACGCCGCTTATTACAGCCTACATATCACACTTCGCTTATGTGCGGAATGTTGTGAACTTCAGCATGTGCACAAGCTTGGATAAATGTGCGATATCCTGCTGGACTCCAGAGGTGTCCGTACCTGCCATTGCCTGGTTCGCTCTCAGCGTTCTACGTGTGTTCAGCATACCCTCGATCAATTTCATGACCGTGTTGCGTCCACGATGATCGACAATCATATACTTTTTGCGTGCATCCAGCTCTACCCATACGATGTTGCTGAATGATGTGAACAGATGCCTGCGGTACAGCTCCATATCGGTCTCATTGTAATGCTCGCCATAAAAGGCATAATATCCGTGTATGTGCAACTTCTCCGCCAACACTGTGATGAACGGATCATGTTCGAGCATAGCGTTACGTTCCATGTTTCACGCCTCCGTTATGCGTGATCCGCAGATCCCGTCTTTTTGAGATCTATTTTAACATATTGTGCAAGGTGTTGCCTCTACACAGATAAAAGCCAAGTTTTAACTCCGAAGACCGATGCATCACAAATGAAAGTTATTAGCACGATACTAATTTTCTAAATCTAATATGACTCACCTATCCGTCTGCCCTTCACCCATACACCCTCAATATTCAGCTCCGCATTCAGAAAAACGATATCTGCCTGTTTTCCTTGAGCCAGGGAACCTGTCCGATGATCAATGCCCAGCAGGCGTGCCGGGGTCAGACTTGCTGCACGTGATGCAGCGTTCAGGCTCAAGCCCACTTCCTGTACCAGGTAACGGAAACCGCGAATCATCGTAAGTGTGCTTCCCGCCAGTGCGCCTCCGTCCTTCAGTCTGGCCTCGCCATGCTTCACGATTACTGGCAGGTCGCCGATCTTGTATTCCCCATCATTCAGTCCCGCAGCAGACATGGCATCTGTAATCAACACGAGTTGATCGTTATGTTGCTTCAGCTGAGCGAGGATTGATATCGCCGCAGGGTGAACATGAATGCCGTCAGCAATCACCTCAGCACTGATGCGTGGATCACTCAGTACGGCTCCGGCAGCCCCGGGTAACCGGTGATGTAGCGGTGTCATGGCATTGAACGTATGTACTGCATGATGAAGTCCGGCTTCTACTGCCCGCTCCACCTCTTCATAGGTCGCATCCGTGTGGCCGAGTGCCGCTGTAATCCGCTGCTCACGTAACCACGAAATGACTTCCAGCGCGCCTTCACGTTCCGGTGCCAGCGTAACTTGACGGATCAGACCGGGATATTGCTTTTCCCATGCCTCAAGCCAGGATACATCAGGCAGAATGATATGTTCCGGATTTTGTGCGCCAGGCCATTTCGGACTAAAAAACGGACCTTCCAGGTGTACACCTTCAAGCTGAGCATAAGGCATTTCACCGGAACGGTAACGGTTGACCTCAGCAAGTACGCTATCCAGTCGCTCTTTCGGAGCCGTCATGGAAGTCGCAAGCATCGCTGTTGTTCCCTGCGTACTATGAAAAGAAGTGATCTTGTCCAACACCTCCGGGCTTGCGTCCATAAAATCTTCTCCGTTCCCACCATGCACATGAATATCAATGAATCCAGGCACAATGAGGCCGCGTTCCGGTACAAGCGGCAAAGCCTCTCGCCGAATCTGTTCAGGCAGACCTTCAGGTACCCCAGCATAGAGGATTTTCTCGCCCCTCCAGGCTATTACACCATCTTCCAATATCTCATTTGAAAGGAGAAGCTTGCCCCGAAGAAGAGAAATATTTTCATCACGCTGGCTCCCAGGTTCATGGCTATTCGCTCCGGTCATCTCACCAGCCTCCCAGCCGCATGGTCCAGCAATACCACCACATTTGGATGACATTGCAAAAGCGATGCAGGACAGGCCGTTGTGATTGGTCCCATAAAAGCTTCGCGAATAATCTCGGCTTTTTCCTCGCCACGGGCAATGAGCAGAATCTGTTTGGCTTTCAAAATAGTACCGACACCCATCGTAATCGCCTGAGCCGGCACCTCATCGATGCTGTCAAAGAAGCGTGCGTTTGCCTTTCGCGTCTCGTCTTTCAGATCCACGACATGTGTTCGTCCTGTAAGTTCAGTTCCCGGTTCATTGAAGCCAATATGACCATTATGTCCGATGCCCAGCAGTTGAAGGTCTACCGGTCCACGATCGTCCAGCCTTTGTTCATAGGAATTACATTCCTGTTCCAGATCTGCAGCCTGACCATCAGGCACTTGCGTTCTAGCAATATCCATATCGATATGATTGAATAATTGTTCATTCATAAAACTGCGGTAACTTTCACGATGTTCTGTTGGAAGCCCAACATACTCATCTAGATTAAAAGAAGAAGCCTGTGAGAAGCTGACAAGCCCCTTCTGATATAACGTAATAAGCTGTTTATATATGCCTACAGGAGAACTTCCTGTCGCGAGCCCCAATACAGCCCGTGGTTTGGTCTGCAACAAGCTGGCAATGAGGCCAGCACCTGTGGCGTTCAAATCTTCTTCATTTTCAAAAATTCGTATATTCATCTTCATCTGTCAGGCACCTCCGTTGTGTTGGACTCGATAAGACTGCACGTTGTGATAGGATTGTTCCAGTCTGGGGATAAAACGGTCGAAGTCGGCACTTACCATGCCTGTGAACAAAATATCGACCACATGCAGCAGTGCAATACGTGAAGCCATATCTCCACGCCTCATTCCTTCTTCCAGAGAAGAGGTGAACAGCGGGATATCGGATACAGTTGCGAGCGCGTTACTGCCATAGGAAGTCAGTGAAATCGTAGAAGCTCCGGCCTGTTTGGCACAATGCAGGGCATCGATGGTCTCTGGTGTTTCGCCTGAATAGGATACCGCCATCGCCACATCTCCCTCGGCGAGCGAAGATGCGGATGTAATCTGCATATGTGAGTCGGAAAAAGCCGTACAGCTCTTGCCAATCCGCACCAGTTTCTGATAGAAATCCTGTGTAACAATCGATGAGGTAGCTACACCGTACAGATCGATGCGGCGAGCCTGACACAATAATTGCACTGCCTGCTCCAATCTGCCCAAATCCAGCAAACGGGTGGTATCTGCAATAGACGCGAGGTGGTTGGCTTCGATAGCTTCAACAATTTTGGATAGGGAATTGCCCGCTACAATATCCTGATACGCCGTTTCATCAGATGCGTGGGACAATTCTGCGGCAAGTTTCATTTTGAAATCGGGAAAACCTTTGAAATGAAACGACTTGCAAAAGCGGGTTACCGTCGCCGCACTTGTGCCACTCTGCTCTGCCAGATGACTAATCGTCCAGCCGGGAATGTCCGATGGAGATTGCATAATGACTTCGGCAATACGTCGCTCCTGAGACGGAAGGTTATTCAGTTCTTGCTGCAACGCACGTAATATGGCTGCCATGAGGCCCTCACTTTATGAAAATTATTTTTATTTATTTTTAATAAATTAAGAAAATCATTTTTATAACTTCATTTTAATCAAGACGATCCTGCAAATCAAGAGGAATTTCACATGACTTTTGCAATGATGCTGAGCGTGTATAGACCTTCACCTGCTTGATACGCATAGTTGATGTCCTTTATATTGAGAATCGATATGATCGTATTAAAAGAAGGAGCAATCCAATGAATCGAAGACAACAGAAAAAGTTCAGTCCTTCCACCTGGATTATAGCTGCCAAACAAACCGAAGGACGTGCCTATTATGCCCTCTATGCCATCGACTGGAAACGCGGAGGTCGGTTGAGTTGGGAAGGTTGGAATCACCTTGAAGATCTGCTGCAATTTCATATTCCGATCAAACAAATAGCCGGAGGCCGGAAATCTTCTTCCATGCCTGCCGCCAAAATAGCAAAAAGAGCGCTCCATCTTCACCTGAATGATGCACAGTTCGAGCAGCTGGAGCAGCTCTTTTATCAGCCTTTATCGAAGAAAAGATGGAGGAGTTTCATTCAAATGAATAGGAATCAATAAGTGTATGGATTCGGTTGTTTCATTTTTTCACGCTAAAACAAAAAAGCCTCTTCCTTCTTTAGTTTAGTTAAAGAATAGGAAAGACTTTCGCGGTACTAAGATTCAATTCTTTTTAATGCAATTTCCATTCAACTAAACGCTTAACTCAAGTTAACTCGGTCTAATTCATTTCATCATATCGTTTTAAGAATTTGCTGGCTAAGCCGGGTACAGTCATTTGATGGACCGATTGATTTTCAATCTCCTCCGCCAGATCATCATCTGTGAGAGAAACGAAAAACGTAATGTCTGCTTTGGTTTGTCCATATCGGGCCAAAACGTCATCTGCTGTCTCATTCACAACTTTGGCGATGATTCGAATGATCTCATCCTTATACTTCTGGACATCTTCTGTTGCATACAATAATCGACTGATGTGGTTAAAGTGCGTATCCTCGCCATATTGATATTCGGAGCAGCCCCATCTGTAATAGATCTCGTCCTCCTCACTGTCACATAACCCCTGTTCCTTCATATTGGTAATATGCCTAGTCAGGGATTCCTCTGTATTTACCGCCATGAACAGCGTTATCCAATCGCTGTCTGTTCCAAATACACAAGCATATACTTTCTCATGCTCTACTTTTGCCAGCGTTTGTTCCAGATCGGGTAGAAAACCCGCTCGAAATTGATTTTCAAATTCACTTAAAAAGCGATCCACTCAGCTCATCCTTTCATTATTAATGCAGTTTAAGATTCAATTGTCTGTTCAAACCATTGATTGGGGCCAAAGCCTTTAACGAGATATTCATAATCCCGCCCTGTTGATACTATATGGTCTCTCAATAACTACAAGGTACCACATAATTACAATTAACATACTTACTTCCTACACCCTTAAACGACTATGCTATAATAAAAATACGACTATTCAAGCGAGGTGAGGCCGATGAAATGGGGAGAGATTACTGAATTACACCCAGATCGTTTTGTGCTTGTGGAAGCAATCAAGGCAAGTTCCAGCAACCGTGTCCGTCAATTAGAGGATATAGCTGTTATTCAAAACTATGATAATCCTCAAGAAGCCTGGAGCGGTTACAAAGAACTGCACAAGCTCCATCCGACACGCGAGTTATATGTATTTCATACGAGCAGAAGCGATGTTGAGGTTGTAGAGGAATTTTTCTCAGGAGCCTCATGCAAAGTCGACTTTGAATTAATGGATGTTCAATTTTCAATATAAGCCATGTAGTGATAACCTTTGATGGTTGTTGTTGCGTGGCTTATTTTTGTACACCATGGTTGTTTGACTCCATCCCGGAACAACGGATCCTCTTATGAATAAACTGTAAATCAGCAGCAAAAAAGCCTTGCCCCATTCTTCATGAAAAAGAATAGAGAAAGGCTTTCATGCTGCTACTTAATCCTAACTGTAATTCGCAACTAGATCTTCAGTTCTCCAAGCTTAATCAGCTCGACAACTGCCTGCGAACGACCCTTAACATTGAGTTTCTGCATCACATTCGAAATATGGTTACGCACCGTTTTCTCGCTGATGAATAACTGCCCTGCGATGTCACGCGTTGTTTTGTCTTGAACCAGTAATTCGAATACTTCGCGTTCACGGTGGGTCAACAAAAATTTGCTTTTATGATCGATACCCTTCAATGTTCACCCCTCCTTGCTCGGGTTGTGTTGGTGTAACAAGGTTAAGGGGATACAGTCAACTCATCTTATGTCAGGTCAAGGGCGTTGGTTCAGTTTTATAAGAAAAATGGGCAGTAAACATGTGATTCATTGTCCAAAGAGAGCGTATGCAATTGTATATGTATTAGAGATCAAGTAAAACAAACATGCCCCTGCAGCGGATGTTACCATCTGCGCAAAGGCACACTTGTTCATCTGTCTTCAGAACTACCGATTCATTCGGTTCATCATGCCATCGTTATTATTACGGTTCATCAGGCCATCGTCAAGGATGCCATCGCGGTGATTCGTATCTGTTCCGTTCGTTGGGAAAATGCGCTCCACCATCGATTGGAACGTATCGATCATGCCACTAACGGGCTTACCGTTACGAATATCTGTGGCATAGTTCTCCACATGCTCCACAAAGTCCGGATTGGCTGATACATATACATTCTCGATGTTTGGTGCAAACTGCTTGATTTTGGCTGAAATCTTACCCTTAATCTCAGCTGATGTGTTATCGTCCGTGCTATCTACACGTTGTCCCTCACTTTTCATACCATAATGCCCATCGTCTGTCCCACGTGCTTTACCGCTGTTTGTCAGACCACGCATCATACCAACGGCGCCTGTGCCCATGGTTCCATAGATGCTGCGGTCATTCCCCATATGGCTGCGATCCGTTGCCGAATTTGTGTTCAGTCCTGGAGCAATCCCGCTAGTGCTGTATGGAGACATTGTGCCCGTACCGCCATTCACACGCATACCACCCATATCGTGATTCATGTTGCCCCCACGCATGGTATCACTGGCATGATTGCGCATCGTTCCATTCAGCATGCTCGTACGACCATTGGACTTGCTTTCCAACTTGCCTGCATGACCATCTGCCAAACGAACCGCGACATAAGCATTACGATCCGTTAACATGACACGGGCGGATTTGACTTCCTTCATCTCCGTGATGCGTTTTGCCAGCTCTTCACTGGATTTCAGGTCAGTCACATTATGCATGCGATAACTTTTTGCACGGATGCCATCCATGCCATTTGTTTCCACACCATAACGGTTAATGCCGTTAGCTTGCTGACGAACACTTTGTGTATGCATATTGTTGGTATCCCGATTCGTGCCACAACCTGTCAAACCGGCCATTACAAAGATTGCAGTAGATAATGATAACGTAATAGCTGTTGCCTTTTTGACTGCTGGCATGTACTCATCCTCCAATGTTTGTTGGTTTTGGTCACAAAGATAGGATGCGCTTCTGTACGTACCGATATGCTGAAAGGATATGGTACCTTACCCTGTAGGTCTGGATCTTCTGGTTTGGGTATTCTGGTTTGGGTATTCTGGTTTTGGTCTTTGTGTATTAGTCTTTAGGTTTTGATCTGTGGATCGTGAGATTCTTCGCTATATAAAACAAAAAAACAGTACTGCTTGTTCGCAGCACTGCCTCGAAATAATATTTGTATCTTAATACAATAATATCACTTATCTTCCGCCCCGCTCATTTCCCTTCTGTTGATGAGGAAGTCGTTTCGTCATTTGCAGAACTCGATGACTCTTCCGAAGAAGTTGTGGATGCTTTAATTGTATCCGGGAATTTCTCGGCTTCCGTTAGACTCGTTGCATCCATGGCATATGCCCATTGACCATCCGGCGTAATGACCCAGATCTGATCCGATTCGGATGGCACCGTAATTCCTCGATATACATCTCGAACTTGTTGCCCATTTACCGTCTGTTCAACAGACAGGGTGAATCGGGGAACCGAATTCTTCAGCTCGGACGCTTTGCGCACATCATCTGCTGTCGACAGGTTTTTGATTTTGCCGATAAGAGATACGGCATCTGTGGATTCAATCGTTTTTCCATTCAGTGTCCAGGTCTGTTCTGCCGCATCGTTCTTCGATGCCGATGTTAACATCCAGGTAGCTGCTTCCCCTTCCCACTCCAGAGACCCAACATTAGTCTCATCCATGTTAAAAGGTGTAGTGTCCAACAAATCACGACGAGACAAAGCTATGCTGGTAATCGCCTCTGTCTGCACGGCAACCACAGGGCCCGAATCAACTCGCACATAACGTGCATCATCTGCTGGAAGCTGGCCGCCAATAGCCAGTTTGATCTCCCGATTATCTTTGAGTTTGATATCCATACGTGTAGCATCTGTTCCTAATCCGTACTTATCCAGATCCGTCGGCGATTCTTCCACCACCAGTTCCTGATTCGCACCACTCAGAGCATCCAGCCAGCTGCTTACACTGTAACCGTTCAGAGGATAGGCTTTTGGCTCAACCATCTGCCATACGCCATTTTCAAGCGCCAAGGTCGAAGATGCTGCTGTACCGGATGTCTCCTCCGTTGTGTCATGTATTGTGATAGATTGAATATCCCCGGATTGAATACCGAGCAACTTGGCTTGCTCCGCTTCTTCTTCCCGAAAATAATTTTGACTGGCCGCGTACACCCAGCCCACAATCAGTACGATGACCACCAGAATCGTTGGGACCCATTTTCTCATACCCGTCTACGCCTCCACCATAAGAGTACACCGATGATAACAAAGATGAGTGGGAACGCGACAATAGCCACGAAGAAAATCGTTCTGGCCTGTTCGCCATTCAGGTATGCCGTCTCATACCCGGCTTGTACCCGTGGGCGAATCGTCAATCCATTTTCTTTCTCACTCAGATAGTTTACCGTATTCAAAATAAAGTCCCGATTGCCGCCATTCGCAATTTCCGAATCCTGCATGAAAATGGACGAACCCAAAATAACCGCCTTCGGTTTGCCATCCGTTGTATCGGCTGCATACCCTAATTCAACGGGTCCTTGAATGTCCTCTTCGACATCATTGGTTGTTTCATTCTGCAATAAACCGCCGATATTCGTCTCCCCATAACTGTCATTCGAAGAATGAATTAAAGGTGAAAGAGTATATTTATCCTGTTCTTTGCTGGTCAGCGCAATCGATAACGACAACATCGGATACAATTGGCTTGCAGCAAGTTTGTCCGTAATTGCATGTGTACCATACTCCGGCACCACCCAGAGTGGCCCCATCGTACTGGCTTGCTGGTTATCCACCATGACTGCATGCTCATCAACGACGCCATAGTCAGCCATCAGAGCATCGATGTTTTTCCAACTGGATTTCATATCTTCTACGAATCCGAGGGATAATAACAGCTTGCCTCCATTACTCAGATAGGTGCGAATGGCCTTCATTTCTGCATCACTGAGATCACGTTGTGGACCTATAATGGCAAGCACATCTGCATCTTCCGGAACCTTCCCGGCCTGATTCAACTGCAACTCTTCCGTCTGCACATTATTTTGTTCCAAGGAAGATTTCAGCGTAGTCATCTGAGCGAGACTCAGCTCTTCATGTCCGGTCAAAAAGACCATTTTATGCATCTCGGTGGATGACATATTCATGAGCGCCTGTGTCAGCTTTTCCTCACCTGTAAATTGATATGATCCGTCACTGCCATCACCTGTCGCGGTGAACAAACTGGCGATATCAATCACTTTGTGTTGATCGCCCTGCTCCAGCACAATGGAGCTGCCTGTTATGCCGTATTTGGATGCAAGCGCAGGTTCTTGCGTCAGATTATATTGTTTTATTTTCAACTTGCTATTGCGTTTCGTGTATTCCTCGACCATATCCGTGACCTCACGGTTCAGGACGGTGTTGTTGGCATTTTCAACGGTTAACACCAGAATGTTGACGTCATCCTTCACATTTTTGATCGCAGTAAGGGACTGGTCAGATAACGTGTATTGTTTGTTCGAGGTCAGATCGAGCTGGAAGCCGCCAAGTGAATTCAGGAACAGTGTTAGCAAAATAAAGATGCCAATCACCGCTACGGACAGCACGGTACTGTTGGTATGACTTAACCATTTTTTCATCTTCTCACCTCCACCGCTTCCGTTCCACAATTTGAATGCTTAACAGCAGAAACACACCCGAAAGGGTGACATAATACAAGATATCCGGTCCACTAAGTACACCTTTCATGAAGCTGTCGAACCGGTTAGTCAGTGCAAATGGGTCCAGCCACTGTTGCAAAGCAGAACCTGTATTACCTGCGAATGAATCAAGCATCCACAAAACGAGCAAAATAATAAAACCCGCCACCGCAGACACCATCTGATGCTGGGATAATGTAGAAGCGAACAGTCCAATCGCCATCATGCTTCCGCCCAGGAAAAATAACCCCAGTGCAGACATCCATACCGTCGTCATATCCAATGTCCCATAGAACGACATGATGAATGGATACACCAGACTACACAGGATGAGCACGGCCAGAATGGCCAGAGAAGCAAGATATTTGCCAAAAATAATTTCTGTTACACGTGCCGGAGAAGTCAGCAACAACTCATCCGTTCCCTGTCTAAATTCCTCTGCAACCAGTCGCATCGTTAACAATGGCACGACAAACAGCAGCATGGACAACGTATCGCCCAACACGAGACGATAATCGACAATACTCGGCTGATAATATACGAAACTGGAGTAGAACAGCAAACTGGTCATCAGTACATATACGGCAAAAGCAAAATAGGATGTTGGTGACAGAAAATAAGCTTGCAGCTCTTTATTGCATACCGCCATCATTCGTCTCATTTGGAGTCCTCCCCTTTGCGAGCTTGGGGCGAAGCATCGGCTGCTGTACTAACTGATGTTCCCGATATACTCGAAGAGTCGATGTCCGAATTTGCGTCTGTGTCTGTTGACTCGGTTGTGGTCAGCTTCAGGAAGATCTGCTCCAGACTCAGGTTCTCCTTCTTCATCTCCAGTATTGGTAATCCTGCACCAGACAAAAGGTAAAACAGGTCCTCCCGGAAATCTTCCGAGTTTTCTCCAGTAAGCAGCATTTTAACCGTATTCGCCGAATCTGAATTAAGTGAAGTATCTTTGGCGGTATTCGCATCCGACGCTTGAATGACTTCACTCCGCACCTTATCCCAGGGTGTCAGCACATTATGTAATTGCTCCGCAGTGGCCTTCACTTCAATCGACACCTTGAACTGATCCCCCATTGCTGATCCGAAATGCTGAGGTGAACCATCCAGCACGAGCTGTCCCTGATTGATGATCAACATTCGATTACAGAGCGTGCTCACTTCAGGCAAAATATGCGTACTGAGCAGCACCGTATGGTTCTCCCCCAGTTCCCGAATCAGATCTCTGATCTCGATAATCTGATTTGGATCAAGGCCCGATGTTGGCTCATCCAGGACCAGCAGATCCGGCTTGTGAATAATGGCTCCTGCTAGCCCGAGGCGTTGTTTGTATCCTTTGGATAACCCACGTACCATTTGCCTTTCCCGACCCTGAAGTCCCAATCTGCTAACCATCTCACTGACCCGCAGCTTAACCTCACGTGCCGGGACATCTCGCAAATTGGCTACGAATTTAAGATAGGACTGCACCGTCATATCCGGATAGAGCGGCGGAGTTTCAGGCAGATATCCAATCTTGGAACGAACACGCTGACCCTGCTCATGCACCGATGCCCCATCCACCATAATGGAACCCGCGGTTGGATGCAGATAGCCCGTAATCATACGCATCGTTGTTGTTTTTCCGGCACCATTGGGTCCGAGAAAGCCAACAATCTCACCACGTTCCATCGTGAAATCCAGTTGATGTACGCCGCGTTGCCCTTCGTAAACTTTGCTGACCTGTTTCACTTCGAGCACATCATTCATCCTTTCCCGTTAAAATACCCGTGCACCATCGTTCGTTATATAAATTCAACTGAAAATATTACACTTACACTCCGATGACAGAATAACCTTCCGATCACTGTTATCCCCAGATTTTTTTGATTCCTTCATCAGAAGGAAAAATCCGGGGATAGCGTAAGCTTCCGATGTAGCTTTCTTTTCAGAAAGCTTTTATGCGCACGCTTCGCTTCTTCAAGTTATTTCTGCCCTCTCCGTTATCGTGTAAATGTTACGTTGAACTTATGTAATAGATGATGGGCACGGGAAGTTCCTTGTATATTACGGGAGCTATCCTAGCCTCAGCTTAATGACACTTAAAAGGCAGCTTAAAAATATTTGTCCAAAATGTGAACAATCTGACCAACACCCACACCCTGCGCTTAAAGCCAACGTAACATAGAGTACAGGAGAATGTGCTCCTGACCAAAAGTCAGAGGGTGAATCGTGTGAAAGTATTATTCACGTTTTATGTTCCGAGCGGTGGCGTGGATACGTTAAATCGACTGCGCACCGCTGTTCTGAAACGCCATGGCATTGAAGCGCACCTATTGTATCTCAGCACAGGCTCGGGATTGCAGAACAACAGTGATACACCCATTTTTACCGCGTCCAGTGACGAGGATATCCATCATATCATCCATACTCATCATTATGATGCCATCATTGCCACTTCAGACATCGCTATGCCCGGTCGCTTGCGAGGACTTGGTTATACCGGACGAATTATTTTTGAAGCGCAGGGACTCGGAGCACGCGATCAGGCTCTGGAAACGATACAGATGGGTGTCCCTTACCTTCAAGCTCATTGTGATGCTGCCGTTATACCTCCCACAGACCACCTGCTGGATATGTTCATTCATATCTGTCCTTGGCTTCATCGGTTTGTTATTCCCAATATGCTGGATACGGACACCTTCGCACCAATCTTGGTGGATACCCCACCCTATCCGGTGCTGGCTTGGGTAGGACGACTTGAACACAACAAAAACTGGCGTGAATATTTAATCATATCGAGTGAAATTGTCAAAAAAAATCCAAAAGCCAGACTATGGTTGTTCCACGATCCAACTTTGGCTAATCCAGAAGATGAAGTCATGTTCCGGCACATGCTGGCAGAATACGGGCTTGAGGATCGCATTGGCATCTTTATCAATGTTCCTCATTCTCAGATGCCTGCATATTATTCCATGATTGCCGCTTCAGGGGGCATCATGTTATCCACTTCCCTGCTTGAAGGATTCGGTTATGCTGTCGCTGAAGCGATCAGTTGTGGCTGCCCGGTGCTCAGCACGGATTCGGATGGTGTGCGTTCATTTATCACACATAATAAGACTGGTAAGTTTTATCCAATTGGAAATGTAGAGGCCGCTGTAGCCGAAGCAAGGGACCTGATGAATAACAAGAAACTGCGTGAGTATATTCGCATTCAGGGTAGACAGCACATGAGCTTGTCTTTTTCACCAGATCGATATGCCATTTCTTTTCGTGAAATGATGACAGCACTGCGAATTTTCCATTGAGCATAGCTAAAAAGGCAGTTCAGCAAAATTTCTCTGAACTGCCTTAGTATGGTTTTTATAGAGTCTTAGTGTCCCATCATCATCGCAGGATCAGGCTTGTCGCCATTTTGAAGTTCTTCTTCCGGCATCGGTTTTGGTTTGCGCAGAATCAGACTGAGCAAACATCCGAACAATGCAATACAAGCGGCCAAGAAGAACGTATCATTGAAACCAGCCACCAAACCATGAACGATAGCGGTCGGCTCTGTACTCGTTGTATTATCTGCGATTCTTGAAGTAAGGAAGCCTGTAAGCCCTGCAACTGCAAAGGACACGACCACTTGCTGTGCAGCGGCCGTGAGCGGTGTCACCCGTCCAACCAACTTACGCGGTGCAGCATTCAATACATGCGTATTGAGTGGCATCATGGACAAGCCCATACCCAGACCCATCATGACCAGAGCCGTTATAATCAGGCCAAGACCTGTCTCTGCCGTAATGGAGGACAGAATAAACAATGCTCCCGAGATAATACCCAGACCCACGAAGGCCAGAGGTCTAGCACCGATTTTATCAAACAATCGACCACCAAGCGGCATACCCACTCCAGAAGCCAATGCCTGTGGCAGCAGAATCAATCCTGTTTCCAGTGCAGTGTATCCTTTGATCTGTTGCAAATAAAGCGGGATCAGGATCATCGCACCGAACAGCGCCACTTGTGACACCCATGCGAGAATAATTCCCCGTGAGAAATCAGATGATTTGAATACCCGGAGTTCGAGTAATGGATTTTGATGACGAAGCTCCACAATAATGAACAAAATGAGCGCTACACCACCCACAATGACACCCGTCAAAGTTGTTGCAGACGTCCAGCTCGTTCCACCCTCACTCACACCGTAAGCCAGCATCGAGAACGCAATTGGCGCCAGAATCATGCCGAGCAGATCCAGTGCAGGTGTGCGTCCACGATCTGTATCCGGCAAAAACTTGATACATAGAATGAAAGCTGCAATACCAATGGGCAAGTTAATCAGGAAGATCCAGTGCCAGCTCAGTGATTCAATAAACCACCCGGACAACACCGGACCCAATGCGGGAGCAAGCAACATCGGAATTCCCAGCATCCCCATGATGGAACCTCTTCGCTCAGGCGGAGCCAGACGAAAGACCATCGCCATACCAATAGGAGCAACCATGCCTCCACCAAGGCCTTGAATGATACGGTAAATGATTAATTGCTCAGGTGATTGAGCGATCGAGCATAACACAGAACCCAAGGTAAACATGGCAATGGTGAACAGGAACACTCTTTTGGCACCAAAACGGTCCGTTAACCAGCCTGCCAGTGGAATAACCGCAGACAAAGCCAGAGTGTAACCCGTAACCGTCCATTGAATGGTCTTCAGGTCGGTCTCGAAATATTGAACCAGATTCGGAATGGCCACGTTCACCACCGTGCTGTCCAGTATAACCATGATCATACCGACGATAATAGCCAGGAGTGGCAGTATAATTGTTTTGATTGAAAACTCTGCGGGCTCCTGGGATACTGCTGTTTGCTCTTTCACGTTCTCCACACTCTTTTCCAGCCAGAAGATCGCAGGCTTAGCCATGCGTCTCACTCAGCCTATATTGACGACTAATTTCAAACTATCGTTTTAAACTTTCGTTTAATACTGATCTAATTCTAATGAAAATACCTTTGCTGTCAAGCTATTTTTTCAGACAATTCTACTATGGATACACCACAAAAAAATGGAACAGGCACCTTCCCTGCTCCACACGTTGATTAATCATGACTATTTAATTATAACCATATCAATCTGCAAGCTTCATCATCTGATATTCTGACAGTATGCCCAATGTCTGACCGTGAATACTCCGGAAATACATTCGAATAACCAGATGATTCGGAGAAGAGCTGTTGCTGATGATCCTCAGCTCATAAGGCTCGGATGACACATCCAGATTATGAATGACCTGATTACCGCCCGCTCCCCCCGAATTTGACGTTAGGTGAAAAAGGTGTCGGTACAGTTCTCCGTGCATACTGGCTCCACCAACAAATACATCCGTCCCTTCCTCGCCGCCCACATAGGCCAACTCCACATCCATGTACTTGACGGGAACAAATGTCTGTAACAGATTCTCATGAATCTCAAGTAAATATACCGCCACTGTAGATCCCTCCTTCGGAGCACATGAACCTTCCTGTACATAGGATATGCTTCCTCTCGTCCATTGCCATTTGCATTCACCCATTTTCGACCAATTACACGGAAATGCCCGACCTTCCGGTCCTCTTTTTTCATAGAATAAAAGGATAGAAGCTCGGCCGGTGCAGGCCGTGACAAGGAGGTAGCTATGAAAGTTCTGCTCGTTACGTATTGGGAGCTTACACATATGGGAGGCATATGGACATATGTTAAACAACTGGCCGACAGGTTAATCGCACTTGGTGTAGAGGTTGATATCATGGGCACAAATGGTGCCAATAACGAAGTATATGTTCGTAATCTGAACCGCGCTTTCTCCAAGGATAAGGTGTGGCCCATGCTGCAAGCCAAACTCAATCCGACTGATCTGCCACAATTCACTGCCGATCCTCTTCTCGCTTATTATGAACTGAATAGATATGCCTTCGAGATGGCGGCCGCTTATCTGGGGGTGGACCACTACGACGTTATTCATGCGCAAGATCCGGTAGCTGCCGTAGCGATAAAACGCATCTTGAACCGCAATATCCCACTGGTTACAAGCTATCATGGCGCTCTTGCACGCGAAGCCTTTTACGATGCTCAAAATTCCAACCCACAGCTTACTCTCCCTTCATATTTGCAATCCAAGCGTGGTCGTTATTTTCTCTCATTGGAAGAGCGAAGTGCAGCACAGTCCGAGCTCATTCTCGTGTCAAGCCACTGGATCAAGAGTACGCTTACAGAGCTTGCCGTTCCTGAATCAAAGTTCAGACAGATTCCCTATGCTGTAGATCTCCCAGCCTACCGTGCCTCAGCAGCTGTGAAGTTCCGCCAGCGACCACCTGCGGGCAAGAAAGTCATTGCCTTTACCGGACGACTTGAATACATCAAGGGCGTTCATGTGTTAATCAAGGCCTTAGCCAGTCTGAAAAATAAACGTTCCGATTGGGTCTGCTGGATCGCAGGAGAGGGCAATCTAACCGATGAATTGCGAGCACAAGCCGTGTCAACGGGTATTGGAGCGGATGTTGTGTTCTGGGGCAAGTTGGACAATATTCCTTCCTTCCTGCGCCATGCAGATATCTATGTCCAGCCCAGCCTGCAGGACACCCAGCCGTTCTCCGTTACCGAAGCACAACTGGCGGGTGTACCTGTTATCGTCAGTGGTACAGCCGGCATGCCTGAGATGGTTGAACCTGGACGAACGGGATGGGTTGTTCCTCCGCAGGATGTCGACTCGCTCCGTGAACTGTTGGATGCACTACTTGAGGATAATGTTACCCGGAGAACAGTGGGTACGGCGGCAAAAGCCTGGGCTGAACAACATCGTTCACTGGAAGTGATGGGATTGCGTACATTTCAAGTCTACCAAGAAGCCATTTACAGAGGAGGACATACGATATGACGTTACTTGTACCAAGTGATCTATACAACCGCTGGTTTTCGACTCCTGTTTCCACACCTCACATCAACGTGGATTACGCTGTAATGAATGAATTGATGAAGAAGCTGCCTAAAGGATATGTATTTCCCGATCCCGCATCCATGGCGATCATGAATTCAAAAGATTGAGTTGTCCAATGATATGCCGTCTTCATATAACATGCCGAAATATCAAACAAGGGGTGTCCCATCTGTCATATGAATGACTGTGGACACCCCTTGCTTGCTTCATATGTGTTCTAACGGACCGAGAACACGCTATTACAGATCTTATTCATCTGTCGCCAACTTGGAATACATATTCAGATCACTGAACGTTTCGCCTACCCTCTCGTATGCTCTGAGGGTGCCTTCATATGTGAAATTGAGCTTTTGTAATAGCTTGATCGAATTCACATTATCGGGGTCAACCTTTGCTTCCATTCGATTCAGCTTCAAAGTCGAGAATGCATGAACTAACAAAGAAGAGATCGCTTCCGTAGCATATCCTTTTCCCCAGTGTGATCTGGCAATGTCATACCCGATTTCTGCTTTAAGATTGTCAAAATCCAGTGAATTATAACCACATGAACCTATGATTTCGTTGGACTCTTGCGTAAGGATAGAGAACCGAATGGCCTTGTTTTCCTGAGCAAGATCATTCAGAAGATTAATCATGGCTATAGCTTGATTTTCATCGGTAAAATGAGTGATATTCATAAATCTAGTCACATCCGGATCAGACCAAATCTTAAACAAGCTGGCCGCATCCGATACGTTCATTTTTCGCAAATATAACCGTTCTGTGTGTAACTCTGTAATCAATACTCTTACCTCCATTAGTTTATTAATAGTTGGGTTTAAGATATTGATATCTGCGCATAGTCCAGTCCCTTCCGTGTATGAATCATTTCATTATACAGAGACTTCAGCAATCGATCATCCTTTCTGTCCACGAAATCTGTCCATAAAGCAAAAAAGAGCTTCCACTTATAACACTTAAAAAGTGCTTCATAAGGGTGCTCTCCTGTCCATTTAACACCTATTCCATTCAGCCATCGTTGCCAAATCCATCTACTTCCAGTACCCGCCAATCTGAAGCAAGTTAAGCAGAATAGGCCGATGCTTCTCTTGAACTTTTTCCATCTCGGCAACCAGTGCCTTGAAGTGACGTTTGGTCCCCATCGATTCATGCAATCGGTAGCACATCAGAGGTTCATTGTAGTAGAACAGCTCATACATTGGAAACAGCCTCATCCACATCTCATAGTCATGGGTGTAGCGAAAATCAGTGTCGAACAGTCCAAAGCGCTCAAATGCTTCCATCTCTAACATGACAGTACAGCCGTTAATCGGACAACCTTCCAGCAGTACCTGCAACATCTCCAGACGACTGCCCACTTCCGGATGCACCGTATCCAACCATTCACTCTTCTCATTCACATAATGGTAGGCACCATGGCAGAATGAAGCCTTGACCTCTCGCATAAACGTCAGTTGTTTCTCCACCCGATCCAGCAGCATCACATCATCTGAGCTTAGCCAGACAAAGTAATCCCCTGTTGCATGTTTGATGCCCTCATTTAATGCTGTCGCGGTTCCACCGTTTTCTTTGCGAATATAGCGGATGGAATCCATGAATGGCTGTAGCCGCTCCACGTGCTCGGTTGACCCATCATCCACCACGATGACTTCGATATGCGGATACGTCTGGTGAATGGCACTGTGAACAGCCTGCTCGATATAAGCACAATTGTAAAAAGGAATGACGATCGATACTTTTGGCTCCATTCGGGCCTTCCCCTCCTCTTACTGTCTTAGGTAAAATGCTGCGCAAAGAGGGCGTTAATCAGCCATCTTTTGGCTTTCTTAACTGCCCTCCCTACGCTACCCGCCAAGCGTCGCTATTCGCTGCAACAGCGGTTCCCGATATCTGGACCATACCATGGATGCCTCTTTGCCAATGACATCCGCATGACGTACCGATCCCATTCCCCCATGCCACCGATAGGCAGTAAGCGGTTCATTCAGGTATGGGAACCGATGACCGTTCAGTACAATACGCATCCAGAGATCCAGATCATGGGTGTAGGGAAGAAGTTCATCGAACAGCCCCACTCCGCTAAAGAGATCCTTACGAATCATGACCGTGCAGCCGTTCACTGGATTGCCGTTAACAAACCGTCGTAGTAAATCCATATCCGACATCGGTTCAGGCCCACCATGCATTTTGGTAACTGCCGAATGCTCGTTGATATAATGAAAGTTTGTATGTGAGACGAGCACATTCTCACGCTGCATAAACTCCAGCTGATAACGAATTTTATCCGGGTACAGATAATCATCCGAACTGAGCCAGGCTACATAATCACCAGAGGCATGGCGGATGCCATGATTAAGTGCCGAAGCCGTCCCGCCATTGCTTTTGCCAAGCACATTAATATAAGGAAGATAGGGTTGAAGCAACTCTGCATGCCGGGTTGAACCGTCATTCACAACAACGATTTCCACATCGGGATACGTCTGGTTCAGCGCACTCTGAATCGCCTGAGGCACATAAGGGCAGTTGTAGAATGGAATGACAATGGATACTCTCGGATTCAACTTGTCGTCCTCCCTTGCTGGACACGAACATCACTCAGGATATCCTGAAGCGATGTGGCAAATGGAATCATCGGCTGCCAGCCAAGCTTGCGCAGCAGTGATAATTCCTCCTGTTTCCCCGAACCATCCGGACCAGAAGATGCCCCATCCCAGCGAACAGGGACTTCCGCTTCTGTCATGGATAACAGCAGATCTGCAATTTCACCAAGACTGCGCTCAACTCCAGACACCACCGGGTATACTGTACCGCTGGACCCGTGTACCAGGAGGGTCGCATACGCTCTGACGGCATCCCGCACATCCAGAAAGTCACGGGTATTGTCCCGTCCGGACAGACGGAATGCCTCGGTTTTGCCCGCCTGCTCACAGGCAACAACATGGCGTGCAAGCAGTGAACAGATGCCTGTGGAAGGACCCGCACCAATCAGATTGCCTGGCTCCGCCAGCATGATCTGTTGTCCGAAGAGCGACATCCACGACAAGGACACCATCTCTTCCAGCGCTTTACTGAGACTGTATGGATGCGGAGGCTGGGGAATCTGGCCAGGTTCCGGCGTATATTTTAACCGCGATCCTACAATAACGGTTCGTGCTGTCGGACAACTGCGAAGCGCATCCAGCAGATACAGCACGGCCATCACATTGGTCTCCAGGACCAGTAGCGGATCAGACCACGAATCAGGCACTGAATTTTTGCCAGCGAGATGCAGCACATAGTCGGGCTGCACCTCGCCGATCAGATGACGCACTTGCTGTTTATCGTTCAGATCACAGACATGGACTTGTGCACCTTTACCGAATGAATACACATCCGGCCTCCGGACTACCGCTGCAACCACTGCACCAACTTCCCGAAAATAAGATACGGCATGTCGCCCGGTAAAACCGGAGGCGCCTGTAATCAGCACTTTCTTGCCTCTCAGCTCTGCTCCATCCATAATGCCAACTCCTTCAGCATTGTAGAATAATCCGGCAGGTCTGTCTTCACATCCTCGCGAGTGGACACCAGCGTACGGTCCTGCACTACACTGTCATCACGCACAATCGTCACATCCTGCTTATCCCAGGTCTGCTTGAACAATACAAGCAGGTCATGCTTGCTGACAGGTGCCGGATGAGCTAAGTGGATCAGACCACTAACCGATGAGGCCAGGTAATGGTCTACCCATTTGGCCAGCTCAAGTGTGGTCACACCGTTCCAGAATACGTGGGTATACCCCCCGACTTCACCTGTGCTGGACATAAACCATTGCATCAGACCAATCCCGCCCTGGCGAATCTCGGGTCCAATGATGGACGTACGGATCGTCAGATGACCTTCATCCTGAACTTCGCCAAGTGCTTTGGTGATGGCGTAAGCTGAAGTCCCATCCGTAACATCATCTTCCCGGTATGCTCCCCGTTCTCCGCTGAACACACAGTCCGTGCTGATATGAATCAGGCGTGCACCAATCGTATCTGCAACCCGCCGCAGACGATGTGGCAGAAAACCGTTAATATGATATGCAGTAATTTTGTCCTCATCTGCGAAGTTGTTCAACACACCTACAGCATTAATAATCACATCCGGGTGCACAGCTTCTACCAATCGATCAACCATGAAGCTGTCGTTCACATCCAGGAGCAGACCATTGGGGTCCGTTACATCCCGAGATGTGTAGAAGACGCTGTGTACACCTTGACGGCGGAAATAGTCGACCAAAATATGGCCGGCCATTCCGTTTCCACCAAGTATCAGCAGTTTCATGACAAGAATCCTCCGCGTTTCAGAATTTCACGAATCTCCTCTTTGGTCATGAGTTGGTGTTCAGAACTGAAACTGTTAAAGGAGACCGGGGGACAATTGGTATAATGTTCACGCAGACCCGGTATGCCCAGGGTAGGAAGAATTACCAGGTACTGCTCATCGTAAACAACGGTGGTCATGCTCTCGAATTCACTCATCAATATTTCATGGATTTTCTCCCCTGGACGAATGCCACGTTCCACAATGCTCACATTCTCTACACCGGAATCCTCAATCAGCACTTCCGCGAGATCAACGATTTTGCAGGTAGGCATCGTCATGACAAAGATCTCTCCGCCGACACTTTCCACCGAAGCTTTGAACAGCAAGGTAATTGCATCCTTTAGCGTAAGAAAGAATCGAGTCATACTCATATCCGTGATGGAGACCTGCCCTTTCTGGCGGATCTGATTCTTGAACAGATGTACCACACTTCCGTTTGTTCCCAGTACATTCCCGCCCCGTACCGTAACAAACTTGGTATCGCTGTGTAACAAGTTTGCATATACAATTAATTTTTCGCCGATCGCTTTTGTCATGCCATAGAAGTTGGACGGATTGGCAGCCTTGTCAGTCGAGATATAGATTACTTTTTCCACCTTGTTCTCAATAGCGGCCTCAATTACGTTCTGTGTACCAATCACATTGGTTTTGAGTGCTTCGTACGGTTGGTCTTCACACACCGGAACATGCTTGAGCGCAGCCAGATGAAATACATAGTCCACATGCTGGCAAGCCGCCGTCAAGGCGTCCTTGTCACGAATATCTCCAATCCGGAAATGAAGACGTGGGTCTTCAAATTCACGACTCATAGCCACTTGGCTGGACTCGTTCCGGGAATATACAATAATTTCTTTGGGCTGCTGGGGCAGTAGTTGAGCCACAAGTTCATAACCCCATGATCCCGTACCGCCAGTCACGAGTATACGCTTATTTTCAAACATGCATTTTCCCTCCAAGCAGAAATTTAACCACTTTACTGGATACATCTGTGGCTTTGTAACCTTGCGGGCAATCCCAGTCGCTAGACATCTTTGTCATGACTTTCACGCAATCAGCGATGCGCGCGGCATCCAGACCGGAGACTACATTGCTGCCGCAATCGACCGTTTCCGGCCGCTCGGTAGTTCGACGCATCGTTACGGTCGGCACGCCCATAATGCAACACTCCTCCTGCACGGTACCGCTATCCGTAAGTGCACAGCGTGCATGACGTTCAAGCATTACAAAGTCGAAGAATCCAAACGGCTCATGAAACTCCACCAGCGGGTTCATCTCCAGATGCAGATGCTCCGCAATCCGGATCGCTGTACGCGGATGAATACTGCAGATTACACGCAATCCGTGTTCTTCTGCGACCTGGTTCAGTCCTTTCATAATCTCCAGCAAATGAGGGGCATGATCCACATTCTCGGCTCGATGGGCAGTAACCAGGAAGTATTGCCCGGACTTCAGCTTGAGCTTTTTGAGTATTTTGCTGGAACTTACTTGCGCGTCGTAGTGCTGCATGACTTCATAGATGGGATTGCCCGTTAGCACGATGCGCCTGCTTGGTACCCCTTCACTGACCAAATGTTTCTTGCTCTGTTCCGTGTAAGGCATATTAACGGTAGAGATGGCATCAATAACCTTACGATTTTTCTCTTCAGGCACATCCAGGTCGAAGCAACGATTGCCTGCTTCCATATGAATAACAGGAACACCCATGCGCTCAGCCAATATTGCACATAATGCGCTATTGGTATCGCCGAGCAGCAGCAATTTATCGGGCTTCTCCTGCAATATCAGATCTTCCATCTGCGTAAACATCGAGGATAGCTGTCGTCCCAGAGTGGCCGCTTCATCCTGAAGAACGTAATCCGGTGCGCGCAGGCCCATTTCCTTGAAAAAGAGACCGCTGAGACTTTCCGTGAAGTTCTGTCCCGTATGCACCAGAATATGTTTGGACGCGTACTGGTCCAGCTTGGAGATGATCAGGCTGAGCCGTATGATCTCAGGTCTCGTACCCAGCACCGTCATGATCTTCATCGTAATCCCTGCCTTCATCTTGTATTGGAACCCTTGCGCCCTGCTCGGCTACGTCCTGCTTTGGCAGATTTGCGTCTGCGACTAGCCGATTTCCCCATATGTGGACGCGGTCCCTTCGTTGTACGGGTTCTCCCCTTACGTCTGCCAGTTCCGGAAGTACGTTTCAGCCCCTCACGGTCTCGGCGAGAATGAGGTGCAAGTGGCTTGCGACGACGTTTCCGCGTTTTGCCCCTCTGTTGAATCGGCTTTGCAGCCGGGACAGTACTTGAGGCAACAGGAGCATCGTGACCCAATGCGATTGGAGGTAATGAGGAATGTGGCAACGCCTGTATGACGGTCAGTGGGAATAACAGTGCCCGCACCGTAGTCGGCTCCAGAACCAGTACAGTGCGTAGTCCCCCCTCCCCATGGGCATACACAGGTCCATTCGGAGGTTGGATATAAGCAAACCATCCGGGAAAACGCAATAACCACTGTGTCACCATCGTATGCAGTTTCGTTCGGTAGGTTTCAACGCCGTAGAGCCTTTCCGCTTCTGTCCGATTGCGCCACCCCGTAATTGAGGCCAGCTCTGCATCATTCAGCAAGGTTGTTGCCAAGGTGACAAGCGCTTCGGTATCGCCCGGCGGGGCCAAAAATGCATCACTACCTACGGATTCCATTAATTCCTTCAGTCCACCCTGAGCGAAAGCAATGACCGGTTTGGCAAAATAGAGACCCTCCAGTGCGGTCATGCCAAATCCTTCTTTGACCATGCTTGGGATGACCAGAATATCCATCGCGGTATACGCCAGAGATACGTTCTCTTCAAATGTAGTGAAGGTAAATCGGCGTGAATACCCGGATTTTTTCACCCGTGATACACACTCGTCGTAATACTTTTTATCCGATGGTGCCCCGATGATCCAGAAGCGACAGCGCGAATGTGTTTCACAGATCCTCAAGGCCATATCTACAAAAGGTTTCAACCCTTTGGCATCATATATAAATGAAGAAATATAACCGATACAGGTCTGCGATGATTTGAAACCGAGCTCCTTACGCTTACGTTCGCGCAGATGAATCCAGCGGTCCGGTGCTGGTAGCGCGGGTTCCCAAGTTGGGGATATGATGGTCACTTTGTCACCCATGCCGGCTTCCTGGAATGGGGCTACCGCTGTCTCGGATATACCAATAATCCAATCCGCGTAACGGCCAATCATCTGGATCGCCTCGGTTGTATGTTCATTCGTATGAATAATCTCGGTAATCTTCCAGATGATCGGAATCTGAAGGGACTTTGCCGCTATAGCCGGCATCACATTAACACAGGTGTTCGTTAACACTATATCGGGAGCAGTCTCCCGTATTAGGGAGACTGCTTCCTGATACGCTGGCGTATCACGAAGATGCTCCGCATCATCTGCAATGCCCAGGTAAGGTGTGTACACACCGTGAAGCATCGGCAGAGTGCATATTTTGACCTGAATGCCGAATCTCCGCGCAAGCCCCGCAAGCTTCCCCTCCTGAGGGGCTACGAGCACACATTCAAAGATCGTACCGATCTCTCTCATAAAATGAAGCAGCAGCTTCTCGGCACCTGTAATGCTGCGAGTATTGCACACATGCGAAAATAACATCATCTTTGGTTTCGTTGCCATGGCCGCACGGACCCTGTACACGATTATCCGATACAGGGTACTGTGCACACCTCCTCCCGGCCAGAATTAAGGGAATATGATGGTTAACATTTCATTAATTCTTTTGCCATACGTGTGGTCTTTCAGTGTACGTTCGAGTCCACGAAGTGCAATCTCACGGCGTTCCTTTTCATGAGTAAGATAATATTCCACTTTGTCGAGTAACTCCTGCGGCGAGGAATAGGTCTCAATCTCCACACCCGGTTTGTAGAAACGCGCAATGTCATCTCGGGCGTCGGTCAGCTGTAGCGTCGTGGACGCGGCAATTTCAAACGTTCTCGGGTTTGGTGAAGCTGGCGCGATTTTGAGGTGATTATTATTGACGGAATCATCTTCGTGGGATCGATGCAGGTTGATGACAATTTTGGTGCCATTGTACACATCATTGGTCTCCGGCGGACTCATCCAGCGCCCGAGCTCAATCTTCTCGCCATAGGCAGTATAGTCAGGCAGACGGTCCCACCAGATTCCGTTAAATACCGTATTGTGTGACATCAACTGAGGCATGATCGGATTGAAGAAGTATACCCGGTTCCAGTAGGCCGAGCCGATAAAGCTGACATCCCGTTTTAACGGGGAAGGAGTTGTAATCGGAAAGTAATGATTAGTGAATGCGGCAAAAGGGAGGTAGTGAACTGACGCGCAGCCGATTTGTCGATATAGATCGATACAGTTCAGTTCCAACGTGAAGACATGGTCAAAATGTGTCACAATTTCCAGCGTCATATCTGTATAGTACGGGTCATCCGTGAGCCAGATTGCCGTCTGGATACCCGCTTGGCGAATCGCATCGATATGCTCGATGGGGATATCCATTCCATCCAGCACAAGCACAAGATCAGGACGCGTCTGTAGCGCAATTTCAGAAATCGGTTGACGCGGATCAGAGAGGGTTACTTGAGCTACCATACCCTGTAGCGTGGCCATAATGGCCTCATCCAACGGAGAGTAAGGGAAGCCTTTACCCGAGGATACATACAGCACGTGAAGCTGTCGGAAAGGCAACGGTTCCTGTGCACAATTCACAATATAGTTGGCGCGACCACGCAGATATCCCTCTTCCTTACCTGCGTCATATCCGGCATGTTGCCCATTTTTGCGCGCTTGATCAGCCAGGCTCAGTACGGGTGCATGAATCTTTTTGGTTTTACGGTGTTTGAGAGACATACCGCCACTCCTTTATTTTTTGGGATAGTGTTCTTGTTGATGCTGCACTTCAGACGGGGATTATAAATGTTCCAGCAACTGACCGATCCGGCGAGTGAATGTATGCTGGTTCATCGTGGTGAGAAGTCCCCGCCACGCTATCGCCTGTCGTTCTTCTTCATGCTTCAGATAATAGTGGATCTTGCGCTGAAGCTCTGCTGCGTTGGTGAACGTCTCGATGTCATATCCCGGCTTATAATAACGGGGTAAATCTGCACGTGCATCCGTAATCTGCATTGTGCCGCATGCGCTGATCTCATACGTGCGTGGATTAATTGAGTGACCTTCAAGATGATGTGTATTGCGATTGTCTTCCCCATTCTCGCAAGTCCGGTGAATGTTAATGACAATCTTGGCGCCATTGTAATAATCTACTGTCTCTCCAGGAGCAATCCATCCTTCGTGGATGAAACGGCCTAGTACATCAAAGCGTGCCAACCGATTCCACTGGCTACCCGCAATGAATACTTTTTTGTCCGCTAGAAAAGGGGCCAGCTCATCAAACAAGGCAATCCGGTTCCAAAATCCGGTACCGATAAAACAAATGTCGTGCTGATGCTGCGGTGCCGCGCGCCGCGGTTGAAACATGCCTGGATTCACCGCGAGTGGCATATAGATGACCTGGTTCGCTCCATGTCCCAGATAGAAGGGCACCGCGGCCTCTTCATGCGTGAACACGACATCATAGTGCTGGCAAAGGGACGTTGTATCTTCGGTGAAATACGGATCATCCACAAACCACACGGCAGTTCGGATACCGAGTGCACGTATGCCATTCACCTGCTCTACATGATCTGCGGGAAATACATGCAGACCATTCATGACGAGCACAACATCGGGCCGATGCTGACTGGCTTCCTGCAACATCGCTGCTGGCGATCCAACAACGCATTCACGTACAGATTGCTGCAGAGCCAAGGTAACACCTTCATCGATGGCATCGAATCCTTGCGGGATATACAACACCTTCATGTCCCGCAGGGTCGGTTCAAACATCTGCACCCGCTCCATCATGGCTTGACAGCCGCCAAATCTGCGGCCTTCTGCATATCCGCCGCGGTAAGCTGTTTCCGCTTCGCTCAGCGGACGGTGCCTTCGTTTTGCCACATTATTCACCCTGTCTTCCTTCAGGAGATCTCACTTCCAGACTCTCCCCGAGATTGGTCTTCCCTCTAAAGGATATGCCTCGGGGTCAGATGCATCATGGACGGGTGTCCTGCAAGGCGCAAAATTGGCGCATGCCCTCCACATCCGCCTGTACGGGCATGTCCGCTTTTGCGGCGATGCAAATAGCCCGGAGGGATCTGTCCCCCCGGGCTAACTGTGATACAGGTATCATTCCATACAGGAATAATCCTATCTACTCGGTTACTGTGCTTTGTAAGCCAGCTGATGTCCGTCCTCGAATCCCATGGCGAAACCCGCGTTGAATCCCTCGTTGTACGCCTCGTTGTATCCCTGGCTGTACGCACCGTCCGGGTTCGGATCGGTAGGGGTAGCCGGGACGACTGGTTGTACGGGCTTTGGACTCCGGTGCCGCCGTACCGCACGTTTCTTTTTTTTGAGCCACGCACTGCGTCCTTTAAGTGGGCGTTTGTGAAGAACACGTTTGGCTCTGAGCGCACGCAGTTTGCGAATTTTGCGCAGACGGGCTCCACGGATTAACAAAGCTCTTTTGGTTCTCAGTCGTATTTTCTTCTTCTTTAACATGTCAACATTCCTCCTGTATGTCCCGAACGATACGAATTGCACACCCGGGGTCTTTGAGCCACGGCAAGCCAGGCTCCCCATGCTGGATTCGGGCCAGCCTGATTCCCGTAACCATACGAGCCATTTCTGCCTGATAGCGACTCAGCAAACGAATGTTTTCGGCCAGACTGCGGGCGGATACTTCCGAATGAGCGGTTACACTGGCTACACTGTCCAGAATGCGTGCCAGCGCCTGCTGACTGTGTGCAATGGATTCAATGAGCGCCAGTTTGGCTTCCTGCTCACGCCGCATCAGACTCATTTTCCCATGTCTCCCAGATCCATGCCGCCAAACATGCCACCGTCCATACCGCCGCCATCTTCGCTATCGTTCTGCACCATCACCGCTTTGAGATTGTTGCATAGTCCGGTCTCCATCCGGGTTAATCCTTCCAGCAATTCCACCAGCTGATCATGCATTTTGAGCGGCTCGCCTACCTGATCCCCATGCGTCAGAAAGGTATCCCCATTTAAATGATTCAGCGTCCAGTTCCGTACCTTCTCGGCCTCAATCGCTTTTGCCTCCAGGATCAGGGCAATATTCCACTGCATTTTGGCTGCTGCGTCCAGCATCAGAATGAGGCTCTGTTCTCTACTCATGTTCCCTCACCCGCCTTCCGGGCTTATTCTTCCTCTTGAACCGCGATCTCCCGCATGACTTGGGTCAGCGTTTCGGCTACAGCCTCTTCCAGATCTGCAAGGCCCCCCAAGTAAGAGATAATGCTTTTGTTGATTTGCCCAGAGCTATCCAGCAGACCGTCAACGCCATCCAACTCCGGTTCGATATCTGGCAAATGATTGATGATTTCAGACATGCGTACAGCGACTTGGCGTTTGGCATCCAGCACACGTGCGATCTGCTGGTGAGAGTGTGCAATATGTGTGATGATTTCATCGATTTTGCTCTGCATGGTCCTCCTCCTTACCGTCACGGCCTGCTTCACCCATATAAAAACCCGGCCTATCAGCATTTGCCTGTTACAGCATATGCCGGGCCGGGATCGTCAGTTACTATAGCTTGCGCCTATATCGTCAGATGACATAACTCCAGTCGGAAGAATATCGACTGAGGAATTGGCGAGTACGTTCCTGCTTGGGACGTACAAACACCTCCTCCGGGGTTCCTTCCTCCACAATGGAACCTCCATCCATGAAAACAACCCGATTTGCCACCTCACGGGCAAACCCCATTTCATGGGTGACTACAATCATGGTAATCCCCTCTTGAGCAATGGAGCGGATGACAGACAACACTTCTCCCACAAGCTCGGGGTCCAGCGCCGAGGTCGGTTCATCAAACAAAATCACTTCTGGGTTAAGTGCCAATGCTCTGGCGATGCCCACCCGTTGCTGTTGTCCACCTGACAACATACTTGGATACTCATTGATTTTGGCAGACAGTCCGACTTGTTCAAGCACACGCAAGGCACGAGTACGGGCATCGGCTTTGGACATTTTCTGGGCAATAATTAATCCCTCGGTGACGTTATCCAGCACTGTCTTGTGTTTGAACAGATTATAGTGCTGGAACACCATCGCCGTTTTTCGTCTCAACTGCACAATGTCATGTTTGCGTGCATGCTTGCAATCGACGGTTAATCCACTGATCTGAACCTCGCCCTCATCGGCACGTTCCAGAAAATTGACGCAGCGCAGCAGCGTTGTTTTACCTGATCCACTCGGTCCAAGGATCGCTACGACATCGCCCTGTTCCACGGTCAGATCAATTCCCTTCAATACTTCCTGCTTGCCAAAAGTTTTGTGTATGTTGGTTAGTGTAATCATGACACGCCTCCTTTGCTGTACACGGCAACCCGACGCTCAAGCAGAGCAGTGATCCTTTCGGCAATGATGGTCAGCCCCCAATAGATGAACGCTGCGGCGATAAAGGCCTCCAGAAACTTCAGACTGACGGATGCCACCACATCCGCTTTACCGAGGATGTCCATCTGAGACACGGTAAAAGCGAGTGTTGATCCATGCAGGAACCCAACAAACATACTGCACAGGTTAGGCAATACCGCCCCGATCGCTTGAGGGATGATAATACGTCTTAAAGCCTGGAATGTGCTCATACCTACAGCGTGAGCCGCCTCCATCTGGCCGATATCCACAGCAAGAATGCCTGAACGGATAATCTCGGACATATAAGCGCCCGCAGTGAGCGAGAAAGCAATCAGTACAAATACGAGAATTGGAATCGACGAGGATTGGAAAGCCCAACCGTAACGTTCCGCCAGCTTATCGATAATCATCGGAATGCCGTAATAGATGAGAAATAGATGCATCAGCATCGGTGTTCCACGCAGGAATGAAACGTAGAAGTCAGCAACGCGGTGAATCCACCGCACGCGATAAATACGGATCAGAGCCGTAGCCAGACCGATTCCGAAGCCTGCAATCAACGGAACAATCGTAATGACGAGTGTCAGTGGCAATGCCTTCAGGATTTGAAAAAAAGATGTATAGATAAACTGGAGATCAATAGACATATGCTCACCCCGCTATTCGTTTCAGGCGTTTGGCTCGAATTGCCGGTTTGTGTACAACTCTCTTGCGTTCATGACGCTGGAGTCTGCGTTCTGCAAAGGCAAATCCTTTTTCGAGCACAATAACAATGACATAATAGACCACAGACAGACTGATATACACTTCAAGTGCATGCGATGTAGCCGAAATTAACGTCTGCCCTCTGCCCACCATATCCATGACACCAATGGAGAAGGCCAAAGACGTATCCTTCAATGAACCGATTAACGTATTGGCCATGTTCGGAAAAGCAACAATCAGTGCCTGCGGAACAACAATCCGCCGAAAAGACTGGAATGTGGTCATACCCGCAGCATAGGCTGCTTCCGTCTGACCTTTTTCCACACTGCGCACCGCTCCGCGAAAGATCTCGGCAAAGGATGCCGCATCACTAAGCGCATAGGTCACAATGACAAATAACAACGGGTCGGTTCTCGACAGGTCGATGCCAATGGGTTTGAGCAACTCGGGAAGTCCGTAATACACCAGGAACAATTTGATCAGGATCGGTGTGCCCCGCATGAATGAGACGTACAGGGTAGCCAACTGGCTTAGTACCGGAATCCGATACAGCCGGGGAACGGCCAGAAGCACGCCGCCCACCAGGCCGAGCACGATGGAACCCCCCAGTACAATCAGTGTTATATGCAAATATCGTAGCAGTTCCGGGATGAAATCCAGAACCAATGACAGATCAAATGATTTTCCCATTACCGCTGCACACCTTTCTCAGACTACTCTTCAACCGTATAGTCAGCTCCAAGCCACTCTGTGCTCAGTTTGCCTAATGTTCCATCTTCTTTGATCGCTTTGAGCGCTTCGTCCACTTTGGTTTTGAGCTCCTGCTCATCTTTGTTCAGAATGAAGTACACTTTGGAGTTGGAGAGGGCATCTCCTACCGTTTTCAACTGAGCATCAACCGCCTTATTCTGATAATCAATGGCAAACTGAGTGCTGATGGTGGCATCCACCCGGCCTGTTTTGATCTGAGTAATGGTATCCTCACCCGCTCCGGAATAAACGATATCAATCCCGTTGCCGTTCGCTGCATTCCATTTCTCAGCAAGTACAGCCGCATTACTCGTAGCACCAACAATCAGTTTTTTCCCTTTTAGATCCTCAATCGATTTTACTTCCTCATTTTTCTGACTTACGACAATTTTATTTGGAAAAATATTATAGGCTTCATCATTAAACAGGAACTTGGCCTGTCTCTCATCATTCACTTCCATCTGGTGAGCGATCAGGTCAATTTTTTTCGTTTCCAGACTCAGCAGCAGGTTTTTGAAATCCATGGTGCTGAATTCGAATTCGTACTCAGGCAAACGTTTGTCGATCTCCCGGATCAGTTCCACATCATAACCTGTTAACTTGCCATTCTCATCAATGAAGCAGACATTTGGGAACTGTGTACCTGTTCCTACAATGATCTTTTTCACTTTGGTGTCGCCTGCTGCCGAAGCAGATTCTGAATCCTTGCTTGCAGTTCCTGTGCTGCATCCAGCCAGTACCGCCAGCATTGTAATGAACAGCAGTGCTGTCCGGAATTTTTGAATCCCCCGTTTTTTAACCATTCCCAATCTCCTCCACAGGCTGTTATCACAGCGAATATGATGTGTACTCCCATTCCTCTACCCTATTAACAAACCATTCTTACTTGTATAGTCGGAATTAGGTTGAACAAAGAATATCATTACAAGTCATCTTAGGGCAATAACTAAACTAATAGGACATCCTGATATGGTTATAGGACTTCTCTATAGTACAAGAAAAAGCCATCCCCCATATCGATTGGCGGATGGCTTCTTCTTGTATGACTCTCACTGATTATACCATTTTGGCGGTGCATCACTTGGTGTGTACACTACTCATCTATCTGCGACTCGCCCATTTAATTTTACGTGCAACTTCCACTCGCTGTAATTGTAAGAGACCGATCCGTTCCTCGAACTTCTTGCGTTCGTCCATGGAATGAGCGGCATGAATCTGGTGGCACAGACCTGTCAGTTTGCTGTTGATGTAATCAAACCGTGTCCATAATTCCTCTTCAGGTGTGCGTTGCTGCTCCGTCGCCGTCTGAAATATTTTGAGTTGGCGGATAAGGGATTGTTGCCATTCCTGATCCTGAATTTGGATGGCAAAATGCAAAAGATCCAGATAGTCATCAATTTGCAACGAAACGCCGCAATCAGATTTAGTGTTCATCGTCGTCTCTCCTTATTTCAGTACTTGGCTGGAATCCATTACCTCTATCTTACAGGATCAAGCCCACTGAAAGCGAGTGCTGAACGATTAAATTTTGGGAAAATTTTTATTTTTTTATGTTAAAACAGCTTTACATTTCCATTAAGACCAATTTGGCAGGATATTGATATTGGTACATATGAAATTGGTAATAAAAACCCGCGTTAAGGAAAAAAGTTCTTTCCTCAAAACGAGTTTTTCATCATTTTATATATAATATGCGCACATATCAAATCAGTCATTTTTTCCATCTCGCTGCTGTCTGGTCATCAGTAACATGAGAAACGAGATGATGATAATGGAGACAGTCCACGCCCAGGCCATGGTCTGATTGCCCGAATCCACAGCGACATAGATTGCCGTGGGTACCGTTTGTGTTTTGCCCGGAATATTGCCTGCAATCATCAGTGTCGCACCAAATTCGCCGAGTGCCCGGGCAAAGCCCAGGATGAAGGCGGTCATCAATGCTCTGCCTGCGAGCGGCAAGGAAATGTAACGAAAAACCTGCCACTCATTTGCCCCAATCGAACGACCCGCATCCTCCAGATCACGATCCACACCACTGAATCCCGATTTCATCGTCTGATACACGAGTGGAAAAGCAACCACCACCGCAGCAATCACCGCAGCCCACCAGGTGAAAATAACCGGTGCGGAGAATATGGTTTCAATCCATTGTCCAAACAGACTTTTACGCCCCAGTATGACAAGTAACAGAAATCCAACCACCGTCGGGGGAAGGACTAGCGGCAGCATAAATGCCGTTTCCAGCAGAATTTTCCCCCGAAATGAAGAACGTGACATCTTCCAGGCTATCGCAATTCCGAGCACAGTGGCCACTACGCTGGATAATAACGCAACCTGAAGCGATAAGCGCACCGGTGACCAGAATGCGGACCAGTCTATGACGTTCACATTCATTCCGGAATTGTAAATCCGTATTTCGCGAAGATATCGAGCACTTCAGGGGTTTGTAAATACGCATAGAATTGTTCGGCCTCAGTACGGTGTTTGGTTCCTTCAATAATGCCTATTGGATAATTGGCTGGTGTGTAGCTGTTCTTGTCCACCTCAAACGCAATTTTCACCTGATCCGAAGTAAGAGCATCCGTTTTATATACAAATCCTGCATCTGCATTACCCGTCTCTACATATTGAAGAACCTGTCTAACGTCTTTCCCCTGCACAAGCTTGCTTTCCAGTTCATCCCACAGCTTGGCATTGGTAAGAGCTTCCTTGGCATAGGTTCCCGCAGGAACACTTTCCGGAATCCCAATGGCTACCGTCTTGATGGAGTCGCTGGTGAGATCCGTTTCACTGGTTACTGTGTGGGTCCCATCTGCTGGTACTATGGCCACCAGTGAATTCTGTAGCAAATTCTTCTGATCGCCCGATGCAATCAGGTTTTCATCCACTAGCGCATTCATATTTTTTGTTGCCGCCGATACAAAGACATCAGCCGGGGCACCCTGTTCAATCTGCTGTTGCAAGGCACCCGAGGCGCCAAAGTTAAAATTAAGTTCTATATAAGGATTAGCTAACTCATAATTGGTTTCAATCTCTTTCATCGCATCGGTCAGACTGGCCGCCGCAGAGATTGTCAGATCTACCGTTTCCTGCGGATCGGTATTTCCTGCTGATGAACTTTCACCTGATGCCGCTGGCGTTGAGGTCGTTTGTTCTGCACCCGTGGATGTATCCGTAGTGCCCGTGCTTGCGCCGCAACCAGCCAATACAAGAGCCAGTCCCAGTGACATACTTCCCAACACATATCCGATTCTCTTTCTCATTCATTTCTCCCCCAACGTTATCTTTAGATATAACTAGTTATAATTGATTATATCTAATTATACACAAGACAAAAAAAATAGGAAGGTGATTAAGATCACATTTGATTTTTTTTATCTGTCCTATGCGTTTATTGCGTGTTCTCAGGTTTATGGCATCCCTCAATTAATGATATAGTACAAGAAACATTCATAACAAAACCATAATTGCTCTATACCTTTGAAGGAGGATCTTCACTTATGACGGAGGAGCAATCCTACACAACCGAAGAAATATCCAAGCTGCTCAAAATATCGAAACTGACGGTCTATGACCTAATCAAAAAAGGAGACCTCGTCGCATACCGTGTGGGTAAACAAATGCGAATTGATGCAACCGATCTGGAGGCATATAAACGTCGCTCCAAGCAACTCCAGTCCTCAGGTCAACGTATCCCGACTCCTCATCAGACCTCGGAATCAGTGACTCAGCCAGGTCAGGATGATTTTCAGGGAACTTCCTTACAAACGACTACACCCATTGGGTCTGCGCATGCAATTACTCCAGCGAGTTCTGCTCATGCAATGACTGCTGTATCACGGCATCTGGTCATAACAGGTCAGGATGTCAGTCTGGATATTCTAATGCGCCATATGGAAAAACAAACTCGGGACATTCGTCCGCTACGCTCGTTCATGGGTAGTCTGGATGGGCTTATCTCGATGTATCGCGGTGAGTCCGATCTGGTCAGCACCCATCTGCTCGACGGAGATACCGGTGAGTATAATCTGCCGTATATTCGCAAAATTCTGACGGGACGATCTTATGTTGTGGTGAACTTGCTATCACGACCTGCCGGACTGTATGTACAGCGTGGTAATCCGCAGAACTTGCAGAATTGGACCGATCTGAGCAAGCCTGAACTGAGACTAGCTAACCGGGAGATAGGTTCTGGCGCGAGAGTATTGCTGGATGAGCAGCTTCGGCTGCATGGAATTCCATCCGCAGGTCTGATTGGATATGAAACCGAGGAAACCAGTCACATGGGCGTGGCTGCCAAAGTCAGTTCTGGCGAAGCCGATGTCGGAGTTGGCATTGAGAAGGCTACGCGACTTGTAGGCCAGGTTGATTTTGTCCCGCTCACTCAGGAGCGCTATGATCTGGTCATGCTCAGGAAGCAAGGTAATGAAGCCTGGACAGAATCTGTACTGCGAATTCTCCAATCGCCGGAGTTCAGGCAGGAACTGCAATCATTCGAGGGATATGATGTATCCCGGACAGGTGAGATTTTGTACGAAGCATAGGTATACGAAATACAGCCAAAAACACTCATGCTTAATGGATGTTACACATCACATCATGCATATACAAAACGCCTTGCAAGGGCTGCAAGGCGCTTTTGGTGTTTCTTTCAATATATAACACATATATGGATGGATGAATGAATTTCTTAATGTGGCAAATCGATCTCAAAAATGAACACACCATACGCGGGCAAGTTGATCTCATCCTGAAGTGTTGTACCTGACAGTAACTCTTTTGCTTGCTTTTTAAGTTTAATGGGTGCTTGTTGATCCGAGTAGTTGAGTAAAAATACATAAGCTTTATCCTTACCGGAACGGATACCAAGCTCAACTTCGGACGGTACCTCTACCAGGTCACCCACAGGTGAAGATAGCCCTATTTCATCCAGGAGAGCATCTACGACCGGTTCATTGTAAGCCGCTCCATAATACCATACTTGCCCCTGACCTACCGTACGTTTGGTCAATGCAGGACTACCTGCATAGTATTCGGATGTATACTCGGCTACGACCTGTACGTCAGCATGCTCCACATGAAGAACTTCGTTAAATCCGGCCGTTGACGTTCCCTCCTGAAGTCGCTCATTCGCCCCACTCCATTGCAGTTTGGCTGCTGGAATGGTTCCTTTGATTAAGGTAAAGTCCTCTACGGTTACACCACACAACTCAGCGACAGCCCCTGGGAACGGTCTCATATAACAATGTCCCTTGAGATCCTTATAACCGGTGCGCGCACCGAAAAACAGAGTGCCTCCTTGACTAACATAAGCTTGCAGAAGTTCTGCTGTCTCGTCTGTCATGATGGCCGGGTGAGCATAGATGATCACCTTATACTCGGATAACTCCTCCAGTGTTGTCGTTGGTTGCAGTGTAACCATGTCCGTCGGAATATGACGATACTGGAGCTGCTTATACCAGGAGCGTACACTCTGTTGCTGAAGCGGGCCGTGCCACTCATCCAACTCTCCATCCCAGATGTTATCGTAATCCTGTAGGATCGCAACATCGGCTTGATATGTAGTGCCCGCAATAACACGCCCGATCTTGGCAAACTCTTCCCCTACTTGTGCAACCTCGCGTACTCTTCTGTTGGGTTGATTATGGTAATCATTGATGCCATGCCAGTACATCTCCGTGCCAAATGTTGCCGTCCGCCAGCGGAAGTAGACGAGTAGATCTGTTCCGTGAAGAACAGATTGATACGACCATAATCGGATCTGTCCCGGTCTTGGCGTACCCATGCCTATACTGTCAACCCAGCCTCCTGGCCCAGACTGTTGTTCCATGACGCAGAAGTTCGGTGACATGTTGCGTACGTTCGACAGTTTCATGCTCCAGGCCCGATCTTGTAATGCGTTATCGTCTGTCCCTGGGAAGATCGTGGCAAACTGCGGATACGAATCATAAGAGAAGAAATCCAATAAATCTTCTGTCATTTCATGATTATCCAAGTGTCCAAACGTACCGTTTGTTGTGATCCAATGTTCCGGGTCCAGTTCCCGAATGATGTCCACCTGAAGCTTGGCAAATGAAATGGTATTGGAGGAGATGAATCTCTTTTCATCTAATGCCAAATGAGGATTTGGCGATTGGCTGACCATATTTCGGGTAAGGTGAACTTGCTCCCAGTCAGTATAGGTCTGACTCCAGAAAACGGTTCCCCATGCTTGGTTCAGATTCTCTAACGATTCATAACGATCCTTTAACCATTCACGGAAGGCTACATGGTCAGCCTCAGCATAGAAAACATCCATATGACAATTGAATTCGTTATCGATCTGCCATCCAATAAGAGCCGGATGATCTTTATAGGCAATCACCATATTGCGCACGATTTTTTCACATTGCTGTCTGAAGATTGGGCTGCTGTAGTTGGTATGACGCCGCATTCCGTGTTGATACAACACCCCGTCTTTATTTGCGTTTAATACTTCAGGATATTTGGATGTTAACCACGCTGGTGGAGTTGCAGTAGGTGTTCCCAAAATAACACTCAAACCGTATTGATGCGCCAGATCCAGTGCCTTCTGGAAAAAACTAAAATCGAACTGGTCTTCTTCCGGCTCAAAGATGGACCATGCAAATTCAGCCATCCGAATAACTGTGATATTCATCTCTCTCATTCTACGGAAATCGTCCTCCCACAACGCTTCCGACCAATGCTCAGGGTAATAACAGACCCCCATTTTTAATTCATCCATTTGGATTGATTTTGCCACCTTTAATTGCCCCCTTAACCTGCCATATTGCCTCCATTCTATTGGAACCTTCACATATAATAAATGACAAGATTATGCGACTTATAATAAAATATTGTCATTGCCTAAGATTCAAATAACAGTAGGCTGAATCTATTTCAGTTCACTACATAAAAATATTGCGTTTAAATGGAGGATGCACGTGAAAGAACACATCTTTCTCCCCAAGCCGATTTTCCCCAGACATGTATGTTTTCCCGATTTTATTGGAGGGTACAGTGACTTTCCGAAGCATCGTGTGCATCGAGAATATGGCACCACTGAAATTAACTTGGATCATTGCTACAATCTGCACCTTGTACTTGAAGGTAAAGGATTCCTGGACACGGGAACCACTCGTTATGAGCTAACGCGAGGGCAGGGTTTCCTCTATGGTCCCGGTCTCAGACAAACCTACTACTCAGATTTGGATGATCCTTGGAGTATTCGTTGGATTCACTTCTACGGCATTCGTCTCGAAGAGCTGTTAAATGGAAAAGGTGTTGACGAGCCGTGGTTGTTTCAATGTTCCAACTTCCCGGTGGTTACCGCGCTAATGGATCGATTACTGGAGCTCGGAAGAGGCTATCAGGTGGAGGACGAGCACAGTGTGGCAGCTACACTATATGAGCTTCTGACTCGATTGCAATCCGCAGCGAGCCGAATCAATGTTTCGCTCAATCACACTTCAGAGCGAATTCGTGAAGCAGGAAATTATATTCGTTCCCATAGTAACGAGCACATTACACTTGACCACGCTGCCGGGATTGCCGGATACAGTACAACATACTTTAGCCGAAAGTTCAGTCAGACGTTTGGAATCTCTTTCCCGGAATTCCTCTTGGAATCCAGGCTACTACATGCGAAACAGCTACTCGCAACAACCAACCTTTCCATTAAACAAATTACGCTGGAAACGGGATTTTCACAGTCAAGCTATTTCATCCGATGTTTCAAAACCCAGGAAAACGTAACGCCTATGCAATTTCGAATGATGCACAATCATTCGTTATAGGTACGGCACGTATTTCTTGATCAAGCTGACGCAAAAGAAGACTCTGCATACAACATGCAGAGTCTTCTTTGATCATTTTTCATATAAGTTCATTTGTATCTTCGTCCTCGTCAGACTTATATTCCAATATATCTCCAGGCTGACAATCCAGTGCTTTACAGATCGCATCCAGAGTGGATAAACGGATCGCTTTTGCTTTTCCTGTTTTTAATATGGAAATATTGGCGATTGTGATCTCAACTCTCTCTGCAAGCTCGGTAACCGTCATTTTCCGCTTTGCCAACATCACATCAATATTGATTATAATGGCCATATATTCACCTCAGACCACTAGGTCATTTTCTGATTTGATATCAATCGCTTCCTGTAACAATCTTTGGAGCACAGCGGAAAATACTGCTATGACCAATGAAGCAAAAACAGGAACCATCCCCATAAGAATGAGGCCTGGGGCATCATCTTTCTCTGCTACAACATAAACAAATGGCAACATCACAAAATAGAGACTACTGATTACAATAGCACAATATTTTATTGTTTTTAAGGATTTCACTGACATTAGAGAGAACGCTTCATTTTTGTCGATGTAGCTCAGCAGACGGAATGCCTGGTACAGTGCAACAATAAACGGAATAACGGACACATACATAACAATCACTATGGGGTATAGTGCACCTGCATAATTGGGATTCACCGGGTTGTTCGCTAACCAAGGTATGCCGAATATACATAAGGCAAGAATTGGAACACCAATAAGCAACACAGCCAATTTTAAAAAGATGGTTGTACCTCGCTTCACAAAAAGCACCTCACTTGTTTTAAGTGATATGAATTTATCACAATATTTATTGTTTTACAATAAATCTTTATTGCAAAACAGGTTTTATTTATTCTTTTGCCCGTTAAGAAAGGAAGATCAAAAGATCGCATCTCTCTTTGCTTCAGTGATTCTTGGACACAAAAAAAGTCCGATGCTAGCCACTGATGTCGCTAGCTCGAACTCGGTTGCATATACGCCATATTTGTCTGAATTAACATTAATTTTAACGAATGAAATATACTCTTGACCGATCTCTCTCACGTACCCCAGAACAGCCCGGCCTCATCCCGTTCAACCTGCTCGAGCACATCCTCAAAATCAGAACAAGGTGTAATAACATCTACCGGATTCCAGCTGCTCTGTTCATCTCGGGCATACACTTTCCACTGATTTTCTTCCCAGTAAAATCGGGCAATATGCATCTTATCCCATTGATACCGTTCTTCGGCGGGTCTTTCTTCGGTCAGGATCAATTCATTGTCATTCATCTCATATGTCAACTTCACCATCGTACGCAGTGGCGCAGGTACCTTCTCATGAATATATCCATTCATTACGGACTGAATTCTTCGTAACGTAAACAAGTCCAACATGAAGATGCACCTCCTTTCAGCAAAATACGCCCCTGTTCTTAATCGACTCGTACAGCTTCCAGCTCACAACAACCTGCCTTCATGCAAAGGTGGTCAGCCACATCCCTTGAACACTTTACCAACTGGATTTCGTTACACCAGGAATCTGTCCTTGATGAGCCAGTTCTCTGAACTTAATCCGAGATACCTTGAACTTGCGTAGATAACCCCGCGGGCGGCCTGTCACTTCGCAACGATTCTTCAAACGAGTTGGAGATGCATTACGTGGCAATTTCTGCAATGCCTCGTAATCCCCTTTTTCCTTCAATTCCCGGCGCAGGTTCGCATATTTTGCCACGATCGCCTGACGTTGCTTCTCACGTACCACTTTAGATTTTTTAGCCATGAATGACAGCTCCTTATTGATTGAATTTATATTTATTTATCTATATAAATTGAACTAAAGAATATTTACACTGCACACTCCGATGACAGAACAACCTTCCGATCGCTGTTATCCCCAGATTTTTTTGATTCCTTTTCCAAAGGGTAAATCCGGGGATAACGTATGCTTCCGATGTAGCTTTCTTGCAGAAAGCTTGTAGGCGAACGCTCCGCTTCTTCAGGTCCTTTCTGTCCTCTCCGTTTTGTGTAAATGTTTATTTCAATTTATATAGATGTGCTTATACAGCGCTACTCCCAATGCAGAACATCAATTTCCCAGTTATACGGCTTCCACAGGCCATGGCAGCGGATTATCGAAATGGCCCCAGTCGGACAGCATTTCTTCATCACTGAGCAGGCACAGGTCTAGCGCATCTTCAATGCTCGCACGCTCCATTTCGATCCCAATCATGACAACCTCCGTCTGACGATCTCCCCACTGGGCATCCCATTTCTCCAGAACATCCGGCTCGTTACGTAAAATTTCCTCTTTGTCTGCTTCCGGCATCGCCGCGACCCAATGTCCCGCAGGACCAAATTGAATGGATGGTCCTGCCTGACTGAGGCTTGCCGCAACATCCCCCTCGGCCGCGAGCCATACTAAACCTTTGGCACGTACCACTTCTTCCGGCCAGTAACTCATGAATTCAGCCAGACGGGAAGGATGGAATGGCTTTCTACGGCGATAGACAAAGGAACCAATACCATATTCCTCGGTTTCCGGTGTATGCGACTCCTTCTCCAGCTCCTGAATCCACCCAGCGGACATGCTCACTTTCTCAAAATCAAAGCGGCCTGTATTCAAAATCTCAGACGGATTCACCTGTCCATTCTCAGTCCGAATGATCTTGGCGTTAGGCTGTAGCTTGCGGATGACCCCTTCGAGCTTGTTTAGCTCGGTGTCATCGACCAGATCACATTTGTTCAGCAGTAACACATCACAGGTTTCGATCTGATCGATCAACAAGTCTACGACGTCACGAGTGTCCTCATCTCCAGTCGCTTGGTTACGATCCAAAAGACTCTGCCCTGATCCAAAATCATGCCAGAATCGATTGGCATCCACTACCGTTACCAAACAATCCAATCGGGCCAGACTAGTCAAGTCAATACCCGACTCCTCATCGGCGTATGTAAAGGTCTGTGCAACTGGAACAGGTTCACTGATGCCGGTGGATTCGATCAAAATATAATCATACTTGCCTTCGTTCACCAGCTTCTCAATCTCCTGCATCAGATCATCCCGCAAGGTGCAGCAGATACAGCCATTGGACAGCTCCACCAGCTTCTCTTCGGTTCGAGACAAGGTTGTCTCCCCCTTGACCAACGCTGCATCAATATTGACCTCACTCATGTCGTTGACGATTACGGCAACCTTAAGCCCTTGTCTGTTGTTCAACACGTGATTCAAAACCGTCGTTTTCCCTGAACCGAGGTAACCACTCAGTACGGTTACCGGCACTTGCTTTTGTGTCATAGAAATCTACTCCTTATATGTGCAGTCTGTGTAATTCGGACTTTAATAGTAATCATTACGATTAACAACAATGACTATAATCCTGTTAGACGGTCGTTGTCAAACTATTTTTGATTTCAACCTGCAAAAAAACAAAAAAAGGCTGATGACCAGCCCTTGCACTTTCGCATCCTGGGATACGTTTTGGCAAGAAGTGAGTCATAAACCTCCTCTGTAAATGTTCGCAATACATGCGGGATAGGCTAGACAGCGGACTATATCAATATAAATTAGAATTACGCCTGTACCGCGACATATTCAACAAAACTATATAGATAGAACTGAACATTTACACAAAACGGAGAGGACAAAAAGAACCTGAAGAAGCGGAGCTACAAGCTTTCTGCAGGAAAGCTACTTCGAAAAAGCATACACTTCGCCTACAAGCTTTCTGAAAGAAAGCTACATCGGAAGCATACGTTATCCCCGGATTTAATCCTTTATAAAAGGAATCAAAAAAATCTGGGGATAACAGCGATCGGATGGTTGTTCTGTCATTGGAGTGATCCGTGTAAATGTTCTTTAGTTCAATTTATATAGTCACCCCAGATCTAGCCTTATTGCCCGCCTCCATCCGTTGCCTGAACACCAACACCAGAACCATCGCTGCAACAGAGAGCAACGTGCAGATCATAAACATGGTCGAATACGAACTCACTTGCACAATAAGCCCCATTGCCAGTCCACCCAGAGAGAATCCAAGATCATACGAGGACATGAAAATCCCCATGAGTACATATCTGGAATCCGCAGGTAGCACAAAAGACAGATATGTGGTTAATGTCGGGTACAACAATGCCAGAGCAAAACCGCTAAATACCGCGGATAAATACACCAGTGGCCCGATGGTCTCCATTAGACTGAGCAACTGGGTTCCCAGTGCAGCACACAGCATTAACCCTGCCATCAGCCAGGTACTCCAGCTACCGTCGGACGGAATTTTTTTACGCAAAATAAACCTGCACAGGATCACAACCAGTCCCTGAATTGTCAGAAATACGCCTGCACTCGCCATTCCGGTGGATACCATATATAAGGGAAGGAAGGTCGCTGTTGCCCCAAAAACGCAGGACGCAAACAACATCACCACACTGCTGATCAGCAGTGGCGTACTACGCCAGATGCCGCCGAATGAACGAAACATATCACCCAAGGTATACGATTTGTTCTGTACGGTACTCCGCGGCAAATCCACATTGTACCCAATCAAAAGTGGTAGCGCCGCCAGTCCGATCATCAGCAACGTAAACGCCAGATCACTGGCATTTTCCCAGATTTGTATGGCAAGGATCGGAATGACCAGAGAAGGAACCATCGTAAACAGGGTGTACATGGACAGCCCTTGTGCCCGGTCTTTGTCCTCCAACTTTTCCACAATACCCGCCTGCATCGTCATGGAGAAAAAGGCCGTAGCCACCCCTTGCAGGGCCCGCAACCACAGATACGTCTCCACACCAAAAACAACAAACAGCAGCAGCGTACCCGCATGCAAAAGCAATAGCCATTGCATCACTCGAAGCGGCCCATGCTTACCCAGCAGCTGCGCTGCAAAAGGTCTCAAGAGCATACAGGTGAACATATATGCCCCCATCATCAGGCCAATCTCAGCCTGATTTAATCCAGCGGCCTCGCTTCTCAGAGGCAGAATAATCGTCAGAGCTGAATTCGCCGCAAAAAATAAAAAGGCCAGCATATAAAACCGGATAAACGAAAAGGATACCGGATTTAATTTTCCATTGGATGTTGCCGTCATCGAAGACTTCAAACGTTTGTCACCACTTTCTCTTCTGGCAGTCAACTCACAGATGTACCTGTCACGGGTCTACGCCGTTCATAGGCAAAAACGATCATTACCGCTCCTAGGATAGCACAGATCATGTACATAAATGAATAGGAAGAGAAGTCAGCAACGGGTCCCATAATCACACCACCCAGAGAAATACCCAGATCAGCCATCGCGATAAATAACCCGATCAGGACGTTCCGGTTCAGTTTAGGCAAGACAAAAGATAAATAGGTCGTGAGTGTCGGATACAGGATCGCCTGACCGATTCCCATGCACACAGCACCCACATAGAAAAAGACCACTCCGCCTGTCACGGCAAAACTGACACATTGCGCAGCTACGGCGAGCAAACACATGGTGCCCATCATGAAAGGAGAATGCCAACTGCCATCGGACGGAATCCTTTTTCGGAGCATAATTCGAGCCAGCACCACCGTTCCTGCCTGAAGCATCAGATATACGCCGGCATTCCCGTTTGGTACTTGGCTCGCATACAGCGGAATAAAGGTGGTAATCGCGCCAAATACAACGGAAGCGGCGAGCATTAACACACTGCAACGAAATAAATGTGGATTCTTCACCAACTGACCAAAGGATTCCCACATACTCACGTTCTGCTCCGACTGATTCTCAGCAGGCTGCTCCTTGTTTGGTTCCATTTTGGCGGTATATCCGAAGACGCCCGTACATACGGCAATGCCGATCAGAACCACTGTAAAATAATCCATGCCACCCGTCTGCCAGATTCCTAACGCGATAACTGGCCCCACGATGCCTGGTATATAACTGAACAGCGAATAATACGAAATGCCCTGTGACCGATCCTTCTCCGGAAGGGCATCAATAATGCCAATCTGTAAAGCCATGGAGAAGAACGCTGTCGATACACCCTGCAAAATACGAGCAACCAAATATCCACCGAGTCCCGTAAAGGTATATAAAATTAGCGCAAATCCATTGATAATCAGAATCAGACGCAATATTTTGATTGGTCCGTGCTTTTGAATAATCCGACCTGCCCAGGGTCTGAAGAACATCGTTGTGAACATATAAGCGCCCATGATCAGTCCAATCGTTGTACCGCTCGCACCCAAGGACTCCCCTTGTAATGGGATGATCACGTTAAGAATGGCATTGGCACTGAAATATAGAAGAACCAGTATGTACAAGCGCAGAAAAGGCCAAGACATCGCTCCACTCACAATGGGTGTTCCCCCTAAAATGGTATTAAATGCTTCAATAATCGCTTCCCATAGTCGGACTGTACGTCCTTAAGTTGCTTGGTCGGAACGATCTCTACAACCTGCCCCTCTCTGAAAATGATCACCCTGTCACAGATATAAGCTGCCGCCTGTATATCATGTGTGATAAAGACATAGCTCAGCTTGTAGATTTCCTTAAGCTCTTTCAGTAATTGCAACACCTGGATCTGAACAGACACGTCCAGTGAGCTGATCGCTTCATCGAATACGATAAGTTTTGGGGCTGTCGAGATCGCTCTGGCAATGCACACTCTCTGAGCCTCCCCGCCGGATAGTTCATGCGGATATTTGGATTTATAAGAAGGGTTCAGTCCAACTTGGTTCAGCAACAGATCCACTTTCTCTGAGTTACCTTGATCCTTTCGCAGCTTTTGCTGTGCTTGCATCGGTTCCATAATGGCAGCTTCCACATTAAGAAATGGATTGATGGATGACGTATAATTTTGAAAAACGGCGCTAAGGTTACCCATCCGTACACTTCGATCCTGTACGTCTTTACCATCGAGCGAGATCGTTCCACGATCCGGGCGTTCAATGCCCAGAATCAGACGGCCCAACGTAGATTTACCGCTTCCACTTTCACCGATGATACCGAGACACTCGCCCTGCTGGCATTCAAAGGTAACCTGTTTCAATACCTGTTGTTTGTACTTGGAGAACAGTCCGCCTTGGTTATATGATTTTTCGATACCTTCCACCTTTAGCATCTATGAGTCCCCCTGCATCAACGCCTTAAAATGATTGCTCAGCTCCAGTCGGGTAGAGACCAGATACTGCGTATAGGCATGCTTCGGCTCTGTCAAAACAGAATGCATGCTGCCGCGCTCTACGATCTCTCCGTCCTTCATGACCATCACGTCATCTGCAATCTTCTGAACGACGCCGAGATCATGGGAGATGAACATCATGGAACAGCCCATGCGTTCACGTAATTGAATCAATTGCTCCACCACTTCATATTGGGAGACCGTATCCAGCGCCGTTGTTGGCTCATCCGCAATAATCAGATCAGGCTCAAGCACCAACGCCAGAGCAATCATGATTCGTTGCAGCATTCCACCGGACAGCTGATGTGGAAATTGATTCAGAATCTCGCGCGGATGTCTGAGCATGACGCTTTCCATGGCATTGATGATTTTCCGTTCAATCTCGCGGTTGTTCCAGCCAAAATGCTGCTGAAGCGTCTCCCGAATATGAACACCAATGACACAGGAAGGATCAAATGCACTCATGCCATTCTGCAAAATCATACACAGCTGCTTGCCCCGCTTACGCCGCATCTCCGGTTCCGAAAGCTGGTTTAGGTCTTCGCCCTGAAATAACATTGTGCCCGATTGGCGAATCCATGGCTTGTTCAATCGCATGATAGCCCTGCACGTGACAGACTTGCCGCTTCCGCTTTCCCCCACGATGGCCATACAGCTTCCCTGCTTAACTTCAAATGAACTGTCATGAATGATCACTTTACCTGTATTGGTATCCCATACTTTCAAATGTTCAACCTCGACTATATTCATAAGCAGGCTTTCTCACCTCACTTTCGTAAAACTTGTCGGACTTACCTTGAGAGGTCATCAATTTGGGGTCCAGAGCCACCTGAAGCGCATCCGATAGAAAATTAAAAGCCGATACCACCACTACAATGGCCAGGCCCGGTGCCAACATCAATTCAGGTCTGGAGAACATGACTTCCCTCGCCTCATTGAGCATCATGCCCCACTCCGCATGCGGAGCCTGAATGCCGAGCCCCAGAAAGGAAAGACCGGAGATCTGCAACATCATTGAACACATGGAGCCACTGGCAATGACGGCAATATCGGCAAAGGTAACCGGAACAATATGTTTGGTTATAATTCTCAGATTAGACGTGCCGGAGGCTTTAGCGAATTTTACATAATCCATATCGGAGAATTGCATCACAGATGTTCGAATAACGCGGGCAAACCAGGCCCATTTCATCCAAACAAAGGCAATCAAAATGTTCTCCAGTCCTGCACCCAAAATGCCAACCACCGCCAGTGTCATCACGTACCCGGGAAAAGACAGCATAATGTCACAGAATCTCATAATCCATGCATCCACTTTCCCCTTGAAGTAACCCGCAATGAATCCAACAATAGCCCCAATCAGAACAGAAAGGCTCAGCGCAACCAGAACCCATAACACACTTGGACGGATGCCATAGATAAGCCGGGATAACACACATCTGCCCAGATGATCATTGCCTAATAGATACTCCCAGGACGAGGAGGCATAACGAAGCTTCATGTTCACTTGTCCAGGATCATGCGGCGCAATAAGCGGAGCAAAAATGCCCGCCATAAGCGTGGCGATAATCACCACCAAAGAGGTCAACGCAAGCTTGTCTTTGCGCAGATTTTTCAATATTCGCATCAGAATTCCTTTCTCAACCGGGGATTCATCGCCGCATTAATGATGTCGGATAACGTGTTAAACAACACAAAGGTGACAGCCAACATCAGAACATACGCCTGAATAATCGGAAAATCCCTGCTTAAAATGGATTTCACGCTGAGTCTTCCGAGCCCAGGCCAGGCAAATACATTTTCAATGACCACCGTACTGCCCAACACAATCGGGATCGCCATACAAAAGATGGACACGGCCACCTGTAATGAATTTCTTAGAATATGCAGGGTTACTTTCTTCTCGCTCAGACCACTTGCCCTTGCATATAACACATAGTCCTCATTCATATTGCTCAGCATGGAACTTCGAACCGTTCGGAAATAAATGCCCGTATAACTCACCGTGATCACAATCACCGGTAGAATGTAGCTTCGATACGAGTCCATGCCGCTGGTAGGTAACAGGTCCAGCTTGACGGAAAAATACCAGATCATCATGGCTGCAAGCCAGTAGGATGGCATGGCGGTAAGGAAAAATGATACGCCTCTGACCGATCGATCCAGCAGCTTGCCTTCTCTCATGGCACAGATCACACCGAGCAGAATGGATAGCGCAATAATGAATACCGATGAGACGAGCGTTAACTTCAATGTGTTCATAAAAGCCGGCCCCATCAATGACCATACGGGTTCACCAGATACATAAGAGTTGCCAAAGTCCAACTGTAAAACAGCCATAATCCAGTTCGCATACTGGATCATGAACGGCTGATCGAATCCTAGCGCTTCATTCGTTTGCGCGATCAGTTCATCCGTAATCTGCGGAACTTCCTGTGCCTGTAACACAACAACCGCCGGGTCCAAGGGAGATAGATTAATCAGGACAAACGTTATAAATGAAATGATAATCAGTAAAGGGATGGTTAACAGAATCCTTTTGACGATATAACTTCCCATATCCATCTCCGCTCTATTTAAAATTCATTTGTTCAAATGGCAGTTCATATTGAGTCTGCTTGAATGAGATTCCATCGAGATTCTCGGGAGCGACTACGGTGACACGCCCGTTGGTAATCGGGATGAAGACTGCTTCATCATGGACGATCTTCATAATGTCGGCATACAGGGATTGGCGTGAAGCCTCATCCGTGGAGACCATGACCGCATCGATTTTCTGATATAGTTCATCTGCTTGGGCAATTCCGCTTGTTGTATGCTTGTATGCCGAATCTGATGTAAATGCAGCAATCGTACTCTGTGGATCATAGGCCAGTCCCCAGGTTTGATTAAAGAGTAGATCATATTCTCCGGTAGCTCTCCGATTCGCAATGGAAGTGGACTCTTCGCCTACGATCTCAAGCTGAACACCCAATTCTTTCATCGAATACTGGATCAATTCAGCCTGTATTTTCTGTGAGGACGAGTTGCTGTCATAGTATAGTTTCATGGCTAAAGGCTTACCGTTCTTCGTTCTCACCCCTTCACCATCTGCCAATGTCCAGCCTGCTTGGTCCAGAAGCTGTTTAGCCATCTCCGGATCATACTTCCGTTTCTTCAGGTCCACCTTGGCGTAATTGACATTGGCTGAAAATAGCGTGTCCGCAACAGTCTGCGTTCCGTTAAAAATATCGTTACTGATCGTTTCCCGGTCGATGGCATACCAAAGCGCTTCCCGAACTTCCGTTTCCTGAACCGGACTATTCTGGCGACTGCTATTGGCTACGATCATATTCGTATTCATTGCATCACTTCGGATCACTTGATAATCACCAAATTCAGCCAATTGGTCCATGGCCTCGACATCAATGCTGTCTGCCCCACGGTCATCCGTGAACACAAAGTTGATTTCTCCCTTTTGTAATGCCAGGAATGTCGTTTCGCCTGCCGGAAGAACCTTGGATGTGATTTTCTTGATTGCAGGTGCACCACCCCAATAGTCTGCATTAGCTTCAAACGTGGCATTCTCTTCGACTTTATGAGCAGTAAGCTTGTAAGGCCCTGTACCGTGGAAACCACTCACTCCGTCTTTGGTTCCACCATCCTTGAAATCCTTGGGTGAAATGAAGACGTAAGGTCTTGTCATGGACAGTTCCACCAGTGCTGGATAATAGGCTTCCGACAGCGTCAGCTCCACCGTATGCTCATCGATAACTTTTACACTTGTGATTTTGGTAGACAGCTTGATCCAGGCATGTTTTTCGGCATTCGCCTGTACTGCATCGATATTTTGTTTGACCGCCTCTGCGTTGAACGGCTCTCCATCATGGAATTTCACATCTTGTCGCAGATGAAAGGTATAGGTCTTGCCATCCTCCGAAATATCCCATGAATCAGCTAGCAATGGCTTGATTCCGTCAGGAGTGTTTTCCACCAGAGACTCATATACCATCCCTTGCGCAGGCATGGAGCCTGTATACAGATGAGGGTTCATATCATTAATATCTTTGGCAGAAGCATAGATAAGTTCAGTCTGCACCTGGCTATTGGCAGGCTCCGTTTGGGCGCTCTCTTTCTCTGTTGTGCTCTGAGCGCATCCGGCGAGTAGCGCAATGGCAGACACCAGCAATAGTATGGATGTAAAAGTAAGACCCTTTTTCACAACATTTCCTCCTGATGAGCAAATTAAATTCACACTTTACACAAGACCACTACGTGGTCAGAACAACCTTCTGATCGCCGTTATCCCCAGATTTTTTTGATCTCTTTTCCAAAGAGAAAATCCGGTGATAAATGCGAACGCTTCGCTTCTTCAGGTTCTTTCTGCCCCCTCCGTTACTGTGTAAAACAAAATTTAATTTGCAATATTTAAATGTAATTAGACCCTTGAAAGTCCGGTGCAAATCATGCGGATATCCTCGTCGAAGGATTGGATGACAAAGGCGTTGGACACACGTTGATTCGGGTGTGCGTCATCCACTTCCTGAAGCTTCGCCTCATATTTGGCGATAAATTGATCAATCGTTGGGCAGCTCACATCGAGGTGTCTGGCAATGCCCTGAATGATTTTGATGCGGTAGTAATCTTCCTTGGGCATACGGGGGATGTCCAGCTCCCCTTCGCGGTTCATGAACGTTTGACGGAATGGCACTGCTGAAAAGTCGAAATATTTCCCTGCCGAATCGGGTTCCGAGAATGGATCAATCAATAATGAGGTGTATCGTATGTATAATAAATACTCTTGATGAATGACCTGCAGCTGATTGAAATTCTCGATATCCTGACGTGATATACTCTCTAATCGAACCGGATAGTTGTCATCCGTCATGAATTGAAGCAGGTTGACTCCCTGGATATGGAGCCGTTCCGTAATATTCATAATCTCCTGCCACTGTGCACGCATTTGCCGAATCAAATCTTGTGTAATCGGACCTTCGGGGTACATCTTGTATACGTATTTCTGAATATCCGATGCCCCAAAAATGGCCCCTAATGAGAAGTCGTTCATGAACAAGGGGGGATGCACATACAACGAAATATTTCTTGTTTCCGCCTCCAATGGAGATCGCATCACTTCCAGCGCAACACCCAAACGCTCATACACTTGGCATAGCTTGCTGACCTGTTCAGACGGGTAACGAGTGGAACCGATATAGACCTTTTTCTTAACCCCTGTAGTGATCACATGATTGGATGGATGTTCGTGCATCCAACGGGTATCTCCGAGGTAGGTAGAGAAGCTGATCACTTCCGGCGCTGCATTCCGCTCTCTCATATAATGGGTTACGAGTCGATTCGACCCAAACGTTGGAGAAATCAAAATGATACATTTCAGTTGTTTGATGAATTCATTTTTCATTTGTTCCAACACATCGATATAAGCATCGGTGGTAACCGCCAAAATGAGTGTATCCCATTCCCCCTGGGTGGTGTCATATCCCTTGAACACATGATCAATGAAACACTCACCTGCGAGTGGCTGATGTTTCTCATTTTGAATGCTGACCTGAATACGCCCATTGCTCTGTTCGAGGGCTGCGAATACGGACGCTGAACGAACCGATGCTCTCCCCACAATGCCTATACAGCAATTGAGATGATCTTTGAGTGTAACCGCAAGCTGAATGGATGCAGGCCCGGTTCCAAGTAACAGAATTCGCTGAAGATTGCTCATATAAACCTCCTTAATTCAAAGTTCAATCTGTAATCCATTTGGACGCACTTGCATACCTATGCTTTTTGATACAACGCAATATCAAACACATCATCCGGGCGCAGGATCGTATCCACCAGCTTCCACTTGCTGCTATCCGTCGCTCTCATGGGATAATTGAACAAGGACTTCAACTGATCACCGTATCTCATGGCTACAACCACCTGTGCATTCGTCAGGGCATGCAGTTGATCAAGCAGCTCATATTTAGGGGCCACCGTAGAGCTGAAAATGATATGGGTTGCTTCCCTGGTATAATCCAGATTCTCCAGCAAAGTTGACTCCAATCGAATCTTCAAGCCTGCCGTGCCCAGTGTCTCCACCACTTTTCGCCCGAGTGTGATGGACTCTTCGTCAATATCGATCCCTACGACCTCTGCACCTGTTCGCTTGGCGATGAGTACTGGTGTCATGGGGAAGGAACCGGAGCCTACCAACAACACTCTGGAATCGGAGGTGACATGGAAGCTGCCAAATTCTTTATCGATACACTCTTCGATGTTTTTGAAATAATCGGCAATCTGCACATCCCCGTTCTCTAACTTTAATGCACGATATTTCTCCATGATCGCCACACACTGGGCGGATTTATTTCTTAACTGCCATATAAGCGAATCAAGTTCTTCCAGCTCCGAATGCTCCAACTGTTCCCAGGCTGCCTTATTCTCCTGATCAGTCACAAAGCGGGAGTAGTCATTGATCACAGCCTCCAGCTCCGAACTATGCAGAATCGTATGATCATACTTGCTCGCGAGCTTATCGAATTTCTCTGCAAATTCACTCAAACATGTCTGAAAATGGACCAATGTGATCATTTCTTTTCCCCCTATACGTTGTCTCGATCATGTATCATGTACCTCATGCGTTTACTACGCTCCATTCTGCTGGAGTATCTATGAAGGCTTTGCCCTGTGCCACAATCCCAACAGATCCCTCAATCGTAATGCTCCCAAGTTCTGCGCCATTCCACTGGGCTACCACTTTGATCGCACCACCAGGCTGCTTGATGTACTGAGTGATCCCTCTCTGCTGGCTCCATGCGAGATAGGCTCCCACAGAGGCTGTACCCGAGCCACACCCTCTCTCCCAGATCAGACTATCCAGCTCCGGAACATAGATGAGTGGGGCCATTTCTTCCGAGTGCGATTGATATAACAAGATACCGATCAGCTTATCTCCCAGGGTTAGTCCCAGTAGCCTTGCAAGGGTCTGTGCCCTCTTTTTCATCGTATCGTCGAAGTAATCCACTTCAATCACGATATGGATGAACTCAGCGTACCGGATGATTACCATATCCAGCTCGATGCCTTCGTACCGGATTGTTCGCTGCTCAATCTGCTTCGGAACCGGCATGGTCACCTGGCAGTCATATTCATTCTGCTGTTTCTTCACATGGCACATGATCAATTGATCGGTTCCGGAAACCTCCAACACGATGTCCATCGATTCCTGTTGTGCCAGTCCTGCTTCGGATGCGTGGTGTGCTGCAAGTGCCATACAGGCATTGCCACAGAACTCTCCTCCGGCCATTTCCAGGCGGGCCACAGCTTCCGGTCTCCTCGTTGGTTCAATAAATCCCACCTGTTCAGCGTAAACGTTATCATACGACATTAGACGAGTTGCAATATGATTGTATTTCTCTGCTGCATGATCCGTTTTAACCAGAATCGTCATGTTTTGGGTGGGACTGAACTTGATAAAATCGATCTCCTGTTTCATCGCAGCGACTACTCCTGTTCTTCTTTTTTTGTCTAATAGTAATTATTACGATTAAGGGTCGAGAAAAATATAGCACATCCTTTTGGAGAGCGTCAACAAATATTTCCATTTAAAAAAATAAAATTTCATAATACCTTTAGCTGCACCTCCTGTAAGAAAACCCAAACAGAGCTGACGCTTCTGCGCCAGCCCTAGCCATAATTAAACCATCTGATAAGATTCAACGAATCGTCGTCCCAAGACCGCTCTTATCAAAAAAATACGAAAAACGGTTGCCGTCGAACGGAACCGTTTCGATCTGGATATGATCCAGTGATTCACTGTACTCATCACTCTTGATGTGCTTGCACATTGTGCAGTGCTTTCTCAGCCAGTGCAGCCAGAAGATGTGCTCCCAGCGGCAGAGCCCGTTCATCCACATCAAAGCCAGGGTGATGCCACTCATGCGGGCCAGAGGTGCCCAGGAAGAGGAACAGGCCGGGAACTTCTTTTTGATAAAAAGAGAAGTCCTCACCTGCAGGAGAAGGTAGCGGTCTAACACTATTTAATCCAATCTCACTTGCAACTTGCTCCGCCGCAGATGCCAGAGCTTCATCATTGACCACGGCAGGTGGTCCCTGAATCCAGCGAACCGTAGCACGTGTGCCATAGGCCGCCGCCACACCGGCTACCACCTGATTGAAACGCTCGCGAATTCGTGCACGCACTTTCTCATCAAAGGTACGCACTGTGCCATCGAGGATCGCTTCATCGGGAATAACGTTCCAGGCTGTGCCGCTGTGGAGCTTGGTGACGCTGATTACAGCACTCTCCTGTGCTCCTACATTGCGACTCACTATGGCCTGTAATGCCGTAACAATATGTGCGGCAACCACAATTGGATCAATGCCGGCTTCAGGCACGGCTGCATGGGTGCCTACACCTTCCACTTTGACAACAAAACCGTCTGCTGCTGCCATCAATGCGCCTTCCCGAATACCCACCGTACCCACTTGGAGATCAGGCTTGTTATGCAACCCAAATACGGCCCGAACATCGGATAATGCGCCGCTTTGGATCACTTGCCGAGCACCCGTTGCTTTTTCCTCCGAGGGCTGGAATATCAACCGTACTTTTCCCGGTAGAATGGACTCGCGCTGTTTCAGTAATCGTGCAGCACCAATCAGAATTGCCGTGTGTGCGTCATGTCCGCAAGCGTGCATCTTTCCATCTACCTGGGAGGCAAATTCAAGTTTTGTCTCTTCCTGAATGGGCAGCGCATCAATATCTGCTCTTAGGGCAACCACAGGTCCGTTCCCTTGGCCTACTTCAGCGACAAGCCCTGTCCGCAGCGCATATTCGTCTGCAATACGGACGCCTTCCTCTTCCAGCCAACCGCGAATGGCAGCTGTCGTCTCTTTTTCCTCGCCGGACAATTCCGGGTTACGATGCAGATGTCGCCGAATGGTGATTAAACGTTCCGCGAATTCTTCCACCCGTTCACCGTGAAGTTCATGCTCGGGGCCCTGTACTTGTTGCTCAGAATGCTGCTTGGGCTGTTCCAGATCACTTTTCATCACATGGCCTCCCGTTCGTATATATTCACTGTTATATTAACTGCCTAACTCTATCCGATTGCAGCTTCCTGTTCCTTGGATTCCAGTGCAAATTCGCTCAGTCCCTGCTCTGCCAGAATCTCACGCAACAATTCAAATGAACGAATTCGCTTCGTAAAGTCCCGTGTAGCTGTAGTCACAATGAACTCTTCCACAGCAAACTCCTGCTGGAACTTCAGCAGTGCCTGACCTACGCTTTCCTTCGTACCCCGGGTCACACTTGGCTCCAGAATCTCGATCCGATAGGTTTCGTTTGATTGACGGCCGAATTCTTCCGCCTGTTCCACAGAACCAACCGTCAGCACCTTACCACTCTCCAGATGAATCTTCACCAGCATATGCTCGCTCGCAAGTCCTTCCGCTTCTTCCTCACTCTCGGCCACAATTAACGATATGGCTAGTGCAGCGTAGGGCTCCCGTCCCTGGGAACGATTGAATTGTTCACGATATACACGGATCGCTTGAAGCGCTACCTCTATATTACTGTTAATGAACAGTGAAAAGACATATGGAAGTCCCAGTTCCGCAGCCATGCCTGCACTATCGACACTTGCTCCAAGTACGTACAGCTCCGCTGGAATGTCCGACACGGGCGAAGCGCTGAGACCTGCAAGTGGATGTGACTGATCTTCAAGCGGCTCATTGTGGATGTATCGTTTCACCTGAACAATTTTCTCTTGAAGAGATGCGGCTTCCTGAATTCCTTCCTGCAACGCCTGTGTCGAACGTGGTAACCCGCCTGGTGCACGACCGATTCCCAGGTCAACTCTTCCTGGTCCGAGCGCTGCGAGGATATTGAAATTCTCGGCGACTTTGTATGGGCTGTAATGCTGGAGCATTACTCCGCCAGACCCCAGCCGAATCCGCTTTGTATGCGCAAGCAAGTGGGAGATGAGTACCTCCGGGGAGGAACCTGCAACATGCCCTGAATCATGGTGCTCCGATACCCAGAACCGATGGAATCCCAGCTGCTCTGCCCGCTGTGCCAGCTCAATCGTATGCCGAAAAGCATCCACCGCCGTTTCCCCTTCATAGATGGGAGTCTGATCCAAAATGCCAACACGAATACTCATATCCTTCTCCTCCTTGATTGTGCTGAACCGCTGTTCTTGAATCACTATTAAGTTGAACTGGAGATGTTACACTTTATCACTCCGATTGCAGTACCATCTTCCGATCACGCTTCGCTTCTTCAGATTGGTTCTGCACTCTCCGTTTTGGTGTAAAAGTCAGATTCAACGTTAGACGCTTTATAACTGCCGCAGCAGTTCCCCGAAGGGTTCTGCCAATGGCGAATATTCTTCCTTTAAAGTAACAACGCTGATCTGCAACGATACACCTGCTACCTCATGTACCTGAATGGGGAACAGCTCCTGATTCTGCACTTCCTTCTTCACCGTGAGTCCCGGGAGAAAGGCAATGCCTGCCCCTTGCATAACCAGTTTCTTCGCCGTCTCCGAATTATCGACATGATATGTAATATTCGGCGGATGTTCCAGCGAGTCGAAAGCCCGGTGAATGCGCAGCCAGTCCAGTGAACCACATTCAAAAAAGACCAGTTGCTCATTCCGGATGGCTTCCATGCTGACATGCCCGCTCTCAATGAATGGATGTCCTTTGTACACATAGAGCTGGATCGGATCTTCATAAAAAGCAACCGTACGGATCGCAGGATGCATGACCTTGCGCACAAAAGCAAGATCGATCTCCTGACCAAGCAGTTTGGCAATCAGCTGATCCGTCGTTGCTGTCGTCAATTTGATGTTAATTTCGGGGTAAGCTTCCTTGATCTTAGGTAGAAAATCGGGAATGACATAGTTAGATACCGATACTGTACTACCGAGCCGAAGAGCATCCGGTGTTGATCGCCGTTGCTGAATCTTCTGCTTGCCCTTCTGAATCACTTGCAGCACTTGCTGCGCATATGGCAGGAATTTCCGGCCTTCCTCTGTCAGCACAATTTGTTTGCCAAGCCGATCAAACAACTTGCAGCCCAGCTCCCTTTCCAGTGACTGAATGCGAGCTGTGACCGAAGGTTGGGACAAGAAGAGTACTTCGGCAGCCTTATTGAAGCTTCCATAATGATTGATATATACAAATGCTTCAATATTCTCGATATTCATGAGCGCCTCCGTATCCACGTCCGCAGACGTTTGATCTTATATTGATTTATCCAATATACTTACTTGGTTTTATGATATCGTAATCCCATCCTTTTCCAGTGTCAATATCAATTCTTCCAGCGAGCGATCCAGACGTGTAGTAACGTCTGCCGAGAGTACAAATTTTCCATCATCCAATCGTTCAATTCCCTGATCCACAGCATACACGCCACCCAAGATATGTCTTCCACCAAGGGCTGCCAGAACAGGTTTCAATGCATAATCAATCGCGAGTAGATGAGCTATAGAGCCACCGATAACGAGCGGAAGTGTCAACTTACCCCGTAATCCTTCTTGCGGAATTAGATCCAGGAACAGCTTGAGTACTCCCGAGTATGATGCCTTGTATACCGGTGTAGCTACAATAACGGCATCCGCCGCTTCAACAACAGCCAGAGCATCACGAATGAATGAGCTGTCAAACCGGGCTTGCACCAGATCCTCAGCGGGCAGATCCACAACGTGAATAACTTCAACGGTGATGCCTGCCTCCGTTAATTTTTGGCTGCTGTAATCCGTCAGACCTGTCAAACGCGAACGTTTGGAAGGTGATCCTGCAATAATGACAACATGTGACATGAATATCTCCTCCTCAAGCGTAAACGGCTGTCGCCGTCCTCTGGTGGCACAGCTACCGTTTCGCAGTGAAATATAAAAATGGATAGGGTGAAACTTATAAATTCTTATATTTTGGAATAGCGGTCAAGCCGCTCCTTTTACTTTGGGGTCCAACCGATCGCGAATATCGTCTCCAATCAGATTAACCGCCAGTACAAACAACGTGATCGCCAGCCCCGGGAACGTACAGATCCACCAGGCAACCGTCAGATAACCTCTACCTTGTGAGAGCAATGCGCCCCAATCCGGTATTTCCTTCAACACCCCAAGTCCCAGAAAACTGAGTCCGGAGCCCGTAAGAATTGATGTCCCTACGCCCAGCGTAGCCATGACCAGCAAGGGTGACAACGAATGTGGCAGTACATGTTTCCAGAAAATACGTGTATTGGAACCGCCCAGTGAACGTGTCGCTGTAATGAAAGGCAGACCTTTAACTGATATGACTTGCCCACGCATCACCCGTGCGTAGCCCGGAATGGAGGAAACCGCAACAGCCAGTGCAATGTTCATCAGTCCTGGCCCGAGAGCAGCTGCAACAGACAATGCCAGGAGCACGCCGGGTACAGCCATCAGAATATCAACAGCCCGCATCGTGATGGTATCAACAATACCTCCGGCATAACCGGAGATAATACCAAGAGCACTGCCAACAATACCGCCTACAAGTACCGAGGCGAATCCAATGAGCAATGAATCTCTGCTCCCATGCACAACCACACTGAAGATATCCCTGCCAAAATAGTCCGTCCCGAACAGGTGCGCAGCAGAAGGAGCCTGCAGGATAGCATCCGTCATCATCTGAGTTGGATCATAGGGTGCAATCCAGCCTGGTACAATCGCACATGCCACGGTAAACACCACCACCAGCAATGCTGCATAAAAGAATAATCGGGATACCGCGAATGAGACGCGATAGCGCCAAGGGCGGCGATTCCACAGACGGATACGTCCTACGCCCGCCCATGCTTTTTTGTCACCAACCAAAGGTTTCATGCTCATGAGCAACAACTCCTCCTTCCATACTCCGCGTCAGGACACTTCTGACTGTTCCGGCTGTCATCATGTTCGGACTGCACGCCGAACCCGGGGATCAATGTACGAATACGAGATGTCCACCAGCAAATTCAAGACCACATAGATAATGGATGTAAAGAAAACAACCCCTTGCACCACTGGCAGATCCTTGGCCATTAGCGCATCTGCAATAATTCGGCCGATCCCCTGTCTGGAGAAGACAGTCTCCACCACAACCGTTCCCGCAAGCAGATCACCGATCAGCATGCCGATTACCGTTACAGCAGGAATAAGCGCATTACGCAGTGCATGGCCATACATGATGGCACGCTCCGAAAGTCCTTTGGCCCGTAATGCCACGATAAACGGTTCATTGATGACTTCCAGCATGCTGTTCCTCACCATCCGTACGATAAACCCTGCACCCACGAGACCCAGCGTAGCTGCCGGAAGAACCAGTGAGCTGAACCCATCCGATCCCATCGCCGGGAACCAACCAAGCTGTACCGAGAATAACAGGATGAGCAGTATACCCGTCCAGAAGGTCGGCATGGAGATGCCAAACAGTCCAACGAGCCGGGCGACGAAATCAATCACGCCATTGCGATGAATCGCAGACAATACACCAAGTGTAATTCCGATCGTGATGGCAATGATTGAACTGAGTGCGGTCAAAGCCAGTGTCGCTGGAAAATGTTCCAGTATTTTTGGCAAAACCGGATCGGAATTGATCATTGATTTACCAAAATCCCCACGCAGCATATCACCGAAATAGTTCGCAAACTGGATATAAAACGGCTGATCCAGTCCAAGCTGGACCCGCAGATTCTCGATCATCTCCGGGGTAGCCGAGGACGGGTCCAGCATGAGTAGAACCGGATCACCCGGCAGAAGATACATGATGCAGTACACCAGCACCGAAGCTCCGAAAATAACCAGAAGCGATGTTGCGAGTCGTGACAGTATCGTTTGAACCATACCGGGATATCTCCTTCCTGAATCTGGATTGGTCGTTCCTATAGTGCGTGTTCAAAAAGATCAGTTTTCATATTCGATGCTGATCATGCCATTAGGCATGACTCGTAATCAAAAGTGGACTTTTTGAACAACCTCTGTTAGGGCTGAATGCGAACGTCGTTAAAGAGTGGATAACCCAATGAATCAAACTTGATGCCTTCGACCTTTTTGGATGCAGCGACGGTATACGGGAATACATAGATCGGCAGAATTACCGCTTGCTCAATCAGGTATTGCTGGATTTGATTGTAGATCTGAACACGTTTATCAGGATCCGTCTCGACCGCTCCCCGCTCCAGCAATTCATCGATCTTTGGATCAGACAAACCGGACAATGTGGGACGCTCGCCCTCTGCACTCGTATGATAGAAAGCGTACAAGGCATTCGGATCAGAATTGACCTGACTGTTGCCATAGAGATCATAATCCCAGTTCTGATAGATGACTGTAGCGATATCTTTTGTAATCTCGACTTCAACGGCAATGCCAACCTGTTTCAACTGTTGCTGAATAATGGCGGCAATGTCATTGCGTTTCTCCCGATTGGGCGAACCATCGACATAACGCAGGGTCAGTTTCTGGCCGTCTTTGGCACGAATACCGTCAGCGCCTTTCACCCAGCCTTGTTCATCGAGCAGCTGATTGGCTTTGTTGATGTCCGGGTTAATGCTACCTTCCAGCGATGCATCATAACCCAGGATTCCAGGAGACAGTGCGGACCATGCACGTTCGTAGTTGCCCAGATACAATGTTTTGACAATCGATTCCACATCTACAGCGGATTGTACCGCCTGCCTTACTTTCACATCATCCCAAGGCGCTTTGCGCAGATTGAAAAAGAGTGTATATGGCAGCCCAACCGTATTGGCCTGCAACAATTGCTGGTTCGGATCGCTTTTCAATGCAGCGATATTCTGCGGTGGAACCGTCTCGGCAGCGAGTACCTGACTACTCTGTACACTTCCGATGCGCGTCGCTTCTTCCGGTACAATCTTGAATGTGATCGTATCCACATGGGGCGCGGCTTTATTCTCAACCGTCTCAGGTCCCCAATTGTAATCGTTGTTTTTGGCAACGACGATATCCGCATTTTCATCCCATTTCACAAAGGTATAAGGACCTGTGCCCACCGGATTTTTACCCAGCTGGTCACCATATTTTTGGGCAGCCGTAGGGGATACGATCCCCAGCAGCGCCTGGCTCAAGTTGCCGAGAAAGGCTTGCGATGGTGATTCCAGATTTACCTTGATGGTATATTCATCAATGACTTCAGAGGAGCTATACGGTCTAATCAGGGCCAGAGAATTGGCAGCTTTGGTGGCCGGATCGATCACTCGGTCCAAATTGTACTTCACGGCTTCCGCATTAAAAGGTGTACCATCATGGAACTTCACTCCTTCACGCAGCTTGAACGTATAACTCTTGCCATCCTCGGATACGCTCCATTCCGTAGCGAGCCAAGGTCTGATAGAACCATCAGGCAGCTGCACGACCAGATTGTCGTAGATCGTTCGGATGGCGCGTACCGTTACGGCAAGCCCACTACGATGAGGGTCAAGCGTATCCGGGGAAGTCGCGAGTGCAAAAGTCAGGTTGCCGCCTTCCGCTTGCCCGGCCTGATCCCCGCCCCAAGCCTGTGCCGAACCGTTCGTGCCCCCTCCCGCTGCTCCGCAACCGGATAATACCATCACCAATACTGCTGCCAATGCCATATATTTCATCCATGAGATAGACCTGTTCATATCGCTTCCCCCTCTGTGTATACAGGTGTCATTAAATTGATGTTTATACCAATACTCTATATATCCTATGAGTTAAGTAGGTTTTAAGATAGTACGAAACGTAGTAATTACTTTTTTACCGTTTGGAGAACATAACAGACAAAATCAAATGCTCGTACGCTCCTATCCGTTATGCCAAATCAGATACAACTTGCTTCTTCGCAGCCGTATAACGGTTAACCGGAATCTGTACCCCAAGGTTACCTCGCAATGTATCGTGTTCATAGTCCGTACGATACAGACCGCGTTCTTGCAGAATCGGAACAACCAGTTCCACAAAATCAGACAATCCACTCGGCAGTTCCGAAGCAATAATGAAACCATCCGCTGCTTCCGTCTCAAACCATTCCTGAATCTTGTCAGCGACCTGCTCTGGTGTGCCCAGGAATTTGCTGCGTGGTGTTGCTGCCCGCAGAGCCACTTCACGCAAGGTCAATCCTTGCTCTTTGGCATCCTTCTTGATCTTGTCAGTTCCACTGCGGAAGCTGTTGCTTCCAATGCCATTCAGCTCCGGGAACGGTTCATCCAGCGGATATTGGGAGAAATCATGGTGTTCGAAGAAACGACCCAGATAATCCAGCGCTTTATCAATGGTAACCAGGCTCGCGATCTCCTGATATTTCTGTTCAGCTTCCTCTTCGGTCTGTCCAACAATAGGATTGATGCCTGGCAGAATAACTATATCCTGTGCAGAACGTCCATAGGAAGCCGCCCGTGTTTTCACATCCTTATAAAATGCCTGTGCATCTTCAATCGTATCGTGTCCGGTAAAGACAGCATCCGCTTCTTGCGCCGCCAGCGTTTTGCCATCTTCCGATGAACCTGCCTGGAAAATCACCGGCTGTCCTTGCCGTGAACGGGCAATGTTGAGCGGACCTTGTACGGAGAAAAACTCTCCTTCATGATTAAGCGTGTGCAGCTTGGATGGATCGAAGAATACACCGCTCTCTTTGTCTCTTACAAAGGCATCATCTTCCCAAGAGTCCCACAACCCTTTGGTTACCTGTAAATATTCCGCGGCAATGCGATAACGTTCCGGATGCGAAGGGTGACTGCTCTTACTATAGTTCTTCGCTGTACCTTCCAGCGGAGAAGTCACGACGTTCCAGCCTGCACGGCCATCACTGATCTGATCGAGGGAACCGAACTGTCTGGCTACGGTGAACGGATCACTATAGGATGTCGAGAGGGTACCCACCAATCCAATGCGTGAAGTAACGGCAGCCAAAGCGGAGAGGATACTGATTGGTTCGAAGCGATTGAGGAAATGCGGAATGGATTTCTCGGTAATATACAGACCGTCTGCGATAAAGACCAGATCGAACTTGCCTTCCTCCGCTTTCAGTGCCTGACGTTTGTAGAATCCAAAGTTAACGCTGGCATCCGACAGAACCTCCGGGTGTCTCCATGTGGTGTTGCTTCCTCCAACCCCATGAATAATGGCTCCAAATTTCAAACTGCGTTTCGCTGTCATATGCACTCCGCCTTCCTTGGATTAGAATCTTCAAAAGAATGATCAAGGGCCAACTGAACTGATTACGTATGCAAAATAACTTAAAAGTTAACTATTCCTATGAGTTTGGTTTGTTTTAATTTCACAAATCTTATCACTGCCCCGTAAAAGGGTCAACAGCGTGACTAATAGATTTTTTCTATATGAACATTGAAGATGTAAATAAGACCATTTACATCCCAAGTGAGCCATAACTTATGAACGTTCCAGCTGCTGTACAAATGCGATCTTGCATCATGCAACAGCCGGAACGGCTTGCTTCAAAGTTATATATTAACTCCCGTTAGACTGCTGCCGCTTCGTCCGTTCGTGCCAGAAGTTCCGCCAGCTTCTCCAGATCAGGTTCCAGCAAGGCTTCAAACTTGCCGTCCCCTCCCACTTCAATGACAGGTACATGCCGAATGCCATATTTTGCTTCAAGCACATCACGCAGCACGTCATTACCCTGCACTTCAATGTTCTCAAAAGGCTGGTTTCGCTCTGTCAGAAATGCTTTCACTTCCCCGCAGAAATGACAGCCTGTTTTGCTCCACAGCACGACTTTTTTGGTTGATGATGACATCGACATACCTCCTGATTAGTTTTAAGATCAAGATCTGGGCGATTGAATATGAACACCCTAGACCTTCAATTCCCATCTGTTAAATAAGAATTATGGCTCTAAATGTACTCCTGTGCCCTTCCTGCGTCAATGGATCTGCTAATAGAATAAACCTATAACCAAATAGAAAGATTAAATTATAAATTTGAAAGATGAAGCATTTTAGAGAAATGAATCGCTTTCACTAGTCTAGCTACCAACTCATATGTAATATTCGGATGCGGAATGAATCAGAGCGATTACACAGGGTACCGCTACATTTTCCATTCCGCATCATGCTGCTGATTCGCATAAACAGATCGCCTAACATTACAGATCTGGGTTCAAGAGCTGAGGTGGGGCGATAATGGGCCAGCCTTCTTCCATCGAATTCAGTTGGTCCGCAGACACGCTGATTATATGCCCAGAATGTACACCCCAACGTTCTGCCGCATAGACCGATACAAATCGTCTCCGCTTGTCTCCGCTGATCTGATATCGAATCTCGGGTGCGTCCACTGCGGCAACAATACTTCCTTCTGCCCAGCCATGGTGAGAACCATGAACCGCTGTCGTATGCACCTGTTGTGATTCCCTCGGCCATCCTTGCACGTCCCCCGCTGATATCAGTGCTTCTCCGGCAGGAATGGCGAGCAGGTCCGGTTTCGCAACCTGAACAGGAGATATTCCACGTGGTACAGGGATGTTCAATTTACGCCGCCGACCGCCAGTTAAAGTATAGACATCTCCTTTGGCATCGGACAGGAACGAGCCTTCCGGGTAGAAGTCATAACTGTGTCTGAACTGTAATGCTGGATCTTGGCTGCCCTGCGTTGAGACTCGCTGACGCGGGTCGATTTCGTTCGTATCTCTGTCCTCTTGTTGCCCGGATGGGGGACCAGAGGTTTGTTGTCTAGCCAAGCGGGAGGTTTCGGCAACCAGCGCATGGGGATCTCCCCACTTTTGGCTATAAAATTGCTCGTTATCCTTATTCACTACAGCAAAGTCTTGCTCACCCAAGGCTTTCATACTGACACTTCCGAAGTGGTGGATAAAGGCATCCCCGGCTACCGCAAGCTGGTATCCTGCCAGCTTCACCCGAATGATCCAGTCATCATCTTCGAAATTACCCACCGCGTACCCTTCGTCCAGATAACCTACCCGTTCCAGCAGCTCCCGTGAGAACAGCCAGCAGAACCCGACCAGGCGATCGGTTATTCGATGTTTGTCTGCATCCGGACGATTATGTGTGGCGGCAAAAGACCACATCTCTTCTACCTCACGGTACGGAACCTGAATCTGCTGATCCCCGCCAATATAGTTGGTCACTGGGCCCACCACACCAATCTTCGGATCACTGGCAAGACAAGTCATCATGTTATCCAGCCAGCCTGGAGTAACGAGCGTATCGTTGTTCAGCACGATGATATGTCGTCCTCTCGCCATCATCAGCCCATGATTGACACCTCCGGCAAACCCCCGGTTCTGATCCAGGGCAGCAACTCTCACCATGCCGCCTTTGCGGCGCATGGCCTCGGCAGTTCCATCCTTGGAGGCGTTATCCACGACAATGATTTCGTAGGGAGCAGGCGTATGCTTTTCGATACTGGACACACATTGCAGCACATACTCCCGCTGATTGTACGTGGGGATAATGATGCTAACTCCTTCAAAAACAAGACCAAACGAGCTCTGTCCCTGGCGGACACCTTCGTTGTATCCTCTGGTATACCCCTGTTTGTAGAGCCTTGCGCCTTTGGCTGTGCGCCTGCTTTTGCCTTTACGTCTGGATTTCCGAATTGAGCGACGACCTGCTGCATGCAAGACTGCAATATCAGATCGCGAGACATCTTGCTGTGTGGCACGGCGGGCCGCGTTTTTTTCGCTGCTTATGCTACCATTCCTGTTGTTTTCACTGCGGTTGTTGTCACTGTGAGTGCTGATATTTGGAATGATATTCAGATGACTGTGACCCTTTCGACGGACGACGTTTCGAGCCTTAACCTTGTTGCTGCGGCTATGACGTTCTTCCCCGCGCTGTTGATCGGGTGTGCTCATGTTGCTCCCTCCATTTCCACTTGTCCGTGAGACCAACACGCACATGACCAGCCCCCGGACGGTCCACTAGAGTTGAAGCTCTCCTGTTACCAGTTTGTCAGCCAAATGTCCAAAATCCAGAGCGACCTTGCCGAGTTCACCTGCAATTCGCCGACACAGAATAACCGCCGGAATTCCCGCCGCCACCAACGCGATATCAAAAGCATGTTCTGCGGTTTGCTGCATCACCCTCGGAATATCCATGACTCCCGCCACAGAATCAATAATGCCTGTGACATGAATCCCCCGGTTATGCAGCAGTGCCGCAAGCTCTGGTGCCTGGCTGCCTATGAGCAGAACCCGCCGTCCTTGCAGCAAGGGCAACACCAGGCCGGACTGATGCAGACTGTAATTGATCGTGGAACTGGTCAATTTCAGCCGGGACCAGTCGATCCCGAAGTGACGCAATACCGGGAATAACAGCCCCTGGAATGTCGGCGCCCGCGAGATCGGCACGCCAACCCAGTCGGCGGCCTGTATGGCTTCCGCAAGCATCGCGCGGATGTCTGGCGTTGAGCATGGCACCCCTGCATAGGGCAGAAACGGTGCCAGCTCCTGCACTTCCTGGCCTGGCAGCACCGTATCGGCTGCCAGCGTGAGCAGTTCGCCATCTCCGAGGCGAACGACAGACAAGGGGCGCTGCGCATCCAGCGCCGCCGTGATGTGTCCAGCCATCTCATGAGGGCTGGACAGCCGGGCCAGGCTGGGCGCATATTGGCGGAATCCCGCCGCGATCAGATCTGCCGCCGCCACGGCAGGCAGAATGTGATCCGGCGGGATGTGCTGCGCCACCAGCGCCTCCCCGCCGGCGAATACGCCGTCGCGGTAGCCCTCGGCGTAGCCGCCGGGCACGGCCTCCGCCTGCACTGCGTGCTCCGCGGGCGGAGGCGGCAAGCCCTTCGCGCTGCCCGCCTTCGCGCCGGCAGCGCCTCCCCGCCCTGCGGGGGCGACACCCTTCGGGTGTGTCGCCTGGCGCGGGGCGGGGCCAGCACCGCTGGCAGGCATCGCCTGTGGCGTGCTGGCTTGCGGTGCTGGCAAGGGCGCACGGCGCATCGCCGTGCGCTGCTTGGCGCGGGCAGCGGCACGCCGGCCCCGCGCGGATGCCGGCCTGCGCCCAGCAGTGGCCCGGCGCAGGCCGGCTTTGCCTTTGCCGGTGCGGCTGGCTCTTGCCGCTCTGCTCGCACTCGCAGAGCCAGCTTTGCCTGCTCTGCCAACAACACTGCCTGTGCTGCTCGCTTTCCTTGCAGCAGCCTTATGCGCTGCGCCTGCAGATGTACCCGCTTTGGTCAGGGTACTACGTTTCCCTGACTTCACACCTCTGACTCCAGCAGACCCTGTACCTGCTGCTGTCGGAGTGCCACTGCCCATAAATACGGCCGGGTGGATGCCCCGGGGCTTACCCGACACGGAGGCCCTAGCGGGCCCGGTGCGTGTCACTACTCTCACGCCATTCCCTCCTTTGGCATGCACGAGGATTGTCGCTGCGCAAAGCGCCGGAGCATCCTTCCAGCTCCGGCGCAGAGTGTTCTGCTCCCATGGGGCACCGCACAGCGGCAGCATCAGTCGCATATATTTTAGGGCAATTGTCCTTTCATACGGACAGCTGCTTCCTGGAGCGATTCAAATGTACCTGCATCACTCCAGTATTTCTGCAAAATGTCGTATTCCAGTCCGCCAGCAGACGCGTAGTGATTATTCACATCCGTAATTTCAAGTTCTCCGCGCGCAGACGGCGCAATGTTGCGAATCAGGTTAAATACATGATCGTCATACATGTATATGCCCGTCACACAATAAGAGGTTTTCGGCTGGCTTGGCTTCTCCTCAATGTACGAGATTCGCTCTGGATGCTTTGGATCAAAAACAGGCACCCCGTAACGTCGTGCATCATCCACCTCTTTGAGCAGAACTCGCGCTGTACCAGCAGGTTGCTGCATGTAACGGTCCACATAAGGCTTCAGATCATCGCTGAAGAGATTATCACCGAGAAGCACTACAAATTTTTCGCCAGGAAGAATAAAGGAAGTCGCCAGATCCAACGCTTCCGCAATCCCGCCTGCCTTTTCCTGAATGCGATAAGTCAACTTCACACCATGATCTGCTCCGCCACCAAGATACTCTGTATATAACCCGGCGGAATGTTTGTTGATCACAATCAATAGTTCATCAATGCCTGCCTGGCGGAGCCTGTCGATGCCATACATAATCATCGGATGTTTACCGACTGGAAGCAGATGTTTGTTAATGAGCCGGGTCAGCGGATACAGTCTAGTTCCTGTTCCGCCGGCAAGAATTACACCTTTCATTCCACGTTCCCTCCTTCATCGGATATGTCCATATATTCAAGCGGATCGACATGCCATTTGTTCATAAAAATCGAACGATTACGCTCAAGCAGCTGCTTCCACGCTACCGGATCTGTCTTCTGGAAGCTGGCACTTCCCTGATGATGCACGAGAACATCTCCACATACCAGCAGACGATATCCCTGCAATCTTGCTCTATAACAATAATCGTCATCCTCATAGTGTCCCGGAGAATATGCCTCGTCAAGCAGTCCAACCGATTCCACGACATCTCGTTTCATCAGCATGCACAGACCGACGATCCGGCGCACTTCTCTCCACCTTGAAGAATCTGCAATATTATTGGAATTGGCCAACTCCTGAAAATGTTCCATATCCCGAAACGCCAGTTCAATCTGCTGGATGCCGCTTGCATAATTCGTAACAGGACCCGTGATCCCAATACTTGCGTCACTGTACAGAGCTGTTCGCAGGTTCTCCAGCCAACGGGGCGTGACCGTAACATCATTGTTCAACAGCAACAGCTCATCCCCGCAAGCTGCACGAAGTCCAGCGTTACATGCTGCCGGAAACCCCCGATTGTCCGGGAACCTTACAAATCGAATTCGCTCCAGCGCACAATATTCAGCCGTTCCATCCGTCGAACCGTTATCTACCACGATAATTTCATATGACGCAGGATCGCCCGAGTATTGACGTATGGCATCGATGCAGGGCCTGATCAGATCCAGCCCATTGTAAGTTGGGATAATCATACTCGTCAGTGTCATTAGGCGTTCCTCCTGTAAGCCACTTCTACACGGGAGAGTGTATGTGCCTGGGCTGGATTCCAACCTGTACCCAGCAATGTAGCCAGTGCCTCCAGATGATCTCCGATGATCAATCTGGCGACATCATTCCCACTTCCCGTGTTACCAGGACGCAACCGATTGGAACGAATAACATCCACCTGACTTGGTGCCGAGACGTTCATTCCATGCTGAATAGCTAGACTTTGTGCCTTAGGTGGAACGGCCAGTGATGCTGGCTTCACCGTCTGAATCATACGACGAGATAATGCATGAGGCACGGCTGTCATGGAATTGGAACCAAGATCTGCCCTGCCTAATGTTCGGTTCAGATATGCTTTGATCCGGCTTACCTCATCCTGCCCTGCAAACGCAGGAAGCAAAGACGTCAGATTATTCAACGCCACATCCTGTCCCCGATCAACCGCGAACAGAAAGGGTGCAAGCTGTTCAGCCGAGACGACCATATCTCCATCCACAAAAAGTACCGTCTCCGCATCCGTCATCTTGGCTCCAAGTGCCCGGCCCACATCATGTCCTGCCCGATCCGGTTCATAGATTACTGTAAGTCCCGGCTGCCTTAGTACCTGTTTCAAACTGTCATCTGTCGTTCCATTCAGTACCACAATAATATCCGTCAGAGGCAACCGCTTTAGTTGCAATAACACCTGCCCCAGTGTGTGTTCTTCATTACAGGCACAGACAATAGCAGCAGCCGAATGACGAAGAGGTAGTGGCACGATCTGGAATGAATGTCCCGAGGCCTGAGCATAACCCTGCATAAATGTCTTACCTGCTCTCAGGGCTAGCTCGAAATTGCTTAGCTCCGCAACGTTCGCCGCGTGTGCATTCCATACGAGACGTGCATGTTCTTCTGATACTGTGTTGTTCGCCTTTGCCTCGCTTCCTGCAACTTGCCCCGCTTTCCACATCAAGTGCAGATCTACTTGGCCAGACTTTGCTCGGCTTTTTCTTTTTTTTTGAATATCTACATGTTTTTTGTTCCTATGACGCTTGTTCATTACTGTTCTTCCTGCTGTCGTTTGTCTACTTGTTGTCCGCCTGCGGCGGACAACCCCTGAACGTCCCTTCATTTCCTCACCTCCAGCATGCTGCATCATCCGATGCGACATGCTTACCTCGCCAGGTTGCGAACACGTTGCAGATCGGTATAACCTCCGCGGGGACCGAGCGTATCCGTAATCCACTTGATTGCTGCCATATGATCATTCAGTACCACTTGACTTAGCGGATCAGGTCCGCTTCGCTTCTTGATTCGTACTGCATTCATTCTACCCACAGGTACGTGATGAACAGCGCGTACCCGAAGTCCGCCGATCACTGCCTTGGCTTGTGCGAGTGGCGGAACTTCAAGTGAGGATATTCCCATGACCTCAAGTCCTTTTCGGCTTATTGCATGTGGAATAGCTGTCATGGATGCCCCCCGGAGATCGGATCTTGCGAGTATGCTGTTCAACATGTGTTTGGCCTCCACTACCGGATGAACGGGATGATGAGTGACCGGCCCATGGTAGTCGTTAAGCGCCACATCCGTTCCCTTCAGCACAGCCTTCACGTAAGGGGCAAGGTGCTCTGCGGGAATTGCGATATCTGCATCAGTAAATAGCAACACCTGACCGCGCGCCTCCGCTGCGCCTACTTTTCGTCCTCCATCATGCCCCAGCGCTTCGGCATACGTGAGCACTCGTGCTCCAGCCCGTTTGGCTGCGTTAGCCGTACCGTCTGTTGAACCATTCACAACGACAAGCACTTCAGCATCACGGCATATCCGCAGCGCTTCACGTACAACTGCACCAATCCTTTTCTCCTCATTCATAGCAGGGATAATGACCGAGAGCATCGGTCGCTGAGAAACATCCCTGTGTGAAGGAGCATCACTCATGCCATTTTCCGCTCCATTCTCTACTCCATCCTTAGCCTGTGACATCAGCTGTTTGGATGAAATAACGAACGTATAGGCCTTTGTACCCTTTTTGTGTCCAGACTTCCATCTTCGTTTCTTCAGCACTGTTTTTCTTCGTGTCACATTGGATCGGGTTGCATAACGTGCTGTGGTACGGGTTTTGCGCAACAGTTTCACCTCCCGCATTCGATCATCGGCATGCCAAGGGAGTACACGTTATTCTATGTATTCGTGGAGCAGTGGAAACGGCGTTTGTCCTTGCACGAAGCAGGTTCTCCCTGTGAACACGAGGGTACAGGCCTTGCTTTTAGACAAAATACGTCAAATTATGTGAAAAACGCTACCTCTCCCCTACTTCAGACACAATTTTAACAAAAATCTAAATTTGTATCTTTTCCAAAGTTTTACATTGTGATAATATACGTTCCAAGCAGTTTTATTTACAAAAATAACCTTGTGGTGAACATAGGTTCCCCTATATTTTTTTAATCAATTTATTGACCTTAGGTTGATTAGATTATGACCTCATTCACAGAACCTGTTAAGCAGATACATTTTACTCTTGAGAGGAGTGATGCCGTTCAGAACACACTGCTTTTGTCATTTACGCAAACCCGGATTGAACACCCCAGTTTTCCGTGAACGTATCTTCTACCTGCGCAATTGAACAACCCCCGGCTTTCTGAAAGAGGAACACAATAGACGATTAAACCTTCGGGTTGAACTGAATAAACGGTTATCCTTTTTGTTTGGTGTCGTGCTTAACACTTCCCGAGCTAAAGGCCAAGCCGATTTTGTTCCAATCGTTTCTTGTCTCATTCCACGCTTCAGGTTCAGCCCCACGCTCCGCGCTGCCCAAGTTGCAGACGGAATTCCAACCGAGATTGGCATGAAAATTTCCAACAAAAAAATAATTTAAGAATGGGAGAGTTTACTATGAAATTCGCCAAAGTTATGCCAACAATTCTTGGAGGAGCTCTTTTGCTCGCTTCCGTATCCTCTGCTACTGCAGCTCCAGTGTCTGATCAATCTATTCCACTTCAGGCCCCTTATGCCTCTGAGGAGGGTATTCCATTGAACAGTGGAACAGATGACACCATCTTTAATTATCTTGGACAGCAGGAACAATTCCTGAATTCCGATGTGAAATCCCAGCTCAAAATTGTTAAAAGAAACACAGATACATCTGGCGTAAGACACTTCCGCCTGAAACAGTATATTAAAGGTATTCCGGTTTATGGTGCAGAACAGACGGTCCACCTGGACAAAACCGGAGCCGTGAGCTCCGCACTTGGCGATCTTCCACCGATTGAAGAGCAGGCCATTCCGAATGATGGTGTAGCCGAGATCAGCGGAGAAGACGCGATCCAGATTGCAACCGAAGAAGCAACCTCCCGGATTGGAGAGCTTGGCGCCGCGGAAATCACACCTCAAGCTGAATTGAACATCTATCATCATGAAGAAGATGGTCAGACGTATCTGGTTTACATTACGGAAGTAAACGTACTGGAACCTGCCCCTCTACGGACCAAATATTTCATTAACGCAGTGGATGGCAGTATCGTATCCCAGTTTGACCTCATTAACTTTGCCACTGGAACAGGTACAGGTGTGCTTGGAGATACCAAAACCCTGACAACCACCCAATCCGGCAGCACCTTCCAACTGAAAGACACCACTCGCGGCAATGGCATCCAAACGTACACGGCGAACAATGGCTCATCACTGCCTGGTAGCTTGCTCACAGATTCGGATAATGTATGGACTGATCGTGCAGGTGTAGATGCTCACGCTCATGCGGCTGCTACGTATGATTTCTACAAAAACAAATTCAACCGTAACGGTATTAATGGTAACGGATTGTTGATCAGATCAACCGTGCACTACGGCTCCAATTACAATAACGCCTTCTGGAACGGGGCACAGATTGTCTTTGGTGACGGAGATGGAACGACGTTCCGATCCCTGTCTGGTGATCTGGATGTTGTGGGCCATGAATTGACGCATGGTGTTATTGAATATACAGCCAATCTGGAATATCGCAATGAACCAGGTGCACTCAATGAAGCCTTTGCCGATATTTTCGGTAATACGATCCAAAGCAAAAACTGGCTGCTTGGTGATGATATCTACACACCTAACGTTCCAGGAGATGCGCTGCGCTCCCTCTCCAACCCTACATTGTATGGTCAACCTGACAAATACAGCGATCGCTACACAGGCTCACAGGACAACGGCGGTGTCCATATCAACAGTGGTATCATCAATAAAGCCTATTTCCTTGCTGCTCAAGGCGGAACACATAATGGTGTGACTGTTACCGGAATCGGTCGGGATAAAGCGATCCAGATTTTCTACAGCACACTGGTGAACTACCTGACACCAACGTCCAAATTTGCCGCTGCCAAAACAGCTACCATTCAAGCAGCCAAAGATCTGTACGGAGCAACTTCCGCTGAAGCTACTGCTATTACCAAAGCGTATCAAGCTGTAGGCCTGTAAAATCTTACTTTATTGTAGTTGAACTTATAATGTACTTATCATAATGGTAACAAAACGTTCAGACACCCCTCACCGTCCGAACGGATCAAGCTGATATCAATCAAAAGCGGTGTCCCGGACAACTCTGGACACCGCTTTTGTCATTTGTGTATTACGGATACAATCCTGCACTATCCTTGCGAAGGTCCCGCAGCAATCCATGACAACAACCCGTACGTATGCTTGCAATCTGCTGTACGTGACACTTCAAGTACCGCTTCATCCTCACTCTGCGAGAGCAGGGAAATCTGGAATCCCCGATCATTACTCATGCCCACAATCACATAATGTTCTGAAGCAAATGATTCTTCAAAAACAACAGTTACCTCTGTGCATACTTCACTCTCTGGCAGTACAAAAGCTTCCATCCCGAATTGTTGTACAACCGGTTGCTTGCTTACGCTGCGAACGGGCTGGAAGGCCAGATGTTTGGCTTGAACTGCCCCCAATTGCAACTGGCTGCTGCCCACGGCATCATCACACAGGTGCTCCTGTTTAATGGATTGTTCACTTAACATAAACTCCGTAGTTCCAGCGATCTCCTGTGACTGTTCAAGCTGTGGTTGCTGAGCCTGATCTTCCTGATCTGCCTGCACTGCCTGCTCAGTTGTGAACAAAGCTTCCGGTAGTTCGCCAAGCTGATCTGTTTGGGATACCAGCTCTTGTTGTTGCTCCAGACCAGCACTCGGTATTGCCTCGACGATTACCTGCTGTGATTGCTGTACACCTTCATTTTCTGGTTGAAGCAATCCCTCTTGTCTTTTGATAGCTGCCAGTTGCTCCAGCGTTTCTCCACTGAACTGACGGATCGCATTCCATATCTCTTCGCTCAGATGCGCTGGACCTACAATCCCCGCATTCAAATGATTAGAGGTAATACTCTGCTCACTCAGTTTGCTGCCGTTCACGCTGCCATCGGCCAATTTGGCACTGGTGACGGAACCATTTTGCAGATGAACCCCGCTTACTGCTTCCTCTTCCAGATGAGTTGTGCGAATACTGCGTTCTTGAATATGATCAGCAAGAATGGTTCCATCCTGGATATGACGAGTTTGCACACTTTTGTCTGCTATGTGGATAGCCGATACCGCACCTTCAAGCAATTTATTACCGTTTACACTGCCGTCAGCCATTTTGGCACTTGTTATGGAACCATTGTGCAGGTGAATCGCACTTACCGATTCCGCTTTGAGGTGGGAGATCCCAATGCTTCGCTCTTGAATATGGTCAGCATGTATGGCTTTCTCTTGGATATGACGGGATTGTACACTTCCATTGGCAATATGGACATCTGACACCGCATCTTCAAGCAGTTTGCTGCTGCTCACACTGCCATCCGCCAGTTTGGCACTCGTTACAGATTCATTTTGCAGATGAACTGCACTTATTGCTTCCTCCTCCAGATGAGACGCACCAATGCTATGCTCCTGAATATGATCAGCAAGGATCGCTCCCGCCTGGATATGGCGAGTTTGCACACTTTCCGATGCGATATGGCTCCCCAATACAGTATCTTCGAGCAATTTGCTGCCGCTAATGCTACTGTCAGCCAATTTGGCACTTGTGACGGACCCATTTTGCAGATGAACCGCACTTACGGCTTCCTCTTCCAGATGGGCTGTGCCTATGCTTCGCTCCTGTATATGACCAGCATGAATAGCTCCTGCCTGAATATGCCCGGTTTGCACACTTTCCGATGCTATATGAATTCCGGATACCGTACCTTCGAGTAACTTGCTGCCAGTTATACTGCCATCCGCCAGTTTGGCACTCGTTACAGATCCATTTTGCAAATGAATGGCACTTACAGACTCCTCTTCCAAATGTGCTGTGCCGATGCTCCGCTCTTGAATATGATCAGCATGAATGGCTCCTGCCTGAATCTTACTGGATTGCACACTATCGTCTGCAATGTGGATATCCGATACGGCTCCTTCAAGCAACTTGCTGCCGGTTACACTGCCGTCGGCCAACTTGGTACTTGTTACAGATCCATTTTGCAGATGAATGGCACTTACTGCTTCCTGTTCCAAGTGAAGCATGCCGATGCTGTGCTCCTGAATATGGTCACCAAGGATTACTCCTGCCTGGATATGGCGGGAATGCACACTTTCAGACGCGATATGGATTCCTGACACCGCATCTTCAATCAACTTGCTGCCGGTTACACTGCCGTCGGCCAGTTTGGTACTGATGACAGACCCATTTTGCAGGTGAATCGCACTTACTGCTTCCTCCTCCAGATGGGTTGTGCCGATGCTCCGCTCCTGAATATGGTCAGCATGAATAGCCCCAGCCTGGATATGCCCGGGTTGCACACTTTCGGACGCAATATGAACCCCCGATACGGTTCCTTCAAGCAATTTGCTGCCGTTGATACTGCCATCCGCCAGTTTGGCACTAGTTACAGATCCATTTTGCAAATGAACCGCACTTACAGACTCCTCATCCAGATGAACTGAGCCAATACTGCACTCTTGAATATGATCAGCAAGAATTGCTCCTTCTTGGATATGACGGGTTTGCACACTTTCATTGGCAATGTGAGTAGCCGATACGCTTCCTGCAGCTAATTTGCTGCCATCCACACTACCAGTCGCTAGTTTGGAGCGTGTCACAGATTCATCCTGCAAAATAATCGTACTTACCGCTTCTTCTTCCAGATGAGACGTTCCGATGCTGCGTTCATGAATATGATGAGGAAGAATTTCACCATCTTGAATATGACGGGAATGTACAGCTCCTTGCTGCAGGTGAACAGCACTTGTCGACTCTGCCTGAAGATGCAAACCACTGATCAAACCTGGCTGAAGGTGAGCCGCTGTAATGGATAAAGGAGCCAGATGGTCTGTTTCGACAGATCCGGGTGCCAAGTGATGCGATGTGACCACCTGTTCAGCAATATGCTCCTCATGAATGATGTCTGGCTTCAGATGCTGTGAGCTCACTACTTGAGTCCCCAAATGGTCAGATTTCACGCTGCCGTCTGCCAGATGGACGGATTGTACAACGGATGGTTGCAAGTGCTCGCTACCTACAGCAGCCTGTTGCAGTTCTGTTCCGGATACCGAGTCTGCTGTCAAATGGTCCGCACTTATGGAGCCATGCCGAAGTTTGTTGCCGGTAATACTGCCATCAGCAAATAATTCCGGTGAGCGTATCTCTTCCGACAAATGTTCCAGTGAAACGGAATGCTGCTTCAGGTGATACCCGCGAATGGTTCCTGCTGGAATATGTTTGGCGTTAATACTCTCTGCCATAATCTTGGAAGAAGTCACGCTACCGTCTGCCAGTTTAGCTGACGTGACAGCAAAATCCGCCAGTTTATCTGTTGCAACACTCTCTGGTGAAAGCTTGGGGGAGGTAACCGCATGATCTGTTAGATGAGGCGGAAAAATGGACCCGCCAGCCAGCTGGGCTGAAGTTACACTATCAATAGCCAATTTGTCAGTGGTGACCGCGGCCCGTGCAATCGCATCCGTTTCAACACTACCCGGCTGAAGATGAGGTACACCTACGGCATGTTCTGTCAAGTGTTCCGATTTCACTGCATAAGGTCTCAGGGCCTCGGAACCCACGCTGCCTGGAGCCAGATGTGTACCTGTGACTCCACCACTCGCAAGATGCGAGGATATAACACTTCCCGGGGCAAGTGCTCTGCTACTCACCGATGCCGTTCCAAGCTTTTCTGTTGTCACACTTCCATCCGCGAGTTTAACGTCTGTAACGGCAGCATCCTGCAATTCATACGTACCCACGGCCGACTCTGCAAGATGCCGCTCACTTACCACGTCGTCTGCAAGAGCGTCTCCGGACACACTTCCGGCAGATAGATGAGCTGCCTCGATGCTTCCACTTGCAATGTGAATGGAGTGAATTGCGGAATTGTCCACATGTACCGGAGTAATTCCCCGATTTGCAATGTGTTCCGCACGAATGGACCCTTTGGCAAGATGTTTACCCTGTACGGCTTCATCAGCAATTTTGGAAGAAATGACGCTCTGATCAGAGATCTTGGATGCCGTAATGGACTGCTCCAGCAATTTTGCTGTTCCAACAGACTGGTCTGCCAGTTTGCTGCTGGTTACTGCACCTTCCGTCAAATGCTCACTGCCGACTTCTCCATTGCCAATCTGCTCCTTGCCAACGGAATGAGCGCGAATCTGACTTGATCCGATTGAACCGTCCAGGAGATGTCTTCCAGTTAGTGAACCCTCAGCTAAATGTCTTGTTTGTATGGATCCATCCTCTATCTGGTCACTTCCAATACTGCCATTTAATAGTTGTGAACGACCGACAGACCCTTCTGCCAGATGTGTCTGTTTAACAGCACCTGCCTGAATATGGTGAGACTCGATGGAGTGTTCTTCGATTTTGCTGCCTGTGACAGCAGCTTCACGAATTTTGGTTGTAGTCACTGCATCGTCAGCCAGTTTGGAGGTATTCACAGCTCCTCCCGTGAGATGCCTTGTATCCACCCCGCTAATCGCGATCTTGTCTCCAGTTACGGCATGATTTTTGATTAATTCTTCCGTTACCAGCATGCGGCTGAGATGTCTTGTGCTGATGGAACCGTCGGCAATTTTAGCCGAATCGATGGCCTGGTTGCCAAGCTTCTGAGAAGTAATACTGCCATCTCTGATTTTCTCGCCTGCAATAGAAGCATTTCGTATTTTGTGACCAGACACAGAACCATCAATCAGGTGCTCCTCAGATACAGACGCTTCCGCAAGTTTCGCTGAAACAATGGCACCGTCTGCAATGTGAATGCTGGTCACCGCATAATCCTGCAATGCTTCACTGCCGACCGCATCCGGTTTCAGCTTGGAGGCATCTACAGAGAAAGGAGCCAACTTGCTCTCCGTAACAGCAAATTCACTCAAGTCGTCCGTGTAGATGTAATGTCCGGTATGACCCGGCATCTGGTTCTGGTTCAGGATCTGCAGCCGGTCCTTGTTTGTTGTTTCTTGTTTGATGATACCCACCTCTTCTTCCAGAACAAGCGGAGCCACGCTGCTAACCTGAATCTGCTTATCCGAGCTATCTTCTGTCTCTATTTCCTTGCTATCAGACTCTACGGGTTCCGGCTTGATTTCGGCTTCGATCTCTAACTCTTCCAGCTCGTTTGTTGAAGCAGGTAGCTCCATTGAGTCGAATAGGAATTCTTCCGACTCCTGAACAGCTCTCGAATCCCTTTTATTCGTATTCAAGCGTTCTTCCCTATTCACAGTGAAACCTGAGTTCATCTTGTCTGCCCGGCGATCAGTCAGTTCCAATTCCTTGTATTTCGGGCTCACATGCCGCAGTTTCGGCGTCGGAACCTTCTTTTTGCCATTTTTACTCATGCAGCTTGCTCCTTCCTCTAACGTTCGTCTCCGGCATCATATGCTTCCATCTGGGCATCTGCCACTTCATTTATGACTTTTGCGGATTCCAGAGCACGAATGTACGGGCGTCAAGACAGGAAGGTTCGATAATCTTCGTGGAAATAGGCGTGTCAGGGCAGCAGAGGAAAGGCGGCTGTCCACGCCCCCGTCCCAGTCATGTCATAGGATATTATATCTAGGTCGTGTCTGAAAACTCGCTGAAGTGCATCTTTCACCGTCTTTTCGCCCCTGCTGTGTCACTTTCCCTTGATGTGCCCCGGCACGCCTGCGGAAAACTTCCTTGCTTGGAACGAAAATTCGGCAAAACCTGCTTCCTTCAGAGTTTTAGACACGCCCTGAGCAAGCACTAGTGCTTGGCGATGCATCTTACACACCGGTCTGCGTTATCGCGATGTCTGAGCCATGCGGTGACAGGCCGGCATTCCATGAATGGACGATCCATGGTCGCGATAACATCGAAGGAGGAACGGTCATGCTCCAAGAAACGATCGGCATTATGTTCGATTCACGCATGTACCGGGGGATACCGGCCGGAAGGACCGGTCAGGAATCACTCGCGAATTATGAACAGGCAGCGGCCAGTTATGGATTAACTCCCTGCTTTTTGAGGCTGGAAGATATCGATTCGGATCAAAAAACATGTCTTGCCTATGTAAAAAAAGAAGGCAGATATGTTCGCGAGCGCATGCCACTTCCCTCCGTCATTCATAACCGCTCACTCCAGCTTCGCCGGACGGAACAACATCAGATTACCAAGCTGATGTTGCAGGGTATCCAGGTATTCAACGTTCGCAACCGGTATCGTAAAGATCACATTCATGACATGCTTCATCAGGACCTCGCCTTGCGAGAACACTTGCCCCATGCAGTTAAAGCTACGCCAGAGTCTCTGGCCTATATGATGGAACAATATGATGACCTCGTCATCAAACCATGCAGCGGTAGTATCGGTCATGGTATTATGCGAGTCTTCGAGCGAGATGGACAGTGGAAACTAACCTGTGAGACAAAGGCTGCACGCAAAGGGTGGGCTACCTTCCGTTTGAGCAAAGGACAGCTTCCTTCCTCCACCCTAAGGCGGATCTTTCGCCATGCCTACCTCATTGAAGAGCGTATCCCACTGGTACGTTATGAGGGCAGGCCAGTAGATTTGCGGGTATCTGTACAACGTGGCAGCGATGGTCTTTGGGGAATAACAGGCATGTTTGCCAAAGCGGCTCCTGCCCATACGTTTGTCAGCAATATCGCCCAGGGCGGTAAAGTCATGAAGCTCGCAGAGGCCCTTGGATTAGGGGAATCTGGCTTTGACCTGGCTCGACTGGAATACAGAATCGGACTCGTTGCACTTCGAATTGCCCAGAACCTGGCCGCCAGTCTTCCACATCTGGCTGATCTGGGTCTTGATCTCGGGATAACGCGCAGCGGCCAGATCTATTTTATTGAATGCAATGGACGGGATCAGCGTTACGGTTTTCGCAAGGCGGGAATGTCGGAACACTGGAAGGCAACGTACAGCAAACCGATGGCTTATGGGCGTCTGCTGCTGGAACAGAATTCGAGAATTCCGAGACAACCGCAGACATACGATAGGAGACTATATTGATTTCGTGTGCATTCTGTGTCAATATTATGCAGAACGGCCGGTCTTGCCGGCCTTGAAGTTCGCATTAACCCTAAGGGGGATATTCATGGCAAAAACGCTGTTGCGATTAATGACCGAGCTTTCTTCGCGCAAATGGATCTCCCGGACTGTGGGAGCCTTCTCCAAAAGCCGGGGAAGTAAGGCATTTATCCCTTATTTTGTCCGGACCTACGACATCCCTGTTCAGGAGGCCGAGAAAGACTGGAAAGAATACCGTTCACTGAACGATTTCTTTACCCGCAAATTAAAGCCGGGCATGCGCCCGTTGGAACTTTCAGAGCATGCACTGATCAGCCCGGTAGATGCCAAGATTACGGCAGCCGGTCCAATATCTGCAGGGACACTCCTGAATGTTAAGGGACAAAATTATACACTTGCTGAATTATTAAACCACTCTCCCCATCTGGAGAAGTACAAGCACGGGTACGGGTTCGTCCTCTATCTCAGCCCTCGCGACTATCACCGTATTCATGCACCTGTCAGCGGCCGCAAAATAGAGAGCGAACACATCAAGGGCAAAGTTTATCCCGTGAATGACTTTGGCCTGACCCATATGAGATCCGTGCTTAGTCGAAACGAACGACTCATTACGTATATCGCACACGATTACGGTGAAGTGGCGGTTGTCAAAGTAGGTGCGATGAACGTGAGTAGCATACAATATGCTGATACGGACACAAGTACCTGGGCACAAGGCGATGATCTGGCCTATTTTGAATTCGGTTCCACCGTTGTTCTGCTGACGCAGAGTGGCACATTCGAACCAAACCCGGGCTTACAGCCAGGCGATTCGGTCAAAATGGGCGCATTGCTTGGTCGTTTGAAACCAAAGAACTAATGAGTCCATACGCAAATAAAGAGGATGGCGCAACACCTGTAACCAGGTATTGCGCCATCCTCTTTATGAATTCATATTCATCCATATATACATGCAATACGAAGCTTCGCTCCGTCGTTATTGGTCTGCTGAGTTCTCCTCAAAACCACACATCTTGCAAGTCCTCTGCCGGTTTGAAGCGACGCAGACGGTTCCGGAAAATATTGCATCCCTTCGTAGAGCATCCCCGGTTGCGGACCCGACGTTTTCCGTTCATCACAAGTTCCCCCTTTTGGTCATCTGGAATGCTAGATAATTACCCTTGCATTCCAGACTTGAAACGGTTTCCTGTTTTTCTCATCAGAATTTTAACGAATCTCGGACGGGCTTTTGCCGGTATACTGCTTGAACTGACGACTGAAGAAGAAAATATCCCGGTAGCCCAGAGCATCCGCCACTTCGGTCACATTCATGCCGGTATGCACCAGCAGATGTTCCGCCCGTTCAATACGCATGCGGATAATATAAGATTGCACCGATGATCCCACCAGTTCCTTGAACTTGATCGAGAAGTATCGGGGCGATAAGCCAGCCCGCGCAGCCAGATCTTCCACCCGATGCGTAATCCCGGGATGCTGACGCACATAATTGGCGACCTCCTGGATCACATCGGACAACTGGTTGCTCACCTTTTTCTCCACAGGTTCTTCCGTATCGGCGCGCAGCAAATGAATCATCAATTGTTTTAGAATCAATCGGCTCTCTTCATCACGTCCGTACACATCCGATAAAAACAGTCTTACATAACGTGCCAGCAAGTGCTCAAACTCCACCGTTTCCTGTACCTCGCGATAGGACTGAGGAACGTCAGTAACAGGCACGTCCACATCAAAGTGAATATACGTAAGTACCAACGGTTTTTGCTTATTATGTGTTGCAGTAGGATGATCTCCTGGCCTGAACAAAAAACAACTACCCTTGCCAACTTCATACGACTGGTCATTCAGTACAAGCGTTCCTTCACCACTCCATACATAAAATAAATCATAGTTTTGCATCGGTTTTTCCCGTTTCTGCCACTTCCAGCCCGGTTCACAGACAATTTTGGCGACAGCGGGCAAAATAACAAATGATGACGGCGATGCCTGCAGCATGTCGCCACTCCCCCTTGATAGTTAATCTCTCTGCATATGGCATCCTACTGATCTGAAACTCACTTCTTCAATCAAGGCCATATGTATTTCAGTATCTTGCATCATTCAATACAACTTGCTCATATATAATCTCTGCTCCTACAGGAGCGAAATGTCTTATCCCATTATACAGCGGAATTCACCGAAACGAAAATGTGCACTTCTCCCAGGCTAGCCGCATTCGCCGGATTCCCTCGGTTATCTCTTCTTTCTCCAGATGTGCAAAAGCAAAACAGGCCGCCGGATGACCTGAAGTCAACCGATATCGCTCTGCATCACGGAACAATATGCCATCCTCCTCAGCAAGCTTTTTAAATCGCTGATAACTGTCCACATCGCCATTCCAGGTAGCGTAGATATGCAGTCCTGCATCACCAAGCTGCATGGTGAATGCCTCCGGCAGCTGTAGTTCCATCTCTCGCACAAAAAAATCATGCCGTTCCCCATATAACCGGGTTAACCTCCGTAAGTGCCTCAGGTAACCTCCTCGGGTCATGAACTTCGCCAGTGCGCGCTGCTCCAGCAGTGCCGGAGGTACCGGTTCATACAACGCCTTGGCGGCAAGCAGAGGTTCTACCAGACCAGGTGGCAGGACGGCGTAGCCCAGTCGAAACGAAGCAACCATCGTTTGTGAGAATGAACCCACGTAGATGACGCGCTGTTCACGATCAAGCACTTTAAGGGGTTCAATCGGTCTTCCGCCCCACCGGAATTCGCTGTCGTAATCATCTTCAATAATGACCGCATTTCGCTTCGAGGCCCACGCAAGCAAAGAACGTCTTCTGTCCAATCCCAGCACGGCTCCTGTTGGAAACTGCCGGGTAGGGGTGACAAATAACGTCTGTGCCTCCCATGGCTGAGGAATAATACCCGCCGTATCCACATCTGCCGGGATGATGTTCCCACCACAGGACTTAACCGCATGGGCAATGCCCGGATACCCCGGGTTCTCCAATACAACCGCTGCCCCCTCTGCGATCAGCAGCTGGGATAGCAGGGTAATGCCTTGCATTGAACCGCTGAACAATACAATCTGTGATGCATCAGCCTGGATGCCACGTGTCCATCTGAGATGGGAGGCGATGGCTTCACGCAGCTCCGGATCACCGGCTGCACCGCTAGGTTCTCGCCAACCACTGCGATGAACAGCAGCGAGTGCACTCTTCCACTCCGCCAGCGGGAAATGTTCTGCAGGCATACGCTGCATTTGGAAATTAATGATGGACGGCTTCGGTGAAGGTATCTGGGCCCGTGGGACATCATGTTGTGTATTCAACATCTGGACTCGTTCGCCCCAGGGAGACAGCTGGAGAACGGCTTCACGTTTCTCATTTTCCTGTATGGATAATGTTTCTGTTACAAATGTACCTCTTCCCCGATGTGCATGGACATACCCATCCGCAAGCAGCATGTCGTATACCTGAGCTACCGAACCACGTGACATCTCATATTGTCTTGCCAGTTCGCGCGTGGAAGGAAGCCTCGTGCCTCCCTCCAGTGTGCCTGCATGAATGGCATCCCGTAACGCATGGTACAGTGCCTCATACTTGTATCGATGTTGAAGTTCATAGGTATCCATCGGCAGCCACAATTCCATCGTGCACCTCTCCATCCGTCTTCATTCGTCATTCCTGACCAATTGGCCTACTAAAGTGAATGTAAATTGGATCTATTTCATTGTCAATGTATGAACTAATGTTATCCATAAGATATGGCGTTCTATTATACATTTCATTAATGGGGGAATACACATGAGACGGAAAGAATTCACAGTAGATGAAGAACAGGAGATTACCGCATTTCTGGATCAGTGCTCCTTCGGGTTTCTAGGAACGGTCAGCCCGGACGGACAACCACGGGTTACACCGCTGAATTTCGTATATATGGACGGTTGCTTTTTTTTCCACGGCAGTCTGGCTGGCGAGAAGATGAAACAGATCAAACAGGATTCGTCGGTCAGTTTCACGGTGGCTGAAGAGTTCTCCCTGATTCCATCCTACTTCAGTGATCCTGAGCTTGCTTGTCCGGCGACTTCTTTCTTCAAAAGTGTTATGGCCTTTGGTGAGGCTGAACCGGTTAAAGATCTGGACATCAAAGGTAAGGTATTACAACGATTCATGGAGAAACTCCAGCCGCAAGGCGGATATGTACCCATTGATGCTACTGACTCGCGTTACACAGGAAACCTCAAAGCTGTAGCCGTTGTAAGAATCGTGCCAAAACGAATCAGCGCCAAGTTTAAATTTGGACAAAACCTCTCCAGTGAACGATTTGATCATATTAGTGGTCAGTTAGAACAGCGCAATGAAGGAAGAGATACTGAAACTGCTGAAATGATGCGGAAATACTGTCCATTTCATCAGCAATAAGTTTCATTTCTTGAGGATTACTCCAAGGTTGAATTCAACGATAACCCACCCGAAAACCCTCTGCAACAACGCGGTAAAGCGATATAACTGTCATATTGCGTAATTTCCGTGACGGGGGCATGTCAAGGTGATATAATGTTAGGCAGTTGAATCACAAAGACTTGGAAGGATGAAAAGAATGAATCCACTGGCTGAACAGTTGAACGAAAGTATTCAGACAGGCAGCAGTCACGTCTACTCCATGCTGTCACAGCTTGGCAAAGAAATTTATTTTCCTAAAGAGGGGATCTTGAGTCAATCTGCTGAAGCAGCAAGCTTGGCCAAGACCCATAATGCCACGATTGGTATCGCCCTGGAGGGTGGTGTGCCGATGCATCTTCAGGTTATTCAGGAGAAGCTGTCTGCATTCCAGCCAAAGGATCTGTATCCTTACGCTCCACCTGCAGGCAAACCTGAATTGCGGACCGTCTGGAGAGACAAGATGCTGAAGGAAACACCTACGCTTGAAGGCAAAACGTTTGGCAATCCGATTGTAACCAATGCATTAACCCATGGACTGAGTATCGTAGCCGACCTGTTCGCCGATGAAGGGGACGCTGTCATATATCCGGATAAAAACTGGGAAAATTACGAGCTGACCTTCGGAATTCGTCGTCATGGCCAGTTGGTTCATTATCCCCTGTTCGATGATCAGTTGAACTTCAACAGCGATGGTCTGCTTCAGGCTTTGCTTGATCAAAAGGACAAAGGTAAAGCGATCGTACTGCTCAACTTCCCGAATAACCCAACAGGTTATACGCCTGGAGCCGAAGAAGCAGATGCCATTGTGAACACGATTCTTCAGGCAGCTGAAGCCGGTGTTAACGTGGTTGCTGTAACAGATGATGCCTACTTCGGACTGTTCTTCGAAGATTCCATTCATGAATCCCTGTTTGGCAAACTTGCCAACATTCATCCACGTGTGTTGACCGTAAAAGTGGATGGTGCAACCAAGGAAGAATTCGTATGGGGCTTCCGCGTTGGATTCATTACGTATGCCCATGAAGATGCAGCCGTTCTGCATGCATTGGAACAAAAAACACTCGGTATTATCCGGGCAACGATCTCCAGTGGCCCGCATCCTTCCCAGACTTTTGTACTGGATGCGCTCAAAGCACCGGAGTTTGAAGCACAGAAACAGGAGAAGTTCGAGATTATGAAAGGCCGCGCCAATAAGGTAAAAGCCATTCTCGATAGCGGCAAGTATGGAGATGCATGGGACTATTATCCGTTCAACTCCGGTTACTTCATGTGCCTGAAGCTAAAAGAAGTTGGCGCTGAAGAACTTCGAAGCCATTTGCTGCACAAATATGGTGTGGGTACAATCGCGCTGGGTGAATCGGATCTGCGAATCGCCTTCTCCTGTATTGAAGAATCCGGATTGGAAGATCTGTATGAAACCATCTATCGTGGAGTTCAGGATCTGCGGACGACTTAGTTAACACAGACCTGTACCCTGAATGATATAAGAACCCTTTGTATAACGGCGACGCTTCATGTCTCTGGATATACGAAGGGTTCTTTTGTGTTTTATCAGCCCAAAAGCTTTAATTTCTGGCTTTACCGGGCATCGGCCCAATCAGCCTACCCCCAAGGCACATAATATACGATGTACGCAAGGGCGTGCCAAACAACCACTTGAAAGGGGAATGACCATGTCTGGAGTTGAAGATACAAGAGGCGGTTATGGATGCGGCGGTTACGGAGGATTTACTAATACAGGTGCCATTCTCGTTCTGTTCATCTTGCTCGTGATTATCACTAAATCGTTCCTCTGTTAGTACCAATACACACTTGCGCGAGAACCAAGTGATCTGATTGCAAGATTCCATTACAGCACAAAGAAGGGTATTACGGGACACAGCCCGGCATACCCTTCTTTTGTTATCTTTTGTACCTCTCACTGATGAACCCAATGTAATAATCCGAGTTGGTCAGGTGTCCGATCGTTTACTCGTCTTCTTCTTCCTTCAACCACTTGTTACCTTGCGAACGCCGCATAATCACAATCACCAGTATACCCAAAATAAGTGCTACTCCGGTGACAGTCAGTCCGCTTGCTCCGGCAGCCAGCATAGGCAGCCACATGAGCAATGCAGCCAATGCGTGCAGATGGAATATGAATCCCAACACCTGAGAACGACGACTCTCACCCGAGATTGGATAGATCATAATCCAAAACGATTCACTATGACTGCGACGCAAAGCACCTAACTGAACACCTGCAAGCAACAGGAAGAACAGATACACCCCGACACCAAAGTAGCTGCCTGCTGTCCACCAGGATAGTAACATGCCCAGTACAACTAGGCGTAACACGATTGAGAACACTTCGGTTCGAACAAACGTTTTGGTTATCAAGTAACGGTAAGCTTTCCCTGCATTCCAGGGAAGACCACTCCCCAATTTGCTAAGCCAGCGACGCGAACTTACTTTCTGTCCGGATGAAGGTACATCCACAAACCAGCCAAGCGTACGCATAACCCTGCCAGCCTGCCCCTGCTCCACCTGAATCAGTCGTTCCCACGCTACCCGATGTTTCACCGGTATACGCAGGGCGACGACGTAGACAACAGCCAGCAACAGCAGGAACCAGACGCTGCGCTGCGGTGGCTGCCACAGCCAAGCGCCAACCGCCAGCACTGCCAGAGCCCATCGCAAGAGACGATATCCTCTTGCTGCCCCAACCTGAACCATTCTTAGCTCTTGCCATGCTCCATAACTGGACAACCCTTTCCACAGCAGCAGGAACACGATGAACCAGCCAAATGGCCGTGCACCCAGATCTGCTCTGACATAGAGCGGCCACAGTGTAACAAACACAAGCAGCAAGCCCAGAGTTTTATAGATGATGCCCCGGGCAAAGCTGTTCTTCAAATACTCCTGCATCCGGTATTCCTGTGGTCGCAGGAACACGATATCTGCCGGAAGCAGATATGTACGATAACTGCTAAACAGCACCAGTGGTGCCAGCAGCAGCAATGCAATCCAGCGAATCGGAAATTCCGCCGGAATATTCTGAACAAACGATGTATACCAGGCGGAGAACGCAATGACGAGAAATAAAAAGACCATCGCTACACCACTCTGGATCACATAACCCAGATAAGGAAGTATTCCGTTCCAGAATCCTGTGCGTCTTTGCTTCCATAGCAGCTTGAGATCCATGCTCAATCCCTGCCTTGTACGAGAGAATAGAACATGTGCTCCAGCGTGGCATCCGATTCCCCGAATTGAGAGCGCAATTCATTCAGCGTCCCTTGAGCAATGACTTGCCCACGGTGCAGAACGATAAAACGGTCACAGTAATTTTCAATCGTGGACAGAATGTGTGAACTGAGTAAAATGGATGATCCCGAAGCTTTCATCTCCAGCATAAAATCAAGCAAGGAGCGGATACCCAGCGGGTCCAGCCCCAGGAAAGGCTCATCAATGATGTACAGTGGTGGTCCTGCCACAAAAGCACACATTATCATAACCTTTTGCCGCATCCCCTTAGACAGGTGAGTCGACAAACTTGTGCTTTTCTCATTCATACGGAACAGTTCAAGCAGTTTCTCCGTACGTTGTTTGAAATCAGCCTCCGACACATTGTACGCTCTTGCCGTAAACTCCAGATGCTCCATCACCGTCATCTCATCATACAGTTCGGGTGATTCCGGTACAAAGGCCATAGCCGATTGGTAGATCTGCGCATCCTCTTCCCGCTTCTTGCCCATCACTCGTACTTCGCCCTGTTGAGGTGTCATCAAGCCGAGGATATGTTTCATGGTTGTACTTTTGCCAGCACCGTTTAAGCCGATTAGTCCGACCATCTCTCCACGTCCAACTTCCAGATCGATGCCGTGAAGGACTGGCCTTTTGGCACTATAACCTCCGCTTAACCCGCTGATTTGCAGAACAGGCGATTGAACGTTTTCCATCTATCCCTGCACCCCTTTCGTCAGATTCTATTCTTCGGAGCGTGGCGTTTTGTCTTTACTCCACTTGGGTGCTCCTTTGTTTTTACGATCCTGGTCGCGCTCCGTGCGGCCTGCATTCCCCGCTGGTTTGCTACCTGCTGGACGCGAATTGGAGATTGTAGCTCGGGTTCCCCCATTACGATTGCCCTGACCTGGTTTGCGATCTCTGGATTGTCCTGGTTTTCTGGAGAACGAATGTCCCTCAGGCCGCGTGTCCGGACGCGGGTCAGCCTCCAGTACTTTACCGCCAAAGAGTACACGTTCTGACAGTTCGATTCCGAGTTCGCGTGCGAATTTACGCATAATAAAGATCTGTGTTTCATCCACAATGGACAAAACGATACCCGAACGTCCCATACGGCCTGTACGACCTGCACGGTGAACATAGTGCTCCGAGTCAAAGGCAGGATCATAGTTAATGACCATTGGCAAGCCTTCGATATCCAGTCCTCTGGCAGCCACTTCGCTGGCAATCAGCAACTGAAGTTTGCCATTACGGAAGGCAGACAATACGTTACTGCGGGTCACTTTGTCAGCATCTCCATACAGCGCAGCAGCGGACAAGCCCAGATGATTCATTTTTGCTTCAACTTCACCAATATCTTCGGTTGCATTCACAAATACGATTGCCCGATCCGGATTGTACTGTCTAACCAGACGACGCAGCATGTCAATTTTGTTACGGTTTTCTTCTACAAAATAATAATGCTCCAGGCCCGCAGCCGTAGCTCGATCCGGTTCAATTCCGATCTGCACAGGCTCTTTCATCTCACGCTTTGCAAGTCCAGCCGTATGCTCATCAATGGTTGCTGACAGGAAGATCAGCTGACGGTCCCGCAATGCGCTCTTAAGTACAAAGTTCACGTCACTTACGCCGCCAAGTTGAAACACTTGGTCCGCTTCATCGATAACAATGGTGGAAACGTTGTGCATTTTCAGTTTTTTGAGTGTAATCAATTCTTTCAGTCGTCCCGGTGTACCCACAACTAATTGCGGATGCTCACGCAGCTTCTCGATCTGACGTTTAGCTGCTGCGCCACCAATCAGACCCAATACGCCGATCTTGCGTTCTTCCGCATAACGCTGTGCTTCTCGCACAATTTGCATCGCCAGCTCTTGCGTAGGTGCAATAATAAGTTTCTGCGTACCTTTGATATCCATTTTGATGGATTGTAACAGTGGCAGCAGATATGCCAGCGTTTTTCCTGTTCCCGTCTGGGATTTGGATACGACATCTCGGCCTTCCAAAATAACCGGGATCGTCTGAGCCTGTACAGGTGAAGGTTCGTTAATGCCATGTTTCGCCAAAACGGCCTCCAGATCCTGTTCCACGCCAATTGAAGCAAATGTTTGATTCGTCATGTATGTCCATCCTTTTAATTTATTCATTTTGATGTTATATAAGTTCAACTAATGAATATTTACACTGACACTACGACGACAGAACAACCTTCCGATCACTGTTATCCCCAGATTTTTTTGATTCCTTTTTTCCAAAAGGAAAAATCCGGGGATAAAGGTGCACGCTTCGCTTCTTCAGGTTATTTCAGTCCTCTCCGTTATTGTGTAAAAATTTAGTTGAACATATAAGTTGCTTGTATAAAACCGAAGCCTGTCATCACATTACCTTTCATTATATGCGAAAAAAGCCCGTGTACCAAATCTTATTCCAGAATTGTATGTATACACGCCAAAAAAAAGAAAAGCCCCTCGGCGGAGCCTTTCTTTCATTCCGTATATGATGCCTCGTATCACATTTACTTCTGATTCATTACACCGTGCGACAATCGATCTGCAAGACGAGGAAATAGCTGGTACAACCATATGCCAGCAGAAGCAAGTCTTGGCAGATTTACTTCTTCCTTGCGCTTTTTCATCGCCCGAATCATATGACCCGCAACGTCTTCCGGTTTCAACATCATCCAGCGTACATTATTCACATAATTGCCAGAAGGGTCAGCCCGATGGAAAAATGGTGTATCAATCGGACCCGGATTAATCGTTGTCACCAGGACGCCAGTCTTGCGAAGCTCTTGACGCAGCGCATTACTAAATCCGAGTACAGCATGTTTCGTAGCTGTATAGGAAGCGGACTTGGCTGTACCGATTTTGCCAGCCATGGAGGCCACGTTCACAATCTGACCTTTGCCACGTTCCAGCATCTGTGGAAGCACTGCTTTGGTGCAGCGGACAATGCCCATGTAATTAACGTCCATCATCTCATCGAATTCCTGTACAGACATCTCTGTCATCGCTGCGAATTTCCCGTAACCTGCATTGTTCAGCAAAATGTCGATTCGTCCGTATTTATGCAATATCGCATCCACAGCTGCCTGAACTTGCTCACTATCCGTAACATCAAGTGTGAGTAATTCATGCGGCCCTTTCAGCGAGGCACCAATCTCCTCCAGCTTGTCCCGTGAACGGGCAGCCAGAATTGGGATGGCTCCTTCTTCTATCAGCATCTGCGCACACAGCGCACCGATACCACTCGATGCACCTGTGATAAACACTACCTGATCTTTCAGCATCCGTAATGTCCTCCCGTATTGAACACATATTGCCTTTTGAGGCGTATGGTTCTATTCTACGAGATCATGACCTGAATATCCATCTCACCAATGCCGTCCATCAGCAAAGGAATGCTCAGTGCTTTCGTTGCACTAAATGTAGTCAGATGTTCGGATTTCATCACTTGTGGAGGTGTAATATCGACCACAACACCTTGGTTCGACAGAATCGTACTGGCATTACCACTGATCATATTACCGAGTTCCGAAATCGCACTTTTGCTCATTTCATCCATTTCTGTGATAACGAATCCGCCCATCATCGCAGATACAATTTTCAATGCAACTTGTTCATTAATTCCAAATACAATGTTTCCGCTAAGTTGTCCGGTCATTCCGATCACGATCCAGACATGGTCTGCAATGTACTCTACATTTTTCACGCCAAGACTCCCGGTGGAAGGCGAAACCTGGATGAGCTGTTCGAATACGTTCCGTGCCGATTCCAGGAAAGGATTAATCACTTCCGCTTTCACTGTCTATGTCCCCCTCGCACTGGGTTATTGGTCACACACCAAAAGTCCCATATTCATTAAATTTATTATACTTTATCACGTACAAGAATTCATTAAGAATTCGTTAAACCATGTGTACTATAATTTATCGTCATCCGTGGGGCAAATGTTTATAGCTGATTCTAGCGAATAAACAGCGCTTTTCACTTCTTTTGAAGAAAGCTTTTCGTTCATTGTGCGTGGCAAAAGGCATTTAGGACTTTATTACTGCTTCTCACAACTGTAAAAAAAATCAAATTCTTGTATTCGCGTTTTTTTCACAGTCTCTTGAACTACTTTTGATCCTGATAATTACCTTCATTGCTCTGCTGTCCTGAATCACCTATAATTTAAGATAACGGAACAATAACTAGTTACGGGATTACATCGAACCAAACACTACATAATCAAGAAATTTTGCCTGCAAGGAGGTCACCTATGAACATAAGCCAACTGGAGACACTAATTACCATTTCCAAAACGATGAGCTTCCGCAAGGCGGGAGAACTTCTGAACCTTACCCAGCCTGCCGTCTCGGCCCAGATCAAAAGTCTGGAGGACGAATTCAGCACCGTTCTTGTGGATCGGAACCAACCCGTTACCCTGACAGACCGTGGACAGGTATTCCTGGAGCACGCTGAACGGATGCTCGACATCGTTGATGAGTTAAAACAAAAATTGTCCGATCTCGATGAAACGCCTCAGGGACGTATCGTATTAGGCACAACAACTTCCATTGCTATTCAGATCTTGCCAAGGGTGTTATCCTATTTCCAAGATCAATTCCCGTTGATCAAAACCAGTATCCAATCCCTTCCCTCATCACAGATCTATACCCAGGTCGAAAATGGTCTGGTTGATATTGGTATCGGTTATCTCACGGAGCGTAATCCCAACCTGAATACATCTGTGCTGTACTATGACACATTTGAACTCGTGGTATCTCCTTCCCATCCGCTGGCGAAGAAAAAACATGCTGCAGTCGATGTACTCCGGAGTACACCATTGATTCTGCTGTCCCCTGATACCGTAGGACGAAGGTTTACGGAAACGATCTTCAAGAAACATAATATTGAACCTAATATTGTAATGGAGTTGTCGAGCAGCGAAGAAGTGAAACGGATGGTCGAGATTGATCTCGGGGCAGCTGTCATCTCCAAACAATCTGTTGCGCATGAGTTGCGTCAAGGTACATTGCGAATGATACCCTTAAGTGAGCTGGAGGTCAGTCACCCTGTCGGTGTCATCTATAAGTCCAGTCGATACCTTAACTCAGCGATGCAGCAATTCATAAGTGATCTCAAAGGTATGCCGGAAACCCAATTCATCAGTTCAGAATGACAATGAGCCATGAGAAAGGAAGGATTCCATATGAAATTTGATCTTCATACACATCATTTTCGTTGTGGTCACGCAGACGGCAACATCCGCGATTATATAGAGGCAGGTATTAAGGCAGGACTTCAGGCCATCGGTATCTCGGATCATACGCCATACTTTGGCAGTGAGCTTGAGCAGGCATTTCCCCGGATCGCAATGGGCAAGTCTGAATTGCAGCATTATGTGGAAGAAGTCCTTGCTCTGAAAGAAGAGTACGCTGGTAAAATCGATGTGCTGCTCGGCATTGAATCCGACTACTTCCCTGCTTATGCAGAATTGTACCGTACCACATTGGGACAGTATCCTTTTGACTATATTATTGGTTCAGTTCATCATACAGAGGATGTGAGTATCTTCAACAAAACCCGGTGGAATGGCCTAAGTAATGCTCGCAAAGTTGAAGTGAAAGAGAGCTATTATTCATTAATCCGGGAATCGGCTCGCAGCGGTATGTTCCAGATTCTTGGACACATTGATGCGATGAAAGGAAACTATCCACCTTTCTCCGAAATTATCGCTGATCAGGCCATTGATGAAACGTTGCAGGTCATTGCAGAATCCAACGTAGCGATTGAAATTAACACATCTGGCAAAACCAAACTTAGCGGTGGCTGGTATCCCTCGGATGCCATTCTGGAACGCGCTCATCATTATGGGGTGAAGGTAACATTTGGATCGGACGCTCATAAACCACAGCGGGTTGCAGACGAGCTGGATGACGTTCGTACACGCCTGAAGGAGATCGGATTCACCGACTGGGTGTACTTCAAGCAGAAACAGATGCAGATTGTATCACTGTAAAAAATATAGAACCACAGAGAAACCCCCACAGCGTTAACAAGCGCAGTGGGGGTTTTGGGTTTAATTCTAAATAAAAAAATATTATATAAAGTTAAACTACATATTTACACGATAACAGAGAGGACAGAAATAACTTGAAGAAGCGAAGCGGTCGCCTAAAAGCTTTCTGAAAGAAAGCTGCATCGGAAGCATACGCTATCAACGGATTTTCCCTTTTCAAAAGGGAATCAAAAAATCTGGGGATAACAGCGATCAGAAGGTTATTCTGTCATTGGAGTGGCCAGTGTAAATCCCCCACAGTTAACTTATATGGACAAAAAAAATGAACCCGCTCGCGCGGGTCCCAACAGCATTATCTATTATCAAAAAGGGGGTCATGAGATAAGTTTACCCCCTGTCTGTTAGAGTTCAATTGCAGCTATATTTCAATTGTGTAACAAATGATTGAAGTTCGATTCATTCACGTTTGACTACTCTTACTCTATGTCATTGCGGCTTGTCAGATACCAGGGTTTGCAGGTCTTTTTCCTGAAGCGGTCTGACGTATTGTTCCCGGTACATACTGTACACTTTAACATCCATCAGGGATGCTGATCCCTCGTCATCCTCATCATGCAGTACAAACGAGGGAAGACTCCGCTCATAGGACATCCCTATTTTGCTTAGCACCCGTTGTGAAGATACATTGGCCTCATAACAACGTGCTTCCACCCTCCCCAGATGAAGATCGTCAAATCCAAACTGCAGTAGCCGTTGTACCGCCTCGGTAGCCACACCCCTGCCCCAACAGGACCTGTTCAGGATATAACCAATCTGTGCGGTACCATTCTGATCATTCCAGTGCTGGAATGAGGTGATCCCAATCACTTGTTCCTTGCCTCTCCAGCAGATCCCATAATGTAACGAATCCAGCTTGGCGCTGCTGCTCCGTATCTGGTTCAATAACCGTCTCGCCCGGATTGGCGTGGGCTGGCTTCCCCTATTCACATATCTTATGACTTGAGGATCGGAAAAGAGTTCCGATAATGTGCTGTAATCACTTTGACGTAATGATCGCAGGACAAGACGCTCTGTCCACAAAGCCGGCAGACCTTGAACCAGCATTTTTCGGGTAAGCATGACAATCGCTCCTTTTGCCTAAACGGGCTCTAGTCCGGTAAGACAAGCATGCTCTGATGATGATCCGGCGTAATACCATTTGAACTGATCCACGAACTTTAGTATTCGCATTTTAGTATTAATATATTGCAACATTCAATTCCTCACGCTAAAAGGCCCAGATGCTGACTACTCCTGCAGCCCGCGATAGATACCCGTACGAATCTCACGAATATAGAAATCCAATGCAGGAACATTCGCCGACTGTGCAACCTGTACTTCTCGCTCAATATCATAAGGCACCCTCACAAATTGAACATTGAATGGGGTGTTGTTATCTTTGCAGTCTTCACCCTCCAGAATACAGTAGGAAGCTTGGGGAAGATCGAGTGGATTACCAACACTGCCTGCATTAAACAGTAACTTGCCGTTCATATACTGCAAGTATGCGTTATGCACATCCCCATAACCTACAACATCTGCAACACCTTGCTCAGGCTCATCAGCCGGAGGATCAAACATTGCCAACCTCTTTTCCATCGCGTCCCACGGCTGTACACGATGGTATACACTTTGGGGTGAAGCATGGACCAGACGGATGGTGCGACCGCTCAGTTGAAATTGATGACTGAAGGGTAGGCCCGCCAAGTACGCCAATCGTTCCTCACCCAACCGTTCTGCTTGCCACGTAAAGTTCTCGTTGTCCTGGTTAACCGCAACCAGTTCATCCCAATTGCCACGGATAACAAGTTCGCACGTCGCTCTCACCTGATCCACAACCTTTACCGGTTCTGGCCCCTTGCCCACGAGGTCACCAAGACAAAAGATTCGCTCTACGCCACGACTTCGGATATCTTTTAACACTGCTTCCCAGGCAGTCATGTTGCCATGAATGTCGGATACAATCGCAATTCTTTCCATCTGGATAACCTCCATTCATGTTGAATCCTTTATGTTTTATATTCATCTTATATTCTTTTATGTGGTTGATCCTTTAAGCTCAAAAACCGTTAATTCTGGTCTGCACAGAAAACGAATGGGCAGTTGAGTCATGCCAAAACCACGATTCACATACACCGGCATCTGTGTCTGGGTGGTGTAATATACCCCCTGGACATCCGTGTAATACAACCCTTGAACATACTTGTGTGAACCTCGCGGAGTTGTCAGTGCCCCAATCCAGGGAAAACGTACCTGTCCACCATGGCTATGACCGGAAAGTTGTAATCCGAAACCATAGGGAGTGGCAATGTCGGCATAATCCGGTTCATGCATAAGTAACAATTTCCACACATCGTGATCCAATCCCTTAATGGCTTGGGCAGGATCAGGCCTGCCTGTAAGTGCGTCATCCAGACCAGCTATGGCCAGACGTTCGCCCCCTTGTTCAATCACCACATGTTCGTTCTGTAACAAAGTGAATCCAGCTTCACGGAACATGGTTGTCACTTCATTCTGCTGTCCGCCCCGATAATCATGATTCCCCAAAACAGCAAATTTGCCATACTTCGCTTGCATGGAGGCGAGTACAGGAATACATTCTCGCATCGGCTCTGCTTCCCTCTCAACTATGTCTCCGGTAAAACAAATCAAGTCCGGTTGCTGCTCCTCAATCGTTGCTGCCAGCTTCTTCAGCTCTTTCACCCCGGTATGAAAACCAAGATGGGCATCGCTGAACTGAACTACACGCAAACCGTCAAATGCCTTTGGAAACTTCGGAAGTTTCAGCTCCACTTGCTTGATCTCCAGACGACGCGGTTCCCATAGCCAGGCATAACCTCCTGTAAGCAAACTGGCACCCGCCGTCATCAAAACCATGCGCAATAAGAAACTTCGGCGAGAGGGATCATGATCCTTTTCTTCCCCAGGAAACACAGACTCTTCTGCACCTGATGCTTTGTGCGAGCGCTGGGACGGCGAGTTGTTGCTGCCCTGACGCGGTGTCTCTGCCATATCTCCCCCTCCTTCTACGCTCTTAATCCATCCCCTTAGTATATCATATTCTGCATGGTTAGCCCGGTTCCTCTGCTTCATTACAAAAAGAAGCCGGGATCTCCGGCATGTTGCTGCACGGGATCACGACTTCTTCTAAGTTGCAGATTACACTTCTGCACATGTTATGACGAGATTATACACCCAACCAGCGTTTGAACATATGCTTGGTCGTTTGTTTGTTCATTTCGGCAATGGAGGTTGTCAGTGGAATGCCTTTTGGACAGGATTGCACACAGTTCTGTGAGTTACCACAGCCCTCGATGCCTCCGTCTTCCATCAACGCTTCCAGACGATCGTCGGCGTTCATCTCCCCTGTTGGGTGAGCGTTGAACAGGCGCACTTGGGACAGTGCTGCTGGACCGATAAAGTCTGTTTTCTCATTGACGTTCGGGCATGCCTCCAGACATACACCACATGTCATGCATTTGGACAGCTCATATGCCCACTGACGCTTCTTCTCAGGCATCCGTGGACCTGGACCGAGGTCATAGGTACCATCGATCGGAATCCATGCTTTTACGCGTTTCAGGGCGCTAAACATCCGGCTACGGTCGATGACTAAGTCACGAACCACCGGGAATGTCTTCATGGGTTCGATACGAACGGGCTGTTCGAGCTTGTCGATCAGAGCTGCACATGCTTGACGTGGCTTGCCGTTGATGACCATGGAGCAGGCACCGCAGACTTCTTCGAGACAGTTGGAATCCCAGCATACGGGTGCAATGGATTTGCCATCTGTATTGACGGGGTTCCGCTGAATCTCCATCAGGGCGCTGATCACATTCATGTTGGGACGGTACGGAAGCTCAAATTCTTCGTTGTACGAAGATGACTCCGGGCTATCCTGACGGGTGATGATAAACTTGACGGTTTTATTGGCTGTAGCTTGTTCCGCCATATCGTTGTCCCCTCCTCTGGTGACGATGATTGGTGTTGCTGATGCGCAAAGTTACTCTTTTGGTGCACGGGTGGCGCTCCGTCAGTGGAATGACCTTCCGACCGCTGTTGCTCCCCCATTTTACTGAATGGATCTCTATTGAATAAAATGGGGTATCAAAGGCGGACGCTTCGCTTCTTCAGGTCAATTCCACTTCCTCCGCTACGTCGTGCACTGGGTCACTTTGCTGGAAACTGCACTCCATTCATGCTGGAGGCAGTATTGAAGTGCTAAAGCATCGCTAGGCGCTTTGCTTCTTCTGGGCATTTCCGCTTCCTCCGCTACGTTGTGCACTGGGTCACTTTGCTGGAAACTGCACGCCAATTCATTGTGGATTGCGGTAATTTTAAATATGCAAGCTTTGCCAATGCGTTGCTTGCTTATGAACAGGTATTTTGGCATCCTCTGCTGCTTTGTGCACACAGAGTACCTTTGCTGAGAACCTTCACTTCAACACGTTGATGGCAGTAACTTTGAAGAATCTTTGCTTCTCCAAAGTTCTCCTGCCTCTCCGTTCAGGTGTATAACTATTCATTGCATGAATAGTGTGGTACTTCTTAATCCTTGGAGTAATCCCGGATACGTGGTGGGATAAGGGATACGTCTACTGGCTCGTACGAAATTTTCGGGCCTTCCTTCGACCAGCTTGCGATAGTCGTTTTCAGGAACTCTTCGTCATTACGTTCCGTGAATTCCGGTTTGTAATGCGCGCCGCGGCTTTCGTTACGCAGAAGTGCGCCCAGTGTCATCGCTTCTGCCAATTCAATCATGTTCCACAGTTGGCGAGTGAACGCTGCGCTCGGGTTGTTCCAACCGGAGCTGTCATACATGTTGATTTTGCCATAACGCTCTTTCAATTCCTTGATCTTGCCAATCGTGGCTTCAAGCTTGTCGTTGTAACGCACAACCGTCATGTTGGCTGTCATCCACTCGCCAAGCTCTTTATGAATGACATAGGCATTTTCCGTGCCCTGCATTTTCAAGATGCCTTCGTATTTGTCGCTTTGTTGTTTGGTGTGTTTCTCAAATACGGAAGATGGGATATCAGCGGACGATTTTTTGAGTCCTTTGATATATTCAGCCGCTTTTGGTCCAGCCACCATACCACCATAGATCGCGGATACCAATGAGTTTGCACCTAGACGGTTCGCACCATGGTATTGATATTCACATTCACCAGCTGCGAACAGCCCCGGAATGTTAGTCATTTGGTTGTAATCTACCCACATGCCGCCCATGGAATAATGGACTGCCGGGAAGATTTTCATTGGGATTTTACGCGGGTCATCACCCATGAACTTCTCATAGATCTCAATGATTCCGCCGAGTTTAACATCCAGTTCCTTCGGATCTTTATGAGACAGGTCGAGGTAAACCATGTTCTCGCCGTTCACACCCAGACCCATATCTACGCAGACGCTGAAGATTTCACGAGTCGCGATATCACGTGGAACCAGGTTACCGTAGGATGGATATTTTTCTTCAAGGAAGTACCAAGGTTTTCCGTCTTTGTACGTCCAGATCCGTCCACCTTCACCACGCGCGGATTCAGACATGAGACGCAGCTTGTCATCCCCTGGAATGGCTGTTGGGTGAATCTGAATGAACTCCCCGTTTGCGTAATTTACACCTTGCTGATACACCGCACTTGCTGCTGTACCTGTGTTAATTACAGAGTTGGTCGTTTTACCGAAGATGATCCCCGGACCACCACTCGCCAGAATAACCGCTTCTGCCGGGAAGGTCTGTACCTTCATCGTTTTCAGATCCTGAGCCACGATCCCGCGACATACGCCTTCATCATCCAAAACTGCCTGTAGGAACTCCCAGTTCTCATATTTCGTAACCAGGCCAGCTGCTTCCCAGCGACGTACCTGCTCGTCTAATGCATAGAGCAATTGTTGTCCTGTTGTCGCTCCGGCAAACGCCGTACGGTGATGCTTCGTTCCCCCGAAACGACGGAAATCAAGCAAACCTTCCGGTGTCCGGTTGAACATTACGCCCATACGGTCCATCAAGTGAATGATGCCTGGTGCTGCTTCACACATCGCTTTAACAGGAGGTTGGTTCGCAAGGAAGTCACCGCCGTATACCGTATCGTCAAAGTGTACCCATGGGGAGTCACCCTCACCCTTGGTATTTACCGCTCCGTTAATGCCGCCTTGTGCGCATACAGAGTGGGATCGTTTAACAGGAACCAGTGAAAATAAATGAACGTGGACTCCGGCTTCAGCCGATTTGATCGCCGCCATCAATCCCGCGAGACCGCCGCCCACAATAATTACATTCGTTGATGCCATTGCTGTTCACTCCCTTATAAGTCAGCATTTATACGCTAAATGCTTAAATTAGAACTGTTTTTACTGCGTCAATCATCGAAGTAGCTGTTTGGAAATCAATGCTCCGGAAAGCAAATAGTGAAGCAATAAACATGATGGAAACAATAGCGAACAAGCTCATACATACGTAAGAGGATACACGTTGCGCACGCGGGCCAACTGTAATTCCCCAGCTAACGAGGAACGACCACAGACCATTGGCAAAGTGATAAGACGCCGCAACCACACTGATCATATATATCGCAAAGGTTATCGGATTCGTCACCGCATCATGTATAACGCCGCCAATCTCTTCATGGGATACATTACCCAGCGCAATCTGTACTCGCGTCTCCCATACGTGCCAGATGACGAATACAAACGTAATAATACCGCTTACCCTCTGTAACGTGTAGCGCCAGTTGCGCTCATTACCGTAACGCCCAACGTTAGGCTTGGCCTGATAGGCAATGTAAAGACCATAAACACCGTGATAGAACAACGGCAGCCAGATAAGTAATGCCTCAATCACAATAACAAGAGGCAAACCGTTCAGAAATGCAACGGCACCGTAAAAAGCTTCTTTGCCGCCTTCAACTGCCGTGAAGTTCGTCACCAAATGCTCAACAAAAAACAAACTGAGCGGAATGACGCCAAGCAAGGAGTGCAGCTTTCTGGAGTAAAACCCTTTCATAAAATGTCGATCCCCTTTCGCTAAATACAACGTTTTCATAAATGATTTCACTTATCATGACACGAATCCTTTTCCCTGAAAAGGTTCGACAAATTGTTCCGTTTTCCCCAGGTGTGAACAACTTGTGTCACGATTCATGTTACTCCTTTTTTTCTTATAAGGGAATTGCAATATAATTATTAAATGTTATAACCTATAGGTATAAGCAGTGAAACATTGGATTTACAGGCTATACAACATGGAAAACGATTGAGCAAGGGCAAGAATCACATTCATGGAAAAGAGGTTATTGTTCATGTTTGAGGAGTTAAATGCATTTGCAGCGGTCGTGGAGCAGTCCAGCCTGAACCGTGCATCCAAGTTACTGAACTTGTCCCAACCCGCACTCTCACGCAAAATTGCCAAATTGGAGGATGAACTCGGGGTTGCCCTGTTCCACCGCCGTGGCAAACGGCTGGAGTTAACCAGTGTGGGCCAGTTCACCTATACCTACGCTGTAGAACAGAAGCAGCAGCAACAGAAGTTCCTCACCATGCTGGCCCAGTATAAAGACGAAGAACAGAGCACCATTACACTCGGAGCCAGTCTGACGACGCTTCAAACCACGTTACCACCTCTCGTGAATGCCTTTATGGAGAAGCATCCAAATGCCGAACTGAAACTGTTGACGGGTAAAACACATGAAATTGTCTCGTTTGTGCGTGACAAAAAAGCCGATGTGGGCATTGTCGCCTCCTCCATCAGCGAAGTGGGGCTTAACTGTGTGCCGCTCTTTGACGATCACCTGGAACTGGTTGTGCCGCTTACACACCCCTTGTCCGGTAAGGAAGCCGGGATGGAGCATTTGCAGGATCTGCCGATGATCACCTTCTCCAAAGGCACCTGGTACCGCAAATTAACGGACGACCTCTTCCAGCGCTGTGCCGTGATGCCGGATATTCGCATGGAGATTGATTCCTTTGAAGCGATCATCCGACTTCTGCCTTCCGCCAAAGCTGCTGCTCTATTGCCCAAGTCATATCTTCGTCCACAATTACTCGCGGACAATGATCTTGTTTCTGTTCATTTGCCTCAATTACAGCAGACCCGCAGAACAACTTGCATGATCTATGGGGAAAAGGAAGACCTCAGCGAGACCTCCAGACAATGGGTCAAGGAGACGGCTGCACTCTTTACAGCAAAGGCGCCATTGCCCTCACGGAGGGCTACGACGCCTTTGCCTTGATCTGAATCAGCCAGGATCTAACGCCTGGCTTCCATATATAACTCATCTTAATTATCAGCTCTCTTGGCTGATAACCTCTTCTTCAAATCGGTCGATATCTGCATTATTACCAATAATGACCATGATATCCCCCATTTGAAGCGAGTCCAGTGCTGTTGGAGCAATAATGACACCAGCTTCTTTCTGTAACGCTACAATGCTGCAACCAAAACGTACGCGTGCATTCAGGGTTGAAAGTGTTTTGTTGTGCAGACAGGCGGGAACCTTCATCTCGACAATACTGTAATCATTGGATAATTCAATGTAATCCAGCAAGTTTGGGGTAACCAGCTGGTGGGCAACCCGAATGCCCATATCCCGCTCAGGATAAACGACACGATCGATCCCCAGTTTATCCAATGCTCGTCCGTGAAGGACGGATATGGCCTTGGCCACGACCGTCTTGACACCCAGCTCTTTTAACAGAATCGCAGTGAGAATGCTCGTCTGGATATCATCCCCGATGGCAACGATGCAGCAGTCAAAATTCCGAATACCCAGGGAGCGCAGCACTTCCTCATCTGTGGCATCGGCTACAACGGCATGGGTGACCAATTCACTCATGTCTTCGACGACTTCTTCATTTTTATCAATCCCGAGTACCTCGTAGCCGAGTTCCATTAATTCCTGTGCCAGACTGGAGCCAAACCGCCCAAGCCCAATCACCGCAAACTGCTGTGTTTTCATTGTTCTTCACGAACCCCTTATCCAATAATCATTTTGCCTTCCGGATACCTGTATAACTCTTTACCCTTTTTCTGCCCAAGTGCATACGCTAATGTGATCGGTCCAAGCCTTCCTGCAAACATCGTAAAACAGAGCAGGAGCTTGCCCAATGTAGTCAACTTCAGCGTCAGTCCGAGCGATAATCCCACAGTACCAAAGGCCGATGTTGTTTCAAATAAGATCATCATAAAACTGGCGTCTTCTGTGGTACTCAGTGCCATCGTTACAGCTATGATCAACAAGAGTGCCAGCAATGTAATGGTAAGCGCCTTGAAAATCCGTTCCTGTACGAGCCGGTAGCGGAAAAATACGATATCTTCACGTCCTCGCATCATGGCGATGACCGCGCCAGCCATAATCATAAATGTCGTTGTTTTGATCCCGCCTCCGGTAGAACCTGGCGAAGCACCAATAAACATCAGAATGATCATAAAGAACTGTGTTGCCTGTCTGAGTCCAGCAATATCTACCGTATTGGCTCCTGCTGTTCGCGGCGTAACGGACTGGAAGAATGAACCGAGAATTTTGCCACCCCAGTTCAGGCCACCCAGTGTCCGTGGATTGCTGAATTCAAATACGAAAATGACAAGTGCACCAAACACAATTAACAATCCAGTCATTAACAGTACAACTTTGGAGTGCAGAGACAACTTCCGCGTTTTGCGGTAATCCACCAGATCTGACAACACCACAAAACCGATACCACCAGAGACAATCAGGAACATTGCAGTAAAATTAACCAACGGGTCATACACATAACCGGTCAGACTGCGGAAATCCCCAAACATATCAAAGCCCGCATTGTTGAACATCGAGATCGCATGCCAATAGCCATAATAGATCGCCTGTCCGACTGGCATGTCGAACGACCAGCGAATGGCAAACAGTGTGCCACATATGCCTTCGATAATGAGTGAGTAGATCACAACTTTACGTATTAGCCGGACGATGCCCTCCATCGTGCTCTGATTCATCGCTTCCTGTAGAATCAACCGCTCTCTAAGCGAAATCCGCCGTTTGAACGCAATGGCAACCAATGTGGACATTGTCATGAAGCCCAGTCCGCCAATCTGAATCAGAATCGCAATCACAACCTGACCCAGCACCGAGAAATGAGTCCCTGTATCGACCACAACCAAACCAGTGACACAAACAGCCGAAGTTGCTGTAAAGAGCGCATCAATAAATGCAAGACTGTCACCGTTACGGTTGGATGCCGGAAGCATTAACAACAGTGTGCCTACCAATATGATGCCAGCAAACCCTAACACAAGAATACGGGGTGGCGATAATCGCATCCATTGAACATTCAGTTTCACTTGAGTATCTTCCACCTCTTTTAAATGAAAACAACTCCACACCTGTGGAGCCTTCTTCATCTGAAATGCTGTTGCCAAACGTTAAACAAGTATGATTCAGATTAAAACGACATATATAATGAAGTTGGAATATATCCTATTCGTTCCCTTGTTGGGCGAAAGACATGCGAATCATTGCACATTTGTTTCAAAATTATAAGCGCTGCGACGTTTGTAGACAAAACGTTTTTTGTGTAAATAGCATCGAATTCAGCCAAAAAGGGAAGAACTCAGATATGGCGACGGATGGATCAGATTCTTTCGGTCCTTTTCATTCATTTTCAAGGATTTACACCTGTTTTCGTTACATCATTGGCATTCGGTGCTTGGCCTGTGCTATGTTAACTTTAATATCCATATTAGATTAAGGAGGAACACCATCATATGAATCCCTTAGGGCAGCCTTTGCAACTCAAGGCTAACTTCAAGCGGCTGGGGTTGCTTGCGGCGATTGGCCTGATTCTATTTTTTGTATTTCAGATCTTTCCTGCTACCTCATCACAAACGACAGAAATTTCGTCCACATCCTTCATAACCAAGGAGCAGGCGAAGCAATCCGCACGATCATTTGCAGCTTCTGTGAATGACTATACACTGCCAAATGATGATGAAAAAACCCTGGTAACCTACCAGACACATTCGGATATCTACGGGTATATGGCCAAAACCAAACAACTTGATACCTATAACCAGAAATGGGAAACAAGCTATCCTTACGATGTATTCCGCGTTCGTTTGCCTGATCAACACAAAGGCGGATATCTTAATGTTGACGTACATATGAAAACAGGAAAAGTAGTCGGCTTCAAACGGGAACTGCCTTCTTCTCTCTATACCGCCATTGAGGCGGAGCAGGTTAGTGGACGAGTGACCACATCGCAAGCACTTGCTGAAGGCAATATATCGCTGGACGAGAAACAACAGCTGGCGGCTGGCGTTCTGACCGAATTCGGTTATGAAGTACCTGCGCTTCAACTGGAGACTCGCGATGGTGAAGCGGGACTGAAGTATGTGGATTCTGAAAAAGCCATTGGAGACTCCAAGCTTGAACTGAATTTTACGTTTGAAGAGGGGGCGGTACGATCCTTCGATCCTGGCTTCTCGGTCCCGGAATCCCATACCGACTATGTGAAAGATCAAACGCGCCAAGCCAATTGGATGACTTATGGTGGTTATGCATTCCTGACCTTTGTTCTGGGCGTGCTGGCAATCATCTATAGCATTCTGACCCGAGCACATACGTCTTTCAAACGCGGGATCATTCTCTCGCTGGTGTATTTCGCAGCTTCGGTAATTGGTACACTGAACATGATTCCACTCTTTCAGGCACAAGGGCTCTCCAGCTTCATGTTAGCGTTCCTGATGTTAATGCAGGCGGGAATTACGCTCGTCATGAGTGCAACCATCTATCTGTCCCTTGTTGCCGGTGACGGCATGTGGCGTAAAATAGGTCTGAACCCATGGCCTCGTGCGAAAGAACCCGGATATGGAAAATATGTACTTCACAGTATGTATGCTGGTTACCTGTGGGCATTCATTCTACTGGGTGTGCAATCCATCCTGTTCTTCATTCTGGAGCGAAGCATTGGCACATGGTCAACGACGTCAGCAGATCAATCTACATTTAATATGACTTATGCCTGGCTCTTCCCGATCATGGCCTGGATGGCCGGTATTGGTGAAGAAACTGTCTATCGACTGTTCGGCATTCGCATGATGCAAAAGATTGTGCGTAACACGTTTATTGCCTGTCTGATTCCAACCATCATTTGGGCACTTGGACACACATTGTATCCGATCTATCCAGTAATCACCCGTCCCATTGAACTGATGGTGATTGGATTGCTGTTCAGTCTGATCATGCTGCGTCACGGCTTCATTGCCGTTGTATTCGCGCATGTGATCTTCGACAGCTTGCTTATGGGACTCAGCTTGGTGTTTATGGGCGATGCCCTGAATATGGCTGCCGGACTCTTCTGGATTGTACTGCCGGCCATCGTTGGATATGTGGTCTACAAATTCAATCCAAAACAAAAAGAGAAGCCGTATGTTACGACTCCTCATCCCGAAGTGCTGCAATAATCTGATTTGCCAGTTTGTCACCAATAGATAGAGGCCGGAAGTCTTCGACGCTGGCCTCTTTTATTTTGCGCAAAGAGCCAAAATGCTTCAACAGCAGCTTACGCCGCTTCTCTCCAATACCCGGAATGGCATCCAAACGTGATGTCACCATTGATTTTCCACGCTGTTCCCGGTGGAACGAGATCGCAAAACGGTGGACCTCTTCCTGTATCCGCTGCAACAGGTAGAATTCCTGACTATCCCGAGGCAGGGAGATGACTTCCGGTGGATTACCGATCATCAACTGTGAAGTCTTATGCTTCGCATCCTTCACCAGACCACATACCGGAATAAACAGCCCCAGCTCATTTTCCAAAATATCGACCGCAGCCGAGATCTGTCCTTTACCACCATCGACCACAATCAGGTCAGGCTGGGTCAGGTTTTCTTTTAATACCCGCTCGTAACGGCGACGGATGACCTCTCTCATCGTTTCATAATCATCCGGCCCTTCAACCGAACGGACCTTGTACTTCCGATATTCCTTCTTATCCGGTTTACCATCGGTAAATACGATCATGGCAGATACCGGGTTTGTACCCTGGATGTTCGAGTTATCAAACGCTTCAATACGGTGAAGCTGATCCAATCCAATAAAACGTCCCAGTCCTTCAGCAGCTTTCGATGTACGTTCTTCATTTCGCTCAATCAAACGGAACTTCTCTTCCAATGCCACACGCGCGTTATCCACAGCCATGGTGATCATCTGACGTTTCAATCCACGTTGCGGGATGAGCACTTTGATCTCCAACCACTCCTGTAAAGCAGCAGCAACCTGAGTTGGATCTTCCAGTCCTGATGGAAGCTTTTCAGTTGAAGCAGTTGTATCCGTTATTGGAGCATCCTCTTGCACACTATCAGGTTGTTCACCTTCTGCCTCAGCGGAACCTCCGTAAGCTGCACGAGTCTCAGCAACCATTGTTTGGGGAGCGTTACTGTGCTCTACTTGTCCCGTCTGATCGAACTCTACCGTAACTGCGGCAGGCACCGATCCCTCAGCATCAGATACTGTATCCAAACTGTCGTTATCCGTTGCAAGATCCTTGGGCATTTCCGGCAACAAAATTTCTTGTGGCAATGCCGGATTATCGCTGTAATACTGTGTTACGTAAGACATGAAATCACTGTACGCCTCACCGTAAAACGGGAAGGTTGATACGTGACGTTCAATCATTTTACCCTGACGCATATATAGAATCTGGACACACATCCAGCCTTTATCAATGGCAAAACCAAATACATCACGGTCTCTGGCATCGGCCATCGTAATTTTCTGTTTTTCCATCATCGCATCGATGGCGATCACCTGGTCGCGCAGTTCCTTGGCTCGTTCAAAATAAAGATCTTCCGCGGCCTCCTGCATCTTACGCTGCAAATCCTTCTTGATCTCTTCGTGACCACCGCTCAGAAATGAACCAATCTCTTGGGAAATCTGGTCGTACTGCTCCTTCTCCACTTCCTTCACACAAGGGGCAAGACACTGTCCCATGTGATAGTACAGACAGACTTCTTTGGGCATTACACCACATTTGCGCAGTGGATACATCCGGTCGAGCAATTTTTTCGTTTGGTGTGCCGCATATGAGTTCGGATAAGGTCCGAAATATTTGGCTTTATCTTTCAGCACACGCCGGGTTACTTCCAGCCGGGGGTGCTTTTCATTTGTAATTTTAAGATATGGGAATGTCTTGTCATCCTTAAGCAACACGTTGTACCGCGGCATATGTTTCTTGATCAGGTTACACTCCAGAATGAGTGCTTCCATGTTACTGCCCGTCACGATATATTCGAAATCACGAATTTCAGACACCAGACGCTGGGTCTTTCCGTTATGACTGCCGATAAAATAAGAGCGTACGCGGTTCTTTAGAACTTTAGCCTTACCCACATAAATAATGGTGCCTTCACTGTTCTTCATCAGGTAACATCCAGACATGTCTGGCAGCAAAGCGAGTTTGTGACGAATCTGCTCCAATGCCTTCTCCTGATCCTGCAAATCATTCATGAATTGATCCATAATTCTGTGAATCCTCCTTCCCGAAAAAGCTGAAATCCTCACGTTACAAATAATTCACACGAACACTACGATAACAGAACAACCTTCCAATCGCTGTTATCCCCAGATTTTTTTGATTCCCTTTTACAAGGGGAAAATCCGGTGATAAAGGCGAACGCTTCGCTTTTTCAGGTTTTTTCTGTTCTCTCCGCTATTGTGTGAGTAATTAGTCCAAAACATATTAAAGGTGAAACTCGGATAAAATTGCAACGGGTATGCTTCTACACTCATTTCTGTCTTCTTCGTTAAACATGTAAATTTCCAGTTTCATTTTATATAAATAGTATACTTTATATTGTCCTACATAAAGGTATTCGACGCAAAACGCCCCCGGCATGTAAACCGGAGGCGTATGTGTAAGCCTGTAAATTATTGGTGTTTTGCGATAATTCCTTTGAGCGCATCTTTCGAGTTCAGACCAACCACTTTATCTACTGGTTGACCGTCTTTGAAGAAGATCAAAGTTGGAATGCTCATTACGCCGAAGCGGGAAGCAGATTCCGGATTTTCATCCACGTTAACTTTAGCAATTTTCACTGCATCGCCAACTTCTGTGGACAGCTCTTCCAGGATTGGAGCGAGCATTTTACAAGGACCACACCAAGGCGCCCAGAAATCAACAAGAACCGTTCCTTCGCCTTCTACTTCAGCGTTGAAGGATTGATCGGATACGTTAACAATAGCCATGAAATTGTCCTCCTTATATATACTTACGGTTTATTTTAACCTGTAACGTCGTGAACGACACTTCCAGTATAACACAGGTACGTCAAACTTGTGAATTGAACGCTGCAATGTTCATCTTCCCAACATCAAATCTTCACAATTACAGGATGTGGCATACTAACTGCAAAATCTTTACAAACGCTTTCTTTTCCAAGTATACTAAAATTACTCCGGGTTTCAGCCCCCAATACGGGCAAGCTGTTTCCCCATAAGGAGGCAATAACATGGATGCAAATGTGCGGATCAGCGACCCGCGTGAACATGTGAACGAGGAACCCCGCAACGATCTATTTGATCTGATCGCGGGTGTTGCCGGCATGGCCGGCCTGATGACAGTGATCTTTTTCGGTATGGTTATCTTCAAATTTCTCACCGAATAGGTTGCTCAGGCTCACGCAGGACCAGAAAAGCCCGGTTTTCGCGACATTGCGAAATCCAGGCTTTTTTTGGGACTACTGTAGCTTTTGATTGCAATCAGCTGAGCTTCTAAATCAAAAGCTCCACCGATAATTTGAAGATTAACCTTGTCCAGAACCGTTTCGTTCAATTAGATCGCTTTAACGTTTACCGCGCTGATTCTCACCCCGAACGGAGATGACATCCACGAATGGACGAATCCGGTCCATGAGACGCTGGCCTTTATTCGATTCCTCGCCGTCCCGATTGGTGAAACTAAGATGTTTTTCCAGCCCATCCAGATTGTAATTGGACGTATAGAACGTTGGTTTACGATTCATCCGATAGTTCAAAATAGACCCCATCACATGATCCCGAACCCAAGGGTTCAGATTCTCTGCCCCGATATCATCAAAGATGAGCAGATCACAACTTTTCAAAATATCCGTCATTTCCTTCAGCTTCTGCCCTTCACTGATCATGGATTTCAGATCCTCCACAAAGTCAGGCATATAAATAATGACACCCGTGTGGCCTGCAACCGCCAGTTCATGCAGCAGATAACACATCAGGAACGTCTTACCCGTCCCGAATGTTCCTTCCAGAAACAGTCCTTGCGGAGATAATCCATTCTCCTTGGTCTCCCTAATATAACGAAGCACCTGATTCACTGCCGGAGCACGCATCCGATCCTTGCCCATGATCTCCACGTCGTTGTATCCGGCACTGAGCGCACGCTCATCCACATAGAAACTGCGAATGCGTTGCTTAATGATATGTTCATTTTGCCGGGCGATATGTTTGGAACAAGGTGCTTTTATATCTATAATTTCGGGTTTACCGTTAAAATGTTCTACTTCCAGTTTGCAAAAGTGGCCCTGAAAATCGTTAGGACAGTTGTCGAGTCCCGGACAATTCGCACAGTTCTTAGAGTCTTTGGCGTACTGAAACAGCTTGCTCAGATCGGTCATGAGCTGTGCATCTTGAAGTTCAGGATGACCTGCGCGGAATTCGCGTACGTACGGATTTTCCATCAATTCCGCCGCAATCCGCCGCGATTGCTCACGAAAGGCAGGGTTCAGCTGCTGAAGCAGTCCTCCCAAGGATTCCATGGCTTCAAGCCCCCTTAATGTTTCAATATAGAATGAACAATTGAAGTGTACCCATGGCCATCTTGATGGCATAGGTACTTTCGATCATTAGCAATTCTACTGTTCATTCTATAGAAAAACAACCAATAACTCAACAGATACATCTGGTAAATAGCGTAACCCTCCCGCCAACGTACGTAATGCCTAGTTTATTGTACACTTGCAGTCCTGTACCTTTTAGTGTGTGTTCAAAAGTCTGTTTTTCGACTCTTTAAACAACTTTTATCAGCGGCGCAAGCCGACAGTAACGATCTCGCATGAACCTGTCTGTATGTTCCATTCCTTGTTGGCAAATGATAATGTTGATGCCTCTTCTATGCTGCGGGCATGAAGCCTTTCGCCCTCTTCCTCCAGGATGTTGCTTTTGTATGCCGTTTCGAATGGCTGTGGATTCGCTTGTGATGCTGCAAGCTTCAACGTGGCAGAGTCAGTGGTCATATTGAACCAGCGGAGCATCACATCACTGGAATCTTCATTCACCTTGAGTGATGAAAAAGCCAAGCCGTCTCCTTTCCATGCAAACGGTGTGTTGTTAGGTGTCAGATAACCCGGATGTACTTCGGTTTGTGCCAGCGTCCAAGGAACCTGGAACTGATAGGCTTCAATATATGCACCTGACGCTGCACCATTTCCATCATGCGGAATGATCTCGATTTTAGATGTATGTTCACCAAGGCATTGTGCTTCTGGTGTCGGGAACAAGCCCCAATCTCCAAGTTCGCCCACAGAACGAAGCAGCGTTACGGCGATCGTGTTACGCCCATCTTGAAGCACTTCATATTCATTCAGGCCCAGATTGGCAACAACCAATCCGGCGTCCTTTTCACTCACATCCACAAAATTCTGTTGATGCTGTGTATTGCTTGGATTTTGCCACTCTGGTGCAGGCTTGTTATCACGCGTTGCAATTTCGAACATGGAATCCACATGATGAACAGCAGATACAAGATCCGTTGGGAAAAGGGCGCGTACCCGATGATCCTTCGCCTGATTGTTGAAGGTTGTTTCCATCTGGACGCCTTTTCCACTACGACTAAGCGATATAACAGTACGGATCTGAAGTGGAATCATTTTCGCTGAACGCTGGGCTTTGCGATGTGGATAATAAATCAGTTCTCGCTGTTCCTGATCCAGCATCTCATCTGCTGACTCCGGTATTTCCCAATGATGAATCACTTCGAACGAGGCCAAGTATGATGTATCCTCAAGGACCCGAATCTCGGCCTGAAGCTCGTGTGTTGTTCGCGCCACTTCGTTCTCTGGCTGCTTGAACATGTATTCATTGCCTATATCGCCCACGTTTTCGTACACGCCAAGATCTTTGTAAGTCCGGCCTGTTCGTTTATCTGTGAGTGTGAGTGAACCGTTGTCAGCAATTGTGACGATCAAATATTGATTTTCCATACCACGTTCACCACGCAACAGCGTAGTCGTTTTCGATGGAGTACCACTCTTAGCATCATCCGCAACGTTGATCAATGCATAGGTTTTCAGGCCAAATGCAGCTACATTTTCTGTTTCAAAACGAATACGTACTCGCCGACAACTATACGGCTGACGGAAGCGATCATCCGGCAGATCATAGCCAAATTGCAGACCCAGATCCTCCACCATACATGGAATGTGGTTACCATCTTCATCTACCAGTATGCGGTCTGACAGGTCAACGGCTTTCATCTGTGCCGCCATTTCCTCCAATGTATATTCATCCCGGAAATACAACCGAGCCGCGTCCAGTTCCATCTGAACTACACCGCTACGTTCCCACCCCGTTGTATTAAACACCACAACAGGCCGGGCATTTTCGCCGTAACGCTCAAAGATGGAGGTATCAACAGCTGTAGCAATCTGGCTGGTGCTCTCTTCAATTAAAGCCTCTGCTACATGACGGCTCTTATCAAACCGTGTCACCATCTCGCGGTGCACCTCATCCACACTGCATCCACAGATGCTGTCATGTGGGTGATTTTGCATCAGCGTTTTCCAGGCATACGTCAGTTGATCATGTGGATAGGCATATCCAAGCAGATAGGCGTAGGATGCCAGGGGTTCAGCCACTTTTTCCAGCATAGTCTGGCCCAGCTGGTTCATCTGTTTCAGATACACACGAGCCGAGGCGGTGTTCACCAGAGTTCCCCAGCCATCGGTACGCTGGCTGCGCAATTCGCCTTTGACCGTGGACAACTCATGTTCAGACGATGCTCTCAAAGCTTCCAGATAATCCGGAAAGTTCGAGTGAACAAACTCGATATCGGGATATAATTGCTCAGCCATACGGATGGCTTCTGGCAGGTCTCGTTGAATCGGCTGGTGATCACATCCGTTCATGTACAACAACTCATTCGTTGATGCATATTTCTCAGCGTCTGCAAGCTTGGTTTCCCAGAACTTGCGGGCCGATTCCTCGTCTACTGGAACTTCATTTCCGTTGGAGTACCAGTTGGCAAACAATACACCGAGTACTTTTGATCCGTCTGGTCCTTCCCACATCAGCTCCGAGAAGCTTGATTCATATCCGGCATCCGATACCGTATTATTAAATCCCGTAGGCTTCACACCACGACCAAAAAACACATTATCAATGCCCGATTGTTGCATCAGCTGCGGAGTCTGTCCGACCAATCCAAATGTATCGGGAAAGTAACCAATTTTCGAAGGGGTGCCGTAACGTTTGGCGTCCTTATGTCCAACCTGCATGTTGCGCACATTAGCTTCTCCACTCGTCAGAAACGCATCCTGCAAAATGTACCATGGCCCAATCACAATCCGTCCATTGCGAATATGCTTCTCCAGTCGTTCCTTCTGCTCCGGTCGAACCTGAAGATAATCTTCGATAATAATCGTTTGTCCATCCAAATAAAAGCTTTTGTAGTCTGATCCTTCATCCAGCTGATCTAACAGTGAATCGACGAGCTGAATAAGACGCATATGATGCTTCTCATACGGCAAGTACCATTCCCGATCCCAGTGGGTATGCGAAATAATATGTGCTCTCTTTTTCTTGGTCATCGTGTTATCCCACCTCTTTCATCTTGTTGTACAATCTCAACCTCATCAGGGCGATACACCGCAGTCAGGTTTCCAGAAGCATCTGTGGCAAACAGCACAGAACGATTTTTCTCCAATTGGAACGAGTACGATACACCTGTACGTTGATCTCTCACATGAACTTCATGGTTCAAGGCAAACTCCGATACGAATACATACAGATTTCCTTTTGGAAAACTCAGCTTCCGCCCGTAGATTCCTGCGACATCCCCGCCAGATATCCATTCCAACTCCTGTTCGATGCCAGCAACCTCAGTGGCGTAACGATACAATTCAGCAAGTGGTTCATCGCGTCCGTTTAACTCGAGCGGCAGCGGGGTCCAGATTAATTTCCCTTTGCCCAAAGGCAAAACGTGTACTTCATCTGGTGTATCATTATCCCCATGAAGCAACGTCTCCTTCGCCACCTCGGCGATACGACGCCGTCCATAGGTGACTCGGTGATTCACTCCATTAATATTCAGCAATTCCTCCCGCTGCACGTTACCCAGACTGCGTTTGCCTATGATATGATCGGCCCGGTCAGTTGCCTTCCAGTATGCGTCCAGTCCCAGCGGCCCTGTAATAAGCAGGCTCGTGCCTTTGTTCTCCGCGAACGTGAGCAATTGATGCAGTGCATCACTGTCCATATTGTGCGGACTCGGTACGATGATCAGCTTCGGTGGTTGCTGCTCCAGCGCTTCCAGATGGTATTCGGATAACGCACGGAACGGCATTTTCAGATCATAGGACATCACACGAGTCAGCTTCGTTGTGGCATCATAGGCCAGAGCACGGTTGGAGAAGTCATTGGAATACGGGAACACCACTGCAATCTCCTCCAGCTCGCGGTCTTCAAAGAGATCACGAATGCCATGCATGAATCGTCCAAAATCATAAGATACCTCTGCCTCAGGCTTCTCCGTACCATCTGCACGCAAGGCTCCGATATGAGACTCATTGGCATTATCCATATAAAAGTTGGTATTCCAAATCCATTGCACCGCCCCTGCGCCGCCTGTCGAGAAAGCATAAGCGTACTTGCGTTCGAGAATGCCACGAAGCTCTTCTTCCGAACGTTTGGCTCGCCCATCGGGAGTTTCCACATACATGATGCCCGTCTCCTGAATGAGATTTGGCTTATGTGGCGTTTTAGCGAAAATGCCGTCCCAGATCAGATCATCGTTTAACCACCAGGAATGCACGGTTGTATAATCCACTTCACGTTCATAGAAGAAAGGTGAAGGACGCTGCGCACCAAGTGCTTCATCCTGCCCCACGGTAACCAGATGATTCGGTACCAGATCCTTGATCGTACCTACAAGCTCTCTAGCCCAAACATTGTGCATTTCCATGGAGAAAAGACAATAATCAAGCCAGCGTGTTCCTTTTTTGGCCTTGTGCATGTCCTGTACATCAAAATTAATCTCTTCCGCCTCCGGGATCACCGCGGCTGCAAAGTTCGGAAGCTGCTTCGGTGACATATTCCATGCCTCCTGCAACGCCTCAATCGTCTGATGACGCTGCTGAAGCCAAGCGATATAAGCCTGCTGTTCATATGAATCCCTCGCCGAGCGTGGGCCAGTGGAGAAGATGCGCACCGGATCAAACATGGATGGCTCGTTAATCAGATCCCAGTCCACATGTGTTGTATGCGTGTGACGACTGACGATGCTGCGGATGAAACGTTTCTGTGCTTCGACACTCTGCGGGTCCAAATACGGATTCGTGCCTTCCCATGTCTCCGGTGTAAAGGAGAAGAAAGTGAACGTGACCTGTAAGCCGTGGCGTTTCGCCGTTAAAATAAATGCATCAATGGCACGAAGCACATCCTCTGCCATATGACCGTCCACCTGCATCATGTTGCGATAGGCGGTCCAGATTCCCGTCCGAATCCAGTTAATGCCGGTTTTCGCCATCTGAGCCATATCTCGATCCCAGACATCCGCATTCGGCAAAAACAGAAATTTCCGTGCCACATCGGAGGTCATGTAGGTCATGCCCACAACAGGGAGAGGACGTCCGTCTTTTACAAAATAGTCCCTGCTGCGGGTAATCAGTTCCCCTTCTGCCAGCAATGCAGCGTCCTGTCCCCAGAAGCCTTGACGCAAGGTCCGAACTTCCCCGTCAGGTGCCTGCGCGTGGCAGACGATCCGATACAGCCCACTCTCAATGGAAATCGGGAGAAGTATACGTTCAAAGCGCTGCTCACCGGAAAGTTCCATCTCCATTCGCTGGCTCCATACCTTTTCCGTCGTGCCACTTGTGCGATCTTCATGCTCCACTGTTATGTCGAATGTCCACAGCTCAGACGCTGTACGCCTTTTGCCTGCTCGCTGTAAAATCTGGCCTTGAAGTGTGAGTACAGCCCGCTCATCTGGCTCATACGAAGCGTAATTCGTTTTCAGAGATAGCTCAGTTACACCTTGCGCACAGAATTGCGCCCACTTCACAATCTCGGCAGCGCCATCCTGCTCCCAGAATGAAGTGGTCAGTGGCAGATGCACAAACATCCAACGTGAACCAACGAAAGTCCCGCGCGAGTTTTCCCACAGAACGACCGGAGCGGCAACACTGCGTCCATCCTTACTCATGCCACAAAGTAATGGGTAAATCTGCGTACTCATCGGTCCTGATGAACCCATCTGGTGGGGCAGATCACTTGTTTTGGTTGTATGTGGAACCAGATTCCATGTATCTGCCTTCTCGAACAGCCCCTCTTTCCCAGTGAGAAGCGGGATCTGTTCGGATGAAGTGTACGATTGCACATTGGCAGAAGATACGTTCAACGCCTCATGAATATAGAGTTCCTGGTGATACGCGGTCTGCTCTGACTCTACAACCCATGCCCCATTCTCATATCGAACCGGACGTTTGAAGGGCGCACCACCAACACTGATCAGGCTTCCGCCCTGATGCAAGTAAGCTGCAATCTCCGTCCAGGCAGACTTGGGAAAATAGGGTGCATGCAGATTGACCAGACATCCTTCACCTGCTGTGGTCTTCAAAGCCTCTGCAAGTTCTTCAGCGTTTACAACGGTGATCTCTTCGACTGCTTTCCATGTATTCAGAGCCTCATGAGTTGGAGAAGCACCTTCCATTGGAAACGCAGGATCAGCGAAGATAATCAGCTTTTTATCATGAAGTTGGATACTCATAACAGGCCATCCTTCATGGATTTATAGACCAACTGGGAGAATAGACTGTTGGACCATGCAAACCATTTTCGTGTAAAAATCGTTGGATCATCTGCGTGGAAGCCTTCATGCATATAACCTGTATCTGCATCTGTCGCTTCGAGCATGCGAATAATCTCCAGTTTCTCCTCGGCAGACTGTGCCGTCAGTCCCTGCATGGACAATCCCATATGCCAGATGTAATCTGGTGGGGTGTGCGGGCTACCAATCCCTTTGGCAACCTTGCCCTCATAGTAGAATGGGTTCTCTTTGCTCAGAGCGAAGCGGCGCGTATTCTGGTAGATCGGATCATCTGCTGTGACGTAACCTAGATATGGAATGGACATCAGTCCTGGTGTACCCGCATCGTCCATGAGACAGTGGTTGCCATAACCGTCCGTCTCGTACGCATAGATCGGTCCAAATTCCGGATGACGATAAATCCCGTACAGCTGAATACCGTGATCCACGTCCTGCTCCAGATCCTTCAGTTCCTGCAAAAGTTCCATATCACGGAACACCCACTCGGCAAACTCCTGCATTTGGCGCAGAGCTACAACCGCGAACATGTTGCCAGGAATATTGTAGTGGAAATCACACACATCATCACTGGAACGGAAACCTGACCAGATCATACCCGTGTAGTTGACTGGCATACCCTTTCCGTGATTGCGCAGGGAATCTGTTGGGATACCGTTATTACGAGTAAAGTGATATGGAGATTGTTCCATGTGATGCTGTTCGACTTTGAACAGGTCCACGATTTTACGCATCGCTGCTTTGAAGCTTGAATCGAAAATGTCGGTCAGCTCGGTTTCCTTCCAATATAAATAGGCCAACCGTACAACAAAACATAATGAGTCGATCTCGAATTTACGCTCCCACACCCAAGGTGACATGTCGGTTTCGTCCGTGGTGTTCCAGTGCCAGTCGTTGGCCGTCTCATTGAAGGCATTGGCATAGGGATCGATATGAACATACTGGATATGACGTTTAATCAGCCCGCCAATAATGCGCTGCAGGTCCTCGTCTTCTTTTGCAAACGGAATGTAATGTACCACCTGCTCCACGGAATCACGCAGCCAGGAAGCCGGAATATCTCCTGTGATCACAAACGTAGTGCCATCCTCCATCAACTTGGTTGTTGTTTCGATGGTATTGGGGAAGCAGTTTTTGAATAATTGAAGCAGCTTCGGTCGGTGAGCCAACTTCTGTTCTGCTTCTTCGAGCACGGCCTGAATGGATTGTGGCAAAGCAACAGGTGGCATGGGTATTTTGGGTAATCTGAACTGTTCCATGGATGAGTGCAACTCCTTAAACAAATTGAATGGTGTAGCTATAAAAGATCAAGCTGAGAACATTCACACTAGACCACTACGATGACAGAATAACCTTCCGATCGCTGTTATCCCCAGATTTTTTTGTTTCCCTTTTCTAAAGGGTAAAATCTGGGGATAAAGGCGAACGCTTCGCTTCTTCTGGTTATTTCTGTCCCCTCCGTTAACGTGTGAATAAAGAGCTGGACATGTATAGCTCAAAAATATTTCAAAAAGGTTTACCGCAGTAGCACGGTTTGTATTTGGTAAGGTTTAAAAGATAGTGTAATCTGGCCATTGGTATGGGCCAGTGGTTTGATCGGTTCTTCCAGTGCGTTGGAGTGATAGGCTTGCTCAAAGGCATATGGCCATTGCAATGTGATGTTTTCGCGTTTGCCTGACGATTCATAGAAACGAAGGACTGTTCCGTGCCCATCCTCTGCCATTTTGACGGTATCTAGAATCACGTGACTGCTGTTGAAGTTAATCCATGAGCCCGTAGCTGGACGAGAATGTGCAGCGGTTGCCGTTGCATCTTCAAGTGGATCGACTCCAGTCCCTGTGCTTGGCTGTACCTGTTCTATCTGCTGCTCTTGTTGTATCTGACCCTTTTGTTGCACTTGTTTCACTTGCTGTACCGTCACCTCATGATTCAGTTCGGCGGCCTGTCGTACGGTGTGTGCTGTTCGCCATTCTCCTTCGTGTGGGTAGAGGGAATACGTGAATTCATGTTCTCCCAGATCGGCTGTGCGATCAGGCCATTTGGGTGCACGCAGCAAGGATAAACGAATGGTGCTTCCCTGCACGTCATACCCGTATTTGCAATCATTGAGCAGACTCACGCCGTATCCATATTCGGATACATCCGCGAAGCGATGTCCACAGACCTCATACTGGGCTTGCTCCCAGCTTGTGTTGCGATGTGTTGGACGTTCCAGTGTGCCAAATGGAATCTCAAACGTAGCCTTGGAGGTCACCACATCAATCGGGAAGCCAACTTTCAGAAGTTTGTGATTCTCGTTCCAGTTCACCTGTGTTTGGAAGTCAATTCGCCGTGAGTCATGATAAAAGACGATATCTTGTGTGATTTCCGATTGATGTAGCTTCCAGCGGAAACGCAGGACATCTTTCGTTGTACCCGCCAGCACCAGCTTTTTCTCCAACAGTTCCACTTCGCCAGCAATCTGTTCCTCATAACGACTGTCGATATCCCATGCATCCCATAGCGTTGGACGATCATGGAAGAAATGAAGCTGATTGCCACGTTCTCCCGGCTTCAGCATCTCACGCTCTGCAGTTTTATCCCACAGGCGGGTGATCTCCCCACGTTCATTGAACTGCACATGGTAAAAGGCGGTATCCCATGTATCATTAAAGGTTGGTTGTGCGGCAAGGTTCTTCATTTCCCGTACATTCGTTTCCCTTGTATTTTCCGGTACCAGCCAAATCGTTTTATATCCAAACGCCGGAATGTCTGTCACGAGAATGGATATGCTGCCATCCTCCCGATCCAGCCGCAGTCGCTGGCCTTCTTCATCAATCCCGTAGCGATCAAAGCCATCCTGCACAGGAAGTTGAACGACTGAACTCCGTTTCCAGCCCAGGCTGTTGAATACAACATAGGCTACTGAACCTTCCGGTCCCTCTGTGTTGATACCCGTTGTCAATGCTGCAGTGCCTTGATTAAGTCCGGTTCTGCCCAATTCAAATACCTGTACATATTCCTCATTCGAAGTGACGTAGGACTCCGTAATCGCCGATCCCGGTATAATATCGTGGAATTGATTCAGCAAAATTAATTTCCAGCCTTCATGCAGATTCGAACGCACTTCAGCTTCTGCATCTGCCTCCATATCTGGCAGAGCGAGTGTGTTCCACAGCTCAGCTTCTCGATACAGAACCTCCGCTTTCCGATTGTTGCGCTTATTGCGCGCATGGGTCGTGTAGGTTCCTCGATGTAACTCCAGATACAGATCGCCATGCCACTTCGGAAGTACAGGCTGCTCCTTTTCAATTCCGGCAAAGAAAGCTCCAGCTGTGCTATAACGGCTCGCAGGCTGTCCAACCATCAGGTCTGCGCGATCCACATACTCCAGCATCTCGCGTGTTACGCCACCGCCGCCATCTCCGTGTCCGTACAGAAGCATATGCTCCGGATGCGCTGCTTTCTCACGGTAAGACTGCCAGTGATCATGAATGTCCTTCGGCAACGTATGCTCGTTAACACCATGATTGAGGTAGGACAGGATCGGTGTGCCGTCAATGCCCACCCAGTGGAAGAGATCGTATGGAAACACATTCGTGTCGTTCCATCCGAGCTTTGTTGTCATGAAATATTCCACATTGCCATGCTTCAAAATCTGTGGCAGGGAGGCACAATACCCAAACGTATCCGGCAACCATTCAATCTGTGATGTCTTGCCGAACTCCTCCATATAGAAACGCTGACCATATAACATCTGGCGAATCAGGGACTCCCCGCTCGGGATGTTCAGATCCGGCTCAACCCACATGCCGCCAACCAGTTCCCAGCGGCCTTCTACAATCCGCTGCTTCACCCGCGCGTACAGCTCGGGATCATGCTCCTTCAGAAACGCATATAGTAAGGGTTGACTCTGGGAATAAACATAGTCCGGATATTCATTCATGAGTGCATCCACGGTGGAGAAAGTACGGCTCGTTTTGCGTACCGTCTCACGTACAGGCCACAGCCAGGCAATATCAATATGTGACTGTCCCACCATATGCTCCAGACCTTCCGCGTTTCCACCAATCTCACGCACATGATGCTTCAGATTATTCTCAATCTGACGAATACCCTCTCCATGCTCAATCTCTTCTGCTGACATGCCTACAAATTGATCCATCGCACGATACACCAGTTCTAACAGGCGAACCCGCCGAAAGTCACTTTCCGGTAGCAACACAGCCGAATCACGGACAATAATGACGGTATACATCAGACTACGAACCGCTTCATTGGGTCTCACCAGCAAGCTCGTAATTGATGTGATTGGCGGCTGAATAACCGCCTGTTGATTCAACGGGTCTACAGGTTCAGGTACCGGATCAAACATCTCGATCTCCAGTTCTGGAGCGTTTCCGACTTTGGATGGATCAAGCGTGACGTAGGTATGATTGCGGTCAAGGCCCTGATAAGAGTTCCCATTTACCCGAAGCAAGCCTTCTCCGCCTGTCTCAAATACAAGCCCATAAGGTGTTTGCTGCCATGTAGCAGGAATCTCCAAACGTGTTCTGAAAAAATAAGTCGTTCCCTGTTTGCTCGGAAAACGCTCAAAATCTTGCCCTTCGGGGTACTCACCCTGATCCTCATACTGTCCTGGCACATGATAATAAGCGCGGGTAATGTCCCAGCTGCGCAGCTGTAATTGCTCCAGCCACTGATGTTCGGACAACTCGCGAATAAATCGTCTGATACGTTCCAACGTCTTACGCCTCCCTTACGGTCAGTTCGGCTATTTGCGTATCGTTTACGCTGCTGCCGATATGAATATGGAATTGTCCCGGTTCAACGACAGGCTTCAAATCACGACCAATATACTGCAGCTGCTCGGCCCCGATGTGGAATTCCACGGTCTGTGTCTCTCCTGGCTCCAGGTTCACTTTTGCAAACCCCTTCAGTTCCTTGGCCGGACGAGTTAGTGAGCTGACCACGTCAGAGATGTACATCTGTACAACTTCTGCACCTGCATAACGGCCGGTGTTGGTCACGTTCACCGATACCGTAACTGAATCATCAGTTGTCATAGATGCAACACTCAGCTGCGGTTCACTGTACTCATATGTGGTATAGCTAAGTCCGTATCCAAATGCATAACGTGGCTCCAGATCCTCTTCGAGGTAACGTTTGCCTCGGGAACGTTTGCCGTTATAATAGATCGGTAATTGGCCGACATGCTTCGGAATGGAGATCGTCAATTTGCCTGACGGATTCACATCACCGAATAAAATATCTGCAATGGCACGACCGCCCTCTTGACCCGGATACCACGCCTCCAGAATTGCATCGGCATGTTCATCCACCCAAGGTTCAGTGATGGGACGACCATTAATGTAAACAACGACAAGTTTCTTGCCGAGCTTGTGAATCTCCTGAATAAGTTCCAACTGTACTCCGGCAAGACCCAACGTCATCCGGTCGATCCCTTCGCCACACTCCATATCATTCCAGGAGTTATCCGACACATTGGAAGCCCCCGTCTTCAGATCAATTGTTCCTTCTCCAAAGTCACGTGCACTGGAGCCACCAACCACCATAATGACCGTATCCGCTTGACTGGCAACTTCGATCGCACGCTCGAATCCTTCTTTCGAATCACCTTTGATCCGGCAGCCTGGTGCATAAAGAACCTGATCTGTACTGCTGTCACCAGTCAAAGCACCAACAGAACTCTTCTCCGTTTGCCCATCCACATGACTAGCCAGCTTACTGCGAATCCCATCCAGTACCGTCGCTACTTTCGACTTCGGTTGCGGAGATGTGTAATCGCCCAGTTGATTGTAGGCCTGATCCGCATTTGGGCCGATCACGGCAATCCGGCCCACATTTGCTAACGAGAGAGGTAACGTGTCAGCCTCATTTTTGAGAAGTACAACCCCTTCCGCAGCCAACTGGCGTGCCAGTTGAATATGCGCTTCACTTCCAATTACTTCTGCTGCCCGATCGGCATCCACATAAGGCTGTTCGAATAAACCCAGTCTGAACTTCAACGCCAGCACGCGAGAGGCAGCCTGATCCAGAACCTGCATATCAAGTTTGCCTTCTGCCACCGCCTGCACCAGATATTGCCCAAACATCTCACCGGACATTTCCATATCGATGCCTGCCTCAATCGCCTGTACGGAAGCTTCCATTCCATCCGCCGCGACATCATGCCCACTTGCTAGCATGTTGATCGCACCACAATCCGTAATGACCAGACCGTCAAAGCCCCAATCCTTACGCAAAACATCTTCCAGCAATTCCGTATTCACGGTGCAAGGCGTGCCATCAATTTCGTTATATGCTGGCATGATCGACGCAGCGCCCGCTTCCACCGCTTTGCGGAATGGATAGAGATCCACTTCCAGCAGCTCGCGCCAGCCCATATGTACAGGCCCTGCATTACGTCCGCCTTCTGAGCTGCCATAACCAACAAAATGTTTCAGCGTTGCCGCTACTGTATCTCCACGGTCAAGACTTTCACCCTGAAGCCCTTCTACGGAAGCAACTGCCAGCTCTCCAATGAGAAACGGATCTTCACCGAAACATTCCTCCGTACGTCCCCAGCGCGGATCACGCACAACATCCAGTACCGGAGAATAGGTGACCGCACCACCTTGAGCACGTGTCTCCCGTGCTACTGCCCGGCACATCTCCCGATACAGATCCACATTCCAGGTGCTCCCCAGTAAAAGAGGGACAGGATAGACCGTTCCGTCAATAGCCATATGACCATGCGAGCACTCTTCCCCGATCAGAATGGGAATCCCCAGTCTGGAATGTTCTATTGCATAACGTTGAATCAGATTGACCGCCTCAGCGCCTTCTCTGGCGGATAGTCCATTTTCCAGCGTAACGCCCGTCCACGGATCTGCGCGAAGTGCACCATAGAGGGAGCCGACGCCCCCATTTTCCACTTGCTGTTTAAAGGATTCGTTTAACGTGATGTTCCCTTGATCATTCGTATAGGTCTGCCAGCCAAATGGCTGCGTAAGTTGACCTACCTTTTCTTCCGTAGTCATCAGGCTAAGCAGGTGTTGTACCCGTTCCTCTACGGATTTGCTTTGGTCCTTATAAGTCATCAATCTGCATCTCTCCAATCCTATAACGTGATCCGGTTATTCTTTGACCGCGCCCACCGTCAGACCCTGTACAAAATAACGCTGGAAAAACGGATAAGCGAATATAATCGGCAACGTAGCAAGCACAACCATCGCCATTCGGGACGTATCCTGCGGAATGGACTGCATGGCTGCCAGACTCATCGAACTGTTAGCAGAGTTCTGCTGGATAAATTGGATACTCGACTCAATCCGCATTAACATAGATTGCAGTGGTACCAGATTCGGATTATCGATGTATAACAGCGCATTGAACCAATCATTCCAGTAACCGAGTGTACTGAACAACCCGATGGTTGCCAGTCCCGGCAAGGAGAGTGGAACCACGATTTTCATAAAGGTATAGAACTCACCGGCGCCATCAATCTTCGCCGATTCAATGACTGCATCCGGTACACTGGTGGAGTAGAATGTACGCAGGATCATAATATAGAAGGCATTCATCGCCAGCGGCAGAATCAGTGCCCATAACGTATCTTTCAACCCGAGCAGCTGGGATACGACCATATAGGTTGGAATCATCCCGCCGTTGAACAGCATGGTAAGAATTGCAAAGATGGAGAAAAATCTCCGATATCTGAAGCTCTTGCGGGAAACCGCATACGCATACAGCGACATGAGAATCAAACTGATAATGGTACCGAGTACCGTCACCAGGATGGTAACTCCATACGCCCGCAGCAGCGTGTCCCCACTCTGCCAGACAAACTGATATGCCGCGAGACTCCATTCTGCCGGAATCAGACGATACCCATCACGGGCCAGTGCTTTCTCGTCTGTAAACGAGATGATAACTACAAATATAAAAGGAAATACACAGATCAGAGCAAATAGACCGGCGATGATGTTCATGATCACGTTCCATCCGTTGGATACGTGGTGGAAGTCGCGTTTTTTAACAAGCCTTGCTTGAGCCATAGTGGTTCACTCCTTTCCCTGTCCTAGAATAGGCTGCTGTCTTTATCTACTTTGCGAACAACATAGTTGGAGATAATAACAAGCACAAAGCCCACCACGGATTGATACAATCCCGCTGCTGTACTCATGCCGATCTCACCACTAGTTTTCAAACCTCGATATACATACGTATCAATAACATTTGTCACGGAATAAAGCGTACCCGAATCCCTTGGCACCTGATAAAAGAGTCCAAAGTCGGCATAGAAAATGCGGCCTACGGCCAGCAAGGTCATAATCGTAATGATGGGCGACAGCAACGGAATCGTAATATTGCGAATCTGCTGCCATTTGCTTGCTCCATCAATCATGGCTGCTTCATACAGTGATTTATCAATCCCCAGAATGGAAGCCAGATAGACAACGCTGCTATAACCGATGGTTTTCCATAACGCTACGAATACCAGAATATACGGCCAATATTTCGCCTCGGAATACCACTGAATTGGTTCCATCCCAAACCAGCCGATAATCTGATTCAACATCCCGCGGTCCATGCTCAAGAAGCTGAATGCGAAGTAACCTACGATAACCCAGGATAGAAAATACGGCAGAAACATGCCAGTTTGATACAGTTTGGCGAGTCGTTTATTCACTAGTTCCGAGAGCAGGATTGCCAATGCCACAGCAAATACCAGTCCCAGGAAGATAATGGCGATGTTATAAAAGAGGGTGTTGCGTGTAATGAGCCATGCGTCACTTGTGCTGAACAGGAATTTGAAATTGTCCCAGCCAACCCATTCACTCTTCATCAGACTTGCCCAGAACCCTTCACGGCTGAATCGATATTCTTTGAAAGCAGCCACTGTGCCCACAAGTGGCAAGTAGGAGAAAAAGAAGAACCAGATGGCGCCTGGCAGCACCATGAGCAGCATGACTCGGTTTCTAATCAGGTTTTTCAAAAATGTAGTCATTGTGGATACCCTCCTTCAGGCTTGAATGAAAAAGGACCGGACGCGATAAGCAGCCGCCCGATCCTTACGATGTACTGTTACTTGTTTTCCGCTCTCCAGGCATCCAGCTGGCTTTGGGCTTCAGCCATTACTTTCTCCAGTCCGGCTTGATTAAACTTCTCAATCACTTGATCCAGATTGGCTGCCGGGTCCAGTGTACCTGTCATCAGTGCTGCCCAATATTGCTCTTTCACGTTCTGTACCGCTGTCAGTTCGGACGATACGTTGCTTGCATCAAAGTTAAAGCTGAGGATCGGGGAATTGACACCTTCAGCGTTAAACTTCTTGAACTCATCCCATTTGTTATCCGGGTCATTGCTGTTCAGATAGAGCAGCATGTTGTTCCCAAGGGAGTATGAAGGCATATCGTAGTTTTTCGATTCAGGCAGATTTTCCATATGTGTGTCATCCACTTTTTTGTAGTGTGTGCCCTCGATACCGGAATCCACCATATTACGCAGCACAGGATCTGTATTCAGCAGGTTCAGGAACTCCATCGCTTTCTCCGGATATTCCGAGTTGGCCGAGATCGCCATAATGGAGCCTTGTACAGATGTATTCGTTATAATTGCTTCACTTGCAGGTGTTGAAACGACTTGATAACCGTAACTTGCAGACCATTGATTGTCCGCGAGCGGCTGAGTCTGTGCACGATCCAGGAACCAGTTGCCCGATGTTGTCAGGTCGTTCGTGGAACCTGTTGTTGCCGCTTCTGCCGATACATAACCAGCCTTGTAGTATTTGTGCATTGTGGTAAGTGCTTCTTTCATTTCAGGTGTTTCCAGTATGTTTACAAGCTTATAGTCTGTTGTATCCAGCTTGATTGCCATTGGCAGATTCTGAATGACATAGTCATAAGGCACGTAAGGAACGTAGTTCTTATCCATGGCAAAAGGTGTTACACTCGCCTCGTTTTCCTTAATTGTTTTGAGCAGAGGCTCCAGACTGTCTAACGTACGAACGCCAGAGATGTCCAACTTGTATTTATCAACCAGCATTTGGTTAAAGCGCCATACCTCTTGTTGTGGCAGCTCTTTGTTGGCTGGAATTCCGTAATTGTGTCCATCTACCTTGGAACCGCTGAGGAATGCAGGATCAATGGTCTTGGTAAGATCCTGACCGTATTCAGCAAGCAGGTCATCCAGTTCAAGGAATGCACCTTTTCTGGCATTTTGTACATAATCGAATCCACCAGAAGAAGTGAACAGAATGTCCATTGGTTCACCGGATGCTACGTTAACCTGCATCTTCTGCGGGTAGTCACCCCAGTCAACCATCTTCATCGTTACCGTGGCATTAATTTTCTCTTTGGTATACTTGCTGACTTCTTCCATCACTTTATTAACGTCTTTCTGAGGAGTACCGATGGTATACCAGATCAACTCTACCGCGTCATCTCCAGCTCCTTCGGATTCCGAAGCACTTTTGCTTCCTCCACAGGCACTAAGAACAAGTGTAACGGCCATTAACAATGCAAGAACGAGTGAGAAGCGTTTTCTTTGTTTACTCATTTCTTTGATCCTCCCTTTTCGTGTTCCCTTAGGCTCTACTTACTAACTGCTTTAACCTTATCGAATGAAAGCATTTACAAAAAGAAGATAAACTTAAGTTTTCGAGGTACAAATTAAAGAGAAATCATCCTTGGGCAACTATTTTGTACCTATTTAAATAAATCGCTTACATGAAAGAGACATGCCGGGTAACGTATGCCATGATTTTCATCCATGCCATTCCTGTTCCCGATATGTCTCTTGGCTCTCTGTCCGCATAGTTGGATCTACCCGTCACCGAATTAACCAAACACCTTGAAATCAGTCGGTGAAATCCCCACATATTTGCGGAACTGTTTATAGAAATACCCCGTCTCCCAATACCCCACATTTCGGGCGATCTCATGTACCTTCAGATTGGAATTGCGTAGTTGCTCCTTCGCACGTTCAATCCGGTATTTGTTGATATATTCGGCAAACGTCTCTCCGGTCTCCTTATGGAACAATTGTCCCAAATACACCGGATGCAGATGATAGTGGGCACCCAGCAGCTTCAGGGAAAGTTCTTCTGCGTAGTGTTTTTCGATATGCTGAAGCACCTGATTCACAATTGGATTTTTCAGATCCTGCAATAGGGATTGGATCGTCTGCGACCCAACCTGCTGAAGCGCCCGCACGAGTTCATCAAAAGTACCACTGTCCAGTACAAGTTGAAGCCCTTGTTGGTATATGGCAGACTCATCCGAATGTTTGATGCCCTCCAGTTCCATTTTGAAGCGAATCACAACTTCCAATGCGGTATTCTGTAACTCCCCAGGTGTAAGCCCATCGCGATGCTGTTCAAAATCCATGCGAATCCGGTCGGCAAGTTGTTCTGTATTGCGGGACAGAATAAGTTTGGCATACTCCCTCCATTCAATGAAAAAGGTCGCCGTTGAATTTCCGCACCTTTCCAGTATGGCATGGTCGATGACTTTAAGGTCGGGATAAATCATCACATACTGGAGTGCTTTTTTGGCCTCGGCATAACTGGTCGGCGCATGGTACAGTCCCTTCATCAACCTGCCTGCTCCAATGCGTGCCGCCGGATGGGTTACGGTTATCTCATCAGAAAATGCCTGCAAGCCATCCATCAACTTCTGTTCCTCGTCACTCGTACCCTGAATATTGGCAATAATGACGATGTCTCCATCGATATCATGAAATACGTTCAGATGGCGTCTGTCTCTAAGCATCTCTTCCACGCGTTCAAACATGCCAGATGTCTGTCCTTTGTCCCGCAAGACAGCCACAGCAACGTCAGGTGCATCCAGCGAAAGGTTCATAAACTGGGCACGTTCTTCAAATTCGGTAGCTGCAATCTGTCCTGTAAGCCATCGATGAAGAATGTTATCTTTCAGAATCTGGATGCCATACGCATCATCGGCTTGAGGTGATACCATATGATCCAGCTTGGACGCTGTGTTGCTCAGCGTGGATTCCAGTTCCTCCACATTAATCGGTTTGAGCAGATAATTTTCGATCCCCAGTTGCATACCTTCCTTCAGATATTCGAACTCATTGAAACCACTGAGGATAATGACCTTAAGCTCAGGTTGCACTCGCCTTGCTTCCCGAATCAGGTCAAGACCATTCATGAGTGGCATGGATATATCCGTGATCAGAATGTCCACAGGCTGAGAAGAGAGCGCTTGTAACGCCGCTTGTCCATTGCCCGCATGACTCACAATTTCCATTCCAAATGAAGACCAATCCACAATATCGTATAAACCTTCAATGATGAATGGCTCATCGTCCACAATAAACACCTTGTACATATTAAACACCTGTCCCTTCTGTATGTGGATAACGCACCCTGATCCGTGTTCCTTCTCCGAGGGTGCTCTCTATGGTGATACCGAACTCTGGCCCATACAGGAAGCGCAATCGACTATGGACACTGCGCAGCCCGAACATCTGACCAGACTCTTCAGGACGTTCCAGTTCTTCAAGGATTTCTGTCAGGCGTGCCGGATCAATGCCTTTGCCATTATCTTTGACTTCCACTTGCACCACATCATCCGTCTCTTCCACAACAATCGATAATCGGTTATCCGAACGTTCTGTCTGAATGCCGTGTACGACATAATTCTCAATGATGGGTTGCAGCGAAAGTTTGACCACAGGGTGTTGATAATAAGCAGCGTCGATCTGAATCGTATAGATAAAAATGTCCTTGTAGCGGATTCGGAATAACTCCAGATATAACCGGCAAGCTTCCATCTCATCCTTAAGCGTATAGTTTTTCTTCTGCTGTACCAGGCTCTTAAACAAAACGGATAGGCTATAGATCATCTCGCCGACATCCCTCGCCCCCTGAGATATCGCCCTCATCCGAATTACTTCAAGCGTATTATAGAGAAAATGAGGATTGATGCGCGCCTGTAAAGCGACCAGTTCGGTCTCCTTCTGTTTGATCTCGGCTTTGTAGACCCGTTCAATATACAGATTCAGCTCATCCAGCATGTCGTTGAAGCTATGGGAGATCTGCCCCAGTTCATCATCACGCGGATCGTCGATGCGAGCCGTCAAGTTGCCGTACTTTACTTTTTGGGTGAATCGAATAATTCGGCGGGTTCGTTTGGCAAAGTTAATAATGAAAAACGCCGGAACCAGCACGGCAAACAAAATACATACGATACTGATCGAGATGATGGTATTGCGAATACCCGCATAGGTTTCAGCCATCTCTTCTACCGGAACGGTGCCAATGACCACATAGCCCTGATCCGCGGAGACAAACTTGTTCACGTACATGTTCTGCTCCTTTTTCATCGAATCCATATCGGTCTGGTCAAACAGGGAATCGGCCACATTCACGTAGGGATACTTCTTCCCATAATAATGATTGTTGGAGTCAAACAACACTGTCCCTTTCGCCGATAACACCACGATTTCTCCCTTGAGATTACTCTCGTAGTTATCCAGCGCATTACCGATTCCTTCTGAGTCAAAGAAGACAAGAAATTGGCCCAGATTCCGAAGAGTCTGTGTATTGTTAATTGGTACGCGGATGGAGTAGAGCGCAGGGTCCCATTGATTAATCTCTTTGCGTATCCAGTAATTGGGTGCACTAATATTGGGTGTTTCCATCGCCATCACGTCCGGAATATAGGAATGAGCTACATTCGCGTCCAGCTTGCGGAACTGCTTGTGTTGATTGAAGGTAGATAGATCCTGCTGCTCAGCGCTATATAACATGAGTTGATTAATCTGCGAATTGCGATCCATAATGTTCTGAAAATGTTTCAACACATCGGCCGAATAATCGTCCTGATTGGCGTAATATCCATTCGTCATGTGCTGAACATATTCAGCGTACGAATGATTCATCAGATAAGTAATGTTGGCCGAGAGTGCCTCATTCTGATGCATGTCCCTCACCATGTTTTGTACCGATTCATACTGCTGATGAATGTACCGATCCACATGTTCCATCGCCGCTTTCTGGATCGCCAGTTCCCGGCGAATCGTGGAGTCGGACACCGACAGGAAGATGATATAAGATAACGTAATAATCGTGACAATGGATATCATCGAGAAAATCAGGAGCATTTTCATAAACATATTATTTTTGAAGAAATTATTGTAAACGCTAACAATTTTCAATTCGCATGTTCCCTCCGATGCTGTTTTCCTGACTTGAATTATACCATCAGGCTTCTGACATTAACTTGTCACCTGTAACTTTTCTTTAGTTTATATCTGTGTTTCTTTAATTTCACCCTATTTAAAAACGCTTTCATCCACTATCGTTAACCATAAGTTTAGCTTTGTGTAAAAGAATACCTTACATTCATTCCACTTGAAGGAGGAACAGCATGACACGCAAACTCAAACCAAAAGGCATCATTCCCAAGGTCACTGCCATGGTCCTGACTACGGCTCTGCTTGGACAAGTTGTTGCATCATCCGTTTATGCAGGAGACACGCTCCCTTACACCGGTGAAAGTGCCAAAGGGGTGAATCAGCCCTATCAACACGGGTACACCTCGGCCCAGATTCTGAACTGGACACCGGAAAGTGATATCCATGGTGATCTCCTTCGTGCCCATGTTCCCTTGCAGCCCCGTAATGAAGCGTTCGCTGCCACACAGGCTTATCCTGAGCTTAGCCCGGACACCCAACTGTTCACAATGAGTGGCGATTATGGCAATGCATTCTTCGATAGCACACCTTATACCAATGAATTCAGCCAGTATCTATTTAATTATTGGCAATATACAGACTACTACAGCTATTGGCACGGCATGGCCTCTGCGGGAGTACCTGAGGAGCTGTACGATCCGAGTAAAGAATGGACGGAGAAATACTTTGAGTTTGGTGTCTTGAACATTCCGAATCCGGCCTACACCAATGCAGCCCACAAGAATGGCGTTAAGTCCATTGCTAACATCTTTTTCTCGGACAATGACCGTGGGCCACAAACCTATAAACAAATGCTGATCCAGGATGAAAACGGTAATTTCCCTGTGGCCGAGAAACTGGCGGAGATGGCGAAGTACTACAACTACGATGGATACTTCTTCAATCAGGAAGAGGTTGCCCGGGGTGTAGCCCCTGAGGATATCGCTTCCTACAAGAAATTCATGAAATATCTAAGAGATAAAGGCCTGTACGTTCAGTGGTATGATTCCACCATCAATACAACAGGTAAGATTCAATACCAGAACCAATTCAATGGGCTCAACAGCCCCTTTGTACGAGATTCCGTTCTCGGCAGAGTCTCGGATTCCATCTTCCTGAACTATGTATGGAACCACAAGATGCTCCGCGATTCCCGTGATCATGCCCTTAGCTTGGGACTGAATCCATTGGAAACCGTATTTGCTGGTGTTGAAGGTGGTCATGACAAATTCGGCCGCTGGAAGCAGTCCTACGACCTGCGTCATAACCTGGATGAGAACGGTCAGCCTATGAATAGTATCGCGACATTGGGTGCCGATTTCACCCACAACGCCCTGGATGAAGAAATGGGCGATGGCAGCACTAATCACCGAGCTGAGGATGAGTACCAGTGGATGACCTTTGTACGTGATCGTGCGTGGTGGTCTGGTCCAAATCAAGACCCGACAGATGCACGTCGTAATGCGTCTGCCGATCTATCGGATGTGTATGCTTCCGGTGCAAACTGGGATGGAATCGCTGCGTATCTTACCGAGCGATCCGTCATCAACGGCTCTAATTTTGCAACAAGTTTCAATACGGGACACGGTCTGAAATATTATGAAGACGGCGCTGTCTCGAACGATAAAGAATGGTCGAATATCAACATTCAGGATATCCCTGTCACTTGGCAATGGTGGATGGATAGCGAAGGCGACAAGCTCAGTGTTGATTTTGACTACGGTCCATCTTATGAGAAAGGCGCAAGGTACAACTATGACTCCATCGGCGCATTCAATGGCGGCAGCTCTCTCGTGGTGAACGGTACATTGAACGCGGAGAACTTCCTGCGCCTGTACAAGACCGACCTGTCCGTCAACGGACAATCGAAACTAGAACTGACGTATAACAAACCGTCGACTAGTGACGCTTCCTCCCTGCATGTTGGGTTGATCTTCGAAGATGATCCATCCAACGTGGTCAATGTGGAAGTGCCTCAGTCAGGCCAGCATACTACAGGTTGGAAGACAACTTCGCTGGATTTGAGCGCCTATCAAGGAAAAACCATTGCCGCTATGGGATTATCTTTTGACCCGAATGGCAAAGCGATTGAGAATTACCAGATGAATATTGGTGAGATCCGTATGTTCGACGGTTCAGCGGCTGTACCGGATGCACCGACCGGATTCCATATTGCCAAAGCACTGACCAACACCGATGAACTGGTTGTCGCATGGGACATGAAGGACTATTCAGAGGTCAAACAATACAATTTATATGAAAATGGTGCCTATGTTGGCGGCGTGTATGATTCCACTTTTTATATCAAATCGCTAAAACAGCCGTCTGGTGACCTGTCCATACGTGCTGTTGGTGCAGATGGTACCGAAAGTGAAGCAACCGTCCTACCTTACGATCTGAATGCAGCCGTTCAGAATATGGATGTGAAATTCAAAAAGAATGGCGATGCCATCGTAAGCTGGAAAAACCCGAAGAAAGTGAAAGATTCGGGCAAAGATAAGAATACGGATAAGGATAAAGATAAAGATAAAGGCAACGAGTCAATTCAGCTCACACTAGAAACCGAATACACAAAAGAACCCTTCACCAAGTCGCTTCAGGTCAAAAAAGGAAAACAGTCTGCCATCCTGACCGGACTTCCGACCAATGGTGAACATTACGTGCTGAACATCGCCATTGGCGGGCAGAACCCGGTTACCCATACCGGACAGCTCGCAGATCTTCAGATTACACCATACGCCAAGGAAAAGGTCACGGTAAAAGATGGAAAATACACATTAGCCCTCCCGGATCTGGAGGACTGGTACAAGATCTATGTATATGAAAATGGAGTACCACGCGAGTTCGGAGTCACTTACGTTTCGCAGAAATTCCCGTATATCATTCGGGGTAGAACGAAGCTGAGTGAACTGACCTTCACACCAGCGTCCAGCAGCAGCTCTTTGAAGCTGGTCATTGAGGATTATGCGGGCAATCAGGCCACTACGATTTTGAGATAATATTGCAAAGTATTTTTGTGTGCGCCAGCATAACCGTAATGAAAACATACAGCCCTTCACTTCCAAAAGGAAGTTGAAGGGCTGTCTTGTTGATCAAACAATGAATACTCTACCAAACAGTTATTAAACAGCATTTTCCGTTAGCCTAGTTTTTCGGATGAAATTGAGGATAGCTGCTTGCGCAACCGCTTTTTATCTATTTTATCCACAGCTGTTCTCGGCAAAGTATCCACAATGAACAGTTGAGTCGGCCATTTGTACGGAGCAAGGTGTGGCTCACAAAACGCCCGCACCCGCGTCAGATCCATACTTTCACCGTCCCGTAACACTATGAAAGCAACGAGTTCCTCGCCTTCGTCAGGAAGAGGATGTCCGATTATGGCCGCCTCGCTTACCGACTCATGGCTCACAATAACATGCTCCACTTCGGCGCAAAACACATTGGAACCGCCCACAATAACCATATCCTTCAAGCGATCAAACACATAAAGGTAACCTTCGGCATCCAGACAACCGACATCGCCAGTTCGGATCCAGCCATCGTGCATGGTCTCGGCAGAAGCCTCCGACTGGCGCCAATACCCCAGCATGGTTTGTTCACCTCGAACAACGATTTCTCCAGCCTCGCCCCTAACTGTCTCACTTCCATCCATATTTAATATCCGAACTTCGAAGGCCTGTTCACCCTGGGCAGCCAGGTCGGCGGGACGACCTACAGATCGAAGGCGATGAGGATCTCCCATATGCTGAGCAGGAAAAAGGCGGCTTATGGACATTCCACATTCCGCTTGTGAGTAGTTGTTCACAATGATAACTTCAGGAAATTGCGATACGACCTCCTGTAGTGTATCCGGGGAAATAATGGACCCTCCGCAGCCAATAAGTGATAGACTCTTCAAGTTTCTACCTCCTGCCGATGCCTCGCGGGTAAGATCACGAAGCAGTTGGCCTACTGTGCTGAGTTGTGTAATCTGATCACGTTCAACAACTTCCATAATGCGGTGTACATCTGCCGGGTATTCGTCTAGGAATACAAGACAGCCTCCGGCAGCCATGGTCGCCCACAACTGAAACTGACCCACCAGATGGGATAGGTTGAGCACTAACACACGACGCCTGAGATCATGACCGAAGCCTGCTGAAGGCGTAAGTTGATTCCAAGCTGCCATACTTTGATGCGAATGCATTACCCCTTTTGGCCGACCAGTTGTCCCGCCCGTATAAATCAGAACTGCCGTATCGTCTACACTTCGATTGAAATGATCTTTTGGATAGGACGCGGGTTCCTGTTGTAAAAGAGCAGCGAGCGAACTGCTAATCGTCCCTTCTTCTTCTGTCGTGAATAGTTTTGGACAATACCCAAGAAGCTTTACCGTGGCGATAGCGGCTTCAGCATGTTGGTCATCATGAATAACCATATGTGGTTCTGCATCCTGAAATATCGCAGCGAGTTCAGGCACTGTTAGCATAGGAGACGGTACGAGCGGTATAGCACCGATCCCAACTGCTGCATAAAACGCAACAACGAGCTGGGGATCTGGATCACCTAAAAGGGCAATGCGATCACCGGCCCGGAGTCCTTCAACATACAGAGAATGACTAAGTCTTTCAACTAGACCGTAAAGCTCCCCATAACTCATCGTTTGGCCATGTCGCATTAACGCAGGTTCCTCAGGGTACAGACTTGCTGCAATTGGCAATCGTTCGGATAGAAGCAAGCAATTACCCCCAATATTTAAATTTCCATTTATCCGTTAAGAAAACTATGGAATAAAAAAAGAGTAGCATGTATCTGGAATAATAAGTAATCATTATCCCCTATTAAAACCATAAATTCTCCTGATATTACAGTTCTGCCAACATACGATCCTTGCCGTTAACCCTACTTGCTAACTTAATTAGGCAGCCTAATTGGGCTGCTTTTTAAACTGAAATCCAACATTTCTCGTTATCATTACGTTTATTTAGGTAACGAGTACCAAGGAGGGGATTGTCATAAAAGTAAAGACAATGTATTTTATTCTCAGTGTTGTAGCGTTATTTTTACTATCAGCTTGCGCAGGTGGTGTTACTGGCTCTAGTCAGCAGAATGAACTAGGTGAACCTTATCGTGTGGCGTTGGAGGAGTTCATTTCAACAGATACGGCTCTTAACGAAAACATGGAGTATATCTCATTGGATTTTAATAAAGGAATTCCATTAAAGGATTTTGATAAGAAAAGCATTGAGGATTATCTTCACAGCAAATATAACGTAAAAATTTATAACCTAACCTATGAAGAATTGATTGAAGAAGGACTGTCTGAACAGTCTGAAAACACGCTAAAAGGGATTTTACTGAAAATTGAAAAGCAGGAGAAGCAATCAGATAATAACATTGCCATAGAGGTCAGTAAGTATCGTACCAATGAGGGGTCGCTCTCTGCAAAAATAACTTTAACCTATGAGGAAGGTAAATGGAAAGTTGCTACTCATACTCCTACAAGGGAAAGTTAAAAGATATAATTTCTTTTATCAGTGAGAGTACTAGGAAAAGTTTACTATGACAATTATGGAAGTAGCCCTTTTGGGCTTTTTTTGTCCGTATTTTCTGGAGTACATCCCCCTAAAGGTATACCAATAAGAATCGTTAGCATTTTTGCAACGATCCCTATTGTCATCCGTTAGTTTAATGAAACTCAATTATGCATTTGAATAATTAATCGAGACCACTCCTGGTAAACTACGGAACGAAGGAGTACCCCAAGTCCCTGAAGAAGAACTTTGGCTCCTGCTCCTAGTTTGTATCCTCCCGAAGTTGAACGGAAAAGAAGTATCTTTATATACTAAAAGTGAGGTCTTTACATCTAAAGTAATCTTCAACTTGTTTAATTCTTTTCCAATATACTTAACAAAAAGTTCATAACGTCTTTTTAACCATTCAAATAATCTACTCATGATGTTTGTAATTATACATATATGAGCGATCCGGTAGGACGTCCAATTTTTTTTTTGAAATAATCCCAACCTTTATTTCGCCTGGCACACTATATAATTGTCAGGAATTACAGATGCAACTATGGAGGCAAAAAATGGACTCAATTGGTAAAAACGGAAAAGAAGCGGCGGAAGCGATTCGGAGCTATGTCAAACCGATTTTCGGTTTTGCGTTAAACCGGGTCAAGCAGCGGGCCGAGGCGGAGGATCTGGCTCAGGAGATTATGCTGCAGTTGTTAAAATCCTTCTCTGGGGTGCGGGACATTAGAAGCCTCGATGCTTACGTCTGGACGGTTGCCCGATACACTTGGGTCAATTGGTTGAAAAAGCGTGCGCACGCTCCCCAAGCGATCGAAATCAACGGCATGTCCGAACTGTCTGCCGCCCCTTCCCGGGAGCCGCTTGACCGGCTGCTGGTAACCGAAGCTTACCGTGAGCTGCGCCGAGAAGTCGCGTTTCTCTCCGACATCCATCGCCGGATCGTGGTCATGCATTACTACGACGAGCTTAAAATCGGCGATATCGCGATTGCTCTGAACATTCCTGTCAACACGGTGAAGTGGCATTTGAGCGAGGCTAAAAAGAAGTTACGGAAAGGGATGAAACGTATGCGTGCAACAGGAACTTTAAGTGTCAATCCGGTCAGCATGGGGGAAATGGGCCATTCCGGTTCGGCCGGCAGACTGGGCGAAACCAACGATTTTCTTGGACGCGCCTTGGCGCAAAATATCGTTTACGCGGCTTATCACAAGGCGCGTACCGTACATCAAATCGCGGAGGAGCTAGGAATGCCGCCGTCTTTACTGGAAGGCGAAGTCCGGCACCTGGCCGATTACAATTTTCTCATCCAAACCTCTCCCGGCAAATACCAAAGCAATACCATCGTCTGGGACCTCTTCGAGTTGGCCGTAGCCGGTCATCAATTTTGGCAAGATTGCGCCGCCGAAGTGGCCGATGTTCATTTCGACGCGTTAATGGAAGTTCGCCGGCAAGTCGAGGATAGCGGAGTGTACGTTCCGGACGGCGACTATAACTTCCTGCTCTGGACCTTGCTGCCCAAGAACGTCGAGGAGCAATCATGGCGGAGCATGCCGGCGGGCGAAAACTTCGATGCGGTCGCACCAATGCGAAAGGACGGAGGTCAGTATATTGCCTATGCGGCGTTAAACCAGAGCCACAGTTCCGATCCGGGTTTTGATTTGAGTAGTTACGTCACCTTCGGTCCGTCGCTCCGCTACGTCGAAGACACTCCCTTATACTTGTGGCAATTCAATACTTACTGGAGCGACCGCCAGATGGATTGGCGTTTCCTGGAATACCGGAATGTCGAGATTTGTCATGCGTTCCAACAAGGGGAATTGCCCGACAACGAAGAGAACGCCGAGCAATATTCGTTCCTGCTGGAGAAGGGGTACATCCGCAAGACGGAGGAGGGGTACAAGTTCAATGCGGTTTGGATCGACTCTCCGCAAACGTTGGATCGGTTGAACAAGGCAATGCCGGATTTGTCCGCTCTGTATGCGCCTGCTGTCGGCAAGCTCTACGATAAAATGCTCAACCTGTTCCTGCAAAATCAGCCGAAGCATTTGGAGCCGCAGCTTGCTTATATGGTGAGAGGTAACACCGGCGGAGGCCGGCTGGTCGCTTATATTTTGAAGCATTTGATCGATAACGGGAAATTGAAACCGCCGTTGCCACACCAGCAGAAGACGATTTCAACCTGGATGGGGCCGGTCAAGTAAGTCGGTTCGGAAATGTATACGAAGAATAGCCGTTCCCGGGCGGTGGCCATTTTTACACAAAACTCTGTCTTTCCACTCTGTCTGTCCAACGAAGTGATTAGGACATCGCTATTTCACACGGCCCCCTCCTGAACGTATGGAAATGATTAAAAACTACCCATGACGCATGTGCGCCATGGGTAGTTTTTAATCGCAATCGTATCTGCAAGATCTCCCCTTTACCTTACGAATTTTATCTTTCTTGTCCGCAACCAACCGTGAGAGGCCAGGTGCTCCACATACTCAGCAGATCTATTCAGCAAAACTGCCCGTTAGTTGAGTAAAAGCAGCCAATCACAATGATCAGCTGCTTTCTTGTTGTTATTGAGCTAACGTTTCCCGTTAGTTCAATTGGTTGGGGGGTTATAAATTAAAAGATTCCAATCAAGATGAGCTGAATTTGCTTTCCCAGAAAGCCAATACGTTTTTTAAGCTCCTGCATCTCTTTCTCCATTGGTAATCCTCACTTAATACCACATAGCCGAATTGCCTTTACGCTTTGCTTTTTCGGGGTTTAAAAAAAAGTGGAGTGGCGTCGTGTAAAATTATTTTAAAACGATGTGGCTTTTTACCTCCCTTCGGTGTCTAATGAATTGTAAGTTCAGGAGGAGGTATTACTGGTGTCACGAGCTCAAGACAAAAAGAAAATCCCTGTTCTTCCGGAGGATCAGGAGCACATCCAGCATTTCGAAGCCATTTATAATCAATATCGAGATAGAATTCGAAATTATATTGCAGTAAAAACAAATTCGGCAACTGCCGATGACTTAACGCAACAAGCTTTTTTAAAAGCAATGGAAAACTTTCACTTGTTTAAGTATAACTCCAGTATATTTACTTGGCTCTTCAAAATCGCTCAAAATATTGTGAAAAACGAGTATCGCACGAAATCACGAACTAAAGAAATGTTGCACGAAGTAATCGATTTTCAGTCCCAATCGATATCCCTCGATATTGCTAGAGATGTCGATATCCGTCTTGATATTAGTGCTGCATTAGCCCGATTGAATGAATTAGATCAGCAAATCATATCATTGCGTTTTTTCGTCGATTGCACTTTATTGGAAATATCCAAAATCATCGGGATGTCTGAAAGCGCAGTTAAGAACAGACTCTATCGTGCCTTAAACAAACTAAAAAAAGAATTAAAAGAATGGGGTGACATTACAATCATGTCTATTAAAGAATTGATATCAATTGTGGATAAAAGCGAGGCTCCCTCCAAAAATGATGGTATGAACAAGGTATACCATGACTTATTTGAAGAGTTGAAAAGTAATGTAAATCGAATTATTACAATCTATCGTCATCGACCTTCTCAGAAAATCGCTATTGAGATCTATCCGGATCTGCCCACTTTTCATCAAGCAATAAACGAGCCGGATGCGCCCAATTGGTTTATGGGAACCTATGAAGACAATAAAATTAAGATTGTATCCCCACTCAACCCAGGCCCTGAGCATACGTATCAATCGGTACTACGGCACACTATAAGCTTGTTTACAATGTGGTTAGTGAAGGATATTAATCCGTTGGCACCAAAATGGCTTACACACGGTCTCGGCGGGCATGAAGCCAAACAAATGTCACAAGAATATATCGAGTATAGCACCTCCGAATCGATTCAAAATAACGCTGTCCCTAGCTTTCAAGCATTAACAAATGATACCTGGGATTTCGAGAAGATAGGGGGATATGGATTCTCGCACTTGCTCGTAGAATATCTCATCCATTCATACAGTTTAGATGCGCTCAACAAATTCATACGCGATGCCACTGATTTTCAAGGCGCATTTCAAGTATCGGAAACTGAGCTGCATGGGATGTGGGTGCAATATTTAAAATCTAGGCTATGTTAAATTTTGATACTAGTATTTGACCATAACAAAACCACCTTCGAAAAGGTGGTTTTGTTATGGTCTCCCATAGCTCAACAGTACACTATACATTGTTCTATCTAGTACAGCCTTTTAGCACCAATCATTAAACTATCCTGTCCGCTAGTTGAAATCAGCAACTGATCACTTTGATACCCTGCCGACTATAGGTCCTAGGGATATTAAGATTGCATCTGTTTACAAACAGTATTCTAATCATAGAAAGGAGACCTGAGATGATTCGCCTGTTAGCCTTGATTTTATACATCAAAAGGAATTACTTATGTAAGGTCACAGCCACTCACCCTAATTAGAGCGTCTCAACCAACTTCTGAATCTTTGAGTGGGAAATTAAATATACAGGTCCCATTATTTCTATTTTGCCGTCCTTTACACGTATAGCGCTCTCCTGTTCTGCCGCATAAACATCATTCTCTTCAGACAAGGGGAACAGGTAGCCTTGAACAAACGTGGCGTAGTCGCGTTGAGAATGAGATTCATAGGCAAAATGATCAAAACCAATACCATTATAAATGGTACTTGTTTCAACTTCATCAGTGTTATTCAAGCTTAACCATTTTGCAGCCATGTTTAACGCACCGGCGCTGGCACCCATGATAACGGCATCGCTATTCTTAATAACATGCGATAATTCATATTCCGCCAAAAAATCGTTCTGCAAAACAGGATATCCACCACATAAAAAAATGACAGAAGCGTTCTGAATGAATCGCTGGGCATCTTCCTTCTGCATGCGGTAATCAATAAAATGATATTCATCAAAAATAATATTAGCCTGATTCAACCATGTCCATTCAGAAACATCATCAAAGTTAACTTGCTCATCTTTATAACCAGACGGATTAGCACTAATCATAACAAGCGATTTTCTGTCTTGTATATCCTCCTGCAAACAATGGACCAGCTTCTCAGGAAAAAAATGATTAAACCAACTGAAATAGTAGTGAGTTTTCAAACTTAATTACCTCCATATGTATTATTTACATTCACTCATTCTTAACGAAAACATATTATACATGCTAGAAAGATGAACGATTGTTCAGCCACGTTAACAACCTGCTCGTTGGCTTAACAAATCGCATCAGTTAAAGATGCTTACTTTACTAATGCATATATGTTCGTGTCTCTTAATTCACTTCCATCAACAGACAGGTCTTCATTCCTAATAACACCTTCCAGGTCAAACCTCAATCTTTCGGGAATCATCTTGCTTTTTGTGTTTTTGGTGTCACAACGTATTTCTATTCGATTTGCATTCAAATGATTAAAAGCAAAATCAGTGATACCTTGTACAGCTTCAGTCATATAACCTTTCCCACTATACCTAGTATCAATCCAATACCCAATTTCAAACTTTCGAACTTCCCAATCAATGCTATGTAAGCTAGAAGAGGCTATTAATTGCCCGGTATCCTTCAAAAATACAAGTAGCCTTAGGTTTTCTCTACTTAGGAATTTAATATGTGCTTCTCTTATCCCAAGTTCTGAATTATACTCCGTATGCTTTTCCTGAGCCCATTTCATCCAAGGCTTCAACTCTTCAACGGAAGCATTTACAGCTTCACATACTACCTTTCCATCACCTGGTTTAGGCATTCTTATCAGTAGACGCTCTGTAAAAAACTCATCTGGAAAATCAATCATGATAGGATTCATAGACAACCTCTTTTTACATACATTATACAAAATAACCCAATTTATTGATAGTACATTTACCATAACTCTAACCACGTTAAAAAAAGCCCGGTTCTTCCCCCGGGCAACATACATTTTTGTATGGGTTACTTACTTATAAATTTTACCATCTTCTGATGTAATTCCTTCTCGGAACATTGAAAGATACCATTAAATCCTGGGGGTTACGGATCAATTTGTTTAACTGGTCTATTCCATATTGTTGAACAACAAACTCTACAAATAGGAACGAAAACTGAAAACCCTTCATCGTTTCGAAATCCCAGGTATCATTATCTAATTGTTCGAACGTTGGGATCTCTAAATTGTGAATAGACTCTTCTATTGTACCTTCAATAAAGTCGTCCTGAGGATATACTTCAATCGTTACTTTCCGCGATCGATGATAATTCTCTATGATTTCATATATTTACAAATTTATAACGATAAGCAAAGATTGGAATAGTTCTGGAGGGAATCACATCATGTAAATCGACTTTCCAAAATGAAGGAGAGATAATAATGAAATACACCAATGTTTTATTATCAAGCGTAATTGTCTTAGGAAGCATGGGCACGTTATCAACTGCATCATCTTCGTTTCATACTTCTAATAAAGTAGCACACATTGCTGCTGGCTCAACATCTGTGAACTCTTCGACATACCAGAGTATATCTAAGTTTGAAAAAACAATAAGCTCAAACAAAATTGTCTGGAGAGGTGACAACATCACGATAACCGCGAACACCTTAAAGCTAGATGCTGCTGCCGATTTTGAACAAAACATCATTGACACCATTGTAGTTACTCATGGTAAAGAAAAGCACACCCTACAAACGGGAGATTTTGAAGTTAAATTATTGGATATCACTAGTATTGCTCAATCTCCATCGAATGAATGGATTGCTATCCAAGTCGAAAAAAGTGCCGGCAGCAACCTCATTCTCGCGAACCTTAAAACAGGAAAGTACACGATTATAAACGAACGTCTTGAAAAAGCAGGTAAACAAAATGTAGAAACCATTTCATCATATAATTGGTCACCAAAAGAAGACATCATTGCATTTTCTTATGGAAATACGGAGAAAAGCACGCTAGCAATATACGACACTAAGAAAGACAGTGTTGTTTATCTCCCTCGGGCAACCAACTATATTAGCACCGGTTTAATTTTATGGCATAAGAACGGAAAAAGTATGGATTACATTAGTGAGTATCCTTCAGATCAATGGATTCTTTTTAGATACGATACAGAAACCAAAAAAGTTAAGCCTGTAAAAAAAATCACACAAAAAGAATTTTAGCAGTGGTTTAAATTAGATAAATATCCTACGAAATAATAAAAAATTGGATTGGACGGAAAATCGTTTCTTTCGTTCAACTTATATAGCAAAAAGGCGAGTCTCCATTAATCGGAGGACTCGCCTTTGGTTTTATTAAAATATTTAAGAAGTTCCTTTTTGCTTACTCGCTTGCATCTGCTGGGCGAATCTCATCATCTCTTCGAACTCTTCCTCAGATACGGCATCCCCATCGGTGCTTATGTCTTGTACAATCGGAATTTCGGGCTTAGCTTTGGTTCCTTTGCCGTATGTACGGGTACGGGTTCCAGCTGCACCAGCAGCCTGTTTGCCTTTGACCTTGGCCTGATCGCGAATATATTGGACGGCTTTCTCGTAGGAGTTTACCTGCTTGAGCAACATGTTGGAGGCAATGGCCTCAACGAAGTTACGGTTAATCCGCTGCTCTCCGCCAGATACAAGCAATGCCATCAGATAATGAATCAATACATTGATCACTTCACCAGGCAACTTGTAGCTCAGATCAATTTTCTCAAATATATCGATGAGATTGTCGGGTACTGCGCCCGGGAAAAATGTCTGCAACAGACGTGTGTATGGCTCATTGCGCAACATCATATTATATTGATGAATATCACACTTGGTCATAAATTGCGGAGGCACTTCGACGTAATATTCCATCTGCACTCCATGTTCAACAGGTGGTTCACCGGAGTCTTCTTTGCGCTCAGGCTCCTCCATATGCTGTCTCAGTGCCACGACCTTGGCTGCCTGTACAGTTTGTTGCTCATGACGCTTCTTCGTCTGTCTGAACTGCATGCTCGCCTTATGCTGAAGATCATCCAGAATCAGCTGGCCCTGTGGACTAAAGATATCATCTTCATCCAGCAGACGGCATACATCCTGCACACTGAGGTTGAACTTGTTCACGACATAATTCACAATGCCCAGTTGTTCATGATCGAACCGCAACTGTTCAACATGACGGCGATTGACCGACTCCCGCGGAAAACGCAAAATAATGTCGGCATAGTTCAAACTGTTTTCTTCCGCTGCATCATTTGTGCCTGTCCGCTGGGCCGTAGTCGAAACTTCCGACAATGCTTGCTCCAACTCGTAATCAATTACATGGGTATTCAATTCAAATATATCGTAAAAGGGAACGGAAATATTCTCTTTATTGGCTGCCGGATAAGGCGCGTCCCCATTTTCCACTGCCGAGAAACCGGAACGCAAGGAAAGTACGGCGAATTTGCCTATCTTGTCACGAAGCAACAGTGTCAAATGCTGTGTCCGGAAAAACTCTGCCGGAGAAAGCGGCGGTTGCAGCTCATATTCGTAGATGTAATCATCATTTTCCGGTATATATAACCGTGAAGTCTGAAGTAGCCCCACTGCCTCAAGCTTGGATGTCTGCTCTAACATATATTTGCGCCCCTTCTCACTTGGCTCCAAGCCAAGCGTCATGAACAGCCTCCGTTGCTGTTCAAGCGGCGAATAACCGACCTGTTCACCGGGAAGATGCTGAAACAACAGCCGATACAAGCCAACCGCAAAAGCACCTACCATGGGCTGATATGCTCCTGTAAGCATACGGTCATCCAGGGCGCTAAGTCCAAACTCCCTGTATACGCAGTAGCGATGATGTTCAGTATAATGGTGCAGATTCTTCATGCGCATAGCCTGATCTCCTTCTCCCCAAAAGTATGTTTATCTATTCTATCATAAATGTCTGATCCTCAAATGCTCAAAAACAGGTAAAAAGATGGCCTGTTCTCGCTCCGTTTCGTCCTAGGTCGACATCATTCACGTTTTCGCCGAATTCAGCAAATTTCTAAAATAAAATGTCGAGAGCCGCTAGAATACTATAAAAGCTGTAGCCGCAGAATACAAGGGAATATCTGAAGAGAATGTTCTCCAGATGTATATGAAGTACAACTGTACAATAATCCTTCTAATATAAATGAATAGCAAAAAAGCCTTCCCTTTGTACTCGTAAGCGTTTACGACAAAGACAAGACTTTCACGCGATTACAGTGGCATGTGCTACCTCTTTCCAACAATCTAAAACATTCTGTACCCACCCAAACGCAACTTCTGAATCGTCCAGCCACTGATTACCGCACCAGCCAGTCCAGCGATGCCCGTCATATAGTCTACAAGCTGGAAAGAACCCAGATGTGACATCAGAGATGACGACTGATCCCATAGAGAGTACACAACAATAGGCAGAATTACAATAATGAACAGATAGGAAGGAAACCAAGTTGTCTTCATCAGCATGTTCAGAATGAAACCGATACCAAACATCATAACGAAAAATAATACCATCAATACCAACACAGGTATAAATTGCATCGGGCGACATTCACCTCTTCTTTCACACATTCAGGTTTCACTTCTGGATAGTAGTTAGTGTACCGCAAAAAATGTGGCGAAGCAACGAACTTTCTGGACAAATTTCCCTATATTTATACTCTGTTCATTTGCCCTTCTGCTTCATGTTGGGATACAATGTAAACGATAAAGCACTCACCCGTCCCTTATAGTGCGTGTTCAAAAAGACTGGTTTTCAGTACCGAGAAGATGGAATGAAGTTAGAAATGGAGCAGCGGAGCGTAGATAGAGCTACGTGAGTAGCGGACATTTCGGCTGAATGCCATATTCGATGCTGATGATGCCACCAGGCATGATTCGTAATCAAAAGCGGACTTTTTGAACAACCTCTTATAGGGATTTGGAAATATACCTTGCAGGAGGAACACAACCAATGAACGAAGCCGCATCAACACTGGAGGGCTGGTATGCCCTGCATGATTTTCGCTCGATTAACTGGGCCGCCTGGAAAGCAGCAGATGATGAAGAACGCGCTGTAGCACTGGACGAGCTGGAGGAATTCTGGAAGGAATGGAAAGAAGTCGAGAATTCCTCCCAGGGAAGCACGGTCGTTTATACCGTAGTGGGACAAAAGGCTGACCTTTGCATGATGCATCTGCGTGAAACGCTGGAAGATCTGAAGGCTGTAGAGAACGCGTTTAACAAAACGATGTTTGCTCAATACACAACCAAATCGTATTCCTACGTCAGTGTAGTGGAACTGAGCAACTATCTTGGCAAAGAAGGCGAAGACCCGATGCAGAATCCGGAGATTATCGCCCGTCTGAAACCTGTTCTGCCACAACGACAATACATCTGCTTCTATCCGATGAACAAAAAACGTGAGCTGAATGACAACTGGTACATGCTGTCCATGGATGAGCGTCGTACCATGATGCGCAGTCACGGCATGATTGGCCGCAGCTATGCGGGTAAAGTAAAACAGATCATTACCGGCTCTGTCGGTTTCGACGATTGGGAATGGGGCGTTACGCTATTTGCGGATGACGCACTTCAGTTCAAGAAACTTGTCTATGAGATGCGTTTCGATGAAGTTAGCGCCCGTTATGGCGAATTCGGTTCGTTCTATGTGGGAAGTCTGTTGAACGAAGAAACACTGGAAGACATGCTTAAGCTGTAAAAATAGCACAAAGCACAATAAAGCACCGCGACATCTCCTCTAAAGGATATGTCAGCGGTGCTTTATTATCTATCAATATTCTACTACCTCAAGCTTGATTTAGATCTATATTGTTTGAACTATTTATTTACACAAAAACGGAAAGGACAGAAAAAACCTGAAAAAGCGAAGCGTTCGCCTTTATCACCGGATTTTCCCTTTAACAAAAGGGAATCAAAAAAATCTGGGGATAACAGCGATTGGAAGGTTATTCTGTCATTGAAGTGTATGTGTAAACATCTTTAGTTCAACTTATATCGTCTCTAATCTTGCTCCTCATCTACCGCTTTCAGTGATTCGAGAAACTCGGCTGTGGCCCGGTCACGGTCACGACCCTTCTCTTTAAGCCGCTCAATCGCGGGCAAAATGAGAATATCCACTTCTTTCTGCACGATGTAGGCCAGATCATACTGATCCTGTTCCTCCAGATAACCACCGACCTGCATCAGGGCGTTGTATCGATCCAGTTCTTCACGCGTTAATAATCCCCGGACCTGAACACTGCAATGTCTCATCCAAAAAACCGCCCTTTCTTCAGGACTAACGGAATACCACCAATGATGAACAGATAACGCAGATCAACCAGCTTCTTCAACTGAGCTGCTTTCCAGCCCTTGTATTTCTTGCCGCCTACAACGGCAATCGCTTCACCTTTACCCAATGAAGCAACTGTGCCTTTGCTCGTAAATACAAAAGGTTGTGGCTGTTTCTTACGAATGGATGCCACGACGTTCTTCGCACAGTTCACACCTTGTTGCATCGCAATCTGGGCTGTTGGCGGATAAGGCCGTCCTTCCGCGTTGAACACAAGTGAATTATCACCAATGACATAGACATGCTCATGCCCCGGAGCACGCAAGTAGTCATCTACTTTCACACGTCCTCGCATCACTTCAAGACCTGCCTGTTCAAGCAGTGAGTTACCGCGAATACCGCCGGTCCATACGACTGTAGCAGCATCGAGTTTTTCACCCTCACCCACAATAACCCCGTCCGGGAGACATTGCTTGATTGGAACACCAATTTTGAAAGTAACGCCCTTCTTCTTGAGCACATTCATGGCATGTTCTACCAATTCCGGGTCAAATCCAGGTAAGGCCGAAGGCGCTGCCTCTACATTATAGATGTGCACATGTTTCGGATTCACGTCGAACTCCTTGCACAGATGTGGAATACGATCTGCAAGTTCAGCTACGAATTCAACACCACTGAAACCCGCTCCACCTACGACAAACCGAATACGATTTCGTTTGTTATCGTTTTTGTACATCGCAAATTGATATTCGATGTGTTCTCGAATCAGTCTGACCGAGTTAATACTGCGGATTGTCATGGCGTGATCGAGCATCCCCGGAATACCGAAGGTCTCAGGCTCACCGCCTAGTCCAATAATCAGATAATCATAGGATAACGTGCCGTCCTCCAGAATAATCTTCCGATCCTGCAGACGAATCTCCTTCACGGAAGACTTGACCAGATCAATCTTGAACTCATCAATCAGCTTGGAAATGGGCACTCTTGCATGCTCAATGGTATCCGTGCCGGCTGCCGGCATATGTAGATGTGTAGTAATATAATGATAATCATGCCGATTCACCAGTGTGACGTCGGCCTCGTTATAGTTCAATTCCTTCTGCAGCCGCTGGGCTGTCAGAATCCCGCCATAGCCCGCGCCGAGGATGACGATTTTGGGAATACTGCTCATGTCTATACCCCTTCCGGTTTCACTTGCATCAGCCCGATCTTGGGTGAGATGCAAAATGCACATACTTACAAATATTGATGAGGTCTTGCCCATTATGACGACAAATGTTAACTTCGCGAATTTATTTAAACGTTTGCATCAATTTCATAACTCACTAAAAATGGATTTTATGAAACTAGATATCGACATATTGAACTGTTTTGATCTATATCTAGACTTGATTGAAGCAACTAAAGGGTTTATGAAATTGATACGTTTGCACGCAAGTTATCGTTTCAAGTTGTGAAATTAACCACAAGATTCTACAAAACACGGGATCTGTCTTCATATTACATATTGACTCTAAATTAGACAAAAAAACACATAGTACAGGTCAAGGATATCTGTATTTCTAGTAAAGATCAAGGTTTTTTTTGTTATTTTTCATAACCTTTCATTTCCAATTTCATCCTATTCTCATCTGATCTTCATCAATTGTTCCCAGTTTCGTGACGCCGCTAACTTTGCAACCCTGAATACACCGTTTATAATAGGAAAGACAGTTCAGCACCCATGCCGGTTACGATACGTAGCCTGCACATTCTTTCTGTTAACTACCTATTAAAATATGAAAGGTGTTGTTGATTCTTGACTGCACAAAATTCCAGTCATGATATGACTGATTTACTTATTATCGGTGGAGGCCCTGCGGGTCTGTTCGCCGCGTTTTATGGTGGGATGCGTCAGGCATCCGTTACACTGGTTGAAAGTATGCCACAGCTTGGCGGACAGCTTGCCGCTCTTTACCCGGAGAAATACATCTATGATGTAGCCGGATTCCCGAAAGTAACAGCTCAGGAACTGGTGAATAACCTCGTTGAGCAAATGAATCATTTTAACCCGAACATCCGCCTTGAAGAAAAGGTTGTATCGGTGGAGAAAAAGGATGAACAACATTTCATCGTGAAGACGGATGAAAATGAATATCATGCCAAAGCCGTCATTATTACAGCTGGTGTAGGTGCATTCGAACCACGTCGCCTGGAGCTTGAAGGTGCTGCCAAGTTCGAGAAGAGCAACCTGCACTACTTCATCAGTGATCTGAATGCCTTCGCTGGCAAAAAGGTACTGATCAGTGGTGGCGGTGACTCCGCAGTAGACTGGGCACTTATGCTGGAGCCTATCGCTGAGCAAGTGACGCTGATCCATCGCCGGGACAAGTTCCGTGCGCATGAACACAGTGTCGAAAACCTGATGAATTCCAAGGTGAATGTCGTTACACCGACTGAAATCACGGAACTTCATGGGGATGACACCATTACCAAGGTAACCCTTTCCCATGTGAAAACCAAAGAAACTCAGGAAATTGAAGTAGATGACGTGATCGTTAACTTCGGATTTGTCTCTTCTCTCGGACCGATTGCCGAGTGGGGTATCGAAATTGACAGTAACTCCATCGTTGTTGATTCCCGCATGGAAACATCTATTCCAGGAATCTTTGCTGCCGGAGATATCACAACATATCCGGGTAAACTGAAGCTGATCGCTGTCGGATTCGGCGAAGCTCCAACAGCCGTCAACAATGCCAAGGTGTACTTCGATCCGGATGCCAAATTGTCCCCAGGACACAGCAGTAACATGAAACGCTAGTTTTGCTTAAATAACATATATTGATACAAAAAAGGGTATCTTACTCCTGAGTGAATCCATATCAGGAGGGATACCCTTGTCTTATATATGCCCGCTGTGTAACGGTCTGGTTGTACCGGAGCAGGCTTGCCCCCACTGCCTTCAGGGACTGTTAGAATGCGGCAAATTGGATGATTACACCGGACCATACAGCCCCTACGTATTCCAACCTTCCTCTGACACGGCAGACGAAGCCGAAAACGTTTGCAATCATGTGATGTACTGTCACCATTGTCAGACGAGCACGCCATGGCCTGTCTCACTATGGGACTTGTCCGGAAACCTGTAACATTGCCTGCAATGAGGATCTCTAGTGAAGAATGGCAGATACGTCGGTACCCAGTTTGCGCTTATGGATTTCTGCCAACAGCAGTGCGATGAAATCTCGTTCGAGATTCAACTCAATCGCTTTATGGTAGGAATCCAACAACATCTCATCGGATAACATAGCCATTTCCCGCCACAACCTTTCCTTTTTTTTCCTCAAAACTATCATATCAGAGATTCATATAGAGAACAAGCGTTCTTGTTATCCACAACGATATGTGGAAATCCTGTGCATAGTTTGTTGATAAATGGAAAAAATACAGAGTAATCAACGTGTATAGTGTGGACAATATTTATGCACAGGAAGTTTGTACTACTGTCAGAACGTTTATGAGCGTATTTTTTTTGGAATAAATTCATAGTTTCAAGACTTGTTGCGAGTAAATTACCCCGTAATGTAAAATTTCAAACGGTTTTCATACCGTTTTCTTCTATATATTATCGGTTTTTCTTGAATTTTCTTGAGTTTTCCCATTCATTTTCTATTGGGGTCTGGTATTCACTTCCAGAATCCAGATCTTGCCTGAATAATCCAGTCCATAATCAAATCCAAGCTGACCTACACCAGGGAACTGACTTTCCATAATGTACGTACATGTCAGTGTAAGGGAACGCATCTCCCGGCGTTTGTGCCGACCGGATATATGTGGCAGGGATAAACCAAGAGCTCGCCTTCCTGATAACATGGTGCCACCCTTGCTCAGATTCGTCACACAGAGTCCGGGACGAGCGAGTCGTCCTACTAATGAACGGAATACCCAGCCTCGTTGGGTTTTGACAACTTTGACTCTGTAATCAACCGGTCTCCCTTGAATTGTTGCCAGATGAATGCCTTGCTGGATCAAGTACTTGCGTCTAGCCTTTACACGCACCAAAGAGCGATACATCTGGCTGAAACTGGCGAAAGAACGGGTCGTTTTCATATGGGTGTATCGATAAGCCCCACCGCTCGCCGATACCCGGATGACACCGTAACCTCCGCCTCCTACAATAGGTTTGACATACACCATTCCATAACGACTGAGCATTTGCAGCAGATTACCCGAGTTGAATGCTTTGGTCTGTGGGATATGGACAGCAGCTACCGGGTATTTCATCAGAGCTGCTGTCTTCCGCCATTTGCTTGCAAGTTGTCTCGACATGGGTTGATCTCCTTCCTTGAAACAATAGTCCTTCCTTATACATACTCAACAGAAGCCTTGCTTTCTTGGATGTTTGTCCGCGGCAAGGGCCCCTTTTCCATGTAACCTGTCCCAGGGGAGATGGCGGAAACGGGAACAAGCGCCCAGTTTACTTTTCAAACAAGTCAATCTGTCGTATGCTACTAAGGAATGGCTTGGAAGGGCTTAAATATGAGGATCTAAGGAGCGTTCAGAACAAATGGAAGCATTTTTTAAATCACTTTATGGCGTAGCCTATTTTGCAATGTCGATCGTTCTCGTAGCTGTTACGGTACTTCTTTTTGTCACAGGTATTCGACTGTTTATGCAAAAGCGTAATCGCGGCTTTGCCGTGAGTTGTCTTATATTTGCCTGTTTCATCGTCTTTATCATTGTTGTTATGTTAACTACGCCCTTCTCTGCCACACCACCGGGTTCACCGGAAGCCATGGCTGCCCTTCTTCACTTCGGGTAGTTGAACCTCTGTAGAAGGAGATGCTTATGACACGTACTAATGAAACCTTAGGAATTATTGATATCGGCTCGAACTCCATTCGTCTAGTTATCTATGAACTGGACCAGGACGAAGCCTATCGCATCATTCATGAAGACAAATACGCCGCTCGTCTGAGCAGCGTTGTTGAGTCTGATGGAACCATTCTGCGCCATTCTCTGGATAAAGCCATCACCATCTTGAGTCAATTCAAAGCGACCTGTGAAGCGTATCAGACTAAACTGATTCGCGCAGCAGCTACCGCAGCCATTCGTAATGCAAGCAATGTCCTGGAGATTATTGAATGGCTGGAGACAGAGACGGGGCTTACCATTGAATGTGTATCGGGAGATCGGGAGGCCTATTATGGGTTCCTTGGTGTCACTCAATCCATTGATCTGGCAGACGGTTACGTCGTGGATATTGGAGGCGGCAGCACAGAGATCACGGTCTTTCGGGATCGGAAAAGGTTACATAGCATCTCCCTCCCTATTGGTGCAGTGAATTCACATGCCCGTTACGGGGGCGAAGATCAGTGGACCGAGGAAAATGCAAATGCATTATGCAACGAAGTCATTGAGGCTCTCCGTGGACAGGATTGGATTCGTGAGCATCCCGGTCTGCCACTCATCGGACTTGGTGGCACAATGCGTACACTCGCCAAAGTGGAACAGAAGCGTACCCAGTATTCTTTGCCTGTGAGCCATCATTATGAGATCAGTGAGGAAGCGATGGAGAACATTGCTCGCTCCTTGCCACATCTCACCTCAGCACAGCGCAAAAAGGTACCTGGGCTCGCCAAAGATCGCGCAGACATCATTGTGCCCGGCGTACTGATCCTGCGAACTGTCTTCCAGTTAATACAGGGAGATCGTTATGTGGTTAGTGGCGCGGGTCTACGAGACGGGTTGTTGCGTGATTACATGGCTGGAGGTCAGCCGGTCGTTCCAGACGCGCTGAAGGACAGTATCCGCAACTTTATCCATTTTGGTCCGCCTATTCCAGAGAAACGTCTGCAACGGATTCATCAGGATATGGTTACCCTGTATACGGCATTACAAGGTACCCCTCCTGATCAAGCAGATGCCCGAATCCTGTATGCATCCTCCATGCTGCACATGGCAGGTAAGCAGATTAACTATTTCCGTTATACACAGCACTCGGCCTATTGGATCATGAATTCAAGCATCTATGGACTTTCTCATCGGGAGACCATTCTAAGTGCCAGTGCAGCTGATTATCATCCCAAAAAAAGAACGCCCCAGCTGCTGAATAAGCACCGGGACATTCTGAAAAACTCGGATGAGCGGCATGCTCATCGTTTAGGCTCTCTGCTGCGAGTAGCCGAAGCCATCAATCGATCCGAAAGCATTGCTGCGATTGAAGCAACAAAAGAAAACGACTCGCTGCAGGTGCAATTCACCTGTACAGCTGAGCCGTTACTGGAACTTGATGGCCTGGAAGAGGCCGTCAAGGATCTGAAGGAAGCCTGGGGAGTTACGTTAACGCACTCCATTCAGCAGGCTTCCAAGGGATAATACCCATGGCCTCCGTCTGACTTCTCAGCGGGGGCTTTTCATTTTCTACAAACACATAATTGCCACCAGGCATAAGTTGTCTCGCTTTGACATTATCCATAAGGGACAGATTAAGGATATCCACCAGCATCTTTTTCAGCTCTGGATCAAATACGGGACACATCAGTTCAATTCTTCGATTCAGGTTACGTGTCATCCAGTCTGCACTGGAGATGAATACATCGGGGTTGCCGCTATTTTCAAAATAAAACAACCGTGAATGCTCCAGAAAACGATCCACAATGCTAATGACCCGAATATTCTCACTGAGTCCCTCTACCCCCGGGCGCAGACAACATACCCCACGCACAATCAGATCGATCTGCACGCCGGCTTGAGAAGCCTCGTATAATTCATCAATCATTTCCTGATGGGATAAGGAGTTGATCTTGGCAATGATTCTGGAAGGTTTGCCTTTCAGCGCATGCTCTGTTTCTCTACGAATCAGTGCAAAGAGTTCATCCTTCATCCCATCCGGAGCTACACGGAACGCCTGCAATGCCTTCGGACCGGAGTATCCGGTAATCTCATTGAACAATTCGGATGCATCTTCCCCAATAATCGGATTGGAGGTGAACAGTCCCACGTCCGTATAAACTTTGGCTGTACTCTCATTATAGTTACCGGTTCCTACATGAACATAACGTCTCAGCCCCTGCTGCTCCCTGCGTACGACAAGAATGATTTTGGCATGGGTCTTCAGCCCAACCAGTCCATATACCACGTGACAACCGGCCTTCTCCAGCTTACGGGCCCAAGCAATGTTGCGCTCTTCATCAAACCGGGCTTTCAGTTCCACCACCACCGTGACCTGCTTACCACTCTCAGCGGCAAGAGCAAGTGCCGGAATAAGGCGTGAATCGCCATTGACCCGATATAAAGTCATCTTGATCGCCAGAACTCTTGGATCTTCCGAAGCCTCCAATATAAAATCAGTGACTGGTTCAAACGATTCGTATGGATGATGCACCAGTACATCACGTTTGCGCAGCAGCTCAAAATGACTTTCTCTTGGCAAAAACTCAAGTGGGTAGACTGGCTTCACCGGACTGTATTTCAGATGTGAGAAACTTTCCAGACTGTCCACGAATCCCGCCAGAAAACTCAGATCAAGTGGTCCATCAATTTCATATACCGGGTCCTGAATATCAAATTCATCCTGCAATTCCAATAAGGCATCCGGACGAAAATCCTTGCAGACTTCCAGTCGTACAGGAGCCCCGCGGCGTCTGCGGCGCAATTCTTTTTCAATAGCCTCAAGCAGATCTTCCGCTTCTTCTTCATTAATGAACAGATCCGCATTACGGGTCACCCGGAATTCCTGTGCAGCAAGCGAGATATATCCGCTGAAGAGCGTATGGATATGATGTTTGATAAGATCTTCAATCAGTATGAATGTTTTCTTTTTGCTATTCGCCCGAATGGGAGCCTGAACTACTCGTGGCAGATTGGAAGGTACCTGAACAATAGCCATAAATGGCTCGCCCTCTTGCTCCCCTTCCTTCTGAAGCATCACGGACAGGTAGACAGACTTGTTGTGTACCAGTGGAAACGGACGACTCTGGTCAATCGCCATCGGTGTGAGTACCGGAAAAATAATTTCATGAAAGTACTGGTCCATTGCGCGCTGCTGTGTCACATTAAGATCTGTATATTCCTGAATGTTCACGCCTTTCTTGGCGAGTAGACGAATGAGTTCACGATACGTTTTATACTGTTCGGCGACCATGGTCCCGGTTCGTTTGATCAATCTGCGGTACAATCCCGAAGGCGTGTATCCTGTAAAATCTTTTTGCGTGAATCCGGCCTTGATCTTCTCTTTTGTCTCCGCCACCCTTACACTGACGAACTCGTCCAGATTACTAGCGACAATGCCGAGAAATCTCATGCGTTCCAGCAGAGGCGTTGTTGGATCCTGGGCCTCCTGAAGTACGCGCCGATTAAATTCAACCCAACTCAAATCACGATTAACGTAGTTGCCTGTTTTGACGTCTCTATGCATGTATGGCCTCCGAATGTGTTGCATATCTATTCTTGGTTAGAAGTTCTCATATAATTGTACTATTCGTAATCAACATCAAGCGTCAGCGCAGTGTAAACGCTACGTAAAATTTATGTAAATGATACCTCATGGGCGCAACTTTTTCCATCCCTTTACAAAGGTCAATAGACAGAGTAAAGTGAAGTACAGTGTGATTTGGTCCGGTTGCTTGTTCTCATTCCAAATATATAAGATTAAAGGAGTATATAATGAAATCCAACAAACCTAGAACGTTACAAAAAAATATAGAGTTTTTCACGGCTGCACTATCCCAATGTATGGTAAGCGCATGGCAGGAAGACCCGGCTGGCGTCTATTGCGAGGTCGGTTGTGGCATTGTGGAGCGGATCAGTGAAGACAGTGTGCGCATTCGAAATAATGACGGAACCAAGAGCCATTATGCACGAGATATCACGATGTTCCAGACTGAAAAATAATTTGGCTTAAATACGAAAAAAGACTAGCTTTCCGAAACAAGGTGTTGTATACTCTTGCCACAAGGAAAGGAGGTGCGTCAACATTTCTAATGTCATGTTGAACGTGTCCCTTACCCGATCCACTAGCTCAAATTAAAAGAGTCTGGTGGAGGCGCGGGATACGGATCAATGTTTCAAAAAGCGCCACGGGTAGAAAAGCCGTCTTCGGACGGCTTTTTGTTTTCTCATTTTCTGTAGAGAGGTTGAGAAAACACCCAAAATATTGGAAATGGACCCTTTAGTAGAGCAAACCAGGATGGCTATAATTAGGATGCAACTCAACCTAAATCCGAGGAGGCATCTTGTAATGTTCAAAAATGTAAGGGGTTTCAAGACATCCATCATGTTGGCTTTTGTTTTGTTATTCACCTCCATCATGTTGCCCGCAGGTCAGCATGCCAGCGCAGCACCAAGTTTCGCCAAAGGAGCCGACATCAGTTGGGTTCCCGGAATGGAAGCCCAAGGTTACAAATGGAAAGATAAAAACGGGGTACAGCGTGACATCATTGATATTTTGAAAAAAGACTATCAAATCAATTCCGTTCGCATTCGGGTATTCGTTAATCCTTCGAATGATTATGGGAACGGTTACATGAATAAGGATCGTGCAGCTGCACTCGCACAACGTGCCAAGAATGCTGGCATGAGTGTAATGCTTACCCTGCACTATAGCGATTCCTGGGCAGACCCTGGTCAGCAAACCAAACCTGCTGCCTGGAAAAACTATACGTTCCAACAGCTCATGGATGCGGTATGGAACCACACTCGTGAAGTTATGACGGCGATGCAAAGCAAAGGCGTTACCCCGGACTGGGTACAGATCGGTAATGAAACAAGCAACGGCATGTTATGGGAAGATGGCAAAGCATCCACCAACATGAAAAACTATGCGTGGTTGGTGAATACAGGCCATAACGCAGTGAAATCCCTGAGCAGCGGCACCAAAACCATTGTGCATCTGGCAGGTGGGGATGATAACGCCCTTTATGTATGGAATATTGGTGGTCTGATTAATAACGGAGCTAACTTTGACATGATCGCCATGTCCCTCTATCCTTCAGCTTCCGGCTGGAATACCGCTGTTACAAATACGGTAAACAACGCCAAGGATATGATCAACCGTTATGGCAAAGAGATCATCATCTCCGAAATTGGCATGGACAATAACCAGGCTGCAGCTGGCAAAAGTTTTGTTGCCGCGATGAAAAACCAAATTCGCAATCTGCCAAATGGCAAAGGTAAAGGTGTATTCTACTGGGAGCCTCAGGCTACACCAGGTTATAACAGTGGATATGGTAAGGGCGCTTGGCAGTCGAATATGATGCCAACTGTTGTCATGGAAGGATTTATTGACTAGAACACGGAGAGGTTAGAAGTTTGGATGGGAGCAGTGGTGGCGTTCCGGTGGCGGATCGTTCTTATGATCGCTGTTATCCCCAGATTTTTATGAATTCCCCTTATAAGGGGAAAATCCGGGGATAAAGGCGACCGCTCCGCCTCTTCAGAATCGATTCCGCCCCCTCCACTACGTTGCTGCTCCTTGAGACACTTCTAAAACCGTGCGTAGGCAAGTTATTAGGGTAATGAAGAGCGGAAGGCGCTATTCCTGGTGGGAGTAGCGCCTTTTTTTACGTTAGAGCGAGCTATACGGCTGAGGGTTCCAATTTGGGAGCATTGGTGGCGTTCCGGTGGCGGATCGTTCTTATGATCGCTGTTATCCCCAGATTTTATGAATTCCCCTGATAAGGGGAAAATCCGGGGATAAAGGCGACCGCTCCGCTTCTTCAGAATCGATTCCGCCCCCTCCACTACGTTGCTGCTCCTTGAGACACTTCTAAAACCGTGTGTAGGCAAATGGATTAAGTAGTAAGGTAAACAAGAGCTTGAGGCGCTGTTCCCGGTGGGAGTAGCGCCTTTTGGCGATGAAGTGCGTTGAGGGGGCAGCGTGGTCGGCGTTCCGGGGGCGGATCGGGCACTCCTAAAGCGTGTCGCAATCAATCGAGGAGGGGTGCATCACTCGGGCTGGAGACTGATGTTCTTTTGGCTTACATATGAATATAATAAGTTTATTGAGATAACACATAGGATCAACTTCTAATTGGAGAGGAGGCATAAGGATGAGTTTTTTAAAAGGGTTCGGTCAGTTAGCTGGGGAAGTTACCGGGAAAGTGTTGGGCGGCAGCGTGAGGGTTGTTGGTGAAATCGCGGGAAGCCCCTTTATCAAAGAAATCGGGAACGGCGTAGAGAAAGCCACAATTAATACAGGCAAAACCGTTGGACAACTGGCTAGCGGGACATATGATCTTGCCAGTGGTGCAATTCGAAAAGATGATACCGCCATAGACGCGGGGCTTGCCGATATTGGAGGTGCTGTAACCAATACTGCAAAAGGTGTAGCGATATCAGCCAAGTATGTATATAACAGCGGTAAAGATGTTGTTGTGGGCATGAAAGAGGAAGATAAGGACAGAGTCAAGCTTGGTGCCAAGAATCTTTTAGCTGCTGCTGCGGTAACAACACTCGCTGTCGGTGTCATTGATGCAGTTGATGGGGCTGAAGGTGTAGATACGTAGGATTTGGATTAGATCACCAATAACACAACAACTGAAGAAATACAGCCTAGCAGGGCAACCAAAATATGGAGACAACTAAATGAGATTTTTTCAAGTAAAATCCGTTGTCTCTTCTGAATTAAACACGAGTAGATGAACACCGTTATCACAACGGGCAGATATAAATGAAGATCCGGACCATCCGTGCTCGGTAATAGTTGATTAATATATCTACCTATCGTCTCGTTGACCATCATGAACCCATATATACTACCGATTATTGCTGAAACTGCAAACTGAAATAGTATCTGAACTACAGCATTCTTTACAAAGAATGGATCACGTTTGCGGTAACGGTTATTAACCATCATATATCTGTCGCCTCCTCGTTTTTCTATTACTCTTTTTGGTTACTATTTTTGATTACTACTCCTGTATTTTACCATAACGTTGATCAGCCTTCCTTTTTAGTTTTTATCGACCTATCGCTCCCCCACAAACAAAAAATTGCCCTCTCCACCTCATTGGCAGAAAGGGCATTTATAACGATTAAGATACCTCTGTTCAGCTTACCTTAGCGAGTCTCGTAGCACGTATCGATGCGGCAGCGTATACGATGAGCGCTGTCCAGATGAGTGCGAAACCAACAAGCAGAACTGGCGAGACCGTTTCCTTGAACACAAACACACTCAGGATCAGCATGATTGTCGGCCCAATATACTGTACAAAGCCGAGTGTGGACAATGACATTCGAGCAGCCGCCCGTGCAAAGAACAGCAGCGGCAACGCCGTCACCACACCGGAAAGCAGCAGTTCGAAGAACATCGGTGCAGGCAGCGTCCATGCCGTTGCTTTTCCTACAACGGCCAAGTAGATCCAGTAGCCCAGTGCGACGGGCAGAACTACAGCTGTCTCGGAAAATAAGCCCACTGAAGCGTCTTGCTTGATCTTCTTCTTCGCCAGACCGTACAAGCCAAATGACACGGCCAATGAGATCGCAACCCATGGGAAACGCCCGTAGTCGATAGCGATGATAAGCACCGCGACACCAGCGATAGCAATCGCGAGCCATTGTCCACGGTTTGGCTTTTCATGAAGGAAGACAACCGCCAGCAGCACATTCAGTAACGGGTTCAAATAATAGCCCAGACTTGTCTCAACGACATGCCCGTTGTTAACCGCCCAGATGAAGATAAGCCAATTAATAGCAATTAGCAGCCCACTCGCGGTAAGGGACAGCAGGGTCGAACGACTGGTAAGAATGCGCTTCATGTCCCTCCAACGACGTTGGACGGCAACGAAAATCCCCATAAAGACAAATGACCAGACAACCCGGTGCGATAAAATCTCACCTGCCGGTACATTTTCAAACAACTTCCAATACAGCGGGAGAACTCCCCACATGATATACGCAATGATCGCGTTGATTAATCCACTATTCATAACTGTATCCCCTCTTATTGCTCTGATATCTCAACGGATTATACGCCTCGATCCTCATTTAAGTAAAGGGGGTAATAGGTCATACAGGAATCCATGCCTAGTTCAAATGAGTTTTTCTTTGAGCAAAATTCCCCGCTTAGCGCAACCAAATTATGCTTTGCGCTTTTTCTTTCTTACTCTCATGAAGAAGATAAAGATCGCCGCAAATACGACTACACCTACGATAAACAAATCAATATCTTGCTCAAACATAAACCACATTTTGTGTTCTACGTTCACTTGTTGTTTTGGTGGAAATCCTTCCCCGAATAGCTCAGTTGCTTGGTTCAAATGATTCATTTCGATGGTCAAACTGCACGGACTACTACTTAATTCGCCATCCACTTCGCTAAAGTATATTAAGTATTTGTTACCTTCCTTGAAATCAAATCCCCATGTGAAGTTAGTTGCAATAATTAGTTGAGAGTCAACTTCAGTATTCCAACTCCTCTCAACTTCCACTAAAATATATCTAATTTTCTCTTTGGTCCCCGTAAATCCCTCTTGCTTCAAGTCGACCTTTACTTGCTTTACTTCACCATAAACAGCTCCATCATATATTTCTAACTGTTCTTGGGGACCTCCCGATTCAGCACATGACAAAGCGTTAGCATTTTGTGCATTTGGGATAAAAAACACGGTGGATATAAAAAATATTAACGTGAATATACGAAGCTTCAGTTTTTCCACCTTCTTCTCATAACGTTATTTCTACATCTTTATTGACCTGTTTAACAGGTAAAATGTTGCATTTTCCCTGGCCGTTAGGTGAATAAACAAAGAAGCAACCAATCGGACACAATTGTTTGCTCCATTTGTCTTTATTAAGTTATTATTCAAGACTAATCTAAAAGAAATAAAACTAAGATATTTTTCTTACAGCAAACCATAACTCAACAAAATTCAGTCCATCTTTAACTCCAGTAATTTCAAATTCCATTCCGTCGACCTGTTCATATCCTGTAGTAGGAAGCCATTCAGAAAAGAATCGTTTATGTATGGTAGCGTCACATTTGATCCTATTTTGGTTACTTTCACTTTCCTCCAACATGAAACACACCAATTACGGTTTCACCATCTTTGTCATACAGTGGAATATCCCACCCGTCTGGTGATCTGCTGTTCTGTATCGCAATAGCTTCTTCAGGTGTTTTTGGTTGCTCGCCATCCATGTCTTTTTTCAGCAGATATCCTTCTGTACCATCCACACCAGTAGCCAAGATTAAATCAGGTTCTGTTTCTGGAGAAGTCGCATATATGTTAGAACCGTATGTCTGTCCATTCTTATTTTTCGGATAAAGAGAAGTGATGTGAATTTGATTCAGCGCATTTTTAACGTTTGGATATTGGGATAACCCTGAACCACTCGATTCATTCATCATAAAAACCACAAAGATCAATAGTATAACTCCATTAGAATACATCTTCACAACTGTTCACTCCCTCATACTTTTGAACTCGCAGAAATTCCAATGAAGAGAAGATGGTTTTCATATAATCACATTTCCTTCCCATCTTTAGAATAATATAACATAGATTCAAAGGAGTAGTTGAAAGTTGAACTATAATCATCTAATCTGTCTAACGTTATTGCAGAACTTCTCTCTTCGAAAATATAAAAAACGAACGCCGATCTGTGGAGATCAGCGTCCGTTTGTATATTACATATTATTATTTGAAAGTGTTACTTCACTTCGCCAACAACGGTAAAGCGCTCGTTTTTGTGTTGTGGATTTTCGATCTCATCAACCAAAGCAATCGCATAGTCTGCATAGCTGATATAGCTGTTACCTTCACTGTTCACGAGAATAACGTCGTTGCCTGCTTGATATTTGCCGGTGCGTACGCCTTCTGGATTAAAGAATCCAGCCGGGCTCAAGAATGTCCATTGAATACCTGAGGATGCTTGTAGATCCTGCAAGTTTTGGCCTTGGTTCGTTGCAGTTGCTTTGTAAGCATCAGGGAATCCTGGGGATTCAAAGACACGCAATGTTTTGGACTCGTCTGTGAACAGGCTTCCTGCTCCACCCACCACGATCAGACGAGTGTTTGGTGCATCCTTCAGGATGTTGATCAACGCTTGTCCTACTTCCACATGCAGGTTTTCTTTACCAGCTGGAGCACCAAATGCATTTACAACCACATCGAATGCTTTAAGATCTTCAGCTGTAAGATCAAATACATCTTTCTCCAGCGTATTCAGGCTTTTATCTTCCAATTTGGATGCATTACGAACGATTGCCGTTACTTTATGACCTCTGTCTGCTGCTTCTTTCAAAATTACACTTCCTGCTTTGCCTGTTGCACCAATGATTGCAATGTTCATCATGATCTCTCCTTTAAATTATCGATATTGTTTATGTTTGAACTTTATATTGTAACTATAGTTGTTACAACTAAGTTTGTCAACCATGATACTTTCAGTACACGCAAAAAAGCCCCTGATATCATACCCGTGCTAAAAGGATACAATTCAGAGGCTAGCTATTAAAGGGATTGCAAACTGCTTATTTCATAACAAGATTGAGAAACCGCTGTACAACTCAGTTTCTTAACAATCCTTATCAGGCACACCCGCATCTTCCTTCGTACGGAAAGAAGATCCACAGCCACAAGTGGCTACCGCGTTCGGATTATGGATGGTGAACCCACCCGTCATACCGGACTCTTCAAAATCAATTTCAAGTCCATTCAGATATTTCAGGTTTTCCTTCTCAACTACAACCTTCATGTTCTGAATATCCATATACAAGTCCTCATCGGACTCTTTATCGTCAAAGCCCATGGCGTACGAAAATCCGGTGCAACCGCCCGGTGCTACGCCAAGACGGAGGAACATACCAGGTGTCTCTTGCTGTGCAAGCATCTCTTTCAATCTGTCAGCAGCCGTTTCGCTGATGTTAATCATGCCAGGTCACTCTCCTTTTCATTAACTCTTCTTTAAATTATACTCCACCCCGTCAAGGGTCTCAAGTCATGTTTGCCTCTTTCCGCGTTCCCCCTCTACTCCTTTTTCTTCCCAGTGTATTGAACCCCCGCGACACGAGGTTTATAATGAATAGGTGGTCGCACTGAAATGTCGATATTTTGTCATGACTTATTCAGGTGACGATCATATATAGAGTTGTAATTTTTTTCACATTTCGAGACTGTCCGCAGTCCCCAATGCATATAGAGTCACATGACTCACTTTAATGAAAAAATTAGCTTTACGTACGCAGCACACGCTGCACCGGGTAAATAAGAGTTAGTCCTTATAAGAAGGCGGCAGTTGACCGCATCTTTGCTATGTAGTTCTGTATACAGATCCTACACACAACTCAAATCCGGTTAAGAACAGGAGGAAACAGTATGTCTACATTGGTAACACCGTTCACAGACAAAAGAATGGCTGAAATCGTTGAGAAAGTGCAGAACGGCGTAAGGCTGAACGTAGAAGACGGCGTATATCTGTATGAAACAGATGATCTGCTGACTTTGGGCCAGCTGGCCAATGAGGCCAACCTGCGGAAAAATGGTAAGAAAGTATATTTCATCGAAAACATGAGTCTTTATTTTACAAACGTATGCGAAGCCCGCTGCGCTTTTTGTAATTTCCGTAAAGACCAGGGTGAAGAAGGCTCCTATACATTATCCGGTCAGGAAATGATCGATTATGTGGAACAGCATATTCATCCGGGCGTACGTGAGTTCCATATCGTAGGCGGACATAACAACCATGTTCCTTTTCAATATTATGTCGATTCCCTGCGTGCTTTAAACGAGAAATATCCGGATGTTACACTGAAAGCTTACACGGCAGCCGAGATTGATTTCTTCACCCGTATTAGCGGGCTCAGTATCAGAGAAGTTCTGCAAGAGCTGCAAAAAGCAGGTCTGAAAACATTGACTGGTGGCGGCGCTGAGATTCTCTCGGATGAATATCGCAAAAAAATGCGTGTAGACAAAGCCAACGTGGATCGTTATCTTGAGGTGCACCGTACAGCTCATGATCTCGGCATGCGTACACATACTACGATGTTGTATGGATCGATCGAATCCTATGAGGACCGCGTCAACCATATGGTGCAAATCCGTGAATTGCAAGACGAGACCAACGGATTCATGGTCTTTATCCCGCTTTCCATGCAGCCAAAAAGTAAAAACGCGAGTATTATGCGTCGTAACTCGGCTTATGAGGATCTCAAAACAATTGCGATCAGCCGTCTGATGCTGGATAACATCGATCATATCAAAGCATACTTCATTAACATCGGTCCACAGCTAGCTCAAGTTGCCCTTGGATTTGGTGCTTCGGATGCACACGGCACGATCGTTCGCGAACGGATTAGTCATGCGGCAGGTGCACTCACACCTGAAGGCCTTACACGTAAAGAGCTCATATGGCTCATTAAGGGTGCAGGACGTATTCCGGTAGAACGTGATACGTTCTACAATGAAATTCAAGTGTACGAATAGGATATAACTCCATCCACAACCAATATTGCACCAGCACCACTCCAGAACGCAGCTTTCATTATTGGCAGACGTTTGAATTCGAGTGGTGCAAACTGCTGATTAATATCTTGAATTTTCAATGTCTACTTTTCAATTATTCAAATCATAACAAAAGGAGCAGCTATGTTATTGCATAGCTGCTCCACAGTTTACAGCCCCATTTCAGTGGGACTGATGCAGAAAGGAAGCCGAGTCATGAAAAATTTCGTCATTCTTGGAGGCGGCTATGGCGGCCTCACCATCATCAAGGAACTTCTGGAGGGTAAAATTCCATCCGATACACAAATTATTTTGGTGGACCGCAGCCCCTTTCAGGGATTAAAGACAGAATATTACGCACTCGCAGCAGGAACCGTATCTGATTATGACCTGCGTATCCAATTTCCAGTGAGCGATAAAGTCACTTACCGTTATGGAGAAGTTACTTCGATTGACCTGGAACAGCGTCAGATTGAATTTGAAGGCCAAGACCCGCTCGTGTACGACAAACTTGTCATTGGACTTGGTTGTACAGACCGTTTCCACAATACGCCAGGCGCCGAAGACTACAGCTGTACCATTCAGAGCTTTAGCAAAACACGCGAGACCTACCTGCGCCTTAATGAAGTCAAAGCCTATGGCAATGTGCATATCGTAGGTGGCGGATTAAGTGGTGTCGAGATAGCAGCCGAACTTCGTGAGAGCAGACCGGATCTGAACATCAGCATTTTGGATCGTGGTGAACGTGTATTATCCGCTTTCCCGCAACGTCTATCCGTGTATGTGCATGAATGGTTCAACGAACATCAGGTAGAGACACGCGGGCATATCGCCATTTCACGCGTTGAACCTAATGCTATCTATAACCGGGATGAACAGATTCTCACGGATGCTGTCGTGTGGACTGCAGGCATTCAGCCCGTAAAAGTGGTACAGGATCTGGACGTGACCAAAGACCCTCAAGGTCGTGTCGTCCTGAATGAATACTACCAAATCCCGGAATATACCGATGTGTATGTCGTTGGTGACTGTGCCAGTGTACCTTACGCCCCTAGCGGTCAAGCTGCGGAAGTACAGGGTGAGCAGATCGCCCATATTCAGCATGCCCTCTGGAAAGGCGAAAAGCCCAATCCACATCCACTCAAGCTTCGTGGCACACTCGGTGCACTCGGCAAGAAGTCTGGGTTTGGGCTGATGGGCAAAACGTCCATGATGGGACGTGTACCTCGTATTTTGAAAAGTGGTGTGCTCTGGATGTCCAAGCGCCATCTCGGTTAGTCGAGATCGAGCTCGTCCCAGACATCGGCTTCAGCAATTTTGGCCAGAATGGCGTTATATAGATCTTCCACTTTGTCCGTGATGACAACTTCGCCATTCACCAGTGCAAAAGGAGTCATAGAACATTGGCCGCAGTTGGTGAGGCAGCCGTATTCAATCACGTCATAGTCTGGATTTTCTTCCAGTTGATCCATGACTTCATCTGTGCCAAAATGCATATTATTGGCACAAAATTCAATAATCGGTCTCATTTAAGTTCACCTGCTTTGTTTGACCATTTTAATTTGTGGCCATTTGTAATATAATATAGGAAGGAAAGGAGTTGAACAATATGAGCGAAAACGCACAAAGCACCATGTATGATGAGGTATCTGATGTGCTTGATAAACTTCGTCCGTTCCTGCAGCGCGATGGCGGTGACGTGGAACTGGTCGACGTGGAGGACGGCATCATTAAGCTGAAACTGGTCGGTGCCTGCGGCAGTTGCCCAAGCTCCACCATTACCTTAAAAGCCGGGATTGAACGTGCCCTTCTCGAAGAAGTTGAGGGTGTACAAGAAGTCGTACAAGTATTCTAATCAATCCTTCACGAAATAAACCTCAAGAGCCTTTCGCTTCGCATGAAGCGGAGGGCTCTTTTTTTGTGTGCATATGCAGAGAATCCATGTTCACAGTCACCTTGACCCGTTTCCACGTACAATCCTTCAATTCACCTTTTAAGTATCCTCGCGCTGTATGGTGGGACGAATCGGATCAAGTCCTCCAGATACATCCATAATGTTACCTGTTATAAAATCGGAATGATCAAGGCACAGATACGTAATCACTCGTGCAATGTCTTCACCGCTACCTGGGCGCCCTCTTGGCGTTTCCTCGTCGGTGATACCTGCCATTTCATCAATCGTTTTCTCTTTGTTCGCACCACGAATGTCACCTGGACATACCATGTTAACCGTAATTCCATACGGGGCTTCTTCAACCGCGAGTGTCTTTGTAAAAGATACCAGACCCACCTTGGCAGCCGCATATACGGCGCGATGAGGCCAAGATCTCGCTTCTCCAGCATGACTGAAGCCAAAATGGATAATGCGTCCCCATTGCTTGCGTCTCATCTCTGGCAAAACACGCTGATCCAGTAACATCGGTCCCAACAGATTTCCCTGCACAAGCATCTGGACCTCAGCTTCAGAATAATCAGCAAATAATCGTCGTTCACGGACAAATGGACCTGCGTTATTCACCAAAATATCAATGCTGCCCAGGTTACCTTCCACCTGCTCAACCAATGAAGAGATATCTTCCACCTTGGATATATCAGCCTGGATGGCAATGCACCGCACACCCTTGGCTATAATCTGAGCCTTTAAAGCCTCAGCTTCTGTTCTGCTGTGTACATAGTTGAGGGCAATATGGCACCCTTGATCTGCCAGACTGAGGGCCGTCATTTTACCAAGACCTTTGGCACTTCCCGTTATGAGGGCAATCTTTCCCTTCACGTTCATCCCCCTCTTCAAAGAGCAGTCACTATCCAGTATAAAAGATTTATCGTCCTCCTACAACTCGCTTATCCACAAGGGATTATCCACCTTTAATTCCAAATATATCTTGATTGAAAACAAACACCTATGGTACTGTCGAGGATATAACCCGAAAGGACCACTACATGAATATAATGAACAGAAGATGGATATCATTTCTTACACTTTTAATGTTGAGTTTATTCACAGTCTTTAGTGCCTTACAGGTATCAGCGGCAAGTGAGAATGAGCAAGCACCTGATGAGTACGATTGGATTACTGGACCAGCATCTGTCTCTCTGGACGGTAAGGCCACCCTGGAAGTCCCTGAAAGCCATTCCTATCTGGATAAGCCCAATACCCAACGCTCGATACTTAACAGTGATGGGAAGCCTAACGGGAATGAAATCGGAAGCCTAACCAGCAATAGCGAATTCGGCTCGTGGTATGTTGTGTTCGAGTACGTGAAGACGGGTCATATCCATGATGACGATCAAAATTTGAATGCCGAAGAGCTGTTAAGCAGTTATATCCGAGGCACAGAAGAAGATAACAGAGAACTTGATCCTGAATATAGAACGTACATAACGGGGTGGGAAATCGAACCGGCATATGACAGTGCCAAACATCAGTTGGTTTACTCCCTTGGTTTCAAGAATGCTGATCAGCAAGCCATGGTCAATTACAATGTAAAACTCCTGACACGCGAAGGATACATCACAGCCATTCTGGTTACAGATACGGCCAACTTTCAACAGAGCCGTCAGGCATTCGAGGAAACCGTACTTCATAAGCTGAGCATCAATGCAGGATACACCTACGAGGAGTACAATGCTTCGACTGACAAAACATCCACCATAGGACTCAACAGTCTTCTGATGGGCGGGATCGGGTACACAGCTTCCCAGAAATTCAGTGCTCTTCTTTTGCTCAAAAAAGGATGGGCTTTGATCCTCGTTGTCGTTCTCGGTCTGATTGGGTGGATCAGATACAAGATCAAAAGCTCACACGGAGAAGAAGAAACACTCTCTCCCTCCGAGAGAACGTACCTGCAAGAAGCAGATGAGCAGCAGTATGCTGATCAGAATGAATTATCTTACTACCGCCAATCTGGACATCAATCTGACGTGGAGAAACAAGATAAGCCCTAACCCTTCCCTTATTGATCCCACGTCAGCACAGACTTAGGAAACATAAAATAAGCCGTATATCTCTTCAGAAGAGATATACGGCTTATTCTTAATAGCTTCACATCATATCATACATATCGTGAATTATTCAGTTGCAGGTTCAACTGCACCTTTATAACGTTCTTTGATGAATGTTTTCACTTCTTCGGAGTGCAGAGCAGCAGCCAGTTTTTGAATTGCATCTGCATCCTTGTTGTCCTCACGGGAAACGAGGATGTTGGCGTATGGGTTACCTTGCAGATCTTCGATCAGCAAAGCATCATTCGCCGGATTCAGGTTCGCTTCAAGCGCATAGTTAGCGTTGATGAATACCAGATCTGCTTCATCCAATTGACGAGGCATCATGGCTGCATCCAGCTCGATGATATCCAGGTTCTTCGGATTGGCTGTGATATCTTGAATCGTAGATGTGATATTTGTGTTGTCTTTCAGCGTAATAATGCCTTCCTTCGCGAGCAGCAACAGTGCACGTCCACCATTGGATGGGTCATTCGGAATTGCTACTTTTGCGCCGTCAGCCAATTCATCTAAAGACTTAATCTTCTTGGAGTATCCACCAAAAGGTTCAACATGAACAGGTGTTACAGAAACGAGGTTGAATCCACGTTCTTTATTCTCTGTGTCCAGATAAGGTTGGTGCTGGAAGAAGTTTGCATCCAATTTTTTATCAGCAAGCTGCTGATTGGGTTGTACATAGTCATTGAATGTAACGACTTGCAGACGAATACCTTGTGCTTCCAGTTCAGGCTTGATGCTTTCCAGAATCTCTGCATGTGGTGTAGGTGAAGCTCCAACTTTCAATTCAACTGTACGTGGTGCACCTGCTGAATTGTCTGCGCCGCTATCGGCGTCCTTGTTGTTTCCGCAAGCTGCGAGAACCGCAATCAACATAAGACTAAGTAGAGCAAAAGACCATTTTTTCATGTGTAAAACCCCTTCTCTAATCATTTTTTCATGTGGCATCCGCATGAATGCATATCCATCATGTTATCTATGTGTTATTTCCTGGTGAAAAATGTAACCAAGCGATCTCCAGCCATCTGGAGAATTTGCACTAGAATAATCATCGACACTACGGATATAATCATGATTTCATTTTGATAACGATAATACCCATAGTTGATTGCCAGCGTTCCTAGACCTCCACCACCAACCATGCCCGCCATCGCCGTGTAAGAGACAAGCGTAACGATGGTAATGGTTATCCCAGCAACCAAACCAGGTAACGCTTCAGGCAGTAATACCCGTCTTACAATCTGTCCGGTCGAAGCACCCATCGACTGTGCCGCTTCAATGACACCCCGATCAACTTCTCGCAACGTCGTCTCCACCAATCGAGCAAAGTAAGGAGCTGCTGAAATAACTAAAGGTGGTATAACACCTAACACACCTGTAGCAGTACCGACGAGTGAACGAGTGAACGGAATAAGAGCAACAATCAATATGATAAATGGGACTGAGCGCAAAATATTCACAATCAGGGATAGTATAGTGTACACTGTCCGTGACTTGATCGAAGTAGATCGTGCTGTCATGAACAGCAGCACTCCGAGCGGTAAACCAAAAATTACGGTAAACAAGCCTGATACACCCAAAATTTGCAGTGTCTCAATGGAGGCTTTACCAACCTCTTCCCAGCGAACTGTTGAAAAATCCATCTAACGAAGCACCTCCACATCAAGTCCCTCAGCGGTTAATTCTGATATCGTCCGATCAATCGCATTTGAATCACCCTCGAACCGAACGGTCAGCTGCCCATAAGGAACCTGTTTGATCGTAGAGATTGTACCTTGCAGGATGGCAAAATCCACGCCTGTCTTACGTACCGTTCTAGACAAAATCGCTTCATACGTTTTGTTACCCAGAAAGGATATCTTCACAAGTTTGGAAGCAGCACCTGCCTGCAATTCAACGCCTGCATTTGCCAGAGCGGTCTCTTCCAGAGCAAGTCCAGCTTCATGGTCACGCATCATGAAGTCCCGCGTAATCGCATGCTGCGGCTTCAAGAACACGTCTGTTACAGGTCCTTGTTCCACAATGCCACCTTGATGAATGACAGCCACCTTGTCACAGATGTTCTGAATGACATGCATCTCATGTGTGATCAGCACAATCGTAAGGTTGTACTTTTCATTAATGTCGAGCAATAACTTCAGGATTGAATTTGTCGTCTGCGGATCAAGTGCCGAAGTAGCCTCATCACAGAGAAGTACATTTGGATCACTTGCAAGTGCTCTCGCAATCCCTACACGTTGTTTCTGTCCACCCGATAATTGAGCCGGATATTTGCTGCTATGGTGCTCCAGACCAACCAGTGCGAGCATTTCCTTCACTTTGCGATCAATGGCTTCCTTGGGTGTATTCACAAGCTTTAGTGGAAAAGCTACATTGTCATATACCGTTGCCGAAGATAACAGATTAAAGTGTTGAAAAATCATCCCGATCTTGCGTCTCTGTTGCTGCAATTCGGTTTTGCTCAGTTCAGTCAAGTTGATTCCGTCGACCCATACCTCACCCTCCGTAGGCCGTTCCAGCAAATTAATGCAGCGAATCAATGTGCTTTTGCCCGCTCCAGAATGGCCAATCACACCGTAGATTTCACCCTTTTGGATGCTCAAATTCAGCTCGGATAACGCTGTTGTAGATTTTTTCCCTTTGCCGTACGTTTTCGTTAAACCTTTTAATTCAATCAATCGCACTTGCCCCTTTCCAACCACCTACATGTATCTTTACCCGATCTAAAGGAAAACTCCCCTTAAAGTACAAAAAAAGAGCCCTTTGCAGATACAAAGAGGGCTCTTCACGTGAAAGAATATACCTTCTCATCTGCCAAAATCGTGTCTTGCACCATTTTGTAGGAATTAGCACCTAACATCTATAACGAATGATACATGTATCATGTCGTTACAAATCGGTTGCCGGGCTTCATCGGGCCTGTCCCTCCGCCGCTCTCGATAAGAAATATGTTGTTGTAGGATTTTATAAGTTCATGTAGTTTATGCTTTATAATGTGAACGTAACTTTTGAAATATCAATTATATCCGTGTAACATTTGATTGAAACTCAGTATATTCCAAGTATTCCGATTTGTCAAAGGGAATTATTTCTTTTCCATATTTTGTTGATATAACTATAAGAGGCTGTTAACGTTTCACAGACCATATCGACGCCCTGACGCATTTCCTGCACATGCTGATTCAGATCCTCCAATTTCACTTTACCTTGCAAGGTCTGATGTAACTGCCACAGGTCATCGTGCATTTCTGAGTTCATGTAGTGAATTTCCATATTACGTCGTTTGCGCAGCTTGCTCATCGGTTCACGATAAGAGTCCTTGATCTGTATTAATAGCAACGCAAGATCATGATGTTCCCTCGCATAGTCGAACTGCCTTAACACAGTAAAATAAGAAAAATGCGCTTTGGTATTTGAAGTATTCAACTGGAATATTTCATTTAATACCGTGCCGACTTTATCCAGAATGGCAAAGCAGCGGATAAAGCCATCTTTGTAGAAATACACATACCGAGCATACTCGGCTTTTTCAGTCGGCGTCATATCATCCGTTGAACCTGCAACGACCTTTTTACGAAAATGAGCAGCAGCGAAACAGCTTTGCTCCAGTTCATCCAGTGAGGAGATGAGTCCCTGAGTCCACACATACAGTTTCCGATAGTCATGCGTGGGATCTTGGTCCACATGCATTTGTCGTTGAAATAGCTCAAGCGTATGCGCCATTGCGTCCATCGCTGCTTTCAATTTACCTTCGTTTATACGTGGCTTTTCCCCCAACAACGTTCGCAGCATATCTAACCTCCTCTTTTCCAAATCAACAAGAATTCATCACCGTAAACGTAACACATCATCCATTCCGTGTAATTGCTGCTTGCCATAGGTTGCCCTGATCCCCCTGACATCAAACAAAGTCCACCTGTCCAATGATGTACATCACTGGATGGTGGACTTTCATATTTAGCCCAAGTACCTTTGGAAAAAGAATGGATCTATATCTTAGAAACGATTAGCCGGGCGATGTAGCTTGTACACCAGGAAACTCATATAGGTTAAAACCCCGAACAATATGGCGATATCCAGCATATGAGCAAGAGCTACGAACATGTATACTTCCGGACGGTTCATTGTCACCATCATGAAAATACCAATGACTACTTGCATGAGAATGAGAACAACGGATACCACGCCAAGGGTACGCATTTCCTTGTTGTCCGGATGATTACGGTAAGCGAAGTGACCCAGGATCGCGATAACAATCACGAGCGACGCAGCTGCTGCACGGTGAGCAAAAGCAACCGCTACCCCACCCGAAAGCTCAGGAATAATCTGACCGTTACAAAGCGGAAATCCCGAGCATCCGCCGGCAGAATCCGTGTGACTCACAAATGCACCCGTGTATACCACGAGATATGTGTAAATGGTGGAGAACCAGACCAGATTCCTGAATTTTTTGCTAACCCGAGGGTATTTATTCAGGCGCTCCAATCCGCCATCTTTGGCCTCCTGCCTGATGCCCAACGCCATCATTAGGGAACTGGCAAAAGCAATCAGTGCAAAACCAAAATGCAGTGCCATGACTGCTGAAGATTGGGAGAAGACAACGGCAAAAGCCCCCATGATTCCCTGGACGATAACAAATACCAGAGTTAAGAAAGAAAACAATTGCAGGTCACGACGTGACTTGCCAAACCGCAGAAAAGCAACAAACGAGGCAATGGACAACAGTCCAGCCAGTGCACTTACAGCGCGATGGGAATATTCAATGAGTGAAGCCACAGTATGTGCGGGAACGAGTTTTCCGTTACATAAAGGCCATTCTGTTCCGCAGCCAAGGCCTGATTCCGTTTTGGTTACGATGCCTCCGCCAAAAGTGGCCAGAAACATGACAAGACAGGTTAATACGGTTAACCATTTAAACAAAGTTAAGTGTTTCAATTTTTTCTCACCCGCTGTTGGTTTAAGATGGCGAAGAATATTCTCCGCTTGTTTCGGTACTTTGACACTTATTTCACAACTAAATTCATTATAACGGATAAAATGTTCATTGACGTCGCGCTTTGTGACAAAATGTTAACGTCTGGTGAAATAATGACCCACAGGTCATTGAGGATATGTAATTGAGGGATATGCCAGTTGAATTGTGTCTTAAACAGAATCCTGAACACACAAACGCCATTTCCCTATTTCAAGAGAAATGGCGTTCTTTTTATTATACCCTTTTACAACATGAACCTGTCATACTTTTATATAAGTTCAATGAAACATTTACACAATAACGGAGAGGACAGAAATAACCAGAGAAGCGAAGCGTTCGCCTTTATCCCCGGATTTTCCCTTTATAAAAGGGATCACAGAAATCTGGGGATAACAGCGATCGGAAGGTTATTCTGACATCGTAGTGCCTGTGTAAATATTCATTAGTTGAACTTATATAACATTATTTATGAATCGTGTTGTACACCTCAACTGCTCGATCTAAGAACTGCTCAATCTCTTCTCTCGACTTGCGCAGCTTGTTCACATAACGTACGAGTTCACGGCCATCTGTATACGCCACAAAGCTTGGAATGCCCAGAATATTCTGCTCTTCACTAACCGTTCCAACCTGATCCACATCGACCTCAATCAAGGTCAGTTCACGTGCATATTTCTCTTCAACCTCAGGCATAAACGGATCGATGTATTTGCAGTCACCACACCAGTCTGCCTTGAATACGGCAATTGTCAAACGTGGGGATTGGATGGCTACATCAAAAGCCGGTTTGGAAGTAATCTGTTCCATTCGGTCATCTCCCTTTCTGTACCTTGTCTTACCCTAAGTGAAGCAAATTGGCGAGTGGAAGTCAAATAATCAGCGCATACTTAGAATAAACCACATGGTCTGTGAATTTAAACTCAGAACATCATGAAAGGATGTCACATCATGACTTCCACCAGAACCGATTCTTCCAGCGAACAACATCACGGGTCCCTCCTGCAGATGGTCCGTTCCATTCCGGGTGCTGCCCGGGAAATATGGCGTGGCAAACAGGCTGCATGGCAAGCTTCTGCACAGCTTCGTCACCCATTGCGTGACATCGAGTGGGATACAGATACGGCAGCTGCCTTACAGTCTGAGGTGGAGCGTTTGTTACCTGCCAGCGGCAAGTCTTTTGCACGCACGGACCAGGTTCAAAGCGCACTCGTCTGCGAAGAAGATTGCATCATTCTGGAAGAGATTAAGACACTGACTCAGGAGCACAATCGGAGTAATATCACCCGCACGGCAGCCTATCTGGAATGTTATGAGCAATGTCCCGAACTGCATTGGGCACTGCTGGCCCATATGGTCTCTCGCAACGGCGGATATCACATGACAGATCTTCAGAGTGACTTAATGCATAACCTACAGAATCAAAGTGATCGCGAGCATATGTATCGGCTACTGGAGCGGTGCAATGCACTCATTTTCCAGGATGCCTATCCACAGCTTCTGCTGTATATGAACAGTCGCCGGATCGGACGTAGCTGTTTCCATCTCTTGTCGCACTTTCACGTATCGGCGTTTATGACTCCGTTTTGGGAACGCTTTTGGCTGGAACGATGCAGTTCACTGCTAAGTGTGGCATTAATTATTAATGAGCAGAACTATATCGAGAGCCGGGTGGTGCAGCATCCTTATTTTCAAAAAGAAGTACTTTCCAAACCCGCATTCCATCTGCATAATCTGGCCGGTCTGAATCATATCGTCTTTCCTCTTGGACGGGGAGCAGGACTCGCAGGACGCGTCATTGAACATTTTGGCAAACTGGATGAGCGAATCATGTTTGGCAAAGGGCTATATGCCCTATTGTTTGGCGTGGAGCAAGTACACACACAAGTGTTGGAGTTCGCACGTTTGGTTCCTCATCGTGGCTCGCGCGCTGAATATTGGCCTGGCTTGTTTACCAATCGTGAAGACGAGGCGGGTGAACATACATTATACGCTCAGGCGTTACTGGATGAAGAATGGCTTCCAGAAGGGCAACGATTATATAGTCCGGAACTACTTTCCGTATGGGGGGACACGCCTTATGAACCGATCACCAGACATGACTGGCTTCAGTCTCGGGATAGTCTCGGTTATCTGACGGCACCACGTCGGCCATGGCTGTTTGAGATTAGTCACGAACACCGGTATGGCATGCTGAAAACGGCACTGGCTCATGATGCTAAAGCCATCACACACTAATGTTGAAGATCATATGGAAAATGCTAATCCACATCATACATGCGAATACCTGAAGTACAGCTAATTCAGGCTTGCTTGCTTAATGCTCAACCCATTCGGCCTAAGCTTTGCCTGAACTAAACAAAAAGCCCTGTCCGCTTCAATAGCAGACAGAGCTTGTATCCTATTTTCACAAAAAATTCTGGAGCATAGATGATGCTTTTTTCATTTTTACCCTCTTTGCCCAGCTCCACGTTGAAGACGCATAAGTGGACGAAGAATTTTTTGCAGAATACGAGGGTAACTGCCCAGCTCGTCCTTGCGCAGTACACGCAGCACAACCATGAGAACCAGATACACCACCACAACAAGCATACCAACCACAAGGCAGGTAAACAAGAAGGATACACGCGCTGGCAGGAACAGTCCAAAGATCATATTCCCAATCCAGTTCGTTGCAAATCCTACACCTGCTGCAAGCAACACTGTAATGATAAACCCTTTCCAACGATCTCCCATGATGGAGAAATCAACGATTTTGCGAAGGACCCGCAGATTCAGGTACGTGATGACCAGGAAACAAAGGGCTGTTGCAATAATGATGCCGTAAATGCCAAAGATCGGCGCCAGAATCAGACTTGCGATCAGTTTGATCACAACACCTGCTGCGACACTGATCATCGTAATCCGCGGTTTCCCTACCCCGAGTAAAATGGAGTTGGTGGTCATCATCGTAATCTGGAAAATGGTACCGAATGTTAACAAGGCAATGATCGGCGTTCCATCCAGATTGGTAAACAGCAATCCGTTGACCGAATACGCTGCCGCACAAAGTGCAATGACAATCGGCATACCTGTCAGAATCGAAATGCGCAACGCAAGTGTAACCTGACTCTTCAGATGCGCTTCATCCTTGCGGGCAAATGCTGCCGATATGACAGGCACCAATGATTGACTTAAAGCGATAGCCAAAATTGGCGGAATACCCGCAATACTTTGGGCCTTGGCACCGAGGATCGCAAGTACGCCTGTCGCCTCTTCGAGCCCGATCTGGCCACTAAGCAGTGGTACCACAAGGGATGAATCGATGAAGTTAATGGCTGGAACCGCAAGTGAAGACAGCACAATTGGAATAGACAGCTTGAAGATATCACTGTAGATACCTCGCATCGGTAACTGCTCTGCACGCTCGTAATTCAATTGGGCCGCACGGTCGCTACGACGCAGCTTCAAGGTGAAGTACAGCATGACACCGAAGGCACCCACACTTCCTAATACCCCACCAAATGAAGCACCCGCAGCAATCGTCTGATCATCATAATTCCATTGCAGCATGACATAAGCCACGATAACGGCTGTACCTACACGGGCGAACTGTTCCACGATCTGTGAAATACCGCCTGCTGTCATGTTGCCGCGTCCCTGGAAATATCCTCGCATCATTGCAATGGCCGGGAAGAGCAGCAAGGCTGGAGCCAAGGCGCGAATGGCGCTGACTGACTCCGGTACTTTGGAGACATACGTGGCATAATAAGGTGCCGCGATCCACAATAAAGCAGACATGACTACCCCGGCCACAGCTGCAAAGATAAGGGCTGCACGGTAGATCTGTTGAGCTTCACCCGCGCGTCCGAGCGCATATCGTTCCGATACCATTTTACTCAGAGTACTCGGTATGCCCGCCGTTGCTACAGTTAACAGCATTAAATATACCGTATTGGAGATCGTAAACGATGCGTTACCTATATCGCCGAGGATATGCTCCAGCGGCACCCGTTGAACCAATCCGAGTACTCTTGCGATCAGCGCAGCGGCCGCCAGAATGAGCGTACCCCTAATGAATGTTTCTTTCTTAGACAAACGAATTCCCCTTCTTTCCTCCACACCGGACGTGCATCCCGTTGAAGCTAATCCTGAACGTTTAGGCGAATCTTACCACCCAGATAATAAAGAGAACAATCATGACGATTTGCAAAATAATTTTCATCACAGTACTCGTAAATAGCCCCACAACGGAACCAAATCCAACTTTCGACGCTTTGGAAGGTGAAGACCCTCCGATCAGTTCCCCGATAAAAGCACCGATAAATGGTCCCAGCACCAGTCCAAATGCCGGAATGACAAATGGACCAATGATAACACCAATGGTGCTGAGCGTTGTCGATAACTTGGAGCCACCGAACTTCTTCACGCCCCAAGCGCTGACGACATAATCAGCCACAAACAACACAACAACAATCAGAATCTGAATGATCCAGAACCACACACCAAACGGATCAAAGCTGAAGAACCAGCCGTAGACCAGAAACGCGAAGAAAATCGCTACAGCACCAGGCAGTATGGGATATACCGTTCCAGCCATCCCCACTGCAAACAGCAGTACAATTAAAATCCAGGCAACGGTTGCGAGCAAAGGTTACTCCCCCTTCAAAATATGTTCACGGATCACTTCGACGATGCCGTCTTCATTGTTACTCGCTACGATCAGATCAGCCGCTTCCTTCACCTGCTCTTGCGCATTACCCATCGCTACACCAAGACCTACCGCCTCAATGACAGCCAGATCATTCAAACTGTCTCCGACAGCAACAACTTCGGACATCTCAATGCCCAGCAGCTTGCAGACTTCCGCTACACCACTTGCTTTGGATACCCCAGCAGGGTTGATCTCAATATTAACGGGTGAGGAGTTGGTCATTTGCAGACCACCCATTTGTTGCAGTTCCATCATGATCTGGTGACGCACTTCATCCACTTCCGTATTGAAGCCGAATTTCAACCATTCCAGACCTTCAATATTGTCGATCCAGCGGTCACGATTAAACAGTTCTTCCACGGAGTATGCCCAGTACCAGCTGTTATATTTCTCACCAATCTCCTGCATTTTGCGAATCAATGCCGGGTCCATCAGATGACGCATATGCAGATCATGCGGAGCTTTCCAGACCTCACTACCGTTAACGGTAACCATCGGTGTCTCCAGTCCAAGTTGGACAGCATAAGGCATTGCGTGGAATACGGCTCTTCCCGTAGAAAGGCACACATGTACACCCCGACGAATGGCAATTTGAATCCACTTGGCGGTCTCCTGTGTAATTTCATGATTATCGTTAAGTAATGTTCCATCCATATCCAATGCAAGCAATTTGTATTTCAGTTCACTCATACAGTAGTTCCTCCTATTTTGTCTCTCTCCAAATTGAACTCATGGATATCCATTCAGGCACTACGCGGGCAGAAAACCTTTCGATCGCTGTTATCCCCTGATTTTCTTGATTCCATGTACAATGGAGAAAATCCGGTTATATACGCGACCACTTCGTTTCTCTAGGTCCTTTCTGCCCTCTCCGTACCCAATGGTTCTCCAGTTCAACTTAAAGGTTCTCTTTATCTATTTTAAACATTCTCTCACAACAAGATCGCCCGGCATCTGTAAAAACGGACGCTCCGGACGTCACAGCTAACGACATTTTACCACAGATCATCTGTATGCAACAAAATAACCCGTAATCGGCAGGATGACGCTACATTATCATTTTATATTACATATCTATAATTAGACTCCCCTGCAAAAAGAATAAGACAAGCCACGCAAAAAACCGTCTGCAATGCAGACGGCTTCTTGTAATTTTGTTTATTCACCTGTTAAACTTCAATTACCGTGCCGCGAATTTGCGACGAGCGTAACGGAATACGATGCCATGTTTCGGTGACAGCAACAGTGCAAGAACAAACAAAATCCCAGCAACAGCTACCATGCAGCCCGCGATGGAAGCATCCAGAGCGTAAGCCATGATGTAACCTCCAACCGAGGATGCTGCTCCGATCAGGACGGCATACAGAATCATTTTGCCCAGACGATCTGTGAGCAGGTAAGCCGTTGCCGCAGGTACAATCAGCATACCCACCACGAGAATCGAACCAACACTTTCAAATGAAGCTACGGACGTCATCGAAACAAGTCCCATGAGCAGATAGTGGAACAGCACTACTGGAATGCCGCAGGCCGCAGCCAGTGCCGGATCGAAGGCACATAGCTTGAACTGTTTGTAGAACAGCCCAATAACGACGAGGATGACCAGCAAAGTGATACCCAGCATCCAGACAGCCCTCGGACCGACATCCGTACCTCCAAGGGTTAGTGTATCCCACTGTACATAAGCGATCTCACCAAACAAAACACAGTCCAGATCCAGATCAATATGCTGGGCGTTTAGACTAATCAGAATGACACCTACTGCGAAGAGTGCTGTGAACACAATTCCGATCGAGGCATCAGATGACAGTCCACCGGCCTGCAAACTTTGTATGAAGAACACCGTCAGTAGTCCAAACACCGTTGCGCCGAGCAGCATCCATAACGAATCTCTGGAACCGCTCCACAGGAAAGCAATCGCAATACCGGGGAGAACCGCATGGCTGATCGCATCACCGACCAGAGCCATTCGCCGCAGGATCAGAAAACAACCGAGAATGGCGCAGGCAGAAGAAACCAATACGGCCGTCAAGATAATCCAAAACGTTGCCATTACATCTCCCCCCGTTCCTGCTGATTTCGCTGTGTGGCGAGAGTCTGAAGTGTAGCTCGCTCTTCACGCATATATGCGGACTTCGCCTGAATACTACGCAACCGTCGAGCTAATAATCCACGACGCGGAGCCAGCAAGGCTGACCCGGCAAACAACACCGTAGCCGCAAGAACGGTTACAGGTCCTGTCGGCAGATTAGGTACAAGCGTACTGAAGATCGTCCCTGTTGCACCGCTTAATGCACCAAATATGCCTGCCAATACCACCATCAGTGCAAGTGAGTCGGTCCAGCACCGTGCCGCTGCTGCTGGGGTTACCAGCAAGGCTGCAACAAGCACCACACCAACAGCCTGAATTCCGGCCACCACCGCGATTACCGTTAAGAGCAAAATGAGCTGCTCCAACATGGCAACTGACAGTCCCATACCACGTGCAAATCCCGGGTCAAAACTCACCAGTTTGAATTCCTTGAACCAGGCAAGACAGGCAATCAGTAATACGAGACATACACCACCCATGACATACACATCCGTCATGACCATGGATGCCGCCTGCCCAAACAAATATTTATCGAGCCCGCTTTGACTTCCACTCGCCCCATGCTGGATGCGCGTCAGCATCACTACACCAACCCCGAAAAAGACGGTCAGCACAATTCCCATCGCCGCATCCTGCTTGATTCGGGAGTAGCGCGTAATCCACGAGATTCCGAAGGTAGCGACAATGCCAGCCACCAGAGCACCGAACAGGAATAATCCGACCGACTTCGTTTCCGTCAACATAAATGCAATACAGATCCCAGGCAGAGCAGCATGAGCAAGGGTGTCGCCCATCAGGCTCTGTTTACGAAGAAAGGTGAAGGAGCCAATAATTCCGCTACTGAATCCTAACAACAGACAGCCAAGCAATATCCAACGTGTATTGGGGTCAGATAAGATGGCGATGATCCAGTTCCACATGCACTACACCTGGCCTTTCTCCGTCCGGCTTCCGATCATCGCAATCCGGCCTCCGTACGTCTCTTGCAGTGTATCCGGTACAAATACTTCACTTGTCGGCCCACCTGCCACCAGTCGTCCATTGAGCAGCAGCACATGGTCGAAGTATTCCTCGACTGTCGCCAGATCATGGTGAACAACCAGTACGGTCTTGCCTTGTTTCTTCAACTGTTCCAAAAGCGAAATGATCGCTTTCTCTGTGGTGGCATCCACACCTGCAAACGGCTCATCCATGAAATACAGATCTGCGTCTTGCACGAGTGCCCGCGCCAGAAAGACACGTTGCTGCTGTCCACCGGACAACTGACTGATCTGGCGGTACATGTAATCACCCATGCCTACTTGCTCGAGGCAGTGTGCCGCCAAGTCCCGCTCCTTTTTCCCCGGACGACGGAACCAGCCCAGATGACCATACCGTCCCATCATCACCACATCGAGTGCATGCGTTGGAAAATCCCAGTCCACCGATTCCCGTTGGGGCACATAACCGATGCGGCGACGTTGTTCCCTGTACGATTGTCCAAAGATCCGTACCTCTCCATGCATCTTCGGTACGAGTCCCAGAACCGCTTTGATCAGGGTGGATTTTCCTGCACCATTTGGTCCGAGAATTCCGATGAGCTGTCCTTCCGGAATATCGAAGGATACGCTGCTAAGCACCGGCTTTTTGTGATACGCAACAGCCAGATCCCTAACACTAAGAGGAGCCGATGTTGGCTGCGTTCCCTGCAAGTGACTATTGTTCAGTTTCGTAGGAGTTTGTTTCAATAAAGTTGTATCTTCCATAATCCTGTAACTCCTCTCTTCTTGTGATTCATTATTTCAGTGCTTCTACAATCGTCTCAACATTGTGGCGAATCATACCGATGTATGTGCCTTCTTCCGTCCCCTCAGCCCCCATGGCATCCGAGAACAGTTCTCCACCAATGCTGACCGTATGTCCTTTTTGAGCTGCTCCGGCAATGATGGCTTCCATCGCTTTTGCAGGTACACTCGATTCAACAAATACTGCTTTGATATGGTTATCTACGAGATAATCCCGCAGTTCGCTAACATCTTTTGCGCCGTATTCGGCTGCTGTACTGATGCCCTGAAGCCCCATCACTTTCATGCCATAAGCCTGACCGAAATATCCAAATGCATCATGCGCTGTAACCAATACCCGGCTTGCTTCCGGAATCTCCAGAATCTTCTCACGCACCTCGGCATCCAGTACTTCGAGCTTCGCCAGATACGCCTCTGCCTGAGCTTTGTATTCTTCCGCATGGTCCGGGTCCGCCTCCACGAGCGTATCGCGTACGGCTTCTGCCGCATGCATCCAGTGGCTGACGTTAAACCAAACGTGTGGATCATATTCGGTGCCGCCTGTATCTTTGCCTGAGTGCAACTCCTCGACTGGAATAGTCTCTGTAACGGCAGTAACCAGTTTGCTAGAGGACATTTTCTCCAAAATGTCTGTCATTTTGCCTTCGAGATGCAGTCCATTATAGAAAATGACTTTTGCTTGTTCCAGCTTGCGAATATCACCTTGGGATGCCTTGTACAAGTGGGGGTCAACTCCCGGGCCCATTAGCCCGGTAACGTCAACATATGCCCCGCCTACCTCACGTGCTACGTCAGCGATCATTCCCGTTGTAGCTGTTACTTGTAACTTGCCACCACTGCTCGTCTCTGCATTACTGGAACATGCCGTAAGTACAACAACCAGAACCAGAGCGGCTAGCGTAATGAACCCCCTCTGAATACTCCTCATTTTCACCATTAACAATTCAACCGACCCCTTTCCCTCTCCTAAAATACTTGTCTACATCTAATTTTGTTGTACAAGGTATTAAGTTTTAATCAAGACTAATAATGTTTCCCTTGTGCAAATTTTATCCGAAGCCAAAAAAAAAGGCAAGGGATTATTTCCCCTGCCTGTCCAAATTCATATATTGTTCACTTCATTAACCTGTTAGATGTGATGTAAAAGCGCTACATCTGCCGCATTTCTTTTACATTACTCGTTGTCTTTTCCTTCGTCTTTCTTACCTTTTGGCGTTCCATCGAGACCATACACTTCATCGTATGCATCGAAGATTTTCCGTGCAATCGGCGAGGCACTGACTGACCCGAACCCACCTTCCGGTACAACAACAGCAACAGCAAGCTTCGGATTATCTCGTGGTGCAAAGGCAATAAATACACCATTCTCTTTTTTGTTCGGTCCGGTCCCCTGCTCTGATGTTCCTGTTTTCCGAGCATAATCGTAAGGGAAACCGTCAAATGAACTTACTTTGGTAACCATTCCTTTGTGCACTTCATTCCAGTGCGCATCGGCAAAATCAACTTCATTAAGCACCTTAGGTTTGATCTCTTTCACCACATTGCCGTCCGCGTCACGGATTTCCTTCACCAGATGCGGTTCCATTCGTTTGCCCTTATTGGCAAGCATGGTCGTGTATTGGGCGAGTTGCATCGTGGTGTACTTGGCTTGCTGTCCAAAGGAGGCAAATGCCAAACGTGTTAGAGCTGATTCATGATCTTCTTTGTATTCCAGCCGACCCAAGAACTCGTTAGGTAAATCTACTCCCGTGGAGACACCCAAGCCAAATTCTTGCATGTGTTTGTGCCAGACATCGATGCCTTTCTCTGAGCCATAATTACGTAACAAACGTTTACCCACCATATCAATCATGAAGGCATTGGAGGATTTCTCAATCGCTCTTCTCGCCGTAATAGAACCATTATAAGCAGAATGCGAGTTCTTCACTTGTCGCCCGTCTTTCCCCAAAACCGCATATCCCTGATCGTGATAGGTCTCTCCTGCTGTAAATAATCCCTCTTTTAATCCAATAAGCACACTTAGCGGCTTGATTACTGATCCAAGAAGTACAACGGATTCCGCCCGACTAGGCTTGTCATCATTCGGTGGGAACGACTCGGTGGTTCCATTCCGGAACACATATTTGATTTTGTCATAATCCCAATCGTTCGGATCATAATCCGGCATACTCGCCATAGCCACCACATTCCCCGTATCCACTTCCATGGCTACTGCGTATCCGGTAATTGCCTTAGGGAGTCTTCGTAATTCGTCCGTTATTGCTTCTTGTGTGGCCATCTGAATTTCCTTGTTAATGGTGGAAACCAGACTGTAGCCTTTCTCTGGCGGAGTCTGTTTCATCGTGCCCTCTGGCAAATTACGTGAATTAATATCAATGGACTGGTAACCGCTACGTCCACGAAGCTCTTCCTGATATTGTAATTCCAGACCATCGACCCCCACTTTTTCTTGCTGGGTATAGCGCAGTCCAGGATCACGTTCTGTTGCCTCCGCCTTGCTTATTTCTATATATTTATCCAAGTTTTCCTGTTGACCTTTGAACTCTCTTGTATATCCAATCACCTGGACGGCAACTCCATCCGGATCATATTTTCGAATGTTTTCTTCCAGTACCATGGCACCTGGATACTCCGCCTTCTTCTCCATAAAATAAGCAATTTCTTTCGTGTTTAGATCCGACTTCACTAGGCGAGGGGTATACCCATGTGCCTTCTGAGATTTGAGATCCAATCGTTTGATGATCTCTTCCGCATCCGGCTGCTCTTTGTCCCCTGGATTAAACTGCTTAAACACAGCCGCCAGATCATGAGCCAGTTCCTCTGCTTCCTGTCTACGTTCATCATTCCGATAATCCTCATATAACAGCACATACAGGGACTGTACAGGTTCGGAATAAGCGAGCGCAACTTCCCCTGTCGCATCATAGATGGGACCACGAACAGGTGCGAGTGGAATGTCTTTCGTATTACGACTCGTTTCCATATACGTCAGTTCAGGACCCTCGACAAATTGCACAAAGGCTAATCTGAAAATAAGGATACTGAATATGACAAATGCCGCGAAAAAAAACAGATTCAGCCTTGCGGTGGAAGGCTTGTTGACGGGTGTATCTTCCTCAGTCATGGGTTTCTTCCTCAATCGGTTAAACATGTTATAAGCCTCTCCCGTTCCTTTATAAAAATAAAATATTTAATCCGTCTTGTGAACGCGTTCAATCCGATATTTAATCCTTTCTCATACAAGTCTACCAAAGGTTAGCTGTCACGTCTTTCAATATTTGGTTACATTTTCGTAAACAGAACTTTTACACTACCCCATCTACCGATTTCAATGTAAACACTGACATATCAACGTTGTCCCGCTCTCCAGATCGCGTTTACCCTTCCCTTATATAAACGTGGTACAGCTCATATGGTTACATATTAATGCAACTAATTAGTTCACTCTTACGATCCATTCTCCACGTAAAAACAAAAAAGAGGACCCACGAAGGGTCCCCTCTGTAACCAATGCCTCACATTACTGTGTGCCTGATTCCGAATCTGAATCTTTATTTTTGTCTTTCTTCGGTACACCGTCGAGACCGAATTCCTCGTCATAGGCATCGAAGATCGCACGTGCAACCGGAGCCGCACTGCTCGATCCAAAGCCCCCTTCGGGGATAACCACAGCGACAGCAAGCTTTGGATTATTACGTGGTGCATAGGCGATAAATACACCGTTATCCACCAGTTTACCGCCTACTACCTGTGTCGATGTTCCTGTTTTTCTAGCAAAGTCATAAGGGAATCCACTAAATGCAGATACCTCGGTTGCCATGCCTCGTTGTACTTCATTCCAGTAGGCATCGTTAAACTCCACCGTGCTGAGTACCTTAGGTTTTACTTTCTCGACCACGTTGCCTTCAGAATCCCGGAACTCTCTAACCAGTTGTGGCTCCATCCGCTTTCCTTTGTTCGCCAGCATTGTCGTGTACTGTGCTAACTGCATGGTTGTGTATTTTCCCTGCTGTCCAAAGGAGGCATATACCAGCTTGGTCAAGGAACTCTCGGCACTTTCCTCACCATATTCTTTGCGCCCAAGCCATTCATTAGGCAGGTCAACACCTGTGGAGATACCTAACCCGAATTGCTCCATGTACTTATCCCACACGTCGACACCCTTTGCCCCATACTTCGAGTACAGCTTCTTCCCGATCTCGTCGATCATAAATACGTTCGAGGAATGACGAATCGCATCACGAGGATACATTGCACCATACACATGCCCTGATGAGTTCTGCACTCTGCGATTGTCTCCACCAAAGGTCGTTGAACCTCTATCTGAATATACGGTATTTGTAGTGAAGAAACCTTCTTTCAAACCGATCAATACACTGAGCGGTTTAATTGTAGAACCAAGCAATACAACAGATTCCGCCCGTTTACCTGAATCGTCTGGCGGGAATCCACGAATGGTACCATTTTGATAAATATATTTTATTTTATCGTAATCTTCATTACTTATACCGCCGGTTCTCCATACGTTAGTATCATAGTCCGGCATACTGGCAGCAGATACGATTTTCCCGGTATCCACTTCCATCGCAACTGCAAATCCGGTCTTGGCATTCGGATGCAATCGACCGGAAACCTGATTCCGATGAAGCCAACTCAACTGATCCAGAATGGCCTGTTCTGTTTTTACCTGAACGTTCTTGTTAATGCTAGAAATCAGGTCGTACCCTTTCTGCGGCGGGGTAGAACCTGCTACACCTTCAGGCAAATTACGCAAATCAACATCAACGGATGTATATCCGCTTTTGCCCCGGAGAGCATCCTGATATTGCAGTTCCAGTCCATCAAAGCCTACAAATTCATTCTCTGTATACACCAGGCCCGGATCCGTTTGCGTTTTATTGGCCTCATCCACCTCTTTGTATTTGTTCAAGGACTTCGAACTTCTGAACTTCTTCAGATAACCGATGGTCTGAACCGCTACCGTATCCGGATCGTAGAATCGCACACTCTCCTCGACGATCTGAATACCTTTGAACTCGTCCTTGTGCTGTAGGAAATAAGCAACTTCTTCCTCGGACAGATCACTCTTGATCAGACGCGGCATAAAACCGTTCGCTTTACGGGAGTTCAAGTCCATCTCTTCAATAATTTTCTCCACTGTAAGTGACTCTGAATCCTTCAGCTTGTACTGTTCAAATACATCATGCAACCGGGTTGCAATATCCTGCACTTCCCCTATGTTAGGACTCGGTTTCCCATCAACATCCCCATAGTTTTTATACAGAGTCAGGTAGAGAGACTGAATGGGCTTGGAATAAGCCAGCTTCACTTCACCTGTGGAATCATAGATCGTGCCTCTTACGGGAGGAAGCGGTACATCCTTGGTAATGTTACTTGCTTCTTCCTGACTAAGTTCAGGGCCCTCCACGAATTGTAAAAAGGCCAAGCGTACAATAATAACACTAAAAATAACAAAGGAAGCGAAGAAAAATACGTTCATTCGGTAACTGAAGCGCCGTTTGTCTGTAAGTTCATCCTTCTCATTGGAATGTTTTTTCATCCATCCTACCTCTTTCATGACTTGATGCATACCGCTCAAACTGATTCTTAACGGCATGATAACCTGGCAACGTCGTCATATTCCGGACCCATGTCCGTTGTAATGTTAAGCTGATTGATCCTTTAGATGGGTGTCGGCAAAATTCGGAGGATTAAACCAGTCTCCACTGATCGCCCATGTCGGGTCAAGCGGAACCCAGCTCTCGGAATCACTCAAATACACCTCATTCCACGCATGCGGACCATACCCTCCCTGGCCGTTATAACCAAGTCCTGTAACAACTTTGACTTCAAGTCCTTGAGAACGGGCCATCACGGCGTAAAGACGGGCATAATCAATACATACGCCTTTGCGTGTATCAAATGTATTCTGTGGATTTTGTTCATGCCATATGCCCTTTTGCTCATAGTCATCTACTTTACCATAGTCATACTGAATACGTGAACCTACCCAGTCGTATAGCGCTCTTGCTTTGGCTTCATCTGTCGATTGGCCTTTGACAATCTCACTCGCTGCTGATTCAATGTCCGTCGGAATATTGTGGTCGATAACTTCATATTTGCGTTGCAGGATGCCGCCCAGTTCCTTCTGCACAGCCTGCGTAAATACGGGTAGCTTGTCCTTGATAAACGTGCCAGACAACGGTTCGATAACCGATTTGGCCCCTTGCATATAGATCGGAGATGCTTCTACATATCGGCTGAACATGCTCCCAGGGTAAAGACTGACAATCATGAACAAAACTGCGATGACAATCATTCCGCGGACGGAGCCTATGATCGTGCCAATGAATGCACCCGTCAACCGACTAAACATACCTTTAGGCGCACTTTCCTCGGCTGACCTCTGCCTGCTGCTAAAAATAAATGAAGAGAGAAACCCGAGAATCAGTCGGATGAGTCCATAGCTAAGTACAAACAATACAGCGAACCGCATCAGCGGAAAATCTGCAATCGCCGTAACCAACGTATAATACAACTGTTCCCACCGGTTCAACTCACGGTTAGGCATGGCTGAAGCATACTCAGACAGCCACTGCTGTACATATGGCGCAAGCCACAACGTTAAACCGATCGACAACAGAATACCAATGACCGCCATAATGCCATCCATCAGGAACCCAAAGAGTCTGCCTGCTGAACGCGAAGCCCCTCTGGACCAACCCTGCAATAATGAAGCAGCCACAATCAGCAACAGCATAATCGTGATGCCATTCAATTCCTTCAGGCTGTCCAGCCAATTCTGCAGCACGTACCGATTCCCCCTTTACTACGATGCTGGTGCTGTTTTGTTCTCCTGTGCCTGTTCGACAAACGTACGTATAGTTTCATTGTCGAGTTTCCATTCGCCAAGTGAAATTCCGCGGAAGGTCACATCAACTTTATCCGATTGAGTTCTGCCCTTAATCTCCACATTGGGACTTGTGATGGTGAACGCTCCATCCTGTCCTTTGACGTATTTCGCTTTGGAAGCCTCCTTAAGCATCATGCTGGTTGCTTCCTTCTTCAATGTGTCCATCGTGCTGGATTGTACGTCTGTCACTGTCTGTTTGATCTGATCAATGGAGATGCCGCTGTATATCAGTAGAGCCGCAATAATGATGATGGCAATCGCCCATTTCAATACGGTTTTGACCACATTCAGAACAAAGAACAATATGATCAATGCAACCACGATCACCAGCCAGTTCTGCATCACAAACTCTTTGATTACTTCTATGTTCATGACTACACCTTCCGTATTAGAATTCATTCGTAACACTCCCGAATATTATACATGATTTCCGAAGCTGCTGTCAGCTAAGCCCTCTCCCTTAAAAATAAACGGTCTAAGTTCGTCCCGCCGGGCGTACAAGTAGTACCATGAGGTTCTGCCGGGCGAACGGGGAACACGTTCAAGACCTGTAGTTTGAACATGCATCGCTTAACAAGGAGGGGCTTATGTGAAAACAGCCATCTGGCTATACCTGTTTTTGTTCCTTGCCGTATTTGATTTGCACGCCCAGTATCCCATTCTGACCCCTTTTGCCATCTCGCTGGGAGCCGCCCCTACTTTCATTGGCTGGATGATGGGCATCTATTCCTTAACACATCTTCCTGGCAATCTGATTGCTGGAACACAAATCGATAAACATGGCAGTCGCCGCTACATTGTATTCAGTCTGCTCGGTGCAGGATTCATCCTGCTCCTACAAGCCTATGTCCAAACACCATGGCAACTGCTGGCGCTGCGTTCCATCAGCGGGTTTGTACTGGCCTTCCTGTCTCCTGCATGTCTCGCCCTGCTTGCACAGTTATCCAGCGATCCGGTGAAACAGGGGAAGTATATGTCGGGTCACGGGGTAGTACATACTCTCGCGTCTGTGGTATCACCAGCAGCCGGTGCGATCATTGTGGGCTCCATGGGATTCTCTGCTACATTCTCAGGATTGGGCTATCTGCTTATTCTCACAGGTGTCATTGCTTTCATGACGATGCCTCGCGGCATCATCAAGCAGCATGAGAAAGTAACGGAACCTGCGAAACCTGCTATTTCACCAGCAGATGCCACAAGTGCCTTCCTGCCGGTGTCCTGGCGATACTTTGCCTTGCCTCTGGTGATTGCCTGTGCCCAAGGGATTCTCTTCTTCGAATTACCCCTGCGGGGCGGAGGACAATCGTCCATCATGTCTACCGGACTGCTGTTCTCTATTATCAGTATTGGGGCACTCTTCACACTCAGCATGTTATTTCTCAACCGGTATTCCCCCAAGCTGCGTCTGGTTGCGGGCGTGCTGTTAATGTCCTTGTGTTTTTTTGTGATGGCAGCCATTCCGCAAGTTCCGTTGTCCACCGTATTATTTGTACTCGGGATGTCTAAAGGCATCATCTTTCCAGCTATGGCAACCCTATTTATCCGTCTGAGTGGAGGAAGCAGGTTAGGCCGCATTTTCTCGCTGCAATCCATTGCCACCTCCATCGGCTCTTTCATCGGTCCCATCACAGCTGGACAACTTCGTATCGGGTTATCACCCTATTTCATCGCCTTTGTTCTATTAATGATTGGCATGCTTCTGCTTCCATACTATACAACCAGAGGTGAAGCTTCCCTTGCCGATCCCAAAAGTATATTGAATTAGGCTGGCCAGTATTTTCATTAGCTTTGCATCATTCCCCCATTTACAGCTAAACTATATAAAATGGACTAACGTTTTACACGTTAATACAAGCTAACTGGGAAATCTATCTTTTACAATCACCGAAGGTTTTATCTTATTGAAGATCATTAAGGTTGAACAATTAGCCAAAAGTAGTGAAGGGGACGGAATCGATTTTGAAGAAGCGGTAGCGTTCGCCTTTGTCTCCATATTTCAACCTATAAAAATTCAAACAGAAATTTGGAGACAACAGCGATCGAAGGAACGATCCGTAACCGGAACGGCCACTGCAAGCTATTACTGACCTAATGATGCACATGAGATAAGATTTCAGAGAATTGTCTTGATGGGTTGTTCTATCCAGTTAACAAACGTGTAAAGAAAGGAGTCCATTTTATATAATCAGTCGATTTTCGCTGCAACATTTCCCGGGGAATGTCGACATAAGCTCTCGAACAAGAGGTGAATATCATGCCTATTCATGTCATTGTGGAAGGTAAGAATGACCGAAGCAAACTGAAACGTCTGGTTGGACCCGAAATCAACATTCTATGTACGTTTGGAACACTTAATTCCCTCAAGTTGGAGACCCTGCGCAAGCAAGTCGGTTACGATGAAGTCTTTTTATTTATGGATAATGACAGTTCCGGCAAAAAAATTAGAGGTGTACTTCGGGATGCTTTCCCGGATGCAGTACAGATGTATACACGACGAGGATATGCGGGTGTGGAAGGAACACCTGATGAGTATATCATTACCCAGCTGGAAAAAGCCGGGTTAGAGACATACATCCAATACCCTGAACATCCTTCCTATTAAAATGAAATACCAAAAGGCTGCCTTTGGGTTGATATCCAACCAGAAGGCAGCCTTTACAGTATGATGATCAGATGATTATTCCTTAATCAGATTGCGAATATCCTCGGCAATGACAGCTGGCACAACGTCCTCTGTATTAAATGCGTTATATACCTTGCGCAGCTGGTTGTTCTCATCCACCAGACCGATCATGTTCATATGGGCAAAATCGTCCTTATTCTCCCCTTCGATCAGGATCTGGAATGAATCCCTGGCCAACTGTTTGGTTTTGTCCATATCCCCTCGCAAGAAGTACCATCCGGAATAATCCGCATGGAAGCGGTCCGCAAACGTCTTAATCTTCTCTCTGGTGTCGACTTTCGGGTCGAATGAAATAGATACAAATGAGACATCTTTACCAAAGGTGTCGTCCTCTTTCAACAGATCCTGCACCTGGGATAACGTAAAGGTCGTAATAGGGCAGACATCCGGACAACTGGTGAAATAAAAGTAGAACAAGCGGACTTTCCCTTGCGTATCTTCCAGTGACACTGTACTGCCATCTACATTTTCCATAGAAAAGGATTGGATTTCACGAATCTCGGGTAATTTTTCCTTACTGGCAAATACAGTGCCCCACATCAGATACACAGCCATAATCAGTGCGAGCCCGAGCAGCATCCATGTCCATTTGTACTTTTTCAGCATCTTCCTCGTCCCTTCTGTATCTCCTCTTATGAATACGCATACATATGTGAATCCAAAATCACGTTCGTTTCGCTTTATCCATCTACTGTGACATATGTATTCAAAGAAACCTACTTTTTATGAGATTCTATATTATTGTAACGGTTTAAAGGAACAATGCCCATAAATTATTTTAGCGTTGTATATCATTCGAATAGTATCGTACGTTCTCTGGCGATTTTTCTCACTGTATCCGATATAAAGTTTATCATAGGAACTGCCAAAATAGTTTGACAAACTACGTACATTTATTGGGTATGGCACAGGAAATTGTCATAACTTTGAAATTAGGGATGTTTTGCATCCTGACAAACGGATATTATACACTATATATGGGTATCACCTAGATAGAGAAGTAATATGCCTTAGAACACCACACAAAGGAGACGTTTATGGATACCTCTACACATTTTGTCATGGGGATTGGTCTAGCCGGTCTGGCTTATGTCGATCCTGTCGTCGCGGCGAGTCCCATGCTTGCAGCTGCGGTAATGGTTGGCACGATCGCCGGTTCCCAGGCCCCTGACATTGATACTGCGTTACGTCTCAAAAGCAATTCGCTTTACATTCGGAATCATCGGGGCTTGTCACACTCTCTGCCATTTCTCCTGTTATGGGTTTTGCTCATCACCGGCGTCATTGCACTGATATTCCCTGGTGTCCCTATTGGACACGTTGCCACCTGGACCGCTGTGGCCGTAGGCTTTCACGTATTCACCGATCTGTTCAACACCTATGGAACTCAAGCCGCCCGGCCTTTTACGGAACGCTGGATCGCTTGGAACATCATTCATATTTTTGATCCGTTTCTATTCACTACACATGTCATAGCTATCCTGTTATGGGCCTTTGATCTGATCGCCCCTGCACCACTTTTCGTTACGTTGTATAGTTTGACCGGTTTATATTATATATGGCGAACGATTGCTCGTGCACAAGCGGTCAGAAAAGTTAGACGTCTCGACAACAGCCCAGAACAGGCAAGATACATCGTCATTCCAACGATATCCTGGAACCGCTGGCATGTGGTTAAACGAGTTGAGGACGGCAGTTATGTGATCGGTAAAATGGATGGTTCTAATCTGGTATGGAGTCTGCACGCCTCGTCTTCTACTCATGCGGCCGTTGCTGCTTCACGCAAATCGCCGGAAGTCAGCGCCTTCCTCTATTTCACCTCCTATGCGGTGGCAGAGGTTGAAGAACTGCCTGCCGGTTACAAGGTCCGCTGGGCAGATGTACGTTATCGACACCGGAAACAATATCCATTTGTCGCTGTGATTGTGATGGATCGGAATTTTGAAACGATTGATACGTATGTAGGCTGGTTAAGCGATGAGAAAATGGATAAAAAACTTTTATCTGCACGCCCTTGACGAAGTGAGCATAGCAAGGCACAATCAGACATAGGAACTGATACGCGAGAAAGCCCGGAGCGTTTCCGCTCCGGGCTTTCTGTTTATCCTGTTTTGTTGCTGTTGGTTAAAATAAATTATTTGCCAGACCCAGCCAGAGACTGCTCAGCGATTTGTACCAGACGTTTGGTGATATATCCACCCAAAGATCCTGTTTCACGGGAAGTGTAGTTACCATAGTAACCGTCTTGTGGGATAGTTACACCCAGTTCCTGTGCAGCCTCGATTTTCAATTGTTGCAGTGCTGAATTTGCCTGAGGTACCACCAAGTTGTTAGAACGAGATCCTTGAGCCATATTTATAATCTCCCTTCAATCTGTGTCTGTAATGTAATTGCAAGCTTGCAAGATTATTATGGCTCGTAGGCTACAGGTTATACGGAGTTTTACTAAATTTGTAGATGGAGGTTTTTCCCAATGAGTAAAGGCTTGTCTTTATGGTTCGCATTCTCTTCGATTATCTTGTTAACGGTTTCAGCAATTATGATCTCCTACTCCGGTTGGTTTGCTGCACTACTGTTTGTCCTGTCCATTGCCAACATTGGCTGGGGATTTGTGATTCGCGCCAAAAAAGAACGTCAGGAAGTTCGCTCGGCTGCTTCAGAGCCCACTTCTTGATTAGGTCATTTGATAGTTCAATAATGAACGCACAAATAAAGAGGAGTCCTTCAATAGGACTCCTCTTTATTCATGTTAACTATTCATTGCATGAAATAAAGATTTTGTTCAGGACTACTGTTTACGTCTCGGAACAAATCCCATACGTTCTTTCACTGCATCCAACGTTTGAGCAGCTACTTCTTCTGCACGGCGGGCTGACGTATCCAGAACATCCGCCAATTCGCCAGACTCACGAATCTCATTATATCGTTGTTGGAGCGGTTCAATCACAGATACAACCACTTCAGCCAGTTCCTTTTTAAACGGACCGTACATCTTGCCTTCATAACGCTCAGCTACTTCCTTAAGCGTCATACCTGCACATTCAGCATAAATACTCATCAGATTGCTGACTTCCGGTTTGTTTGCCGGATCATATACGACTTCACGTCCCGAATCTGTAGTGGCACGGCTGATTTTTTTGCGAATCACATCCGGCGGATCCAGCAGGGCAATATAGCTGCCAGCGTTAGGGTTACTTTTGCTCATTTTCGAAGAGGCATCATCAAGTGACATTACCCGTGCACCTACCTGTGGGATATACGGATCTGGAATGGTGAAGTACTCCCCATAACGGTGGTTAAAACGTCCTGCCAGATCACGTGTCAGTTCCAGATGCTGCTTCTGATCCTCACCTACGGGTACAAGGTCAGCATTGTATAACAAAATATCAGCCGCCATTAATGATGGATACACAAACAGTCCGGCACCAACGGAATCTTTACCGGATGATTTATCCTTAAACTGAGTCATGCGTTCAAGCTCACCCATGGAGGTCAGCGTTGTCATCAACCAGCCCAATTCCGCGTGCTGCGGTACATGGGATTGCAGAAATACGTTAGATTTCGAAGGATCAATACCTGCTGCAATAAACAGCGCAGCTACCGCTTCCGACTGTTCGCGCAATGCTGCTGGCTCCTGAGCCACGGTGATGGCATGAAGATCAACCACCATGAAATGACATTGGTAGTCATGCTGGAGTTTTACAAAATTTTTGATTGCACCAATATAGTTGCCCAATGTGAGCTTACCGCTTGGCTGAATACCTGAAAGTACTGTTTTCATTGCACATAACGCCTCCCTGATTGTATATAAAAAAACGCCTGCCATTCTCTGCGAACGCAAAAAGGCCCCACATCCGCAAGGGACGTGAGACCGTGGTGCCACCCTTATTCGCTTTTCTTCGATTGCTCCTGACCCTGTATCAAGTCAAGCCGAAGAAATGCCTTCATTGTTCCGTAACGTGGATTATACGGCAGACTCTAGTGGGGCAAGCCCATCTCTGGCTTAACCTGTTCAAACCTACACTCAAGGGTCCATTCGGTAAAGAGCTCACACCGGTTCACATCAACCACCGGCTTTCTGAAGAGGATTCTCTTGGCCTACTTATCCCTGTCATCGATTTCATGTCATTCAATTCTAATAAATGCTTTTAGAGTTCCATCTTAATGCGCACAGGCGTGAATGTCAAAATGAGTTGAACTTTTTTACCCGAGACATCAAAATCTGTTATGATGGAATTGCTTATCCTGTTGCCTGTTCACACGAAATAGCGCAGGAAATCGCTGGCATGTACACAACGACACGCCTGCAGCAGTAGCTTCATCACAACTGCTTGCAGACAGATTTCAAGTGGGAAAAGGAGCATCGATATGAAACAAGTGACCAAAGGCCAATGGAATGGTTACGACACGTATATCCTACATAGCCGTGAATTGGAAATCACCCTGCTGCCGCGTCTTGGAAATAATATTATTTCTATTCGCGATTTAGTGCAGGACAGAGATGTCGTCCGCCGTCCGGATGAAGACGATCTTGCCTTTTATCTGCAGAAGCCGTACCATTTTGGCGTTCCTCTCCTGATTCCACCAGGGCGCATTCATCGTGGACAATTCGAATATGAAGGCGTTCGATACCAGTTCGATCAGAACACGGCGAATGACAACCATATTCACGGTCTCCACCGTACCCAATCCTGGTGTGTCAGTGACATTGAGGAAGATGAAGACGGCTGTGCAATTACGACTGAATTACTGACCGAAAATGAAGAGCATTGGATGGCACAATTCCCGATTCCCCTAAAACTTGAGATGACGTTCAGTCTGCAAAACGCTGTATTTAGCCAGCGTCTGCGAGTCACCAATCTGAGCTCAACGCCTGCTCCTTTTGGGATGGGATATCATACATGGTTTTTGTTAGACGGCAAACCTGCCGACTGGACACTGCAACTGCCTGTTTCCGGAATATACGGACAGAATGAAGAACAACTACCGACAGGTGAACTGGAATCCCTGGGTGAATGGTCTGCTCTGAACGAAGGCATCAATTTGCAGGGACGTAACTGGGATACCCTTTTGAAAGCTACCGAAGGTGAACCGGCTACGGCTTACTTACGCAGGCAAGATGGATATACATTGAAATATTCAGCAGATGAAGCATTTTTCAAACATTGGGTTCTCTTTACCAAAGGTGAATCCGATCAGTTCTTGTGCATTGAACCGTACACTTGGCTCCCGGATGCACCTAATTTGGCTTTATCGGATGAACAAACCGGGTTGATTCGCTTGGAACCGGAACAGCCTGTTGAGTTATTTACACGTATTGAGGTTATACCTCCTACAGACTAAGCGAGCTGATCATGCTCTATTCTGCTTTTACGCATATCACCCTATATTTTGATATCCAAATACAACTTGCCGACCCGCATTGGGTCGGCTTTTTTATGTGTCCTGTGCACTGATAGTTATCCATATTTTCCCTTACGCCATATCATGTATATTTCCGTATTCTCTAACCATACTAACATCACCAACCCATAAGGAGGTGACACATATGTACGGAAGTCAAAACCAAGGTAGCGGTAGCCGCTCCAACAACCTGGTCGTTCCCCAAGCAACAGCAGCATTGCAACAATTGAAAATTGAAGCTGCTCAAGAGCTGGGTGTAACTATTCCACAAGATGGTTACTACGGTAACTATACTTCCCGTGAGACAGGTTCTCTGGGTGGATACATCACTAAACGTCTGGTGCAAATCGCTGAGCAGCAATTATCGGGTCGTTCGTAAGCTCGTAATTATTGCTTGAGCCTAAGCAGAATCCAAAAGCAAAAGCGGCCTTCTTCGGAAGTGCCGCTTTCTCTTGTGCAACTAATTATGAGGTCGACTCCATATCTGAATCCTTGTATGTATTGGTTCTAGGGTAACGAATCATCAGGCTCGCCATATTGTAATTAGACTCCATCGTTGCATCTACCAAAATCATACCTTGTCTTACTGTGAAGTCGTACGATATTTCGCCATGTGTCCAATTACGTTTGAATTTCAACGTCTCCAGTGCCATTGCCCGGAAAGAAGTTCTCTGGGTTTCGTTTAGCCCCCCTTCCTCCACAGCCATCTGCCCATCTCGTCCAGCTATCGGATTATGTCGAATACCGAATTTCCCAATTACGTTGTTTCGTATTTGCACAAAAACTACCCCTGAATCTAACCCTGATAACTCATGATCAAGTTCTTTGAATACCAGATCCAACTGTCTCGCTAATGAAAGCTTCAATTTTCATATTAACACTCTCCTTATATGCTTATAGTCCTATACAGCAAGGGCTTACGACTCATTATATGACATCATATGTGCTCATTCAACAAAGAACGGCAAAGTTGGGTATTTCTAACTATGATTTGCACAATTAATTGCCATTCCACTCCCTTAAACTGAGCTTTTTCACTTATTTACGACAAAATCTTCGAGAATCAATAATGAGGATTCTGTACAAAAAAAGGCTGCAATCCTGTGTCTGTTAACACGGAATTGCAGCCTTTTCATATATATTCAACCTATTATGTTCAACCTATTTTTCGGTTGCTGTCATCTGCAGAAACTGCTCAATATCGGCAATAACCAAGTCCGCAGCATTTTGCCAGAATTCCGGTTGTGTCAGGTCTGTACCCAGATGTTTCTGAGCAAGTTCTTCGACCGTCATACGCCCTGTATCCCGCAACAAATCATCGTATTTATCTGCAAATGCTGTACCTTCCTGCTGCGCTCTTGCATAGATTCCCGCACTGAACATATAACCGAACGTGTATGGGAAATTATAGAATGGCACACCAGTCAGGTAGAAATGTAGTTTGGATGCCCAGAAATGCGGATGATCTGTTGCAAGCACACCACAGAACGCTTCCTGCTGTGCCTCCACCATTAATTTGGATAACTCATCCGCGTTGACCAGGCCTTTTTTGCGTTGCTCATAGAAACGATTCTCAAACAGGAACCGGGCATGGATATTCATAAAGAATGCCACACTTCGCTGTATCTTGTCTTCCAACAACGCCAGCTTCTCTTGCTCATCTGTTGCTGCCTGTACCAGGGCATCTGCTACAATCAGTTCAGCAAACGTGGAAGCTGTCTCGGCCACATTCATCGCATAGCGCTGATTCAATGCGGGTAACTCTTCCATAATGTGTTGATGATATCCATGACCAAGTTCATGCGCAAGAGTCGACACATTGGACGGCGTCCCGGAGAAGGTCATGAAAATCCGGGTTGCTTTGCTAAGTGGCAAAGACGTACAGAATCCTCCTGGGCGCTTGCCAGGACGGTCTTCTGCTTCGATCCAGCGTTTCTCAAAAGCCATCTCTGCAAACGAAGAAAGTTTAGGACTGAACTTGGCAAACTGTTCAACAATATTGATGGCTGCCTCATCGTAAGTGATTTTGCCACTTGATTTACCTACAGGTGCATCTACGTCGCTCCAGCTGAGCTTGTCTACCCCCAGCAGTTCTGCCTTGCGCTCCAGATATTGAACAAGCGCAGGTTTGGCACCATTAATTACATCCCACATCGTATCCAGTGTCTGACGTGACATCCGGTTGATGGCCAGAGGTTCTTTGAGGATATCATCCCAGCCACGTTTCTCATATAACTTCAGACGGAATCCCGCGAGGTGATTCAGCGTGTCAGCGCAGAAATCTTCGACATCGGTCCAAGCCTGCTCCCAGTTTGCAAATACCGTCTCCCGTACATTCCGATCACTATCACTCAGCTTGTTGGCAGCCTGTCCTGCGGACAGCATTACCGTTTCTCCATCTTGCTCAAAAGGAATGTTCACCTTGCTGACAATCGTATTATAGAATTTGCCCCAACCATGGTACCCATCCACACCCAGATCCAGGGCAAGACCTTCCAGTTCCGGCGACAGCTTCTCACGAGCCAGCGTGCGACTCTCGTTCAATGCAAATGCCAGCGGCTGAATATCTTCCCGAGCAATCCACGCGTCCCACACCGAATCCGATGTCTGACTAAGTGTATTATCGAACTTCGACTTACTGCCGTTCAGCATCGCAGCAAGGGAACTGATGGCTCCCTGAAGCTGCGTTGCCTTCTTGTCCTTCTGGTTTTGTGATGAGAGGCAGGAAACAAACGCAGAACCTTCCGATACGCGGATATAGCAGCTTTGCAGCAGTTCCAAAATCGGATCAAATGCAGCCGTCTCTTGTAATGAAATCGGTGCAGGTGTTTCGTTCAACAGATGTTGCAGTTTACGTACATCCTCTTCCAGTTCAATCAGATACGCAGCGAATGTCTCGGAGGAAGAACCTCCACTAAAAATGGACTCCAGATCCCATACGGGGTGTAATGGCGTTTTCATTTAATAAGGCACCTCTCTCTATAAATTGGATGGTTAGGATTGAATTAAAAACTGGTTTTATGCGTGCCATATCTCTATACTAGAGAAATAGCTACAGAGGTTGTTCAAAAAGTCCACTTTTGATTACGAATCATGCCTAACGGCATCATCAGCATCGAATATGAAATTCAGCCCAAATGTCCGTTGCTCACGTAGTTTGCCTACGCTCCGCTACTCCATTTCTAGCTTCATTCCATCTTCTCGGTACTGAAAACCAGACTTTTTGAACATGTATTCATAGTAACTTTCAGGAGGTAAACGTATGAAACCTTTACAAGTATCGGCTGATACAGCCGTCAAATTAGCAGAATCCCTGGGCGTACCTTTGGAGCACCTGATGCACATGCCCCAACATATCCTGATGCAGAAGATTGCGGAACTCGCCAAACAAGAAGCCTCCAAACCTTCCGCACCAGAAGGCGAACAAGAATGATTCCGTTTGAGAACAGCTGGCCTTACGATATTGTGATGGGAGACATCTATGTACAGCAATGTCCCTACTGTCATGCAAGCAACGTGCTGCTCCCCCTCAAACCCAAAGAGCTTGTGCTCATTCGCGAAGGCAAAAAGAAATTACTGGTCTTTCCCTGCTGTAATACAAGCATGACCGTGATCGACAACGACAGTGACTATTTGTTATCCAGCCGTCCTGTCCGTAACTAATGTAAGATCAACCTAGAGGGGGCTGCGCTTTGCAGCCTCTTTGTCTGTTTCCAGCATCTCTTCAGGGAGTTCCAACTTACTTGAAATCATCTGCTCACGCAGCACGGCCCACTGTTCCCTTGAAGCACGAATCATGGCCGCATCTGTGATCCGCTTGTCATGAATGACCTTGCTGAACCATTGCACTGCTTCATTAAACCGTCCTACCCTGCGGTTCAATTCCCCGAGCAAATACAACAGCTTGGCTTCATTGCCACCCGTTCCTTCACGTTCGAACACCTTCACATAGGCTTCCAGGCTAAATTCAAGAAAACGATGTTCCTGTGCATGGTCCTCCATATAACGATACAACCAAGCTATATGATGCAACAGACCAGCAACGACACGATCTTTCTCCCGGATAACCTGTGCGCACAGCAAGGCAAGCTTGTACGTAGCCAGCGCCTGTTCCAGTGTTCGTGCTCCGCTATAATCACGTTTAACCCAGCGGTTACCGATCTGTTCCTTAAAAGCCTTGCGCTGAGCATCATTTAAATGCTCCGTTGCGTTCTCCGTCGTGGCAAACCCGCACTGCGGACAGATGCGAACCACATAAAAGTCTGGATTCTCCAGCTTGTAGTAAGCACAAAAATCCGAATCCGTCCGGTAGGGCCTTTTCAAACTTGGTCTTACCCGTGAGGTTTCATACTCGGTTTCGCAATAATGGCAGGTCACTTTCACCTTATACAGCGGCTCTAATTCCAATCTCTTCCATCCCTCTCCCGTACGCTTGTAATCATATTCGGATCTACGGTGTATTCACAAAATGATGTGCAGGCCCGGATAAACGCTGCAGGATAAACGAATGCAAGGGCTCCTCCACACCAATCTGTGTTAAGGCTTGATCCATACATGCAAGCCAAGCCTCAGCCCGTTCAACCGTCACTTCAAAATGCATATGACGGGCACGCATCATCGGATGTCCAAACGCCTCGGAAAACAGCCCTGGTCCTCCAAAAAATTGAGACAAAAACATATACTGCTTGTCGATGACCGGCTGAATATCTTCCGGGAAAAGCGGAGCCAGCTGCTCATTCTGTTGAACGATCGGATAGAAAGCCTCGACCAGTGCGCGAACACCTTTCTCACCGCCAAGATTGTCATAAATACTCAAACTGGGATTCATTCGTCTGATTCCCCTTTCTGATGTCGAATTTTGCCATATATTACACGTTCCGTGAACATTGTGAAAACAGTAACAATATCCAGGCCACAAAAGCCTTTATCTCCATTCTATCAAAAAAAACCAAAAAGTCCTATATAACATGAAATCATCAGGACATGTAACCTGCTATCTGTATATAGGACCTTATTCGAAACATAACACAAAAAAAGCGCCAACCGCTTGGGTTGGCGCACTAGATATTTCATTAATAACTCCGCCAGTCCTCTTCCTCAGAGCGTACCAGCGAGGCACGTATCACATATACAAAAGCACAGACCAGGATTCCGGTGACAAGACTCATGATCATCACTCCATCCGAATTGAATTCCACCTTGGAGACAATTAGGTGACGTTCAGGCGTTTTTCTCATTTTAGCACACATCACTCAAAAACACAGCCACTTTTGCAAGCGCTTTCTACGTATAATTTTGTACTGTTTGTCCACTTTTTTTCATATATTGATGGCAATAACATCACAGACTTCCGCACACCGACCATTCCAAATATAAAGGAGAAGAATTCATGGCTGCTTCACAACGACTCACCCATGTCCTGGTCACACTCGCTCTCCTGATCCTTTGTGTGTTAATGGTCTTGTATCCAGCGGAAACCTGGCATGCAGGTGTACGCGGACTGTCCATCTGGTGGGACGTATTGTTTCCCTCCCTTTTTCCTTTTTTGGTGCTGTCCGAGCTGCTGCTCGGCTTTGGCATTGTTCATTTTCTAGGTACCTTGCTGAATCCACTGATGCGTCCATTGTTTCGTGTTCCCGGAAGCGGTGGTTTTGTATTTGCCGTGAGCTGTGCATCCGGTTATCCTACAGGGGCGAAACTGACCGCTCAGTTATGGGAACAAAAGCTGGTTACCCGGGAAGAAGGAGAACGGCTCGTTGCCTTCACTACATCATCCGATCCAATCTTCATGATTGGAGCCGTATCGGTTGGGTTCTTCCATAATGTCGCCATTGCTCCAGTATTGGTTGCGAGCCATTACGCTGCAGCTTTTCTGGTGGGTATGCTCATGCGTTTTCACGGGGGTACAGCCAAAGGCTCACAGCCAGACATCTCTTCTGCATCTCCATCGGAGGAGATACCTAGAAACAGACTGGTCCGGGCCATCTATGCGATGCATGAAGCAAGAAAGGCTGACGGACGGGCATTCGGTGAACTGCTGCGCCAGGCAGTCTCCTCATCCCTTCGCCTTATTATTATCGTAGGAGGGCTGGTTGTATTCTTCTCGGTCATGATGGAGCTGCTTGTCCAGACCGGTTGGCTTGGCGGATTATACGTGATAACCGAGCAATTGTTACGACATAGCGGACTGCCTCCATCCTTATCTCCTAGCTTGGTCGGTGGGCTGTTTGAAGTAACGCTGGGGAACAAAGAGGCTGGGAGTGCCGGGGCATCCATCCCACTCGTCTATAAAGTAGCAGCAGCAGCCTTTGTTCTCTCTTGGGGTGGATTATCCGTCCATGCACAGATTATGAGTGTTCTTAGCAACACACCCATGAGATACGTTCCATTTCTATTTGCCAGAGCAATCCATGCGCTAATCGCACCTATGCTGGTCCTGCTGTTGTGGACACCCCTGATGGGGCGTTCCTCTTCACCCGTTCTCATGGAGCCCGATTTCATCCCATCGTTATCAACGTATACACCGGACTGGGGACTGATTTTCTTGTCCGGAATGATTGTTTTTGTAAGCCTCATCGTGTTGTTGTTATTCCTTGCGATATTAAGTTCCATTCTCAAGCCTAGACGACATACCAAAAAATAAGTGAACGATTCATCTATATTTAACTGAATATGCGCCCAAACGTTGTGTTCTTCCGCGGAATTGATTATCATCGGTAGTATAATGACCACAAAGGAGCTTTCATCTTGAGATACTATGTTCAAGACCGCGGAGACCAGTTATCGATTGATCTCAGTCAGCAGTTTCATGCGCTGGCGAAGGAAGAAGGGTTCAAGCTGGATGCAGAATCGCCGGAGATTGTTATCTCCATCGGGGGCGATGGTACGATGCTACAGGCATTTCACAATTTCATCGACCGTATTCCGGATATTGCTTTTGTTGGGGTTCATACAGGCCATCTCGGCTTTTACGCCGATTGGAAGAAGGAAGAATTACGGGAGTTAGTCAGGCTGATGAGTGGCAAAGGAGATCCGGAGCGTCTCAAACCACGCATTGTACAATACCCGCTACTGGAGCTTGAGATTCGGAAAAAGTCAGGGAATTCCTCTTACATCGCCCTTAATGAATTTACGTTAAAAGGTGTAGACGGTACAGTCGTAGCCCAGGTCGATATTAACGATGTGACATTTGAGATGTTCCGTGGGGATGGCATCTGTGTATCCACGCCATCAGGCAGCACGGCATACAACAAGGCCCTTGGCGGTGCCATGGTCCATCCGACCATCGAGGCGATTCAGATTGCGGAGATTGCATCGATTAATAACCGGGTCTATCGTACACTTGGTTCACCGGTTATTTTGCCCAAGCATCATCATTGTGATATTTTCTCCCGCAAGGATCAGCGGTTATTGATGACGATTGATCATGTGAACGTGATGGTGGAGGATCTGATCTCCGTCCGTTGTCAGGTATCCAGTCACAAGGTCAGTTTCGCACGTTTCCGCCCTTATCCATTCTGGAACCGGGTTCGCACGGCATTTCTTGACTAAAATAAACACACCAAAAAAGCGGTCCTTCTCAGGAACCGCTTTTTGCTTTGGCTTGAGGCTGATCCTTGCTCTTCTGAAGCACAAAGTACGCACAGCCAAAGTTACAATATTCATTGATATAATCCACCATACTGGCGATTGTGGAATCCTTCGTCGCTTTTGGATGGTTATCACGGTAAAAACCTTTTAACCTTAACTGGCTATAACCCCAGTCCCCGATAATATAATCATAACGCTCCAGCACTTCACTGTAACGATCACGGAAAACCTCTGGATTCCAGCCTTCTTTGTGGTTCTGGACGATTTCATAATTTTTGCCGCCGATTTGTACAATGACCGGTTCTTTGGGCTTTTCTTCAACCGATTCAACAACTGATTCCTGAACCGGCTCCTCGATCTGCTCCTGAAGTTGGTCCTGAATCTGTTCTGTGATTTTTTCTTCTTCCAATCCGGTATCCTCCATCACGCGTGTGTTGCCGCCTGTTCAGCATGTTTGGTAGCCGATTTCACCTGTTCATGCGCATGGTAGGAGCTGCGTACCATCGGGCCGGATTCGACGTGGCTGAACCCACGTTTTAATCCTTCCTGTTTCAATGCAGCGAACTCCTCTGGCGGATAATACTTTTCAACATACAGATGTTTCTCCGATGGCTGCAAATATTGACCAATCGTCATAATATCACAGTTCACCGCACGAAGATCATCCATTGTTGATAAAATTTCATTATATTCCTCACCTACACCAAGCATAATGCTTGATTTCGTAGGGATGTTAGGTTTCATTTCTTTGGCACGAGCAAGCAATTCCAGTGAACGTTTATATTTTGCCTTGGCACGCACTTTGTCTGACAACCGCTCAACCGTCTCAATATTGTGATTCAGAATGTCCGGTTTGGCATCCATTACAATCTGCAAAGATTCCCGATCACCCAGAAAGTCTGGAATGAGAACTTCAACGCTGCACAATGGCAGGCGACGCCGTACGGCCTTCACGGTCTCTGCAAAAATCGTAGCTCCCCCATCCTTCAGGTCATCACGGGCTACACTTGTAATTACGCAGTGTTGCAGATTCATCTGCTCTGCTGCTTCCGCCACACGTTCTGGTTCCTGTAAATCAAGCTCCGTTGGCAAGCCTGTATTCACCGCGCAAAAACGGCATGCCCTTGTGCAAATATCGCCCAAAATCATAAAAGTGGCCGTTCGATTGGCCCAGCATTCATAAATATTCGGACATCGCGCTTCCTCACATACCGTATGCAGCGTTTTGGAACGCATCATCGTTTTCATTTCCTGATAGTTATCGCCGGTTGTCAATTTGATCCGAATCCAATCCGGCTTCGGTTCTTTAACACGTTTTGCCAATGCATAAACCTTCTTTCTAACTGAAGTTAGGCTGTTGCTCGGAACATATTATACCATGAAAGCGCTGGAAAAACCCCCATTTGTCACATCTTGTGCATTCATGCCCGATATGGACAATTTGTATAATTGGATTCCCCCCCAAGAGCTTACATGGATAAAATGAGAACTTTTGAAGAACGCTAACCTTTAGCTTGGTTCATCGGGTACCTTGTATCATTCTAATGGAAAGGGGCTGCATCCCAGTGCAACAACGCTTGACCTTCAGGCACACGTACCGCTTTTGGATCAAAACATTACTTGCAGGTACTCTGCTTCTCCCATTCTTGCCTGTTGAAGTTTACGGTGAACCCGCCCAGGCCGCTCCCAAACCACAGGCTGCCGAGTTAAAACCCGCAGAAATTTTCGCTGCACGTCGCCATTTATATGAAACCATCGGTCAGATGACTCAGATTCCCTGGTACAGGCTTGCCGCCATTGATCAGTATGAACGTACGATTACCCGTGCACACCCGAAGGATCGCAAGCATCCGGAGCGGCTTACGGGTATCTTCATGACCCCTCCGGCCTGGAGAGGATGGCTAAATCCCGATGAGACGGATCAACATCCGGAATCCATTCTTTTTTTCAAAGGATATGGACGTGATGGTTCAGGAGACGGTATAGCGGATGCCAACAATGATCAGGATGTGTTGTACAGCATGGCTTCTGTTATTCAAGGTTACGGGAACAAACAAGAGGACTTCAACATTGCCTTGTGGGAATATTATCACAACTCCCGTGCCGTGCAACGGATACAGCAATTCGCGAAGTTATATGAGCATTTTGACAATCTGGATCTATTCGGACATGCCTTTCCGGTCCCGCTCGGAACCAACTACTCCTATCGTAGTACCTGGGGGACAAAAAGAAGCTGGGGCGGTTATCGCATTCATGAGGGAACGGATATCTTCGCTCCGCATGGCCTACCTGTGCGCAGTACCTGTTACGGGGTCGTGGAAATCAAAGGCTGGAACCCGTTTGGCGGCTGGCGCATCGGAATTCGGGATTTGAACAACCATTATCACTATTACGCCCACCTCTCGGGTTTTGACAAGAGCGCACGCATTGGTGAAGTTGTTATCCCCGGTCAGGTTGTGGGTTGGGTTGGCAGTTCGGGTTACGGAAAACCGGGCACGCAGGGCAAATTCCCTCCACATCTGCACTATGGGATCTATCGCGACAGCGGACTGCACGAATGGTCGTTTGATCCTTATCCACAGCTGAAACATTGGGAACAGGATGAACGCAAACAAAAGAACAAGAAAAGCAAGTGAGACGAGGATATGCACGATCAGCAAAGCGAAAAAGGGACCTCTTTAATAGAGGCCCCTTTCTTTGCTTTGCAATTCAAATTTGTGTGTATCATGGGTGCGCGTCCTTATTGAGCTGTAATCCCCCATTCACATCAGGCAGATCATCCGGTTCAATTTCTTCAAGTTCATTCCCTTGCAAATGGTCTGACGGCGTCTGTTGCTGGTTCTGGCTAGGGGGATTCGTAGTTACTCCATTACCGCTTGATACACCCGTATGACCTGATGGCAGCGCAATAGCTGGGGCATTACTACCGTTACTGCCCACTGGCTTGCCCTGATTATCGTAATAATACATTGGCACATCCCCGACAACCAAAAGGTAGGAAATCGGGATTTCCGTATCGACCGTTTCGGGCTCCATGTCGAAGGGCACCACGACCGCGACCTCAGCAATGATGTGAATGTACACTTCCACCAAAATCATGTTAATACCCGCATTCTGCTGACGGGTGTTCAGATCCACTTTAACAGCGCCTTGGGGCTCAATACGAACCGGTATACTCGGGCCAAATGAAGCCAACACCGGACTGCCCAGCGCCTGCCCCAGTGGGATTTTTTCTTTTAACATGTGTACATTCTGCAGCGTGGATTGCACAATATTCATCGTACTTGCAGTGATTCGCATATGCTCATTGTAGTTCAGCATGAAACCGGACACTTTCCCGGCGGTATCCGTCTTCCAGTCAATCAGTCCTTCGTTGGTTTTGCCATCTGCAACCTGTGCTGTAATCGCCTTGTTGATCGCTTCGGTTGCAATCTGCTTCACTCTGATCTTGGCCAAGTGCATGATGGGGGGCTTCATCTTTTTATCCACATAAGCAAAGCCCTGCATCAAACAAAACGCGGTGACCAATAAAATGATCAACCACATTTTGCGTTTGCCACTTGGCGGCTTACGGCGTCTCCGGCTTCGCCATTTTCTTCTCATCATCGAAGTGTCCCTCCCCTGCGGGATGAGCTATAGGCTATATGTTAACCTTATGCACCGTTGTCCCGAAAAAGAAGGACAGTACGTGGACACTGGACAGAAAGTAACAACAACATGAAAGGGACAAGTACTCCTCTTTGGCTAACCTAACCGGAAATCGGAAACGACAATAAACAGAGATAAAAAAACCTTTCACCCGCAGATTACTCTGCAAGGCGAAAGGTTTTATGTTCAGACCACCCAAAGATTCAGGCCATGTCTATCCTTTTATTTCGGAACAGATTCCCAGTCTTTCAGGAAACGTTCAATCCCGCTGTCCGTCAATGGGTGTTTCCAAAGTGTTGGTAAGAGCGAACCCGGAATGGTGGCAATATGCGCACCGGAAAGGGCTGCATCCTCTACATGTTTGATATTGCGAATGCTTGCTGCGATAATCTCGGAAGGCAGATCATACATGTCCAGAATAAGACGCAGATCACGAATCAATTTCATACCATCCACCGCAATATCATCCAAGCGACCAACGAATGGACTGATGTAGGTTGCACCGGCTTTCGCCGCCATCAGGCCCTGTGCTGCGGAGAAAATCAGTGTTACATTGGTTTTAATTCCTTTTTGCGTCAACTCATGACAAGCGTACAACCCATCTTCGGTCATCGGCAATTTAATGACTACATTCGGTGCCCATTCTGCAATTTCATAAGCTTCCTTCAACATATCCTCGGCTTTGAGACCGATGACTTCAGCACTGACCGGGCCTTTAACAACGCCACAGATCTCCTGAATGACTTCTTTAAATACGCGACCTTCTTTGGCAATCAAAGACGGGTTAGTCGTGACTCCATCCACCAGACCCAGACGTTCGATCCGTTTGATTTCTTCCACATTCCCTGTATCCAAGAAAAATTTCATGATATGTTACCTCCACTTGATGAATTCGTAAACACGATATAAGTCATTACCCGATTCTCATCATATGTTAACAGTTATATATAAAATTAATTTTTCTCTACAGCGTGACCGCCAAATTCATTACGCAATGCTGCTACCACTTTACCTGTGAATGTATCTGTTTCCAGGGAACGATAACGCATCAGCAAGGACAACGCGATAACCGGTGTAGCGGTTTGAAGGTCAAATGCCGTTTCTACCGTCCAACGTCCTTCACCGGAAGAGTGCATCACGCCTTTGATTTCATCGAGGTTTGCATCTTTGGAGAAGGCACGTTCTGTCAGCTCCATCAACCAAGAGCGGATAACGGAACCGTTGTTCCATACGCGAGCCACTTGTTCGAAGTCGAAATCAAATCCACTTTTCTCCAATACGTCAAAACCTTCACCAATGGATGCCATCATACCGTACTCGATACCATTGTGAACCATTTTGAGGAAGTGACCGCTGCCGGCTTTACCTGCATACAGGTATCCGTTCTCCACGGAAGTATCTTTAAATGCCGGTTCAACGATTGCCCAAGCTTCCGGGTCTCCACCGATCATATAACATGCTCCATTACGTGCGCCTTCCATACCGCCAGATGTACCTGCATCCATGTAGTGAATGCCTTTAGGTTTCATCTCTTCGTAGCGACGGATGGATTCTTTGTAGTGGGAGTTACCCGCTTCAATAATGATGTCGCCTTTGGACAACAACGGGCTAACTTCAGCCAGCACAGCATCTACCACGTTGTGGGGAACCATGATCCACAATACACGTGGGGATTCCAGCGAAGCCACCATCTCTGCATAAGAAGATACGCCTTCAGCGCCGTATTCTTTCATTTCATTTACTGCTTCAGCGTTAAGGTCAAAAGCAACCACTTCGTGTTTGTGATCAATCAGGTTTCTACCCAGGTTCAATCCCATTTTTCCTAATCCGACAAGTCCAAGTTTCATTTCAAAATCCTCCTGTTATGAACAATGTTTAAATTTCATTTGCGTTCAAAATTAAAAATAAGTGCTTAACGTTTGGCGAAGTAACCGTTCCGGTCACGAATCGTTCTTTTGATCGCTGTTATCCCCAGATTTTTTGAATCTCCTATATAGGAGAAAATCCGGGGATAAAGGCGAACGCTTTGCTTCTACAGAATCGATTTCGTCCCCTACACTACATTCTCAGCGTTCAAGCCAACCGATTTTCAAAACTGAACCACTAATCTATATTCAAAAATTTTCACGGCCTTCCGGCAAACATAGCCGGAAGGGCTTATGCAAAATTGGAACGGTATAATTCGTAATAGTTACTGTATATATCTTTTGCATTATTCGATCCAACTTGCTCCTGAGTACAAGCTCTAAGGGAATAAAACATTTCGTTCTATATCCTGTTGACTTGGAAAGGTTTGTTTGGATTTGTGCAAATGATTATTTGTGAGCAGAACGGATTGTACTGTTGTTTTTACTATTGTGTTCTCTTATGCTCACTCTTTCGTTTCACTTACCACCAACGGAAGCCGTCTGCTGCTGTCAAACGATCTGCTGACTCTGGTCCATGCGAACCTGCACTGTACGTATCCAGTGGCACGCTGCCTGCTTCGAATGCTTCCTGAATCGGTTGCACCCATTGCCAAGCCAGCTCCACTTCGTTCCAGTGAGCGAAGAAGGTGGAATCTCCACGCATCGCATCATAGATCAGATTCTCGTAGGCTTCAGGGATGTTACGTTTACCTGAGTTGAAGGTCATATGCATTGGTTCCACTTCACCATGGTTCAATGGATTCTTCGCATTTAATTGAAGCGAGATGCTTTCTCCCGGACCAATTTCAATCGTCAGCAGGTTAGGTTCCGTTGTATTTTCGGATTCATGACCGGTCTTCAGTGGAGCCTTGAACTCAACAACGATTCGGGTGGATTTCTCAGCCAGGCGTTTACCTGTACGGATATAAAATGGAACCTCACTCCAGAATGGATCATCGATCCAAAGTCTTGCAGCAACATAGGTCTCATTCTGAGATCCGGCTGGAATGCCAGGCTCGTCCAAATATCCAACAACCGAGGAACCTTGCAGCTCACCTGCTGCATATTGCGCACGAACAACTTCAGAAGCGATATTTTCTTTTGTCAACGGACGAAGTGCTTCAGCAATTTTTTGCTTTTTGAATTGAATTTCTTCCGGTGTGCAGCGTTTCGGCAAATGCAAACCAATCATCATCAGCAACTGAAGCATATGGTTTTGGAACATGTCACGAAGGGCACCACTTTGGTCGTAATACGCGGCACGTTCTTCAACACCCACCGTCTCACTTGCCGTAATCTGTACATTGGCAATATAACGGTTAGACCACAACGCCTGAATCACCGGATTTGCATAGGTGAGCGTCTCAATATTTTGAACCATCGGTTTTCCGAGGAAATGGTCAATGCGATAGATCTCTTCTTCTGCAAAGGTATTGCTCAGTTTTTCGTTCAGATCACGAGCCGATTGCAGGTCGTGTCCAAATGGTTTTTCGATAATCAGTTTTTTCCAGCCTTTGGTGTTACCCAGGCCACTTTCTTGAATGTTTAATGCGATTGACTCAAAGAATTCCGGTGCCACCGACATGTAGAACATGCGGTTTTCGGGAATGTTAAGCTCTTGTTCACGCTGTTGAACCAACTCCAACAGTTTGGTGTAATCTTCAAGCTTCGTATTATTTAAAGAACAATAACGGAAAGCTCCAATGAAATCACGAACCTGAGATGCTTCTTCCGGCGTCTGACGTGAGAATTCATGTAGTGACTTTTCAACATTCGCCTGGAAGTCCGTATCCGACAATTCACGTCGTCCCAATCCGATAACGGAGAAGGATTTCGGCATTTTCTGATCCATGTACAAGTTATATAATGCAGGGTAAATCTTGCGTTTGGCTAAATCGCCTGTTGCCCCGAACAGGACAAATGTCATTGCATCCATTGGAGTGCCTCCTGTGATCTGTGCAGTATAGTATATGATGTTGCAAAATGTTCAAATCCAAGCATGACAAAAGACGGAATAAGTGGGTATGGTCCCCGCCTTGCCTCCGTTTATATAACGCACCTGAATTCAACCATGGAACATTCCTTCTCTCCACAACCTGTGTTTAGGTTATAAATTGTAACCATTTGAATTAACGTTACCCATATTACACCTGTCGTCACAATTCGTCAACAATCGTGTCGAACCTGTGAACTCCAGTGTTTATAGGGTTTTTATTTGATGATAACGCTTTATGTGGTAACATTAAGAACAATTGGTATGTGACATTTTACACATATGGCCTGTGGACAAGTAGGTTACAATAAGTATACTAATGATATTACAAGCAATACTAAATCAAAGGAGTACAATCATGAGCGATGATGAGAATGCCAAGCAAATATGCACAAAAGTGGAACAATCTTATCAGATCATTGGCCGAAAATGGGTAGCCCTCATTATCCATGCGTTGATGGAGGAACCCAAACGCTTCAGTGAGATTCACGCTTATATCCCTGACTTGAGCAAACGTGTGTTAAATGAGCGAATGAAGGAACTGGAGGAAGAAGGACTAGTGGTTCGTCATGTGGTCACGGAACGTCCAGTTCGAACTGAATATATGTTGTCACGAAAAGGCACGGAACTGGGGAGAGCGTTAAGCGCCGTGGAACGTTGGGCTGATAAGTGGCTGTAACATTTTTATTAATCATTATGATTTGTTTAGCTTGAAGGTAACACGTGCAATCCCGGAGGAGGAGTAACGCATTTAGCAACTGGCTAGTGCAATCCGCATCCGGGATTTTTTTAATTCAAACGGTAAATACTAATTGTGTATATAGAGACGTAATAACGCTATTATTTTGCAAACTAAAATAATGCTTGCTGCACCGTTCAAATTGTTGCCGATAATACAGCGGGCTCGTCCCGGCAGATTTGCGAAATAACTGGATGAAATACATCCGTTTGGAGATCCAGTGCGTTTGCCAATCTCCTTCACCGCAAGTGTTGTTATCTCAAGGAGTAAGAAGTCCTGCCCAACCTTCGAGCTTTGACGTGTTCCGTAACGCTGCTACCTGTCTCTTGATGAAAAATGCGGGAAGCATACGATTTGGACAGGTAAACTTCTGCCGTTATCTGGTCTCATGATCTAAATGCTCTTCAATCCATTGCATCCTCTTCTACAAGTGTCTAAAATGACGTGAATCCGCTAAATTTGAAAGCGTTTCATTTTCACCCTTTTTCTTTTGATCCAATTCATTACTGTGGAGATTATTATCTTGAAGCGAATACGAGTTAAATGGATGTAAAAACCGGGTGTATTGATTTTTTATAGTGATGTGGGTGTAATCGACTTAGTACAAAAAAAGATGCCCATTCTCACTTATGTGAGGGGGCATCTTTTTCACGTAAAATACTACGAATCCAACTTGCTCCCAAGCGTAATACTCGCATCCTCGAAGTTGTCCACCGTCGTCTTTTTTTCATAAAAGTGTACGGCATGTTGCATAATTCCTTCTCTTGTGTAAAACGCGTCTTCCGCCCCTATTGGAAAAACAACCTTTTCTCCCGTGCTTGCCGACTTATAGATACCCACAATCAGTTCAAGCGTATTCCGACCACTTTGGCCATCCACCAGAAGGGGAGAGTCTGTCTCAATAGCATTTAACACATTCTCAACTTGCCCAGCGTGACCGACATGAGTAACATCCGGTAATTCGTCAGCGAACTTCTGAATCTGCTGTTCCAACTCTCGATTCGGTTCCGGAAATCCGTTATTTCGCGCGGTAGAAGCAACCACTTTCCAAGGTGCAGATACCCGGGCTTTTTTCCCCTGAAAAATTAACTGTTGCTCCTCTCCGTGATGTACGACGGAACTGGTAATCATGCCAAGCGCCCCTTCCTGAAAGCGAAGCATCGCCATGGATATATCCTCAACTTCGGCATTATCATGTGCCGTATTTGCCATCATCGCCTGTAGTTCCACTGGAGGTCCCATCATCCAGAGCATGGCATCAATATGATGCACCGCATGATTAAGGGTACAGCCTCCGCCTTCTTTTTCCCATGTCCCGCGCCACCACAGATCATAATAATTGTGGCCCCGCCACCAGAACGAATCAACCTGCACATGTACAATCGGTCCCATCCGTTTACTGTCCAGCACACCTTTTAGCTTCATCATTGGTGTTGTAAAACGATTCTGTGCTACTACGGATAGCAACTTGCCACTTGCTTGCGCTGCTCTCAACATCAGATCCGCTTCCTCCAGAGAAGAAGCCATCGGTTTTTCGACCAACACATGTGCACCTGCTTGCATGAAATCACACGCAATGGGAGCATGCGTATACGGCGGTGTACAGACTGATACCAGATCAATGTTTTGGGCAAGTAACTCTGTGTAATCCGTGACAGCTTGTGCACCTTCCAGACCATTTTCATTAATTCGCTTCTGTGCTTTTTCCACGTAGATATCGACCACAGCAACAATCTGACATCGCTCAGGGAACGCCAAATATGCTGAGATATGTGCTCCACTAATTGCACCTGCTCCGATAATCGCCACTTTTAACATCATTGCATACCTCCCTTATTCCCTTCACAATACACAATAATAAAGCGCTTTTATGCGTTCATCTTGTGCTAAAATAAAACTATCTTGCGCATGATAAGGGAGGCATTCATGAAGTCCATCTTTCTGGGAGAACAATTTAATCTGGTCTGTCGTCGTACATCCAACACTACGTCTCGCGAAGTGTTCCATGCTCATTCGCAGCTGGAGATAACCTATATTCACGAAGGATATGGGCAGTTGATAATGGAAGGTCAGGTTTTCTCCCTTGAACCCGGTATGCTCATGATTTTTCGACCTTTTCAATTGCATCACATCCAGATTCATGTATCCAGACAGCAGCCTTTCATTCGAAATGTACTCATGGTTGAACTTGATCTACTGAAGGCACATTGGGCCCAATTTATCGTTACTCACGACTTCATACAGGACCTGCTGGAAGAACAATCCCCCATTCAGCCCATCCGACTTGCTGCCACATCCCCACTCGTTCAACGAATGGAACAATATGCAGATACGTATCCAGGTCTGTCTCCCCACGAAGTAGAGGAGGATACACGACTCTTTTTATTGGATCTGCTCGCACAACTTCGCTACCTGTGGCAAGACGGGCAGCAACGCCGCTCCCAAGATGTACTCTCGTCCAGTGCAAACGTTCTTCACCCTCATGCCGAAGCCATCATGCAATGGATTGAGCAGCATTACCAGGAGCCTTTTCGTTTGGAGCATATCGCAGACACTCTTCATCTGTCCCCCTATCATCTATCTCATGTATTCAAAAAAGCGACCGGCACCACAATTGTTGCTTATGCTCAAGCCACCCGCATTCGTCATGCCTGTGTGCTACTCACTCGGTCCTCGCTCACCGTTCCCGAAATCGGTCACCGTGTCGGTATGACCAGCCCCTCCTACTTTTGCAAAGTATTCCGTACTACCACAGGCTCTACACCACATCAATATCGGCTGAAGATGCAGGGGAGGAAGTAATGAAGTAATGGATCACAACAACAAGAAAGAAGCGAAAGAATTCACTTCTCCGCTTCTGCTCCTCTTTCACACTTCACCCGACTCAACGCAGATTGAGCTCCAACCGTTTCAAATAGGGGATTAGGCGTCTCTCTAGCTGACTTAAATCATCCTTCTGCTCCGCTGACAATCGTTCCTCATGGGTACTTCCATCCTTGTCCATCACCATAACTTTGTATTTTTTCATTTGTTCATAGACAGACTTGAACTCACGATATTGTTCCTTGGTAAATGTCTTTTCTGCCTGTTCCAACTGTTCCGTCCAAAATTGCTGCTCGTCCATCAGTTTTTTGGAGGACCCTACACTCACAGTTTCCAGCTTCTCGAAAAACGGTTCCAGCTCAGCTACAAGAAGGTTGTATCGTTCCTGCTCCACTGTACTCCACTGCTCTGGATGCATGTTTCCCTGAGAATCAGCATACTTCACGGCCATTTGCCCTAATTGCTTCAGCAAGTCCATATATTGAACAAATTCTTCTTCGCTGAAATGGGCCTTGGCCGTCTGCAGCTTTGCTTCCAACCTCATATAATCCTCAGCTGTCCCCCCCATAGCTGTGATGTTTTCCTGTGAACCGTATATTCCGTCTGCGAGATAGGTGTACCCTGCGTAGGCTCCGGTGGGAATAATGAGTACAGCAGCCAAGAGCCCCGTGACCAGCCATTTTTTTCGATTTCTTCTGATGTGTGAATCACTTCGAATACTAGCCAGCATTTTATGTTTAATCCTCGCAGGAACGGACCAGTTTTTAGTCTCTTCCTGGTAAGCTGTTCGCAACTGTTCATCGAGTTTCATGCAGATCCTCCACCTTTCCCCGCAATCTTGGATTCATCTTCTCTTTTTGTCTCAACTTCGCCAGCGCCGCATGTATACGCGATTTCACAGTTCCAAGCGGAATCTCCAATATGCAGCAATCTCCTCTTGCGTATATTCATTCAAATAATGAAGTGTGACCACCTGCTGCAGCTTGTACGGCAAACCGCGCACCTGTTCCAACAGAGGACGATTTGCCAGTTTGTTGACCAGATCAGCGGAAAAATCATATTCCATACCAACGTCAGATTTCTCGATCCGCTTGCCAAAACGAAACTGCATCAATCTTTTGCGTCGATAACTCTGAACCTGCCGCATCGTCACACCCATTAACCAGGGACGAAAAGCACGCTCCGCATCATATTGCGCCAATGATCGATACGCCTGAATGTAAATCTCTTGTACCACATCCTCCGCGTCATACTTGTCCTTGATGAGAAAGCGCACCGTTTGATATATCCCCGTCACTGTTTTCTCATATAATTCACCGTACGCTTCTTCATGCCCAGCCCGTATTAACGTTACAAGTTCTATGTACTCATCTTGCTCACTCATTATCCATCCCCCTCCTCCTTACACTATATATTGGTATGCCAGCATCATATCGTTCGATTTAATTATTGATGAGTAGGTATGGCTGAATCTTATACAAAAAGGGCCTCTGGTATTTATCATGATATAATATACCTAATTTTGATATAATTGGAGGTTCTGCATCTGAGTTATAAGATCCCCTTTGGTCTTTTGCTATTATCTATTTCGATCATCGGATTTGTAATCTCCAGAAGCAACCTCGAGGCCTACGCCACGGTAAATAGACTTATTGGGAGTTTTGGTTATCATATCGTCTCTTTTTCTTTCGAAAGCAGATATAAGGGAGTAACTTAGCAGGGGTGGTCACTACTGTGATGAAGTTTTTCAGCAAATTGTACTCAGAATATCTCCTGATTCCACGACCTCTACGTTTGTTGTTTTTATGGGGATGGATCGTTTTTTTTTTGTTGCCGGTGCCAAATTCAGATGGTTCCACTTCCTACAATAATCTGATTTCAAAAAGTCCGTCCTCATGGTACATATAAGAAGAGCTGAGTCGTCATTATGACGTCTCAGCTCTTCTTTTGTACTATCTGTTATACCACTATTTTTCGAGACAAACTTTACCTGATATTCAGAAATTCTTTAGAAAATCCCTCTCAAGTTCTTCAGAGTTTATCTCTACTATGGATACATTAATAAATCCGTATAGGAGTTGAGCATTTGAAGCTTTCCAGTCCGTCATCTACCAAATCAGCCTGGCTTCCCTGCTTTGGCTTGCAGCCGTTCCAATCTTAAATATCTTCTATGGTGTACTAAATCGCCCTGGTGATCATGTCTATAGTCTTGCAACATCCCTAGATTCCATGATCCCTTTTGTCCCGGCCTTTATCATTCCTTATTTATTATGGTACCCGTTCATTCCAGGTGCATTAATAGCACTTGCTTTTAAGGACAAACGAACCTATTTTCAAACCCTCATTGCACTTTGCAGCGGTCTGGTGATCTCGTACATCTTCTTCGCTCTGTTCCAGACAGCGATTGAGCGCCCGAACATCGAGGGGGAGGAAGGCTTTCTCATTACTATGGTTGATTACATCTACCGTAACGATCAACCCTATAACTGTTTTCCGAGTATTCATGTGCTAACCAGTTATCTGATCCTTAGAGGAACGCGTGTGTTTGGACGAGCGATATGGGCGATGACTTCCGCCTTCTCGATTGTTATCATCGTGTCTACCGTACTAGTTAAACAACATGTCGTCGTAGATATTGCGGGTGGGATCCTGGTTGGAGAGCTTTGTTTCCGCTTGGCTGGAACAACCCTCCATGCTCTCTCATCCCGTGTTAAATCGACTCGATTGGAGTGAGATGAACATTGACTGATGTCCCCTGGTTTTATCGCAAACATAGTATTCGTTTCCATATCCTTATCCATTCTGGTTTGAGTTTTCTGATAGCCTTGCTCATGACCTTCATATGTATGCTTCCGCTTGCCGCAGTTCATCATCTAGCCAAGCTGCATCTATTGCAATTGCACCTTCCATACCTTGTTCTTATTCTATTTACTACGTTTTTTGTGATATCTTTTTTCATTCTGACTCATCGCATCATTAAGGAAATTGCAACTTTGGACCACGCCATACGAATCATCTCAGGAGGAGATTTGAGCTATCGAGTGCCTCCGCTGCAACATGTTGAATTAAGAATATTTTCGTCTCAGCTTCATTCCATGGTTGATCAATTACAAGAACAGATGATCGAGGAACATGAGAGCGAGACCGCCAATAGAGAATGGATTAAAGACATATCGAATGAGCTTTACGCACCCCTAGAAGGGATAATCCGAAACGTAGAGTTGTTAAAATTCAAATCATTTACGAACCCGGAAGAATATAGACGAATTGTACAAGAAACATATACAGCTGCCTTTCAACTTCGAAAACGAATGAATGATCTAATCCAGGATGCCCGACTCTCTTTCCATGATACCTGATGAATACGGCATACCTATGGATCCTACACAACAGCACAGCTCATCCCGCACTGCATCAGAGATCTATGCCAGCACTGCAATGGGCCTTCATTCGCCAGATATATGATGAAGCTGCAAGGTGGCAAGTTAACATTAAATCACGCGAACAACATTATGGTTGTGACTGTGCCAATTGATCACCGCTCCTAAGTATATCCACCTATTCGAGTCTTGCCAGTACGTGGGCAAGGCTTTTTTCTCTTGCACGTAGTTGTTTGGCTTTACTTATGTATTCTTTAGATTTTCTTCAGATTTATACACATTAATTCCTTAGTTTTTTTCATTATGATTGCAACATCAACAAGAGAGGAGGCAAAACAATGATCAGTAATACGATCTTAGAGCTACTACATCAGTATGGATATCTGATTTTTTATTTTGCCTTCTCATTAGGACCTTTCGGGATTCCAATTCCAAATGAAATCACGATTATCAGCGGTGCCATTCTGAGCCACACAGGAGTTATCAATTCATGGATCACATACTTCTGTATTTTATCTGGACTATTAACGGCCATTACCTTTGCTTATTTTGCAGGGAAGTTATTTGGAAGCAAGATAAAACACAAGTTTCAACATCATAAACACTTCGTCAAGGCTGAACTGATTCTGAATAAAAGTGGCAATTGGGCGATGTGCATCGGTTTGTTCATTCCAATTGTGCGTTATGTTCTCCCTTTGCTTATTGGAATGAGCGGCGTGCAGTATCGGAAATTTGCTCTCATTTCATATTCCAGTGCTTTGTTATGGACCATCACCTATTTTACAGCAGGAACTTACTTCGGCGGTCCCATTCTATCTACGCTGCAATTATTCCATTTCTAACTGGTTTGATAACATACCATCACATATATGGAGGAACCACAAATATGAATTCTAATGAACCCATTTTATTTCTGAAAAGCTTTCTACAAAGCCCTAAACATGTTGGCAGTATCATACCCAGTTCCCGATTTCTCGCAAGTAAAATGGTGAAGCAAGCCTCTTGGCTAGAGGCAAAAGCAGTCGCCGAGCTTGGATCGGGTACAGGTCCTATCACTCGCTATATTCATCAACAAGTACAGGATTCCACCAAAGTCCTATTATTTGAGATGAACGAAGCGATGAGGAACACTCTTCAGACGGCATACCCGGAGTTCTCCTGTTATCCAGACGCCGCTCGATTGGTAGAATCCATGAATCAAGAGGGCGTTCAGCAACTGGATTACATTTTTAGCGGATTGCCATTCTTCAATTTTGAGCCTGAATTAAGAAATACGTTGGTATACCAGATCTATAAGGCACTCAAACCTGGAGGGTTATTCATCGCCTTTCAATATTCACTTCAAATGAAAAAAACATTATCCGAACACTTTATCATCGAAAAAATAGAATTCGTGCCTTTGAATATACCTTCTGCGTTCGTTTATGTCTGTCGCAAAAAGGAAACAATTTAAACATTCCGGACTATCGTTTACACTGATGTTATCCTAATTTTTAAGGAGTGTTGAATTATGAATACCGTTCTCGTTGTTGATGATGAACCCGATATCCGGGATGTCATTCATGTCTATTTACGTAACGAAGGATATCAGGTCATTGAAGCAGCCAATGGTGAGGAAGCGCTAAATATTATCAAAACAACATCGGTCCAACTCGTAATACTGGATGTCATGATGCCCATCATGGACGGAATCAAAGCCTGCTTCAAAATAAGAGAAGTATCATCCACTCCGATTATTATGTTATCTGCCAAGGAAGAAGACATTGATAAAATCACGGGCCTGACTACCGGGGCTGACGATTACATGGTCAAACCGTTTAATCCGCTAGAATTGCTGGCTCGCGTCAAGGCTCAGCTGCGACGTCAAACACTGATCGGGAAACCAGAATCCAATTCACTTATCCTGATTAAAGACCTTGTCATTGATACGAGTAAACATTCTGTGAAGCTCAAAGATAATGACATTTCGCTTACACCACTGGAGTTTTCCATTCTGGTGCTGCTTGCCAGCCATCCTGGACAAGTATTTAGCTCCGAGAAGATTTATGAGACCGTGTGGAAAGAACCTTATGGATATTCAGATAATACCGTGATGGTCCATATTCGTAATCTGCGAGAAAAGCTGGAATTGAATCCAAGAGAACCTCAGTATATTAAAACGGTATGGGGAGTGGGATATAAAATTGATTAAACGAATACCACAGTTTAAAAAAAAGATACAGATTAACATTCTATATCAAATGTTGATCAGTTTATTGATTTCGTTTGTTGGCTCTGTGGGTGTAAATAATATGTTAATCATAGCTGCCGCAAAAATTAGTGAAAGATTTAATTGGCCTTCGCTTCTCTACATCTTTCCTTATGTTCTAACACCAATCTTCATCGTAATTTTCACGTTAATTTTTTTGTTTTTCACACGAAAAATTGTGAGAGATCTCATTACACTAGAGCAAGGGCTTCAAATCATATCTGAAGGAAATTTGAATTACAGGGTGCCCGTTAATCGACAAGATGAACTTGGGCGCGTCGCTTCCAACATTAATCACATGACAGAACAGTTAAAGCAACAGATTGCTAAAGAACGTGAATTGGAGCAATCCAAGATGGACCTAATCACTGGCATCTCACATGACCTGCGTACACCGCTTACCAGCATAATTGGCTATATTGAGCTTCTCAAATCAGAATCATTTCAAGACAAAGCGGAGTATGACCGTTTCATACAAAACACCTATAACAAAGCAACGCATTTGAAGAAGTTACTCGATGATTTATTTGAATATACGCGTCTTAACGAAGTGAACACCCAATTGGATTTGAAAAATGTTGACCTCTGTCAGCTATTGGACCAATTGTTGTTTGAATTCGAACCTTTAGCTCAGGAGCATGGGATTCGTATTGAAAAAAAACTCGGTGATGCTCCAATCATGATTTCCCTGGATAGTGATAAGATTGCACGAGCCATCGACAATCTTCTCATGAATGCACTAAAGTATTCCTTTAAACCGGGCACGATTCATATTCGAATGAGTGTGCAGCATAATCACGTTACCATTGAAGTAGAGAATAAAGGCATACCACTAACGATAGAACAAAAAAACAGGCTGTTTGATCGCTTTTATAAGGTGGATTATTCGAGGAATAGCGAAGGTATTCAATCAGGATCTGGTCTGGGACTTTCTATTGCGAGAAACATTGCGGATTTACATCAGGGGACTTTAACACTAAAACATACGCGTAACGTATTTATATTCCAACTAAGCTTGCCTTCTAACATCCAGTGAAACATCAATAGCATTGATAATGGAGGATACCGCGATGAGAACATCCGAACCACTTCTTTTCCTGCAAGGATTTCTGAGGAACCCCAAACGAGTAGGCAGTCTCCTGCCCAGTTCCAAATTTCTAGCCCGTAAAATCGTCCAATCAGTACGATGGGATGAGGTTAGAGCCATTGCTGAGCTGGGGCCAGGAACAGGTGCCGTCACACGTCTCATGGAAGCACATTTACCGCAATCTGCAACCGTGTTTTTATTTGAAAGAGACCCCAAAATGAGAAGTAATCTGAAGAAAACTTATCCTGAATTCATGTTCCATTCGAACGCGTCCTATCTATTGAAAAGGATCAATCAAGAACATATTCATCAGTTGGATAGCATCATTTGCGGACTGCCCTTTTTTAATTTTTCCAGAGAAATGAGACAAAACATCCTGTCACAGATCCATACAGCGCTCCGACCTGGAGGCACGTTAGTTTTATACCAGTACTCCCTTCATATGAGGAAACAATTAGCTGAGTTATTTGAGATGGAGAAAATTCAATTTGTGCCTTTCAGCTTCCCTCCTGTATTTGTGTATGTTTGTCGTAAAAGACAAGATGAAGGACAACGTGTAACGATCGACTTGAGGAAGACTTGATTTATCCTCTTTATATGTTTAATGTCCTGTCTTGTCCTGTGAGGATCTAATTATGCGAGTCATCATCTTACGCGGCAACAACCGCGGCATAAACGCGATGAATCGGTTCCGAGCTCCAGGCATAATTAACGTCTTGCCACGCAAAAAGCCTCGATACCCTTCTTCGGCCACCTGTCCAGCTTCCATGATTGGACCCTGCAACATCTTCGAGACACCCATACCCGAACGATCAACAAATCCGGTGGATGTCAGGCCTGGGCACAGTGCCGTTACCGTAACACCAGTTCCGCTTACTTCATTTTCCAAAGCCTCGGTGAACGATAGCACATATGCCTTTGTTGCATAATATACCGACATCATCGGTCCAGGGAAAAAACCTACCAACGAAGCCACATTCATCACACCGCCTTGCCCACGTTGGATCATATCCGTCAAGAATAGCTTTGTCATGACGGTTAAAGCCGTTATATTCACGTCAATCATATTAACTTCTTGTTCCATATCCGTTTCCATAAACGTCCCGAACAGACCGAAGCCTGCATTGTTGACAAGATAGTCAACAACAATACCCTTTTCCTTCAGCTCATTATAAATCTCCTGTGGTACCCCAGGTGCTGCTACATCTTTGGCAATAACCGTCGCCTGAATGCCATACTTTTTCTGATACTCCTGAGCTAGATCCTGTATCTTACCCTCACTTCGTGCTACCAGCACAATATGATGTCCACCTTTGGCAAACCGATCAGCTAACTCTTTACCGATCCCACCCGATACCCCTGTGATTAGAACTGTCTTTCTCATATCGTTACCTGCCTCTCTTTTCTATAACATATGTTTCATCTGGAACATCAATTAGAATGAACATTCTATAATAGTAAAAAATGGACTACCTTAGTATGAGATCCATGGATAGTATCGCTATACGAAGCAGTTTTTCCTTGGTCATCGAGGTCTTGGCCATCCCCCTTAACCCAATGCTTACATTATGCAGATATTCCGCCAATACCTCGGCGTTGTACTCCGTTGTGAATTCACCTTCTTGCTGGCCCCACACCATAATGTCCTTGATTAGTTTCTCCGTATTTGCAAACATCTCCGTCGATCGGTGGTTCATGTCTTTATCGCGTGCCGCCAATTCTACCGTCGAATTAACAATGAAGCAGCCTGATGCTGGATGCTCCTCTCCATGAATTAAAGAACAAAATATAAACTGAAGTGCTTCAGTTGCCGTTTTGGAACGCTTTACGCCTGCTGCAAGAGCGGAGCTGATTTTGTGATCATACAGATCTACTGACTTTAGAAACAAGGTGTGTTTGTCGCCAAATGTGTCATACAAGCTTTTACGATGAATTCCCATATGATTAACCAGCTCCGTCATAGACGTCTTCTCATAGCCTTGTTCCCAAAAAAGTCTCATCGCTTTATCCAGTACAACAGACTCTTCGAACTCTTTGCTTCTCGCCATTGGCTTCCCTCCTTTTCAGAAAAACGAACATTGAATAACATGCTCTCGTTGGGCATTAAAAGGTAACAATGACTTTGCCCTGAGAGTGACCCGTGGATACTTTAATCAATGCCTTTTCAATGTCATCAAACGTATAAGTAGAATCAATCGAAGGTTTAATGTCTTCTTTTTCTACAAGAGCTGTGATTTCTTGCAATTGAATTCCACTGGAGTGCACAAATAAAAAACGATATTCATTTTGATTCTTACGCGCTAAAGAATCCAGGCGTGCACCTACGAGACCAAACAATGCTCTTTTCCACAACGGGAATTGACTGTCCACTGCAAAGCGATAATTGGGTCCTGCCTTCAAAGAGACTAATTTCCCCTGTGGTTTCAAAATGCTCAGTTCAGCTTTGATCTCGTCCGCACCCAAGGTGTCGATCACATAATCAATATCGGACAGAATATCAGCATACTGCTCGGTCTTATAATCAATGAATTGATCTGCTCCAATAGATAAACTACGTGCTCTACCCCTTTCACTGCCACTTGTAATAACCGTTAATCCCATGGACTTGGCAATCGGGATGGCCATCGCACCGAATCCACCGGTTCCGCCAGGAATAAACAACTTTTTATTCGGTTCAGCTCGGAGTACATCATGCAATGCTTGATATGCGGTCAGGGCAGTAAGGGGTACCGCAGCAGCTTCGATAAAAGACAGATTTTCAGGCATTATGGATAAGGCATCCTCATGTACAGCCGCATATTCAGCAAAAGCACCAATTTTATTTAGTGGCAATCTGGTATAAACCGGATCCCCCACTTTAAAATTCAAAACATCATCACCAACCGCTTCAATGACACCCGATAGTTCATTCCCTAAAGTTAGAGGTAACTTATAGTCGGCAATCATCCGAACACTACCATTCATATTCAAGATATCCAGCGGATTTACACCCGCAGCTTTTACTCTGACGAGAACCTCATGGCTCTGAATCTGAGGTCTCTCAATAATATTGATTTCCACTTGGATTTTTTTAGAGTATTTCTGAATTTGAGCTGCTCTCATCATATATCCTCTTCCTTTGCTTATAGACTATATAAGTTGAACTCAAGATTATTTACACTGACACTACGATGACAGAACAACCTTCCAATCGCTGTTAATGTGTAAATGATTAGTTCAACTTATGTTAGGAACATGGCGCACAATGTTCAGTTGTACGCCACCTTACTTGCTTGTGCTAGTGTAGCCCCTCTTGTGACTTTAATTCTTCCAACGTAGGATAATCCGTATAGCCCTTACTTCCCAATCCAAAGAATGTTGTCGGGTCTGCTTCATTCAGTGGCTCACCTTGTTGAAGTCGTTCCACCAAATCTGGATTAGCTAAGGACCATACACCAACCGGTACCAGATCAGCGAGACCTCGATCTAGATCTACACTGATATCCTCCAAAGTTCTTCCAGCCCGGTTAACCAATAGTGGATTTTGCCAGATCGAACGAATGTCTTGGAGCAGTTGTTCATCTCCAAGATGCATAACATGAAGGTAAGCCAAATCCAATTGAGCCAATTCTTTTACAAGATAGCGATAGAGTTCAGGGCCTTGTTCGCCATCTTGAATTCCACCCAGCGGTGTGCCTGGTGAGATACGGAAGCCTGTTCGTTCTGCACCTATTTCCTCCACGATGGCTTTGGTTACTTCAATCGCAAAGCGAGCACGATTTTCAATAGATCCGCCATACTCATCTGTGCGTGTATTCGAATTTTCTCCTAAAAATTGATTGATCAAGTAACCATTGGCCCCATGAATCTCAACGCCATCCGCCCCTGCTTGGATCGCTGCGACTGCTGCTTTTCGGAAATCGGCAATGGTCGTTTGAATATCCTCCTGACTCAATTCCCGGGGAACGGGGATATCCTGCATCCCTGTAGCCGTAAACATTTCTACACCCGGTGCGATTGCTGATGGAGCAACCGGTTGACGATGATGCGGGGTATTATCCGGATGTGACATGCGACCCGCATGCATTAATTGGATGTATACATATCCGCCAGCTTCATGCACCGCATCCGTTACCTTTTTCCATCCTTCAATATGCTTGTCGGTATAGATACCAGGTGACCACAAGTAACCCTGTCCATCATCGGAAGGTTGTGTTCCTTCCGTAATCAGGAGTCCCATCGTTGCGCGTTGAGCATAATAAAGTGCCGCCAACTCTCCAGGTGTACCATCTTCTTGTGCTCGACTGCGTGTCATAGGTGCCATCGCTAGTCGATGAGGCAATTCCATGTTGCCAATCTTTGTTTTACTCCATATCTTTTCCAATTGGATGTACTCCTCTTCTTATTTGAGATTTTATAGATGTATCCTCTAGATCCTGCTGTATTAATTCAATTCTGAAATCACCGGGTAGATTGCGCCTGTCAGTTGGAACTCATAGTTCTGGTCTACAATTCCAACGACCACTTCATTGTGATCATACAGATCGATCATGAAGCCCGCCATTTCTTTGGCCGTGTGGTACTTAGGCATATTTGCTTTGTAATCAAATCCTTCAGCATCTATTGATTTTTGTACAAATTCTGTTTCCGTGATCGCTGGTGCAAGCACCTTCGCTTTTAGTTTTGCACCCTTCAGTTCCAGTTCTTTGGCAAGACCTTCTGTGAAGGCACTAACGTAGTATTTCGATGCAGAATAAGCTACACTGCCTACAGCAATGGCATATCCGAGTGCGGATGAGACATTAATCAATTGAGTGCCTTCCACATTCGCATAATCTCGCACATACAGTGTAGATAGAACGGTCAAAGATTCGATGTTAACACGCAGCATGGTCTCCACTTTATCCAAATTCTGATCAACAATGAACGAGCCTTCTCCAAGCCCGGCATTATTAATCCAAGTCTCAATCTCATATTCTTTCAAATCGTTATACAGTTCGTACGCCTCTGCGGTAACAGACAGGTCGCATGTATGAACGACGACATTCACTTTGGGATCGATACCCTGAATAGTTGATTTAAGTTCTTCAAGCTTATCCAATCTTCTAGCTACCAAGATCAAGTTTTTACCCCGTGCTGCAAATGCCAATGCTGTTTCATATCCAATTCCTGAACTTGCTCCTGTAATCACTGTGTATTTCATCTTATTCTCTCCCTTATATTCTTTAGATTAGTATAATTTTAGTTTTGAGAACGATCGTTCTTTAATTTGTGAAAAAAAAGTTGTTAGATCTAACTTGCTGTTAGCATATCATTTCTAGAACGAACAGTAAAGAATTATTTTATATATAAAACATATGCTTGGAACATACTTAAATGAGAATAAAAACACGCTATATCAACCATTTTTATATCATAAATCGAGAATTCCTATATCGTTTCATAAATTCTTTCATTGAATAATCTAATGTCAGGCCGCTGGCCACAAGTATAACCATCAGGGCAATCAGCATTAGGCAAACACGCCTTACCCCGGCCTCGCTTACGAAAGTGATGACTTCACATATTTTCCTTCCATCACTAAACATCAACCTTTCCTAGCTACACTAATCTGAATTCAACATCATCCATGCCAGAAATTCTCCAAACGAATCGGATACCTTTTCAACCTCTTCAAATTCAGGCTCACATCCACGGACAATAGCTCCACTGTCGGTTGTTAAGTCAATGGCATAGAAGGAATATCCATCCTCCACAGACATTACGATCGGCAAGTGATGATCCCACCAGGCCGTTAGCTCTGACTGCCAAATAGAATCACCCTCTGCTGCCTCCAAACTAAGCATTTCAAATTCATTCCATTGGAATGCGGTCTCTGAGCTATTGTTGAACTCAGCCTCACAAATAAACCAGGTTTGCTCATCCGGTGCAACGCATTTTTCAACTACATTTAGAAATTCTAAATATTCATCTGGAAGTCCTTTATATCTTGAAGTAATGCCGCTGTTTAAATGTAGCTGTAAACCGGATTTACTCATTATGTCCCAGCCCTTTTCCCCAGCCCAAGTCATAAATTCCCTAAAGTGAGTGTTTCCTTTTCCATTATTCATTTCCAAATTATACACCTGCCCATCAGCTTAAGAAATAGAAACTATATCACCTATTCGGGATTTGAATGGAAAATCCCTCCTGTGGTGCTTCAAAGAGAAAGACAAAAAGACTGGAAAAATGGTTGGGAAAAGCGGCAACCAGGTTCCAGCCTTTGGTGGTTGGGGGAAAGTTAATTTTAAATTGGACAGGAATTATTAGTTAGTTAAACATCCGCTGTCTCATCGACTCAAACAACAGAATCGTTGCCGCCATTGCAGCGTTAAGCGACTCTGCCTGTCCCTGCATCGGAATCGTAATCGCATCATCTACCAAACGTGCTGTAGAATCCGAGATACCTTTGCCTTCGTTACCAATGACAAGCCATACCGACTGCGTAAAATCATAACTATAACATGAATGCTCTGCCTGCAAAGAAGTACTTACCAGCTTCACGCCCGCAGCCTTCGCTTCGGGAAGCAAGGATTCCAACTGGCCCTCCACAATGGGCAAATGAAACAATGACCCCATCGTCGAGCGAATCGTCTTCGGGTTATACACATCAGCACAGCCCGCGCCAAGTACAACCCCCGCTGCTCCAGCTGCGTCCGCACTACGGATGATCGTCCCCACATTACCCGGGTCTTGAACTCCGTCCAGCACCACAACAAGCCCGCGCGCTCCGGTAATTAGGCTTTCCAGTGGCTCACTGCCTTTACGCACAATTGCGAATACAGGCTGTGGTGTCATCGTATCCGTACATTTGGCGATAACCGCAGGAGATACACTAACCCACTCCACACGCTGTAGCGGATTCTCAAGCCCGGCGAGTTCGCTAGGTACGCCTTGCTCTCCGTCGTACACGATGCACTCCAGATCTGCTCCGGCGCGCAATGCTTCCTGTACCAGATGAATGCCCTCAATGATATATTTATGTTGACGGGTACGATGCTTTTTCTCCAGCAACTGCGCCCATTCTTTTACACGTGTATTTTGCGGTGATACAATATCCATCTTTCCATCCTTCCCATCTGCATCCATCACTTCGGATACGCAAGCTCCATTTTCGTCAAATGATCCTTGTGACCCACAATGATCAGCACATCTCCTTCTTCGATCCGGTCCTCCGCGTACGGCGAGATGTTCATCGAATTCCCACTGCGAATCGCCATCACGTTACAACCAAAACGTGCACGGATATTTAATTCCATCAGGTTTTTACCGATCATTTGCTCGGAGGCTCTCATCTCCAAAATGCTGTAATCCTCAGATAACTCGATGTAATCCAGTATATTAGGCGAGGTCAGATGATGGGCTACGCGTAGTCCCATATCCCGCTCAGGATAGATGACTTTATCTGCCCCAATCTTCTGCAATACCTTACCATGAAGCTCATTTTGGGCTTTTACGATCAGCACCGGTACACCCATATCTTTCAATATCAGGGTTGTCAGAATGCTCGCCTGAATATCTTCACCAATCGCCACAACGACAACGTCGAAATTCCGTATGCCCAGCGCACGTAGCGCTTCTTCATCTGTTGAATCTGCCGATACCGCATGGGTCACCACATTGGACATTTCCTGAGTCCGCTGCTCGTCCGCATCAATTGCCAGCACGTCGAATCCCATACCACTCAGTGCATTGGCAACACTTGATCCGAACCGTCCCATACCAATTACGGCATACTGTTTCTTGGCCATTAGGGTCTTAACCTCCCGCTGCACTTCAGCATGAAGCATCATTACGGATACCCATGCTAACGTAAATAATCCTTCGTAGTATACCACAAAGCCTGATAAACTTGAATGCGCTCGCGCTTCCCAGGGAACAGTATTAGAGCAGCCGAATATACGAGGAGGGAATTGCGATGCCCATTACATTAAGCCTGCGTGAAGCGATTGTTCATAAAGTTCATGACAAGAGTGATGATCAGCTCCGGGAGATGATTGAAGGTTCAGTAGATGGACCAGAAGCTGCATTACCTGGACTTGGCGCCATTTTCGAGATGATCTGGAAGAACACAGAACCTGCCAAGCAGGAAGAACTCATTCAAATCGCGCAGGAGCATCTGCACACCATTCCCGTTCAACCACTTCGCTAATCGAAGCATTGAAGGGTAAGGTAACCATCATTACGTTTGTTCTGTCTGCAAAAGAAAGCTTTCCCTTATTCGGCTGGATCATACCCGCCTCCATGTAAGGTGTATAGCAATAGATCCCTCCGCCAATCGGCGGAGGGATCTTATTTTTAACAAGCTCTATCTCATCACATGAACTTGTCACGTTCAACTAAGCCTTCAATGATTCCCCCGAGGAATACGTCGGCCTTACTTAAGGCGCAGTCTCCAGGAATTGAGCTGTAGGATTTTTATCCATAGCCGTTCTCATTGCATACTCATTTTCGAAGAGCACTACATAATTTCCTTTTTTATCTTTTACAAGCGCAGAGTTAATCCGGAATTTGCTTGGGTCCAGATTCTCGTCCACGATCCAGCGAGCGAACTGATAAGGCATGCGCTGCAATTGAACATCTACCCCATACTCGCCTTTCATCCGGTATTCAAATACCTCGAATTGAAGTTGACCAATTACGCCGAGGATTGTCTCGTCGAAACTTGCCGTCTGGAACACCTGAATGGTTCCTTCCTCCGTCAACTGATCAATTCCCTTTTGGTACTGTTTATGTTTCAATGCATTTTTCACGGTAACTTTGGCGAAAATCTCTGGTGAGAACGTTGGCAACTCCTCAAAGACAATCTCGCTGCCTTGGCTCAGTGAATCGCCAATCCGGAAGATACCCGGATCGAACAAACCGATAATATCGCCAGCATATGCCTCTTCGACAATATCCCGGTCTTGTGCCAGGAATTGCTGTGGCTGTGACAGCTTGATTTCTTTGCCCACACGAGTATGCTTCACACTCATGCCACGTTGGAACTTGCCTGACACAATACGTAGGAACGCAATACGATCCCGGTGTGCCGGGTTCATGTTTGCCTGAATCTTGAACACATAACCGCTGAATTTCTCATTCGTTGGCTGAATCTCTCCTGCCGTACTGCGACGTGGTTCAGGCTTCGGTGCCAGTTCCAGGAAATTCTCCAAGAAGGTCTGTACACCGAAATTATTGATCGCACTACCGAAGAAAATAGGTGTCAATTCGCCGCGTTGAACTTTCTCCATGTCGAATTGGTCGCCCGCGATATCCAGCAACTCCAGATCCTGACACAATTGATCATGCAGGTATTCTCCTGCCATCTCACGGATAATCGGATCTTTGTAGCCATCTACCTTTTGTACTTTGATCGTGGAGTGATCGTCCCCTTGGAACAATTCCACCTGATTTTTCATCCGGTCGTAGACACCGCACAGCTCGCGACCTGTACCAATAGGCCAGTTCATCGGAACCGAACGAATACCCAGTACATTTTCAAGTTCTTCCATCAGGTCAAATGGGCTTTTACCCTCACGGTCGAGTTTGTTGATAAACGTAAAGATTGGAATGCCACGCTTCGCACATACCTGGAACAACTTGATCGTTTGTGCCTCGACACCTTTTGCCACGTCAATCAACATTACCGCGCTATCGGCAGCTGTCAGTGTACGATACGTATCTTCACTGAAGTCCTGGTGACCCGGTGTATCCAGAATGTTGACGCGATGATCCAGATAATCAAATTGCATTACGGAAGAGGTAACCGAGATCCCCCGTTGTTTCTCAATTTCCATCCAGTCACTTGTTGCGTGTTTGCTGGCTTTCCGAGCTTTTACCGTTCCCGCAAGGCGAATCGCGCCCCCGAACAGCAACAGTTTCTCGGTTAATGTAGTTTTACCCGCATCCGGGTGAGAGATAATGGCAAACGTCCGGCGTTTGTCCACTTCCTGTTGAAGAATATCATTTGCAGCTTTGCTCATAGGTTTAATCCCTTTCGTCCGTTCATTCACGTTAATCCGGCATGGCCGGTCCATCATTCAATCTTTATGCAATCCGGCGAGGCCGGTTGATTGTACACGAGTTTTTACGTACTAGGTATTTACACACTAGATTAATTTTACACATTTACAATGGAGTTCATCCTCCTCAAATCTGTGCTTTCATGCATACCGTGAACTGCTTCTTAACCCAACTCTCCTATTGTACCATAATCTGTACCGAAAATAACCGATTACTACCGCAGATTCTTCTCTTTTCACTTGCAAAAAAAGCACCCTTCAGCCATTTCCATGGCATCCAGGCACTCCTCATTCATTTTTATTTATCGGTTTTAGAAAATCAATGCATCCAGCGCGTATTGTCCGCCACCTGTCAATGCCAGCGCTACACCAATCACCAGAATCGCGAGATTATACTCGAATCCGTTCTGTGTGGACCAGTATCCGTTCGCGCCATGGACTTTCACAATCGCAATGACCATCGTCAATGCAATCAGAATGCCACCTACCGGTGTAAGCAGACCCAGGGCCAGCAGCAATCCGCCACCAAATTCCGCGAGTCCAGCCAGTAACGCCACCAATGCACCCGGCTTCATGCCCATCGACTCAAACCAGCCACCTGTACCCTTGATCCCGTAACCTCCGAACCAACCAAACAGCTTCTGAGCCCCGTGCGCCATGAACGACAATCCAATCACCAAACGAATCAACAACAACCCTAAGTCCAACATCATTTTCTTTTCCTCCATTCAATATATACAAAATAGTATTCTTAGATTAAAGATATTATGCTAAATTTTTTTCTTCATGATTCTCTGTGTCGCAAACCCCTTCAACTGGTTTACATTTTATCTCATGAATGATAACTTATCCGAAACGTTTGCCCGAATGAAGTTTGTCATTTGCGTAACTCTTTAACTCATGTGTTGAGTATAAGTTACACACTTACTTTTTGTCAACAACTTAATTTAAATTACTTATTTCCTTATGATGAATACCTACCTTTTCCCCGCTAAAAAGCCTGGGTACACCACAAAATTTGCGATTTCCCCAGGCTCAGTCATGTTGTGTATGTTGTTAATACTGTTGTTAATACTGTTGTTAATGCCCTTACCCTACCCTAACCATTCACTTGCCAGATCACGCTGTCCTCGTCCTGACCATTCACCGGCCACCAGTGGAATCCGTCCTGCTCCAGCAGCTTATCTGTCGCTTCTGGCCCCCATGTTCCAGCAGGGTACGTATGAAGCTCTCCCTGATTCTGTCCCCAGGCTGCTGCGATCCGATCCACAAAAGACCAGGCTGTTGCCACTTCATCCCAACGGGTAAAGTACGTAGAATCCCCCTCTGCGGCGTCGTGCAGCAGACGTTCGTACGCTTCAGGCGAGTTAATTCCAATCATGCAGCTCTGACAGAAATCCATCGCGAGTGGCTGAATCTCGGAATCCGAGCCTGGCTTCTTGGCATTGATTTTGATATATATGCCTTCCATCGGATTCACCCGAATAACCAGCAGGTTCGGTTCGAGCTTATACTTTTTCCCAAGGTACACGTTGTTTGGCATCGACTTGAACTCAACTACGATCTCGGTTGTTTTCACCGGAAGACGCTTGCCTGTCCGAATGTAGAATGGGACACCTGCCCAGCGGAAATTATCCACGAATACACGTGCTGCAAAATAAGTCTCCGTATTCGACTGCGGATCAACCTTGTCTTCCTGGCGGTACCCCGGAAGCTGCTTGCCACGGTACTCCCCTTCGGAATACTGTCCCCGCACAACGTTGTTGCTCACTTCTTCATCTGAAGTAAAGGCCCGCAATGAACGCAGTACCTTCACCTTCTCATCCCGAATGTCCTCCGGGAACAGGCGACTCGGTGGTTCCATCGCAATCATCGTCAGCATCTGAAGCATATGGTTTTGCCCCATATCACGCAGTGCGCCAGAGTGATCATAATAACCGCCACGTTCTTCCACGCCTACCGTCTCACCCAGCGTAATCTGAACGTTGGCAATATGTTTGTTATTCCAGAGCGGTTCAAAAAAAGCATTTCCAAACCGAATCACTTCAATATTTTGCACCATTTCCTTGCCCAGATAATGATCAATCCGATAGATTTCCTCTTCACGGAATACCTCACGAATCTGCTCATTCAGATGTTCGGCCGATTGCAGATCATAACCAAATGGTTTTTCGATCACCAAACGGTTCCACCCCTGACTTTCCAACATACCGCCGTCCCGCAAACTGTACGAGACACTGCCAAACAGCTCAGGTGCCAGTGCCAGATAGAACAGCCGGTTCCCCGGCGTGTTAAACTTCGATTCCAGATGCTCCGTCTGCGCACGCAGCTCTTTAAATCCATCCACATTATTGATGTCCAGTGCTTTGTATTCAAAATGATCGACAAAAGCGTTCCACTCATCAGGTTCCCCCGCTGGATAACGGCAGAACTCTTTAATGGATTCATAGATGTCTTCCCGGAATTCTTCTGGGGACCTCGGACGACGTGCTACGCCAATAACCGCAAAGTCTTCGGCAAGCTTGCCTTCACGGTAAAGACTGTAGATAGCCGGAAACAGCTTCCGGCGGGCCAAATCACCCGTTGCTCCAAAAATGAAAAATACTGCGCCTGGTGTCTGTACTTCATCTTGTAACTGTTTTTCAACCATGGGCTCCTCTTTCTTCCGGGAAGATAACCTTCACGCTCTCCCCGAGCTATGTAATGGTGTTATATATGCACGACATACAACTGTCAATTACCAGCAAGTTCCTTCTTGGATGTGATGCCATTTTAGCATATCAACTGAACGGATGCACTATTTCAGGCTCATTTTTCTGATAAAGATTCTCAATATTGGGTCCCAATTCATGAAAAATCCATCCCTTAGTATTCAATCGTAATCACCGGAAACCCCACTGTAATTCGATTATCGACCTCGTCCCCAACCTGGTGAACTGCGAGTTGCATATTCAACATGTGCGAGCCACTCTTGATTGACAAGGGCAGCTCAGCCGCCTTATAAGAGACACTTGCAGTGCCTGCATCTGTATAACGTTCAACTGAGGCAATATCCACCTTTGTGGACAGCTGTTCTTCGATCAGTTCCAGTTGCTGATTCGCAACATGTTCAGTAGCAGTAACTGCTGTACCTTGCACAGACATATTCCAGGTTGCCTTCATCCCTGAGTCTACAAGCAGTTGATCGACCTGTTCATGTAATGTCATTAATGTATTCCGATCTGTGTGTGCATCCCCTGAGAGTTGTACGATGGCATAGTAACCATTGTCACCTGTATCGACGACATTGACTAACAAGCCTACACCTCCATTAGCCATATCGTCAACCACTTCACTGCGGTACACATCATGGCCCGTCTGGCGTACCTGTACCGGTTGTTCCAGTCCCAAGTGACCAGCCAGTAACGCTGCCTGTGCTTGTGCATCTCCCTTGCCTTCTCCTTGCCATTTAATCACCAGACGATCCACATTATCAATCACGCTGTCAGCCGTATAGATTAACTGTTCCAGTTGGGCAGCTTTGGATTCGTTCTTCTCTGCGTATACCTGTGTCACACCAATAAGAATTATGATAGCTATTGCCAAGATACCTGCTGTCATCCATCGATTTAACATTTGAATCCCCCCGCTTCTTTCTTGCATTCTATGAATCTATCAACAGCATGCCCCTTTCCCACATTAGCTATACTTCTTCTGCACACAACAAAAAAGCCCCACCCGCCACATTCATGGCAGATCAGAGCTTTCCATTCATACTTATAGAGGTTGTTCAAAAAGTCCGCTTTTGATTACGAAGGGTGCCTAACGGCATCATCAACATCGAATATGGAATTCGGCCGAAATAAGTAGGGGCTTACGAAGAATGTTTCCTTTGGATACATTGCGGTTGCTCACTTAGCTCGATCTACGCTCCGCTACTCCATTTCTAGCTTTATCCCATCTTCTTCGTACTGAAAACCGACCTTTTAGAACACACACTTATATATAAATCATCTCTTATCTATAACTTCCGCACATTAATGCACGGCTCTTTGGCTTAATGATGTCATTGCATATAATCCTGCTTACTCTGCAAGTCCGTTTTTATAAGCATAGATCGCGGCCTGTGTACGGTCGTCTACGCCCAATTTTGCCAGTAGGTTTGTAACATGGAATTTAACTGTCTTGATACCAATGATCAGATCATCAGCGATGTCCTGATTCGATTTGCCTTTGGCGAGCAACCGGAGCACATCCATTTCACGGTCTGTCAATTCATCATGCAAAGGAGCTGCTGCCTGTGGCTGCCGGAAGCGATTCATCATTTTCGAAGCCACCTGTGACTCCAGAACGGATTGCCCGCGAGCGGCTGCGCGAATCGCATCTGCCACTTCATTGGCTCTTGATGTTTTCAACAGATAACTGAATGCGCCTGCTTCAATGACAGGATACATTTTTTCATCATCCAGGTAACTGGTCAATACGATGACTTTGCACTCCGGATACATTTTAAGTACCTGACGAGTAGCCTCAATGCCATCCATTCCTTCCATAACCAGGTCCATCAGAACAACATCAGGCTTATATTCCTGTGCAAGCCGAATGCCTTCCTCTCCACTACCTGCTTCACCAACAACTTCAATACCATCTTCGGTATCCAGTACCGCTGCAAGACCAATACGTACCATCTCATGATCATCCACGAGCAATACTTTGATCGACGTTTCCGTCTCCGTTTCGACTTCCGGTTCCATTGACATGTTCTTCCTCGCTTTCATCGTTCATCAAAGGTATCGTGATCTCAATCCGCGTTCCCTTACCAGGCGCTGTTACAAATTGTATGGCCCCGCCAATCTCCGTAACACGTTCACGCATGTTAGCCAGACCGTAGGAAGCCTGTTTATTCTCATCAAGATCAAAGCCTTGCCCATCATCACGAATCAATACCCGGATCGCATCAGTACGGCGCTGGATCCGTATCTCCATTTTTTCCGCTTTTGCATGCCGTAACGTATTGGACATAGCCTCCTGAACGATTCGAAACAGATGATTCTCGATTCCTTTGATCAGATCAATGTCTTCGTCCATTTCGAGCACAATATCCATGGGCACTTTTGTTTTCAGTTCCATCACCAGATCACGCAGACCTTGTTCGAGATGTTTACCCTCCAGATAGACTGGCCGCAGATGTAACAGTAACGCACGCATCTCGGACTGGGCTACCGAAGCCATCTCCTCAATCAAAGCCACCTGCCTCTGAGCACGTTCAAAATCCTTCTCCATCTTCCGTCCAACGGCTGTTGCTGTCATGGATATCGCGAACAATTGCTGCGATACCGCATCATGCAGTTCCCGTGCCAAACGTTGCCGCTCTTCCACAATAGCCGTAATTCTGGCTTGTTCAGCAAGCTGTGCATTATGAGTAGACAATCGCTGGAGCGAAGATATCTGATCTTCCCACTTTTTGCCGATTCGTCCGAGTTGCTCACTTAAACGGCCCACATCATCATCGCCCAGATCAGGTACAGTGCGTGATAGAGAGCCCTTCTCCCACAGTAGAAGTGTTTCCCGCAGCAGTTCAAGTCGGCGTTTAACCCGGTAACTCTGATAGAACCCAAAGACCGCACCGATTCCAATCAGAAGCAGCAATAAGGCCAGACCCGATTGAATCAGATGCCGCCAGCCTGTAAACGGAGCAAGATAACCATATGTATACAATACATACAAAATAACAGCGAACACAATGAAAACCAGGAGGATCCCTTCACCCATACTTCGGGTTACCATGTCGGTATGTCGTTTTGTCTTCATCGGGGTCTCCTCCTTCTCTTCATCTATTTTACTACGGATTACTGATGTTTAGGTCGCCAACAATATAAGAAATGACAAATTTTGCTTTATGTTCACTGGATTCATATCCAGGCGTTCTCCATACTAATTTGTTCATCATGCCGCTATCTTGTTCTCCAAGAAGATTAATCCGGCCGAAAAGAACCGATGCTTCAATCTCCACACCATAATCTTCTGGTAGTGTAAGGCGAACATTACCCATAACTCCTTGCAGCAGCACAATTGTTTGTTTCTCCTCCGGAATCGAAAGTGATAGATCCGCGTTAACCTCACCTATGGCATGCCACAGACTCATACTACGTAACGTCCAGGATGATTGATCCCAGTAGTACCGAGCCATGAAATTCTGTTTCTTCATAACGCCTTCGTCTAGATGAATCTTTTTGTTTTTCGAATAAAAGTAAGCTAAAGAAGCCAGTACAATCAAAAATACAATCATTAAATTATCCAGCAATAACAGGGCCGCACCAATGCCAAGATACCGATGACCTTTGCGGGTATCCCCATTGCGGACTTGAAGCATTCCAACCGTTAACAGAATCAGTGCGGCAGCGGTCAGGAAGTTAATATTGTCATTCAATAACATCATTGTGCCAATAATCATAATGACAACTGCAAGCCATTTACTCTTTTGATTCATCCCGCCGCACCTCCTCTGTAAGTTAATCTCTCTTTATTCAACGGAAAAGCCATACCAGGCAATGAAGTCCTGTATGGCTTAACTTTTGTTCTACCAACCGTACATTATACACGATTTATAGAATATCATATTGTCCACTAAGCGAACAGTTATTCTTTTGAAGTTCCGTTCGCTTCATTCTTGGAACCATTGCCCATTTTATTTTTGAGGGCTTGTAATTGCTGATCCACTTTGAACTGTTTTTCCACATCTACAGGATTCGTGTACGTGGATGATGTGTTGCGATAAGGTGCACGAGCTACGTCAGCTTCAGCTTCCAGCTGCATGATTTTCTCTTCCATGCGGTGGAATCCAAGTGATGCCCCGCCACTTTCGATCGAATGCAAGCTGTTGATGGAAGACATTTGTTTTTTGGCTTTTGCCATTTGTGCACGGGATACAAGTTCATTACGTTTGTTACGCATTTTGTAGAACTCATCTTTCATATCATGCAACTGTTGCAACAGATCTTTTGCTTGTGCTTCGGACTGTGCATGCAGTTCGCTGTACTCCGTAATTTTTTGATCAAAGTAGATTTTCTCTTCCAACAATTTGCGTGCCACTTCTTCCTGACCGTTAGACAGAGCAGCTTCTGCTTGGGACTCACGTTGTACCGAAGTACGCTCCGCTTCATCCAAACGTTGTTTCATGCGGCGCTCATTTGCCATTTGTTTAGCAACAGTTACCTCTGCCTCATGAATCTCAGCCTCCATATCACGCAAGTACTGGTTCAACATTACAATTGGGTCTTCTACCTTATCCAACATATCATTTACCGATGCTTTCGTCATATCCTTAATCCGTTTAAATACTCCCATTTTACTTTTCTCCCTTCTCGTAACGAGATAATTTTTGGCGAAGCTCTTCAACTTCTTTTTTCAGTGCTTTTTTCTCGATATCTTTCATCATGGAATCAAGTTCACTTTCTTGCGGTGCTCCTGCTCCGTAGGCGTTGTTGTCATAAGAACGGGGACCTGATTGAGGTCTGCCGTTGAATCCAGGGCCGGGACCGAAGTTACCAGGACCTTGTTGGTTGTGATTATTTTGAAAAGGACCTCTTGGTGGCTGATGATCATAGTTGTCGTATCCTCTGCCAGGACCAGGGCCTTGGCCCGGACCGTAGCCATATGGATCATAAGGCGGATACGGTTCTTTTGGTACCACCAGTGCTGCAATAAAGTATATTAACAACGACGTGCCGCCAGTTACGAAGATACTGATAACAAAGATGATACGCAGCAGTGTGGAATCCATTCCGATGGTTTCGGAAATTCCGCCGCACAAGCCGGTTAACATCCGGTCACGCGTTGAGCGGTATAATTTGCTCATGTGCTTGCTCCTTTCGTTTACTTGTATCCTCTTACGTTGGAATCATAAGCATATGGATCAACGTGATTGGATTCCTTTGGTACCACCAACGCAGCGATGAAGTAGATCAACAATGATGTACCTCCCGTAGCGAAAATACTGATGAAGAAAATGATACGTAGCAGCGTGGTACTCAATCCGAGATTTTCAGAAATGCCACCGATCAAACCTGTTAGCATTCGATTACGCGCCGAGCGGTATAATTTACTCATTGTGACTACTCCTTTCTGTCATTGTTCAATTTTTGTCTTAAGCGTTCCAGTTCCTTATCCAACGTAGAGGATGACATGCTGCCAGTCACTCCTGAACCATCTTGATTCATCCGCCGGATATCGCGGAGACTTTGTGCTTCATATTCGAGATCAGAGACTTGATCATCCAGTCGGTTAAACATACGGGGTACATTCTGACCGTTGTGATTGCCTCTCTGGTTCATACGTTGCTGTAACTGAATCGTCTGCATACGAGCGTAGTAATATTGGCGTTTGCTGTATACGTTCTGATATTCAACCTTCAGCTGGTCGATCTGTTCATCCAGCTCCTGTAATGCCGCATAACTTTGTGCATACAATTCATTGTACTGTTCCATTTTTTCCTCGTGGAGGATTTTCTCCTGCAAGGCCAGCTTAGCAAGATGTTCTTCCCCTGCTTTCAGAGCCATGGATGCCTGTTCTTCCCGTTTGTTCACCATACCTGCTGCCTGATCGGCTTGTTGTTTCATTTGTCTGGTATGGCTTGCATATTGATGACGAAGTTTCTCGGCTTCACCGATGTCTTGGCGGGTCGAGACCAGGAACTGATCAATCAGTTTGACTGGGTCCTGACTTTGCTCCAAATGTTCGTTCAGATTGGCTACGGTAATATCCCGCATTCGACGAAATACACTCATTATGTTCTGTCCCTCCTTTTCATAATCGTGAAAGTTTAGTACCGACCACGACGACTGCGGTTATTGCTTAGCATTGAGATACCAAAGATGATTAACCCGATCGCGATGATCGGTCCGATCAACCATGCCAGTTTACCCATCAGTGAGATGATACCGATGATGAGAACAATCCAGCCAAGCATCACATTCCCTCGTTTGACTCCGTAGTATCCCAGTGCAATCATCAGGACTGGAATCAGATAACCCATTAAGTGTCCAAGAAGTGGAGTTAACTTTCCGAAGAGGAGTAGTGCACCCAGCGCGATCAATACAATCGCCCAGCCATTTCCCTTATTCAATCTCATAATTGTTGTTCACCGCCCTTTCCATTCGTTCCTTTTAATGTGTTGAGTCATTTGTTCGTTTGTTTCTTGTTTTTTGTTTCCGTGTTTCTTGTTTAACCTTATGTCCTTATTCTAGGGGATTCCGCGACTTTTCAAAACAGACCGTGGACGGTTTTTCATCCTAGACTCAGGTCGGGGATCTAGTTGGACCTTTGACTGTCCCTATATAAGACCAACGTTCCACCTAAACTGAATAGCACTCCAAGATACCTTCTATTACCCGTATACAAGCTCTACTTCACCAGATATCACCAGGTAGAAAGAATGACGTCCATGTCTCTATTTACGTTCACACTGCAATTTCGTTTCTCATGATTCCATATTGGATAGTCAGTCCAAGCCGTTACTCTAGCCTTTTCTGCAAAATCATCTATCAGCAATCCCTTATCTCTACTTCTATACCCTCTTGTGAAATTACTTATTTATCCAAATAAACAAAATTTAGATTGTTCTATATGTAAGCGTTTACTAAAATAGAAAGTGTTACTATTTCTAATGTCAGGGGTGGAACTGAAACTGTGCGACCAATCAGCTATCTCCATAAAATGATCATCTTCGGAATCCTGTTAAGCACCCTGCCCATTTTGTTAACGGGAATTGCCGCATTTATCTATTCATCAAACCAAACTGAGCTGCATCGTACGCAGGCCAACAGACAGTTGCTGGAACAAATGCAATCCAACGTAGAGCACAAACTCGCTACAGTCAGTTATATGCTTGATCAGGCCGTTCGCTCTCCAGTAACCCTTCGTTCCCTGTCTGCTTCTTCTTCACGTCAAGGAAAAGGACCATTACTTGCCGATAAGCTGCAAAGCGAGTTTCAGAATATGAGGTCGTGGGAACCTTTGTTGGATATCACGTTGGTGAATCAATCTCAGAATTGGCTTATTGATCATGCCGGATTATATCGTAATACGGATTTTCCATTGGCTCTTCCCATGAAGGAATTGATATCGGATACGCTAACCTCTGGATGGCAACTCTCCCCTTCATCGGTGTTCAGTAATGATGAGCGTTCACCAGGTACAGGCTGTATCTATCATATTGCCCTTGCGAGATCTATTCCGAATCTGAATACGTCTTCCGATGCTGCCCTGATTGCGGGAATCCCTGCATGCTCTTTGCAAAACACACTAGGAGAAGCCTCCTTAGGCAATGCTGCCTCAGGACTGATCATTTTGAATCGGGAACAACGTATCTTGGTCCATCCCGATCCTGTATACATTGGACAACCGTTGTCTGCCATTGGATTGCAGGATAGGGATACGGAAGCCAACATAACCAAACTATCACCCATCACATTTTCAACAGGCTTTGAAAAACGGGAAGTTAAGATCGCCGATACACATTATTCTCTGACGTATAGCCCTTCTACCTTAAAAGGATGGACTTATGTTCTAATCTCACCTACCAATATTCTGACACAAGAATATATCGATATCGGATTGCACACCTTGTATATCAGTATCTTCTTACTTTTACTTTCATTATTACTCGCATGGCTCGGCTCCAAGCGAATGCATGTCCCGATTCGTAAACTTTTAACTCAACTTGGTGACAACCACCTGTCCAAAGAAGGAAACACCGTAGCTCAGCAATCACCACCATTTTCTGATGAGTTCGAACAGATCAGAGCAGGGGTCTCACAATTATCTGCCTCTCGCTCCCAATTAGAGAACACACTTAATGTGCATCTATTGCAGATTCGCAATCATTTTATGATGAATCTGTTCCAAGGTAAGATCCCTGTTCATACTCTTCATGACACCCTGAATGAATATGGCTACACGCATCAGGTTCGGGAATGGCAACAAATTGCTGTTATTACACTACAGGCCGATCTCGTTAATCATACAAAATATAGAGCTAGTGATCGTGACCTCTTATTATTCGCTATTCAAAATATATTGGAGGAAACGGTTGTGCATAACCAACAATTGCTTCCCATTGTGCTGGAACATACGGTAGTCACGGTGATTGGGACCGTGGAACAGGATCAGTTTGTTTTTTCACAGCAGCTATATGTATTAACAGACCAGTTACAACAACAGATGGATAAGATTCTAACTCTTCAAGTCAGTATAGGATTCAGCCAGCCACACAGCTCTCTATATCACATCCCTCAAGCTTATACAGAAGCCATGGTAGCATTGAGGCATCGGATGAAGCTGGGAACAGGCATTATTTTTCAATATGAGAACATAGATCATTACGCTCCCACTTGGTCCATGACCTACCCGGAATCATTGGAATATTCGTTGATCCAAGCTATTCAAAGTGCGGACGAAGTCCAGGCCTCTGCTCTTTTGCAACAACTGCTTGAAGTGATCTTTGGTATGGAGGTTACACCCGAGGAGTATGAGGTGGCTCTTACGAGGCTACTCACACATATTTTGCAAATGACTCAGGAATCTGGCATACGACTCGGACAGATCTCCCAAGGTCGTGGCTCGATGTTTCATGAACTTCATAGTTTGCAGTACGCCGCTGAAGTTGAGGAGTGGTTTAACCATCAAGTCATCTTGCCCGTCATTCAGGTTTTTAAAGCGAGACAATATGCCCAGTATCAGCATATATCTGAGAAAATGATTGCCATGATTCATCAAGATTATGATAAGGATCTGACACTTGAAGAATGTGCTGTTAAGCTTCACTACAATGCCAACTACTTAAGTAGTGTTTTCCGCAAAGAGACAGGCTGTGCATTTAGTGAATATCTGACCAAGTACCGATTTAATATCGCTAAAAAATGGCTGGACGAAAGTGATCTAACCGTTAAAGATATCGCAGCACGACTTCGGTACAACAATCCGCAAAACTTTATCCGATCATTTCGTAAATGGGAAGGAATCACCCCTGGCCAGTACAGGGAGCGTAAGCAGAAAGCAGAAGTATCGAACAAAAATTAGACAAGGAGCACGATTGTAAGTCGTACTCCTTCAGCCAGCTCGGCCACCTATCCGTATGGCTCCCCGAACAGGGATAGGGCTCGGACCTGTGACAACTCGATTAACCGTGGAGTGCTCTACCAACTGAAATATCAGGGAATATGCTTCAGAGATCATTCTCTGAAAACGAGGGTCTGGTTCAAAGTGGTCGATGAATTAGTGGCTTCAAAAAAGAGGGAGCACATAACCTGCTCCCTTCACTTACACCTTCACTTCTGCAATCTTAACTTCATATGTTTCAACCGTTCATCTTTTGGCACAGCGTTGTGATGCTTCCTAGTGCCATCTTAGACGTTAGACTACATTGTCTCTGTCTCAATTCCTGATTATCAGTATACGTGCCAAGCTTATGCGATTTATTGCTTATCCTTAGTGCGAACTGTTTTCATATTTGGCTGTTCAAGTTGGATTAGAATTTTACCAAATCTTGCTCCACGTGAGAAGGTCACCGTACTATCCTTGTACGTATCGCTAATGTAATCCTCAGCCAATCTGAGGGAATCTTCATCCGATGGTAACTCATACGTATTAAGCCATTCTGGCAGCTTCTCGATAATCTCTTCCACCGGTACTTCAAATGAGTTAACTTCTCTCGTAATGATCATGGTGTATGAATAACCCTTCAAATACAGCAACTGTTGAATATATCCCATATCACCGGCCTTATATGAAGAAGTTACACCCAGTACATCCTTAAGTTCTTCCATTAGTGTGTGTTCCTTCTGTCCCGCCATAGTGCTTATATATACATACTTCCGGGCACAGTTGATCGCCATCTCAATCGTTTCCCAATCCGACATTGCTGGACACATGGATGCAAATGCAAAGTCATATTTCTTCTCCCAGCCTTTATCCTGAATGGAGATTTCCTCATATCGTTCGTTTACGATTTCGATATTGGATTCCAGAGCTGAAGGTATCGTCTCTTTCATAAGGGAGACAAGCAACTCAGAAGGCTCAACTGCGGTCACACTTGCCCCCTTTTCTGCAAAAGGAATGGTAAATATGCCTGAAGCGGCTCCAATGTCCAAAATGGATAACCCTGCGAATTCCACACCCTGGTTTTCAATCCAGCCCATAATGCGTTCAGAACGCTGCTTTCCTTCTTCAGTGAACGACTGTGCATGATAATCTCTTGCCCATCGCTCAAATACTTCTTCTGTATTAAATGGTGCGCTTTTCTTCTTATATTTTGAACTTCTCGGACCATTCTTCCATGCCTCTTCCCATACAGAAAGATCAAATAACAGATCGGTATCCGAAACATTTTTTCCATTAGTCACTCTACTTCACTCCTCCATATTAAAGACTTTACTTATCTACAATATACTGAATATAATTATACGTCAATCTTTATTAACGTCCATCTTCTCTTACTCTAGATTTTCTTACTGCACATAAATCATTTCATATGAAATAAAAATAGCCCTACACATTGCATAAGCAACATGTAGGGCTATTCAATATACCGGCGAGAGGACTCGAACCTCCACGGTTTCCCACTCGATTTTGAGTCGAGCGCGTCTGCCATTCCGCCACGCCGGCATATGCTGGAGGCGCCACCCAGATTCGAACTGGGGATAAAGCTTTTGCAGAGCTGTGCCTTACCACTTGGCTATGGCGCCATATTTTGGAGCGGACGACGGGAATCGAACCCGCGACCCTCGCCTTGGCAAGGCGATGCTCTACCGCTGAGCCACGTCCGCATAATGGCTGGGGATATAGGATTTGAACCTATGCATGACGGAGTCAAAGTCCGTTGCCTTACCGCTTGGCTAATCCCCAATAAAAAATGAAAAAACAAAGGGGCGATCGAGGGGAATTGAACCCCCGAATGCCGGATCCACAAACCGGTGCGTTAACCACTTCGCCACGATCGCCACAAAAGGTTATTTTCTAAAAAGTTAATTGGCAGGGGCAGCAGGAATTGAACCCACACCAACGGTTTTGGAGACCGTTGTTCTACCTTTAAACTATGCCCCTATAAAACTGGTGGAGGATGATGGATTCGAACCACCGAACCCGTACGGGAGCAGATTTACAGTCTGATGCGTTTGGCCACTTCGCTAATCCTCCAGGATTACATGGTGCCGGCGAGAGGACTTGAACCCCCAACCTACTGATTACAAGTCAGTTGCTCTACCAGTTGAGCTACACCGGCATATTAAATTATTTTAAAAATGGTGGCTCGGGACGGAATCGAACCGCCGACACGAGGATTTTCAGTCCTCTGCTCTACCGACTGAGCTACCGAGCCATAATAAAGTCTAATCTTAATTCCTTACACTTTATATAGGGCATCAGTGCCATACAGCAGATGTAGTGAACAGTTTGCCTCATGTAAAGATTAAATGGCGGAACCGACGGGATTCGAACCCGCGATCTCCTGCGTGACAGGCAGGCATGTTAGGCCAACTACACCACGGTTCCAGATCACTTTCTCAAAGGAAAGTATAATTGCGGGGGCAGGATTTGAACCTGCGGCCTTCGGGTTATGAGCCCGACGAGCTACCGGGCTGCTCCACCCCGCGTCGTTATAAAATTATATGGTGGAGGCTGAGGGGATCGAACCCCCGACCCTCTGCTTGTAAGGCAGATGCTCTCCCAGCTGAGCTAAGCCTCCATATTATGACCCGTAGGGGATTCGAACCCCTGTTACCTCCGTGAAAGGGAGGTGTCTTAACCCCTTGACCAACGGGCCTTGCTAAAAAAATTATCTGGCGGAGAGAGAGGGATTCGAACCCTCGAGACGCTTGTGACGCCTACACGATTTCCAATCGTGCTCCTTCGGCCAGCTCGGACACCTCTCCATATGGCTCCCCGAACAGGGCTCGAACCTGTGACAACTCGATTAACAGTCGAGTGCTCTACCAACTGAGCTATCAGGGAATATGCTTCAGAGATCGTTCTCTGAAAACTAGATTCGAAACGAAACATGCGAATTACAACTTGCTATTGGATAAGCCCTCGACCGATTAGTACTGGTCAGCTCCATGCATTGCTGCACTTCCACCCCCAGCCTATCTACCTCGTCGTCTTCAAGGGGTCTTACATACTGGGAAATCTCATCTTGAGGGGGGCTTCACGCTTAGATGCTTTCAGCGTTTATCCCGTCCGTACATAGCTACCCAGCGGTGCTCCTGGCGGAACAACTGGTACACCAGCGGTACGTCCATCCCGGTCCTCTCGTACTAAGGACAGCTCCTCTCAAATTTCCTACGCCCACGACAGATAGGGACCGAACTGTCTCACGACGTTCTGAACCCAGCTCGCGTACCGCTTTAATGGGCGAACAGCCCAACCCTTGGGACCTACTTCAGCCCCAGGATGCGATGAGCCGACATCGAGGTGCCAAACCTCCCCGTCGATGTGGACTCTTGGGGGAGATAAGCCTGTTATCCCCAGGGTAGCTTTTATCCGTTGAGCGATGGCCCTTCCATGCGGTACCACCGGATCACTAAGCCCGACTTTCGTCCCTGCTCGACTTGTAGGTCTCGCAGTCAAGCTCCCTTATGCCTTTGCACTCTTCGAATGATTTCCAACCATTCTGAGGGAACCTTTGGGCGCCTCCGTTACTCTTTAGGAGGCGACCGCCCCAGTCAAACTGCCCACCTGACACTGTCCCCGCACCGGATTACGGTACCAGGTTAGAACCTAGATACGATCAGGGTGGTATCCCAACGTTGCCTCCACACAAGCTGGCGCTCATGCTTCAAAGGCTCCCACCTATCCTGTACAGATCGTACCCAAATTCAATATCAAGCTGCAGTAAAGCTCCATGGGGTCTTTCCGTCTTGTCGCGGGTAACCTGCATCTTCACAGGTATTAAAATTTCACCGGATCTCTCGTTGAGACAGCGCCCAAGTCGTTACGCCATTCGTGCGGGTCAGAATTTACCTGACAAGGAATTTCGCTACCTTAGGACCGTTATAGTTACGGCCGCCGTTTACTGGGGCTTCGGTTCACAGCTTCGGATTGCTCCTAACCACTCCCCTTAACCTTCCAGCACCGGGCAGGCGTCAGCCCGTATACTTCGCCTTACGGCTTCGCACAGACCTGTGTTTTTGCTAAACAGTCGCTTGGGCCTTTTCACTGCGGCCCCCTCGTGCTATTCACACTACCGGGGCACCCCTTCTCCCGAAGTTACGGGGTCATTTTGCCGAGTTCCTTAACGAGAGTTCTTCCGCGCGCCTTAGAATACTCTTCTCGCCTACCTGTGTCGGTTTGCGGTACGGGCACCATCACCTGGCTAGAGGCTTTTCTTGGCAGTGTGAGATCATGACCTTCGCTACTATAATTTTCGCTCCCCATCACAGCTCAGCCTTACAATGTGCGGATTTGCCTACACATCAGCCTCACTGCTTAGACGGACATCCATCAGTCCGCGTCACTACCCTACTGCGTCCCCCCATTGCTCATAACGGCTTACGGTGGTACAGGAATTTCGACCTGTTGTCCTTCGACTACGCCTTTCGGCCTCGCCTTAGGTCCCGACTTACCCTGAGCGGACGAGCCTTCCTCAGGAACCCTTAGGCTTTCGGCGGATCAGATTCTCACTGATCTTTTCGTTACTCATACCGGCATTCTCACTTGTATAATGTCCAGCGCTCCTTACGGTACACCTTCAACCCTTATACAACGCTCCCCTACCCCTGATGCAAAGCATCAAGCCATAGCTTCGGTGGTGTGTTTAGCCCCGTTACATTTTCGGCGCAGAGTCACTCGACCAGTGAGCTATTACGCACTCTTTCAATGGTGGCTGCTTCTAAGCCAACATCCTGGTTGTCTGTGCAACTCCACATCCTTTCCCACTTAACACACACTTGGGGACCTTAGCTGATGGTCTGGGCTGTTTCCCTTTTGACAATGGATCTTAGCACTCACTGTCTGACTCCCGGAAGTAAGTCTATGGCATTCGGAGTTTGACTGAGCTTGGTAACCCTTGCGGGCCCCGCACCCAATCAGTGCTCTACCTCCACGACTCTGTTTTCCGAGGCTAGCCCTAAAGCTATTTCGGGGAGAACCAGCTATCTCCGAGTTCGATTGGAATTTCTCCGCTACCCCCACCTCATCCCCGCATTTTTCAACATGCGTGGGTTCGGGCCTCCAGTGCGTGTTACCGCACCTTCACCCTGGACAGGGGTAGATCACCCGGTTTCGGGTCTACGTCCACGTACTATATCGCCCTATTCAGACTCGCTTTCGCTGCGGCTCCGGCTCTTCACCTTAACCTTGCACGGGAACGTAACTCGCCGGTTCATTCTACAAAAGGCACGCCATCACCCCTAAAACGGGCTCTGACTTTTTGTAAGCACACGGTTTCAGGTTCTATTTCACTCCCCTTCCGGGGTGCTTTTCACCTTTCCCTCACGGTACTGCTTCACTATCGGTCGCTAGGAAGTATTTAGCCTTGGCAGATGGTCCTGCCGGATTCATACGGGGTTTCACGTGCCCCGCACTACTCGGGATCCGTCTCGGAGGGAACAGACTTTCAACTACAGGGCTTTTACCTTCTTTGGCGGGCCTTTCCAGACCTCTTCGCTTAACCGGTTCCTTTGTAACTCCATGTGAGACGTCCCACAACCCCAAAGAGCAAGCTCTCTGGTTTGGGCTTCTCCGCGTTCGCTCGCCGCTACTGACGGAATCACTATTGTTTTCTCTTCCTCAGGGTACTTAGATGTTTCAGTTCCCCTGGTATGCCTCTGCATAACCTATGTATTCAGTTATGAGTAACTGGAAATTACCCCAGCTGGGTTTCCCCATTCGGACACCCCCGGATCAAAGCTTGCTTACAGCTCCCCGAGGCAGTTTCGTTGTTCGCCACGTCCTTCATCGGCTCCTAGCGCCTAGGCATCCTCCGTGTGCTCTTAGTAGCTTAACCATTTTGTTCCGGTTTCGGTCGCTCGCTTCCCTTGGTTTGGACTACGTCCAAATCCAAAAGTCGCTCTCACCCGATACCATCACAAAAGCAATTTAACTACCTTTATAAACACTTCACTTGTTTACACAAGATCAGCTTAAAGGAATGTTCTAATTCGCGTTTGTTTCGTTTCGATATCTAGTTTTCAAAGAACAAGCTCCATGCAAAAGCAAGCTGTTTGAGAGTTTGAGCTCTCAAAACCGAACAACGAGTGAGTAGTTTGTGCAGATCTAGTCTGCTATTTGAATGTTTCCGTTGCAGGAAACGATTCTCCATAGAAAGGAGGTGATCCAGCCGCACCTTCCGATACGGCTACCTTGTTACGACTTCACCCCAATCATCTATCCCACCTTCGGCGGCTGGCTCCTTGCGGTTACCCCACCGACTTCGGGTGTTATAAACTCTCGTGGTGTGACGGGCGGTGTGTACAAGACCCGGGAACGTATTCACCGCGGCATGCTGATCCGCGATTACTAGCAATTCCGACTTCATGCAGGCGAGTTGCAGCCTGCAATCCGAACTGAGACCGGCTTTGTTGGGATTGGCTCCATCTCGCGATTTCGCAGCCCGTTGTACCGGCCATTGTAGTACGTGTGTAGCCCAGGTCATAAGGGGCATGATGATTTGACGTCATCCCCACCTTCCTCCGGTTTGTCACCGGCAGTCTATCTAGAGTGCCCACCCGAAGTGCTGGCAACTAAATATAAGGGTTGCGCTCGTTGCGGGACTTAACCCAACATCTCACGACACGAGCTGACGACAACCATGCACCACCTGTCTCCTCTGTCCCGAAGGAAAGATACATCTCTGCATCGATCAGAGGGATGTCAAGACCTGGTAAGGTTCTTCGCGTTGCTTCGAATTAAACCACATACTCCACTGCTTGTGCGGGTCCCCGTCAATTCCTTTGAGTTTCAGTCTTGCGACCGTACTCCCCAGGCGGAGTGCTTAATGTGTTAACTTCGGCACCAAGGGTATCGAAACCCCTAACACCTAGCACTCATCGTTTACGGCGTGGACTACCAGGGTATCTAATCCTGTTTGCTCCCCACGCTTTCGCGCCTCAGCGTCAGTTACAGCCCAGAGAGTCGCCTTCGCCACTGGTGTTCCTCCACATATCTACGCATTTCACCGCTACACGTGGAATTCCACTCTCCTCTTCTGCACTCAAGTCACCCAGTTTCCAGTGCGATCCGGGGTTGAGCCCCGGGATTAAACACCAGACTTAAATGACCGCCTGCGCGCGCTTTACGCCCAATAATTCCGGACAACGCTTGCCCCCTACGTATTACCGCGGCTGCTGGCACGTAGTTAGCCGGGGCTTTCTTCTCAGGTACCGTCACCTTGAGAGCAGTTACTCTCCCAAGCGTTCTTCCCTGGCAACAGAGCTTTACGATCCGAAAACCTTCATCACTCACGCGGCATTGCTCCGTCAGGCTTTCGCCCATTGCGGAAGATTCCCTACTGCTGCCTCCCGTAGGAGTCTGGGCCGTGTCTCAGTCCCAGTGTGGCCGATCACCCTCTCAGGTCGGCTACGCATCGTCGCCTTGGTGAGCCGTTACCTCACCAACTAGCTAATGCGCCGCAGGCCCATCCCCAAGTGACAGATTGCTCCGTCTTTCCAGTTCCCTTCAGGCGAAGAAAACAACTATTCGGTATTAGCTACCGTTTCCGGTAGTTGTCCCAAACTTGAGGGCAGGTTGCCTACGTGTTACTCACCCGTCCGCCGCTAACCATCAGAGAAGCAAGCTTCTCTTCAAGTCCGCTCGACTTGCATGTATTAGGCATGCCGCCAGCGTTCGTCCTGAGCCAGGATCAAACTCTCCAATAAAGTATTGAAAAGAGCGATAAGCTCATTTTGAATCTGACGAGATTAAAATTCTCATTTGTGCTCCAGTCGATTCAAGCCAAGGCTTGTCTCAAACTTTTGCGTTCATTCTGCAAGCAGAATGTTTACTCACTCGTTGTTCAGTTTTCAAAGATCAAAAACGATTTGTTATACTTCTTTTTCGTCTCAACCAAGTTTCGGCGGCGACTTAAATAATGTAACACATTTCGTTTATTTTCGTCAAGAACTTTTTTTGATTTCTTTTTTCAAGCTTTAGTTCTTCACTTTTCCTCTGAAGAATTTATCGTTTGTTGGTGATAATCTCGTTTGAGGAACGAAATATAATGTATCATATATCGTGAATGAGAGTCAATATCTTTTTATAAATTATTAAACAAACAAAAAAGGAAGGTTTCCCCTCCCTTATGTGATCAATATAATGTCAGGCCTCTGGAGAAGGTTATGCCTCTATCCAATACCGAATCTCCCGGCCCTCTCCTCCGATCGATGGCCATCCTGCCGATTCTTTTACAATAGAACGAAAGACCAGCTTACGTATAACCAAAGGCAGATCTTCTCGAACAAATCTTAACTGCGGATGATGAACAAGTTCATTCATGCTCCACGGCTCCTTGCGACTTCTTAACACACGCAGCAGCAGTTCTGAGCATTCACTCATTTTGGACATTACCGAAAACTCACAGGCAAGCAGGACAAGCTCTACTCGCTGCTCCAGCGTCTCCGAGCTTACGGTAAGCTCTTGATATAGTTTCCATAAAGCGCGATCCAGATTCTGCACATGTGTCCAGACGGCATGATCCGGGTATATCCCCTGTTCAATCAATACAATTCTTGCCCAGTTCCCCAGAGCCTCTAATACATTGTAGTAGGCGTCTACAACATGACCTTCCTGAATATGACGTTTGGCCTCCACATACATTCTCAAGAAACTGGTGAATTCATGAAGCAGCTTCTGCTCACGCAATTCTGCACCAAAGGTAGACAGTTCTTCTCGCAAATCACTTAAGGCGCTGTCCGCTTCCCAGATAATCTCACCTTCAATCAGACACTGGGTGAGATTATTATGATTCCCGGTTACTACACTACTCTTTAATTCATGACGGCTCGCATAGATCATCTGATAACGAAGATCACCATATCTGTAATGTCCCACTGCCGACTTCAATTGATCATCATTATGAACAACAAGTACTAATAATTCGAAATCTTGAATTAGGGAGCCGTGGAATCGCTCTCCCGGGTGGGAATAAGCGATAGCCCCAACTGCCCCTGTCTCTTCCGACTGTTCGGACAAAAAAGCAAGGTTCTTTAATTCCACGATTCCCTCCATACATTTCATGGCAGATAAGCGCCAAGTCAGTTATAATGTAATTCTACATCCAGACTGAAGTTTCCTTCTTTTCCAGGTCCAATACTACTCATACGATAGGAGCATTTTTCATGATTTTTAAATCAGCAAAAATTAATGCTTTTCGCACTTGGGGATTACTACTGACCATGCTAGGTATGGGCCTAATGATACTGGGAACAGCCGGGATTGTTTTCTGGGGACATGCAGGCAAGGTATTCGCAGCTGTAGGACTCGTCATTGGACTGATTGCCATGATGGCCAGTCTAGCCATTTATTTCTGGGCGGGTATGCTCTCCACCAGCGCAGTACAAGTCGACTGTCCGGAATGCGGGAAATTAACCAAAATGCTTGGCAAAACGGATCGTTGTATGTTCTGTCATACCATTCTCACCCTGGACCCTAATAAGGCCAACATGACCAGTCAACAACTGAAAGCGCCTTCTACACAAGCTCCCCCCACCGATGGTTAGCACGAATTAATCTCCAACCGCTAAATGTCTTTTACCTTAATTTCATTGAAGAACAAAAAAAGGCCCGGTATGTTTACCGGACCTTTTTTGGACTTGGCTTATAAGTGAGCCCTTATTGCTGTTATCAATAGCTAAAATATGAAGTTAAGTTATAAGTTCTACGACCAATAAAACAGTAGACTGCACGTATGATGGTACCCAATGAGAAACTTTGAGCTTAGCGAAAACAAATTGAAGCAAGCAGACACTCTGAGTTCGAGTAAATTATTTCTGGTAACCGGCCTGCTTTAATACCTCCCATGCAGAAGCATTAGCAAAACTTCGATTCCATGCTGCTACTCCGCCCAGCTTCAGCGAAGCAATCAAATCCACACGCGCCTGAAGGGACACGGCATCTTCAATCCATATTTTCTTGGTAGCTCCGTCTTCCTTATATTCCACATAGTTCTGTCCACTTGCCTGATCCAGTTCAGGTTTGAGTTTCTTCTCTTTGATCAGCTCCACGATGGCATTCATGCCCACCGCTTTGGAAGACACTTTAACCTCACCCTGATCATTCGTCTCTTCCGTCCATATCCGGGTATAGAGCGGAACCGCCATGATCAACTTGTTAGAAGGGACTTCATCCTCCTCAAGTATGCGTCTCATGGAAGCCTCGGTCCAAGGCAGAGATGCAACCGAACCTGCCTTGGGACTGGCCGCCCAATGTTCATCATAAGCCATCACAATAACATAGTCTGCAAAAGAACCTAATGCACGGCGATCCAGAAAGGCAGACCACATCTCACTGTTCGATTTTGGTGTTACATCGATTGATAACATCAATCCATGTATACGAGCCATCGCCTTGATCTCGCGCACAAACTGCGTAATATTCGGCCCGTCATCGGTATACACGTTCTCAAAGTCGATGTTGATACCATCCAGTTGATACGTCTGTGCATACTCTAACATCTGCTCAATAATATGCGTGCGTGTCTCGTAAGAAGCTACAGCTTCTTTTGTAACGTCCGGATCAAAGCTGTTATCCATGAGTCCCCATACTTCCATACCCGAACGGTGGGCCCAGTTCACATAAGCTTGGTTTCCCTTGCTTTTCACAGTGCCCTGTCCATCCGTAATATGAAACCATGTAGGGCTGACCACATTCACACCTGGCATTTTACCGATAGAGCCCACATCAGGCTGACGATTGTACACGGCTTCCCAAACCAGATTTACCGGTTTATTCTGCCACTTCTTCTCTGCTGCAGTCAGCGTATACTTGGGCAAGTCCACCTTCTTTTTCTCGGTGAGGACAATATAATCATTATCTACATATCCGGCATATCCATTATCGAGTTGAACAAAACTCTGTTTATCCCCCGTCTGCCATACACGTACCCGTGCATCCTTTTCCATGTCGGCAATGATTGGTGAGGATTCTCCCCCACGTTTATATAACGGCACGGTCTTGTCCGCTTTGGATGACAACGTATCAACCTCTGCATATTGTATCGTGTCTCCTCCACGCATCAGCAGCACAGCACCTGTTACTGAATCTTCCTGTACGGTTATGCCATATACTTCTTTCAAAGGTTTGAGCGGAATGTATGCTTCTCCGTCTTTAACCTCAGGCTTAACTGTCATAGGATAATCTTTGTGATTAAGTTCTGCTTGTGTGCTTCCATCTTTCATATGAAGGACTCGCTGAGGAGAGGCAATAATGATATCTCCCGATTCTGATTCATAACGTATGCCTGCATCAATCGCTTCTTGCAGCACATCTACAGGCAACTTGAGTTGATCTCCTGTACCCAGAGCGTCTCCATCCATCAGTTGGCCATCTACAAAAATAGGTTGGCTTCTTCCTACCCAGTCGGGGTCTTCATGGCTCTGGTTCAACCATACATTTGTTATAAGCCAGTAAGCCCCCCCGGCGATCAGACAAGCCCCGAGAAAACCGGGCCAAAATGAACGTCGCTTCTGACGTGTATATCTGCTTTTTCTACCCAAACGTCTACCTCCGTTAATTATGCTGATCATAAGGATGTGCGCATAAGTTGTTATAAAGATGAGCATTTTGCATAAATGCTAAAAAAAAACGTGAAGAATCCATACTGAATTCTGCACGTTAATATTGTAATTCAACTCTCTTAATCCCTGCAACTTTTGCAAACGCCATATACTTCCAATCGGTGACCGTGTACTTCGAATCCTGTACTAGACTCCGCCTGAAGCTCTACACTTTTGAGTGAAGGATAGCTGAAGTCTTCAATCTTGCCGCATTGATCACAGATAACATGATAATGATCCGTCACATTGGCATCGAAGCGACTTGAATTATCTCCGTATGTCAATTCCCGGACCATGCCAGCTTCCAGAAACATCTTCAAATTATTATATACCGTTGCCACGCTCATACTGGGAAATTGGGGTTCAAGGGCTCGGTAAATTTCATCGGCTGTCGGATGCCCCATGGATTCCATCAGATAGTTCAATATGGCATGACGCTGGGGTGTAATACGGACACCGGTCGTTTTCAGATGCTCCAACGCATGTTGGACACGTGTTGCCATAAAGCCCACCGCCTTACCTTTCATTCTCTGGTGAAGAGTAAGTTCCTGTCTCCTCGCTCAGAGTTGATTCCCGGCCATTAAGAACGACAATCCATCTTTCATGCCGTGTAATCTTGCCAGTGTACATTTATTGTACGGCGATTACAAGTTTATTGTCAACGCGGCAGTCAAGGAACCTCTGTAGAATCCTACTGGGAATTTGGTCCGTCCTCGGTAGTCTGTTCCAGATTCTCAGCCGTATCTTCAGAATCAGGTGTAACTGTTTCAGGCGTAGATACAGCCGGGTTACTCTGAATGGTGAGATCACTGTTGCCTTCAATTTTCACCCTGTACTCGCCCTCACCGAGCTGGCCTTCTATGGTTTTATTCTGTACTTTGAACGGCAGATCCGTACTTAGATCTCCATAACTGCTGGAACCCGCAAGACTGTAGTCTCCACGATCAGGAAGTAATACGTTAATGGCTCCCACCGCACTGTACACATCCCAGTCCCCTCCGACTTTGGTAGATACGATGTTAATACTGCCATTAAGCGATTGGGCTTTGATTCCCAGATTGGCTCCATCCAGCGTAATATTGCCGTTGCGTGTCTCTGCGATGAATTCACCAACGGAGTCCGCAATACTGATACTTCCCACTTGTGTAGCAAGATCTACATCGCCGGAAATACCGCGAGCCTTCATATCTCCGCGGTTACTGTCCAGATCGACATTACCAATGGCATTGGCTACAATGACATCCCCGTTCAACGTTTTCCCGGAGATATCTCCAACAGCATTGGTAATCCGGATACGTCCGTTACCCGTTTCGGCCAGTATGGTACTAATGGCTTCCGGACGGTTTAATAATATGGCACCATTGGAAGTTCGAATATCCAGATTAAAACGACGATCATCCGGGATCGTTATGGTAAGATTCATCCGTGGCTGCGTTTTTTCATTGTCTCCATACGTCTTGCCTGTAGCTTTGATATAAATTACTTTTGTACCATCGGCCTCTACAAAAGAGGCTGCTGCAACGGCCTTTGCCTGTACTTCCGTCGTCTGATCTACCCAGATCACCGTCCGTACTTCAATCTCATCCGTATCTCCGCGTTGTACCGAGATATCTCCGTTGACACCTTCAACCACCAGATCCGACGTATCCATGCGAACAGGTACACGAATCGTGCCCTTATCCTCCATATATCCTGCCGCTTGACTATAGTCCATGGATGCCGCTCCGAGATTTAGACTCACTCTATTCCACAAGTGCATGTAGTGATCCTGCTCGGTGACGATAAATACGGAAGCCGCCAAAATCAGTGAGGTTAGAATGCCTTTGGCATCGGGTCTGAAGCGTACTTTGATTTGCTCATCAGGATTGCTCGGGTTATCCGATTGCACCTTGTTTCTTCTGCGAGTCCACAGGAACAGCACAATATATTCAACACCTAAAACAACGAGCAAAAATGGCCACCAGTCCACCATCTCATATACGTAGTCAGTTCCCCACCGTTTATCCAAAATCAACAGCACACCGACCGCTATGATTAAGGCGGCAGCCGTATAGCGGCCAACCCGGACTTTACGGTTCATCACGTTCCCTCCTTGTATCGTTTCCACTACAATTTTTTCTTGTTCAACATCACCCAGAACTCACGACCAAACAGAAGCAAACCACCTACGATCATGAGAACCGCAAATGAATATCCGCCGTACATGGCGAGAAGCTCTTGAAACCAACGTGGTTTACGGAAAAACAGTACCATCAAAGATCCTCCCACAATCAGAAGTAATCCAAACGATATGCCTCTCTCCCAGACCATCATTGCATCTCGTGTAGAACGTTCATTGGATATCGGCTTGTCCGAAGTTGCCTGGGTCACTGCTCTACGTCTGCGCATCATGACCCAATCTGCAGATTGCAACACATCATATACATTGTAAAAGTAAATAACCGGAATACACAAAGCCAGTAAGATGAGCAATGGCACATTGATCTGTATACCAATAGATGAGAAGTACAACACTGCTGACAGATCAAGCAAAACAAGCAGCATAAAGGTCAAACCTCTCATGTACAATCTCAGATAAATATGACCCAGGCCAGGAATAATGGCACTCAGTAATCCCGCAATAAACTTGTGAGTCCGATTTCTAACCGGTTTGGTCTGAACTGTACGGGTCTTTTTGTTCAATTGACGTCTCCGTTTCATAACATACTCCTCTCTTCTGATCTGACCTTCCGCTCTTCATGCATTTGGTTAGATAGTACCCTAAAGAGCAAGGAGAGTAACTGGAAGAAATATGGATATGACCAAAAACCCTCCGGCACTACTGGCCTGGGGAGGGTTGTAATTCATTTATTCGATCGACACCTTGGTAACATGTTCCCATTGTCTTAACTTGGATACCAAGCCTACCGTTTGGAAATCATGCGGTACCTGAACATGCAGCACAATCTCAATTTTTCGTTCAACTGACACCATCTCTGCATAAGCCAGGTCTTGTTCATTCACGGTAATTTTACGAATTTTGATCTTCTCCTGCTCCATACATGAAGACAGTTGTTCGAGAAAACCGGGTTCTGACAAGGTATGAAGTGTAACAACATGCAGTTTGTTCCCTCGTAAATACCTTAGCTCTAATTTGTTAAATACCCAGAGATTAAGCAATACCAGAACGGTGGATACGATAGAGGCAAAAAAGAATCCCGCACCTGCTGCGAGCCCAATGGCTGCAACAACCCAGATTGAAGCTGCTGTAGTCAGTCCGGTAATGGATTTTCCCGTGAAGAGAATTGTCCCTGCTCCCAGGAATCCGACACCAGTAATTACAGCAGTAGCCAGACGTGCTGGATCGATCCTTACATTTAATTCATTAGCAAAATCTTTAAAGCCATAAACAGATAACATCATAATCAGTGCAGAGCCAAGGCATACCAGGATATGGGTACGCAAACCGGCAGCATGATTGGACCGTTCCCGCTCCAGGCCTACGAGCCCTCCAAGCAGCATAGCCAGCAATAATCGTAATAAAATGTGCCACTCATCAATGAACCAGGGATCGCCCAAAGTCGGTATTCCTCCTCAAGTTGTTAATATTATTAAAGTTTATTCTTGTGAAAAGTCGTTAATTCCACTCCAGGTGCAATCTGTGTGACTTCCACGGGCGTAAAACCAAATTTGGTGTACAGATTCACTGCGGGTTGATTCAGCGTTCCTGTGGAGACGATATAACGCGGAAGATCCGCATGCTGTTCCAACACATACGTCATCAAAGATGCCGCAATTCCCTTGCGAAAGTGATCCGGGTGCACCATCATTCGTGTAATGGTCAGTGTATTCTCCTCTTCCTCCGCTACAGCGACAGCCCCGATAAGCTCTCCGTCATTATGGATACAACCATAAAAACTCTCTCCACAATCCCGAAGTGTCTCCATCGTATCCATCAAAGGAGGAATCTCCTGAAATCCGATGATTTCGGCTTCCAATCGATAAGCTACATGTTGTAGTCTCCATAACTGTCCCAACGTCTCCAGATCACTCAGTGATAATGGTTGAATGTTCATATCCGTTCCCCCGTCCGAAATACATTTGTATCTATCAATACCAAAAAGAGGCTGTCACAGGGACGAGCCTCTTTCTGTCCGGCCTCACCGGAAGGATTAGCGGTTCAGTACATCTGCAAGCAGTTGGTTGGCTAGAGCGGGATTCGCCTTGCCTTTACTTTCTTTCATAACCTGACCAACAAGGAAGCCAATGGCTTTTTGTTTACCAGCTTTATAGTCTTCCACGGATTGAGGGTTATTTGCTACAACCTGCTCAACGATGGCAAGAATGGCGCCTTCATCACTAATCTGCACAAGACCCTTCTCTTCAACGATCTGCTGTGGAAGCTTGCCGCTCTCCAGCATTTCCTTGAATACCGTTTTGGCGATTTTGCTGTTAATGGTGCCCTTCTCCAGCAGTCCGATCATCTCACCCAAACCTTGACCTGTCAGTGGAACCTGAGTCACCTCAAGATTGCTCGTATTCAGGTAACCCAGCAAGTCGCCCATGATCCAGTTGGATACGGATTTGGCATCCTGAGTGAATTTCAAGCTATCTTCGAAAAGATCAGCTATAGCCTTGGATGAAGTAATAACCTCTGCATCATAACTAGGCAATCCGTAATCAGCCGTGTAACGAGCCTTACGCTCGTCTGGAAGCTCAGGTATGGTAGCTCTGATCCGCTCTTTCCAGGCTTCATCGATATGCAGCTTCACCAGATCAGGGTCCGGGAAATAACGATAGTCATGCGCCTGTTCCTTACCACGCATCGACAGTGTTTTTCCTTGAGCTTCGTCCCAGCGACGCGTCTCCTGAACCACTTCACCGCCATCATCCAGAATTTCAGCCTGACGATATTGTTCATATTCGAGACCACGTTGAACACCACGGAAGGAGTTCATGTTTTTCAGCTCAGCTCTTGTTCCCAGCTTCTCCTGTCCATGTGGACGCAAACTGATGTTAGCGTCACAACGCAGTGATCCTTCCTCCATCTTCACGTCCGATACATCACAGTACTGCATGATCGCGCGCAATTTTTCAAGATACGCACGTGCCTCTTCCGGAGAAGAAATCTCAGGTTCGGATACAATCTCCACCAGTGGAGTACCAACACGGTTGAAGTCCACCAAAGACGCGTATCCGCCATCGATATGTGTAAGCTTCCCTGCATCTTCTTCCAAGTGAAGACGCGTGATGCCGATTCGTTTCGTTTCACCATTCACTTCGATATCAATCCAGCCGTTCTCACCGATTGGTTGATCAAATTGCGAGATCTGATAAGCTTTTGGTGAATCGGGGTAAAAGTAGTTTTTACGGTCAAACTTGCTGACATCAGCAATCGTACAATTCAGGGCCATCGCTGCCTTCATGGCGTAGTCTACCGCCTGACGATTCAGTACTGGCAGTACGCCCGGATGTCCGAGACAGACCGGGCAGGTATGCGTGTTCGGCGGAGCTCCAAAAGCTGTGGAGCAGCCGCAGAAAATTTTGGAGTTGGTATGCAACTCCACGTGGACTTCAAGTCCAACGACCGTTTCATATTTAGATGCGGACATTTCTATATTCCTCCGTTCCGGGCAGTCTACAGCTGCGGACGCTGCTTGTGGAATTCTGTATTTTGTTCAAACGCATGCGCTACACGCAATACGGTTGTTTCATCAAAGGCTTTACCGATAATCTGCAGGCCAACAGGCAATCCATCCGAGAATCCACATGGAATGCTAACAGCAGGTACACCAGCAAGGTTAACCGGAATAGTCAAAATATCGTTCAGATACATCGTAAGTGGATCATCCACCTGTGAACCCAGTTTGAACGCCGTAGTTGGCGCAGTTGGTCCGATAATCACATCATATTTGGCAAATACATTGTCGAAATCCTGTTTGATCAATGTACGTACCTTCTGTGCTTTCAGATAATAGGCATCATAGTAACCCGAGCTGAGTGCATACGTTCCAAGCATGATACGTCGTTTCACTTCCGGACCAAAGCCTTGGCTACGAGACTGATGATACAGATCCAGTAAGTTATCTGGATTGTCAGCACGCACGCCATAACGTACACCATCAAATCGAGCCAAGTTGGAAGAAGCCTCTGAAGATGCCAGCAGGTAATACGTAGCCACCGCATATTCGGTATGCGGAAGGGATACTTCTTCCCATGTTGCCCCGAGCCCTTCAAGAACTTTCAATGCAGACAGTACTGTCTCTTTCACTTGTGGATCGACGCCTTCACCGATGTATTCCTTCGGAACAGCAATGCGAAGGCCTTTAACGTCACCTGTCAGTCCGCTCAAATAATCCGGAATCTCAACTTTTGCAGATGTCGAATCTTTGGCGTCATAACCAGCAATGGCCTGCAATACATAAGCAGAATCTTCAACATTTTTCGTCAAAGGACCAATCTGATCCAGGGATGATGCAAATGCAACCAATCCAAAGCGGGAAACAAGTCCGTACGTCGGCTTCAATCCAACAACACCGCAATACGAAGCAGGCTGTCTGATGGAGCCACCTGTATCTGATCCAAGCGTGAAGTATGCTTCTCCCGCAGCTACAGCTGCTGCCGAACCACCGCTGGAACCTCCTGGAACACGATCAAGTGCCCATGGATTACGTACAGGGGAGAAACTTGAATTCTCATTGGAACCGCCCATGGCGAATTCGTCCATGTTGAGTTTACCAATAGTTACGGTGTCCGCAGCTTTCAATTTCTCGACAACTGTCGCGTCATAAACCGGGTCGAAATTACGAAGGAATTGGCTACCACACGTCGTCCGCAGTCCGTTCGTAACGATGTTATCCTTAATACCTACAGGCAGACCAAAAAGCAAACCTTGCTCCTCGCCGCTAACCAGACGGTCATCCAGTTGACGTGCACGAGCGCGTGCTTGTTCTTCATCCAGTGCCAAATATGCCTTAACTTTATCGTCATGCGCGCCAATGTTCTGATACGCCTGATCCACCAGATCGCTGACCGACAGCTCTTTGGCATTCAACTTGTTATGTAACTCAGGCAACGATTGTTCAAATAAACTCACAGTTTTTGTCCTCCTTCCGGTTATCCGTTATTCCATTACTGCAGGCACTTTAAACTGCCCGTCTTCTTCTTCCGGTGCATTGCGCATCACCTGTTCAATCGACAGGCTTTCTTTGGTCTCATCTTCACGCATAACATTGCTTACGTGCAGAACGTGAGTGGTGGGCTCGATGTCTTCTGTATCCAGCTCATTCAGCTTTTCTGCATATTTTAAAATCGCGTTCAGCTGACCTGTCAGGGTCTGTTCTTCTTCAGCAGTCAAGTTGAGCCGGGCAAGCTTGGCCACATGCTGAACGTCATTATTCGAAATACTCATTAGCGGATGCCTCCTTCATTCGTTCTGATTCCCGAAACGACCTGAAACGAATCGCTCGTTTAACGGGCTAAAGTCTCAAGATAACTTTTTTCATTATAGGTGAGATAGTTCGACAATTCAATGCAAATGACCTGACTGACTTCTGGGAAGCTAAAAACGAACTTATAAAATAAAAAAGAGCCGGCATCAGCCGACTCTTAAAATTCTAAATCCATGCACGCAGATTAACCTGCTTTATAAAATCCGCCTGTGACATAACATCGTTCGCGGTTTCCTCTTCCTCTTCCACAGCTTGAAAATCTCCGTTCATCAGATGATGAAACAGCTTCTCATTGTGTGTCGCAAGGGCGTAATCTATCAACGCTTCTCGCTCGACCCGCTCAGCTTCCTGCTTCAGCAGAACCTCTTCCAGATCGACGTCGCCGGATGGAACAAAAAAGTTCCGGTTCACCTGCGGCACTCGAAGCACGTAATCGAACGCATTGTCCGGATTCCGGTCATAAGCGATGATGAAACCATATTCCCCCACAGGAAGATTCTGCTCAAACGCATCCGCGACGATGACAACCTTCTCTCCTAATCGCAGCATCGTCTAACCTCCTGGTAGTCTATCATTAATATTTATTTGTATAGTCTACTAGAAAAGAATAACGATGTCTAGGAATACTAGAATTAAACAACATATTTGTGCAAAATCTTTTTTCCATTTTTAAAATGATGTTATTTCTGATTCCGTCCACCTGGCTTGCGCTGTGATCGAATTACGACAAACCAATATATTATGAGCGGCGTGGGAAATCCGGTGATGCCCCATAATCCCCATAACCAAGGGAAATGTCCACGTCTGCGTGCGTCCCGAAAGATCCATGTGCCCTGAACCAGAAGAAAAATGCCAAGCAATGTAAGCCACAGTGGAGAAATCTCATCCAATGAATAATGCATTTTATTCATGATGAACCTCCTTCCGGCGCCGTCCAGCCCAAATCACAACCAAAACCACCGCAACAGCTGTACCAAGAGCCTGGATTCCCAGATATAGAGCTGGAGCAGATACGAAAAATAATGCCCCGAAGGTAATGGCAAGCAATCCAACCAACCAGAAACATATCATCTCGATCCAATTGGCTCGACGTCTAATCTGTCTCCGTTCCCTGACTTGGGCTTCAAGTGCACCCAAAGAAGGAATACTTGTCGGCTCAAATGCATCATCCAGCACTTTCATGTGTTGTTGCAATCGTTCTACAACTTCTTGTTCTTGTGCATCTTCTGATCTGCTCATCCTTATTCCAGCTCCTTTCTTAACTGACGGAGACCATAAGCTGTGCGTGACTTCACCGTTCCCGCAGGAATACCCAGCATCTCCCCGATTTCGTCATACCCGTATCCATAATAATGCTTCAGTAGCACTGCAACACGATGTTCGGGTGTCAGTCTTGTCATCGCATCCATGACATCTGTCCATTCTTCATTCCGAGTCTCAAGCTGCCAGCGGAATCGACGTACAGCCTGATCCCGGATGAGAGCAAGCCAGTTCTGTTCTCTCTTCTTACGTCTTGTCTTATCGATATAGATCCGGGTCGCAATGGTGATCATCCATGATGAAAAGGCAGACGTGCCATCATATCGATGGATATTTTCCATACAACGAATCATCGTATCTTGCACCGTCTCTTCTGCGAGGTTAGCGTCCATTGTCACTTTGACAAGATACTTATACACAAACGTGTAGTGACGTTGCAACAACGATGCAAGTGCGCTATCGTCTCCCGATACTGCTCTGCGTACCTCTTCCAGCTCAGCTGCCTTTATCATGAAATCACCTGCTTCCCGTTCAATCTGGAGTTATTACGACAGGCTCTGCAAAAACGTTCAATGAAATCAAAAAAAATTAAAACCCGACAATTTCCCGGGCAATCAGACTTGATTCCGGTAATCTTGCAGCTTGTCGAACCACGGTTGGTTGTGGGCTCCGTTTCTTAACACACGACTTGTCCATATATTCTGCTGAGACTTCATCACTTCATTGGTCACGCTAGGGTTATGTATTAAAGTTCGCTCAGTACCCGTTTCTCTTTTCCCACTTTCCAATATGCGACGGTTTTCTTCAATGATCGGATACTCGACACGCTGACCCAACGGAATAACTCTTGGTTTCTCCATTTTGATATTCCCCACTCTCTCATGATCTATATAAGTTGAACTAAAGATTATTTACACTGCCACTACGATGACAGAATAACCTTCCAATCGCTGTTATCCCCAGATTTTTTGATTCCCTTTTCTTAAAGGGAAAATCCGGTGATAGCTTATGCTTCCGATGCAGCTTTCTTACAGAAAGCTTGTGGCTTCGCTTTTTCAGTTTTTTTCTGTACTCTCCGTTATCCTGTAAATGATTAGTTCAACTTATATACTATTTTTAAAAATTTATTATTTCTAAATCAATCTGTACTTGCTGCTAACTTGCTATTGGTCTAAAACTGGCTTGTGATGAAGCGCATCTTGCATCTCTATGTAGCGTAAAAAAGGCTAATTCTGTGATAAAAAGGGGCTGAAAACAAAAAAAGAACGCAAACCGGGTATAGACCACAGTCTGCGTGCTTCGCGAGGTTGGGTGTTTCTTGGTAATGCTTCAGTTAGATGATGCCTTAACGCTTGTAACAACTAATTGCTATTCTAATGAAAAAGTTGTCACTTGTCCAGACTTTCTTCACATATCATGTCGGATTATCTTGCGGACACGTAAGGATTGTTCTGTTTCTCATAACCAATGGTCGTTTTGGGACCATGACCTGGATATACTTTAACCTCATCAGCAAAGGTGTAAAGCTTGTTCTGGATTGAATCAATCAGATCCCGTTCACGCCCTCCTGTCAGGTCCGTTCTGCCCACACCCATGCGGAACAGCACATCACCAGCAAACAGGTCGTTATCACAAAGCAAACTTACACTGCCTGGTGAATGTCCAGGTGTATGGAACACTTTAAACGTATGACCAATCAGATTCAGCTTCTGCCCTTCGTCCATGGCATATTCAGCGGGATCTGTCGAAAGCGGTGGTGTCGCCTGCGGCCAATTCAAAGATCCATTTAATTTCGGGGTGGTAAGCCAGTCGCTCTCCAAGTCATGAAGATAGACGGGACATCCCTTCAATTTACGGATCTCATCTACTCCGCCCATATGATCAAAGTGAGCATGAGTGAGGAGAATGGCTTCAATCTCCAAGTCTTGGATCGCCTTAAGCAGCGGCCCTGGATTCATGCCTGGATCGATAATGACGGCTTTACCCGGATCATCTCCTTGTAGGAGATACGCATTGGTCTGAAGCGGGCCTAGTGTAAACGTACGAATGTTAAGCATATCGGCTTAGTAACCCGAAATCAGTTCACGCAGCTCACGGATAATGGCTGCATGTGACTCCGTTCCTTCCCCATAACGTTTACCAATCTCTTGACGCGCCACAGCCAAATTTTCTTGATAATCTGCTGCTTCACGATCTGGATTAAGGCGTTTGAATTCAATCATGACTTCCTGTACATGCTGCGGACGAGGTCCCCACTGACCCAACACATGACCACCTGTATCTGCGAAAATAACAACTGGCACGGAACGGCCACCCATCGTCAGGAATTCATCCATCACTTCCGGATGGTTCTCCATAATCAGAACTTCTGTTGGAATTCCTGAGATTTCAAGCGCCTGGAACACAACCGGAATATTACGGACAACATCTCCGCACCAGTCAGCAGCCAGAATTAACACACGCAGATCATCGCGATGGTTCAGACTCTCAAAGAACTCACGATCCTCTTCGTTCGACCAAGTAAAGCTATCATAGTTGGCCTGGAATTCACTTTGATTCTTGGTCATACTCTCGATAAAATCTTTCGGTGGAAGACCTTTACCGAATTTGTGAGACAAGTTGGGTTTACCCATGACTAGACACTTCCTTTCTTTTTACGAACATTCATCCATTTAATAAGTACATAAACGATCATAAGGGCGAGAGCGACAAGCAAAATAGGCATAACATATGGTGCCGCTTTCTCATCAATATGCTTCCATTGATCTCCAAGAATCATCCCTAAATATATAAACAATGCAGTCCAAGGTATAACAGCGAGTGTAGTAAGCAAGATGAATTTGCCTGTGTGCATTTTCGTGATGCCAGCCGGGATGGAGATTGCATGTCTTACCACCGGAACAAAACGCGCCGTGAAAATGACACCTGTACCATACTTGCGGAACCACTCCTCGGAATGGTCGATGTGTTTTTTCTGGATGAGTATGTATTTACCGTAGCGTTCAAGTACAGGTCTGCCGCCATAACGGCCAATCCAGTAAATAAATAACTGGGCAATCACACCGCCCACCGTACCAAAAATCATAGCACCGAAGAAGTTGATATTACCTTGTGAAACGAGAAAACCTCCATACGCCAGCACAATTTCGCTTGGGATAACTTCCAACATTAATCCAAGCATGATTCCAAAGTACCCAAGACTTTGAATCCAATCGAACAATTGGCCAACAAGGTTATGAATAAAGTCCATCTCAACCCTCTTTCTCCATCCTGATTGGCGGTGCCCCTCCGCACCATGGATGTTCGTCCCTATTTTATCACAGGGCTGTGGACGTTGCTACATCACGAGGTTAGGATAGTGTCCCGTTCGCAGCAGTCCGCATATGGTATGGGGAGAGGAGCGTGAGAAGATGTCACACAAGTCAATACCCGGTTCTCCGCCGGTCAAACATACGCAATCTGGTCAAAATCTTCCTTCCGCCAGAGGAATTCGCAGGGCATGCAGCAAGGAATTGTACCGAACAGCCAAAAGACTAAAAGTATATGTCTCTCCCGAACGGATGAAGCAGGCAGAAGAATATTATTACGGTAAGGTGATCACAAATCTGCTCTGGATTGGGGAGAATCGCGACAACCGCAAGAAATTATGTGAGTGGTGGAACACGGATGTCAGTGCAGAGATCGCCGCGATGTGGGAAGTAGATGTTGAACCATTAAAAGATGCGTTTCAGCATGCATTTGGCGGTTATCGTCTGTAGATATGGAGGAATGAGGCGGGTAGCTGTGTCTTCAAACCTACTGAAAGACGCAGCAAGGCTGAAGCGAATCTGAACATGTTAGGAACAGGCAAGGGCACTGTGTCCTTAACGTGTGATGTTAATGCGTCCTTCACGTACGAGCAAGCGATAGAGACATATAATGCGAATTTCTCACTTATGATGTAAAGCTTCGCTCTGGCGAAATTCGAGTGCGACCCTTTGCGGATCGAGCAGAGCATGGAGCCGACCACCACGGGGAGCATGAACATAAGCTGAGAGTATATTTTCATGCTCATGCTCATGCTCATAACTCATACTCATGCTCAAGCCCATGAGCGGTAACGAATCTGAGGCGTCTTATTCAAGGATTTGAAGCACTCTTAGAAATCTAAGGAATCTGAGACACGTTATATCGGAATTTTTGGACTTTTATTGGTTTTTTTGTTAGGGAATTTCCGGAAATAACGTGTCTGATGTTCCTTACAATTTAAAAGGAGGAGCTAGAGGCGATATAAGACGTCCTGTGTTCCTTAGAAAATCGCATACCTATCAGCCAGGAGCAGCCAGCTTGGACTTCCAGAATTTTTAGACGCTGACATCCATCATCATATAACTTGGGTAAACGTCAAGATCCAGCAGTTATTCAAGGGCTCCGCTTGGTCAACTCTGGAGTAAACGGAGGAGAAGAAGCCGAAGCAAGCCTGCGCAGGTTCTCTCCATAGCCTGGAGCATGTTCTTCCAGTACAAAACGACGATCATTGCGAACGTTTCCTGCTTCCACTTCCTCAGCCAGCAGTTGATACCGTTCATACATCTGGACACCAGCGGCGGCAGTCTGTTGGGCTCGATCCGTGAATCCTGCCTTCCATTCCCGCCGCGCTGCCTGCTCCATCCAATATAAAGCCGCGGATTGGCCATTGCCATCATACCGATTCAATGCGATCGCTTGTTCAAAATATTCTCCAGCCTGCTGTCCTTCGCCGAATTGTGCTGCCAATCGTCCCAGTTCGATGTAAATCTGAGGGTGCATCGGGGAATGGGACAGGCTGTTTAAAAGGAGTGATTCTGCTTCTCGTCCCGGGAGCGTTCGCGCAAGAGATATCACGATATCCGATCGATTCGGGTTAGACTGCAGGGCAGCCATAAGATGCACCTTCTGTGCTGGAGTGCCATCCGGTTCAGACATCGCCTGACGGTACTGCCCTTCTGCTACGGCATATCGGGAGGTCAGCCAGACTGTTCCACCAATCCAGAAAAGGATGATCATCACTGTGGATACCCTTATTAGCCGAGCAGTTACTCGCTGAAGAATATGAAAGAAGGAACGCATCGAGACAGATAATGGACGGGATTGGGTTGGTAAATATCGCAAGAAAAGAGATCTGGATTTAGATCTCAATTTGGATCTGATAGGAGTGTATTTCACAGTTACGCCGGATCGCTGGACCCCCTCTGTTTCCGTCTTCAATGCGACTGCCCAAGCATCGAGCCAGATGAAGAGCATCCAAAATAGTGTAAAGCTCCAGTCAAAGTCCATCGCCCCATGCAGACCAAAAACACACACAGATGGAATGAGCTGTGGTGCAAAGTAAAAGATGCTTCGCAGGGTGAGGAGAAACCACCCTGCGACAAGCACGATGCCGATCATGCCCGTGTCCAGGGCGAGATCGAGCAGACCGTTGTGGACCTCGCCTCCGACATAAGGCGAGGATTGAATGGCGCGAAACATGTTGCGCCATGTATCCCCACCTTGGCCGAGCCATGCGGCCTCGGTCCACAGCTGGAGGGCGTCCCGCCACATCTGTAGGCGGGACACCCCAGTGCCGACACCCGCCGCGAGGCGATCGGCGGTGGAGGCCACAGCCATGAGTGCGGCGGCGGCTCCCGCCAGCACGATGGCCGTCAGGGCAGCGGAGCGCGGAGCCTTGGCGGCGCCGCTGTGCCATAGGCGGCACAGCAGCAGCGTGCCGAGCAGCGCAGCTGCCCATGCCCCGGCCAGTGCCAGCAGGCCGGGCACGGGTGCAGGCGCCAGCTGGGCAGCAGCCAGCTGGCGGTACAGCCAGGCCGCGCACGCCAGTGGCGCGGCCATGGCCAGCAGCAGCGGTAAGCGGGCACCGCGCCGCTGCAAAGCAAAGGCGGCGACCGCGGCGCAGCCGGTCGCCAGCCAAGCGCCGCGCGACTCGCTCAGCAGGAGCGCGGCTTGCGCGGGCATGAGCGGCAGCACTGCCGCGATGAGTCGCCCGGCCGGCACAGGCCGGGCTATGACTCGCGCGGCGGCTATCAGCCGCTCCAATGCGTACATGCCAACAATGGCACCGTACGCATTAGGGTACTGCAATAATCCGCCGAGCCGTGCTCCGGCGGAGCTGATCTCGGGGTCAGCAGTCCGCATCACCCCGAAGGGCAGCGGCAATACTCCGCACACGGCAAGGATGCCGCTTAGCACAAGCAAGCCGCCTGCCATCTGCCAACCGCAGGCAAACCAACGCGCACCATCCGTGCGCCCAGCCAGTATTGCGGTGAGCAGCGTAAACAGCGCAAGTAAGCTCCAACGCAGCATCTCATCCATACTGCCCTGTCTACTCACTGAGCCTGCCCATGCGTGTAGCCCAAAACATGTCATCATCGCTAGCGGCAACAATACCCGCCACATCCCCGGGAATCGAAATATGTTCCCCTGCCCCTGTACCAATGACATGGGTATTTGTTCACTCGCCTTCTTCGGACGAAAAACTGTAAGAAATAGAACGATCATGATCAAGGTGCTTCCTGCTGCGATCAGAATAACAGGGTACAGGTCCACTGAATAGTACAGTCCTCGACCCAGACATCCTGCGAGCAGCAAGACAATAGAGAGTATGCCCAGCCCAACAGTCCATCCCGACCCTGAGTAATGTTCACATCTCAAGATCCGATCAAAACCACCTGACCCCTCAATTTGGAAAACTCCATTTGATTGATATGTATCATCTTTTTCATACATATCATCTTTGTTGTATGTATCTTCCCTATGAAATGTACGATCTCTACCGTCTCTACCGTCACTCCTGCCCTCTTTACATAAGTCCCTGTTATCTACAGATTCTGTACCATTTGCATGGTGAGACCCTTCAAACACCTGTTCCATCATTTCCTCATTCGCCGCATACCCTCGTCTATACCTTACAACTTTATCCATTGTCCTATTCTTCATCCTTATACACACTCCTTCCTTCCACCGCTCCGTATGCATAACAAAAAGACAGAAGATCCCGATAACGGGTCCTTCTGCCTGATATACATCTGACAGTTATGATGTTGCTTGCTACGAAGTATGTGCATTGAATATCATTTTACATTCAGAGACCCTAATAGCAGTATGTCCCTGGATTGGCATTGGCACACTCAGCAAAGGTCACAATTTGCGGAATCCTGAACGGTTTCTTTGCTCGATTTTGATTTCCCGTTGGCCTGCTTGCCATCGCCAGGAAGCAAATCGGCACAAGCCCGCTCTAAATATGGATCGGCATGAATGAAATCACGGAAAGCCGTATATTCATTCCACATCTCCGTCACTTCGCCGGCCTGACCGCGAACAGCACGAATCAATATGTTTTTAGGCGTATTCTCCATATCGATGAATTCAAGCAATTGTGTCTTGTATCCCATCAGATCAAGCAACTTGGCACGAATCCCATCCGTAGCCAGTGCGGAAAAACGTTCCTTGAGAATACCATGGGACAACAATGGATTCATCACGGAAGCCTCTACTTGATCAAACAGTTCATGCTGACAGCAAGGAACAGACAGAATAACAGAAGCCCCCCAACGAACTGCCTTCTCCAAAGCAGCATCGGTAGCTGTATCACAGGCATGCAGCGTGACAACCATATCCACTTCATTTAATTCATCGTAGTCCGCGATGTCTCCAACCAGAAACTTCAGATCGCCATAATGCAATCGATTAGCCAGATCATTACAGTGTTCAATGACATCTGCCTTCAAGTCCAACCCAATAATCTTGAGTGAACGACGTTGTTGTACAGACAGATAATGATATAACGCAAATGTCAGATAAGACTTGCCGCAACCAAAATCAACGATGGTCAGTGGTCGTCCCTCGGGTAGATGCGGAATAACATCCTGCACCATTTCGAGGAAACGGTTAATCTGTCTGAACTTGTCATACTTACGAGCCAGCACACGACCTTCTTCGTTCATAATACCAAGTTCAACGAGGAACGATACAGGTACGCCTTCCTCCAATACATATTGCTTCTTGCGATTATGCGACAGATCCACTGCAGTTTTGGAAGCAGATTTGGTCAGAATGGATACTTTATATTTTTTGCTGATCAAAATTTGATAGTCTGCCTCGGTCGTACAGAGCAGCCCTTGACGAAACGTCTCTTCGCATAACAAAGTCATGCGCTCAGCCGCTTCAGCCGGAGTCAAATTCTCGTGCAGCACTTTGTTGTTATAATGAAATGCAAATTGATAATGCAGCTGATTCTTCAGTGTCACCGGCTTGACTTGCACTTTGGTATACGAGACATTGTCCCGTCTGCGCAGCTGGCTCCAGGTCGCTGTAATCAGCGAATTCTGTTCAAAGATGTCTTGTATAAGCTTTCGCAATGAATCCACGGGGTACATCTCACTTTCGGTTTGGTTTGGTCAACCGTTACCATACCACAATTCCGTTCCCTCTCCAAGTAAAGGCATGTAACAGGCCTTGATCCAATCCATATTTTATGAGTTCATCTCTTGACGACTTAGTTCAGCTAGTCCCTCTTCAACTTCGTTCCGTGGCAAACCACCATGCTCCAGCCGTTCATCCGTGAGTTGGCTCAACCTTTCATAGAACGCCTGTACATCATCTCGGTAGCTCACCGGAAATTCATCACCAAGCTGGAGCAATCTGTACCAACTGTTCTCTGCCTGATCGTAACGTCCTTGTTGTTCACGATACAGGGCAAGCTGTCTTTCAGTTCGAGCAGGAAGTTCATATTCTTTCGTAAGCCCCAACACACCCTCTACCCGTTCCGGTGCGTCCAACAACTTGGGATTAGCGCCATGATTCAATGCATACAGGTAAAAATGAAGTGATCTCATCAATCGAATGACAGCCTCATCCTCTGCGTCCATTCTCTCCTGATCATCGATGCCTTCCACTTTGGCCTTCTCTTGATAGATGTAAGCCTCTTCTTCAATCAGCCTCGCGGCTTGCTGCAGATTGTCTACCTCAATCATTCCGCGAAAACGGAACATTTCAATAACATCCTCTGCTGGCAATGAGTTCAGTAGAGATAAGTTCAACCCAAACTGCCTGCGCATCAACTCATCCAGTTCAGACAATGCCTCGGTGTGCTTACGCTGCTGTTTGAGCGTGAACACTTTGCCAATTGCTTCGGTCATTTCCTCCATCATGCGGAGCAGATAATCTTTTCTGAACATGCTGTATGCCCCCTCATCATTCGACCCTATACATGCAATCGTTCTCATATCGTTCCTTTATATTTATTTTAATTCATGCCATGACAAAAAGCCAAAAACAAGACGCGCGCGTCTATGCTCTGGCCATGAACATACTAAACCCCTGCCTATCCAAAAGGGACATTGCAGGGGTTCGGTTGGAATGGAACTGGTTACTCCTCCCCCATAAGAGGGTAGAGTCATCCAGAAACCAAACTATATTTTATATGATATCAACATAAATCACTTCATCAATTACTTTGATAATCCATCCATAAATTGTTTAATGACCTGAATTAATTCTTCAGGAGCTTCATACATGCTCATATGACCCGCACCCGCAATCACGGCTTGCACAATATGTGGCTTGTCACTTGTAAATGTACGTTCTGGCGGGGTAACAGCATCCTTCTCTCCCGCAACCAGCAATACAGGTAAAGGTGTAGCTGATAACACATCGCGGCGATCCGGGCGTTCTCGCATAGCAAGTGCAGCACCAACCGCACCTTGAGGAGCAGTCTGGTATCCAATTTCCTTCACACGTGTGACTTGCTTAGATAACGATTCCACATGTTCCGGTGCAAATAAGCCAGGAACCAGTCCATCTACAAAATTCACGATACCTTCAGTTTGAATGGTGGAAACGGCGCGAAGGCGTTTCTCCTTGGCTTCTTCACTGTCCGGATAGGCTGTGGAATGAATCAGACCAAATGCATTCAAACGTTCCGGGTGACGTTGTGCAATCGAGAGCGCAATGTATCCCCCCATCGAGTGTCCCAGAAGGACCGCTTTTTCCACATTCAACTCATCCATCAACTGTAATACATCGTTGCCCATCTGTTCGATGGTATAACTTCCTACAGGTGCATCTGTTTTTCCGTGTCCACGCAGATCAGGTACGATACAGCGATAGCTGCGTGCCAGTTCAGGTACGACCTCATCCCAATACGATGAACTGCCACAGTATCCGTGGAGCAAAATGAGTGCTTCTCCCTTACCTTGTTCGGCATAACAAATCGTCGTTCCATCACACATCACTTTTTCCATATGAATCCCTCTCTCTGCGCGAATTAAATAATTCAGGTTGTATATTATTAAGCCTACATATCATGAATGAAACGTTTGTCTCCATTTCCATGCTTCAATTGCGGCGTCTGCAATCGTTCGGGACATCCCCATGACCAAGTGAAGCGAGGTCATCTGCAAAATGGAATAGGGCCTTGGTCCATTCGCATTAACCACAGCTGCTACACTGTATTGTCCAACAGGAGGTAGCTTGCCTCCGACCGATTGGGCCGGAATGAGTGGGTTATTCGAGAGATAGTATGTACCTACCGCCTGCTTTGGACCCAGACATGCATCAATTGCTATGATGGCATGGTGTGCAGGAATAAGTGCCAATTTCTTTTCCAGCGTATCTGCATCACAAGGGGAAGACAGCGTGCCAATCACGTTCTCCATTCCGCTCTCTTGCAGTAAACTTCCTGTCAGTGGACCCAGAGCATCCCCGGTGGAACGATCAGTACCGATGCAGACAAACGTGATTTCAGCTGGAGAATGAAGTTGAACGATGTTTTTGAAAAATAAGACCAGATTCTCTGCAGGCACGCCTTTGCGGACTTCCCTTCCTTGATGGCGAACCATTTCTCGCTTATACGCTGCCAAGCTGTATTCCCTCCAGTACACTCAGGCTTCCGTTAAATCCTGTTGTTGTATCCATCATTGTAACCGATGCTTGGTTTCCTCGCAAAAGCATTAGCCTGAGCGCTTCCAATCATGATACAATAACAAGAGTTTCCGATACGGAAGGGATGAACTTAACGATGGATTTAACACAAGCAACAGCAGCCAATATGGAATATATGATTGAAGCGATCAAAACCAAACTTCGTATGGCAAGCGGTGCCGCCATGCAAGCTTCTTCATTCCCACTTGAGAAATATGAAGATCTGTTTGACCTGTATGAAATGATTTTGAGCAAGGAACATCTCAGTATCTCTGAAGTGGAAGCTGTCGCTTCGGAACTGGGTAATCTTCGTAAATCCTAAGCAAAAAAAGGACCTGTTTTCCACATCACCGTGGGAACAGGTCCTTTTTACATGTTTATATTTCCAGAATATCTTTTACGGAATACATCCCATCCTTAAGGCAGGTCAACCAAAACAAATTCGGCAGGTTCACTGTCTGTACTCGTGATTTGCAGATCACAGCTTTTGCGAATCCGTGCGGCATCGCCCGGCTTGAGGTTGAAGTTACCATCCGAACAATGAATCTCTACATGTCCACTGATCAGGAAAAGATGTGTCCGTCGATCTTCGTGTTGCGGGTACATCAACTTCTTCCCGGACTCCAAATGGGACAGGTAACAGGTTACATCCTGGGAAATAGGCAATGCGCCTTCGCTTCCCTCGCCCCCTTGCCCGGATACAATCGGACATAGACGATTCAAATGTTCCTGCGGCTCTATTCTCCGATTCGAATAGGAAGGTTTCAGCATACGCTCCGATGGCAAAAACCACATCTGGAGGAAACGTACCGGTTCATCCGCTGACGGATTGGTCTCGGAGTGTTCCACTCCCGTACCAGCACTCATCACCTGGACCGTACCCGGTTCAAGCAATTGTTCTGTTCCCATACTATCCGTATGTTTGAGTGTACCCGATATGACATAGCTGACTAGTTCAAGATCATGATGTGGATGTTTCTTAAAGCCTTCTTGCGGCATCAGCGTGTTTTCATTATGAGCCAACAGACAGCCAAAATGAGCGTTGCTTGGATCATCATAATCCGCAAAGGAAAAGCTGAATTCACTGTGTATCCAACCTCGATCCGACGTGTGCCTTTCTTCCGATGTCACCACTTTAATCATGTTCATCCACCTCCAAGGGTTTAGAGCTGCCACATTACCGCGGCAGTCCATGCGTGTATATGAATTGTATAGATGAATACCAGTTGGTATGTCATCTTTACCCGGGGTCCGGCAACTCTAATCACGCCCCTTCTTAAGGTTATACGCTATCTTCAAGTGAGTGGAGAATGAACTCACTATCTGCATGACCTACAAGGGTACCCGCATCATTTCGGATGTCCGAAGGGAACACTTCAGCCAATCGGGCAATGGTTCTCTCATTGGAATAACCAATCTGTCTCAGGATGGATTGGGTAATGAAGGCCCACTCTTCCTCGGAACCATCAAGCACCTTGAAGGTGATTCCCAGTCTTTCTTTTTTCAGACCAAAACCGAATACCCCCTTGAATCCACCCTTCGCTACAATGTTATCGTCTTCCAGCAGCACTGAATCTACACGCTCCGTTCCACCAACCATCAACGGATGTTCATTCATAGCTGATGTAATGGTCTCTACAGCTGTTCTTGTGGAAGGATCAGCGATAAGATCCGGACAAGCGAGCTTCAGATAAGCGTTCGACAATGCCGACAACGGCAAAGAAAATACCGGAAAGCCGCAGCCATCCGTCCCAAGCTCAATCTCTTTTTCCTCAATACCTGCCAGGTCGGCAAAGGTTTCAAGAATTTCACGTTGCACCGGATGATCCGGTTCAGCGTAACTGCCCAGATCAACCTGCTTCATCTGACTGTACCCCAGAATTCCCAGATGTTTTCCGGAGCAGTTGTGCAAGATGCGCCGTTTCTCTCCTTGTCCACGTAACCATTGATTACGGCTTTCTTCATTAAGCGGATAGCTTGGTGCACAGATCAGGCATTCTTCTCCCAATCCGATTTTACCGGATAGCTGCTCCAGCACTCGAATATGTTCCGGTTCCGAACGATGCGAAGAGGACATAATCGCAATCTCCTGTGCTGAGAGGCCATAGTGACTGGCAATCCCTGCCCGAATTCCTGGAATAGCTTGAAAAGGTTTGGCAGATGAGCGAGTGAACGCTCGAAAATGAGGATCACCAGCCGAGTATATGATTCGACCATGCTCATCCGTAATACTTATGTGTCCGTAATGGGCGCATTCCATAACGCCTGCACGGTATTCTTTAATTAACAAGGCACTCTCCATGCGAGTTCTCTCCTTTGTGCTCCCGAATTCATCTCTGCTTTGCGTCACGACGCCGCATGGGATATCTTAAATAGTATAGTACAAAAGCGACGTTTTTACAGTTTTTTCGACAGGTATTTCGGGTATAGCTTTATCAATCTATGTTCATCTACTACAACTATTGAAGGAGAAACTCACTATGCCGCGCAAAACGTATTCATCAGCCTCATTCAGTTCAACTCCCGGCACGTTGTTACGTCCACTCCTCAACTGGGGTTTGGCTGGTCTGGCCCTCAGCGCTTCGGTCGTATTTATCCTGGCAGGTCTGGGTGCCTGGTTGGGTGCTGATGTTATTATTCGTCTGGATGATCAAATTCAGCAATTATTTTATCTCAATTCGGATTCACGTCTTCATCTATTCCCTTACACTGCATTCATAACCGCACTGGGCTCATTCAAAATCTCTGCTGTGGCTGCCGGAGGTTTTGCCCTTCTTTTCTTCATGCAACGCAGTCCAAGGTTTGTTATATATGGATATGCGATCTTGGGGAGCTTTGCCATGATGTGGATTCTGAACACGTTATTGAAGGAATTTTTCAGACGAAGCAGACCTGAACTGGATCATCTGCTGGTCGTTCACGGGTACAGCTTCCCTAGCGGCCATGCCATGATCTCCATGGGCTTCTACGGCATGCTCTTTGTAATCTGGGCCATTGAACGACATCGGTATGCCACTTCCGGTGTGTGGCTACCTGTTTTATGCGGCATCAGTTTTATTTTCTTCATCGGCATCAGCCGCATCATGCTGGGTGTTCATTATCCTACGGATGTATTTACGGGATTTGCCGCTGGTTTGGCATGGATCTTCTGCATGATTAAAGGCATTAAACAAACCCACTAAAGAATGAATTCCTCCAATTTCCAATTCATTCATCCCCATCTTTATTGTTTCACAGGGTTGCACGGCGTTTATATACGAAGTAAGCAAACGCGAACAGACAACATCCTACATCAAGTTTAAAGGAGGCGGTTGTTATGTGGGGCATCATTATCAGCATTGTGATGGCTGTCATCATCGGTTTGATCGGAGATGCACTTGCCGGTCACAACATGCCTGGAGGCATAATCGGTGCAATGATTGCCGGATTTGCCGGAGCCTGGCTGGGAGCACTTTTGCTTGGTAACTGGGGACCAGTTATCGGTAACTTTGCCATCATACCTGCCATCATTGGTACAGCGCTCTTTGTTTTCTTGCTGGGGCTTGTGTCCAGACTGCTAAGACAGGCTGCCTGATTCGGGCAACAAGGTGTTCGTTGTTTCGTATTTGTTTCTTAAATTGAAGAAGGAGTGATTAGACATGAATAAAGCAGAAGAGCAATATCCTGTACAGACGGGTTCAACTTTCGCAAAAGGTATTTTCATCGGGGGTTTGCTGGGAGCTGCAGCAGCACTACTCTTTGCGCCTAAACCGGGACGTGAATTGCGTGGTGACCTTTCCGAGAAAGTGGGCATCGTTACTGACCGCACCAAAGAAGTGGCAACTGTTGTAAGTGACAAAGCCACTGAACTGGCTAAAACGGTCTCTTCCAAAACTTCCGATATTGCAAAAACGGTAAATCAAGGCCGCAATGATGTAATGGACTCTGTGAGAAAAGCGTCCGCTGATGTGGCTAACGAAGCATCCCGTGCATCTGATGAAGTGGCTGCCGCTTCCGTTGAAGCGAAGGAAGATGCACGTAAAGAACTTAACTCGACCAGCCTGTAAGGCGATACAGATCGAGTGACCAATAGCCAGCTGCACTCCAGCTGGCTATTTTTTATCCAATGCGAGTTGAGGAGGACAAATACTATGAGTAAAGTTACAATTAACGGTAATACTCCAATTACGGGAGCAACACCGGCACAGCAGTATGATACGAGCGAGCATCCTTTTGAATTGCGTCATGAGGTAAAGCGATTGAACACCCGTCTGGACCAGATTGCGGACAGTCTGGAGAGAGCACAGATCAAGGATATTATTGAGAATTATAGCAGTCCCAAAAAGCGGATTATTACCAATTTCACAGCGGGCATGGCACGAGGTCTAGGTCTGACTGTGGGTACCTTTGTTGTTCTCGGTTTGCTGGCATTCATTCTCAGCCAATTCGTGAATATGCCGATTGTGGGCCAATATATCGCTGACTTGCTTGGTTATATTGAAGATTACAAAAACTAAGAGGACTAACCAACAGTAGGTTATCCCTTACGTTTTTCCGTTGCTCCTTTTTTCTCTTTCTCTTCAGCTGAAGGCTGTGAGGATTTCACTTTGAGCAGATCTCCTGTCCAGCCTTTCATCATCAGCCATACATACATGCTGATCATGCTTAAGATAATGACAACAAGGACCAGTACAACTCCCCATGATTTGTCGATAAAGGGCAGGTTCTCAAAGTTCATCCCCCATATCGCGCCAGCTGCCGTGGCAGGTATGAACACAGCAGTAACAATGGTCAACGTCTTCATGATCTCATTGCCACGTACACCGGAGATCGCATTATCAATGGAGATTAACGTATCGATCTCTTTCTCGTAGTGACTAAACAAACGTTCCATTCGCTCTACTCGATGTTGGAGTTGCTGGAAATATCGATTTTCGTTTATTTCACTGAGATAAGCCTCATGGGCAGCAGCCATCAGTTCCGAGTAGGGGATAAACAGATTGCTCCAGTATAACAGTTCAAATCGGGCGGCCAAAATCTGGTCCATCAAGGTGCGGGCATTGCGGGATTCCATCTTCCGTTCCAGATCACGCAGGTTCATCTCAAAATGATCCATCCCCACATGGTAGTAATGCAGTATAGCTCGAAAAAGTACAAACATCCCGTCCCTAGCCTCACTACATTGCTGTAACATATGGGCACGTTCATCCGTCTTCATAATACCTCGTGTATTGTCATCCATATTTAAGGTAACCAGGTTATTGCGATCGACATAAAAAAACATCTGATTATCTTGACGTTTGTCATCTCTCTCATTCTTGATCGCATACAACAATGAACCAAATATAACTGGTTCTGTACCATTCACGAAACGGACGGACAAATAATTCGATTCAACTTCCGGAATCTTATTAAGCCAATACTGCATATCCGGAAACGCTTCTGTCAGCTCCTCCAACGCATCGTTCATGCTATGGGTGTCAGGTGCAACCCAATCCCACCATTGCCAATGGTCCGAGCAAGATAACTTGTCACGGCGAGCCTCCAACTTGATTTGGTTCACAATCACTTTATCCACTCCTGCACTCATGTTCTTCATTACATACCCATCTTTTTGATCCCAAAAAGGACACGTATGCATTTCAGCGCATTGACGTGTCCTTCTTTATGCCGTACTCAACAACATTTGGGTTCCATTTTTCATAACATTGAAGCATTAGACATGATCTGTTTCAGCTTCTCTGTAGCTCGCTTCTGAATCCGAGATACACTCATCTGTGAAACACCAAGCTTCTGGGCAATTGCCCGCTGAGATTGGCCATCCTGGAATGCTAGAATAAGTACCTGCTGTTCTTGTTCCTTCAATTGTCCCAATGCCTGTTGCAAGTCCATCCGTTTTTCGACCGAATCATAGTCATTAACATCTGCACTGATCAGTTCTCCCAATGTTGCTGCACTGTCATCCTGAGATAAAGGGGAATCCAGTGATACATAGTGGTAACATTCCCGACCAGCCAGAACTTCAATTGTCTCTTCTGCAGTCAGATCAAGGTATTCAGCAATTTCGTTCACACCGGGTGAGCGCTCCAGCTTAACGGTTAACTCATCAATGGCATGTTGCACAAGGGCTCCCTTTTCCTTAATCCTCCGGGGTACCTGAATATACCAGGATTTGTCACGCAAGTAGTTCTTCATATGACCGATCATACTCTTCATGGCATAAGGTTCAAACGGAATACCTAGGTTGATATCGTATTGCTTGAGCAAACGAATCAAAGCCATCTGCCCGGTCTGATACAAGTCTTCGTATAGATCGGGGCGATTCCGAGCGATTTTACCTGCTGCCATCTTGACCATTGGTTCATATTTACGGATGAGAACTGTTGCAATTTCATTATCTTGGGTCTGCTGGTATTCCCAGATCAAACCTATAGCTTCAGACATGGACTCTGGGGGAGTCACTTTTTCATTCATACTTTCTCCTCACTTCTTGCAAGACGTTTTACGAGTACTACTTTCGTACCTTTGCCCGTCTCACTTTCCACACTGACATCGTCCATCAAGGCTTGCATCAGGTAGAACCCAAGTCCGCCAATCTGTGCTTCCGTCAGTTCTTTGTCGTGTAGACCGGCACGTGACACAGCAGGGTTCATGTTCTCGAAGCTGGCACCTTCGTCCTTAACAATAATGGACAATGTTTCGCCATCCACTTCGAATACAACTTCAACCATGCCGCCTTCGTGTGAGTAGGCATACAATACAGAGTTGTTACAGGCCTCGGATACAGCAACTTTCATATCCTCAATGTCTTCGTAGGAAAATCCCATTTTGGATGCTACTCCATAGAGATTGAGTCTTACAATATCAACGTAATCAGCTGTCGCAGGTAAATTAAGGGTGACTCTTTGAACTTCTGCATTCATTCCTTTTTCGATCCTTTCCTATTGGGAATTCTTCTGTGTGACAAAGAATTTGGCGATGCCCGTCATGTCAAAAAGTTTCTGAATCTGCGCAGGAACTTCCTGTACTTCAAAGCGAGCTTCCATTCCATGTCTTGCCTTCAGAACAGATAACAGGATACCAATCCCTGTACTATCGATATACTTCAATTCTTTCATGTTGATCACAAGATCCTGTTCCTTGTTATCCACGAGCGGCTCCATCACCAAGCGGAAGTCAGGAGCAACCGACAAATCCAGTTCGCCAGTCAGATACACCGTGCACACGCCGTCCTGAGTTTCGGTTCTTGCATTGAATTTTTCATTTTTATTTGTATTCATTAGACATCTCTCTCCTGATCAATGGTTTCCTTACCTAATAACCCAACTTCAGCACGAGTGAAACAGAAAGAAGTTTGGAAAATGTTTCAATTGGCCTGATTCATGGCTGAAGGGCCTGGGTCTAACATTTGTCGTTGTTTCTGAAACTGGGCTATTTTCTGTTTTACATTGCCCATTTTCACCGGTTTACTAATATAATCATCCATGCCGGCAGCAATACAGCGCTGCTGAATACCTTCCATCACGTTAGCAGTCATGGCTATAATGATTGGCTGATCAGACTCGGATAGGCTTTCTCGAATCCGCCGTGTACATTCCAAACCGTCCATCACAGGCATCTGCAGATCCATAAACACATAGTCATAGGGATAACGGCTACCGTTTACCATATCGAGTGCGCTCTGCCCATCTTCAGCAATGTCTGAGAGCAACCCCAGCTTACCGAGCATAATCGCCATCAACTTCTGGTTAATAGGATGATCATCCACGATTAATACCGTAGGATATTTATTCTCATTTTTCACATCCGTTGGCTTCTCTTCCCCGTTCCTCTGGATCAGTTCAGTTTCTACATAACGTTTCGCCTGAATTGTAAATACAAACGTCGCTCCCCGTTGCTCTGTTGTATCCAGATAGATCTGTCCACCCATCATTTCAACCAGAGTCTTGCATATTGCCAGTCCTAAGCCAGTTCCACCGTATTTACGTGTCATGGATGTATCCAGCTGGGAAAACGGCTGGAACAGGCGATCAACTTTGTCTGAAGCGATACCTATCCCGGTGTCTTTAACGGCAAACTCCAATGCCATTTCTCCATCCTTTTCTTCCTTAACTGACACGATCAGATACACTCCACCCTGATCGGTAAATTTGATCGCATTGGCAATAAGATTCAAGAGAACCTGACGGAGCCTTGCCATATCTCCGTAGATTAATTCAGGGACAGAATCTTCCAGGAAATAATCCAGTTCCAGGTTCTTTTTGCCTGCTTCTGCAGCAAATAATCCCAACACTTCCCGAATACAGGAGACAATTTCAAAAGGGTGCTCTTCAAGTTCCATTTTGCCAGATTCCATCTTGGTAAAATCAAGAATGTCGTTGATGACCGTAACGAGTGCATCTGCACTGCGACGAACGATGTCTGCATATTCCTTCTGATCTTCCCTCAGTTCCGTCTCCATCAGCAGATCAACCATACCGATGACTCCGTTCATCGGAGTACGAATCTCATGACTCATCATTGCCAGGAACTCGGTCTTTGCATTGGCTGCAATTTCTGCTTCTTCCTTGGCCTGAATGAGTTGTTGGTTCATCTTCTCCAGTTCCTGTGTCTTCTGGTGAAGAAGCATGGTCTGTGTCTTCAAACGTTTATTGGTGATAAACATCTCCACAAATCCCTCGATTTTGGATTTCAAAATCTGAGGAATAAATGGCTTAACCATGTAATCAATGGCCCCGGCTGAATATCCGGCAAACAAGTGCTCCGCTTCTCTACTATTCGCAGAGATGAATATAATCGGCACATCCTTGGACTTGTCCCGTGCCTTAATTAACTTTGCTGTCTCAATTCCGTCCATTCCAGGCATCTGCACATCGAGAACGATAACCGCAAATTCGTCTTTTAGCAGACAGCGGAGTGCCTCTTCTCCGGAAGTTGCCTTAACGAGTTTATATTGTTCCGATTCCAGAACTGCTTCAAGAGCAAGCAAGTTCTCAGGGCGGTCATCTACCAATAATATGTGGATTGGTTCATTGAGCCCCATGGCTAACCCTAACCCCCTATTTGATCTTCCGGTATATTTTTTCGGTCCGGTCTAACGGCTCATAGGTATCACTGAACTCTGTAAAATGTATCGATTCTTTCGACCCCAGAACCAGAATACCAAAGTGGCTCAAGCTCTCATGAAACAGCCCATGCACATGGTTCCGCAGTTCATCATTAAAATAAATCATGACATTACGGCAAAAGATAACATTAAACTCGTTAAATGACCGGTCTGTTGCCAGGTTGTGCTCGGCGAAAATGATGTTCTTCCTTAGAAAAGGATGAAATATCACCGAATTGTATTTCGCTGTATAGTACTCGGAGAAGGCTCTGGTACCCCCTGCCTCCAAATAATTTGTAGTAAATAGTTTCATTTTCTCAATACCATATACGCCTTCTTTGGCCTGTTGCAAAGAGCGATCATTCATATCCGTTGCGTAGATTCTTGCTTTGTCATACAGTCCTTCCTCATGCAACATGATCGCCATGGAATAAACTTCCTCTCCCGTAGAGCATCCCGCATGCCATATTCGGATATATGGGTAGGTTCTTAGGATAGGAATGATCTGTTCCCGAAACATTCGGAAAAGCGAAGGATCTCGAAACATTTCCGTTACAGGGATGGATAAGTTCTGTACAAAACGGTCAAACGCGGAACGGTCATGAAGAACACGTTCCTGCAATCCGGATATGCTTTTAACACCTTCAGCATGTGCATGATGCCAGATTCTTCGTTTCAGGGATGGCAGTGCATAGTTTCTAAAATCATATCCATATAAACGGTGCATGCCTTCCAACAGCAACTCAATCTCGATCAGCTCGCGTTCTTCATCTTGCGGCATACGGACCAAATCTGCCCCCGTCTCGGTAGGTTCCCACGGTGTCATAAGTTCTCTCCACTTCTTCATTTGTTACTTGCGTATTCGTCGTATTGTCTTTCATTACCCAAACAATGAGCATACGAATAATGAACTTACGAATACAGCCATACGCGCATTAAGGATAACAATTGATCTGTCTGGATCGGTTTTTTCACATAATCAGATGCTCCGGCCTCAATACATTTACCGCGATCCTCTTTCATGGCTTTGGCCGTGAGCGCAATAATCGGCAACTTTTCAAACTGCGGAATCTGTCTGATTCGTGTCATCGCTTCATAACCGTCCATTTCTGGCATCATCATATCCATTAGTACCAGATCGAATTCCGGATTTTGCTCTAAAATCTCCAGAGCCTCGCGGCCGTTCTCAGCAAACGTCACATCCATCCGATAACCTTCAAGAACACTTGAAAGGGCAAATACGTTACGAATATCGTCATCTACAAGCAATATTTTCTTGCCTTCAAACAACGTTTCTTTGTTGTGTAGTTTCTGTAAGATTCGACGCTTGTCTTCCGGCAAATTGGCTTCTACCCGATGCAGGAACAAAGTCGTCTCATCCAGCAGACGTTCCGGTGACTTCACATCTTTGATAATGATGGACTCCGCATATTTGCGCAGCTTCATTTCTTCCTTGGAATCCAGTTCTTTGCCTGTATAAATTATAATCGGCAGATCGTTCAGATATTCATCATCACGAATCTGGTCGAGCAACTCAAACCCGGTCATATCCGTTAACATCAGATCCAGTACCATGCAGTCATAACGCTGGCTGTGTAATTCATTCAATGCCTCACTACCTGTCGATACAGCGGTGATTGCAACATCATCATGACCAATCAATTCAATAATAGCTTTACGCTGAATTTCATCATCTTCGACGATCAACAGTCGTTTCAATTGATTCTCAGTATATGATTTGATATGCGAGAATGCTTTATCCAGTGAATCCTTGCTCGAAGGTTTTTTCAGATACGCAATGGCGCCCATCATCAGACCTTGCTTCATATCATCAATGACTGAAATCACATGAACCGGAATGTGACGTGTTGCCGAACTGCTCTTCAGCTCGCCCAGAATGGTCCAACCATCCATCACCGGCAATTGAATATCCAGGATAATGGCATCCGGCAAATATTGACGTGCCATTTCTAGTCCTTTATCACCTTGAAGGGCAACAAGTGCTTTGAATCCTCTTCCTCTCGCCATATCCATCAAAATATGTGCAAAGTTCACGTCATCCTCAATGATGAGGAGGATTTTGTCACCTTCCATGATATTCTCCCGGTCATCTTCGATCTGCGTGACATCTGGAGTATGGGTAGGAGACAGATCTGTACCCACGCTACGCTCCGGATCAGGAGAGAGAATAGACTGATGACTTGAAAGCATGGTCCGTGTTTCGATGGACTGTTCATAAAGATCCTCTGAGGATACAGCCGCTTCTCTTGAAGCACCTTCCTCCGCCAGCGCTTCCTCTTCATGATTATCCGGCAGGTACAAGGTAAAGCAGCTACCTTCCCCTTCAGATGATTCCACCTGTATTGCGCCACCAAGCAAACGTGCCAGCTCCCTGCTAATGGACAATCCCAGGCCAGTTCCACCGTATTTCCGACTTGTGGTCCCGTCTACTTGCTGGAACGCTTCAAAGATCAGATCCGTCTTATCCGATGGAATACCAATACCGGTGTCTTTTACACTAAATCCGAGATATTCCTGATTGGTATTCATATACCCTGGCAGTTCTTCCGGTTTCATCCGTCGTCCAATCAGACTAACCGAACCTCGATTGGTGAACTTAAATGCGTTCGACAACAAATTCCGTAAAATCTGTTTGACACGATGACTGTCGGTGTATACCCATTCCGGTAGATCGCTGTCGAAATCGATATTCAAGCTAAGTTCCTTTTTATTCGCCATCGGTCCAAAGTTCTGCTGAACAAAGCTGGTCAGCTCTTCCATTCGAACTGTCTCATAATTGATATCCATCTTACCTGCGTCCACCTTGGACAGATCCAGAATCTCATCAATCATCTTCAGCAGATCCGCGCCCGACATGTAGATGGTTTGCGCATATTCCTGCTGCTTGTCAGTCAGATTTCCACCCTTGTTCTCCGACAATAACTGGGACAAAATGAGCAGACTGTTCAATGGTGTACGGAGTTCATGTGACATATTCGCTAAAAATTCGGACTTGTACTTGCTTGTCATCGACAGCTGTGTAGCTTGCTGTTCCAACTGTGTCTTCGTTTTCTCAATTTCTTCATTTTTCTCTTCGACTTCACGCACCTGCTCTTCAAGCGCCCGCGTCTTGGCAATGAGCTCCGTATTGAAATGTTCCAGTTCTTCCTGCTGACGCTGCAGCAATTCCTCGGAACGTTTAAGCGCCTCTGTCTGCTCCTCCAGATTCTCATTAGAACGACGGAGTTCTTCTTGCTGTGTCTGCAATTCTTCCGATTGAACCTGCAGTTCCTCAGTCAGTGCCTGGGATTCGCGCAGCAACTCTTCCACACGCAAACGACGTCGAACGTTGTTCAAAATTACGCCTAAGTTCATAATCAATTGTGTGAACAACTGCTTGTGAAGTTCATTGAAACCTTCAAAGGAAGCCACTTCAACTACACCAATCAGTTCATCTTCAAACACAACAGGATAGATCATGATACCCGTAGCACGTGTTGAGCCTGAAGCTGAACCAATATGCACATAATCTTCAGGCGTATTTTCCAGAATAATTGGTGTCATATCCAGCGCGGCTTGACCAATCAAGCCTTCACCGATGCGATACATTTCTTTACCAACATCTTCGTTCTCTTCAAATGCGTATGCACCGTAGCGTCTCAGTTCATCTGGATGTTTCTCTTCATCGATCAGATAGACGACACCCAACTGAGCGCCAAGCACAGGTGTGAACTCACTGATAAACATCTGTGAAATTTGGCGAATGGAGCCAATCCCCCGAAGCAACTCCGGGACTCTTGCGATGTTTGAACTCATCCAGTTTTGATCCTGCTGAGCCTGTACATAAGCCCTCTCGATTTCCAGTTTTTCTTCCAGATCACTGGATACATCTTTGAACACACTGGCAATCTGACCAATCTCATCGGTTGATTTGACCTGTATCCGCCGAATGGTTCGGTAACGCCCTTTACCAAAGCTGGTAATCATCATAGAAACAGTGTTCAGCCCCCGTGTAATACTCGGCAGCACCCACATAATGACACCCAATGCAAGCAACAACCCCGCAATCATGATACTTATCGTGATCTGTACGGCTCTCGTATACGCTGCATTAGCGTTCTTGATCTCGGCATCAATCTCTTGATCCTGATAACGGGAAAGAGCATTCAAACTATCCACAGCTTCTTTTTGCACCGCGAGTCCTGTTGAATTGCGGTAGTTATTCGCATCTTCTACCCTGCTTTGGGACATCAGGCTGATCTGTCTCGTCGCATAGGATGTATAAGCGGTCCACGCCGTATTCACACGATCCACCAGTTGATGTTCAGGTGCACTGTCTGCTCGGTTTCTTACTTCTACGAGGTAACCATCCCCCCGATCCTTCATCTCCTTCAGATCACCTTCAGCAGCACTAATGGAATTGTTCGGATTCAATAACAAGTTAGCCAGCACTTTGGCAATATCATTGACCTCTCCACGTGCAGCAGAAGTGAACCTTACTTTGAGATAACGTTCTTGATACATCTGATCAATCTGCTTATTGCTACTGTTCAGGCGTTCATAACTCACAAACGTGAGTACGATCAAAATAGCCATCAGAGCGGTAAAACCAATCAGCAGTTTATTCCTGATCTTCATTCATCGCCCGCCCCTTTATCTAAAGTAATCCAGACCAGACATTTATCATCATCCCGCTCCTGGGGAATTTCGTCGTCAAAAAACATGGCCTGCATGGCAGCTTCATTCCACTGATGTGAGCCGGTCAGTTTTTCGATCAGGAATTCATGTTGTTCCTCCTGCCCGCCCTGAACAGCTTCCAATAGTCCATCCGTATAGAGTGCAATATGCCCGTCACCCTCATAATGGATCGTTTGTGGTTCAATATCCATTTTGTCAAATAAACCAACAGGACAGCAGACGCTGTCAAATGTGGTGACACTGCCGTCGTTTCGGAAAAATAAAGCAGGTGGATGCCCTGCATTAACATAATCAATACGCTTCATCCGTGTATCAACGACCAGATAAATTGCCGTGAAATAATACTGCACCAATTGTTTTTCCAGATGGAGCTGGTTAAAACGACGGTTCAACTCCTGAATGACCTTCTCTGGATCCACATAAGTGGTAACCGTATCTTTCAACACAGAAGCGATAAACATGGTAAACAGGGATGAAGATATCCCATGTCCCATCATGTCGAGCAGCAGTACTCCATAACGGCCTTCCCCAAGGGGGTACCAAGAATAGAGATCACCCGCAAGCTCAAAGGATGGTTTATAGATGGCATGCACTTGGAACAGCGGGTCCCTAATTGCCGGACTTAAAACAGCATTTTGGACCATCGCTGCCAACTTGAGCTCATCCTGAATACGTTGATCACGCTCTTTATGCCAATCCTTCTCCTGTTTTAGACGAAGTGCGAGTCGAATTCTGGCCATCAGTTCGACTTTATTAATCGGTTTGGTCACATAGTCAGATGCCCCAGCATCCAATGCTTCGGCAAGTTTCTTGGAATCTCCGATGGCAGTCACCATAATAATCGGTATATCCTTCAGATTCTCAAATTTCTGCACAATACTGCAGGCTTCGATGCCGTCCATCTCGGGCATCATCATATCTAGCAAAATCAGGTCAATATCCGACGGTCTTGGACGAAGTTCGTTGCTTTCCTCCCCAATTCCCAACACTTCAAACATTTCCATGGCGGAACTCGCCGTTACAATGTCACGATAGTTTTCTTTTTTCAGAATTTCTCGAATGATAATGACATTCGTCGGATTGTCGTCAACAATAAGTATTCTCATTGATATCTCCTTATCTGTGGCGTCCGGGTTTGTCGATTCTTATTAGGTTAAAACAAACGTTGATTATACAAATTTTGCATACAAAACGGCAGTAGACATAATAATTCCTAGTATAACTATAATCGTAAAAACAAAAAACTTCTATCAGTAAATGGCACCATCGCAGGGGAAAATAACCCGCGACCCACCCTGTTTTTGCAGCGTTCTGATCCCGCTTCCAAACTTGCAAAAACATAGATAAGGAATGGGGAAAGCCCCATTCCTTATCTATGTTTTTGATTAAGCACTTTACATAAATGAGTCAGAAGCTTGTCCATGTTCAGCAAACTTCAACTTGCAACGTATATCGGGTTAATCTTTCTTTTTAGCAATAACGAGTACTTTACCTTTGTCGAGTTCACTCTCGTAGAAGTCCGCTTCGGCTTCGGTAAAGCCCATCGAAACAATTTTGGCCCGGAGTTCATCACCACGTGAGCGGAACAGATTCGCCAAGGAATCAAATACGCCTTCTTCCTTTATGCCAATTTCTTTGGCATCTGCTGTATCGGCAATTCGATCTGTGCGATCCTTCTCATGGGCGAGAACAAAGATTTGATCAGCAAGGTATCCGGTAATCTGCAATTCTTTCACCGCTTCTACCGCCTGGACTCCGTTTTCTACCACTTTTGCATAAGCTTGCTCATTGGTTGAATTCATCGTTTCCACTCTCCTCTGATTTAATCTTCTGTATCGAGCTACTTAATATATAACCATACTATATGGGTTTGAAACGATTCAGTAATAACCAATCCTAGGAAACTGTGTCATCAAAAAGATCAATGCCTTCAATCTGCTGAGATCCTGACTTCATATATACCTTCAGAGCCTGGTCTCCACGCAGAAACACTTCTCCGTCCTCTGCCACATAATAAGGTTTCCCTAGAGCATGATGGATCGCTTCAATATTCATCTCAATTCTCTTTCCGTTTAACATGATGTGATTCTCAGATGCATCGATGTGCACATATTGAATGACATCCGTATCTTCACACAAGCCAACCTTCACATCATGAAAGTGATATTCAGGACACCCCAGATAAGGATCTTCCTGCTTATGCCCCGGCTGGCCCTTCTTGGCCAACAAATCATCCATGGTGTCATCCAGAGAAATGCCATTCAGAGTCCGAAAATGCTGGAAAGTCTCGGATCGATCAACAGCCAGAGTTACCTCTGACGCCTTCTCTTCCATTGCCGTCCATTGCATATCGTGAGCAGCGGGTACCGCTGCCGGTTGAACGGAAAAGGGAGAAATTACGCTAAACATCACAAGCAGTAGTTTCATCATGATTCTCACCCTTTCATCAGGTTCATCACCGCTCTGAAGGCTTTTTCATGGGTTACAAAGCGGTCATGTTACTTGCGCATCCGTTGCCATACATTCGCTGCAACATCAACATACTTCATCCAGTTTTTCCCGCCCTTTGCTTCACCATTATATGTAGCTTCATAGGATTGCAGGGTACGATCCGTTGATGTAGCAGGCGGTGCAGTTACATGAACCGATTCAGCGTGCTTGGTCTGTTCAGCGTTGTTACGTTTGGTCTGAAATTTCGCCATCAGCGTTGTGGAGACTTGTTTGGCTGCTGCCGTCACTTCATTCAACACTTCACCCAGATTCTCAACAGATTCCATAACAGGATCAATTTTTTTCATTTTGTGTTGTACATCCACCGTAATATCATTGGCATGTCTTACCGTCTGCTTCACTTCATAACTAAGTTCATCAATGGTTTTCTGTACCTCTTGCAATGTCTGTGAGACATTGTCCAAAGAACCCTGAGCGGATTTCAAGGTACGAATTAAAAAGAATACCAGTACTGCAAATGCCACTGCAATCAGGGCCACACTAATTTGATAGATCATAGAAGAACCTCTCTTTCCATATGTGCATCAGTTTGTTATTGCTATAGTTACCCGGCGATTTCCCGGACGAAACAATATTATATATCCCTTCATATATGCCCTCGCTTGGAAAAAAAACCAATGTTTCAAGCGGTTAGCACTCGGTTAAAGTTAGACTACACAAGGCGGTGAGGTGAACACAACTCACTCCACAATCAATTATACGAAAGGATGAATACTTATGTTGAAATGGTCTGTATTATTTCTAATTATTGCACTGGTAGCAGGTATTTTTGGATTCTTCGGTATTGTTGAAGCAGCGGCTTCAATCGCGAAAGTACTCTTCTTCATCTTTGTTGTACTGTTCGTAATCTCCCTGATTACGGGACGCAGCCGAATGCGATAACCTCAGGCTCTGATATGACAGAGTGTTACTAAACGAATACATACAAAAGCCGATCGTGCTACCCAGCCGATTGGCTTTTGTGCGTTCAGGCATAGTTCAACTTTTCTATACTATGTATTGCACTCCCTTCTGCTTTATTCCAATCCGCTCTCGTATGAATCCCAAAAAAACAGGACCTTTTTGAGATAGCCAACCCGGTTTTATCCCACTGAAGTATGATATTTACAGGCTTGCTATATACCCACATATGAGCCAGTTGACACTGGAGAATGCAAGAAAATATTGTTATAATTTGTGATTCATAAGGTAGCTTGCTTGGTTACTTTTAACACAGGACAACAAATTACATAACAAACCGAGGAGGAAAAGAAAATGAAAAAAATCGTGAGTTTTGCTGCTGCTTTAACGTTGATGGGTTCGATGGCTGCCGCTGCAGGTGCTGAGGAAGCGGTTACTGGAACAGTAACTCCGGAAACAGGAACTGAGGCTACAACAACGCCAACGACGACAACAACTCCGGCTGTTGAAGTGAACAAACCTGCTGTAGAAACAGTAGAAGGTACTGCTGAGACTGTAACAGGTACAACAACAGACACTACAGGTGCAGAAGGTACTTCAACTACAACTGAAACGCCAGCTACGACTACAGATGACAAAATGTTTGAAGAGCCACTCGTAAAACCAGGTGATGAAGTACTGGCACCAACGATGTTGCTGAACCTTCTGGAGCGCACTTGGTTCTATGATGCACCTAACGGTAAACCAATCGGTGCACTGGGTTCCCAGATCATCGATACAACAGGTGAAGTTGTTGATGGATTCGATGGTGGCGAGTGGGTACAAGTATACACTTGGAAAGGCAAAGCTTGGGTTCACGTTGCCATTAAGTAACATCGTATAATCGTTCTAATGATAAGTAAAGAGGACAGCACGCACAATCGCGGCTGTCCTCTTTTGATTTTCCAAGATGTTCACTCCCTGTTCAAGGGTTCCTTGTGACTTCTTCCGTCTTTGGTTCCACATGTACATGTACATGCATGATGTTATGCGATCGCTTCAACCGCTCTTCAACACGGTCACAGATCTGATGGCCTTCAATCAAGCTTAGGCCTCCGTCCACTTCAATGACTACGTCCACAAGTACATGACTGCCATGCACACGTGCCTTCACATCCTTGATCATCTCAACACCGGGAACGCGTGCTACGGAGGATCTGAGATCCGTCAGTTCCTTCTGGTCAAATCCATCGGTAAGACGATGTGTAGAATCCCGGAAAATCTCCCAAGCCGTTTTGCAGATCAACAGACCTACAGCAATGGCAGCTACTTTATCCAGCCATGGAAGTCCAAACTGCGCACCTATAATTCCAACTGCAGCGCCTATGCTGACCCAGGCATCCGAACGATTATCTTTCGCCGCAGCCATCAGAGCCTGACTATTAATTTGTTTAGCCAGACGGTGATTGTAACGATATACACCTAACATCACCACAGCACAGACTACAGCCACCGCTGCCGCCCACAGATTTGGAGCAACAAAGGCTCCTTCATACCAGGAGCGAACGGCTTCAACCAATACTTGCAGCCCAACCATAGCCATAATAAATGAAGCCACCAAGGCAGCAACCGTCTCCGCTCTGAAATGACCATAGGCATGATCCGAATCAGGTGGTTTCTGGGAGATCCGAAGCCCGATCAATACAGCAACGGATGCCACAATATCCGTAAGGTTATTAAAACCATCGGCCAGCAAGGCGCTGGAAGCAAATAAATATCCACAGATCAGCTTAAAAGCGGACAAGACGAGATACGCTACGATACTAACCCAAGCCCCTCGCTCCCCTTTTCGAATTTCTTCATAAGCGTTCAAACCGGGCGACACCCCTTTAACGTTTCGTATTACGGTTTTTCCATGTTAACAAATGCGGAGCGTGTGGGTCTACAGAAACAGTGTTGCCAGGCTGCATTGCTGTAGGCAAGCCGAAACAAAGTTGCCAGACGGCAGGGCTGTAGTTAATGAGAAAAAATGTTGGCCTGGGTAAAACCAAAGGTTTTGAGCATTTTATCAGGTTGCCCTTGTGGGGCTTTTATAAAACGTATAAAATAGGTACATCCCGTCCAATCTGGACGGCTCACTGTAAGACCGGGAGGGAAATAACGATGAGCGAAAATAACGAACCGAAAAAGGTCAGTTTGCAGGATGCTATACGCCAAAAGCTGGCGCAGAAGAAAGAACAAGCAAATTCCGGTAACCAATCCAGCGCCTACTTTGAAGGCGGACCTAAAGCGATGAAGAGTCAAAACAACAAAAAGCCTAACAACCAACGTCGCCGTACTGGTGGATCTTAGGTCTTAAAGCCGTAGAGAAACCCATTGAATTACAAAAAGAACCGCAAGCCCTCTTCACAGAGGCTTGCGGTTCTTTGGTGTTCCTATGATAATGTGTGCGGTAGATGATGCTTAGTTTAAGCTTCTACCGGATACATTTTATTGCGCAGTTCTTTGATTTCGTCACTTTCCAGATACTCGTCATAGCTCATTTGGCGATCAATGATGCCATTCGGCGTAATTTCGATAATCCGGTTAGCAATCGTTTGAATGAACTGATGGTCATGGGATGTGAACAGCATTGTGCCGTCAAAATCAATCATACCATTGTTCAGCGCTGTAATGGATTCGAGATCCAAGTGGTTCGTAGGCTCATCCAGAATCAATGCGTTAGCACCAGTCTGCATCATTTTCGCCAGCATACAGCGAACTTTCTCGCCCCCGGAGAGTACACTTGCCTTTTTCAAGGATTCCTCACCTGAGAACAACATACGTCCCAAGAATCCACGCAGATACGTTTCATCCTGATCTTTGGAATATTGACGGAGCCAATCCACAAGCGTCATGTCTACACCGTCAAAATATTTGGAGTTGTCTTTCGGGAAATAAGCTTGAGTTGTAGTTACACCCCAAGTATACTCGCCGCTATCCAATTCCGTTTCACCCATAAGAATATCAAACAAGAGTGACTTGGCATTCCCGTTCGGGCCAACAAATGCGATTTTATCCCCTTTGTTCACGACAAAGCTGATATCATTCAGCATTTTCACACCATCAATGGATTTGCTGATGCGATCTACGGTCAACAATTGTTTACCGGCTTCACGCTCAGGTTTGAAGTTGATAAACGGATATTTACGGTTCGATGGACGAAGGTCATCCAGCGTGATTTTGTCGAGTTGTTTCTTCCGGGAAGTTGCCTGTTTCGATTTCGAGGCATTCGCAGAGAAACGTTGAATAAAGGCTTGAAGCTCTTTAATCTTCTCTTCTTTTTTCTTGTTGGCATCACGTTGCAACGCAAGTGCCAATTGGCTGGACTCGTACCAGAAGTCATAGTTACCTACGTACAGCTGGATTTTACCAAAGTCGATATCCGCAATGTGCGTACATACTTTGTTCAGGAAGTGACGGTCATGGGATACCACAATAACAGTACCTTCATAATCCATCAAGAAGTTCTCAAGCCATTGAATGGATTCGAGATCCAAGTGGTTGGTAGGCTCATCGAGCAACAGGTTGTTTGGACGACCAAACAATGCTTGTGCAAGCAGGACACGAACTTTTTCGTTACCACTCAGTTCATTCATTTTCTTATCGTGCATGTCACGGTCGATACCCAGACCGATCAGGAGTGCCGCTGCATCCGGCTCAGCATCCCAGCCATTAAGCTCCGCAAATTCACCTTCAAGCTCACCTGCACGCAGGCCGTCTTCTTCTGTGAAGTCCGCTTTGGCATACAGCGTATCTTTTTCTTTCATAATGGCATAGAGACGACTATGACCCATAATTACCGTTTCGAGAACCGGATACTCATCATATTCAAAGTGGTTTTGCTTCAAAACGGCCATACGTTCGCCCGGGGTGATGTGCACCTCTCCCGAGTTTGATTCAATTTCACCGGACAAAATTTTCAAAAATGTTGATTTACCGGCTCCATTGGCGCCGATGAGGCCGTAACAGTTTCCTGGTGTGAATTTGATATTTACATCTTCAAAAAGTGCACGTTTTCCGTAGCGGAGCGTGATGCCGCTTGTACTGATCATTAAGCATACCATCCTTTATTGGTTAATCTGCATACTGCATGAATAGCAAGTTGCGTAAATCATGGATTCAATATCCCGATGCCTATTCTGGCACCATATTATAACACAAAAAAGCGGCAAATTCGAAAATTGGCCGCTTTTTACTTATTAAAGATTTGGTAAATGTACTGTTCATGCAGGCATATCCCTACATTAACATATTTGGCTCACTTTTGTTAGTCCTGTTTGCTTTTCTCGTGGTGAATGCGGAGCGTCTCGCCATGACCAAGCACACGAATCCGCTCTTTACCAATGCCTAGCCGTTCACGTTCAACTTCCAGACGATCCAGTGCTTCCTTGGGCGTATCATCCGCCAGCTTGAATGTGCCATAATGCATTGGCACCATGAGCTGTGAACCGGATTCAACGAATCCCTGCAGCGCTTCTTCAGGTGTCACATGCTGAGAAGTCATAAACCACTCCGGATCGTAGGCACCGATGGGCATCAGGGTAACACCAATGTCAAAGCGCTCTCCAATCGTTTTGAAACCCTGGAAGTAACCTGTATCACCCACAAAATACAACACAGGCGGACCGCCTGATGTTTTGGATGTTTCATTCTTCCCTGATTCCGTGGATGATTCATCCTGATTGCTCGTTGTTGCAGCACTTTCCGCTGCTGAAGTCGTTACCGAATGATTCGATTCCAATACATAACCGCCCCAATGGGACGTATTGGTATCAAACAACGTTCGGCGCGTCCAGTGCTGTGCAGGGACAAAAGTTATTTTGACTCCGCCAAGTGTCATATGATCCCACCATTTCATCTCCTGGCATCTATGAAATCCTTTACGAATCATCTTGCGCTTGAGACCATCAGGTACGATCAGCAACGTCTTGGCGGTAATCAGCTTACGCAAGGAAGCCAGATGCAGATGATCATAGTGGGAATGGGATATCAAAATCACATCCAAAGGTGGAATATCCTGAATCGGAATGCCGGGGGCACCGAGCCTTCGTTGAAATCCCATTTTTTCGGCCCACACCGGGTCAGTCACGATGTTCAATCCATAATATTGAATGAAAAACGTGGAGTGACCAATCCAGGTAATACTTGTGTCATCCCGGTTGGCATGCAGATAATCCAGTTCAGGCGGGTGTTTGGGCACGGTGTAGGAGTAGTCCTTCACTTTATTGCGCCGCTGCTCCCTCCATTGTTTGAATTCCTTCAGCGTTTTGTCCGTACTTACATTATCGATATTGTTATAACGGATTTTCGGCATGAAAGGGCCCTCCTCCCTTCCTCATTTCTTAACAAGAGATTACCCCAAACGGGAATGGACGTACCAACCAATCAATCCTTTGGGTTCTTATATACGGCCAGATATACAAACAGAAAGACAATAGCAGCCGCAATGATCAGTGGAGGGGCGTACATAATGGTGAATGTCTCAAAAAAGCTTAATCCGGTTATACCGGGTATGCCCGTGACTCCCTCAGTAGTGACCATGAACAGACTCATCCTTTCTTTTTACCAGAATTACCGCGCACATAATTGGCATCAAACAGGAACAGCTTCATAATCAGCACAAGCGAAGGAATGAGCACGAGTAACCCCAGACTAAACGCTGTAATGAGCGCAATCCCCATCGTGCGATTCGTAAAGCCGTCGTAAATATTGATGTAAGGATACAGAATGTACGGAAGGTGAGATCGCCCGTAACCATACCAGGCAAAGGCAAACTGTAGCATGACAGCGACAAAACACCAACCTAGATATTTACTTTTCCACACCAGCGACACGGCAATGACAAAACAAATAAACGAAGCGATGAACATCCACGAAATATTCACCATTTGCTCAAAGTGTGCGGGATTCTGTTTGTTAATCTGCAAAAAAGCCAGAAAGCTTGCAAAAATGGTAGGCAAACTCCAGAGCAGCGCGTACTCTCGAAGCACCTCATATGCCGGCTCATCCCCCGCCCGTTTTGCATAATAGGATAGAAACATCGCCGAGATGTACAGCACACTGACCAGTGCAAGCAAAACAACCGACCAAGTATAGGGATTCGTCAAAAATTCACGCCAGCGAAAAAACACCTGATCGCCCACCTGCTCAATAATCCCGCCTTCGGATATCGCCAAAATGGTGGAAAATACGGCCGGAATCAGCAATCCCGTCGCCCCGTACAATGCCATATAGATCCGGCTGTTCTGCCCATGATTGCCATAGGTATTGTAGGCGTAATACACGCCCCGGATCGCAAGCAGTACAATGGCCAGGGAACCCGGAACCAGCAAAGCCGTCCCGTAATAAAAGGCGCTGTCCGGATAAAATCCGACCAGTCCAACCACAAAAAAGATCAGGAACACATTCGTCACTTCCCACACGGGAGACAAGTAGCGCTGAATGATGTTATGAATTTTGTTCTCATGCCCGGTCAAAATGCTGTAAAAGCTGAAGAACCCGGCGCCAAAATCAATCGAAGCAACGATCAGGTAACCGAACAAAAACGTCCACAATATTGCGATGCCTGCAATTTCGAAACTCAATGCACGATCCCTCCTTCAAGCCCCAGAGACTCTAGTTCCTTCTCTGCTTCCTTGTTGCGGAACAGCTTGCTGAGTACCCGAATGCACGAGAAACACAGGATCAGATACAGCAAGATGAACAACACTAACATCCATCCTACCGAAGTTGACGTCGTGGCTGCTTCCGCCACCTTCATATATCCGCGTAAGATCCAAGGCTGCCTGCCAACTTCAGCGAACATCCACCCCAACTCGATCGCAATCATGGCCAGAGGCCCCAGCAAGACGATGCCAAGCAGCAGCCATTTGGGATAGGGCTTGCGCCCTGGCAACCACCGCCGCAGTACATATAACACAGGAATCATCAGAATGATCACTCCGGTTGTGACCTTCAGGTCGAACATATAATGAATGGACAACGGTGGTCTTAGATCCGCCGGAAATTCTTCGAGTCCTTTTACTTCCGTATCTGGGCGATTACCCGCCAAAATGCTAAGTGCATAAGGAATCTCAATGGCGTATTTCACTTCATTGTTCTCATCCAAAATACCGCCATAGACAAGCGGTGCCTCTTTCATCGTCTTGAAATGCCATTCTGCGGCAGCCAGCTTCTCCGGCTGATACTTCGCCAGAAATTTACCGGAGGAATCGCCGATCATGACGGTGCTGATGGCAAATACGAGCGCAGATACCGTCGTGAGTTTCAGTGCTTTTTTGTAATACACATGATCCCGTCCCCGAAGCAAACTAAAGGCGGCGATCCCCGCCAGAATACCTGCACTCAAGGTGTAGGATGAGGCGAGTACATGGGACACTTTGGTTGGCGTTGCCGGATTCAACATGGCAGCAATCGGATGGATGTCCTTCATGATGCCATTAATCAGGGTGAATCCCTGAGGCTGGTTCATGAAGGAGTTCACCGTTGTAATGAAGATCGCAGATGCAGATGAGCCGAGAGCTACCGGAATCAACAGCAGCATATGCGTATATTTCTTTTTGAAACGATCCCACGTATAGAGGTAAATTCCAAGAAAGATCGCCTCTATAAAAAAGGCAAACGTCTCCATGAACAGCGGCAGGGCGATTGCCTGACCCGCTACCCGCATAAACATCGGCCACAGCAGACTGAGCTGTAATCCGATCGAGGTGCCTGTAACGACGCCCACGGCAACGGTGATGACAAAACCTCGCGCCCACCGGCGTGCCAGCAAGGTGTAATGCATATCATTGGTTCGGAGTCCTCGCCACTCGGCCAAGGCAATCATAAGTGGAACACCTACACCGATAGAGGCAAAAATAATGTGTACAAACAAGGTAAGGCCGGTTAGTATCCGGCTGAGCAAAACAGGGTCCAGGGATGACATGGTTACACTCCTCTTTCACATAATCGTTATGTACGACAGCAGTTACTCTGCTTGAACGTGTATCTCAATAACTCATGATTCGGATGATGCTCTTCACAACGGCATACAGCACAACCACAGCTGCAACCAGACAGACGATGATGAGTGTTTTCTCTTGTTTACGGAACATATACCTGCCGTCCTCCTTTTGCATGGGATGCAAATTATGGCTCTATAGACAGTTTGCAAAAGAAGTTGTTTTTTTATCCGGGGAAATTGAAAAACAAAAAAAGCCTTTCCCCTTATCACGCTCACGCGCTGAAGGGCAAAGGCTCTATCCATAGGTCTCGTACATAAACATTATTCATAAAAAAAATGAAATACATTTCTTCATTCTTCATTAAACTCACACCAATACGTCCTGCTTGGGCAGTCGAACCTTGAAGGTACTTCCTTTGTGCGGTGCAGATATAAAGGTCAGTGTACCCTTATGGTCCTCTACAATTTTACGGGAAATGTACAACCCAATTCCTGTTCCACCAATCTGCCGATGATCCGAATTATCGACCCGATAGAATTTGTTGAACAACATGTCCTTCTCTTGCTCCGCAATACCTATTCCGTAGTCACGCACATCAAGACATAACCATTCCTCTTCTTCCCATAACGTAACATCAATACGATCGGCTCCCGGAGAATACTTGACTGCATTGCCCACCAGATTATGCAGAACCTGAACCATCCTGTTCTGGTCCGCATAAGCAAAAAAGTCTCCATTAAACGTATGCACGTAGATACGTTGGGCAGACTTCATATTCCACTGTTCGGCAACCCCTTCTACCAACTCAACCAGCGGTACATACGTCATGTGGTAAGTCATACCTTCGTTGTCGAGCCGCTGAATATCGAGTACATCATCGAGCAAACTGCTCAGCCGCTTGCCCTCCGAAGAGATGGTCTGCATGAATTCCCGCTGTTGAGCTGCCGGAAGGTCATACATCATCATTAATTCCACATATCCCATAATGGTGGCTACAGGCGTTCGAAGTTCATGAGATACCACACTGATCAGCTCATTTTTCATCCGATCCAGCCGTTCTTCTCCTGTCCGGTCACGGAACACCAGCAGAAACCCATGGTTTTTACCCGGGACATCCATCTGCTTCATGTACAAGGAAAACACACTTTTATCCACATTATTAAATATAAATTCAGTCTCGATAAACGCCGTTTCTCCATTCAGGAATGCTCTCGTCTGTTCCATCAGATTGAAGTTGTCCGTTAATACCATCGTATCAATCGCCTGCGCCAAATCTTCAATGGATCTGCCCATAAAATCACCCAAACCAAACATCTCTTCTATCCTTCGGTTGACGATGGTTATGGTCCCTAATCGATCAGACATCACGAGCCCTTCTCGTACAGATTCAATAAATTGCTCACTGATATCTCGCTGTTCCTGAATGGCAATCTTCTCATTGAACAACTCTGAGTTCAGCTTCTCCAGCGCAAGGGCATGACGTACACGATCTTCTTCTGCTCTGGTCCGCTCTGTAATATCCTTAATAAACAGGTTATATAATGTCTCATTTTTGCCCAACTGGATCTCAACAATTTTGTACTCTATCGGAAAAACGGAACCATCTCTTCGGATACCTGAAATTTCTTCAACAATGGTGTATCTTTTACCTTCAACATATTCAAATCGCTCCAGCAGATTCTTGATCTCCTTGCAGCTGGCTCCTTGAAAAAGAGATGGAACTTCCTTGTGCAGGATCACTTCTTCCCGACGCAATCCAAACATTCTTTCAGCCTCCGGATTAAACTCAACGATCACCCCATTGGAGTCTACAGCGATAATCGCATCAATAGAGGATTCAATAATGGCACGTTTGACCTCTTCACTATTCTTGAGTTCCTTGGTACGCTCAATAACCCTGTCCTCAAGCGTTAACTTGTCGTGACGAATCTGTTCGAATTGTTCCAGCAGCACATCGGCCATTTTGCGCAAATTACCAATCAGGATCTGTACTTCGGTTACATGGCTGGTTGGCCACTCCATCTTCCCATTTCGAAACAGCAGTCTCGGAAGAGAGCCTGTCATTCGGGTCAGTCTTAACAGCGGGCTAACAACCTTACTGCTGAGAGGAGCGGCTACGATCATGGAAGCCACGATGATGATGAACAGGGATTGCAGCGTGGTCAGATAAATGGATTCGATTCGGGGGTAATACTTGGACGAGTCGGTCACAATGAATACCCGATAAGGTGTTAACCTTGTCATTTCTGCTTCATAGATAAAAGAGGCTTGTTTCCAGTGATTCAATACATCGCTGTAATGGATATTTGCGGAACTTAACAAAAAGAGGTTATCCCTTGATTTCAGAAGACGGAATCTGTCCATATCCAGGTAATCGCCTACCTGAAGTGTGTTCAATCCAGAAGCAACGACTGTATCATCCCGATTCAGCAGAATCACATTCACACCCAGTAGATGATGATAACGCGCCATATTCTGATCCATATTCTCAGAGGTAACATACTCTTCATCAATATCCTGAACAACCGCAGTCGCTGCATATTTCATATCACGTAATATGGCATCATTCATTTGACCCAATTGTCTACGGCTATCTGCGGATAACAGTACGAGAGAAACAAATACCACAAAGGCGACTACGTATTTAAACGCAATTCTTGTTAATGGAATAGTTCCCGTGCGTTTTGATTTGTGTTCACCCGTGGTGATCCAAAAATCAACTACAATTCCCGCGATCAACGCATTCACCATACCAATGACAGCAATATACATATACTCATACTTCAAATCGTCTATATCTAAACCCAACATAAAATGCCCGGCATAGATAACAGGAAGTAACATCACTACCCAAAAGACAGCATTAGCCTTGATTAGGCTGCCATTCTTCCAACGGCTCTGCCAAACGAGCATCCAGATTAATTCCATGAAATGAGCAAGCATTATAGATAAATTGTGCGGCTGGAAGCCAACAAAGACGGTATTCAGCAGATGGATGACTGTGAAGGTAACAAATCCATAGATGGCCCCATGCAAACGTAGAGCAACGAGTGCTGCTGCGCTACCAATCATAAACTGTACACCATAGAATAAAGTAAACGGAAAAATGGTGCTTAATGAGCCCAGAATGATCAGAATGCTGGTCCCAATCCAGGGTATTCTCAGCTTCAACACGACCCAATCCAGCATTTGTCTTGCCTTTATACGATCCATAAGCAATTGCCCTCATGGATCATTGTTTCTTCTGTTTTCAACAACAACGTTGGTTCCCCCTATAAACTTAAGCGGATACAATATTACTTTTTTTCCCCTTAACTCGTTCTGATCCATTATACTGTAATTAATACTTGGTGTAGCTTTGGGAAATTCTGATTGATCGGCAACCAAACTGCATTCATGCTAGAATATTGAAGTTCATGCAAAAAGCTTATTCTTTCTCTACATATACATCCTATATTTTGGGATAGAAACATTAAAAAATTTGCGGCATTTATTCGCAATTCACCTTGTTTTTTTAGCATTTTCTTAACATATTATTTTCACCAGGAGTGTGACCCTATGACTATCAAAGTACTTCTTATAGAAGATGAGAAAAATCTGGCCGACATGATTGCTTTCTTTCTTGAGGAGGAAGGATATATCACTGAACGGGTTCATCATGCCCGCGAGGCACTTCAACTGTTTCCACAATTCCAGCCGGATATTGTTGTAACGGATCTCATGCTTCCTGAAATGGATGGAAATGATCTCGTAGAAGCCTTTCGCCAGCACTCCACTGTGCCCATTCTGATGATCTCGGCAAGCACCATGCTGAATGATCGACTTCGCGCATTGCATAATGGTGCGGATGACTTTCTGTGCAAACCATTTAGTTTGAAAGAGTTGGATGCCCGGATTAAAGCACTGCTGCGAAGATCAATCATTTCCTATAAGGATAAACCGGTAAAAGAAGACAAGCAGGCAGAGGTTACTGGACATGTGAATGTGAATGAGTACAGAAGAACCCTGTTTGTGGATGGCGTTGAAATCGAGGTCACTCATATTGAGTTTGAGATTATGAAGGAATTGTACCGCAATCCAGGTAAAGTGTTCACCCGCAATGAACTGATGGATCGGATCAAAGGCTCCGAACGCGCCTATCTGGATCGTACCATTGATGTTCATATCTCAAGTCTGCGTAAAAAAATTGAGCCTGACCCCAAGAACCCACGTTATATTAAGACGGTTTGGGGAACAGGCTATAAATATGTGATCTAATACGATCGTAACGCTTGAAGTTAAACACCCTCTGCCATACCCCTCTTTTATCTCATGGATAAGATGGGCGGTACGGCTATTTCTGATTTATGGATAGACGAAGAATGAAACCAATTTTCCATATCCTTGATTAGTTGATTCGGGTCTTGCTCGTTCCAGAGAATCATCTTCATCTCACCTGTACCTGTAATCTGTTGCAGGTGACGCTTCCGAATAAGGGATTTGAAATCCGTAATGACCAGTAACGGAAGTTGTGGCATAAAAGCCCGAATGGCATTTGCTGCTGACACCGCTTCTTCGGCAACCTGATAATCAACAATACAATAACGGGCATTTTCCCAACTTCCCCGATGTGTTTCTATCGCAGAACCGGATGTTGAGTCCTCAATCCAGTTCCTGAACAATTGAATAATATTCTCATATGCAATACGACGTTTTCCATCCGAGAGCACGGTAATGGGTTCCATAGGTATAACCTCCAGTTGATTCTTATCTTTATTGTGCCAATTTTCGTTTAAAAATGTTTGTGCGTGAACATGAAAGAAGTGTTAACAAATTTCGTACTTCTTCACATTAAGTGTTAGAAACGTCCACTTCACTTCTGGATGATTTCGCAGATTCCTCACATTGATGTAAAATAGAGAAATACCCGTGTGATTTAATTTACGGGAAGTTAAAGATGAATCTGGTACTATAGGAGGTTACATTGATGAATATTGTTTCCATTGAACCAACACCGAGTCCAAATACGATGATGCTACATCTCGATGAACGTCTGGAGGACGGAATTCGCAAAACATATACACTGGACAACGAACGATCTGCTCCGGCGTTCATTCGCCAGATGCTTCATATTCCCGGTGTAAAGAGTGTGTTCCACACAACAGACTTTGTGGCACTTGATCGTAAAGGGAATGCCGACTGGTCCGTTATCTTGGGCGAAGTCCAAAATCGCCTTGGACAGCAAGGCATCGATCTGGACTGGATTGAATCCGAAGATGGTTCAGGCGAGCACTTCGGAGAAGCACAGGTATTTGTACAATTCTTCCGAGGCGTACCGATGCAAATTAGGGTCAAGGCCGGGGTCAAGGAAGAACGAATCTCGTTGTCAGATCGTTTTGTCAAAGCCGTGACAGAAGTCGCCAGTGCAACGATGATCAAAGAACGCAAACTGAGTGATTACGGTGTTCGATATGGTGAATTGCCTGATATTGCACGTGAAGTCGAGCAGGAACTGGAAGCCGCTTACCCGCCGGAACGGCTGGAGCAAGTCATTAAACAGGCCATTGAACATGGTACCAAATCCGAAGAGTTCGTCGAGCGCCGCCGTGAATTGGATGGAGCCGAACTTGAAGAGGCTCTGCGAAACGAGGACTGGAATGTTCGCTATGCGGCATTTGACGGCATGGAGCCTACAGCAGAAAGACTGCCTCTCGTAGCCCATGCCTTGCATGACAATAAAATGCAGATACGTCGCTTGGCTGTCGTATACCTGGGTGACATTCGTACACCGGAAGCGATGGAATTGCTGTATGAAGCGCTTCAGGACAGTTCTCCTGCGGTACGCCGGACTGCCGGGGATACCTTGTCTGATATCGGTGATCCTGCCGCCACTCCAGCCATGACAGCCACATTATCCGATAAAAGTAAACTTGTACGCTGGCGTGCAGCACGTTTTCTCTATGAGGTCGGAACTGAAGAAGCAGAGCAAGCGTTGCGAGTTGCAGCCGATGATCCTGAATTTGAAGTCAGCCTACAGGCCAAGATGGCTCTGGAACGGATTGAATCGGGCGAACAGGCTGCTGGAACGGTATGGCAGCAGATGGCTGGCCGTAACAAAAAAGAGGAATAGTCGTCTCTCAGACCTCACATCCAACAATTGTTATTGCACTGGAAAACCATGCGCGTTATACTGATTGTCTGTTTACTAAACAGGACACACGGTGTTAAGTTGTGTTGTTCATAATTTCATAGACAATAGATACACCTCATCCATTGATGGTGAGGTAGAGGTCGCGGGTGCGATCAGTACGCTGATGGAGGCGCTAAGGAGCCGCTTATGAGATCAGCCGAAAGGTGTACCCGCCGAAGCTCGCTGGACGTTCCTTATACGGTTCAGTGAGCTGGGGCTGCTGTCGAAAGGCGCAGAACTGTCACAGAAGTACATTTCCTTTATATAAAGGTATGAATTCTTCTGTGTTGAGCTATCTTAATCATCTGGGACATGGTGCGGACATTGAAATATTAAAGACCGCAGGCTGATGCCTGTGGTCTTTTTGTTTTTATGAATTCAAGTATCGCAAACATCAGTATATCGAATGAAGGAGTGTTTCCATGCAAGACCGCAGTAACCCAACAACAACTGGACCTTCCCTGAAAAAAGGATTACGCGCACGCCATATGACGATGATCGCCCTCGGTGGCTCGATTGGTACCGGGCTGTTTCTCGCAAGTGGTACCGCCATCTCAACCGCAGGCCCTGGTGGAGCATTAATTGCCTATGTGGCCGTTGGCATCATGGTTTATTTCCTAATGACCAGCCTTGGTGAGCTTGCTACCTTTATGCCGGACTCCGGTTCATTTAATACGTATGCCGCACGTTTTGTCGATCCTGCTCTCGGGTTCGCCATGGGCTGGAACTTTTGGTACAACTGGGCGGTAACCATTGCAGCAGAGCTTGCTGCCGCTACTGTACTCATTAAATACTGGTTCCCCGACAGTTCATCCATGTTATGGAGCTTATTGTTCCTCGTGCTGATCTTTTCCTTGAACGTGTTGTCTGTTAAAGGCTACGGAGAGTCCGAGTACTGGTTCGCCATTATCAAAGTCGCTACTGTTATCATCTTCCTGGCCGTTGGTGTGCTCATGATCTTTGGTATTATGGGCGGAGAAGCGGTTGGTTTCAGTAACTTCACCATCGGTGATGCGCCCATCCATGGCGGATTCTTCGCCGTGTTAGGCGTATTCATGGCTGCGGGATTTTCATTCCAAGGTACCGAGCTTATCGGGGTAGCCGCCGGTGAAAGTGAAAACCCGCGCGAAAATGTACCTCGTGCAATTCGTCAGGTATTTTGGCGCATTCTGATTTTTTACATTTTGGCGATTACCGTAATCAGTCTGATCATCCCGTATACGCATCCGAATCTGCTCAAAGGTGATCTGGAAAATATCGGTGTCAGCCCGTTCACACTGGTGTTTGAGAAAGCTGGCCTCGCCATTGCAGCTTCCGTGATGAATGCCGTTATTTTAACCTCTGTACTCTCTGCCGGTAACTCTGGCATGTATGCTTCAAGTCGGGTTCTCTATGCCCTTGCCAGAGATGGTAAAGCCCCTCGTTTCCTCGGCAAGTTGAACAAAAAAGGCATTCCAATGAATGCACTTTTGCTTACAACAGCCGTTGGTATGTTGGCATTCCTTGCCTCCCTGTTCGGCGATGGGATTGTGTACACCTGGTTGTTGAATGCATCCGGTATGTGTGGTTTTATCACTTGGCTGGGCATCGCTATCAGTCATTATCGCTTCCGTCGTGCATACGTTGCACAAGGCAGGGATCTGAGCGATCTGCCTTACCGTGCACGTTGGTTCCCGTTTGGGCCAATCTTTGCCTTTGTCCTGTGTATCATCGTGATCATCGGACAGAACTATCAGGCATTCACGGGTGACCAGATCGACTGGAGTGGAGCCATCGTCGCTTACTTGAGCGTACCCCTGTTCCTGGTGTTGTGGCTCGGTTACAAATGGATCAAAAAGACCAAAGTGGTGCCGTTACAGGAATGTGATTTCACACCTACGGATTCACCAGCTGATAAATAGTGGCTACTTAATAAAACCTCCCCGTGGCGTTGCAGTTTTCCTACTGTGGCGAAACGGGGAGGTTTTGTTTTGGGGCGGCTTCCCCCTTCGAACATTTCTGTATGTCCTTTCGTCCCTGTCCATATTTTGTATAGGTCGGTAAGTAGAATAGAGAAAGGTATACTATTTTTCTTGGACAACGGGAGTTGATGTATAATGAAAAAATTCTCTATTCTGCTCGTTCTATTAGGCATCCTGATCATCAGCTTTCCTTTCCTGCGGGAAACGTATTATGACTGGCAGCAGACCCGTGTCATGAACGATCTGGAGCAATTGCAAAACGGCTTGTCTAAGCTTAATCACTCCTTCGAACAAGGCATACAGGATGCAGCTTCTGCCGAGCCGACTACTGACAATACAGGTACAGTGCAAGAGGCCTCCTCAGATACGTTGGGGGTGCTATCGATTGACAAGATTGATGTCCGCTTACCGATTCTGGAGGGTGCAACGGAGGGCAATATGAAGGTAGCTGCAACCCATCTTGTTGAAACCACCCGTATCGGGAACAAAGGTAATGCTGCCATAGCCGCTCATCGCGCCCACAAAAAAGGACGACTATTCAACCGTCTGGGAGAACTCCAGATTGGTGATTCAATGGAAGTCACCCTGGCAGATCGAACGATTATCCAATACAAGGTAGATCAGATATCCGTTGTCGAGCCAACTGACTTATCTGTGCTGGAGGATCCCGGGCTTGGACAGGTCCTTACCTTGATTACCTGTGATCCACTCGTCAATCCAACACATCGCCTAATTGTAAGAGCTATTGCAGTGAATCCGGAGGTTGCCGGATTTTGATCTTCCCTAAGGTGCAGCTGAAATAAAATAAAACACCCTCTAGTAATTCACATGATGACGCTGAGTCACTTGTGAAAGTTAGAGGGTGTTTTTTTATCCAAATATGATCTGTTCCTGCATTGCGTGCTGCGATCTAGCGCTGAAGCAATTGTCTGCGGCGGAAGTACATGAATCCCGCGCTACCTAGCGCCATCAGCATCATGCCCACAGCAGTGTAAGCCATTGTGCTCTCTTCACCTGTTTGTGGCAGCATTCCCTGAGATCCAGAATTTCCGTTTGGCTGTGATGCAGAATTTCCATTGCCCTGTGATCCATCTGTATCCGTTCCAGCAGGAGGTGCAAGTGCACCATCCCCATCCGGTGCATCTGTATCCCCAACAGGAGGTGCAGTGTCTTCACCGTTGGATACGCCTGGTGTCGGTGTCACTACCCCGGAATCTTCATCTGTCGGACTTTCGGTTCCTCCCCCAGACTCTGTAGGTTCAGTTACAACCGTGCCCGGAACTGACGGATTTGGCTTTCCTGGTTCCGGAGTTACTGGTTTCTCTGGATCTGGTGTTACACCCGTAGTAGGTGTTCCCGGATTATAAGGTCCACTAGACCCACCACCCGATACCGGGATAGCCTGATTTGTTATTTCCAAAACTACGGCTTCGGTTTGTATGTTCGTAATTTCAAATGGTACTGGTGTTGTTTCCAACATGTATCCGTTAGGCGCTTTTATTTCAACCAACTGATATTTATTGATATCCAAGTCTTCAAGTACAATTTCACCTTGTTGATTGGTTGTCAGTGTAACTTCATCTAGACCTGTTACCTTGTGGAACTCCCAATTCCCATTTGCATCCATCAATGCAGTTTGGGCCCGTAATTCAAACACAGCTCCTTGAAGGTGCTGAGTTCGACCCGCATTGGTTTTAATCAATTTCACAGAACGATCATTTTTTTTATTTTCAATGGTTAATTGAGTTTCCGGTTTGATAATAGATACAAGGGTCTCCGGCTGTTCAATAACAAAGCCTTCTGCCTTGGTCTCTACCAATGTATATGAACCATAGTCCAAACCGTCGAATTCAATGACCCCATTTAGGTCGGTTACTTTTGTATCGATGACAATGTTGGAACGATCACGCAATTCGAATTCAATTCCGCTTAATACGGACTTATCCTTGGCATTTACTTTGGTAACGACAAGTTTACCACCTGCACCCATTGCATTAGACTTTGTCAATGTAATACTCTCCGTCTGATTCTCTAAAATCGTAAACGGAATTGGTGTAGCATCCAACTGATAAAACTCAGGTGCCACGACTTCTACCAGCTCATAATCCCCTGGCAACAGTCCACCTTTGGCGATCTTCCCATCTTCCCCTGTCGTTAACTCATCGATTTTCTCTCGCGTTGCGCCGTCCTTGGAGTACAATTCGAAAGTTGCACCCTTAAGTGTCTTGGAGGAGTCCACCGCATCTACCTTGGTTAATTCAAAGCCTTGACGAATCTTTTTATTTTCAATTTCAAAAGCAATATCCGCATCCTTAAATTCAATCGTTTTACCTGAGGCAGAGCCATAATCAGGATCAACCAAGTATCCTGCCGGTGCAGATAATTCTTTTAACTTATAAGGTATACCGTTGGTTAGATTGTTTAATCGATAGTTTCTGGAGCTTTCAACCACACCATTCTCGTCCGTTGGTTTCAATGTTTCCAGAAGCGTAGTTCCAGACGCATTATAGATTGCAAATATTGCGCCCTCCAGCGGAACTCCTGTATCACTGACTTTGTGAATTCTGATTTTGCCCAGACCTGTAGAGGCTCCTCCACCTGCTCCAGCCAAGGAAACTTTGATTCCCGACTGATTACCTTCTCCGATTACCGAGGAAGATTGGCCCGCAAATTCAACCTTATTCTCAATTCGGGCGCCATGATCGGCATTAATATAAGACTGATATTCCAAAATGAATGCGGTATGAATATCTTTCTTGAAGGTGAAGGTAAATGTATTGCCCTCCACGTCCAATTCATAATCAGCCGGATCAACGAGTCCAGCTTTGGTGGATACATTGCCTGAATTGTTGGCTGGTAAATTGGTCGCATATAATTTCAATGAATCAGCCAATAAAATCTGGTTCTCTGACAAGGTATCTGTTAATTGGTTACCCGCAGGAATGAAAGATTGACTTGGATTGATATTTACCGTCCATGATGCTTTATCCGTTGTACCTTCTTGCTTGCCTGCTTTGCGCACGTATACACCACCGTTGGCAGGTGTAACACTGGCTGATCTATTAAATCGTATTTCACCACCCTCACCATCCGTCAGAACAGCCTGATTGGCATAAGCGCCTGCGACAGAATATGGTCCATCCAGACTTGTTTGGTACTGAATGCGATAAGCCATTTTGCCCATGTTACCCAGATCCAACGCAAAACCTTTACCGTCCGGGTTCAGCTGGAATTGACCAGGTGTGAGCGGAACCTCGCTACCTACAGCAGTAACATTATTGGCCCCCTGCAACTCTAACTCATGAACTTTCAATGAGCCGTCTACGAAAGATTGGTCTCCAGTGTAAGCATCCTTAAGGATTGCATCCTTAATATCGAACAAATTGTAGTTTACATCGATTGTCCAGGTGATCTTTTTATCTTTGGCGCTATATTCACCCTTTTTGTTACCATTTTGAATCGTGTAGTCCTGCGGTTTAACCGCAGCAGATTTGGTAATCGAAGTCTGTTTTACATCAGACTCTTCCCAATCGATCTTCGCCGAGTTGCGATATTCATCATTCGTTGGCATACCTGCTGTCGGATCGAAGCTTGTCTTATAAGTGATAACATGCTCCGTACTAAGCGTTATGCCGTCCTTCAAGCGAAGTGAGAATCCTTTTTCATACGTTGGATCAGCCGGGTCTGGAGTCAGTTCAAAGTCCTCTTTGTTAACACCACTCACTTGAAGACTACCCGGAATCAGTTTCATATGTCTGCCTTCGTAATTGTCGGTGATGACGATATCCGTCATGTCCTGCAAATCACGGTTCAAAACAATCTGCCATTCGATTTCTTTTGTGTTGAAGTTTTCACTTTTTACACTCTTTGCAAAAATGACTTCCTGAATGTCTCTTCGACCTGTTTTGGAAGTACCATCATACATGTTCACTGTGTTCGTAATGGTGTCGTTTGTATAAACACGATGAATGGATTGTGTATCATATTCGATCTCATAGGCCTTTGTAATATCGTTCTTAAAATGTAATCTGAAGCCATTATCGAACCCTGTACCCATCGCTTCGAGCGTGTATTCATTTGGATTGATCAGTGTTCTGTTCGAAGCCGCTCCACTTGCATTAATGTCCACTTGATACACTTTGACGGAATTGTTGATCAGTTGCTGTTTTGCCGTATCAAAGCGGTCTTCAATCCATGCATTCGTTTGCAAGATTTCTTGCTGATTATAGTTATATTGCACTTTCCATGTGACCGTCTGTGTCACCGGATCATACGCACTATCTTGCCCTGACTTGTTCAAAGGCTCATTAAAACTCACACGAACTCGGCCAATATCTGTTTCGTCGTGCTCGCTCTGATCTGTTGTAAGCGCAACCTGGTTTTGATACTCCACGTTGGTGAACGGAGCAGTGGTTGGTGCTTTAACACTTGTCGTATAGGTTACACGATAGGCCTTATCTGTGTCTCCCAATTGAATTGGAAACTGTGGTTCCGTTTGAACTACTGGGCCTTCTTTTACTGATCCATTCAGTTGCACTTCCAATTCGCGAATTTCGATATCGCCCTTGAGCTCCAGCTCTGCTGGGAATGTGTCTGCAAGAACGGCATTTTTCATAGCCTTCTCGCCTTGGTTAAAATCTACGGTCCATTTAATTTCATCCGAGTTGAAGTTACTTTTGTTTGCGCTTCCCGATTTCTTCAACTTATCTACGGCTGTGTTGGCAAAATGTACATCAATGATGCCCTGCCCCACGGAACTAAAGTCTATCTGTTGTTTCAAGCCATCTTCCATCTTGCTCTCATCGAACTTAATCCACACGTAGAAGTTACCTTCCAGCTTCGCATGCTCGATCAGTTCATTAAAGGTAAAGATGATTGTGCCATCTGGATTCACCACATACTCCCCAACACCGCCATCCAGATTACCCTTAAGCTGCGATCCGATGATGAATTTATCGGGCAAGTTAAAGGTGAACGTAGAGCCATCGCTGTAGTTGTGGTTGTCATCTGCAAGTCCCCATGTAAAGACTACAGCCACCTCATCCTGAATGCGTGGTCGAATATCCTCGATTTTATCTCCTTTGACTTCAATCGTGCCATTCCCGTTGTCTTCTGGTGCCTGATTGTACATCTGCACACTGGTAATCAATTGATCTGTAATTACCGGGCCTGCAGCTGCGATTGCTAAACTGCTCTGGTTGAGGTTTCCCTCCCCCTCTTCTTCCGGAGTGGCAGCAACGTCAACGTTGTCCACCTCTTCCGAATCTGCCAAACCTTCTTCTGACGCTGTATCGCTGATTGCACTGGCTGGCAAATTAGTTAATTCATCCTGAGCATGCATGGTTGGTGTAAATATCCAACCCTGCATCATTTGCGTGACCAGTAACAGAGCAATGATCACTATGCTCACTTTTTTCCTCATTTTTTGAATATCCTCCTCGTACGTAGTGTTGGCATACGCCGAAGATTAGAATAGCAAAGCGACATATACAAAAAATAGACAACACTAAAATCCTCGCTTTTGAACAGAAAATTGAACACAAATAAGGATACTCCTCAATCGGAGCATCCTGTTCAAACGGTTGTTATAGTGTCCAGTTAATTTTGACGCGCAGATCCGTAGTACCTTCCATTTTGGACACATAATAAGATATCGATTTCATGCCAAGCTGGTACAAATCTTGCAAATCTTCAATCAGCCCAGCCTCCGTACCCTTGTACCTGAATGTCAGCGAGGTTCCGCCTTCCTTCAGCTTACTTTGAACCTTGGTCTTCAGCGCAGCATGGCCTTTGACGGCATCCTGTTCATCATACAGGGAATAATCCAGAGCATGGTACAGCTTCTGATAAGCAGCTTTTTTGCTATCTCCGGCCTTCACCAGCTTTAATAAAGCTTCTCGATATGGGGCTGGCGCAGCGGGGTACTTGCTTTTGCCTGTCCAGATATGGTCACGTGCCATCTCATCATCACTCAGCAAATAATAGCTGTGGCTCACCTTACCTTTGCGGTCAGGGGTAGGATCATCCCAGGTGGTGTCCATGTGATACCACTTGCCATCCAGGTTCACGATATTCCAGGCATGAAGCTGCCCGCCTGCTGTACCTTCCACAATCCGGTTATCGATACCTACTCGCTCCAGCATCCGATATGCCAACAGTGAATATCCCTGACAGACGGTACTGCCTGTAACAAGCCCGTCGTAGGCCGTATATTTCTTCAACGAAGTATCGTAGGAAAGGTTAAGCACAATCCAGTCATGGATGACCTTGACCTTCTCATGATCCGTCATGCCTGGTTTGATGATTTCTTTCAACACGTTTGTGACTTTACGATTCACATAATCGGTCTGCTCCTTGGTCTCCCGATAGGAGAGAGTCACATGGACCTCGGCGGACACATTGGAGCCTTTATAATTAAATGCATAACTTTTAACGGTATATTGAATATAGGGGTCACTCTTCATTGCCTCATCGATGGAGGTTTGTAATTGTTTTTTGAGGCCTTTCACATTGCCTTTGTATGTAAAAACAAGTTCCTCCGTTCGCTGTGACATTGCGGTAAGCAAGGTCTGGCGCAAATCTGTTGCCGTGGATATATCTGATGTTCCTGATGCAGCATACAGTTGATCCAGATCAACCGTACGTGGTAACGCTACAGCAATCAGACAGCCTGCCAGCAGTATGGTGATAATTCGTTTCCCGTTCTTACCCATGAAAGGAACCCACCCTTCTTTGCAAAGTTCTCACGCCCTATTGTATCACAAAAGGCTCTGTCGTCATCTTCTATATCATTTCAACTAAAGAATATTTACACGAACACTCCGATGTCAGAACAACTTTCCGATCGCTGAGTAAATGTTTAGTTGAACTTATATAACTTTCGTAAAAATTAAATCAAAAGAGACCTTCTATGGAAGGTCCCTTTGATCTTCAGTTCAATAAATCACGATTACCCGTTATCTTCATCCTATGATTCGCTTGGGCAAGATATGAGTGATTCCTCGTCTAATACAGGCGATTACCACTCATAAACGTATCTGTCTTACCTTGAAGCTTCGCGAGCCGTTCCAATACCTGTGACGCTTCAGCTACCGTCACTTTACGTGCAGGCATGAATCGTCCTTCAATCGAAGGAAGCAATCCCAGCTTCAGACTCAGGGAAACCGCTCCCTTACTCGTAATGGCACTGGCATCCGCAATGTTGGGAAGATCCGATGGCAATGTATAGAATCCGGCCAGCTTCTCATAGCGTAAAATACGTACAAGCAGCACTGCCAATTCTTCACGTGTCATCTCTTCTTGCGGATTCAAATTCTGTTCAGGGTCCGCTCCGGCAAGCCAGCGCTGATCGATTAATGCCCGAACTGCCTTATAATACGGGCTGTCAGGTTTCACATCAGCGTATAACTTGTCATCTCCGTCCCCACTGTAGTACAGATCCATATTTGGATTAATCGCTCTTGCCAGATAGTTAAACCAATCTCCTCGGGTGATCACACGATCCGGGAATACGCGTCCCTGCTCATCAGCAAGCAATACGCCATGCTGTGTCATATTGCGTAGAGCTGCTTCGGCCACATGACCCAAGATATCCGTAGGTTCGGTCTTGGTTGCAGAGCTTGTGTCTCCGTATAAAAGCTTCCACTCCCCTGTGTTCGCATCCAGCGCTTCATAGTTACCATAGATCGAATTCTCATCACGTGTAGGCATATAAGCAAGATTCACCCCCGCCGGGATGACTTGACCACCGTTCATACCATATCCGCCATAACGGGAATATGCGAGGATCAGCTTGAACTCCTCCAGATAGAGTGCCTTGGCCTCTTCATAACTGATGGCTGGCTTAACATCTGCCGGCAGTTGTTCAGGCGTTGCCGCAATACGTGTATAGAACTCGTTAATCGTCCCGTTGTTCAACACCTGTACTTGTGCCGTATCTTCCTTAACCGGAATTCCGTTCAGATAACGCTGGAACAAAAATGTGCGAGCATCATCCACCTCAATCACGTTAGCCAGTCGGAACTGCTCCGTCGCGTCTGGAACTAGCGCAATCACTGTGTCCATCGCCAGTTTCTCAGCCTGCTTCCGGGTTACCAATTTGCCTGCCTTCTCCTCAGCCGGCTTCTCCTGTTCCATCTCTGGTCCGATTCGTTGCATCATCGTATAACTGTAGATCTGCCCGGTAACTGCATCTACCTGTGCTGAAATATCCCGCATGAACATATAGGACATATTGGCACTTCGATCGCTCCAGCTCAGACTCCATACCTGATTGTTCGGACTTGAGTAATATCCCTTGCCCAGCTGGTTATGTTCCAGCTTATAACCCTTGGGAATATCAAAGTTCGTTGCGACCCGATTGGCGGCCTGCTGAACATTTAACCTCGTACCATTGGCCGGGACAAAAGGAGTTACATCACCTTTCAACTTCGTATCCTGCTGCAAAGAATCTTCATCTACAGCTTTACCTGTTAATGTATTAATTCGTTCCAACGTATTGGCCTCAATCGGAACGATACTGATATTTTTTGGTGTATATGCAAGGTAATACTGCTGACCCTGTTTGGAAGATAGACGATCTTTGGCGATATAAGCCAGTTCCACATCGAACTGTTCTTCAAACTGCTGTCTGGCCTTCTCTTCTGAAGCTGCCGGTTTCGATGAGGGATACTTGGCTTCAATAGTACCTCGTGAGTAACCTGTCACCAAACCACTTTCATCCACATTAATGTAGACTGTCTCTGCGTCGGATAACAATCCATCATGTTTTAACTGGTACCCGTATCGATACTCTGTTCTGCCAAACAATGACTCTTGTTCGATGGAAGAATACAGATCTCCAAGCGGAGCATATTCACTTTCCTTAAGACCTGGAATCGCTTGGTACAACAGTGCCACGGCCTTTTCTTCAGCTTGAGCTTTGGTTAACTTCACATCTGATTCCGAGACATGTTTATCCAGGATATCCGACGGCAAATGTACACTTAACACTTCCCCTGTGCCTGCATGTACAGTTCCACTGAATCCCGACGTATGATTGCCTTGTGTAATCTGGAACCCGATCTCCCACGCCTTGTATTCTGGCGGTGGATAGGAATTAGGTGAATCGAATCGTGCAGATGAGATCGTTGCTTTTTTTAATAATGGAAATAATTTCAGTATATTTTCACTGGCTTGCCTGGATGAGATTTTCGCTCCCTCAGGCACGTCATTGCTCGTTGCGTCTAGTTGTTCATTTTCCCCCGTTGTCGCTGCGGTCAACTGCTCTGCTTGCGCGGCTGATGCACTGCCTGCAAAACCTGGTGTTTGCGAAGCAAGCAGCAGTGTTGCCATCGCTGCGGTTGTTGCTTTCGCTGCGAACATTTTCAAACGTAAATTAAACTTCCAATTCAAACTCAAATCTGGACCTCTCCCTTCAATTTCATACAAAGAAGCATAACAAATAACCTCGCATGAATATTGCCAGTCTATTCTATGATACCATAAGCTTCCTTTTTAATCGTCGTTTTCCGGGCAATTTTACAAATGTGAATTTCTGCATATTGCTAGTAACAGCAAAAAAAACGCCAATTACGTTGGCGTTTTCTCTGTTAGCCTGCACTCTTATGTAGGCTGATTCTACCTTGTTAACTACTCGCTATAGACGAATCATTCGAATTCGCCTGACCTTGGACATGGGTTTTCAAAAATGGAATAACGGTATCCCAGAAGGCGGGATCTTCCTCGGAACAACTGTGTCCTCCGCTGTTGACCCATAGATGTTCTACAGGCGGATCGGCTTTGGACATAAAATATTCAAGCTCACTCGGGGGAATGAAATTATCTCCCTTGGAGTGCACCATAAGCATCGGCAGTTGCATCCCCCTGCGCCGTTCATTCAGCATCGTCACCGGATCACGCTGACGATAAGATTTCAGAGATTCACCCAGTCGCCAGAACCAGATTCTCGGAATTAACTGGGCCAGTGGAAACAAGGGCAGACGCCGGCGCCTCAGCTCTGAACTGACGATTACCTCAAATTGCGATGGCATCGAGTCCGTAATCACTGCTGATACAGGAATTCCCTCCGTCACTGCAAGAATCGTACCCAGTCCACCCAAAGAATGTCCAAGCACTCCGATGGCATCCGCATCAATCTCTGGTCGTGCAGTCGTATACTGCAACGCCGCGAGCAGATCATCCCGGAACAGGTAGGCAGATGCAGCACGAACCGGATCACTGGCCCCATGACTACGCACATCATACATAAATAAGGCATATCCAGCTTCCCAGATCGGACGTGCGTAACGAAGAACACGGGAGCGATTGGAGCCCCAGCCATGTGCAATAATAATGAGCGGCCATGGTTTCGGAATGTCGACTCTGGCCGGGATGAACCAGCCATGCACCCGACCTCCCCCACTGTCAAAGGTCACATCCTCAAATGGCATTGGGGGTGTCAGTGTGATTGGAATCTTCTTGGGTGTCTGGCTCTTTACCGCTGCCTTCCATAAACCACCTGCCGTTACTGCGGCCACGGCGAGCATGCCGCCTATCACTGTTTTAGCTTTCACAGGGCATCTCTCCTCTCCGAATTCTGGCATACATCCATCATAAAACAATAGAATGAACGGCACGTTAAGCGACATGGCTTTTTATGATAAAGATTAATCTAACAATTAATCTAAAGGCACCTTCATATATATACCCAAATATACATATCCCTCATCTGACGTTGAAAACCTAGACTTCAGCTGCTTCCACAAATCTCCGTGCACATTCTGCAATCTGCTCATGATCTCCTGCCACAAGAGCTTCTCGTGGTAAAAGTGCACTTCCCAGACCCACTGCAGCAGCGCCTGCTGCGTAATAATCAGCAATATTCTCCAGTGTGGCACCACCTGTTGCCAGCAGTGGAATATGATTCAGTGGAGCTTTGATCTCCCGCAGATATGGTATGCCCAGACTCGCCATCGGAAACAACTTCACAACTCGTGCTCCCGCTTCATGGGCAGCGACAATCTCCGTGGGTGTCATGGCTCCAGGCCAGATCTCGACACCATGTTCTACAGCATATTCAATGACAGACAGATCGACATTGGGAGACACCAGAAATTGTGCTCCTGCAGCAACTGCTTCCTTCGCCATCTGCACATTCAGTACCGTACCCGCTCCAACAAAAGCCTTTCCTTCATGCCGCTCACGCCAGTCTGCAATAATATCATGTGCTCCAGGTGTGTTCAGTGTGACTTCCATCAATCGGATGCCACCATTCGTCATACCTTGTCCAGCTGTTACTGCCGCTTCACGGCTTATACCACGTACAATCGCGACCAGCCTCGACTCCAATAGAACTTCCGTCAGATTCATATCCAGTTCCCCTTGCTTCATCAATTCGGCAGCCGAAGACAGGCAATCATGGTCACCGCTTTTCCGTTATTCATTATTGTAAAGCATATCCTCCCCTGGATGAAATACATTAATCCATTTCAAAGTGAATGCGTCTTCACCAACTCTATGATGTATTTTTATCACAATGCAAAAAACCTCTCCATGGAACATGGGCTGATTCACCCATTCAATTCCACGAAAGAGGCCGTATTTCGACTGAAAATATTAAGCATTTTCCAACACGTTATCCTTCTCCAAATCTTTAAAGTATCGATCGTTATATAACATGCTCGGATGTGTTGGATGATAGGCGAGTGCGATATCATTATGTTCCCGGGCCTTGGCACGGTTACCCATCCGGTCATAACACACACATAGTTGCAGATGCGGCATCCAGGTCCAGGCTGCTTCATTCAGCACTACCATAGGATCATCAGGACGTACAGCACGAGTCGCCTGTTCGTACCAGAACAGGGCCTTGCGATAATCTTCACGGTCGGCAAAATAACCACCCAATCGACAGCATATCTCAGCTCTTGGCAAATCATAGGCAAATGATCGGAACAACGCCGTGACTTCCTGTTCCGAATGTTCAAGTGCAGCTTCACAATCCGCAATTTTCTGGCAAGCAGCGATCTGATCTTCCACCCAGCCCAATCCGGTATCCAGAAACTTCTCATAGTACTTCACTGCATCCTCATGCTGTCCATGGTCCTTCAGTTCGTTACCGAAGTAGTACAAGTCACGCGGCCCGAATTCCTCTCCGGCCTGTTCCCTTTTGCGATAGATCCGCAGATTCCGATCGGTATACTCCTTATCTTTCTTGTGGGTAACCGCTATATCACTATGCAGCAGATTGCCCGCTACAGCTAGGTATTCATGCACCGCACCAATCCAGCGAAATTGCCGATCCCGACGCACCAGACGATTCCGGCGCAGACTGTAGGCTACCTTGCCATCTGCTGTGAATGACAGATTATAATCCATCGTGACACTATCAACATCCGGGTCCAGCGAACGTTTCAAGGCGATCAGTTTCGCCCGATCTTCCGGTTCAAACACATCGTCGGCATCCAGCCACAGAATATATTCACTTTTTGCCTGATCGAAGGCAAAGTTGCGTGCTGCTGCAAAGTCATCCACCCATTCAAAATCAACGATACGATCCGTATACCTGGAAGCGATCTGACGGGTACGATCCGTCGAACCGGTATCCACGATTACAATCTCATCGGCAATCCCGTTGACCGAGTCCAGACATCTGGCCAGGGAAGCTTCTTCATTTTTCACAATCATACACAGGGTAATACTGATCGTCTCCTCACCTCGTCTCGCCCTGCGATTAAAGGCAGATACCCCCGGCAGTTCGGACAATCGATAGATGTGGTACGCGGGGAGATGAGTATCGACGAACAAACGAAAACCCAGTGCCTGAGCACGGATGCAGAAATGACGATCTTCACCCCAGAAGGATACATTGGGAATCTGGTCATATGAAACTCCAGCTGCCAAAACATTTTTGCGAATAAGGGTACACGCCCCTAGTCCTCCAACTTCATAACAACCCGGGATCCGGAGTTGCGTTAGAAAAGCAGTCGTTTGCGTGCCCTCGTCCTCCGCCTCGGTTCCGTCTACTGTTTTGCCACCGCGGCGATATAAAGCATACTCATCTTGCAGCCATACCTGCGGCATTTCCTTGGCATCCGGCTGCCAGCGGGTCCAAAAGATATTGGATACAATGTCTTTGCCACTCGATACAAGTTGCTCCAGCGTCCGCGGATGCAGCACCAAGTCAGAATCAATCAGGAAAACCGCATCGTAGTGATTGTCGCGTGCATATTGCAATATGCGATTTTTCAAACCGGCTACACGCCAAATCTGCTCATCCTGCCAATAATGTCCTCCCTCATCCTTGCTGTACACCCCTTTGTTGTCAGGACTACCGTTACCATGTTCATCTGCTTGAATAACCGTCCCTTCATGCTGAAGCACAAATTCATGCAATATATTCGATGCGGCTTCTTCCACGTTATCGTCAACAAACAGATAATCCGTCTTCACTGTTGTTCGTTCCAGTGCATGTAGAGAATCCAGAAATTCACGGAGCACCGGCGTTGTCTGGCGAACCGGGCTGGCGATCAGTATTCTTTCCTGGCCAGGCGCTTCAAGCGTTTCCGATTGGCGGGTTTCCAGCGATTTATCAGAATGTCTGGACGGTCGATGATTACTCTGGCTTTCTTTCTGATTCTCATTTGCGCTCTCATGTTGCTTCTCATTCTGATTCTCTTTCTCTTGGGAATTCGGCTCTACTTGAGATTTGAATTCTTCTTGCGATTTACGTAACAGGTCTTTCTTCAACGTGCTCACTCCCCCTCTCCTTATTCGAACCATGCCAACAGTCGTGGCTCTTGATCCAATATCGATTCGTACTGTTCCTTCCAACCGTATCTTGCTTCAGGGTCCAGTGCTTGATAGCGTTCATATTTGCGGATGCGGTCTTCTTCCCGCGCCCAACCATAGTGCTTCACCCGAGGAGCATGACATCCATAGGACCAATGCTGGATCGTTAACGGAAAACGACCACAATGCTGGGGTGTCTCCTTCCATTCATAGTTCATCCCCGGGTGATAACGAATCAGAAATGGCCGATAATAGGCATGCGCCTGCCAGAACTCATCTTCCCTGTAATGCGTCTCACTCCACATATCAAACAATCTGAAATAGATCGCATCTTCATTGCCACTGAGCAACAGATCCCGTACCACCCCAAAGTCACTGGTTAGAATCTCATCCGCATCCAGATTCAAAATCCACTCCGGATTGGTCGCCACCGTCTCTTCCCATTGTTGTTTTCTCAAGCTTACCTCGTCTGCAAAACGTGAAGCAGCGTTCTCCACTAATACGAGTGGAATACCTTCCAGAAGTTCCCTGCACAGTGCGACCGTTCCATCCGTGCTTCCGTCATCAATGATTACTGCGCGATCAATCCAGGGACGATGTCTCTCCAGTGCCTGCCTGAGATACCGATTCTCTTCATTACGAACGATCATCGACAAGGTAATATGCGGTCTTCCATGTTCCTCATGTCCATCCAAAGCTTCACCCCCATGCTCAAGCTTCTACCTATTAAAATGTCCGACACACGATGCCTGGACGAATCACAATCCTCTATTTCCAATCTATGCAGAGCCGGAATGCGGATATGCAGGCCAAGTAAACCTTTCATGGGGTTAATCTTGATGAACGACAAAAAAGCACCCGCCTTCGCGGATGCTTTTAAATGTAATCATAAGATTAATGTAGTGAAATAAATGAATTAACGGTATTCAGCCAAACGATCATTGAGACTACGTGTCTGTCCATAGACTTCCTGGTACAGTGCAAACAATCCATCATAGACGGCAACCGTTTCCGGGTTCGGCTCATAGGACTTCGCTGGACGAATAAACGCTGTTGCACATTCCTGCAAGGATGGGAACCAGCCACAGCCATAGGCAGCCAGCATCGCTGCACCCATCGCAGGACCCTGTTCGCTCTCCAGCTTCACAATCGTAGCGTTAAAGACATCCGCCTGCATTTGCAACCAGGCTTCATTTTTGGCACCACCACCAATGGAGATGACTTCATTGACGGTTTTACCTGCGCCACGCAGAATATCAATCGACTCCCGCAGCGAGAAGGTAATGCCCTCCATCACCGCACGTCCAAAGTGCTCCAGCTTGTGTCCTGCATCCATACCGATGAAGCTGCCACGGATGTTCGCATCCGGATGAGGTGTACGCTCCCCAACGATATATGGTGTGAACAACAATCCGTTGCTGCCCGCCGGAATCTGATCAATGCCCTGCAAGAGTACATCAAATGATTTGTCCGCTGCAAACGTATCCTTGAACCAGGACAGGCTGTATCCTGCGGCAAGCGTTACACCCATAATATAGAAGGCATCTTTCTCTCCATGGTTAAAAAAGTGTACTTTGCCTTCGAAGTCGAGATCTTTACGCTCTTCGTAGGAAAGCACAACCCCGGACGTTCCGATGCTGCACATCGTCTGTCCTTCACTCAGAATGCCTGCGCCAATGGCACCGCATGCATTGTCCGCGCCACCTGCGTATACTTTCGTCGCAGTCGCCAGACCCGTTTTGTCCGCAATCTCAGACAGCAACGTGCCCACTTCCTCAAACGATTCCACAAGACGTGGACAAAGGGAGATTGGTAGCTCGAATGCTTCTGCAATCTCTTTGCTCCACTGTTTGCCTGCAACGTCCAGCAGCAAAGTTCCCGCTGCATCGGAATAATCCATAGCGTAATCCCCGGTCAGGCGATAACGCACGTAGTCTTTCGGCAATAGGAACAAGGATGCTTGCTGTAACAATTCAGGCTCGTTCTCCTGAACCCACAAAATTTTTGGCAAGGTAAAGCCTTCCAGTGCACGGTTCCGGGCAATGCTTAACAGCTTGCCATCCAGCACTTTTTCGATCCGGCGGCACTGAGCCGTTGTGCGTGTATCGTTCCACAGGATTGCATTCCGCAGCGGTTTGCCTTCAGCATCCACCAACACCAGTCCGTGCATCTGACCGGAGAAGCTCAATCCTTCGATTTCCGAAGGCTGCACGCCAGACACTTCGAGCAATTTACGCAAGGAAACAATGGTTTGCTCTACCCAATCTTCGGGATTTTGTTCACTGTATCCAGCCTTGGGCTGGTACAACGGATATGCCTCGGATGCTTCAAATGCCACTTTTCCTTCACGATTGACCAACACGGTTTTGACCGCGCTAGTTCCAAGATCGACGCCAATTACGTAACTCATAGGTTAACTCCTCTCGTTTGTAACAGGATTGTATAAATGAAACCCTTGATGCTCATATGGTCACTTCGTGATCAGAAAACCCTCGAATCGCCGTTACCCCCAGATTTCCTTTATACCCCTTAGCAAGGGTGAAATCCGGGGATAAATGCGACCGCTTCGCTTCCTCGGGTCCTTTCTGCTCACTTCGTTCTGCATGTACCATCTTAGACAACCATTTATATCAAAACAGTAAAAACATACTCGTTTTTGTAGCGAAAAGATTGATCCAATGACCTTGATTCGTCATTGATTATAAATGAAACCCTAATGCTCATGTGGTCACTCCGTGATCAGAAAACCCTTGGATCGCCGTTACCCCCGGATTTCCTTTATACCCTTTAGCAAGGGTAAAATCCGGGGATAATGCGACCGCTTTGCTTCCTCGGGTCCTTTCTGCTCACTTCGTTTAGCATGCAAATTATTCATTTATATCAAAAATTTAAAAATCGCGTTATTTAATCAAAAAACCGCCCCCGTCTTCCCAAGGGAAAGTCGGGGACGGTCCGAATGTCATGCTTGTTCAGGCGTTCCATGGTACAAGCTAATCTTGTTCATAGGCTAGTTTGGATACTAATGTCCAACACATATGAGTTGAATAACCATTGGTGGTCGACGTGCACCAACCCTACCTAATGCGCTATTAGTCAGCCAAGATGTACTGGTTGAGTTGTGCTCTCAGCAATTCCTGACGTCCGGATTGGTTTTTACGTGGGCTTTCATTGTTGAGCGCGTACTCAGCAAGGGAAGCCAGTGTTGCTTTACCTGCAACCACATCTGCACCAATACCTTCGCTGAAGCTGCTGTAACGTTTTTCGATGAAGTCATCGAATACGCGATCTTCAATCAACTTCGCTGCTACTTTCAGACCTTTTGCATACGTGTCCATACCTGCGATGTGTGCCAGGAACAGATCGTCAGCTTCGAAGGAACCACGACGTACTTTCGCGTCAAAGTTCACACCACCACGGCCGATACCGCCGTTTTTCAATACTTCATACATTGTCAACGTAGCATCGTACATATCAACCGGGAACTCATCCGTATCCCAACCGATCAACATGTCGCCTTGGTTCGCATCGAGGGAACCGAGCATGCCGTTTGTACGAGCAACGCGGATTTCGTGATCAAATGTGTGACCAGCAAGTGTAGCATGATTCGCTTCCAGGTTGAGTTTGAAGTGTTTGTCCAAACCGTATTTTTGCAAGAAAGCAATGGAAGTTGCTGCATCATAATCATATTGATGTTTTGTTGGCTCTTTTGGTTTAGGCTCGATCAGGAATTGTGCATCAAAGCCAATTTCCTTCGCGTAGTCTACAGCCATGTGGAACATGCGAGCAATGTTGTCTTGCTCCAGTTGCATGTCTGTGTTCAGCAATGTGTCGTAACCTTCACGACCGCCCCAGAAGACATAGTTTTCAGCGCCCAGGCGTTTACCCACTTCCAGACCTTTTTTGATCTGTGCTGCTGCGTGAGCATACACGTCTGCGTTGCAAGTGGATGCTGCACCAAACATGAAGCGTGGGTTCGAGAACATGTTCGCCGTGTTCCAGAGCAGTTTTTTGCCGCTGGATTTCATATGATCTTCAATCAGATCAACAATGGTATCAATGTTGCTGTAGAACTCGCGCAGGTTGTTGCCTTCTGGTGCAATGTCCACATCGTGGAAACAGAAGAACGGGAGATTCATTTTTTCCAAAAATTCAAATGCCGCTTCCACGCGTACTTTCGCGAGGTCCAGACCTGAGTATTTATCCCACGAACGAACAGCTGTCTCCGCACCAAACGGGTCACTGCCGCCTGCAGTTAATGTATGCCAGTAAGCCATGCCGAAACGGAAATGTTCTTCCATCGATTTGCCGGCTACCACTTCTTCCGGATTATAATGTTTAAAAGCAAAAGGATTCTTGGAATCTTTACCTTCGAATGCAATTTTATTAACGGATTCAAAATAGGCCATGTGTAAAATGCCTCCTCAATAGTTTTAAGAAATCGTTTACACCGTTATCCTATCACATCGAATATACTTTGTCTATTGGTTAAACAAAGTAAAATAAAATTGTTTTTTACATGTTTGTTTACGCTATAATAGTCGAATAACTTGTTTCGGATGTGGGTCAGAACCCTTTTATCAGAAGAATAGGAGTGCCTTAACCATATGAAAATTACCGGAGACCAGATGCTGGTCAAAAAAATAAACAAGTCGATCGTTCTGGATACGATCCGGCGCCATGCCCCTCTTTCTCGCGCACGAGTGTCCGAGGTTACAGGGCTGAACAAAGCAACGGTATCCAACCTGGTTGCTGATCTGATCAGTGATGACCTGGTGCAGGAGATTGGCCCTGGGGAATCCAGCGGCGGTCGTAAACCACTCATGCTGCTGTTTCGAGGGACATCAGGCTATGCAGTCGGTCTGGAACTCAGTGTGACCCATTTGAAAGGCGTGCTTACAGATCTGGAAGGACACATCATTACAGAGTACGCAGTGACCTTGGAACATCACGACGTGTCCTCTGTTCTGGAGCAATTGAAATTGGCAGCAAAACAGCTCATTGATGCAGCTCCTCCTTCCCCTCACGGTGTCATTGGGATTGGTATCGGCGTGCCCGGCATGGTGGATGAGGCCGGAACGGTCCTGTTTGCACCCAACCTGGGTTGGGAGAAGGTAGCTCTGCGCTCGATGCTTGAAGAAGAATTTCAACTGCCTGTAACGATCGATAATGAAGCCAATGCTGGTGCCCATGGAGAGTTGAATTTTGGGGCAGGTATCGGTGTCCGTCACATGATCTACATCAGTGCAGGTATGGGGATTGGTTCAGGCATCATGGTAGATGGTGAATTATACAAAGGCGCGTGGGGCTACGCAGGGGAAACAGGCCATATGTCCATTGAAGCGGAAGGTCTGCCCTGCTCCTGTGGTAATCGTGGTTGCTGGGAGTTATACGCATCGGAAAAAGCCTACGAGCACTCGGACCATCAGCTAAAATTACCTGCTCATACCACACGCGAGCTTATTCATTATGCGGAGCAAGGTCACGATGCTGTTCAAGAATTATACAACACGATTGGGCGCAAACTGGGGATTGGCATTACCAATATCGTTAACAGCTTCAACCCGGAACGTATTATCATTGGCGGTCCGCTCTCTGAAGCAGGTCCCTGGATTGAAACAGCGTTAAAACAAGTTGTCGAGGAACGTACATTACCTTATCACCGCCGCAGTTTGCAGATTGAATGGGCAGCTCTGGGCAGCCGTTCCACCCGCGTTGGTGCCGCTTACTCTGCGATATCCCAGTTTTTAGGAAAAATTAGGGTATCTGTCTAATAACAGCTGAAAATTGACATCATTTCGCCCCATTTCCTCCCTTTTTGTTAAAGAAATCCAGATGTATAATGGGGTTATGTGATTTTTGTCATGGCTATGTGAATGTAGCTGTGTTAATTCCGATAACGAAACGGAGTGAAAAAAAGCGTGACCTACGTGGATACTTCAGATATCTCGGCGCAAATGTTTGTCACCGTCCTCCTGTTCCTGATTGTGCTTGCGCCCCTGTTCAGCCTTGGCATACTCCGATTGTTCCAGAGCAAAAAGAAGGCTGGTTTCATGTACATGCTATCAGGATTGCTGGTGTATGTTGTATTTCAGACTTTCATGAGTATTTTTTTCTAGATCATATTCTGCGTTTGCACAAAAAACCGTACCCTTCCGGGTACGGTTCTTTCTATATCCTAACGGCTCGCGAAAACCGGAATTGCATATGAATCGAAAATTTCTTTCAACACATGATGATTCAGATAATCAGCCTGATTTAAGCGTCCAATGCTTTCGCAAATTGAGTTTTGTTCATACCCAGAATGCGGTGTTCACCAATGACAGTCAATGGCACGGCACGTACACCCATGTCCCATACTTGTTGTGCAAATTCATCGCTAGTTTCGATGTTGCGCTCTTCATATGAAATACCTTTGTCAGCCAGGAACGTTTTTACGGATTTGCAGTTCGGGCAGTTCGTTGATGTATATACAATTACGTTTTCCATGTTTAATTCACCTCATATGGTTTTATATTAATCTATAGTTTGGTTGGAATCAGCTCATTCTATTACAGAACAACTGCGCTGTGCTCCAAGCTCTCAATGTATTTCTCTGTGTCCATGGCAGCCATACATCCGCTACCTGCAGCAGTAATTGCTTGTTTGTAACGTGTATCCTGTACGTCACCACATGCAAATACGCCTGGGATGTTTGTCTCGGATGTACCTGGTGTAGTCAGGATATATCCATGTTCGTCCGTAGTGATCTGTCCGCCAAGGAAACCAGTGTTTGGTGTGTGACCGATCGCTACGAATACGCCGCTTGCCGGAATCACTTCTTCTTCACCTGTCTCGTTGTTCAGCACTTTCAGTCCGGTTACGCCGTTGTCGCCAGCAAGTACTTCAAGTGGTGTACGGTTCAAAGCCATTTCTACTTTTTCGTTGCTGCGTGCACGATCCTGCATGATTTTGGAGCCACGCAGTTCTTCACGACGGTGTACCAGTGTTACTTTGGAACCGAAACGGGACAGGAAACTTGCTTCCTCAAGGGCAGAGTCGCCACCGCCGATGACGATGATTTCTTTGTTACGGAAGAAGAATCCATCACATGTTGCACATGTGCTGACACCGCGGCCTACATTCGTTTCTTCGCCAGGGATACCCAGGTATTTAGCAGTTGCGCCTGTGGACAGGATCAATGTTTCCGATACGAGTTCACCCATACCTTCAACTTGAATCTTGAATGGACGCTCGCTCATATCGATGTTGTTCACCCAGCCTGTGCGGAATTCAGCACCGAAGCGCTCCGCTTGTTTACGCATGTTATCCATCAGTTCAGGACCCATAATACCATCAGGGAAACCTGGGAAGTTCTCCACTTCAGTCGTTGTTGTCAGTTGGCCACCAGGTTGTGGTCCTTCAATAACGAGTGGGTTCAAGTTGGCACGTGCCAGATAGATTGCTGCTGTAAGCCCTGCAGGGCCTGTTCCAATAATAATTGATTTATACATGTATAGTTCCTCCCCCGGGTTCTGCAAAAAGGTTAGACCCTCCGGCATCAAAAGCTTAGGCTTTTGCATACACTAGAACGAAAAGCCCACATCATGTCCACAAGACCTGCCTGTGAAATGACAATGGCCCTATGCAGAAACGGAATTCTAATTTATAATCATTCTAATCTGTTGTTCATTATGATCTCTTTTATGTACGGTGTCAATGCTCGGCAGCGATTATGAAGAAGTCTTCATCAGGAGGGAAAATGGAAGCATGAACGATGCACTCATTGGCAGTTTTATATCAGCCATGTCTACTGGCCTAGGGGCCGTACCGATTCTATTTATGCGTAAAATATCACACCGTCTGCGTGATATCTTGCTGGCATACGCCGCAGGTATTATGACCTCGGCCTCGGTGTATAACCTCATTCCGGAAGCGCTTGGCCAATCGAATCTCTTTGTACTTGCATTTGGTATTATGCTTGGTAGCCTGGTTCTACTTGTGCTGGAGATGAAGATCCCACACGTCGATCTGGAGAATCCCGAGAAAATGCCTTTTAAAATTGAAACCAAAGCCTTCATGATTATTGCAGCCATCACCATGCATAACCTGCCAGAAGGGTTATCCGTTGGCGTTAGCTATGCAAGCTCGGATGAGAACCTGGGCAATCTCATTGCCTTCTCCATCGGATTGCAGAATGCACCGGAAGGATTCCTGGTGGCCCTCTTTCTCGTGAACCAGAACATTGGCCGCTTCAAAGCGCTGGGTATTGCCACCCTGACGGGAGCGGTAGAGATTATAACAGCTATGATTGGTTACACCTTGAGCAGTCTCGTAGCTGGTCTTGTGCCTTATGGTCTGGCCTTTGCAGCCGGTGCGATGATGTTCATCGTTTATAAGGAACTTATTCCCGAAAGTCACGGCGATGGCAATGCACGTGTGGCGACGATGTCCTTTTTGCTCGGGCTCATCACGATGATTGGTCTGACCGAACTGTTTTAATTGAAGACTAAAGAACCCGAGCGAACAGTCCAAGACTGTCGACCGGGTTCTTTGTTTAGCCACAAATGAAGATTCCATGAAATTAATGGGATCGTCCGTCAGAGGCATTATGCCCTCTCCTGATCAGGATTGGATGAAACGAATCAGTTCCGAATTGAATTTTTCCAATTCATCATAGAATGCACCATGACCGCTCTCTTCAAAAGCAATCAGTTGAGACGAAGCGATGCCTTGGTGCATCTGCTCGGCGAACTCAAACGGACAGATCTCATCTTTTTTCCCGTGTAAAATGGCTGTTGGCACCTGAATCGAACTCAGGTCACCTCGCAAGTCCTCATCCCGCAACGCCATTGCACTGCGAATGGTACCATAAGATGAAGCTTCCATGCCGAGGGCGTGGAACCAATCCATGAATGGCTGGCTGTGTTTCTTCGCGAAGAACATGCCGCCAAACGTCTCCAGTAACTTCGGACGATCTGCAAAGATCGGCTCAATAATCTGCTCGTTCAGCTGCTCCGGAGTCAATCCATACGGATATCCTTCACGCTGTGTGAACACAGGTGCTGCCGCAGATAACAAGGCCAGCTTGGAGACACCATGTCCCTTATGGCGAGCCATGTAATGTACTGCGATCGCTCCACCCATGGAGAACCCTGCGAGCACCGCGTCTTTCAGCTCCAGATCATCAATAACGGCACGAACATCGTCTGCCATACGATCATAATCATACCCTGTGGAAGGCTTATCCGATAAGCCATATCCTCTAAAATCTATCGCGATGGCACGAATGCCATGGTTCGGAAGTACGTTCAACTGGTATTCAAACATTTTATAATTAACAGGCCAGCCGTGCAAAAAGACAACCGGGGTGCCTTCGCCAATATCTTCAACATATACTTTTACATTTGGTTCCACTTGTACATAACGTCCCATATTTCACAGCTCCCTTATTATCGAATCGTCTCTTCGAATCATTACCCGCTGACCCAAGGTTCAAACGTAAGCTGTTCAACCAGCCGCATGCTACCAGCGAAACCAATTAGCCATTTTCCTCTCCAAATCTGATTACCGTAGCAGCCTGAGCCCATTCAAAATAACCAGAATTGTACTGCCTTCATGACCTACCACACCCAGAGGCAATGCAACGTCTTGGAGGAAGTTACCAACAATCAAAGCCAGAATAACGGTAATGGCAAAAAACATATTCTGCTTCACCGTGCGCTGTGCTCGACGAGCCTGCCCAATCACCCAAGCGATCTCTTCAATGTTATCGTTCATTAGTACCGCATCAGCGACCTCCAGTGCAGTACCGCTGCCGGACAATCCCATCCCCATACCTACAGTAGCTGCTGCAAGTGCCGGTGCATCATTTACACCATCCCCTACCATTAACACAGGACCATACTGTTTGCGGAGCGCTTGTACCTGCTTCACTTTATCTTCAGGCAGCAAATCTGCATAGACCATGCTTACTCCTGTTTCACGGGCAATTACAGAGGCTGATCTGGCTCGATCACCTGTTAACATGGCAACTTTTACACCCATCGCTTCAAGCTTTTTCACTGCAGCTGCTGCCTGTGGCCGTACCGTGTCCCGCATCGCGATCAGCCCGACTAATTCACCATCAGCCATAACAGCGGATACGGTTTTCCCCTCCCCTTCAAGACGGGAGCATACATCGACCCACTCAGAAGATACCTTCATATGGTTAGCACCATGTTCATCTGTATCAACGTTTCTGCCTATCATCTCCTCTGACTGCATTGACCCCAGTACATCTGTTTTACCAATGCTCCAGATCACATCGTTTACCGTTCCTTCGATGCCCCAGCCTGTTAGGGCCTGTACGTGCTCCGCTTCCTGAAGGGTAATGTTCTCCTTGTTCGCCTGATCTACGATGGCACGAGCTAAGGGATGCATCGAGAGGTTCTCAATTGCCGCTACCGCAGCTAACAGCTGGGCGCGATCTACATTTTCAGCCGTAATAATATCTGTCACTTGCGGGGTCCCCATGGTCAATGTACCTGTTTTGTCAAAAGCCACGACCTGCGTGCGAGCCATATTCTCCATATGGGCACCTCCCTTGAAGAGAATGCCACGGCGGGCGCTGCTGGACATCGCGGACAGCATGACAGGCATGATGGAAGACACCAATGCACAAGGCGAAGCAACAACCAGAAATACCATCGCTTTATAAAATGCCTCATTCCATGTCCAGCCAAGCAGTAGTGGAGTTCCTGCAATCACAAGTAAAGTCACCCCTACAACAATGCGTGCGTAAATTCCTTCAAACCGCTCCATAAAACGCTGGGAATCCGGCACTTCCGCCTGCGCTTCCTCCACCATTTTAATGATTTTGCCGAACAGTGACCCTTCAGCCGATTTTGTGACCTCTACGTATAATGCACCATCCCCGTTTACCGTACCTGCATAGACTTCATCCCCCGCAACTTTGTCTACAGGTAGGGATTCTCCGGTGATGGATGACTGATTGATAAAAGAACTCCCACGGTACACCACGCCATCCGCAGGAATCAGTTCTCCCGGTTTGACCAACAGGAGATCACCCGGCTGCAGATCATCAATAGCCACGAGGTTCATCTGTCCATCCTCAATTCGCAGTGCAGTCTCCGGCTTCAGCGCAAGCAACGATGAGATATCCTTATGACTGCGCTCTGTCGCATAACTTTCCAACGCACCACTGAGTGCAAAAATAAAGATAAGCATCGCGCCTTCATTCCAGTAACCGATGGCTGCTGCCCCAAGGGATGCGGCAATCATCAGCAGGTTTACATCCAGATCACGTTCCTTGACCAGTGTCTCGATGCCTTCCTTCGCTTTGGTCCAACCGCCAACGGCATACGCCACAATGTAGAGCATGATGGATAAGGTACCAAAATACGGTGCAGTTCCCCAGGCAATCAGCATCAACAGCCCGCTGCCCAATGCAGATTGCATCTCTTTATTCTGCACCATGGCTCGAAAATCAGGCTTCTTGCCCCGATTGGGGGCGGGTGTTTGGGATGAGCGTTGTTCTTCTTGTTTCTGTCTGTGTAGAGCTTGATGTATCGCTTGCATATAAATCACGTTCCTTTCCAATGGTAGGTTTGCGGATGACGAGTCTGCTAAATTCCGCTCCCAAAAATGAAGTTGTATTGAGAATAAGAGCCATTGTTAATGCCCTAAAAATGACACATGCTGCTGCGGGAATCCCGCAGCAGCATGGTTTTGTGAATAATTTTAAATAATCTCGAATGAGAATGATAATCATTTTTGCACTTATGCAATTGTTTTTACTCAATACAACTTTTAATCAGTATATGCCTGTGGTCCTCATTTGTAAATGGGCTTTTTTTCAATCGTTACTCATAAATGCGGGTTCAAAAAGACAAAAAGCCGCTGTCCCGGGGGACAACGGCTTTAACCATCTATTGATATTCGTTTGACCTGTTTATGGCATATCACTTAAGTGATTGTTCTCACATCCACCCAATGCCATTTACGCGCCTACACTTGCTCCCTGACTTGCTTTGATGGCTTGCTCCAGATCATAGATAATGTCTTGAATGTTCTCCGTACCCACAGACAGACGAATCAATTCCGGATTAACCCCTGCTGCGGTCTGTTCATCTTCAGTCAACTGTGCGTGAGTTGTACTTGCCGGGTGAATAATCAGTGACTTGGAATCGCCAACGTTCGCAAGGTGAGAGAACAGTTTGACACTCTCAATCAACTTGCGACCGGCGTCCGCACCACCTTTAATTCCAAAGGTCAGAATCGCACCTTGCCCTCTTGGCAGATACTTCTGTGCAAGCTCATAAGAACCATGGCTCGGCAGACCTGCATAACTTACCCAAGACACATCCTCATGTTTCTCAAGGAATTCCGCAACCGCAAGGGCATTGCTACTATGACGCTCTACGCGCAGATGTAATGTCTCCAGTCCTTGCAGCAGCAACCATGAGTTGAATGGAGATATCGTTGCACCCAAGTCACGCAGAAGTTGTACACGAGCTTTGATAATATAAGCAATCGGTCCAACCGCTTCCGTATATACAACACCATTATAACTGGAGTCCGGCTCCGTCAACCCAGGGAACTTGCCACTTGCTTTCCAGTCAAATTTTCCGCTATCCACGATAACGCCACCAATGGATGTACCATGACCCCCAATAAATTTCGTTGCAGAGTGAACGACAATATCTGCGCCATGTTCGATTGGACGAAGCAGGTACGGACTTGGGAATGTATTATCCACGATCAAAGGAATTCCATGTTCATGAGCGATGGCTGCCACCGCTTCAATATCCAGTACATTCCCCTTTGGATTACCGATCGTTTCGGCATACAATGCTTTCGTTTTCTCCGTAATCGCAGCCCGGAAATTCTCAGGATCACTGGAATCCACAAATTTTACGTCCAGACCTAGTTTCGGTAAAGTCGTCGAGAACAGATTGTATGTACCTCCATACAAACTCGCCGAAGACACGATCTCATCACCTGCACCAGCAATATTCAGAAGTGAAAACGTAATGGCTGCCTGACCAGAAGCTGTAGCCAGCGCTCCAGCTCCGCCCTCCAACGCCGCAATCCGTTGCTCAAACACGTCGGTTGTTGGATTCATCAGACGGGTATAGATGTTGCCAAACTCTTTCAAACCAAACAAGTTAGCTGCATGCTCGGTGTCCTTGAATCCATAGGATGTTGTCTGATACAAGGGTACAGCTCGTGCGTTGGTGGTTGGATCAATCTCCTGGCCTGCATGAATTGCCAATGTTTCAAATGAAAGCTCACGTTCGTTTGACATAAATCTGAATCCTCCCTCGATATATACGTTCTTTAAGTTCCTGATGTCTTCGCATGGTGGCGTATGTTTTCCATATTCTCTCACAAGATGTCGCATTTGAAAAGACTTATTTCCGATTGTTCCGATAAGAAAAATTAAATATGTGCATTATCGATTTCTGTACCAAAAAAACCTTTGCACTGGCAAAGGTTTTTCAGCTACTTTGGCTTCGGTATGCAATACCTCATCCAGGGTTTGGTTAGACCCGAACTGCACTCCATACTTCACGCAAATGTTTGGCCGCAGGTACAGCTTCCTCCGCAGTTACACCTTCAAGTGAAATATCGATATGTGGCTTATACGTTTTTAGCAATTCAAAAAATAACGGGTAATCCAGTATACCTGCCCCAGGTACCGGATTAAACTTCTCTCCCTGTGCATCAAAGGCTACATCTTTGGCATGGATCACAATCATGCGCTGATACAGCGATTCCATCACCTCGCGCAAGAAAGCCCCTTGATCTGCTGCATGTGGTTGTTTGATCAGATTACACGGATCGAACAGCATCCCCAGATTCGATGAAGGAATCTCTTCAAACAAACGGGTCATATGTTCATGGGTATGAAGGGTATGTGTGGACACAGGCTCAATCGCCGCATGCACGCCCCATTTCTCCGCTTCCTCAGCCAACTCCTCAACCGTTTCTTTCAGCACACTCCACGCCTTCTCTTCATATCCATCCGGATGCGTACCCCGATAGGTGTCCAAGCCCCCGGTCTCCGTTGCTACCATGCTGCAACCAAAATCCCGGGCATAACGCAGATGCTCCTTGAATCGATCAATGTCCGCACGTCGTCTTACCGGATCAGGGTCTATCGGATTAATATAACAGCCCAGTACTGCAATCTTCACCCCGCGCTGTGCAAATTGATCTCCGATCTCATTCGCTAGCCCTGGGCTCAGCTTGCCATTCGATGAGTCCACATCTGATAATGCTTTGGCCAGCGCCAGCTGTACGGAATTAAATCCGTTATCCGCAATCGTCTGCGCAAGCTGTGCTGTAGGCTGTTTGCCAAATGTATGCGCCAGAATACCAAGTTTCATCTCACTGCCTCCTTATGCTAATCCGATTATCAAGTGATTAACGTGCCATCCAGCCGCCATCGACATTCAGCACATGACCATTCAGATAATCCGAAGCGGCAGATGCCAGAAAGACAACCGGGCCTTTCAGATCTTCAGGTGTTCCCCAACGCCCAGCAGGAATACGGGCTGTAATATCCCGGTAACGATTCTCGTCCGCACGGATCTGGGTAGTATTATCGGTTTCCATATAACCAGGTGCGATACCGTTAATCTGGATTCCTTTACCTGCCCATTCATTGGCGAGTGCTTTGGTTAAACCGGCAACGCCATGTTTACTGGCTGTATACCCTGGCACATTGATCCCACCTTGATAGGACAACATGGATGCAATATTAATGATTTTGCCACTTCCACGTTCAATCATATGTCTGCCTGCCAATTGGCTTAGGAAAAATACAGTGTTCAGGTTCAGACCAATTACATCATGCCAGTCCTGAACTGCATGATCAGCCGCAGGTGTGCGACGAATGATTCCGGCATTGTTGACGAGAATGTCAATTCTGCCCTGGAACGCAAGCGCCTGTTCGAACACAGCCGACAACTCATCTTCACGACTTAAATCCGCTTCAATCACATAAGCTTTGCGTCCGAGTGCTTCAATGGCACTTGCCGTTGCCGCAGGCTTGGAATAAGAGACCAGCACCACATCAGCACCTGCTTCTGCCAAACCAATGGCCATCCCTTGTCCAAGTCCTCCCGAGGTACCTGTCACCAATGCAACTTGTCCGCTTAAATCAAATGGGTTCATGAATGATTCCTCCGCATGGTTTTGATATGCAATCCTTAGATCCGTCCGTTCTTTAATGCCATGAATAATGAATGAGGTTAACTTTGATAATCCACTGTGACACCGCTCTGCTCGTATAAGGCAGCCGTCTCTTCATCCAAACGACTATCGCTGATAATATAGTCCAGTTCCGAACACTGGGCGAAAGTTCGCAGTGCAAATTGTCCGAATTTATAATGATCCACAACGCCGTATACTTGCTGCGAGGCAGATATCATTGCTTTTTTCAAAGGAACCAGATCTCCCGTGTATATGGATAATCCAAATTCCGGATGAAGGGCTGTCGTGGATATAAAGGCTTTATGAATGTTAAGACTGGATATAAACGCAGCCGTATCATCCCCAACCAACATATTCCGTACACGAGCCCCGCCAGGCACAACCAGTCGCACTTGCTCCTTTTTGGTCAACTCCGCAATGATGAATAGATCATTAGTCACCACCGTCAGCGGTTGATTATCGAGACGTTTGGCCATCTCTAGCGTAGTGCTGCCACCATCGAGGGCAACGATATCTCCAGGTCGAATGTAAGCAAGGGCACGTTCAGCAATCTCCGTCTTCTCCGTATGATGCTTCTCGGTAACTCCGCGGCTATTCAAGATGCCGTACTGGTCATTCTGAGCCAGCATAGCACCACCATGGACACGTACGAGTAACCCCATACTCTCCAACTTGTCGAGATCCTCTCGCACAGTCTTCCCCGTCACCTGCAACAACTCACTCAGATCACTGACGGTTACTTCCTGGCGTTCCAGCAGAGCCTCCATAATTTTTTCATGTCTTTTCAATGGATTCATCATAATCAACTTCCTATACCACCTGAGTCAAATGAATGAGTGTTCTAGCGTCCATCCTGTCAATTTAACTCAGACATCTGTAATTTATTATTTCAGGTCTTTCATCGCTACGCCGTCCATATCTTCGAACGTCTGGTTCTCACCAGCCATCGCCCAACAGAAGGTGTAATTGCTTGTACCCACACCACTGTGAATGGACCAGCTTGGGGAAATGATCGCCTGGCGATCACGTACAACCAGATGACGTGTTTCGTTTGGCTCACCCATCATATGGAATACAACACCGTCTTCAGGCAAGTTCCAGTATAAGTATACTTCGGAACGGCGGTTATGGGTATGTGCAGGCATCGTGTTCCACATGTTACCCTTGTCGAGTTCGGTAATGCCCATCACCAACTGACAACTCTGAATTCCGCCTTCTCCTTGGTGAATGTAACGATAGATCGTACGCTCATTGGAAGTTTCGATGCTGCCCAGATGATTTGGCTGAGCTTGTTCTTGCGTTGCTTTTACTGTTGGATAGGTGTGATGAGCCGGTGTGGATACAAAATAGAATTGGGCAGGTTGAGCCTTGTCACTGCTCGTGAACATAACTTCCTTCACACCTCTACCGATGTAGAGACATTCCTTCGCTCCAATCTCATAACCTTGTCCGTCCGCTGTCACTGTTCCGTGACCACCGACATTAATGATACCGATTTCACGACGCTCCAGGAAAAAGTTCGTTCCAATATCTTTCAGATTCACTTCAAGGGTAATGTCCTTGCTCTCAGGTACAGCCGTTCCCACAATATAACGATCCACATGAGAATACACCGTTACCAATTCATCGGTTGCAAACAGCTGCTCCATCAAAAATTCCTCACGCAGGCGAGATGTATCATACGTTTTCACTTCATTGGGATGTGCAGCATAACGATTTTCCATTATTAATCCATTCCTTTCGTCATTTAAATTAGTTGGGATTGAGTTTGATAATGTTCATATAAGTTCATTTTAGTTCATTATGTATCTTTTGTGTACCTTTATTTTCGAAAAAGTAATTTATGTGATAATGAGATTAAGACTTTTTTCCAAGTTTTATGTATTACTGTATTAAGAGAACCTTCCCCTCGAAACCTGATTCGGCCGCTGCAATAGCCTGTTGTACTTTCGTTAGTTCATACGTCGCCCCAATGTTTGCCATGACAAGCCTCCCTGTTCTGACCAGCTTCATCACCTCATGAAATACCTGTTCCCAGCGTTCTTGCGAACAGCGTTCCACCCAATGCTTTAACCAGAAAAGTTTCACATGAACTTGTGTTCCCCGGGTTACTTCATGCCATAACGGTGTGATCCCCGAAAGTAGTCCTACACTGATGACCGTACCATTTGACTTAAGACAACTGACCAACTGTTCCCCGTCTGTCCCTCCAATACAATCCACGGCTGCATCAGCACCGCACCCCTCTGTTAATTCCGTGATTCTAGCCTGGATCAACTCTTTCGTTGTATTGATAACAGAAGCTGCTCCAAGACGATACAGTTCAGCAGTATGACGATCATCTCTCGTAAGCGCAATCAATTTGAATCCATAAATTTTTGAGATCTGTGCAAAGATTCGTCCGATCGCAGATCCCCCTGCATTCACAATCAGGGTATCACCGTACGTAAGCTTAAGCACCTCTGTACAGATCAACCAAGCCGTAACCGGATTAATATAGAGCTGACTGGCTGAGTGATCATCGATATCATTCGGCACAATAATCGTATGTTGCTCCAAAGTCTTCACGACGTCCTGCCAAGTATTCTCACCTTTTAGTGGCAAGACACGGCGCCCCAACATTTGATTGGAAACTCCCGGTCCTACTGCTTCTACCACCCCCACACCCTCAAAACCGGGAACAGCTGGTAATCGGGTACGATGCGGGTAAGCTCCTCGAACAGGAATGATATCGGAGGGATTAATAGGCCGAGCATACATCCTCACTGCTAATTCACCGGGGCCAGGGGGTATCACATCTTTTTCTTCCATACATAACACTTCACTTGGTTCGCCAAAACGATAATAACGGATTACCCTAGCTTTCATTGGTACATCTCCTAAAATAATTTTGCTAAAATAGCTCTAGCTAAAATATTGAATATATTGACAGGGTGTATAACAATAGTATCACTGGTAAATTATTTCATAAACGACTTATGAAGATATAATACAACTTTTTTTCATTAAAAATATGCGATATCTTCTGCTTAGTAAAAAAGAGCCCCACAACCTTGAATTCCAAGGTCGTGAAGCTCTTTCATCATATCAATTAATGTGCAACAGCATTGTTAAGCATGATCCAGATCGAACCAATTACGATAGTCATCATAATCAGTAATCCGAAAATAAGGGCCATGACATTCCAGCGTGGTTTCTCTGTTTCACGAATATGCATGAAGAAGAAGAGTTGAACCACAAACTGAAGTGCTGCTGTACCAAGAATCACAATGAGTGTTCCTGTTTTGCCCATCATGTCGTTCAAAACCACCACAAGTGGAATGATTGTCAGTACGACGGACAGAATGAAGCCGATGACATAAGACTTCAGTGAGCCATGTTGTTCATGGCCGTGGGAATCATGTGAGTTGTGCTCTGCCATCTACATCACCCCCATGAGATAGACGATCGACAGGAGGAAAATCCATACGACGTCCAAGAAGTGCCAGTACAAACTGATAACGTTGATTTTACCGCGAGTAACATCAGTAATACCACGTTTTTTCAGTTGGAACATGAGTCCAATCATCCAGATCAGACCAAGCGATACGTGAAGTCCGTGAGTACCCACGAGAGTGAAGAATGCGCCAGAAGCAGCACTCGTTGTAAAGCTAAACCCTTCGTGAATCAACTCAATAAACTCATAAACCTCCAGGGCGATAAAGCTTGCACCCAGAACAGCTGTAACAATCAGCCAGTTAATCAATTGTTTCACTTTACCCTGGTTCATTGCCAGAACGGCAAGTCCGCTCGTAAATGAACTTGTGAGCAAGATAAATGTCTCGGCGATAACGCCAGGCATTTTGATCAATTCAGACAAAATCGGTCCGCCCGCCGTATTGTCACGCAACACAATGAAGGTTGCGAACAATACGGAGAACAGGATAACGTCCGAAATCAGGAAGAACCAGAAACCGAGAATTTTCATTTCCTGTGGATCATGGTGGCCATGGTCATGACCATGCGCATGATTCTCACCGTGCTTAGCGGCTGCTTGAGCCATCTATACCGACCCCCTTAACGACGCTTCGGTACGCTTAATTTCGTCGACCGGAATGTAATAATCCGTATCGTAAGAGAATGAACGGGCGATCATACAGATGCCTACGCCAGCAAGTCCGAGAATCGCCATCCACAGCCAACCGAATACGAAGCCGAAACCAGCAACGAACCAGAAGACAGACATGATGAACGGAATCGAAGAATTCTTCGGCATGTGAATCGGCTCAAGCGGTTGCTCAGGCGGATAGATGCCTTTGGCACGACGTTCTTTCTCTTCCCACCACTCATCGATATCATCTCCGCGCGGTGTAACAGCGAAGTTATATTCAGGAGCTGGTGAAGGAATCGACCACTCGAGCGTACGACCATCCCATGGATCGCCGGAAGCTTTAAGTGTTTTGTATTTGCGAATACCGTCTGCAATTTGTGCAACTTGGAACAAGAATCCGACACCCATCAGGAATGCCCCGATTGTGGATACGAAGTTCAGTTCCCACCAGCCAGTATCCCAGCCGTATGTGCTCAGACGACGTGTCATACCCATCAGACCGACAGCGTACTGCGGCATGAAGCAGACATAGAAACCAATATTCCAAGTCCAGAATGCCCATTTGCCCAGTTTCTCTGGAAGTTGGAAACCGAACATTTTAGGCCACCAGTAATACAGACCTGCGAAGTATCCGAATACTACGCCACCGATCAATACTTGGTGGAAGTGAGCAATCAGGAAGTAACTGTTATGGAACTGAAAGTCAGCAGGAGCAACGGATAACAGAACGCCAGTCATACCCCCGACAATAAAGCACGGGATAAAGGCAAGTGTCCACATCATCGGAGTCGCCATGCGAATCCTTCCTCGATACATGGTAAACAGCCAGTTAAATATCTTAACCCCTGTTGGAATAGCAATCAACATCGTAGTTACGGCGAAGAATGCATTCACGTCCGCTCCTGAACCCATCGTGAAGAAGTGATGCGCCCATGTGAAGAAGGACAGGAAGCTGATAATTAACATTGCAAATACCATTGACTTGTAACCAAACAGTTTTTTCCGAGAGAAGGTACTTACAATCTCGGAGAATACACCGAATGCCGGCAAGACGACAATGTATACCTCAGGGTGACCCCACATCCAGATCAAGTTGATATACATCATTGGGTTACCGCCCAGATCAAGTGTGAAGAAATGCGCCCCGGCAAACCTGTCGAGGAATAACAATGCAAGTGTCACGGTCAAGATCGGGAAAGCAAACAAGATAATGATACAAGTGGAGAATACCGACCATGTGAACATCGGCATTTTCATCCATCTCATGCCTGGCGCACGCATTTTAATGATGGTAACCAGGAAGTTGATACCGGTAGCCAGGGAACCGATACCCGATATCTGTATACCCCATATATAGAAGTTCTGTCCGACCCCCGGACTGTGTGACAGTTCCGATAGAGGTGGATAACTCAGCCATCCTGCATCCGGTGAACCACCGATAACGAAGGACAGGTTAAACAGCATTGCTCCCAGGAAGAATAACCAGAAGCTCAATGCATTCAGAAACGGGAAGGCAACGTCCCTTGCTCCGATCTGTAATGGCACGATAACGTTAAATAAACCAAACATAAATGGCATCGCCATGAACAGGATCATGATCGTGCCGTGAGTTGTAAAGACCTGATTATAATGTTCAGGATGTAAGAAATCCATGTTAGGCATAGCCAGCTGCAGACGCATCATCAATGCATCCACACCACCACGGAACAACATGATAATGGAAGCAATGATATACATAATACCGATCTTTTTATGATCGACGGTAGTTAACCAGTTACGCCAGAGCCAGCCCCATTTTTTGAAATAAGTCAGCACCGTTACGATAGTAATCATCGTAATACCGATGGCCACGTCTGCTCCATAGATCAGCGGGTCGCCAGTTACGAAAAACTCCGATGCAAACTCTTTAAGTCTCTCTAACATTGGGGGCCTCCTTTCGAATCTTTAGTTAGCACTCTTGTCCTCATCTTGATTGGACACATCGGTTTGACTTTGAATGGCTCCAGAAGCTTCACTTGAACTTCCATGCTTACTGTGAGCACTTTGACCATCCACAACATACTTGGTCACAATATTTTGGAACAAACCTTCTGGGAAGGCAGAATAATAAGCAACATTGCTTGTTCCTGGTTCAGCCAGTGCAGCGTAACCTTCTGTAGTCAACGCCTGAGAACTCTGTTTCACTTCAGCTACCCATTTGTCAAATTCGTCGTCTGATGTAGCATTCACATCAAAACGCATTTCTCCAAAATGCTCACCTGTGAAGTTAGCGCCTGAACCCCAGTACTTGCCTTCATGATCTGCCTGCAGATACAAGGTCATCGCCATACCCGACATCGTATAAATCTGTCCTCCAAGTTGCGGAATCCAGAATGAGTTCATCGGTGAATCCGCAGTGAGTTCAAATTTCACGGGCCGGTCTGCCGGAATATTCAGCGTGTTGACCGTTGCAATCCCTTGCTCAGGATACATAAACAGCCATTTCCAGTCCAGTGAAGACACTTGGATGGTAATTGGTTCTTTCTCATGAGCCAACGGCTTCGAAGGCTCCAGATCATACGTGTAACGAATCGTTACAATTGCAAGTATTCCAATAATAATAATTGGAACTGTCCACCAGATTGCCTCAGCCTTCGTACTATGAGACCAGTTAGGCTCATAAGCAGCTTTGTTGTCCGGCTTGTCGCGGTAACGCCATACGATTACGGCAGACAAAATGAGTACTGGCACAATGATGACAGCACACAAAATTGTCGAGATGACAATCAAATCTCTCTGCGAAGCGCCAATTGGCCCCTTCGGATCCAGAACAACGTACTGTCCGCCTGCCAGCATTGGCCAGACAATCAATGCAATTGTAACCAACGTCAGGACAACCGGAATGATAATCCGGATTAGCGACCTAGGTTTCTTGTTCATTTTGATCCCCTCTCCTTAAATTCGCTCATACTGAAAAATCAGTATACTACTCTCTTCCTACTAAAGATATCAGAAATGAACAACTTTTTTGTTCTTGTTAACAAATTTGTCGATTTTACACCTTAAATGTGTGAATTTTTTCTCACAAATCGCTTGCATGGTTGATATTTGTACTTCGTAATCTTTACACTTCAAGTCACAAAATAAAACCCTTTGCAGTCCCGTTGAACAGTGTCAACGAATCCGCAAAGGGCTTTATTGACTGGATTCCGGGAACTCATCCAGTCTTATTATGAACGAATTAACGCAGGATTATAATCAATCGGCGCCTTCGTCTTCCCGGCGTGTATGAACAAGGCCAATCGCTTTGGCAATAACGTAAATAAACACACTACCTACAAGGAATCCAATACCAACCATCAAGCCAAGATTACGATCATTAAATTCGTTCAGATTGATCAGACACATGACCACTCCCGTAATGAGTGCGACCCATGCCAGAACTGTCATCGTCAAGACGGCGCGCCGCATATTTTTGTCTTTGCGCTCCAATTGGCTGACCATTGCTGTCTTCGATGCCATAGTAAACACTTCCTTTTCCCTTTTTGTAAGTGCTTTCCTTATACCAATATACCACATCAGTATGATTTTTAGTCAACAAATGTTCAAATTTTATTCGCAATTTGGACACTTTATTTTAAATTTATCCGTTGACAAAACATTATTCATTTCTTCCTTACTTCTTATAACCCAAAAATAGTCTCTTCATAACAGGAACTGCACTTGACCTTATGAAACCTTTATGAACTACTCATTTCCAACGGTAAAAATACAAAAAAACGACGGCACATTGGAATAATCCAATGTTACCGTCGTTCTCAGCTTTAATAAGGAAACCATATATAATGAGGACCTGCTTTACCCTTTAAACCTGCCACCCAAACTATTGGGGATTATGTTCGTTCCGTGTCTCCAACCAATTATTTTTGATGACGTTCTGATACCAGTAATAACTCTCCTTCGGTGTTCTCACGAGTGAACGATAGTCCACATGAACAAGACCAAAACGCATACGGTAGCCTTCTGCCCACTCGAAATTATCCATCAGTGACCATGCCATGTACCCTTTCAGGTTAATGCCGTCATTAATGATGCGGTGAATTTGAGCCAAATGCTGCTCATAATATGAAATCCGGCGATCATCGTTAATTTTCCCGTTCTCCAGGTCATCATTGATGCAGGCACCATTCTCTGTGATATATACATCCACATTGCCGTACTTTTGCAAGTAATGCATAAATTCATACAAACCACGTGATTCTACAGGCCAGCCAATATCGGTTTTGGTGAGGCCCATATCAACTTCTTCCGATTGCAGAGCACCTGCCTCCGGATTGAAGCGATTGATTCCCATCGTGTAATAGTTAATGCCGAGCAGATCGATTGGTTGTGAGATGATCTCCATATCGCCTTCCTGAATTGGAACGGTAGCCCCCGCTTCTGCAAACCAATCCACCATAAACTGCGGATATGAACCTTTGTAGATTGGATCAAGGAACCAATCGGTATTGAGCGCAATCGATCGGTCACACGCAGCTTGGTCCTCTGGAGATTTGCTGTACGGCTCAGCCCAGCAAACGTTCGGAGCAATACCAATCTGACCGGTTGTTCCTAAGCGACGGAAAGATTGAACGGCTTTACCATGAGCAACCAGTAATCCATGTGCCACATTAATAGAAGTTTGCAGGTCTTTGTTTCCTGGCGCATGAATCCCGAGAAGGTTTGACAGGAACGCGATACACCATGGTTCGTTGAATGTCAGCCAGAAGTTGATTTTTCCAGAGAATTCTTTGAAGATCACTTCGGCATATTTCACAAAAGCATCTACAGTTCTGCGGTTGCCCCAGCCCCCGTCATCCTCCAGCGTTTGTGGAAGATCCCAGTGATACAGAGTGAGGAACGGTTCAATTCCAGCCTCGATCAATGCATCCACGAAGCGGTGGTAGAAGTCCAGACCTTCCCGATTGATCTCCCCATCTCCGTCAGGAATAATGCGCGGCCACGCAATGGAGAACCGATACGTATTAATCCCGAGTTTCTTCATTAGTTCGATGTCTTCCTCGTAACGGTGGTAACTGTCACATGCGACATCCCCATTGTCTCCGTTATATACCTTGCCAGGTGTGCGCGCAAACGTATCCCAGATGGATACCCCGCGTCCACCTTCCTGTGCAGCTCCTTCTATTTGATAGGAAGCTGTTGCTGTACCCCAGCGAAAATCTTGCGGAAATTTAAAAATGGTCATGGTTGGCTCCTCCGTCTCATGATGACACGCGGATCGTCTGTCCTGCGGTCATGGTTAAAATAATTACATAATCGCCCTGAGGCGTAAACTCTGCCTTGGCTTGTTCATTTTCTTCTACACGCAGCGGATAAGCACTGCGAAGGGCCAGCGTGTCACTTCGGTTTGCTTTGATGACTGCTGACGCAAGCTTGTTGTCCGCCCATGTTATGCCCACTGTATAACCACCTCTTGCACGAAGCCCTTCAACTCGACCTTGATTCCAGAGTTCAGGCAGTGCCGGCAGTAAATGTAACTCTTTCAAGTGACTCTGCAACAACATCTCGGCTATTCCAGCCGTGCCTCCAAAGTTACCATCGATCTGGAACGGCGGATGATCGTCAAACAGATTCGGATGTGTGGATCGGGCCAACAACGTGCGCACAAACTGATGTGCCTGGCTGCCATCCAGCAGTCGTGCATACAGATTGATCAACCATGCACAGCTCCATCCTGTATGCCCGCCACCTTGTGAGATACGACGTTCAAGCGATACCCTCGATGCTTCTAGCAATTCCGGTGTGTGTACTCGATTGATCTGCTCTCCCGGATACAGTCCATACAGATGGGAGACGTGACGATGCCCTGGTTCAGATTCAGCAAAATCTTTAAACCACTCCAGCAATTGTCCTTCGCTTCCAATTTGGAATGGATAGAGTTTCTCCAGAGCCTCACCCCACTCGCTCGCCAACGACTCATCTATATTTAGTTGCTTCGCGGCCTCAATACAGCGGCTGAACAGTTCACGAATTAAAGTCATGTCCATCGTTGAAGCCATGGATATACTGCGTGCCTCCCCAGCATCTGTGAGAAACTTGTTCTCTGGTGAAGTGGATGGAATCGTAACCAGATAACCATCGGGTCCTTCCACCAGCCAATCGAGACAGAACAGCGCCGCCTCTTTCATGATGGGATACGCACGTTCCTCAAGAAAACGCTGATCCCCGGCAAATTGGTAATGCTCCCATAGATGCGAGGTCAACCAGACGCCGCCCATCGGCCAGAAAGCCCAGCTTGCATCTCCACCTGTCGGTGTAGAGGTTCTCCAGATATCCACGTTATGATGAGCAGTCCATCCACGGGCTCCATACAGAATCCGCGCCGTTCTTCGTCCTGTATCACTGAGATCGGTCAGCATATCAAACAGCGGCTCATGACATTCACTGAGATTGCAGACTTCCGCTGGCCAGTAATTCATCTCCGTGTTGATGTTGATCGTGTAATCACTATGCCATGGCGGCTCTACCTGATGGTTCCAGATTCCCTGCAGATTGGCAGGCTGGCTGCCCGGACGCGAACTAGCCATTAACAGATATCTTCCATATTGAAAATAAAGTGCCTCCAGTCCAGGATCTTGTTGCCCTGCCTGATAAGCCTGCAACCGCTCATCTGTAGGTAATTCGGCGTTAGCCGATACCCCTAAATCAATAGAGACTCTGTTAAACAACGCGCTATGATCCTGAATATGTCGGTCACGAAGCGCTTCCGTGCCATGTGTGGTCGCTTTGGAGATCATCTCCTTGCATTCCTCTTCCATTACAAGATGATCCTTCACAGGTAACACATCGTAACTCTCAAAGGAGGTAGCCGCTGCTAGATAGAAAACAATCTGGTCAGCACCGTGAATATGTAACTTGCCTTCCAGATTGGAGACCTTCACCTGATCGCCAGATGCCGTAAATGCTACACGGACAGCATAAGCCGTTCCCCGATCCTCTTCATAGAGAACGGATTCCGGGTGATCTCTGAAGTAATTGGACTCCACATGACTTGGGCACCGACTGAACATGGTTAGAGCATCTCCCGAAGTCTCAACGCGATAAGGATGGGGACTGTCTAGCGTAATACTTACACTCACAGCGCCCTTCTGAACAGCAGTTAATGTGCAGACCATTAGATCATCCAAAGCACTTGAATACACTTCACGTACGTATTGAGTTCCTTCCAATGAGTAGGTTGTGGTTGCAATACCCGATTCCAGATCAAGCTCCCGTTCAAATGCATCATATGAAAGATCCTCCAGACCCTCATGGTTCAATAGAAAATGACCCATCGGCTGGTAAGCCTCCACATCACGGCCAAGCATTTCACGGTTCAACAAATCTTCAGCTTCACCATACTGCCCAGAAATGATCAACTCTCGCGTCTGCTTCAAATACCGCTGACTGCTGTATTGAATCGTATCCCGTGGAAACCCTGACCATAATGTATCTTCATTGAGCTGAATTCGTTCATCTGCTGCGCCACCGTACACCATGCCTCCAAGACGGCCGTTTCCGATGGGCAATGCTTCTTCCCAGCGTTTTGCTGGTTGTCGATACCATAGACGATTGATTTTAGTCTGGTTATTGTGTTGGGACATGATTAGCTCCTGTTCCTAAATCAGCTGTATATTTCTTATGACATAAAACGTTTTCGGAAAGTGCTTACAATAATAAAATTATATGTGATTTCAAAATTTGCGTCAATGCAAATCATCACATCATTCCACAAAAAAAAGGCCCCATATAGGGCCCTTTCCTTGTGTAACCATGGATCACAGACAATCCATATTATTTTACGTCTTTTCCTGTCCACAGAGAGACACGTTCTTTAACCCAAACCGTAAATTGTTTCTCCATTTCAACTGCACCCGCTTTGTCCAAATCAGCCAGTAAAGCATCATAGGTTGCATCAAAGTTGGCTGGTGTAGTCAGAACAGCTTCCGGAATCCGTTTACGGATGATATCCTGCGTTTTCTGGAACGTTACCTCATAGTCTGTACCGGAAGGTACGGACATGTTATACGCTGCGCCCCAATCCTTAACTGGCAGATCTTCTTCAGCCGGATAGAACTCTTTCCATGTGGTGATACCATAAGCTTTCAGCGTTTCTTTCTCTGCAGCCGTGTAACCAGCTACAATCTGCTCAGGGAAGTTTGTTGTGTAGTAGTTATCCGTAGAATCTTTTACACCATCACCGTATCTTGCACTAAATACGTTATACATCCCAATTCCTGTTTCCTTGCTGAAATTGGAGTTGTCATTCGTTTTGCGGTCCTGTACGTCATCTGGAATCACACGTTTACCATCTTCTACGTTGTAATGTTCACCTTCGATACCCCAGTTTCTCAGAACTTGTCCTTCATCGGAAGCAAGCCAATCCATAAATTTGATGATACGTACTGGATCTTTGGCCGAAGTTGTAATCCCGATGCCATAACCGTCAAATCCGGCTGGTTGGAACGTGTGATCCACAATCTCATCGTTAAGTGATACAGAGAAGTGAGCGTATGTGGCATCATCCTTACCCGATGATTTAAGCGCGTTCTCCGCTTCTTGATAGTTCCACTCTTGGTCAATCAGACCGAGGACACGGCCACTGGCAATTTTGGACTTATATTGGTCATCCTTTTGAACAAAGGCATCTTTGTCCAGTAGGCCTTCATTGTACATTTTATTCAACCAGCGGAAATATTCTCTTTCCTCTGGACGTTTGTAGTGCAATTTTGCTTCATACGTTTTAGGGTCAATGTAATATTCACCATCATCCGGTGCACCTGTTGCCTGGAAAGCAGGATTCGTTACCGTGATCATGATCTTCCAGTCATCTGCATTCAATGTTAATGGAATGGTTGGCTGACCATCAATGGTTGGATGTTTTTCATAATAAGCTCTGAGTACATTCTCGTAATCCTCAAGTGTCTTCACTTCAGGGTATCCAAGCTCTTTCAATACTCTTTGCTGAATTTCAAATCCACCTGTAGCGTCAAACGTAACATTATCAACACCCATATTGGTTGGAATGGTATAGATCGCTTGATCTTCCAAACTGTATTTCAAACGGTTCATCTGTTCTCCATAGATTTTTTTCAGGTTGGGAGCATGCTCCTCAATCAGATCCGTGAGATCCAGCATCGCGCCTGCATCCACAAGCTTAGATAAGTTACCTTTAGGGTAGATCATATCAGGAAAGTCACCACTGGCAGCCATTAGTGCAATCTTCTGGTTACCACCATCGTTTACATCATACTCTGCTTCAATGGTAACGCCTGTTTGCTCCGTAATCTTTTTACCAACAGCATCTTGCATCTTGTTCCAGGTTGGACTAGCATCCGCCCCGAAGAATGTAACTGTGATCGGTTCGGTTCCGCTGGACTCCGAAGTCTCTTTGGTTCCCGAATTCCCACAACCAGCTGTAACCAACATTGCACTTGCGAGCATCAACATTGCAAACGTCTTGGGTGTATTACCTTTCATTTTGCCTCTCATTGTCTAGTTCCCCCTATTATTTATGAAGGTTTTATCTGTATAACAGGCTTTATGCCTGAGGATACCACTTTTTTTGAATGCGCTTTCGGTATCGTTCATTCCGACGTGTTTACTGAAGCTGACGTTTCGATTCTGCAAAAAGAAAGATTCTTCTTCTAACAGACGTAAAACGTTTTCGGAAATGAGATAAACCGCTTACTGAAAGTGCTTACATGATAGATTATAGGCTATCCATCACCTCACGTCAACAATAAAAAAAGCCCTTTCTCAAGGGCTTTTTCCGCTATGAAAATCCTTAACTTTAATGCTTGGTTTTCAAGCTTATTTCACATCTTTTCCAGTCCAGAGAGCTACACGTTCTTTGATCCAAACCGTGTATTGTTTCTCCATCTCCACTGCACCCGCTTTATCGAGTTCAGCCAGAAGACTATCATATACGCTGTCGAAGCTCTCAGGTTTGGCAAGGATCGCCTCTGGAATACGTTTACGTACGATATCCTGTGTTTTCTGGAACGTTACGTTGTAATCCGTGTCAGATGGTACAGGCATGTTGTATGCTGCGCCCCAATCTTTCAGCTTCAGATCATCTTCGGAAGGATAGAAATCTTTCCATGTTGTAATACCATAGGCTTTCAACGTTTCCTTCTCAGCTGCAGTGTAACCTGCTTGGATCTGTTCAGGGAAATTCGTTGTGTAATAGTTATCTGTGGCATCTTTCACACCATCACCGTATCTGGCGCTAAATACGTTATACATGCCTACGCCTGATTCTTTGGTAAAAGCAGAGTTATCATTGGTTTTGCGATCTTGTACGTCAGCCGGAATGATGCGTTTCCCATTCTCGACTTGATAATGTTGGCCTTCAACGCCCCAGTTTCTCAGGACCTGACCTTCATCGGAAGCAAGCCAATCCATGAATTTGATAATACGTACCGGATCTTTGGCCGAAGTTGTGATTCCGATACCATAACCGTCAAATCCTGTCGGTTGGAACGTATGATCCACAATATCCTTGTTCAGGGATACGGAGAAGTGGGCATATGTTTTGTCGCCACCGTTAGATGATTTCAAAGCATTCTCCGCCTCACCATAGTTCCACTCCTGGTCAATTAGACCAAGTACACGGCCACTGGCAATTTTGGATTTGTATTGGTCATCCTTTTGAACAAATGTATCTTTGTCAAGCAGGCCCTCATTGTACATTTTGTTCAACCAACGGAAATATTCCTTTTCTTCAGGGCGTTTGTAGTGTAGAACGGCTTCATAGGTCTCAGGATTAATATAATACTCACCATCATCCGGTCCACCCGTAGCTTGGAATGCAGGGTTCGTTACCGTAATCATAATTTTCCAGTCATCTGCATTCAATGTTAACGGAATCGTCGGTTGACCATCAATCGTTGGATGTTTTTCATAATACGTTCTCAGTACGTTTTCGTAGTCCTCAAGCGTTTTTACTTCAGGGTAGCCGAGCTCTTTCAATACTCTTTGTTGAATTTCGAATCCGCCCGTAGCGTCAAACGCAACGTTATCTACACCCATATTGGTCGGGATCGTGTAAATGGCTTGATCTTCCAAACTGTATTTCAGACGGTTCATCTGATCACCATAGATTTTTTTCAAGTTGGGAGCATGCTCCTCAATTAGATCGGTCAGGTCCAGCATCGCGCCTGCATCCACAAGCTTAGACAAGTTGCCTTTAGGATAGATAATATCAGGGTAATCACCACTGGCAGCCATCAAAGGAATCTTTTGGTCACCACCATTATTCACATCATACTCAGCTTCAATTGTAACTCCCGTTGCCTTAGTAATCTCTTGACCGACAGCATCCTTCATGTTATTCCAGTTCGGACTCGCGTCTGCACCAAAGAATGTAAAGGTCACTGGACTGGTTGTATCTCCGGAATCAACCGGTTTCTCTGAAGCGTTAGTTCCTCCTCCACTGCCGCTGCATCCTGCTGTAATTGCAAGAGCACTGGCTAACAGAAGCATTGCGAATGTTTTTGGTGTTTTGCCCTTCATGTGTAATCCCCCTTATGGATATTAATGAAGCTGTATATTTGTATAACAGGCTGACCTGCACATACCGTGACCAGATGAAACAAATGTAATTTTCTTGTTTTTATAACATTAGAAGCGTTTTCTTAAAAAGAAAAAAATGTTCTTCTTGCCTTATTTCCTCTTCATTCTGCCAATGTTTACATTGAGATTAAGGTGTATGCCACGTGGTGTACAAGCAAATGTAAGTGCTTTCATAATTGAATAATAATCGCTCCTATATCCCTTGTCAATAGTGAATTTCTAAAATTGAAAACGTTTTTTAGAAAACGTTTTAGATAAAAAAAGAACCCAGATATTCTGGATTCTTTTTCGTTTTAGATCTGAATTGCTAATCGTTTATTTAGCCTCTTCACCGCTCCACAATTGAACACGGTTTTGAACGAGTTCTGTATATTGTTTCTCCATATCCTCTGCTCCTGCTTGGTTCACTTCTGCAATCATGCCGTCATAGATCGCATCGAACTGTTCAGGAGTACTCAGAATGGCTTCCGGGATACGTTTCCGAATGATATCCTGTGTTTTCTTGAAGATGACGTTGTAGTTGGAGTCACCTGGTGTTGGCAGATTGTATGCTGCTCCCCATGGTTTGATTGGGAACTCGTCTTCACTCGGGAACAGATCTTTCCACGTCGTAGCACCGTAAGCTTTGAGTGTTTCTTTCTCTGCATCGGAATATGCTGCCACGATCTGTTCAGGGAAATTCGTAGTGTAGTAGTTATCCGTTGAATCCTTCACACCGTCTCCATAGTGACCAGTCATATTGGTATACAGTCCAATACCCGTTTCTTTCTGGAATACGGCTGCATTATTGGTTTTCTGATCCAGAATGTCGGCAGGAATGACACGTTTGCCGTCCTTCACTTCGTACTGTTTGCCCTCAATTCCCCAGTTCATCAGCACTTGCCCTTCTTCAGAAGCCAGGTAATCGAAGAATTTGATCGTACGAACCGGGTCAGGGTTCGATGTTGTAATCCCTACACCCCAACCGGATACAAAACCAGGGTCTTGGTAGGCATGATCCTTGATATCCTCGGACAGGGTTACCGGGAAGTGTGAATACGTTGCTTCATCCTTGCCCGCAGATTTCAGTGCATTTTCTGCATCGGAATAACCCCAATCCTGGTCAATGACACCCAGAACACGTCCACTTGCAATTTTGGATTTGTATTGGTCTGTTTTCTGGATGAAGCTGTCCTGATCCAGCAATCCAGTGTTGTACATATGGTTCAACCAGCGGAAGTACTCTTTTTCCTCTGGACGTTTGTAATGCAGACTTGCTTCATACGTCTCTGGATCGATGTAGTATTCACCGTCATCCGGTGCACCTGTTGCCTGGAAGGCCGGGTTCGTTACGGTAATCATGATTCTCCAATCATCCGCGTCCAGTGTTAACGGGATGGTTGGCTGACCATCAATTGTTGGGTGTTTCTCTTTGTACGCCTTCAATACATTCTCGTAATCCTCAAGTGTACGCACTTCCGGGTATCCGAGTTCTTTCAGTACACGGTGCTGAATGCCAAATCCACCACCTGCATCAAAGTACTTCTGGTCTACCGCATAATACGTTGGCAGCACATAAATAGCCTGATCTTCATTACTGTATTTCAACCGGTCCATGTAATTACCATACAGCTTCTTCAGATTGGGAGCATATTGGTCGATCAGATCTGTCAGATCGAGCATTGCTCCAGCATCCACCAGTTTGCTGAGTTCTCCTTTGGGGGAGACAATATCCGGATAGTCTCCGCTCGCCGCCATTAAGGATATTTTATCTTGACCACCACTAACGGCAAATTCACCGTTAAGGGTTATCCCTGTTTTTTCCGTAAGGACTTTACCTACTTCATCCTTCATGCCATTCCAGTTCGGACTGGGGTCAACGCTAAAGAAGTCAAAAGTAAGTGGAGTTGTCTCTGCGCTTGTATCCTTGAACGACGTATCACCGCCGCTTCCTCCACCGCAACCTGCGAGTAAAGACATTGCAAGCACTGGTGCCAGTGCAATCTTCATTTTGGAACTTGCCATAATGGTAATCCTCCCTGTTTCATATGTCTGTCTTATCCGGGACTTTTTTGTCCCTGTCTATAGCTTCATGAATACCACACCGCAGCCCTATACGGTGAAGCGCAGACCAAATGGCTGCGCTTCGGGTATCCTGATGCTTCATTTGTAGATGTACGGCCGCTCTATGTGGCAGCCTGTACCCACTTGTTTAACCTTTTACTGCGCCCAGTGTCATACCGCCAACAAAGTACTTCTGAAGGAATGGATATACAATGAGGATTGGAACCGTTACAACGATCGTAATCGCCATTTTGATCGATTCCGGTGAAATCTGTGTCATTTGCTGCGCCATATCATTGGCATTTCGTCCAGCACCTGAGCCTTGCTGTGTACTTTGCAATACTTTCATCAGCTCATATTGGAGCGTGGTCAGATGTGCCTTTGAACCATTATACAGGTACGTATCGAACCACGCATTCCATTGACCTACAGCCAGGAACAATGCGATGGTAGCAAGCACTGGTTTACACAGCGGCAAGATGATTCTGTAATAGATTGTAAAGTCATTCGCTCCATCCAGTTTCGCGGATTCCTGCAATGAGTATGGCAGGCCATCAATGAATGAACGGATGATGAACACGTTAAATGCACTGATCATGCCAGGCAATACATATACCCAGAATGTACCGATCAGGTTCAAGTCACGCATCAGAATGTACACCGGAATCAGACCACCGGAGAAATACATCGTGAGCGCGAGTGTTGTGGATACAAATTTTCTAAGTCCAAAATCAGGTCTGCTCAGTGTAAAGGCGATCATGGATGAACTGATCAATCCGAGCACGGTACCTACAAGTGTACGCAGAATGGAGATTTGCAAACCTTGTAACAATCCATCATATTGGAAAATCGTTTTGTAGTTCTGTAATGTGAATTCGCGAGGCCACAAGTAAATTCCGCCACGTACTGTATCTGTCGAGTTATTGAGTGAGATGGCTAGTACGTTAAGGAATGGATAAAGTGTTACAACCAGCACCATGGTCATCGCGAGGATGTTGAATATATCGAACAGTTTATCGCCCCGAGTAGCATTGAATGCTTTGTTCGCCATAATGTCGTCCCCTCCCTACATGATGCTTTCTTTTGTGAATTTTTTGAACAAGCCGTTCGCAGTAAACAGAAGGATGATACTGACAACGGAGTTGAATATACCTATGGCTGTACCATACGAGAATCGTCCCATATTCAAACCATAATTGAGCGCGTATAGATCAAGTACTTCCGAGTAGTCTGTGACCAGACTGTTGCCAAGCAAGAACTGCTTCTCGAAACCGATACTGATCAGATGTCCAATCGACATGATGAAAAGTACGGAAATCGTGGTCCGTATGCCAGGCAGCGTAATATGCCACATCTGTCTCCAGCGGTTGGCTCCATCTACACGGGAAGCTTCATACAGCTCATTGTCGATACCTGTAATCGCCGCCAGATAGATGATGGCATTCCAACCGGTTTCCTTCCACATATCTGAAGCGGTTACAATGTACCAGAACAAGTTCCCCTTGGCCATGAATTGGATCGGCTGATCGATGATGTTCAGTCCTACCAATAGATCATTGATAATCCCTCCATCGGTGGAGAGCATCTTCGTAATGATCCCGGCTACAACAACCCAGGATACAAAGTGAGGCAGATATGATACCGTTTGCACGGCACGTTTGAAGAACATGCCTCTCATTTCATTCAGGAGAATAGCGAAGAATATCGGTACGATAAAACCGACAACTAGTCCCATCAAGCTCATTGCAAGCGTATTACGAAGTACCAGATAGAAACGATCATCACTGAACAGCTCTACAAAGTGTTTAAAACCAACCCACTCTTGATCACCAAATGATCTGGCAGGTTTATAATTTTGGAAAGCCATCGTCCATCCCCATAGTGGCAGATAGTTAAATACGAAAACCCAAGCTACGAATGGCAATGACATGAGATAGAGATATTTCTGCTGTTTCATTCTGTCCCAAATTCCGTTCCGCCGATTCTTTAAAGGCGGTTTGGGGTCACTGCTTCTGTTCGCGGAAGCGGATTTTTTTGTTAGCGTTTCCATCTCCGTTCCCCCTCCTCTGTTTTATAAAATAATCATACTCGATAGAGCGTTTTCAAAATACCATCTGGATTTTAGAGAAAATCATATAAAAATTAGATATAGACATATATAATCAGACATTAATTCGTCAAAATCAGTGATAAATTCTACTTTTAAATGAAACAAAAGTAATATTAAGGTAAAATGTATTCAAAGTGGTAAAAATCGAAAACGTTTTATAGTAATCGTTTACTTCAATTACAGGGCATACAAAAAGGACCCTTTCGGGTCCCTCTGATTACAATGTAAATTGAATGGTTTGCAGTTTAACGATGCCGAGTAATTGCGCTACGGATATGGAGGTTGCTGGACGGAATTGATCTCCATTCAGATAGGCAAGTATCTCCTGAAATAAGTAGGCGGCTTCCGGACGCTTCATTACAGCCAGATTGGCAAACGGAAGTGAGGATATCAAAATCTTGCCCTTCCCTACTTTTGCCTCAAAGGCATAAGCAAGTCGTTTGGCCCGATGGAAATGGTCCACCACTTCGATCAGCGGTTCCACCCCGGGCAACGTATCCAAACATATCGCTGGTGTACCGTTCACCAAGTGATACCAATGCCAGTCCGAAGCACCATCATGCGGGAAGGAGCCTAGTAGTGCTGGCCGATCTCTCAAATACATGCCCATCGTTGCACCAGGCTGTGTTGCAAACATCAGGTAATTCCAGAATACAGGCAGATACTTGGTCTCCACTGAATCATATAACCCTTCTGCGGTTGGCTGTAGCCAAACACTTCCCCCGTTGACCACATAATCAACGACATTGGGTGTTAACGACTGAACGATAACCAAGTCAATCTCCTGATTTTTCAACAACTGAAATCCATCGATGCGATCTACGCAATCATCATGCGCTTCACCCAGGAATGGCTTCAACTCTGCCACGGTATTCCAGAACCGATTCGAACCCGGATGGGACTGATAAAAAGGAAACGACCAGCCATGCCATACATTCGCTACAGTTCTTTCCGAATCGCCTGATATCAGCTCCGCTTCGATCCGAAAAGCTGCTGCCCCTTCATGAGGTGCGGTAGCGACGATGCTTCCCAGTGACATGACAGACCCACATTGGATATCTCCGGTCTTCCATGCCCCTTCAGTAAGTATCACATCATCGCTTATTAACCTCCACTGAATAACTGCGTCCTTAAGCGGCTCCTTACCGTAGTGAGAGATGCGTACATCGACATGAATGGGTTCTCCGGCGTAAAATGTACGCTCCTTACAGCTTAATAACAGTACCACATCTGCGTTGAAAAGCATGAATTCCTCTGGTGTTGTAATGCCTTTGTCATCCCAAAATACATCCAGAATGCCCGTCGTAGCATGTCCCTGCCCTGGAAAATCGCGAATGTCCAGAAGCTGTACGCCCGCAGCGTCCGGTGTTCGCCGAATCCGCTCCATGGCTTCTTTTAAGGAACGTACCAGATGGGTACCACTGACCTGTTGAAAATGCTCCAAGTCCTCCATCATGCCTTTGTTTGTTAACGATTCTTCGATCGGTCGTAACCAGCTAGGACGCAATACCCCAGTATACTTGGCTCGCTCTTGAGGCCGCACATACATGGTGTACTGTGCATGTTCGTGCCCAATGACGGGATGCTCCGCAAGCCGGGTGACTGCATGGTAGTCCAGCGTGGTATCCGGCACAGCAGAATATGCGGATTCCAGCGGGGGATGCCAGTTCAACGACTGAATATAATAATCACCTTCCCGCCCTTGCGCCGGAAGCTGTCCAAATCCTGTATTGTCCGTATATAACCGGGTCGGGTCCATATCCCTTGCCCTCGATACCCATGCATTAAGTTCAGGGTGGCCATTCGGACCAATGAGTTCATTCCCCATGGAGAACATGACGAATGAAGGATGTCTATACAGCGACTGAAGCAACCCGTCCAGTTCTTGTGTCAGATAGGACAATACTTCAGCTGGCGCAGACTGATCCGATTGCTCAAAGAAACGAGACCAATGGGGAAGTTCTGCCTGCACTAGCATGCCCGCTTCATCAGCCGCCTCCCAGAAAGGCTCCGGCGCGCTCCAACCATGCAGTCGGACATGGTTGAAGCCATACGATCTGGCGATTCGAAATTGCTGAAGATAATGCTCCTTGTCCCAGACGGGATAACCCGTCAGTGGGAAGATACAGCAATCGACGTACCCACGCAGATATACTGGTGTCCCATTCAATTCAAGCTGCTTCCCGTTTGCTGCAAAGGAGCGTACACCAAATGATTGCTCCAGCCGATCCAGTTCCTGTTCACCATTATGCAGACGGATCACAGCCTTGTATAATTCAGGGGATTCATCCGACCATCTTGCGATAGACTTTTTTGTTCCAAGTTCCAATCGCCACTGATCTATTACAGCGTTGCTTTCAGTTAGCCCTGCTGAGTTTATATCCACATGTGATGGATCATTCAGATTCACATTACAACTATATCGATCAAGCCATGTGCCGTCCGGATGCTGGATATCCACATGTAATTGCATCGATCTAGCGGAATCATTTGCGGGAGCGCTTACAGTACAATCAACCAGAATGGTTCCGTTCTCAGCATCTGGTTGAATACGTAACGTCTGTAATCGGCATGGGGGCAGACTGTCCAGATAAACACCACCCGTGATTCCACCCCAGGCTGTGGCCGTATGCAATGAATGAATATGGCTACCCGCCAGCGGAAGTTTCATCGTATTATCCACGCGGATCTCCACACGATTCACTTCACCCTGCTTCACCAGAGAGGTAACATCCCACTTCTGTTGATTCACCAGACTATCCTGCTGCCCGGCGTACTGTCCATTGATCCAGAGATGCGTTGTCCATCGGACTCCTTCCAATCTGAATACATAGTGGCATCCGGGATCGTCTGATGGAACATGAACATCCTGAGCATACCAGGCTGAGCCTTCATACTCGCGTACCTTGGTCCAGGTATCGAGCCTTTCGTATTCAGGCTCATCTCCGTATCCTTGCTCTTCCCATGAACCGGGAATCTGAATAGTCTCCCATGATGTATTTTCACACTGTGATGGCGGTAATATCTCTTGTTCAACGAGTTCATCGGACTCCAGATCCAAACAAAACTGCCATGTTCCATTTAAGTTCAATGTATGACGTACAGCACCTATATCAGACAAATTCATATCGTATAGCCATCCCTTCATCTGGATTCTTGTAAATCCAGTCTAAAATGTGAAGCATTCCGTGACCATTGCTTATCATGGGAAGTGCATGGACAATATGATGAATCTGGAAATTTCTCAGAAATATCGAAAACGTTTTACACAATAGGCAAGGGCAACGCCCAGCACTCCGTACTTATTCCTCGTTTATATCCGTAGCCGTTCCTTTAATTGGTGATTGGGTTCTGGCCTGTTTGTAAGCGGAAGGGGATTCCCCTACATATTTCTTGAACTTACCGTGGAAGTAGTCCACATTTGCATATCCCACTCTCGCTGCAACCTGATGGACCTTCAGTCCTTCGTCCAGCAATTCCTTGGCCTTTTCCATACGAACCTTGTCCAGAAATGCATTGAAATACTCTCCAGTATGATTCTTGAACAACTTACCCAAGTAACTGCTGTTATAGTTAAACACTTCAGCAAGTACCTCAAGCTTGAGATTTTCGCCAGGGTTACGCTGAATAAATTCAATCATCTGTTTCAATACAGTATCCTTGCTTCCCCCACCCATACGTTGAATAAGTCGATTCAAGTGTTCCGATGCCATGACTTTGAGATCAGTCATCGTAAATTGATGATAGACTTCATTAATCAGAACCGAATGTTCCTGCATAATGGAGTGCATATGTTGATTCGTCGCTGCAAGCTTGTTGAACGCCAGGGAAAATACCTGTGAGAACGCCGTCTTGATCGCTTGCTCTGTTCGGTGATATGGAACCAGGCGCTCTTCCATCTCACCCAGTACCCGCATAACGGACTCACTACTGCGGATGTCTAACGCATAATACAGCTTGTCCGCGAGTTCGTCCTCAACTGGCTCATGTGCTCCGTCCACAGCTCCAACTTCTGGCTTAACAATGCTTTCGCTTGCGCTGCCTTCAGTCCACAGAATGATGCGTTGCTCCGTGAACAAGAAGCGTTCCCCCAGTAAACGATTCGCTTGCGTGTATGACCGCGCAATTTCAGAGGTGGAATGTACAGGTTCTCCCGCAGCACCGTACATGTGAACCTCCCATTCTCCCAGCAGTCCTTCCAGCTCATCATACAGATTTCTTGCAGATGACTCGGATGTGATTATTTCCTTACTTAACAGCCCCAGACCAGAATGGAAAGAGAATACAATGCCTCGGTCTTTATGGTCAAATGCTTCAATCAGTTTGCGTTTCATAACACTTCCCCGTTGCAGGTCGGGGGTTACATGCATCTCAAGCAGCACAATCTGATAGTGAGGCCAGTGCAGCCCCAGGCTATCTTCTTCCATACTGCCCGCACCCTCCAGACTGTCAAAGAGCAAAGCCTCGATCTGATGCTCCCGAAAGACGGTATCTTCACCAGCATGACGTGCCATTGTCTCCCGTTCACGGGTCAGGATTGTAGCAATACGCTCCAGTTCACCAATAATCTCTTCTTCATCCACCGGTTTGAGCAGATAACCATCCACACCAAAACTGATGGCTTTCTTGGCATAGTCAAAATCCGCGTAACCACTTAAAATCAAAAAGTGCGAATCCGGATGATTCCGGCGCACTTCTTCAATCACATCCAGCCCGGTCATACCGGGCATGCGAATATCAATTATCGTCAGATCAGGCTCCAATTCCTCAAACCGGGAGATGGCCTCACGCCCGCTGGCAGCTGTAGCAATGACCTGGAATCCGTATTTTTCCCACTCAATAATGGTTGTCAGTCCCTCACGTATGCTCGGTTCATCATCCACCAAAAACACTTTATACATGTTGGTCCCCTCCTGCTGGCAAAGTGAAAGAAACCTCTGTTCCTTCCCCATATACACTCTTAATCTGTAATCCATATGGCTCCCCGTACGTCAAGGTTAAGCGTTGATGTACATTACGCATGCCGATCCGGCTCTTCTCCTGTTCTTCTGGTCCACAGATGAACTGCATTACCTCAGCCAGTCGTTCTGGCGTTATGCCTGCACCATTGTCATCTACACGGATCTGCACAATGTTCTCTACTAAACGAATACTTATATGAACGCGGACTGTACCCTCTTTGTTCTCCAGACCATGGACAATCGCATTCTCAACCAAAGGTTGAATAATTAAAGGCGGAATGTACATCTTCTCCACCTCGGGATCGATATGGATCTGGAATGCAAGGCGGTCGCCGTAACGAAATTTCTGAATTTCCAAATAGGAACGTACCATTTCAAGTTCAGCCCGGAAGGTTGTTTTTCCACTGCCAATCTCCAGACTCTTGCGCATCAGCTTGCCCAACAGCCTGACGATGTTAGCAATCTCTGCTTCTCCCTTAATATGCGCTTTCATCCGAATGGACTCCAGTGCATTAAACAAGAAATGTGGATTGATCTGGCTCGCCATCATTTTCAGTTTAATCTCTTTTTGCGCGATTTCCAATTGATTGTTCTGTTCGGTCGCTTCTACAACCTGCGTCATGAGTTCATTAATACTTTTCACCATATAGTTAAACTGTCGTGACAGTTGCCCAATCTCATCGTTTCCATCAATCCGTGAAGTCACGTTCAGGTCTCCTAATGCAAGCTTGTTGAGGTGTTTACTCAGCCGGAGCAATCGGTTCGAAGTGAGGAACGAGATGATATATACGAATAATAGGGCGATAACCAGCACAAGTATAATGAAAATCATGCCAATCAAGCTGACCGTGTTGGCGTCTTTGACGATATTTTTGGTGGCAAAAACCGAAATCACCTTCAGGCTGTTCATACTCGATCCAGGGCCCAGCTCATCAATAACAATATTAGATGGTTCCCCTCGGAAATCCCCCTCTATGGTGCCTTTTGCCTGACTCTGCAGATCAACGCCAAAATCAAGCTCATCCAGCGTTTTACCCACCAGCTCGGTATTCTTGGCTGCAACCACATACCCCTGCTCGTCCGTAATCATCGTCTCGAACTGTTCCTGACGCAACAATCCATTCAGCTCATCCTGATTGATCACAATCATCAACACGCCCTCGGTCCGATACTCCGCAAAAGGTACTTTGCGCACCAGGCTGAGCTTGTGTACAGGATTATCTTCCTTGTCCGGAATGTAGAACCAACCGATACTGGTTGTTTTCAGTGCCTGTTGGTACCAGTAACTCTCTTCCGTCTGCTTGTCTACCGGGATGAATTCGAGGTTGTTGATCAATGTTGGGTTAGTTGAGTAAAAACGAATGCCGGCTATCTCACGGTACAAACGCCTGTACTCCTGAAAGTCTTTGTATGCAAGATACGCTGAGGTTAACTCCACAACGCTCTTGTACCGCTTATTCACGATCTCCTTGAGATCTGCATTAAACATTAAAAGATTGGATATATCGGTTGGTACACGCAGCATGGTTGCCGTCTGGCTCTTGATCTTGTCCACATTGATGATCGTCTGTCCTATCGCATTGTCCAGGGCTTGCTGGCGAAAATAACTGGTCACAGCAAGACCAACAATCAGGACCGGAATCATGACAACCAGTACATAGGAAATGAGCAATTTATGCTTTAATTTGAGATTATTAGTGGTTCGTATCAGCCTTTTAAACATGTCTGCACCTTCCGTCATCTGTATAAGCGCTTACATATAAACAGCAGGATCAGGATGTTCTGTCCTCAGAATTAATCATACCACATAACCGCCAGAATTCGGATTGTCATTGAAATGGGTAATATGTTGCCGGGCAACAATCCAGCCTACCTCTAGTAGAAGAGGCCGCCATTAACATGGCGACCGGGCTTACCGAATTATTTTCTACTGACAGAAGTTTAGTGACTCCTAGATGGGCGAAATCCATATCCTTTGGCACGCCATGCAACAATCAAAGCCACCAATGTTAGAGCCAAGATGGCCCAGTTAAATGACGAAGCTCCCCATTGATTCAGAAGAACACCTCCCGCCATTCCCCCAAGGGCAATAGCCAGATTCCAAACGGTTGTATTAATCGGCATGACGAGATCCACACCCTGTTCCCCAGTAGCTTGAGCAAGTGCAGTCTGTAAGAGGGTAGCCGCTCCTCCAAATGTCAGACCCCACAGCGCAACTGAACCGAAGATGACAACAGCGTGCTCACTCCAAAGACCTAATACAAGGGAAATCAAAGCAAAGCCCGCAAGGCTCATGAGAACCAGCATACGCAACCACCGATCAATGAAAATACCTGTAATCCAGATGCCCACCAATGCCATCAGACCAAATACAAGTAAAATCAGTCCAACCTTCGATTCCAAACCGACATCGGCGAGAAAAGGAGCAATATATGTGTATAAAATATTATGAGCCAACATCCAGGCCAAAACGACAGTTAAAATGGGAATGACACCTGGGGTGAACAACACTTGCCTGACTGAGATACGCTTATCCGCTGACTGCCCCGGATAGTCGGGTACTTTCCAGAGCACCCAGAAAATCAGTACAAACGCCAGCAACGACATCAGCCAGAACACTGAGCGCCAGCCCATAAATGAACCAAGCAGCGTACCTGCCGGAACACCAAATGATAAGGCAATCGGCGTTCCAATCATAGCCACAGCCATGCCTCTTCCCTTGAGATGATCAGGTACCATGCGTAATGCATAACCACCAATTAGGCCCCAGGAGACACCTGCAGCAACACCGGCCAAGAAACGAGCGAATAGTGTCAGTACATAGTTTGATGAGAGGGCAGTAATGGTGTTGAAGACAAGAAAACCAATAATAGACAGAAGTAAAAGCGGACGCCGCCGCCAGCCCTTTGTCAGCACCGCCACAGGTATGGCAGCAACCAGCGACCCAACAGCATAAAAGGTGACAAGCTGCCCCGCCCCTGCCTCAGAGATCTGCAGTCCTTCTTTAATTTGCGGCAGTAACCCCGCAGGAAGTGTTTCGGTCATAATAGCTATGAAACCCGCCATAGCCAGGGCCAGCAACCCCAACCACGGAAAACGATGAGAAGATATATCAGACATCTGTGCAGCTCCTTTTAAGATAGTGTAGAACAAGTAATCGAATTGTGGATCGATCATTCTTTATATTATTCAGACCGTCTCACCTTGTCAATGACTTTTGGATCGATTAGTATATAATTAAGAAAAAGAGGGGGGAACTCTTATGGCAAGAACGGGACGTCCGCGCATTTTCGACCGGGATGAGGCACTATTACAAGCGATGATGCTCTTTTGGGAGCAAGGTTTCGAGGCCACTTCATTACTTCAGCTTCGAGCAGCCATGGGGGATATTTCAGCTGCCAGCTTCTATGCAGCCTTTGAATCCAAAGAAGCGCTGTATAAAGAAGTGGTAGAACGATACATGGGAACGTTTGGACGTGTGACGGAAAGTTTCTCGGATCTCGCGCTGTCACCCAGAGAAGCGATCGAAACAACTTTAAGAAGCACAGCAAAAATGCAAACAGACAGTACACATCCATCTGGCTGTTTAATTGTGCTGTCAGCCAGCACATGTTCTTCCAAAAATAATCATATCCGTGACATTGCCGCCGAGAAACGAAAGCTGACTCGCAACCGCCTGCAGGATTGCATCCAGCGTGCTGTGGATGTCGGTGAAATTCCTGCTTCCACAAATGTAGCCATGCTGACCACCGTATTTGATACCTTTATGCAAGGCATCTCTACACAAGCCCGCGACGGTGTTCCTCATGCAACGATCGATCAGGCTATTACGGAATTCATGGGCATCTGGAACCTTGTTCAACATTCAGCCTAACGATACCTACGAATTGTAGAAGGGGTAAAAAAGCCAAAAAGGCACTCCCTCGATTGGAAGTGCCTGCTCAATATAAAGTTTGTGCGCGTGCTGTTAAGGACGAGGTGTGCTTACCCCGTTTAGGATCAGTTTGGGATGAATATCCGCGCTCAGCGAAGCGGAGACTGCACAATATTTTTCCTCAGCCATTTGAATGGCTTTCCAGATGCGATAATCCGGGATATCCCCATCGACCTTGAAGATCAGATCAATGGATGTGAACCCTTTAGGCATCTCTTCACTGCGTGTACCTTGCGCTTCAATCTCAATTGACTCAATTTTGTCCAGGAAAGCGTCCAGAATCATCGTAATATCGATTCCCATACAGCCCCCGAGACCCGCCAGTAACAATTCCATCGGGGTCGCCCCCTTGCTGTCACCACCATAAGCAGCAGTGGCATCCATGCCAACGGCGTAGCCAGAGGGTCCTTCGGAAGTAAACGCGCGTTTGCCGTTCCATACGGTTGTTACATTCATGATGTTATCCTTCTTTCTCACAATAGTTTACGATTTGCAGAACTCCGTTCCGGGTACGGCTCGTTCTTCCGATCGCTGTTGTCTCCAAATATTTTTGATTTATATTCACAAAGGACAATATTCGGAGACAAAGGCGAGCGCTACGCTTCTTCAGAATCGATTCCGTCCCCTTCACTCAGCAGCTTATCGCTATAATCGATCGTATCAATCAGTATAAATTGTAGTAATATAATTAGAATTCAGTAATTTGTTGCAAGAAACGGCGGGTGCGCTCTTGCTTCGGCTGTTCGAAAAAGGCCTGTGGACTTGCCTCTTCCACAATCGATCCGTCTGCCATAAAGACGATTTTGTTCGCCACATTACGGGCAAACTTCAATTCATGCGTCACAACCAGCATCGTCATACCTTCCTCTGCAAGCTCCTTCATGACGGAAAGTACCTCTCCGACCAGTTCAGGGTCAAGAGCTGAAGTGGGCTCATCAAACAGCATCACTTCCGGCTCCATCGCAAGTGCACGTGCAATGGCTACCCGTTGCTGTTGTCCACCGGACAATCGGGATGGATACGCATCCTGCTTGTCCGACAAGCCGACTCGATCCAGAAGAATCCGGCCGCGTTCAGCCGCTTCGTCACGTTTGATTTTTTTCACCGTAACAAGACCTTCCATCACATTACCCAACACTGTCTTGTGCGGATACAGATTGAATTGCTGGAATACCATGCCGGTCTGGCGACGAATCTCCAGTACCCGGGCACGCTGGACTCGCAGCGGATCTGCGCTGTTAACCACAACACCGTTCACTTCGATCTGTCCTCCGGACAACTCTTCGAGTCCATTCAGACAGCGCAGCAAGGTACTTTTGCCTGAACCACTTGGGCCGAGCAATACAACAATATCTTTGGCATCGACATGAAGATCGATGTTCGTAAGTACTTCATTTTTCTGAAAACGTTTGGTAAGTCCAGTTGTTGTAATCATCGGTTCTCTCCTCCTATCAGTAAGCCCGGGCCAACCGGCGCTCCACTTGTTCCAGAATGGCCGAGAAGCCGATACTCATGATCCAGTAGATCACACCAATCGCCAGATAAAATGGCATGTTCAATGCATATTGTGATACCAGCAGTTGTGCTGACCGTAATAACTCGGTAACACCAATCGCCGCCACAAGTGATGTTTCCTTCAACATGCCAATAAAGGTGTTACCCATCGGCGGGATGGCAATGCGCACAGCCTGCGGGAAGATAATCCGTCTCATCGCTTGAGCCGGGGTCATTCCCGTTGCATATGCAGCTTCTGTCTGTCCTTTTGGTACAGCCTGAATGGCTCCACGGAACGTCTCCGACAAAAATGCACCTGCATTCAGACTGAGTCCCAAACAGGCAGCCGTGAGAGATCCCAAGGTCACTCCATAATCGACCAATCCGTAATAAATAACGAATAATTGCACCAGCAGCGGGGTTCCCCGCATGATGGATACATAAAACCTTGCGATCAACCTAAGCCACATCGGTCCCTTCAGACGAGCAATCGCAACAAGCACTCCGATGATGAACGCAAAAAACATGGAGATCACAGTTACATACAGCGTATAATAAGCCCCCTTCAGAAAGAAGGGGATATTCTCAAATACCAGTTCCATGGGTCAAATCTTCCCTTCGCCTTGCAGGTTCATTATTGCGCAGGCTCTTCACCAAACCATTTTTTGAAAATGGTATTGTACGTGCCATCATCTTTCATGCCTTTGAGCGCATCATTCAGTGCTGCTACAAGTTCCGGATTGTCTTTGCGAACAGCAATACCTGCCTGGTCACTCTTAATAGCTTCACCTACAGCTTTGATTTTCAATCCGTTGGCATCCACAATCGGTTTCAGAGCGTACATATTGTTGATTGTTGCGTCAATCCGTCCAGCATTCAGATCTTTGAGTGAAGAGATGACATCGTCATAGGTTTTGATCGTGAAGTCTCCCACTTTTGGCAACACTTCATTACGCAGATATGATTCATCATTTGTACCCAGACCTACGCCAATCGTTTTTCCTTTGAAATCTTCCAGCTTGGTAATATCGTTATTATCTTCTTTTACAATAATTTTAACTTGGTTCGTAATATACGGATCACTGAAATCCAGTACTTTCTTACGATCATCGGTAATGGTCATCTGGCTGATAATGGCATCAAGCTTCTTCGCTTGCAGACTTGGTGTCAGACCGGAGAACTCCTGGGATACAAATTCAACCTCAACCCCAAGACGTTTCGCAACTTCACGTGCGATATCAGCATCGTAGCCGTCCATTTCTTTCTTATCGTTCAGGAAGTTGTACGGTGCGTATGTGCCCATCATGCCCACTTTGATAATGCCAGCCGACTTGATTTGCTCCAGTTCATTGCTTGCCTGTGCACCATTTGTGCTTCCATTGTCTGTTGCTTTACTTCCACAAGCACTAAGTACCAGCACGGTCATCAGCAGAATTGCTGTCAAAGACCAGCCTTTACGAGTTTTCGATCCATATGTTTTGTTCATTACGTTAACTTCCTCTCAGTCGTGTATTAATCTGGATGTACATTTGGTTACTTTATTGTGGCTAAACCGCAGTTGTACCCATTATTCCCTGCTATTTGTTTAATCATGTGAATCTTATGTGCCTAGCAGTCCGTAAAACTCAAAGCTTGCTGCCTCAGCTGCCAGCGATGAAGCTGTCATAGCTGAGAACTTGCTGTGCAACTCATCGGAACCGAACAACCAGCGTGATATCATGCCTTCAATCATGCTTACCAGTAGTGCTGCTCGAAGCGGTACATCCATGCCCTTAGGCAACATGCCGAGTTCGATGGCACGTTCCATATTGTGACGAAAAGCCGTTTCCACAGCATTACGTGTCTCCTCGACCAGGCGTTGTACGGACTCTTCCGTCACGATGCCTTTGAGCAACAGTTCCATAAAATAGCGATTCTGCGCGGCAAACAAGAACAAGTCAGTGAACAGCCTTTCCGATGCTTTCACCATATCCTCTACCGATCCGGCATCCTTACGGTACCCTTGTCCAATCGACTCAAGTAACTCCTCCTTGCCCGTTAAGACAATCTCCGAAGCAATGGCTTCTTTACTCTTGAAGTGCCAGTAGAATGTCCCTTGCGCCACACCAGCCTCGCGGACGATATCGGAAATTTTCGTCTGATGGTAGCCTTGGGTTGCAAAACGCTCCATCGCTATGCGTATTATTTGGTCCCGGCGTTCTTCACCGGGTTCCAAACCGTTAATTTTGGTCATTCATGTAACCCTCCCGATTGATCAGTCAGTCAGTTAATTTATATCCTATGGGATAACTAGGTTTTTGTCAATATAGTTTTAAACAAATGGTTACAAGCATAAGTTGAAGTTGAGTGCATTTGTGATCATAATAGGTGATAGCCTTGTTCAAATGAACAGGCATGGTCAAGCAGGACAGCCTTTGCTGTCACCTGCATTTCAAGGAGGAAGAGAATTGGACATTATATCATCCATTATTATGGGCATCATCGAAGGTTTGACTGAGTTTTTGCCCGTGTCCTCTACTGGACACATGATTCTGACTGCCCACTTGCTGGGTTTATCGGAGGACAACGAGTCAGTCAAAACGTTTGAGGTGGTTGTTCAACTCGGAGCTGTACTTGCTGTTGTTGTACTGTACTGGAACAAATTCATTGATATGTTCCGCTTCACCGGAGGGAGCAGACCTTACTCCCGCCGCCTCAATCTGGGACATATCTTCCTGGCGATGGTTCCTGCCGTAGTCATCGGACTTGTATTCCGCGACTGGATCAAAGCACATTTGTTTGGTCCGGAAACAGTGCTGTACAGCCTCGTTATAGGTGGTATATTGATGATCGTGGCCGAACGCTGGAGCCGGAAGAGTGGGCGGATTACTACCCATGATGTTGATGATATTTCCTACAAACAGGCATTCGCGGTGGGTATATTTCAGATCTTGGCATTGTGGCCAGGCTTCTCCCGTTCTGGGTCCACGATCTCAGGCGGTCTCTTTGCAGGGGTAAGCCGTGTAGCCGCTGCGGAGTTCACATTCCTTGTGTCTGTGCCAATTATGATTGGTGCTACGGGATATGACCTGTACAAAAGTATCGATCACCTGAACGGCAGTGATTTCCCAATCTTCGCGATTGGATTCATCGCTGCTTTCATCGTCGCCATGCTTGCGATCAAGACGTTCCTGTCCATTTTGAAAAAATTGAGTCTGACCGTCTTTGCTGTGTATCGCTTTGTCTTGGCAGCCGTGTTCTTTATTATTTTGATGTAATCATTACAATTCAAGTAATTAGACAGGCAAAATCAATGGCGGCCTCACGTTCCCTTGGGAAGCGAGGCCGCCATATTTTATATTGCTATACTTCCGTTACTTCATGTTTCTGTTGCTTCACGATTCTGTTACTGCTCCAGAGACAGGAACATCCGTAATTAGAAGAAGTCTGATTCTTCATTACTTCCTTCTTTAGTGGGTTGGATCATTGGTGATGCCGACTAGGTTTACTTAATATGTATCATGGACAACCATATTTATGTTCACTTCTGAAAAGCAGCCTGTCTAATACCACTCTTTTACTTGAAAGTTTCGGTGTTTCTTTCGATTCTTTAATCTCTCACGCAGATTATATCTATTCTCCTTTTGTTCCTGCAGCAATTGCTTCACCCCGATCATCAACAATCGGTATCTTCGGTCATCATTGTGACTTAATTGGTGCATTTCTTCAAAAATTTCATTCTTCATACGGATCTTGTTCACTCCAAATATTCAGTTTGTTCTCACAGTATACATGGGAGCACTGAACAAATTCTAAACAAGCGTTGTTTCTCAACTTCCGTTATTTAAATGCACATTTGAATGCACATCATGCGTGCTGGAATGAAGCAGAAAAACCCCTTCCTGTCGCAGGACAAGAAGAGGTCTCCTTAGCTAAATTAATTAGACAAACTGCTGAGTCTCGTACGCTTAAACTTTGGATTCAAGCGTCTCCAGATACTCGGAGATTTGAGCAGGTGTTTTAGCCCATTTGCTATGCAAATGCGCGATTTTCTTACCGTTCTGGAAGACGAGCAGGCTTGGAATGCCGCGTACACCATTTTCTTCGGCAAATGGCTGGAACTTCTCTGCATCCAGGGCATAGAAGGTTTTGTCCGTATGTTGGTCGATAACATCCCCGATAAAACGATCCAGGTTTTTGCAATCCGGACACCAGGTTGTATCAAATTTAATGACGGTAAAACCATCAGAGTTAATTGTATCCAAATATTGCTGTTCACTTTGAATTCTTTCCATATGTCTTCTCTCCCTTATATGTTCCTTTTTTGGCTGATCTTCATTGTACCTCGTATAGTTACAATTGAAAATAGGCTTAATGGAGTTAACGATGCTGCTTGTACAGATTAGCGGGACTGAGCTCTCGTATTTCCTGAATTTCAGCAGCGGTGAGTTCAGGCGAATTCGAAGCAGCAACATTGTGCAGCAACTGTTCTCTTGAACTGGCACCAGGGACAACAGCTGCTACGGCAGGATGGGATAACGCGTAGCGGATAGCTGTCTGAGCCATACTGCGTTGGTCTGTAACAAGACGACTTAGCCCTTGCCGAATGGTATATAGTTGCTCTGGCGTGTAGTCCAGATAACCTTTGTCTGCCTTGGCAGATCCGGAATCGGCAAGCACACCGCTAGCTACGGGCCCGCGGGCAATTACGCTGATCCCCTTTTGTTCCAATAAAGGTAGCACTTCTTCTTCCGCTCTGCGGTCAGCAATGCTGTATTGGTTCATCACACTGACGATGGATGCCCTCTTTACATACTCCCGAATCACATTGGGACGAATGGAGGAAATTCCGTAATATCGGATAAGTCCTTCCTTCTTCAGTTCCTCAAATGCTTCGATCGTCTCTTCGATGGGGTCGTCCAAGGTCCCGCCATGCAGCTGATACAGATCGATGTAATCGGTCTGCAGACGCTTCAGACTTTCATGTACAGCCTGCTTAATGTAGGCTTTGGACGGGTCCCATGACCAGCCCTCTTTGCCGGGGATACGACGATTACCTACTTTGGTCGCCACAATGACTTGGTCCCGACGTCCTTTAATAGCTTGTCCTACAATCTCTTCATTACGCCCTGCGTCGTACAGATCGGCTGTATCCAGCAGATTGACCCCATGATCTAGAGCCTCATGAATCAGGCCCATAGCGTGCTCCATTTCAGTTCCAAGTGACATACATCCCAGCCCAATCTCAGACACCATCAGTTCGGATGTACCCAGACGATTTTTCTTCATATGTGCATCTCCCTCCATACGTTCTGCAAGTATCCATTGTATCATTCTTGCTAGCAAAAATCGCATTACACACAAAAGCAAGGAATTGCTTTTAATTGCACAAAAAAACCTGGAACGACTTCATCTCCAGGTTTCTCATGATCATCATTTTAATTCAACGATAAACGAACTAACGCAATCTATTTCACTTCCACGCGTGGTCTGGTTTTACTTGTTCCATTGGACGACGAATTGGAGTTTTTCATCATACCCGAGACAGTGCTAAACAGCTTATCTCTTGCTTGTTTGTTCCTCATCAGATAAGTCACACCTGCGCCGATAGCCGTCATGAGTATTCCTCTTTTTTTAGACATGTGCTTCTCCTCCTTCAGGATAAATGTACATCGTGTCTTGTTTGACAATTACCCTGTGAGAGCAAAACGAAACGAAGTACAGGCTTGATCGCAGAAAAAAAGATGACCTCCGAATTCAATTCAGCGGTCATCTTCCAATCGTCCTGTTGAAACAGCAACCGAACGAGATAAATCATACAAGCTTTCGTACAATCAAGACAAACGTCCATGTCCAATTAATCAGATGGCGTTGCCACATGGGTCATTTCTTCATGTTTGTAGGTCGAACCATCGGCGGTCAGATAAAAGTGTCCGATGGGATGCAGATCTTCATCCAATTCGTAGACAAGCGGAATGCCTGTCGGGATATTGAGCGCCATCACGTCTGCTTCGGACAATTGGTCCAGATGCATGACGAGTGAACGGAGCGTGTTCCCATGCGCAGAGATCAGCACTCTTTTGCCAGCAGACACCATCGGTTTAATCTCCGCATTCCAGTACTCCAGTACACGCTTCGAGGTATCCATCAGGTTCTCCGTAAAAGGGATGGTGCATCCGAGCCGCTTATACTTGTCCAGATCCTGCACATATCGGTCATCGGTTTCGTCCAGTGCCGGGGGAGATACGTTAACGGATCGTCTCCATTCCTTTACTTGGTCTTCCCCGTACTTCAGAGCAGTCTGCTGTTTATTCAGTCCTTGCAGCGCACCATAATGACGTTCATTCAGCTTCCAAGTCTTCGTAATGGGAATCCACATGAGGTCCATTTCATCCAGCGCAATATCGAGTGTTCGGATAGAACGTTTCAGCACGGATGCATAGGCGTAATCAAAATCAAATCCCTGTTCCTTCATGATCTTCCCTGCTTTACGTGCTTCTCCGTAACCATCCGTTGTCAGATCCACATCTGTCCATCCGGTAAAACGATTCTCTACATTCCACATGCTCTGTCCATGGCGAATCAAAACAACTCTGTACATAAACGTGAACCCTCCTTCCATGGAAACATTACCCGCAAGTCAAACTGATTAGCACAGTGAAACGTTCATCACATTAATAATATGGTGCCATCATCAGGTATACCACAACACCTGTAGAACTGACGTACAGCCAGATTGGCATCGTCCAACGTGCAATTTTGCGGTGTTTCTTCAATTGATTCGTCCAACCCCATACAAGTGTGAACAACGCCAATGGAACAATCAGGGCTGCCAGTATACTATGGGTAATCAGAATGAAGAAATAGATCGAACGAATGATGCCCTCGCCGCCGTATTTGGACGTCTCTGGTGAGAGGTAATGAAACGTCAGATAGGTCACGAGGAATAACAATGTTGTTGAGAATGCAGCAAGAATAAATCGTTTGTGCAGCTTCACATTCCGCTTGATAATCGCAATAAGCGCTGCGAGCAGGAAGATGAAGGTAAAGCTGTTAAACACGGCATTAAACCGCGGCAACACCGTAATATCAAAGGTTACATCACCTTTGTATCCAATCGACGGTGCGAAGAACAATAATAAAATAATGACATTAGCGAGAATGGAAATCGTGATAATGATGCCTGCGAAATTTTTATTGCTCGTCGGGGATGGAATGTTCGGCTCCCCTTTGTTATTTTTGCCCAATGCAAAATCCTCCTCATATCCTAACTTCTATGTTCTATATCATTATATCTCGCCAATTCCGGGCTGTTAAGTGACAACACTCTGAACAAAAACCGCTGCGCTCCCCTATAAAATGCCCCTTTGCGGCCATTTTCACTCAAATCCAATCCGGCTCCCATTTACCGAATCCTTCATTTGTGGTATAATTAACGCAATTAATCACATACGCGTTCAAACTGGAGGAGCCTGTCACCAAGGGCCCCTCTTTGTCTTTTTCAGGCACAGAACGGCACTCTGCTAATGCCGTTCTGTGCCTTTTTGTCTGGTTGAAGCGGAGGATGGATCGCCCTTGGGTTGGTTAACCTATAGACGCTACTACTGGAGGGAAGAACACCTATGGAATTTATTTTGGTTCTTGCACTTATTTTAATCTTCACCAAACTTGCTGGTGATCTATCCGTAAGATTGGGTCAACCATCGGTTTTGGGGAAACTGATTGTGGGTGTCATCCTCGGACCTGCCCTGCTAGGTTGGGTGGAGAAGACGGATTTCGTTCATTATATGGCTGAGATCGGGGTACTGTTGTTGATGTTCATCGCCGGACTGGAAACCGATCTGGAGCAATTAAAGAAAAACTGGAAGGCGGCCTTTGCTGTGGCCGTCGGTGGTGTTATTTTACCTTTTATCGGAGGATACGGTTCGGCCATAGCATTTGGTATGTCGCAGACACACGCGCTTTTCTTCGGACTACTGTTCTGTGCAACGTCAGTGAGTATCTCAGTGCAAACGTTGAAGGATATGAATCAACTGAGTTCACGGGAGGGTACCACCATTCTGGGTGCAGCCGTTGTGGATGATGTGCTCGTTGTGGTTCTGCTCGCCGTTATGATGAGCTTGCTCGGCACAGGTACAGGAGATGTCTCTATTGGATTGTTGATTGGTAAGAAACTTTTGTTCTTCGTCATCATCTTTGCAGCAGGCTGGTGGCTTGTGCCACGGGTCATGAAATGGATGGCCCCATTGCGGGTCACGGAAACCGTGATTACGACAGGACTCATAATCTGTTTCCTCTTTTCATACTTTGCAGAGTGGATGGGAGTTGCTGGAATCATTGGTGCATTTGCCGCTGGTATCGCGATCTCCCAAACCAAATTCAAACATGAGGTTGAAACTAAAATCGAGCCGATTGCTTACGGAATATTTGTCCCGGTATTCTTTGTTAGTATCGGCTTAAATGTCACCTTTGATGGTGTGGGTTCACAAATTTGGTTTATTGTCGTTATAAGCCTCATCGCCATTGTTACCAAACTTATCGGTGGTGGAGCTGGTGCCCGGCTGACCGGGTTCGACCGTTCCTCTTCTATTGCTATTGGAGCAGGCATGATCTCCAGAGGGGAAGTTGCTCTAATTATTGCTTCGACTGGACTTGCTTCGGGCTTGCTTGATTCGGAGTACTTTACCAGCGTTGTGATCATGGTTATTGTGACTACACTGGTTACTCCGCCACTCCTCAAAATCACCTTTGCACGTAAAAAAGGGGAGCAGCGGGTTGAAAAAGGAATTGAGGAATCCCATTTGAACGGGTGAGGGTATGTCTCGGTTCAAAACTTAACAATAAAGATTCCAGTGTGTTACTCTGAACTCTAGACTTCAGTTGTGTCCCTCGAATTACTATGAGTGTCTTGCGACTCAGTTAAGCTATGTCTTGATGATATGCTGCACTTTTCGCATTTCGCACACCCAAGGTACCCAGTCGTCACACATACTAACACGGTTTTGAAGCATTAACGGGCGTTAAATCGCTAAAATGTAGGCCGGCTGCGCCTTAAGATTGACCATACTATTTTTCTAAGGAACCTAGGACGTCTTATTTGGTCCTCTGGCTCTCTTTTTCAATTGTAAGAAACATCAGACACCTTATTTCCCAAATTTCCATAATAAAACGCTGAAAATGGCTGTATATTCCGATATAGCGTTTCTCAGGTTCCTTACATTTCTGCGAGTGCTTCAAACCCCTGAATAAGACGTCTCAGATTCCTTAGCTCTTATTGCCCGCTCTACGCTTCTTTCCAAGCATGAGCGAGGGACGACGCATACCGGCGGTACGAAGAATTTAATTAAATGTAAACCGCCTTGAGTGGGAGAATAATCTACTTTTACAGCGTCTACATCGCTTACTCGCACATGAAGGATGCGTTTTCACACATTTAAAGTGTAGCACCTACTAGCTCGGAATACGTCCAGTCTCGTTCTGGCATTCAAACCTTGGCTTGAGATTGTTCTAGTTAAAAGGTATTGAAATCATTCCATATTTAAAGCTATACTTGATCTAGAAATGTAATATATCGGTCGTGAAGCACACGCCGCTTTGATCCATTCTCCCCTTCAACGCGAAGGTTGGAATGGTCAGAGCGGCTTTTTGTATTTTTACATGACGACCTGAAGCCTTGTTCACGTTCGTTTTATTTTATTTTATTTTTAGAGGAGATGAAGACGATGAGCATTGATTTTGATGAGGCTTACGAAGTTTGGATGCACTCCCTTCTGGAGAAGGAAACAAACCCCAGAGTGCTGTCCAGACTTGAAAATGGACTTGAACATGGCACGTTGGAATTTTTGCGTTCAGTCTGGTTTCCGGTGATGAAAAACTTTAACCATTTGCAACCCGAATGGGAAGTTCGAGACTTTCATAACGGCTATCGGTATCTGGATCTGGCTTATCTGCCAGGTAACGGCGTTAAAGGAGGTATTGAGATTCAGGGATACGGCCCACATGCCCGTGATCTGGATGTACGGCGTTTTAAAGATTTATGCTGGCGGCATTGTCTGCTAACGTTGGATGATTGGATTTTTCTGCCGATCGCTTATCTCTCCATAAAAGATGAACCGAAACGGTGCCAACAGCTTGTGCTCTCTTTTATGGGAAAATTCATTGCTACGGACGTTCCAACATCCTTAAATTGGCTAGAAGCCGAGACTGTTCGTTATGCCAGACGCATCATCCATCCATTTGCCCCCTCGGAACTAGCAACGCACCTGCGAATCACGGATCAGCATGCTCGAAGAGTTCTTCACAGCCTGATTGATCAACAAGTATTACATGTCGCTAGTGGTACTCAACGATATCGAACCTATATCTTACGAACATGAGACACTCTATTTCGCCGATATCGTACATATCCATATTTTAACGAACTCAGGACACCTTATTGTGATGATATGGAGTAAATCAGGGCACTTATTCGGGCTTTTTCGTTAAATAAGGTTGCTGAGATTCGTTAGAATTCCAACATGCCTCTTATCTCGATAATAAGCTCACCTGAGTTCGTTAGAATATTGGCGATGACTTTGAAACGTTTGGAGTTACTACTATTAAACCTAATTGCGAACCACTTTAGCTACTGGAGTGTCAGATACTTGCGTCACTAACGAGTTACATGGAGAGTTACATGGGGATTTACACCGAGGAATAGCTCTGAGCTTGAATTTACTTGAAATAGCTTGCGGGCTAGCCTACAGCTCCAAGGGTAAGTTACTTGTAGTCGATTAAATTACTTAGAATGAGGTCTCCGGCCATACACTGAAAAACAAAAAAAGACCACCTTACACTCAAGAGGTCTTCGATCTTTGCCTGTTGTTACAACAGGCTGTCCCATTTTAAGTTAACACGCCAACATAAAAGCCTATTGAGATAAAGACAACACACCAGACGAATGCACCGATGCCCGATACAACTACGTACCTGCCAATTGCCATCTTGCTGATCCCGGAGAAACAACACATGAGATGACGAATGCCTGGAATGAAGTAACCCAGGATGATGGACCAATACCCATATTTGAGGAACCACGACTCCACCCTGCTGAATCGTTTGGCATTAACGCCGACCCACTTACCGTATTTTTCAACCAGCGGCCTGCCCGCTTTCTTGCCAATCATGTAGCTAAGCAGCCCTCCGGTAAATGCGCCACCGAAACTGACGGCGATGGATACGGAGTAATTCAATACCGAGATGGAGGCGAGATAACCGACAAAAGTCATCATCACCTCATCCGGAATCGGCATGCCAATAACGCCAAGAGCCAGTAGTCCGTATATTGCGAAATAACCATATTGACCAATAAATTCTTTTGCAAATTCCATACTGACTCGCTCCTTATTTCGGTTCCACAATATCCTTCTCATGTGAGGCTAACACTTGTTTTAGAGACGGGAATCGGATTTGGCTCACCATGAGACCGGATAATACAATAATGACAAGATAGGCTACACCATGTGTGAAATAAGGACTCCAGAGTGCGAAAAAGGACATCAGACCTCCCGCAAATGTAATCGGCATTCCGACAAAACCACTGCTTGCTGTCTTCTGACAGTTATAACGGGCCAGACGCAAAGCACCGCAAATCGGAAACAATGCAGTCAGTGCCATCCCCAGCACACTCACTTCAAGCATGGAATTCAGGTACAGAATCAGCACGGGCGCTGTTCCGAATGAAACTACATCTGCAAGCGAGTCCAGAGACTTGCCGAACTCACCCTCACAATGCAATTTACGAGCCGCATACCCGTCAAACAGATCAAAGAACATCGCTACCCATATCATCATTACAGCCAGGGCAAATTCACCATGAATAGCCATAATGACTGCCAGCATGCCTGAACTCAGATTCCCCAAGGTTAAAATCGATGGTAAAGACTTCATAAGATTTGACTCCCTTTCGTACTAGGCTTTAGGAAAAATAATATAAAAACGGACTCCATCCGGTGTATTCTCCACTCCATAACTGCACCCATGCAGATCAAGAATCTGCTTCGCAATGGCCAGACCAAGCCCGGTCCCCCCCATTTTACGATTACGTGAGCGCTCTACCCGATAGAACCTCTCCCATATATACTGCCGCTCAGCTTCAGCTATCTGCTCGCCCTTGTTCTCAATGGAAATATGGACAAAACCTTCACGCCTGCTAATCTCAATAGTTATATCGGTATGTGGTATTGCATGACGTATAGCATTCATCATGATATTGAAAATAACTTGCTCCAGCTTGCTTCGGTCACCCTCAACCGTCTGTTCTGTTGTGGATACAAGCACCACATCCAATCCTTTGTCCTTCAGTTGCGGACCCAGACGGCCGGCGATATCTTCAATCATGTCAGCCAGTGCAACAGCATCCGTATTTAATTGAACCGCTGAGGATTCCAGTCGCACCAGATCCAGCATCTCTTCAACCATCGTTTCCATTTTGATCGCCTCATCGGCAATGATCTCAATGTAACGCTCCCGTTTGCTCTCACTCACGCCATCCTTCAGCCCTTCAGAATATCCCTTAATAATGCTGATTGGTGTCTTAAGTTCATGTGATGCATCGGCAAAAAACTTGCGCTGTCGCTGTTCAATCTCCTGCTTCATTTCCATATCTGTACGCATCTGCGTGTTGGCCTGCCTCAGCTCTTCCAGTGTCTGACCCAAGGTTCCCGATAAGGCATTAAGGCTGTTAGACAAACTACCGATTTCATCATTACGCCGGATGGGTGATTTCACCGTGAAATCCAGCGTAGACATTTTCTTGGCGACATGATTCAAGGCCAAGAGCGGCTTCGTTACAATTCGGGAAAGGAGTAACGCCAGCAACAGAATCAATATAAATGCCCCAATGCCGAAATACGCATAGAACAAACGTGTTGCCTCATTCGCTTCTCTCATCTCCTGTAGAGAGGTGAGCGAAAAGATCAGTTGCTGCTCGGGTCCGGAACGATGCACTGGAGCAATGGTGATGACATTGCGAACACCGCTCCAGCTATCCATCCATTCTTCATTGAGCATTTTGCCATTCGCCAAGGCCAGTTGGTCTTCGGTGGACAAAGGGAACCGGCTATCCAGGGCTTGCACCAGCAGTCCCTGCCTCTGACTCCACGTTGCCAGATTGGGAAGAACGACCTCGGTCAATACACCTGACCATTCCTTTATCGGTTCAATTGATTCCTGAAAGCTCTCTGTTCCCCATGCGGCAGAAGTGGCATCCTGGATTTTGAATGGATAAACCATGGACCCGCTGGCCGGACCTCTCACCGTCAGTTCTTGCCCATATTTCAGATGGGATGTAATCCAGCCAGCATTCTCACTATTGATAAACAAGGACAAGGACACCTTCACGTGACTCCCATCCTCTTGAAGCAACGTAATGTGGAACGGGTCATTAACCAGTCTTCCGGTATTCGTCAGAATGACCAGATGCGATTGATTCTGACGCATGAACTTCCCGGTCTCCTTGGCCAGCTGTAAATCACTCCAATGTCCATTGGAATATTGCTGTTCGAACTTGGACAGCTTTTTCTTCATACTGCTGACCTTTTGATGCTGATAGAAGTCGGGGAACCAGACCAACTGGGCAAAAACCGTCGTCCCATATAGAAGAACCAGACATCCTGCCATGACCAGGAAAAGCTTCATCGTTACGCCATTTCTTCTCATGCTTCTGCCTCGAAACGATATCCAGTGCCAATCACCGTCCGGATACACTTGGCTTCATCACCCAATTTGCTGCGCAGCTTCTTGATGTGGGTATCCACAACACGTGAGTCCCCTTCAAAATCAAATCCCCAGATCCGATTCAATATGGCATCCCGGGACAACACAATGCCTGCATTACGTACCAAATAAAGCAACAGATCATATTCCTTTGGTGCAAGTTCCAATTCAATTCCGTCCTTCTCCAGACGTCTGGCCCATGGATCAAGGGTTACCTGTCCGAAGCGAATCACACCCTGCTCTCGTCCAAATGCACCTTCAACACGCTTCATTAATGTCTCTGCACGTGCAACCAGCACACGTGGACTAAACGGCTTGGTGACGTAATCGTCTACGCCCAGCTGGAATCCATGAATTTTATCGTCATCCTCGGACCGTGCAGTCAGCATGATAATAGGTACGGTGGATTGGGATCGAATATGCCCACATAACGTCCATCCATCCATTTCAGGCATCAAAACATCCAGAATAACCAGATCCACCTCATGCAGAGCCAACAGTTCCAGTGCCTGTACTCCATGTTCTGCTTCTATGACGTTCCATTGTTCTTTTATGAAATAATCGGCCACAATCTCACGAATGCGGCTTTCATCTTCCACCAGAAGCACTGTTCTGATCATGGCCGACTCTCCTTTTTAGATTTCTGATGATAACATACCTATTCCATGTGTCGTTCATGTGTCCACACATGTTTTGGAATGCTCCCATGATATATACGACTAATATAAGCCAAAAGTTACTAATTTTTATAAAAATTCGCATAAAAAAGAAGCCGTCAACGAGCATGCTCCTGCTCATTGACAGCTACTTGAATGAAATCGAAGTGTGTTATCCAGAATTGATGCGCTACTGCGCGCTCCCTGGCAACACTTAACGTTGTTGCTCCAGACGGTGTGCCACATGCAGTGTAGGGCCAACAAAACGGTTCAGCGGGAATCCGCCGGCAATCGCTTTGGTCACGAAGGCTTTACCTTCACGAACAGCCTCTTTCACTGAAAGACCACGAGCCAATCCTGCGGTAATCGCCGCAGACGTCGTGCAGCCCGCACCATGCGTATATCCGGAGCCGACAACATCGGCTTCAAACCATTCGTAGTTGGTTCCATCATAGAGTAGATCCATTGCTTTACCCGGGCTAATGACACCTCTGTCCTTGATCAGAACATGCTTCGAGCCATGGGCATGAATTGCTGCTGCCGCTGCTTCCATCTGTTCCTTGGAGCGAATCGGTCCGCTCTTCGCCAGTTGGGATGCTTCGAACAGATTAGGTGTAACCAGATCAGCACCTGGCAACAGGAATTCGATCATCGCTTCCGTATTTTCCGGTTGCAGTACTTCGTCTGTACCTTTGCATACCATTACCGGATCGATAACGATCTGTGGCAGACCGCTGCGACGAATATGTTTTGCTACCAATTCAATAATATCTACAGAACCGAGCATACCTGTCTTCATTGCATCAAAACCGATGCCGTCCAGAACAGTGCGAAGCTGCGCTTCAACTACATTTAATTCAACAGGAAAGACCTGGTGATCCCATGTTTCGGGCTCCATTGCCACAACCGTAGTCAGTACGGTCATGCCATACACACCCAGCTCCTGAAAAGTTTTCAAATCAGCTTGAATACCTGCACCGCCGCTCGTGTCCGAACCAGCTATTGTTAATGTTTTTGGAATCGTCATGGTAGTTGCATTCTCCTTCGTGTCTCAGTTGACATTATCCTATCCCTTGTACGAGCGGATGTCAATGGCATCTGAAGCCATACAGAGCATGGTTTTCCGAATGATTCAGTTCACATCTTTTGTCTCCAGACGAACCATGGACATCGAAGCAATCCATATCCCTATTGCTCCAAGGGTCAGAGGGATAATAATAAGCGAATGAATGGAAACTTCCGACCCGTTGAATCCGGAGCAGACAATCAAAACCAGCAAAATGGACGAGACCATTGTAGTTGTGACAGAATGCTTACGCATACCGAAGAATAGGGGAATGAGTGCCATACACGCAGCCGATAAAGAACTCATACTGTACTTCACCAGAAGTCCCCATATATCCTGATTCGTCAATGATCCGGGAATGAAGGAGTAGAATTGATTAACAATCAACAGCAGTGAACCCATCAACAGATCGGTAACCATAATCATCACAAATGTAAAACCAAACACGATAATCAATTTGGCAGCAATGATTTTATGACGCTGGATGGGATACGTGAACATGACATTCATCGTTTTATTTCTATACTCACTGATCACCAGCTTGGATAATAAAGCTCCTGCAAATATGATAAAGGTCGCTCTCACAAACGTATCGATAATCATAAAGGCGGTCTGGTAATCGGCATAGGCATAATCTTCTGCTCCCACATCCACGAATCCAATCATGATCAGGAAAAGAAGAACGGCTATATTGGCAATACCTGCTCCTGCAAAATTACGTGCAAAACGGTGCTTCCGCATCTCAAGTCTGATTAGTTTAAGCAACGTCTTCATCCCCTTTCACAAGCTTCATGAAGTGTTCTTCCAGGGAGTGAGCCCGTTTGGATATCGATTCGATCTCAATGCCATGTTGGATCAGCTTGGTGTTCAGTTCCGATGGAATGATTCCCGGATCATAGATGCGTAACGTTTGGTCATTGACCAGTTTATAATTACTCAAACCCAGCTGGTGTTCAATGACATAGGTCGCTTTGCGGATATCCACCGCCTGTAACTCGATGTACTCATTTTGACTTCCACGAATGCTCTCCATCGATACTTCCTCCACCAAGCGACCGCCGCGAATGACACCAACTGTATCCGCAATCTGCTCTATCTCGCCAAGAATGTGACTGGAGACCAGCAGGGTAATGCGATACTCATTGCTAAGGCGCTTGAACAAATCACGCATCTCCCGGATCCCTACAGGGTCCAATCCGTTGATCGGTTCATCCAGAATGAGCAGTTCTGGTGTGGTTATAAGTGCACGAGCCAGTCCCAGCCTCTGCTTCATGCCCAAGGAGAAGTCCTTGACCGGTTTCTTGCCTGTATCCTTCAGCCCTACCGTTTCCATCGTATTGTTGATGATCTTTTTGTTGTGAAACCCCATGTATTCACAGTGAAGCTCCAGATTCTCGCGAGCAGACAGTCTATCGTAGAAAAAAGGATATTCAATAATGCTGCCCATTCGCTTCAGCACTTCATAAGAGGTCGGCGTAAGCTTCTCCCCAAATAGCTCAATCTCCCCCGTTGTTGGTTTGACGAGATTGGTGAGCATCTTCATGATGGTTGTTTTACCTGCACCATTCGGACCGAGGAATCCATAGATCTCACCTTGCTTAATATTCATATTGACGTTGGATACAACCTCCACCCCTTCATATACTTTGGTCACATCTATTGTTCGTGCGATATAATTCATCGTCCTTGTTCTCCTTTACGTCCCCTGTCCGGGTTCCTATATCTATATTGTAAAGAGAAAAGTCTTCTTTTTTATTAATCAAATCTTACAAAAACCTTAAGTCTGACTAGACACGCCAACGCAGGGTCTACCAAGCCTTTAAGGTAACCGAAAATACAGTTCGTTGATGTGGCACACTATGCAAGTGAATACTTCCACCCATCCGCTCAACTAGCCGTTTCGTAATGGTCAGACCCAGGCCGCTGCCTTGATAGAGTCGATTGCGGGAATCCTCCAGTGTATACATGCGTTCAAACACACGACTATGCTCGCTCTCAGGAATCCCTTTTCCCTGATCCCAGATCTGTAACGTCACAGGTCCACCTATCGAATGATCAAGTGAAAGTCCCAGTACCTTACCCTCTGCCCCGTATTTCATTCCATTGGTAATGAGATTATCCAGCACACGGTCCAATGCTTCTTCATTCGCTTGCACGAAGAGATCACCATCAGGTATCTCCAGCTCCACGTGCAACCCCAGATTCGTCAACATTTCATAAAAGGAAAGCATCTTCAACCGGCATAATTCACTTAAATTCACCCGACTAAGTACCAGTTTCGTATCTCCGGATTCCAGCTTCGCCAGATCAAAAAAGGAATGGATCAAACGCAGCACTTCCTGCGCCTTATCTTGTATTTTCTCCGTCATAATCTTCCGTTCCTGATCGGTCAATGATGGGCTGTGCAGTAAGGTCTCACTATAGCCAAGCACAACGGTGAGCGGCGTTTTGAGATCATGCGAAATGTTGGAGAGCATATTACGCATCTCCTTCTCCTGGTTCGCATAACCGGCCTTAGCGCGGTGCGCATGATCCAGCAGCTGGTTCATGTCTTTCAGAAGCTGACTGACTTGGTCATCACTATTGAATACAAGCAAGCGCTCAAAGGTGCCTTGATCCAAAATATCGGATATTTTCTGATCAATATAGGTCAAGTGTTGGTTTCTTTTCCGCAATTTCATCCACAATCCAATGACGGCAATGACCAGAATGGCTGTTGTACTGGCAAAAATCAGTGTCATCCCTGCTCCGCCTCCAGCTTATATCCGATGCCCCAGAGTGTCTTGATATACTGGGGAGCCGAAGGATCTGCCTCCAGTTTCTCACGCAGACGACGCATATGTACGTTAATGATATTTTCGTCCCCATAATAATGATCGTTCCAGACAGAAGCGTAAATCTGAGCCTTGGTGAACACTTTGCCAGGATGGGTAACCAACAGCTTCAGAATTCCAAATTCCTTGGATGTCAGCTTGACGGGTGTACCTTCACGTTCCACCTCGTACGTCTCCATGTCAACTACGAGTCCTCCAATGTGAATACGTTGATCTTTAGCCACTTCAGCCACAGGCTGAGTAGTATAATTGGCGCGGCGAATCGCAGCTTTGATGCGGGCAGTCAGTTCGATTAACGAGAAAGGTTTGCTCAAGTAATCATCTGCGCCGAAGCCCAGACCTAACGCTTTGTCCACCTCCCCATCCTTCGCAGACAGAATGAGCACAGGTACCAGACTGACTGCCCGAATGGTTTGCAGCACATCCATCCCACTTTTGCGGGGCAGCATCAGATCCAGAATAACCAGATCATACCCGGGTTGTGACTGGCTGAACTGACGTTCTGCCTCTAAGCCGTCATATGCATAAGTGACGTCGTAGCCCTCTTTTTCCAAGTATGGCCCGACCATCTCACTAATTGAACGATCATCTTCAACAAGCAACAAGCGGTGACTTAACACATGTTTCCCTCCAACATGAACAGTTTTCTTTATTACCTCACAGTTTGTTTGAATTGGCAATGACATACGAAAAAACCTGACAGGAGCACCACTTTGGTATAAGTGTGTTTCCTGCCAGGTCTATGAGTGTCTGTAGATCAATGCTGGTGCTTCTATTCTCTATATCCGTTTTCACTGTGGATCCAGCACAGTCCAATGGTTCCTGCACCTGCATGAATACTCACCACAGGGATAAACGGCATGATTTCGGTCTTTAATCTAGGCAGCAGAGCTGCAATCTGTTTTTTGATTGTAACGGCTTCTTCCTGATTGTTCGCATGCATAATGCACACATGCTTTACTTTCTCCATATCCAGCTTGAGCATATCCAGCATGCGATCTTTCGTCCGCTTGAACGTGCGAATCTTCTCATTCACAACCACTTTACCCTCTTCAAATCGGAGCAGCAGATGGATCTTGAGCAGTTGACTGATGATCAGCTGTGTGCCCGACACCCGTCCACTGCGATGAAGATGCTGAAGACTGGCCGGTATGAGGTAAAAGGACATGTTATCAATCATCTGTTCAATGTTTACTTTGATCTCGGCAGCTGAACATCCCTGCTTCTGCCATTCCAGTCCCTGCATAATCATCTCACGGTGAGGATAGGCACCTGCTTTTGAATCAATTGCGGTCACCGTCACTCCTGCAATCTCTGCAGCCTGCATGGACGTATGCAGCGTTCCGCTAAGCTCTGTAGAGCAATGAATCGTAATAATCTCATCGTACTTGTCTTTGAGCGACTCATACAGTTCAATGAATTCGCCAATGGGTGGCTGCGAACTGCTCGCACGTGAAGCCTCCGCAAGTTTCTCATAGAACATTTCAGATGTAATGTCATCGGTTTCCCGGTAACATTCCTCTCCAAATAAGATGCGCAGCGGTACGATGTAGATATGATTTTGCTCCGCAAAAACGGGATCCAGTGTACTGGTACTATCGGTGACCCATGCAATTTTCTTCATGACATCCTTCTCTCTTGCCGGATTGTTCGTTCTGTATCCTCAATCGTCAAGCACAAGCCCGGCGGTTTATTTAAAATTTGAATATTTCACATTGTAAACGTTTGCGATACTACCTCTCAATTATAAATGAACGGACAGACCGTTGTCTTGTGGCGCAATCATGAACACCCCTGTTAATACCATTATTAGCTAAAAAAATGTCTTGCCTGTGAAGGAATAAATTGGTATGCTGTTGTCCTTCTCTCTTTTTCGCCTTGACTGAAGTGAACGGAAACGCCGTTCAATCCACTTATCGGAGGTGTCACATGCTTTATTTCACTCTGGCTTCCAAAGCCTACTCCCGGAATCTGCAATACCGCGGGGCACACATGGTACATAACTTGGCAAGCGCCATGTTTGGTTACATGTATGCCTGCCTCTGGATCGGCATCGGGGCCGACCATAATCTCGGAGAATACGGGACACAGGGGATGATTAGTTACATTGCGTTCACGCAGTCCTCTCTCTGGATCTCGGGTTTTCTCACGAACGGATTGGGTATTCCCTTATCCGTCAGGACAGGGCAGATCGCACTGGATCTGATGAGGCCTGTTCATCTGTTCACCCACCTGATGGCACGCGAATGGGGGCAGATTGCCTACCAGTTCGTGTACAAAAGTATTCCGATCTACCTGCTTTTCTCCATTGTCTTTTCCCTGCATTGGCCCTCAGACGTTTCAACACTATTCTATGCCGCACTTGGTCTTGCCGGCGCCGCATACTTATCCATCTGTATGAACTACATCATTGGTGCCACATCGATGTGGACCACGGAGTCCTCCTGGCTTCACTGGGGCAATCACGCGATGATGAATCTGCTGGCTGGTTTTTTCATTCCGCTGGAATGGCTACCGAACTGGCTTGAACAACTTGCCTGGATATCACCCTACCCTTTCCTGCTCTATGTACCTACCCGAATCTATCTTGGTTTCGAAGATGGCTCCTTGTTATGGGGAACCTTGCTTTGGTGTGTCTTCATGACGTTGATCTGTCTTGCGATTACCCAAGTGTTACGTCGTAAAGTGGAGGTGCAAGGCGGATGAAGCGAACTTCCTGGTTCAATTTATATAAAATGCTCATTCGAACAAGCATCCGCAGCCGGATGCAATACAAGTTCAATTTCATCATGGCGTCCGTACTGGCCGCTTTAATCCAGATATCCGAGTTTCTGATGGTTGCTCTCGTGCTGCACAAATTCGGTGCAATTAAAGGCTGGTCCCTCCATGAGATCGGTTATCTCTTCGCCATCATGACGTTATCCAAAACACTGTATCGAACGTTCGGCAATGAGGTTCACCATCTGGAAAAATATCTGGTTAATGGTGAGCTTGATCAACTGTTAACACGTCCCATGCCCGTATTGCTGGCACTACTGCCGCAAAACTTCCGCATCATGGCTGGAGAAGTCCTGCAAGGCGGGTTCATTCTCTGCTGGTCATTGGCAGGCATGATGCACAGCGGACAGATTGGCTGGACTGCCATTCCCTTCTCCCTGCTCATTATTCTGACGGGCGCAGTCATTCTCTTTTCCATCGGACTTGCTACCGCCACACTCGGATTCTGGACCACACGCATCGAGGAATTACAGACGATCACAGAAGATGCCGCACGAACGGCTGCCCAATATCCGCTAACGTTATATCCCAAATGGATGTCCGGCATTCTGCTAACGGTGATTCCAGTGGGATTCGTCAACTATATTCCATCACTCTACCTGCTGCGGGGTGAAGGAGGAGCGTGGGTTCTAGTTGCTGTTGCGGCGGTTGCCGTACTGAGCTTGGCTGCAAGTCTGCGTTTCTGGCAATTCGGCATGACCAAATATCAAAGTACAGGTAGCTAAGGAGGCGAAACGAATCATGAACATGATCACAGCACGGCATCTGCAAAAGGAATTCAAAACTCCTGTTATTCGCGAAGGGCGTTTCTCCGGTCTACGTACGTTATTTTCACGTGAATATGTGTCCAAGGAAGCGGTACGCGATATCAGTTTTGATATCGGCCCAGGGGAATTTGTGGGTTACATCGGTCCGAACGGGGCTGGAAAGTCTACCACGATCAAAATGCTGACAGGTATCCTGCACCCAACCTCGGGTGAGGTACGGCTTGGCGGTATGAACCCGCATCAGGACAGGCGCAGGACCGTTGGTCGACTAGGCGTTGTGTTTGGACAGCGCAGTCAGCTCTGGTGGGATCTGCCTGTGAAAGATTCATATGATATTCTGGCCGAGATGTACGGCGTCCGTGCCGAGGACAAAAAAAGACGGCTGTCCCAGTTCGCCGAGCTGCTGGACCTTGAATCGTTCTGGGCCACACCTGTTCGCAAGCTCTCGCTTGGGCAACGCATGCGTGCGGATCTCGCAGCTTCCATGCTGCATGATCCCGAACTGCTTTTTCTCGATGAACCAACGATTGGACTGGATGTGAACGCAAAGCGGAACATTCGTCAATTTCTACGTACATTAAATGAAACGTTTGGCAAAACTATTTTGCTGACTACACATGACATGGACGACATTGAGCAGTTATGCAGCCGGGTCATGGTGATTAACCATGGTCAACTGACATATGACGGCACGATCTCGTCACTTCGCGAAACCATCGGACTACCTACGCTGATTCGGGTAACGTTCCGAGGAGCGTTTCACATCCCGGATGTTGTGTCGTCCGCGATACATATTACAGGAGTGGAAGGGCAGATTGTCACCGTCGAAGTGAACCGGAAGGAATGGAGCACAATGGACATTCTGAAACAGTTGGAGCACTGGGGTGAGATTGAAGATGTAGAGATGAAAGAACCCGATTTCGAAGATATCATTCATCGGGTGTATTAGTCGGCCCATTTTGTGAGGAAATAGGATGAAGACCTGTTCTTACGCCGTTACATGAAAGAGGGACATGGCGTACTGTAATAACGGAGGTGAAGTGTCATGCTTGTGACCAAACATGTCCTTCTAGCATCCACCGTACACGCTACTCCCTACTTCATTGTACGTGGCATGATGCCGGGACCCGTAATGTTCATTACATCCGGGGTTCACGGGAATGAAACGGCGAGTATGGCCGCTGCGCAAAAACTCGCAGATGATATTGCGACAGGTCGTCACGCCATTCAGCGAGGGCTGTTAATTATCGTGCCACGCGTGAACCAGCAAGCCTACGCAAAGAAAATCAGAGGCAAGCCAGATCTGAATCGTACGTTTCCACGCCGTATGTCAGGCAAGGCCAAGCATCCGCTCGCTGCGGCAGTTTTTCAGCTGGCGCGTGAACATCGGGCCGACTGGTGGCTTGATCTGCATGAAGCCAACGGCCTGTCTCAACTGAGTTCACGAGTGCTTGGACAGACGTTGATCACTAATCCCGGCAGTCGGACGATTCCAGCTTGCAAAAGAGTTATCGAACGGATGAATCGGTCGATTGCCATTCGTGATCGTCATTTTAACCTCAAGCAGCATGAATTGCCGGGATCTGCCCGTACAGCAGCTTCAAGACTATTACAAGCCCGTTCCGTCACAGTGGAGACCTGTTGGAGTCTGAAACGCTCAACCCGTATCAAGTATCAGACGAAGATTGTGCACCATTTTCTGCGCGAAGCGGGTATGTCATGATCAAGACCATTAAGATAGAACGAAAAAAACCTCCAACAGAGAGCGCCGAAGTACATCCTCAGGTGATCTCTATTGGAGGTTTTTTTATCTCTGCATCATGGCTTCCAGTATTTTATTACCCACAGGGTCCAGCGGCATAAGTGGATAAAGGTCTTTTTTAGTTATAAACTTGAATATCGCATCCAGATACTCATCCACAATAGAGGCTGATCCAAAACAATAATTGGACAATAATACGACGCCTATACTCTGTTCCTTATTTATAGCCAAATAACTGGAGAAACCAAATGTGCCACCGTTATGCCAGAGTATATTCTGATCCGAGATGTTATCACTAAACCAGGCGTAATGATGGGTTGAATCTCCAATCATCATAGGAACATGACTTTTTTGTATTGCAGAGGCTATCGGATGATCATCATTAAGGTTGGCCTGAACAAATAAACTCATATCGTGAACAGATGACTTGATCGCCCCAGCCCCTGCATGTACACTAAGATCCCAGTGAGGGACTTTTTTCCCCGTTGACGTATGTCCATCCACAAATCTGCCATTCTGTTCTGGATTCAACATAGCTGCTGTCTCCGTCATGTTTAATGGACCTGTGATATATTTTTTCAGCAGATCGTCATATGTACTGCCTGATACTTTACATAGGATATAACCCAGTAAGCCCACGCCGGTATTGGAATACTCAAATGAACCCATCTGATCCGTAAAGTCAGCATCGGATAAAAAAGCAAGTAAATCATCCTCGGTATAATCTGAATACGGATTCAATCGGTTTTTCGTGGGGTTCAGATTTGTGGCAAGTCTAGGTAATCCAGAGGTATGCGTCGCAAGACTTTTTAAGGTAACCTTATTCAAATAATCGTTTTTACCGTTGTGTATGTACTTGCCAACCATGTCATCCGTGGAAAGCTGCTGTTGACGCTCCAATTCTAATAGAAGGATAGATGTAAAAAGTTTAGTTACAGAGCCGATTTCGAACAACCTATGTTCAGGAGCAGCCACGCTCTTCTTTTTGGGATTGCCCAATGAATGATATTCGATATCTCCCTTTGTAATAACGCCAATCTCAAGATGCAGATGTTTCTTTCCTTTGATGTAATCGGATACAAAACCTTGTAAATCCCTCATAGAAAATGTTACTCCTTTTGTTGGTGTGAATTTCATTATTGAAATCACGTTAACCACCATTATGTATTGGCAAATATGTATTGGCAAACTACACTATGTATTCTTTCTAAATCTCCGATTCCCTGCTCGTTAGTCAACTCCTGTTTTCTGCTAAACAGGAAAAGAGCCGCGATTACGGCTCTTTCTTCTGCACCCTGAACGATTGAATATAATTGTCGATATCGTCCTCCGGTGTATGCAACAGTCGTGCCAGATGAATCTGCATCTGTTCCAGATGGTCAATATGTGTCTGAATGTCAGCGATGCGTTCGCGTACAAGGGTTTTTAACGTATCCTTTTCCATGTCTTCCTGGCTGAGCAGTTGCAGGGTCTCTTGTATCTCCTTTAAGGAGTAACCCAGCAACTGGGCATCCTTAATGAACTTAATTTTGACCAGATAATCCTCGGTATACACCCGATATCCGTTGGAGGAACGACGGGGAGCAGGCAGAATTCCACTATCTTCGTAATAACGGAGGGTTGCCATACTCACGCCGGTACACTTGGCCAACATTCCTCTTGTCATGGTTTCCATGCCTACTCCTCCACCTTTCTGCGGACTTATTGCGTTTGTTTGTTGCGTATCTTGGTATACGTGGCATCATAGGTGACCTCGGGAAATTGTGCTGAAGCTCCTTGTAGCAATGGCTGCTCTTCCCCTTTCAGATAATGGCCAAAGAATGCCAACGCATAGGATCTGGTTATATCCACATTATGTTCTGGCGTCATGCCTCTGGCGAATAGTTTCGGTGAAATCAACGATATATCCGTAAAGCTTTGATGGAAGAAATTATCCACCGTCAGATAATAGGTATCATTAAGACTACTTGTCATCACTCGATCCAGATCAGGCTTAAACTCTGGATAGGCTACTTTTTCCGTTTCGGTGGCATCCGGTTCCAGACTTTTGGCGGTTCCACCCGACATGATATACATAAACGGCTGTTTCAGGGCTGTCGTGGATACGGTTCCCCAGAATCCGCCTTCCAGGCTAAGTCCCGCTTGGAAACGTTCATCCCGCGCCAGTGCTTCCGCTGTTGTTGCCCCACCATACGAATGTCCCATGATGCCGACGTGATCGAGATCAAGCTTGCCTTGGAGCAGTTGATTCGGGTCATGTGAATTCCACTGGGTCAGCGTATCGAGAACAAATCTTGCATCAGCTGCACGTATGCCTATGCCTTCTACATTATATTGATATAATTCCGCTGACGTTGCAAATTCAGGGTCAGCCTGATAGGAGACTGCACGTCCATCGGGGAATGTCACTTGTGCTGACGTATAAGGGTGATCTATCCCCACGACAATGTAGCCGTGGCTAACCAGCTCCTCAATCATCGTCATGCTCTGAAAACGGGCTGAGCGGATACCCGGCGAGAATAGCAAAACCGGATACTTGCTTTGGACGGCGGACATCTCAGCTCCTTGCACCACATGTGTTGGAATGGTATCCAGATAACTGAACACCTGAGACGGAATGCCAAACACCAGACTGATCGCTTCTCCCAATTCACTAGGGTAATGCTCCAGCGGCAGCCCTTGGGCGGACTTCCGATCCACCGGGTACCACACATTAATCATAAGCTCCCGCTTATCTCCGGCCTCGGGTGTTTTGGTCTCTTCACGAGATTCATCCACCAGATGTTGTGAGAACGTGCCAATGGCATAGGCGCCGGTAGGTTCAGGCATCGTAAAAGCAGGTAAGAGCCAGGTCAGTATGATTGAACCTGCACTGAAAGCCAGAACCAGAATCGATGCCAGCATCAGCTTTATTCTTGAAAGACGGTTGGGTCTCCGCACGCTCTGAACATAACGATCACCGCGGTATGATTTCATGAGTTGAATGATTAACGTAATGAATAATACAAGTGTAACGATATAGGTTGGTATCATCTGCATGCGAAATGAATTGATCAAGCCATGCAGAAGCACTGCCAGAATCAGAGCTGTGAGTGTCCCCACTGTCATTGCTCGGCGCTTCGGAAACACCAGCATGAGTACCGTAGCAGCTACGGTTACCAATACCAAAATCCATTCTAAAATTCTCATTATTCAGCCTCCAATGTTTCTTGATAAAAAAAGAATAAACCTTGAAGTATACTTCAAGGTCAAGGCTGAATTTTAGATAGAATTTTATCGGGGAATTCGGAAATCCCATTTGCGAAGTTCGGTCAACGTACACGTTCCAGACGAGAAAGCTTTAATACCTGTTGAGTTCGGCCCCGGATATATCCGCCCTGTCATGACCTGCTCTCCCTGCTGAATGAACACCTCAACGGAGCTGACATCCATAAAAACATGAAGTTCCAGTTTCCCGTCAAGCAGTTCCACTGTTGCAGCTCGTTCGCCGCCCGGCCCTTGTCCGGCCTGCTCGCGATTCAAGCATAAACGACGCTGCTCTACATCATAGGAAATCACGGTTTCTTCATTCTCACCTGTGCGCAGCTTCAACCCGAAGTGTTGTGCCTGTTCCGTTTCGAATACAGCATACAGTTCGTAACGGTCTCCACTGATTCCAAGATCAAGATCATGTCCGTCACCACTTAAATGTATACCATACTGCTCGTTGCCTTCCGACCTGTACTGTATAAGTTCGGGAAGCGGCTGGAATATCAATCGTTCTCCCCTACGAATCAATTGTCTCGGCAAAGTCATCGCTCCAGCCCACGCATGGGACTGTTGTGTCGGGATTTCCGTTTCCCACGTATCCATCCAGGCCACCATGATTCGTCGTCCCTGTGCATCCTCCATCGTCTGAGGTGCGTAAAAATCGAAGCCACAGTCCAGCGGAACGTACTGCTCGTACTTCAGCACACCCTGGTCTTCATCCAGCGTTCCCATCATATAAACGGTCGAATGCAAGTTGCGATAGTTATCTCCCTGAGCAGGCATGCGCTGCGGAGACATGATCAGCACATCTCGGCCATCCAGTGTGAACAGATCTGGACATTCCCAATTATCGCCAAGCGTCCCGTCACTCTGGGCCATAATGTTAACATAACTCCAATCCAGCAAGTCCGTTGAGCGGTATAACAGAATGACGCCTTTGCCCGCAGCATCATTTGATCCAAGTACGCAATAGTACACACCGTTTCGTTCAAATACTTTCGGATCACGGAAGTCCTTCGGGCTGGTATGCTCCGGGATTTGATCCAGCCGAATGACCGGATTCATCGCGCTTTTGACAAAATCAATCCCATTGTCCGAGACAGCGATATTCTGTGTCTGCAAGTAATCGTTATCCTTGTCAGGTCCAGTCACGACATGTCCCGTGTACATCAGCACCAATTTGCCATCCTGCACGATTGCACTTCCAGAGAAACAGCCTCCACTGTCGTAGCTCTGATCGGGTGCCAGGGCAACAGGCAGATAAGACCACGTAACCAAATCACGGCTCACCGCATGGCCCCAGTGCATCGGCCCCCATACCGGTTCGTAGGGATAATGCTGATAGAACATATGATACATCCCACCGAAGTATATGAAGCCGTTGGGATCATTCATCCAGCCCACCTCTGGCATCAAATGATAGGCCATTCGATAGGTTGGATCAACCTGATGTCGATGCGCCTTGATATATGCGTTGGCCCGGGCGAGTGTATAACTCTCCTTTGTTTGAGTCGAAGAACTCGTCAGTCCAAGATCTGTCTCTTGCCTTGTGTCTATATCCTGCTTCTCGTATCGTTCCTGGTTCATATGTCCTTCACTCCTGTCTCTCTCTATATCACCCAACTGAACTTATTTGATTGCCCCTTGCATGACCCCCTGAATAATGTACTTCTGCGCAAACAGATAAACGATCAGGACAGGCAGCAGGGTCAACACCAGACCAGCCATCAATGGACCGTAATCCACTGTATATGTCCCATAAAAATAAAACGTGGACAGCGGCAGCGTACGCTGCTCGGATGAAGTCAGCACCAAGGAAGGCAGCAAAAAATCATTCCATATCCACAATACATTCAATACGCTAATCGTTACGGTTGTTGGCAGTAACACCGGCAGTACGATGCGAAAAAAGGTTTGCACTCTGCCGCAGCCATCCATGAGAGCCGCTTCTTCAAGCTCCAGAGGAATACTTTTGATAAAGCCATGGTAGATAAATACGGCGAGCGGACTGCCAAAGCCAATATACATGTAGATCAGCGACCACTTGTTATCCAGCAGGCTAAGCGAGCCGTATATTTTAACCAATGGAATCATAATGGCCTGGAACGGAATAATCATCGCAGCTACCATCAGGAAAAAGAGATACTGATTCAGCTTGCTTTTGTGACGAACAAAGTAATGTGCTGTCATCGCCGCAAAAAGAGCAATCAGTAATACACCTGCAATGGTAATGAGCAACGAATTGCTGAAGGCGGATACATATCCCATTTTGTCAAACGCATTGACGTAATTATCGAATTGAAAGGAGCTTGGCAAGCCCAGCGGATCGGAGGTAATTACCTGGTTAGCCTTGAACGAATTGACGATTAGAAGCACAAAAGGAAAGACAAACAAAATCATCACAATGATTAATGCAATAAACTTCATCCAGTTGAGAATGCGCGATTGTCCAGCCATCATGCCTCGACCTCCAGTTTTTTGCTGAAATAGACCTGGAGCAATGTAATGGCGGCTACAAGGATAAACAGAACAAAGGCTTCTGCCTGACCCAATCCGTAGTCACGAGCAAGAAAGGCCTGCTCATAAACATGCATGGATACCATCTCTGTGCTCTTGAAGGGCCCGCCACTGGTCAGGGAGACGTTCAGATCATACACCATGAATCCCCGTTGCAGTGACAAAAAGATGCATACAATAAACGAAGGAACCATCAGTGGCAATACAATGCGCGCCAACATTTTGCGATTACTTGCCCCATCAATGCTGGCTGCTTCCATAACATCCTTCGGCACATTCATCAGTCCTGCAATGTAGATAACCATCATATAGCCGGCATACTGCCAAACGGTCACCACAATGAGTGCCCAGAACGCTTTATCAGGGTCAGCCAGCCAGGAGGTGGAAAACAGAGTAAGGTTCATTTTTTGTCCTGCAAAAACGAGTACCTGATTAAAAATAAACTGCCAGATGAAACCAAGCACGATTCCGCCCACCAGATTCGGCAGGAAAAATCCGGCCCGAAACCAGCCCTGTGCCTTCATTCCCCGAGTTACAGCGTAAGCGAGCAGGAAAGCAACCGCATTGGTCAGCACAACGGTAATAAATACGTACTCCAGCGTCATCCCGAATGATTTCCAGAACACCGTGTCCTTGAACACACCGATGTAATTATCCCAGCCAACAAAGTTTTGATCGACTGCAATACCATCCCAGTTCGTAAACGTCAAATAAATACCATACAAAAATGGAATAATCATCACCGTAGCAAACGCAAATAATGTCGGGCCAGTAAAGATCAGGCGAGTGCGCAGACGTGTCCATAATCCTTTTTCGGTCAGCATTGTCATCCTCCACTCTATCCAAATGATTAGCCTGGCGGTTATGCCGGAAACAAGTTGAACGGACCTCATGTGGAAGCTGTACATTCATCATCTCCGGCTACCGCAAGTCTCTCTCTCTATGTGCTGCACAGGGCTAAGATTAAATTCCTTTATTTCACGTTGCTCCAGTATGCCTGAATTTCGCTGGCAAGTCCGGCACGGTCAATGACGTCAGCCAAATATTTCTGCATGGATGCACCTAGTTTGGACCAGTGATCCGCAGGAAGTGTACTCATTGATTCTTCGATTTTGCCTGCCTTGATGTATTCACTAATGGATTTGCCAAGTGGATCGGTTGGCTCCAATGTAATGTTGCTGAATGCCGGAATAATACTGGCTTGATTCACCAGGAAATCCTGACCTTTTTCGTTATAAACGATCCATTCCAAAAATTTCTTCGCTGCTTCCTGCTGCGCTGGTGTGCTCTTCTCCTTATCCAGCAATATTCGTTTGGATACAGCAGCAGAGATTTGAGTATTACCGAAATCATCCGGATTATTGCTCACAGGTACCGGGAGGAAGCCATATTTTCCATCTGCTGTATCAAAGCTTGAAATTTGCGGCCATGCCCAGTTGCCCTGGAACCAGATGCCAACCTCACCCTTGCCAAGCACCTCAGGTCCACGCTCATAGGTTCCGGACAGTGGAGAAGCCTTGTCGATATTGTAGGTTTTCATCAGGTCAAATGTATCTAACAAGCCATTAAACACGGCATTGGACGCAAGGTCCACTTGACCTGCCTTCAGGTCCGTAATGAATTGGTCCACCTTCGCACGGTCCGCCGACTGGCCACCATATGCAAGCCCCAGATAGTGCGCACCAAGCGACCAATCCATCGGAGATACAATCAAAGGTGATTTTCCAGTAGCAGCGATCTTTTGGAACAGCTCATCGAGCTGTGCAGTGGTCTGTACAGACTTCGGATCGAATGTCCCACCTACTGCCTGATCCAAAACATTCTGGTTATAGATGAATCCATATCCTTCAATAGAGAACGGGAAGGCATAGTTTTTGCCATCAAACGTTGTAGCCGCTGTGCTGTTCTCCACAGCATCCTTCATCCAAGACTCGGATGTGAGATCCAGAACACGATCCTTGAATTTCTCTACATCCCCTGTATCCAGCATCATCATCGTTGTAGGGCTGCCGGAGGCATACAAAGCAGACGCTTTTTCAAACGGAGACTGTCCACTGCCTACAGGTACAATTTCGAGTGTGATATTTGGATTTTCGGCATGGAAGTCTTTAGCCGCTTGCTCCAGCTGACTGTTAATTTCCGATTTGGAATTGAGCATGGTGATTTTGACACTCTCACTGCTGCTACCCTCTGAGGAGGAGTTGGACTCCGTCGCTTCTTTACCTCCACATGCTGACAATACAAGCATTATAATCAATGACAATACCGATAATTTCATCCATTTCCGTTCTCTTTTCATCTTGTCATGCCCCCTGATCAATAGTATAAAAGGAAACGCTTACAAGACGAATTATAATGTCAAAGGTTTAACATGTCAATCGTTTGACATACTATTTTAAAAAAAATAACGTGCCTTGATTTTTCCGTTGCAAAAGGACGAATAGAAAAAAACGACCTGTATCAGGTCGTCTCTCTCTCTACGATGGTAACCGGCAAAATATGCTCCATTTCGATCTTCTCTTCCGCAAGTTGGCGCCGAATCAGATCAATTGCCAGCTTAGCCATAGCCTCCACCGGCTGCCTGATCGTTGTTATGCCAGGCACCGTATACGCTGCCGCACGACTGTCATCATAACCTATAATAGCGATATCGTCGGGTACCTTGCGCCCACCTAACACGATCTGCTTCAGCGCATGCACCGCCATCAGATCACTCGTTACAAAGAGCCCGTCCACCTCGGGGTGTTGTGCAAGCAGCTTATCCACTAATTCCGTATACTGATGCTGATCAAACACATTCAGATCGGTTTCATGAATCATGACCGGTTTGACTCCATGAGCCTGCAAGGTATCAACGAAACCTGTCGTCCGGCGATTGGACAGCATTTGCAATTCCAAATTACCGCAGATATGTGCCAAATGCCGTCTGTTCTTCGAGAGCAACAATTCAGCAGCCATAACCCCTCCCTGATAGTTATCAGATGAGATAAACGGGATGTCTTCACCGATCTTACGATCAAAGGTCACGATTGGGGAATGCAGATTCATATACTCATCAACTTCCAGTGTATGACTTCCCATAATAATTCCATCCACGCGATTACCCTTAAGCATTTCCACATATTCACGCTCTTTGGAAGGGTCCATGTGGGAATTGCATAACATAATTTTAAATCCATTCTGGTAAGCATGATACTCAACATAGCTAGCCAGTTCTCCAAAAAACGGATGGGATACATCAGGAATAATCAAGCCTATAACATTGGATTGCTTACGCAGAAGAGAACGGGCAATTTCATTGGGTCGATAGTTCAGTTCGTCCATGGTTTGATACACTTTGTCCCGAGTCTTCTGACTGATATATCCCCGGTTGTTTAATACACGCGAGACGGTAGTTACAGAAACTCCTGCCCTGAGTGCAACATCATGAATAGTTGCCATAACACCCTCTTTTCCTACAACATTCTTCATACCTTTAACATTATAAACCCATTGCTAACCCTGAACCAAACCCTTGGTACCCACCCCATTGCTTCATTCCGCTACAATTCTCGCTCTCGGCATGCTATGCATAGCTCCGTGCGTAACATGGACCTGTACCACATACGTACCTGGTTCTTCAAAGGTATGCTGGATTTCATACAGCCCTTCCTCTGACTCAGTGGCAGTAATAGCCCCCTGATTCTCCAGTTCGTCCGCTGTCATCATACCTTGTTCCGGAGATACAGAAGGCGGATCATCAAGCTCATTCCAGATCTGGAATTGCACATGATCAGCCTGACTCAACGGTGCATCTCCCTGTGTAAGCTTCACCTGCAACCGTGTTGGTTTATGAAGAGAAGCCTTCTCTGGAACGTCAAGTTTCACTTTAATCATCTCTGGCATCTCGCCCGATTGTGACTGTTCTTCATAAGAGCATCCCACCGTCAGGAGGAGCAGAATAATGAAGGGCATGAACCAACGAGCTTGTCCGCTCATCACCATCTATCCTTTCTTATTAAGAAGATTTTGGTGTTTTGCCGATACCCCACAGCATCACGATGATGATAATAAAGGCGATCAGTGCCAGTAATGGAATCGTGATGAAACCAAACCAGTTCAAATAGTCGGTATAACATGGAACCTTACCGCACGCCACGGCATTACCTGTAGCCGAAAAAATACGCTGGATTGTTACATGATATAACGAAATGCCGCCACCGACGAAACAAAGTGGGAGTACGTATTTGGTGATGCCCACGTCATCTTTAAAGTAGGCAATGCCCAGCAAAATCGTTAGTGGATACATGAATATACGCTGGTACCAGCACAGATCACATGGAAGAAAGCCCTTGATCTCACTGAAATAGAGACTCCCCCCTGTTGCAATAACGGAAACGGCCCAAGCAACAAATAACCGGGTATCCACATTTCTCGCTGGACTCTCCGATTTTGATGATGTACTCATTCCTCTGTCCCCCTCTTCATTTTGCTTATACCAAATTATCATACATCATTCTAGACTCCATCGGCTATTCAAGCTGTTATGTAGGTCATTACTCGATGATTATACCAAATATTTGGAACTTTTGGGTGAATACAAAAAAGCTGCCGTATGGGGGCAGCTCTTTTGTTTGATTCATATATAAAACGTTGGATTACATCGATTTAGTCAGCGTAATGGAACCATCTTTTTGTGCCCATTTTACGTCCCAGTTCAGAAGTTCAGCAATGAAGCGCAGAGGCACTTGCGTACGTCCATCTTTGTTTACAAATACAGTTGCACCCACGTTTTTCTTCACACCGTTTACTTCCATAACGTTGTTGTTCACCCAGAATTCAAGGGTATCATCGCCAGCCATTACCGTTACTTGTTGTGCTTTTTTGTCCCATTTCACCGTTGCACCGATACCTTCACTTAGGAAACGCAATGGAATGTATGTTGTGTTTTTCCAAAGCACTGGTGTGGTATCCATGTTGGTTGTTTTGTTGTTAATTTTCAGCATTTTGCTGTTCAGTTGCATCCACACCGTTGTCATTTCTGGCGCTGGTGCAGGTGTTGCTGGCTCTTGGAATTTGTCGTTGAATTGAGTCACGATGGCATTACCCAAGGCTTGACCTACACCAAACATCACTTTGAAGCCTTCACGGTTCGTTGTGTACGAAGCACCATAGTTACCTGCTGCATATTGATCCAATACGTTTTGTACTTGATTTTCATGCGTTGTCAGTGCTTGTTGTCCTGCTGCTTTTGGCAGATTGCCAGCTGTTGCTGAATCCAGGAATGTAGCGAATTCTGTTGTAAATCCATTAATACGTTTCTCTACTGCTGCACGAGCCGAAGCATCGTTGTTTTTAACAGCTTTTACATAGTCGCTTTGCGCGTTAACGTGATTCGTTACCCAAATTTTCTCGAAAGCATTGGCACCATCGTTACCGTAAACGGAAGCAATCGCTGCTTTGAAGTCAGCTGTGTTTCCAGCTTCAGCTGTAATCAGTGCGTTGGAAGCGGCTGTACGTCCATCAAATTCCTCTTGCATTTGCAGAGCCGAAAGTGCAAAGTGTTCGGAAGCCAAGTGGTTGAGTGCAGATCTCAGATCAGCTGCTTTTGTATCCGCTTTGGTATTTTCGAATTTCTCAGGCATTTGTGTCGTAATTGCTGTGGAGAGTGCCTTACTTACGTCGAACATTTCTTTGAAACCTTCACGGTAAGCCTTGTATGCATCAGCGTAATCTCCAGCTACATACTCATCGAATACTTTTTGCACGAGATCTTCATGTACTTGCAGCGCCTGTTTGGCTGCTGCTTTTGGCAACTTGCCTTCGGTAGCTGTGCTCAGGAATGTGGAGAACTCATCCACAAAACCGTTGATGTTTGCCTGTGCTTGTTTGATTCCAGCCTGGTTGCCCATTTTGGTTGCTTTCACCAGATCATCTGTGTATTTGTTATGAGCGCGGAAGATGCGTTCGAACTCTTTGGCACCTGCCTCACCGTATAGGGAAGCGATTGCTGGTTGCATATCCAGTGCATTCTGGTCGAGTGCTTTGTAAGCTGCGTCTGCGTCTTTTGCTCCATCATAGGCTTTCGCCATTGCCGTTACTGCGAGTGCAAAGTGCTCGGACAACAGGTGGTCCAGGTTTGCTCTCAAGTCAGCCGCAGGTGTGTTCACGGATGCTTTCATCATGGTCATTGGTGTCTGTGGTGCGGCAGCTGCTCCAGCGATCCCCGGCATCAACAGTGTCAAGCTAAGTACAGGTGCGATAAACTTCTTCATTTTCATTTTCATTACGTGTTCACTCCTCGATTATGTTTTGTGTATAATTTCTTTCCTCGTCGTTGTCTTCATAGGGTGTAACGCAGGGTTCTCTATTCTGGATCACTCTGTGGGCAAAAAAATTCGCAGCCTTCAGTGAAGAAAGCTGCGAACGCCTGTTATATCAAGGTTTTTTTGAATTAAAAAAATATAATATTGTAGTGATCTTTCCGATCCAAGACCACATACATACTGTAATATAGATACTTCATTTTCCTTTATTTCTCAACTAAAGCTTACATCAAAGGTTATCCTGAAGTACAATAAAGACATATCATATTATTCGCGAAGGAGGTCCATTCATGACCTGGTTGCCTTATGTTTTAATTGTAGGTATCGCCTTGTTTGGAGGTATTGCTACCATGATCATCGGTAATTCCAAAGCCAATCAGACTAGCAACCCCGAATATGACCGCCGCACAAAGCAAAACCTAAGCAAACTTTCCTATGTATATGTTGGTGCGATTGTACTTGGTTTTGGCGGACTAATCCTCTATCTTTTTAACTAAAATGTTTCGATTCGGCAAAGAATACGCTCAAACATGCCAAGCATCTTCAGTTTTCAACCTACATTCTCCGTATATACACATGTTTACAAGTTGGAGATAATTCAGAATTATTCTGGATATGTTCGGGGGTTAATATAAAGCCATAAGGGACAGCGAGCCCATTAAACAAAACTAAACCCCAACTTGAAGGAGAGATATATGATGAAAAAAAACATGAAGAAATCCGTAGCAACGATGATGGTACTGGGCATGACTTTAACAGGAGCAACGGGCGTATTCGCCGGGACACAGCTGGAGAAAATCTCTGCATACCTTAACCATGGAATCAGCTTTAATGTTGATGGGGCGGCTTACTCACCAACGGATGGCAATGGCAACAAACTTGCTCCAATTACCTATAACAACTCCACTTATCTGCCTGTACGTGCGCTGGCCGATGCGTTGCATGTACCCGTATCCTATGACGGCAAAAAAGGGCAGGTTATTATCGGCCAAGCTACGAGCAATCCATCAGCTCTGACAAATGTAACGTATAGCGCAGCACAAAAAGAGGCCATTCAAAAGGCTTTTGCACAATTCGATGGGTTCGAGACAGCTTATGCCCCTCAGCAGATGATCGCAGGTGATACGTTCAAAAGTGTAGGTGCGGGTGGCGACGGCGTAAGCTTTATTTTTAGCCATATGAAAGTGGATGTATCTCCAAGAGATTATTCGGACGGTTATACAAGCAAAGACGTGAAACTGTCCAATGGTGTTGTCGCCAAATGGTATACACCAGATCAAACGGGCATGCTCACGTTCCAACTGGATGATCGCTACGTTACCCTAAGCTCACCGGATCATAAGCTGAGCCAAGCTCAGTTGCAACAAGTCGCTGTCTCTGTTCAAAAAGCCAACAGCAACAATGATCAAGGGATCACTGCATTTGCAGATGTGAATTATAGCAAACAACAATTGGATAACATTCGTAAGGCATTTGCGAAGTTTGACGGTTTCACCACAGCCTATGCTCCACAACATATGGTTGCTGGAGATACGTTCAAAAGCGTAGGTGCAGGCGGTGATGGTGTAAACTTTGTTTTCAATCGTATGAATGTCACGGTATCCCCTAAAGACTACTCTTTCAGCTATGATGGCAAAACGGTAAAACTGCCTAGTGGCGTATCAGCCAAATGGTACACACCAGACCAAACGGATATGCTCACGTTCAAGCTGGATGATCGTTATGTAACACTCAGCTCGCCAAATAACCAATTGACTCACACTCAACTGGAGCAAATGGCGGTATCCGTACAAAAAGTGAAATAAACAAAAAAAATAGACACACATCATTTCGGTCCCACTCTATGAGCTGGGGCTGATTTGATGTGTGTTCTGTCCTTACCCTTTAAAAATAACTTCTATAATATCTTATTATTAAAGACATACATATGATTCGGTTAGATCTAACCTTCTGGGTACAGACAGACAATACGTCCTTATCCTGCAATTAACTTTCTGCCTTATTCATGACCTGGCGAAGCCAGTAATACCGATGCAAGTCCATGATAAAATGAAACACCACAAAAGCCAGCATAATGTATACACACATTAGCACAACAGCCACAGTCTGCTGTGTAACAAAGGCCAGTGAAATATTGGCCAGAAGATATGCTCCGCCCGTAATCATAGTTATTGTGGCAACAGGCACACCCGTGCTTTTATCCCCTTTTTTACGCTGAGGGGGATGCTGCAGCTTACGCAAATGAAACTTCACGTACTGGAACAAGGCAAAACCATATACCACAAATGATCCAATGGCGTACCAAGGTGTCGACAGACCAAGTGTCCCGTAGGCAAACTTCTGTATAATCACCATAAATCCCACAGAACAAACGATGCCAAATACACCTCGGAACAATGCATAATTCAGTTGGAGTCTGCGTGGGGCAGCAATCAGGGCAATCGCCCATATATTCATAAAGGCTAGTGGTGGCACGAGAATATACGCATACAGCGATTGGAACGGGACACTGAACACGGGAATAAGCAGAAATACGTTAAGAAAAAACAGGACAAGTATGCCAGCACTCAACCGAATACCATCTACGGCATAGATAACATAAGGTGAATCTTCATACGGTTTTGAACGTTTATTGTTCGCCATAATAGCTCTTCCTTGATAGATTCGTTTCGTCATGATTACAATGCCAGTTCAGCCAAACGAACAACCCTGCGATAGACCATCGTATCCATCAGATCCTCCCAATCGAGCTCACTGGCATTAACGTCTCGATAATATACCGCAGCAGCAGGCAAGAAACCAACCAGAGGCCCTGTACCACCACATATCAGGCTACCGCCGTCTCCGCCTTTGGGCATCACATCCCCAGCCGAATCCAGTGTAAGCTCATACTTGTAGGGATCACCAGCAAATTGCACCCCGAAGAAATTTGGCATTTCCAGATCATAAGGACGATCATCCTTTTCTTCAACCCGTGAAGAGGCCGTCTCTGCCGATCCATCCACAATCTCATCCATGCCTTCCAGACTTCCAAAGTGCTTCAATCTCATTGTATAGTCGAAGCTGTCACCCCAGGGAAATAACGTGCGACAACCGCCGCCATAGATATACTCCCATTCGTCTTCGGTCAGCAAACCAAAGCCCGCCGCTGCTTCCTCCCTCACGACGTCCTCCAGTTCTATTCCTTCGTTGAACCACAGGATTCGCACTTCATCTTCACTTTGACGAATCAGACGGAATTGTTGATGCAATTCATATTCACGTATATCCGACTGCTTAAACTGCTCCAGTGCTGACGGGAAATCAGGATCTTCCTGTGCAAATGCTTCCTCCTCGGACACTTCAATCCAGCCTAGCGAGATCAGTTCGCATTCAACAAGCATCGGCGCAATAGTAACTTCTCTCACGGGTGACATTTGACTCGCCAGAAACGAATCCACATCCTCGACACCATACTCACTGACCGTTTCATGCAAGTCGGTTGAGGTCTCTTCGTTCATACCATGCTGCCAACGATCCCAGCCGAGTGTTACTTGATCCCCAGGCACAAACACAAATCTCAGCCCATCCTCCGTAAATACACCTGTCTCCATCCGCAACCCGAATCGTTCAAATGTCTCGAGACCCTCATATACCATACCGTCTGGTAACTGACGAACAAGCTTACGCATCCAAGCCTCTTTGTCCTGAGCATTCAACCCCTGCCACATGTTTCGTCTCAATGTTTCCATAACTCTCCCCACCTTTCCTTATACACTTTCACTTCTCTAAAATGCTTCACTGGCTGGCACAGCACAATCTTACTTGTCTTGTTTACATTTTTATTTCCCTGCGGCCTGCAACAGTTCCAGCAATAATTCCTTCCGTCTTCCCTCCGCTTTGCGAGCGAGCGTTGTGAGCTTCTCTACTTTACCGAAGATTGGATAAAGCACATGTTCTGCCTCATAACTTTCGAGTCCTTGAATCTGCCTAACCAACTGTTCGAGTATTTCCTCATTCTCAAGCTCAGTCTGAATCTTAAGCTTCAGACTATCAGTCGAACGACGCAAGCTGGCGACTAACGCAGGTATGGATTGAACCGTTACACCCTGTTTTTCTACAAATGCCGCAATGAACTTATCCTGTATTAACTGATGCTCATCATCCACTTCACTCATGTAACATTCAACCAGCGGGAAATACCGCTCATCCACGAGCCCCAGTCCAAAGGTTGCATAACTGCCTGGCATACAGCTTTTCTCTCCCTCGGTATCCTCATAAAACTCAAACTCTTGGATAGCCTCACGCGCATACTCTTCCAGAAGTGGATGCAACTCCGGGTACTCCAGTGCATTGGCAAAGAATCGGTGGGTATCCGATTTCGCGAGTCCTTTGATCGGCAAATACTGCTTTACGCTGGACTTGAGCTTGATCTTATAACCTTTCGGAAAGCCCTGTTTCAATAAATGAGTGATAAAGGTAAGTGCCTGTTGATAGGCAACAGCCTCTTCCTTACGAATGTGAATGGTCATCAGAGCAAATACATCATTTGCTTTGCATTCCACTTCTTCCGTTTTCACATGAATATCGTCCTTCGCATACGTTCCGCTGCCTTCTGTCATCATACGTGCCGCACGTTTGCTACCGAGTTGCTTAGCGAGTTCCAAGAAAGTCACACCTTTGGGTTTACTATAACTCGGCTCAAAACGTAGAATCATGACCGCCGCGTATAATAGCAGATCGATTGGTTGAGTTTCGGATGTTTGCGCCTTCCCAGTCTCGTTCAAATGTCGGCCTGCCTGAGTCTCAACGTTCGACTCTAGCGTTGTTCCTGGTTTTAGTGAATACTCATTGGTACGATAAGGCGAAGACTGAACATCATAATACTGTGGCAAAAACTGATTCTCCGCCCATGCCGTCACCGCGCGAGTGATCTCACCACGATGTTCCACCATTGCCTCCGGACGCCCCTGGTTCAACTCTTGTATCCGGTCATACTGCCCGATCGTCCATGCTACATCCAACTCCGGGAACAGCTTTGGATCGAGCAGATGACTCGTCAAAAAGAAGGATTCCAATGGCTTCGTTGGATATGTACTGTTCTCCAGATTCTTGTCTACATAGGTATGAATACGCTCAAGGAGCATCGCTCTTTTCTCTTCGTTTATCCATTCAAATAAAGTCAGTTGCAGCTTGCCTTCGGTTGTTGGGAATTTCCCTCGCAAGGTGAAGCGGTAGTCAATCAACGGAGTATCTGCCAGCTTGTCCAATCTTCTCTGAACAACCTCTACAAGCTTAGGCCCAATCTCGTTACGTACCTGTTCCACGGTAAAGGCTCCTGCCTGCTTTGATTTCACATCATCATCCAAACCCAGATCCAGGCTGTCTACCGTGGTCCGTCCAGGTCTGTAATCCAGTACAATATCATTGAAAATACCCATTTGCAGCGTGGTTCGCTTCACAACACTTTCCAGGTCATCCCGCTTTTGCTGTTCATCAAACCATTCATGGAGCGTCGTTATCATCTCTTCCATCGCCTGATCATAAAGTGTACTCATCTAATCTCCTGCCTTCCCATGCATCTTATGATGTTCATCAACCACACTTGAACCTCTATTCATCCCGGATTAGTCCGAGGTATCTATGTTATAAATACGTATTGATGTTCGTATATTACCTATTATTTTACTCTCTCAAGTACAACGGAACAATAAGGCTTACGCACGGTTGCTTGCTAGTAAGAGAGATCTACGGATTCCTTTTTTTTCATATCTATGTATGCTCTCGGTATGCCCTCGCTATCATCATCCCCACGTTGTATAATCATTGTATTCCTTTTCAGGAGGTCCGACTAAATGAGCTACAGCAAATACTTCCCCTTGGAAAACTATTTGAATCAAGTTTCAATCACCCTTACATACGCAGAGCTTGAGGAGATTCTCGGATTTACGTTACCCCCTACTGCGTATAATCGCGAACAATGGTGGGTGAATAATTCTAATAATCATACACAGGCACTATCCTGGTTAAATGCAGGATGGAAGGTTGAGAATGTGATTCTAGGAAAAAACGTTACCTTTGTCCGTTGCGAGTCATAATCGATCTGTCCGATATAGATTGGTTGCTATAACTCCTAAGACTCTATTTTTCTATAAATGTTATTCGAGACAAAAAAGCAGGGTAGACTGATGAATTCATCAGTTCTCCCCTGCTTTGTAAATTAATTAACTGTCTTATACCACTCGTTCACTTCGGCAGTGATATCATCCCCACCCATGGATTTCCACTTTGTCACAAACGCATCAAATTCCTCAATGCCCACCTGACCATAGATGATCTTGCTGAACGTATCCTTCTCCAGCTTGTCGATCGCATCCTGTTTCATTTTCATCGTCTCGGTCGGTGCTCCCGTGAACTTGCTCTTGATCGCGTTATCTTTATTCGCAACGACGACTTCAGCGGCTACAAACACTTCCGGTTTGTTGGCAATTTCCGTATTTTTCTCAAAAGGAGTCTCCGGCTCCTTACCCTTCGCAAGTTCCGCCAGCGTATCCATCATGAGATTCGGAATCCGTGCACCGTCATACGTAATTGTATATTTGAGTGGTGATACGCCGTCCTTCACTTCAGCTTCACCAACGACTTTACCGTCCACAATATCATAGTCATATCCTTGCGCGAAGCCATGTTCAAATTCGCTGCCCACTTCTGGATTGGCAAAGTTGTCGAACAGATAATTTTGATACGTGAAGAAAATCTCCGGGTTCACCATGTCTTTGTTAATCAGCACTACCCCGTTACTCGCACCAGATCCATGTTGGTGGCTCTCGCCTGTTGGTCCAGTAGGTAAAGCAATGGCCTTGTACGTGGCACCATCCACATTTTTCTTCACATCATCAATTGGCCAGTTCGGCATCCAGTGTGGTCCCACGATAATGCCAGCTTTGCCTGCGGTGAACAATTCTGCTGCTTTGATCTCGTCATACACACCCGCTTCTTTGGGCAGATAGCCTTTGGACAACCAATCTTTCATCGTCGCGAGACCTTCCTTCACACCTGGCTGAATGGAGCCATATTGCAGTGTTCCGTCTCCGTCATCATTCCACTGTCCAGGCATCGTGTTGTACATGCCGAAGATCCAGCCGGATTCCGTCATCCAGGTATTGAGCGCATTTTTCATACCCACGGTCAGACCATACGTATCTTTTTTGCCGTTCCCATCCGGGTCTTGATTCGTAAAAGCATCCATGACCGTAACCAGCTCATCCATGGTTTTTGGTTCTTCCAGTCCCAGCTTCTTCAGCCAGTCTTCCCGGATAAACATGACCGAATCGCCGTTGTAGGCATAATCGAAGATTGGAATGCCATAACGCTCGCCCTCATACATGTACGGATACCATTCCTCCGGCGCCGATTCAGATGCCTGTTTCCATGTGTCCGAAGCGTATTTGTCAAACAGCTCGCCTGCATTCGCAAACTTGCCGGACTCAATTAATTCCCGTACCAGATTGTAATCCCCCCGAATGGAGACGATATCCGGCAGTTCTTCGTTAGCGGACAGGGACAAGCGTAATTTCGTGTAAAATGCATCATTGGTCACCGATACAGCCCACGGTGTGGTCAGATCGATGCCAAGTCGTTCCTTGGCCCATTTGGTATGCACATTGTTCTGGGCCGTTTCCCCGTTCTTAAATTTCGTATCATCATTCCAGGCCCGCAAATAACTCATCTGTACCGCCGGTTCATACTTCCCGTCTTGCAGAGCAAGTGGTGTAGCGGCTTCCTTCGCCGGTTCTTCCTTGGCCCCTGAACTACATGCCGTTACAGCAACCATCGTGATTGCGAGCAATGCCGTCATCATTTTTCTATACATGAACTAACCCCTCCTCAGGTAACTTGGATACCCTTATGTGCCAAATGCACCTTACATGAAAAGGATAGTGCAGCCGGGGAGGCAAACATATATCACAATTTCAATGTTCATATTGATTTGTTAACCGTTCCGAAAATCCTGCGGGGTCAGTCCATAATGTTTGCGGAACACCTGAATGAAATAAGGCGTGTTATTGTACCCCACTTCCTGACCGACTTCATAGATCTTCATCGCCGTATGCTTCAGCAAATGAACCGCACGTTCCATTCTGGAACGGATAATATAATCACTAATGCCTTCACCTGTGGATTGTTTGTACATTTTCGACAGATATACCGGGTGCAGATGCACCTCTCCGGCAATGACCTGCAACGATAAATCCTCGCCCAGATGATGGTCAATCCATTGCTGCACCTGCCTGATCAGCGTTGATCCCGCATCCTGTCCCGTATCGTTCGCACTCTCTGCCCACTGCTGCATTACAGACCGAGTCCACGTTTCCAGACTACGCAGCGAGATGCCATAACCATCCTTGAGCAACTGCTGGTACTGCTCCCCAAGCACTTCAGCTAACTGTCTTCCTTCCCGATGAGCCATATAGGAGAATGCCGCCGCCAAATAATGAAAAGCCACATACACATGCTCCGGGAACACACTGTTCGACAGTTCGGCAAAGATCTGATCAATCTTATGGTGTGCATCCTCCATGCGCCCGGCTTCCAGTAACGTCGTCAGACCCGGCGGTTCATACAGTGCTGCAAGAGACTTCAACGTGGCCCCATTGGTTCCCGCCGCCGCATTCAGATGTAATCCTTTGCCAGCCTCAGCCTGCTTGCGAAGCGCACTGACGGCTTGATGATATAGCTGGGGCACCTGATCTGGGAAACGCCCCATACGACTAACGGATAGGGAAATGGTCGCGTTCAGATACTGCCTCACACTGTGAATCAATCGCTCTCCAAGTCGGCCCATTAGCATTTCCGGTTCGGCTTGGCTTTGTTTGGGACTGGCCATGAAGACCAGATCATCGTAGGCGTCATCCGTGTGACAGAGATGGTAGGTACTGCCGTAGATCTCTTCCACCACATTTGAGATGGCATACTTCATCAGTCGAAACGCTTTATGTGTAGGTTGATGGTCATCATACCGGATGAGCAGCAGTTGCATTTTATCCTGTGGACGGAACCCGATCTCCAGTTGCTCCAACTTGCCTTCGAGTTCAGCATCCGCAAATTTATGCCCTAACAGTACATCCTTCATTAGCTCCGCCCTCTTCTCGGGCAGATGTTCCCTCACGGAATACATGGCCCGCTGATGCAGCAATTGTTTCTCACCCTCCAGGCGAATCTGCACGGCGGCCTGCTGCACGGATTCGATCAGTTCTTCATCCCGAACCGGCTTGAGCAGATAACTGACTGTCCCGTGTTTGAGCGCCTGCTTCGCATAATCGAAGGAAGCATGCCCCGATAAAATAATACATTTGGTCTGTTCCCACTTTTGCCGGATGTGACTGACCAGATCCAGACCGGACAGACCCGGCATGCGGATATCCGTGATAATAATATGGACCTGATGTGATGCCATATGTTCCAGGGCCTCTTTGACTGAATAGGCTTTGAATACCTGACCAATCCCGTGTTCTCTCCACGGTATCGAGACAGCGATCGACTCGACTGCCGAATGTTCATCATCCACGACCATCAGATTCATCATACGGTTGTTCCTCCTCAAACCATCGAATTTCTACACTAAGTCCACCATAAGGAATCGCTCCAAAATGAAGCCCGGACGACAGCCCATATCGCGTAACGAGACGCTGATGCACATTCCACGTGCCTGTTCCAATCTCCTCGCCCATCGGTTCATTGATCTCCCGTTCCAATTCCGCAATCTCTTCCGTTGTCAGTGTGACCCCGTCATTGTCTACAAACAGGCTGTATCTTGTATATTTTCGTCCCTCAATATGTTCGGGTACCGCCATCCCCGTTACGACGACATGCCCACTGCCTTCCATCGGTTCAATGCCATGGATCACCGCATTCTCTACGATGGGCTGAATGAGCAGCCGCGGAATGTGGAGCTGCATCAGTTGCTGCGGTACGTCAATCTCGTAGGTCAGCCGGTTGGTCCGCATCTGTTGAATGGACAGATAATGGTCCAGCAGCCGTATCTCTTCTTCTACTGTCGTCATGTCATTCTCGCCCCGCGTAATGTAGCGATAGTAGTCTCCCAGACTTAGCGACATGGCAATAACCGCTTCACGGTTGCCAAGCTGGGTCATATTTTTGATATAAAACAGGCAGTTGTACAGGAAATGCGGATTGATCTGTGATTGCAGATGTTTCAATGTGGCTTCCCGTGAACGGATACGTTCCTCGTATACCTTCTCGATTAGTTCCTGAATCTGCTCCGCCATATGGTTGAAGCTCTGGGTCAGGTACGCGAATTCATCACGGGAGTGATCGACCGGAATCCGTGTGGACAGCTGCCCTTTGCGAATCTGTTGCAGCCCTCTCATCAAGCGATGGATTGGCACCTGAACTTTTCGATACAAAAGCAGTGCAGCCCCGATACTCAGCACCAGCAGTAAAAGAATGGAGGTAATAAACATATTCCGGCTCTTGTCCATCGGGGTTAACAAATCATCCAATACCACCGGGTTCACGTATACCGCTTGCAGTTGTTTGGAGTGCACGTAACTGACCAGATATTGTTTACCGCCCACCTCCAATTGATGATTGCCTTCCCTCTCCGGCCCGTTAAAAGGCATATCATGGATAATCGCTTCGACGAGTTCGGGGTCCGCCGTACGGTTCAGCAACGGATCGTTACCTGGTACCAGCAAGAAGGGATCTCCTCCCTGTGTCTCTTTGAAATCATCCAACATGGCAACCACGTTCATCGGGTCAAAATTAATCTCCATCACCGTTCGCACGCCTGTGTTTACCGGTTTTTCATTCCACTCGTAGTTATCCGTGAAAAAGTAGGTGAAACTCCCCTGCTCCAGCTGCCATTGACCTGGTTGCGGGAACGTCAACATCTTCTCATCGTAAACCGTCCGGCTGGACATGGTGGATAACACAAGTTCTGCTTGCGGCAGGACAATGGTAATATCGTTCTTCCAGCGGCTGGTGGACTGGTACAACGATAATTTGTCGAGAATATCCAGATAGATGCTGTTCTTCTCATATTGGCTGGTTGAATCCGTCATGTAACGGTAATGCAGGATACTCGGATCTCGCAGCAACGTCAGGCCATACAGCGAGAGCTGCTCGATATTTTTGTCCACCTGGGAACTGAAATAATTGAACTGGTTTAGACTCGACTGCTGTTTCTCCTCTACCACCATGTCCACATTTGCCTGATTCGCGTATGTATAGAGCAGCAGAATGGGTACGAGCAGGCAGATTAAGAGAATGACCGTCTTCGCAAATACTGTGAATTTCATCTTTTCACCCTGTCCCTGAATTTGAAGTCGTTCTACACCGAAGTCCTATTTTATATTGAAAACCCTTACATTTCTATATGATTTTATGTTCTCCGTCTTTCCTGCGATCTGAAATCCCCTTATACTGGGAGTGAAATCAACATTTCGTGAGGGGGCTCTGTGATGCAACTGACAGAACAAGGTATTTTGCACATTGAAGAGGAAGATATCTCCACGATGTATTGTTATCGGGATCGGGATGGGATGACATTTGATGCTTCGTTCCTGTTTGAGTTACAGCTTCATGAATTAACTTTATATCATGGCAGCGTTCGAGCGATTCAGTTTGATTTTGAGGAAGAGGAAGCACCCCACTATGAAGAACGGGAACGTCTTGTGTCTGAGGTGCAGTCAGCGGTCCGTACCGTTGATACGCAGTATGATGGCTCCATTGTGAAATGATATAGGTACGTTCAGCACGAAGGGCATATTGGACGCAGACAGCATATGGCAGGAGCTAACCTGAAGACAGGGGCATTGGACTTTCGAGTCGGATGCTCCTTTTTGCTGTTTCCATCAACAAGTTAATATTTCAACATCCGCATTGAAATGTTGTTCTATAGTCCGCCCTTTTCCGTTGCTATAATTCAGTTGCTCCACTCTGTGCAGAGGCTAACTCGCCTCATGTTGTCGGGACTGGACGAGATAAAGGAGGGACCCTGATGGCTATGGAACAACCGTTAACAACCAATACGTCGGTGCGAAAAATGAAACCCCATCCACGCAAACGTACCCGCTGGAATTTCAAACGCACGTGGCCGCTGCATCTGATGCTGCTGCCTGCTGTACTGCTCACTTTGCTGTTCGCCTATGTGCCCATGGGCGGCATTATTATTGCTTTTCAAGACTTCAAACCGTGGCTGGGGTTCACTGGCTCCAAATGGGTCGGCTGGGACAACTTCCGGTTCATGTTCGAATATCCCGACAGCGTTCAGGTCATCTGGAATACGGTACTGATCGCTTCAATGAAAATTGTGGCCGGACTTCTAGCCCCCGTGGTGTTCGCCATTTTGCTAAACGAGGTTCGGAACTCTACGTTCAAACGTTTCTCACAGACCTTGGTGTATCTGCCCCATTTCCTGTCCTGGGTTGTATTGGGCGGTATTCTGCTCGATATGTTATCACCGGAAGGTGGGCTGGTAAACCAGGTGTTAGCCGCGGCTGGCGTTGAACCGATCTTCTTTCTGGGAGATGGCGACTGGTTCCGTGTAACGGTGGTTGTCAGTGATGTGTGGAAGGAGTTTGGATTCGGGACAATTGTATTTCTGGCAGCACTTGCGGGCATTAACCCAGCATTGTATGAAGCTTCGGAGGTGGACGGGGCAACACGTCTCAGACAGACATTACATATTACCCTGCCTGCACTCGTGCCGATGATTATCGTGGTAGGTACGTTATCGCTGGGCAATATCCTGAATGCAGGCTTTGACCAGATCTTTAACCTGTACAATCCGCTGGTATATGAAAAAGGCGATATTATCGATACCTTTGTCTACCGGATGGGGATTCTGAATGGCAAAATGAGCTTTGCGACTGCCGTTGGACTATTCAAATCATTTGTCGCGATGTTCCTGGTCATCTCTGCGTACCGGATGGCGTACAAAATCGCTAATTACCGTATTTTTTAAGGGGCATTTTGCATACATCCAGCAGCGACTTTCAATAAGCAAGATATGCTAAGGAGGAATCAAGGTGTATCACAAAACAACCGGGTACCGTATATTCAATGGTTTCAACCTGATATTCATCGCGGCCGTCTCAATTCTGTGCATCCTGCCGCTGGTCCATATTCTGGCCGTTTCCTTCAGTGGTAAAGCGGCAGCATCCGCCAATCTGGTGACCCTTTGGCCGATTGATTTTACGGTGGACGCCTATACCAAAACATTTGGTAATAGTAACTTTCTCAGCGCGCTTTGGATTTCAGTTCAACGTACCGTTCTTGGCACACTGCTCAGTATGACACTTGTTTTCCTGACGGCTTATCCGTTATCCAAGGAGAGCCTGCACTTTAAAGGACGTTCATTATATGCGTGGTTTTTCATCTTCACGATGCTGTTTAGCGGGGGATTAATTCCGTCTTATATTTTGATCCAGAAGCTTGGACTGATTAATACGATGTGGGCTCTCATTTTGCCGGGAGCGGTGGCTGTCTGGAACCTGATTCTCATGATGAACTTTTTCCGCAACGTGCCAAAAGAGCTGGAAGAAGCCGCATTTATCGATGGAGCCAACCATATTACGACGTTATTCAAAATCTATCTGCCTGTATCCATGCCCGCCATTGCCACGATCTCTTTATTCACCATGGTAGGTCAGTGGAATTCCTGGTTCGACGGGCTGATCTATATGAATGATGCTTCCAAATATCCACTAGCCACGTTAATGCAGACCATAATTGTTCAGCAGGATTTCTCTAATATGAACGTGGATGCAACGCAGCTTCAGAACATGTCTCAGCGTACGGTTAACGCAGCTCAGATCTTTATTGGGGCTCTGCCAATCCTGCTCGTATATCCGTTCTTGCAGCGTTTCTTCGTAAAGGGGATTGTGCTCGGGGCGGTAAAAGAGTAAGGCAAACACACGGAATCCCCTCTTGGAATTCTTTGTTCAGAAAGATCATGATTTCAGTTGATTTGAGATCGTTCTCCCGCGAGTTGCGTTGTTATATTCATTAATTAACTCATCCAGCACCATGGATTGGCGAATAACCTCCGGATGCCATAGTTCCGGGTATTGAGCTGCAATCTGGTAGAGCCTTTGCCGTGCATGTTCGATACATTCCTGAATGGTTTCCGGATTATGTACCATACTCCCGCCCCCTGTTGTCCTTGAATATCATCATCCAAAAAAGACCATCTAATATAATATTCGGAACAAGAGGGGATTTGGATTACCCCAAAATTAAAATTTTGGTTATTTTTTCTTGTAAAAGTTATGATTAGCGTGGATCACATAAGTTGATGTGCATATATGTTCAATACAAATAAACCGGATCGGCTGCGGCCTGTCCGGTTTTATAGCGTTTATTTTTTTCCAAAACAACTTCACATGCCGAGATGAATATAAGCAGACTCAACAGCTTACCTCTACGCTAATCCTCATATTTTGTAAAAAAAACATCCTCAAGAACGGCCTTGGCCTTCTTCAGATCACGGGAATTCAGCGTATGAAGCATCCCCATAATTTCATTCATTTCCTCGTTAATGGTCACTGCTTCCGTATTCTCATTATCATTATCGTTTGAAGCTTCATCGGAATATGAGCCCCCTTCACTAGTAACCATGGATGGATCGTCTTTTTCCGAATGAAACCAGGAGGTATGCGCGGTGTCACGGAGAGCATGCACTAAGAACTGCAATTCATCTTCGGTATATCGCTGCAAAAAACGATTCGCGCCAAGATCAATTTGTTGATGCATGGCTTGATGCAAACGATAGATGTCTTGACCCAGTTCTGTCATGCGAAACAATACTTCTTTTTTATTATCCGGCAGATATTCAGGCAAGATGATATTTTTCTGTACCAGCCTTTTGGTGATTTTGGAAACCGTACCTTTGGAAAAGCCGAATTGCTTTGAAATGGTTATGCCATTTACAGGCTCAAGTGTTCCAATTGCATCCAGCACATGCAGCATGGTAACCGTCATTTCTTCGACTAACTCCCGAACTTCCGGATTAGGGCTGTTCTTAAGCAGCCATTCCTTCTCTTCGTCATCTTCCGCTTGGAATTTAATCTGTATGTCTTTCACAGCTTCCAGCACTTCATTGATCAAGTGCTCTTTATTGTTATTGTTTGATGGCTTGATCATCCTTTTTCCTCCAACACTAATGAACTTCATCTCAGTATATCAAGGACAGGTCCACAATTAAAGTTTCCTAGGAAACAATGTTGACAAAAGAATAGAATTTAAACTACTATTGTTGCAAGGAAACTTATTGTTTCTTAGAAACAATAAGTTGTGATCTTCATAGTCCGTTAGTGATGAGAAACAGACCTTTATTTTATAGCCATATAAGTTGAACTAATCATTTACACGATAACGAAGAGGACAGAAAGAACCTGAAAAAGCGAAGCGTTCGCCTTTATCACCGGATTTCCCCTTGAGAGAGGGAATCGAAAAAATCTGGGGATAACAGCGATTGGAAGGTTGTTCTGTCATCGTAGTGCCTGTGTAAATAATTTTTAGTTCAATTTATATAATTCAGAGAGGAACATTACAAATGACAGATATACGATTCAAGCCATCGCAAGAGAAGGAACAAACGGGTATGTGTCGATCGAGGGGAGATTACGATATCGACGTATTGGTTGCAGGTGCCGGCCCGACGGGCTCTACATTAACAGCAGATCTTTTGCGCCACGGCCTTCGTGTCCGGCTGGTCGACAAGGCTCCTCACGCCTTTAAGGGTTCTCGTGCCAAGGGAATACAGCCGCGAACCCAGGAGGTTTTTGAAGATCTAGGCGTGCTGAGTGATGCTCACACAGAGGGAAGTTCTTACCCGCTCGCAGGTATCCATCTAGGCCCGATCACTGTGCCATGGCGCATGCAGCAGCGAAATAAAACCACACCAGATGTGCCCTATCCGAATATTCTTCTGCTGGCTCAACACCGCACGGATGCCATCCTGCACCGCCTACTCGAACGTCAGGGGCTGAATATTGAATTTAACAACGCGGTAGATTCTTTTGAACAGGATGCCGATGGGGTGACGGTGACGCTCTCTTCAGGGGAAAAGATTCGCAGCAGATATCTGGTGGGGGCAGACGGGGGTTCTAGCACCGTTCGTAAAGGTACAGGTATTCGATTTGTCGGAGAGACCAACGAATCAGATCGTATGCTTATCATTGATGGTACAATCGATGGCTTGTCTCGCAATCGTTGGCATATGTGGCCCCGCACAAAAGGTAAATTTGTAGGAGCTTGCCCATTGCCTCACTCCGCCCAGTTCCAGGTCATGATCAGGTTGGGAGCAGACGAGAACCCAGATCTGGACGAGGCTGTACTTGCCGCTCAGTTCTACAAGCTCACTGGTTTACGACTCTACGACATTACTTGGAGTTCCGTATTCCGTCCCAACGTGCGACTTGCTGAGCATTATCGGTCAGGTCGTGTCTTCCTTGCAGGCGACGCGGCTCACGTCCATACCCCAGCCGGTGCGCAAGGACTCAATACCGGTGTACAGGACGCTTACAACCTCGGCTGGAAGATAGGTCAGGTCATTGCTGGCGCACCCGATCGCCTGCTTGACACCTATGAAGCTGAACGTCAACCTGTTGCCGCACGCGTTCTTGGAAAATCCAGCGAGTTGTACGCCAAGCTCGATAATAAACGTCTCGCCAGTCTCAAACGCGGTGACGAAGAACGACAGCTCGCACTATCGTATCATGGTGGTCCACTTAGCTCTGAGCATGCATCAGCGACTAAGTCACTTCAGGTCGGAGATCGAGCACCTGATGCTCCATGCATCGGCCCAGGTGGTGTAAGACGACTATTTGAGATCCTTCGTGGACCACAATTCACATTGCTTGCCTTTGGAGCCAATACTGCTCATATTCTCCCAGAGTTGATCTGGCCAACCAGCGGTGTCGAATTGCACAGATACATCGTTAGTACCGGCAATGAAGCCGAACAGAATGTTATCAACGATACCACCAAAAAACTGACCGAAATCTATGGCATTCACAGCGACACGCTGGTACTGATTCGACCCGATGGTTACATCGGCAGCATCATCAAGGGCGACTGGCAGGCGGAATTTGAGAATGCGGTCAGCATGGTTACCCCGCCAACTTAAGTGAGAAATATTGAAACTGTGCTTCTAGCATCAAATGGAACTTCGGCCTGCGGTATCACATCAGATAACTACTTATTATATTTATCTTAATCCAACATCCTTAAAACGATTGCCTATCGTCTCTGGAAAGGCACGTTTAATGGCATCAATGGCACGTTGTTCCGTAGCCCCTGCCTTCCATATAAGCTCAATTACCCTTTGCACACATTCCGGTTCTCTCGAATCCCAAGAGATGGAGTTGTCTATTTCCTCAATGATCATTGTGTACAGGTTTGCGAGTAGCTCATACTCGTTTATGACCTGGTCCATTTGAATGGACAGATGCTTAAGTCCTGCAACATAAGAGGCAATATCCAATCTTGATTTGGCATAATAGCAAAGTACAGTTGCCGCTTGTTCAGCGTCATATCTTCCTGACTGCAAAGCAGCAGCAATAGCGGCATACGCAGCCGCCCCACAGGCATAATCTTGGGGCGGTAGCATATAGTCATGGGTTTCCCATTTGTACACGGCCTGGATTAACGATTCCTTGCAGACTTCCCACAAATCGATAGGTGCACAGGCTTCCAGAACCTGATAATACCAGTAAGGTGTACTGTTCCTCCCAAACGAATCATAGGGCAGACGAATGATCTCATTACCTTTACTTTTACAGATGAATAACACCCGTTCCGCATCATCATATCCAGTAACAATGACAAATTGATCGTGCCAGAGAATCGCACCTACGTCCCGTTCAATGGAAGCTTTGATATCCAGCAGAGCCTGCTTCTGATAGAGCGGAAAAGTCGGTTCAAATGAAAATCCACCATGTTGTCCCGTTGTCACACCAATGAAGTCTGCTGCGACAAAGTTCTCTGCCATCCAGTTGTATGTCGAAATTGATTCTGACCTCAGACGCCGATCCACCACTAATCGGAATGCACTTGCTGTCATACCTGCAATCATGTGGTGTGGGAAAACCGTCCACTGTTTATGTAATAAAATGCGATACAACGCATCTGTATATGCGCTCACACCGCTCCATGATCTATATTCATCAGCAAAACTCACAGCTTGCGGGGATTGAATCCAGTCCTGCAATACTACTTTTGTCGCCATCATCCTTCACTCCCTTCCCCTCTCATCCTATCGTGCGGAATGCGCTCCCCACCGTGGTATAGTGGACCTTTTACGGTCAGGATACTTCCTGGATATCACTCGAAAATAATCAATGGCCTGCTCTTCCAGTGCTTTCGCCTTCACGAGTACTTGTGCTAAATCTTCTGTGGTGTCTGGTCGCAAGACACGTCTATTCTCCTGCTGAACCATATATCCTTTCATTTGGTCAATTAACGTCCCAAGCTGTTCATAACATGCACAAGCCTGGTCCAGTTCGTTCCATATCCCTCGAACACCCTGCAAATACATCCTTATTTCGGTTCGCGAATGGCAGAAGGATTCCAAAATATAACCTGCACCGGTTTCATCGAAATCCCTACTCCGCAGGGCCTCCACCCACACATCATATGCCTTTTTACCTGAAGCAATATTCTGATCAGGTAACAGACGATAGGGAATATCCCAATCCTCAATCGCCAGTCGCAGGGATTCCAGCAGCATCTGCTGTTCAGGGATGCGGACCTGATCACCAAACACCTGACAATACCAAAATCCGGTAAAGTTTAAGCCGAAATTGTCATACAACAAAATCTGCGGTTCCTTGCTCCATCCGTCTTGCACATAAAAGATGCGGTCACTGTCATCATATCCATGAATAACACCGAACTCAGGAATCCAGTAAATCACACCAGTGCCTTCATCAATACTCCGTCTCACCCAATTCACTGCATCCTGCTGATAATAACTGAACGTGGAATGACGTGTACGTCCCCCATCCCAGATCGTGAATATCCCCAGGTTATCGACTCCGGGACGATGTGCTTCCCCCCACTGTCCATACGCTGTAACCGACATGGGAAGTAGTCTGCGATGTACCGACAGCTTGAAAGCCATACCCGTATATCCGGCAAGTACAACCTTGGAACCTTGAAACTGGCCCGTATGGGTGAGTATCGCATGCAGACTATCCACGTACGATTTGGACTCCCGCTTCATGATGAGGTTTTCTAAAATATTCTCAGCCAAGGACGGATCTTCTCCTCTCTATGCTGCTTTATTCCACGTTTTGCTTACGTTGTATCGCGAGCCTGTCAATTAATCCTTCTGCGCTTTGCTGAAGCTTGCGTCTAAGCCACCCAGGAGACAAAAGTTCCTCCCATTCGCTAATAAACAAATGCTGTAAGAAAGCATCCGTGTCATAAAATTCAATTGAATAAATCTGATCGTGCCTAGCCTGGATACGATACCCTTGCCATAGGTCCATTTGCTGCAATTCCTTCAAGCGAATCTTAGCTACAAACGGTTTACGCACAGGCAGTGGTTCTTCCCATCCACCTAGGAGGGCATCTGACCTGTACTCAAATCTCTCATCCAAGATCGATACATGAACAATGCCCTCCAAGCGAATCGCCACTTGCTGCACAGGATCTGCTTCATAACCCACCACGTAATCGGCGTTAAACTGGGATATCATCTTTAATGGACACAAGGAAAACTGCCGTTCTCCATCGTGATCCCTGTAATGAATATGTACTCTGCGCAAGTCGGTTATGCCATGGGACAATAATTCAAAGAATTGCAGTTGCTTCGGTTGCGTTGAAAATACCGGAAGCTCGCTACTTCCCATCTGTTGTTCCTCCAACGTAAAACGCTCCAGCAAATGCGCTACACGTTTCACCGCGTCCGATTGCTCATAATCGTAATGTCGATATCGATGCGCCAGATATTTCAGCACACGTTGCTCTTCTTCGGTCATATACAAATGGGGCAATCGAAAAGTCTGATCCTCATAACAATAGCCCCGATATTTTGCCATATACACCAAAGGGGCTCGCAGGGAACTTGCCATATATTCAATATCACGCTGAGCCTGACGACGGGAGATTTCAAATTCACGGGCAAGCCAGCTGCTATTCGGAAAACGTCCACCCCGAATCTGTTCGTCAAACCAGTGAATCCGATGCATGTTACTCATCTTCCCGCCCCCATCTCATCCATTCCTAATATATTCGATTATATCAAAAGACATGGCCCGTTCCGAAGAACAGGCCAGTTATGTTATACATGTGCCTTATCCACTCTGGATTGCACGGCTTTGAAACATTTCTTGCATACTTTCAGACTTGTACCGTCTGTTTTTGTTTGCGTATACAACAATTTAATTCGGGTACTGCTGCATACTGGGCATGTTCCCCGGCCTCTGGAAGGAAGACTCCACAAAACGCGTCCTCTTTTAGTTTTTGCCAATGGTTGTGAACCTCTTTTCGATATGGTTTGTGTGTTCACCGTTATTATATATGGCAAGGTACGACACAGAATGTCGCAGCAGTATTAGAGGTAGTTCAAAAAGTCCCCAATTGATCATGAAGTAGCCCACGAAGCGAACTCGACATCGAATCTTGCGTTCACCTTCCGAGTCCGGTGCTCATGTAGGTTTGCCTACACTCCGCTCCTCCTCCTTCAGGTTTTCGCAACCTTCTCGATGCTGAATCGTTGATTTTTTGAAACGAGTTTCAGAAAATAAAAATGTCCCCTCTTCGACCTGAAGAAAGGACAACATTTAGGAAGGATCTGTGCTCGACTGAGCTGCGGCCTGCAATAATGGTTGCAGGAGTCCTGGAAAGCGCGTTTCCAAATCATCGGATCGCAGGGTGAGAAAATGCTGTGTGCCTTGCACTCTGACCCGAATAACTCCGGCTTCCCGCAGAGTCCGAATGTGGTGCGACATCGTTGACTTCACAACAGGTGCATGAAAATGACTGCACGGCTGCTCCCCGCTTCTCGCTGCTTCCGCAACAATCCCAAGACGGGTCGGGTCGCTTAACGCATACAATACGGAGGAAAGTTCAATATCTGACACCTGTGGATGATGTAAAATTTTCATACTGTAGTCCCCTTTTCTCAGACTATCCATTGTATTTTAACACAGATCCATGATATATTTCTAATGTTCGACACCAATCGAACTTTAATGATTTCGTTATGTAACCCCTGCTGTTAGGCACGGGATTGACATCATACTACATTTTGCAAATGTTACACACCGTTTCTGAAATGTTGCGAAATACACATCACTTTAGGAGGTTTTTATGAACAACACCGCAACCGCATCATCAGGGGAACGGACCGGAATACAGGAAGGATTAATCGTAAGCTTGCTTGGCTTCACCGTTGTACTCGTTGTTATGAATACAATGATGTTTAATCTGGCCCTGCCCAAAATTGCAGCCGAATTTATGCTTACATCCGTCGCTTCCTCATGGATTGTTACAGGGTATTCCATTGTATTTGCCATTTCCTCGATTACGTTCTCACGTCTATCGGATTTCATACCTATTCGTACATTATTCACGACCGGGCTTACGTTACTTGGTGCGGCATCCGTTCTCGGGTTCTTCAGTAATCACTTCATCATTTTGCTCATTGCACGTCTGATCCAGGCTGCGGGTGCTGCTTCGGTTCCGGGGCTTGCCATTGTGCTGATTACCCGATACATTCCACATGATCGCCGGGGTAAATCGATGGCTGTCATCATGTCCGCCAGTTCGCTGGGGCTTGGACTTGGTCCCGTCATCGGCGGAAGTATCACACAATTTCTGGGATGGCACGATCTGTTTATCGTTACGGGATTAACGTTATTCTTGATTCCTGTATTCTTCAAACTGCTTCCGCGGGAAACACCGCAAAAAGGTTCATTTGACCTGCTGGGTGCCGTGCTTCTCGCCATTGGTACTACAGGTGTGCTGTTATTCCTGACTTCCCGTCAGTGGTTCACGCTTGTTATCGGTGCTGCGGCACTGCTTCTGTTCTGGCTCCGAATTCGGCGCGCGGCAGATCCGTTTGTTCAACCTGCTTTGTTCAAAGACAAAAAATATATGATGCTCAGCTCGCTGGGGATTGTATCGTACATTAATAACTTCTCAACGTTGTTCCTGTTACCTCAAATTTTGGCGCATCTATATGGACTGACACCTGCTCAATCCGGGCTTGTCATCTTCCCCGGTGCAGTCGTGTCCATGCTGCTGTCCAACCGGATCGGCCGCATGATTGACCGACATGGCAATACGTTGCTGTTGAAATTTGCACCATGGTTGCTACTTGCTGCTGCCGGATTATTCGCCTTATTTGCAGACAATAACATCTACGCCATTATGGCTGTCTATGTCCTGCTCAGCGTAGGCTTCTCTTCCCTAACCACCAGCGTGTCCAATGAATTGTCTGGCAATCTGACCATGGATCAGGTGGGCGCAGGTATGGGACTGTTCCAACTTAGTCAGTTCTTCAGTGGTGCTTTCAGTGTTGCTGTTACTGGTGTAGCATTAACGGCGATGCAGAATATGCCACTGTCCTCAGCGTACACCAATATTTTCTGGGGTATGACCGTAGTTGCACTGGCATCCGTTATTTTCTCTCAGGTGTATCTGAGAATGCAGTCACGGAAAGTCACGAAAACAAGTCATCAGATCTAATATCTCATTTAACCAAAAGAAGTCAGGAAGGGACCCTCGGGTTCTGAACCTGGCTTTTTTTCTACCTATTTTCTATGCATGATGCATGTGTCAGCTGCCCTCTTCCACTAACACAAAAAAGCCCCAAGGATGCGTTCATCACGCTCCTCGGGGCTATTATTTTATGGTTGACCAACTTCTCTATTCTTCTAAACTGAGTATACTATTCAAACAGGTCCAAACGAAGACGTTGCAGACTTGTATGTTTGATGTACCACTGACCGTCGATTTTGACAAAAGTCTCGTGGTAGTGCCCAAATCCGTGGAAAGATTTGTTCTCATTGCCCTCCGGGAACGTGACCCAATCTTCCATTGGGGAGATGACCTTTGCTTCGTTCTCAGATACAAATTCAACTTCGGCGCTATGAACATGATGCACGGTTACGGCAACATCCACCAGATCACGGAATACTTGTACGATCGTATCACGGCCTGTTAATACCGGAATTGGATTGCCTTCTGTGCTGAAATCGGCCACTGCATCCGGAGCAAACACATCACCCAAGGTATCCCACTGTTTCGTATCAATATAGCGGCAATAACGTGCCTTGGTATTCCGAATGTTTTCCAGCGCGAGCAATTGTTCCAGTCCTGTGATCGTTGATTGGCTCATGTGTTGTCCCTCCAGAGATGTAAAATGTGATGTAAGATTAGGATCATGTATGTATGCATACTATACCTTCCTTATTGTACCATTCGCCTTCTATTAGGTACAACGATACAAAAAAAATCTTTCCTTACCTCTCGCGAGGTTGGGGAAAGATCTGGATATACCTATGTGGCAGACGAGTTAACCACGTCGATTGAAGCTTCACTTCTAGTGCAAGTTACAGGGAGTGTGCACCCTTCATCTGTGAAGCCAGTTCCGACATTTTTTTATTGCTCAAAAAACCTTCCATCTCTTCTTCCGCCTGCACCATCACCTGCTGGATCAAACAGCCTGCGTTATGATTCTGGGAACATTCGAACAGGGACGCCTGACCTTCAATCGCATGAATGATCTCCAGGAAAGAAGGATCCGGATTTTTACGACTAAGCCGGTAACCACCATTGGCGCCAGAAGTAGATTCAATCATGCCAGCCTTAACCAATTTGGTCAAAATTTTGGACAGATACGTTGGTGATACCTTCTGCAATTCTGCAAGTTGGTGTACACTAACCAGCTGTTCGGGGGCAGTACTTACAAGATGAAGCATCGTATGCAAAGCATAATTTGTCGCTTTTGAATATTTCATGAGGGCACCTCATTATACACGGATTTAATTTATCCATAATAGACTTGATTGAGCTCTGTGTCAAACCAATATACCTCAAACGCTGGCAACATCGAAAGGATACGGGTTAATTGTGATACAATCCGCGGTAATCCGTAGGTGTCATCCCCTCATGGGCCATGAACTGGCGGTTAAAATAACTGGCGTTGGGATACCCCGCTTCCTCCGCGATTTGTCCAATGTTGGCCGTAGGCCGTTCGAGTAACCATTGCTTCGCCATCTGTAGTCGTGAACGAGTGATAAATTCCATGGGCGTCATCTCCACAGCACTCTTGAACATTTTGCAAAAGTAATACGAACTCACACCTGCGAGATCCGCCCAGTCCTGTAACAGGAAAGGTTGGCAGGCCTCTTGCTGCATCTGTGGAAGAAGTGCAAGTACCCGACTCTCCGCCTTACTTGTGGTACGTGTGCTCTTTAAAGGTACCGCATGCTGCACGAACTCGGCGAGTACGGCATAGGTCAGTGTGGATAGCTGAGCCGGACGCAGCATGGTGTTCTGCTCCGCTTCAGTGAGCAAGGCCAGATGAGCCTCTTCCCAAGAGCTGCGTTGCCGCAGTGTCCACAATAGATTGCGATGTAACCCCCGCTCGATCATATAATCATGCAGACGTTCGCCGTAAAAATGAACCCATCGTACATCCCATGGATCATCTTCACTACTATAATAATGCTGCCGCTGCTGCGGGAAATAGAGAAACGCCTGACCTGCGCGAAGCTCATGCACCACCCCGTCCACTTCCACATATCCCTTGCCCGAAGCAACGTAGTGAATATTAAAATTGTTCAGTGCGCCGGCCTCACGCAACACGGCATGCTGGACGTGGTCCATATAATGTCCAACGGACTCGGGATAACAAAAATATGGAATATCCTGCAGGGTAAGCAATACGGTTTGTCTCATCATAACCGGTTCTCCTTGATCAACAATATTGTGTTAACTAACTTCAATATATTATCATTTTAATTCATTGGTCTATTCTTTATAATCACAATATACATTCATACACAGGAGGATACAACACATGAATTCAGTTCAAAAATTGCGTTGGGGCATTCTTGGTAGCGCTAGCATTGCTGTGGAATCCGTCATTCCAGGCCTGCAGCAATCTGAGTTAAATGAAGTAACCGCGATTGCCAGTCGAGACGAAGATAAAGCCAAACAGACGGCCGAGAAACTTGGGATCGACAAGGCTTATGGCAGTTATGAAGCTTTGCTCGCTGATGATTCCATTGATGCCGTATATATCCCACTGCCGAATCATCTGCATCGGGAATGGACGATCCGGGCTGCTGAAGCAGGCAAACATATTTTGTGCGAAAAACCACTGGCTCTGACAGAACAGGAAGCTCAGGAGATGGTTCAAGCTTGTGCAGATGCAGGTGTGCATCTGGCTGAAGCATTCATGTACCGCCATCATCCACGATATGAGCAGATCCGAGATATCATTGCCAGCGGTGAGATTGGTGAGATCCGTGGTATGCACAGCACATTTTCATTTAATAACTCCAATGCATCCGGCAATGTCCGCTTTCGGCGGGATTGGGGCGGAGGTGCACTGTATGATATCGGATGTTATTCCATCAGCGTAGCACGTCTGCTGCTTGGTCAAGAACCAAGCGCAGCCACTGTTATTGGCATGTTCTCTCCACAGCATGATCAGGTGGATATGATGGCTTCCGGACTGCTGGAATTCGATAATCACGTTGGCGTGACGTTTGACAGCAGCATGTGGGCAGCATTCCGCAACACGCTGGAGGTATTGGGATCCGACGGGATTATTGAAGTCCCTTCGGCATTTATCAGCGGACAGGACCGCAGTTCCAACTTCTATGTAACGGCTGGTGGTGAACGCAGAGAGATTGAAGTCCCGCAAGTGAACCACTACTCTCTACAGGGAGATGATATGGCACGTGCTGTACTTCAGGGCAAAGATCTGCGCTTCGCCCCTTCCGATGCGGTAGCTAATATGAAAGTACTGGAAGCTTGCCTTCGTTCAGCGGAAGAACGTACACGAATTACACTATAATTGAGAGGATGAACTGACTTATGGAATATATCGAAATTGCTGGTGCAGGTAAACGTGTCTCCAGATTGATTAAAGGAACCGATTATTTCGTGCATAATGCCTACGATAAAGCAGCTACGAACATGGATGCTTTTCTGTCGATTGGCGGTAACACTGTAGATACGGCTCATATTTATTGTGGTGGACAGAGTGAAGAAGTCCTTGGTCGTTATATGAAGGAACGTGGTAACCGCGACCAGATCGTCATTCTCACCAAAGGCGCGCATCATGACCAGAATGGACCACGTGTGAACGCTGATGCCATCCGCAGTGACTTGATGGAAAGTCTGGAGCGTCTTCAGACAGATCACGTAGAGATGTATGCCTTGCACCGGGATGATCCCAATACCCCTGTCAGTGTTATTCTTGAAGCACTGAACGAACATATTGAATCCGGTAAAATCGGTGCAATTGGCGCCTCCAACTGGACTTGGCAGCGGCTCGAGGAAGCCAATGCGTACGCTGCGGCAAATGGCCTGAAGGGCTTCACCTTCAGTAGTCCGAATCTTAGTCTCGCCAAAGCAAACGAACCGTTCTGGGAAGGCTGTGTGTCAGCAGATGCAGAGACGTTGGCATGGCATGATCAAACTAAGCTGCCATTGCTATCCTGGTCCTCCCAAGCGCGTGGTTTCTTCACTGGAAGATTCACACCTGAAGTTCGGGATAACGAAGACCTGGTGCGTGTATTCTACAGTGATGGCAACTGGGAACGCTTGCGTCGGGCTGAACAATTGGCTAATTCGAAGAAAACATCACCCATTCAGATTGCACTCGCTTATGTATTGAATCAGACGTTCCCAACCTGTGCGCTGATTGGTGCCCAGAATCAGGCGGAGCTGCTGTCCTGTGACGAAGGTTCCCGCCTCACGCTGACTCCTGCTGAAATAACATGGCTGGATCTGGGCAGTGATGTACCGGCTGGCATCTAAAGAAAATTAATCATTCGATCATTAATTTTAATGACTCTAAAGGGCTGATATTTCGCGATAACGCGTAATATCAGCCTTTTCTGTTGTGTAAAAGCAATCCTCTATTGTAAAACCTATTGCACAATTACCGTATCCTTGTTCACTTTCCCCCCACTTGCCCGGGAACAAATAAAGAAGGACTTACCCCAGAACACTTCTCTGAAGATAAGTCCCTTATATCATAGATTAAGCCATATAGAATGTTAGAAATTGCACTGTCATTCGTATGGATTACAGTTTAACGATCTGACCTGTTTTCTCGGATTCAAATGCTGCCAAGATCACTTGCAGAGAACGCAAGCCCTCTTCCCCGGAAATCGCTGGAGGTGTTTGGGTTACAATCGACTCTACAAATGCGTCAATTACACCACTCGGCACTTGTTTCTCGTTGGTAGCCATGGCACCAACTTTGTACGTCTCAACTGTACCATTGGTCAGCTCAACGATAACTTCATCGCCTTCCACTGTTCCGATCTTCATAACGCCATTCTCGCACCACAGCACTGTACTGTTGTCTCCAGCTCTGTATTGTGTCCAGCTCGCTACGAGCGTTCCGATCGCTCCGCTCTTCATACGCAGCAAACAAGTTGCGTTATCGTCAACCTTGGTGCCTTCTTTGTGCAGTGTGCTGATGAAACCAGCCACTTCAGATACTTCATCATTCAGCAAGTAACGGATGAAGTCGGATTTGTGCACGCCCAGGTCACCCATAGCGCCCATAATCGCTTCTTCTTTACGGAAGAACCAGCTTTCAGCTCCGTCTACACTCCATCCTTCCGGACCCGGGTGACCGAAGGAAGTACGGAAATTCAGGACTTTTCCGAGTCTGCCGGAGTCGAGAATTTCTTTTGCTTTCACGTGAGGAGGCATCAAGCGCTGGTTGTGTCCAACCATCAGATACACGCCATTTTTCTTGGCAGCTTCGATCATTTGCTCGCCTTCTTCAGTGGATACTGCCATTGGTTTCTCAACCAACACATGCTTGCCTGCATTTGCAGCAGCAATCGCCATTGGCGCATGCAGATAGTTTGGAGTACACACACTAACGGCATCCACCGTTTCGTTTGCAAGCAATTCTTCGTAACTGGAATACGCTTTACCGCCGTAAGTCTCGGCCATCTTCTCCGCACGCTCCACAATCGGATCGGCAAAAGCGACAAGTTCTACGTTCTCATTGGCAGCGTACTCTGGAATATGTCTGCGCTCGGCAATGGCTCCACAGCCGAATACAGCAACTTTAATTTTACTCATGTACATAAGTCTCCTTTGACAAATAGATTAGCATTTTTCATGGTTCGATGGTCCATTAGAATTGGTTCAGGTAGTTTTCTTTCAACCAGTTGTAGCTATTGGATACGCTCTCAAGCGGAGGGTTCTGACATACGTCTTGTTCCACGATCAGCCATTCCACACCTGCATTCGTAGCGCCTTCAATAACAGCTGGCAGGTCAACCGAACCTTGTCCCAATTCCAGTGTTTTCATCTGGCCTTGTTCGTCTTTGCTGAAGTCCTTCAGATGAAGCAGCGGCAAGCGACCCGCATATTTATTAATATACTCGATCGGATTTTGTCCCGCAAATTGTACCCAACATACGTCCATTTCCACTTTTACCGCTTCCGGTGATGTTTGAGCGAACATGGCATCAAAGGCATTGGCATCGCCAACCTGGCCATGGAATTCAAAGTCATGGTTATGGTATCCGAAGATCAACCCTTGTTTCGCTGCTTCAGCTCCATATTGTTGTAACTCAGCGAATAGCTTGGTCCAGCCTTCTGCATTCTCAGGACGATCTTCTGGCATCAGGTAAGGGCAAATGATATATTGTGCACCAATTGTTTTCAGGTAATCGATTTGTTTTTGCAAGTCTTCGCGCATCGCATGTAGTGAAACGTGGCTGCTGAATCCTTGCAGTCCAAGTTCATCTAGTAGCGCTTTCATTTCCTCAGCTGGAATATCACCATATCCGGCAAACTCCACACCTTCATATCCAAGGGCCGCTACCTTACGCAACGTACCACGAAAATCTGCTGCAGTTTCATCACGGAGTGTAAACAATTGCAAACCAATATTAAGTTTTTTCATGTAGGATACACCTCTGTTCTCAAATTTGCTTTCATTGCTCTATCTGGTATCATCCTAACGCAAAACAGGCTAGAATGAACATATACAATATAGTCAGAACATGAACTATCTGATCAAATTTTATTTCCATCATTTTGCATCAATCGAATGTAGCCCATTTGAATGCATGCTGGATGTACATATTGGGGGATTTTATCTTTGGATACGTTAGAGACATCTGTACTGATCTGTGACTACTCATACCACTATAAGGCGTTCACTCATAATATGAGGGGCGAGCTGCAAACCTATCTGTTCCGTCTGCAGACTGAAGGCTCGTGCAAAGTGTATGTACAGGATGAGGAATTCAGGATGACAAGCGGGGATTTGCTGCTCTTAAAGCCTGGTGACGACTATCATCTCGTGGTCGATGAACCACATAAGGAAGGACGTTTGTCCAGCGGAGATTATTATCTGTTCTGCGAGGGCAGCTGGATCGAGAACTGGTGGAAAAGGCAGCATCGATCTACCGTGAGCCGAATTGGACTTGATGATAAACTCATCAGCCTGTGGAGAAATATGTTACTGGAGAAACGTCGCGGGCCTCTTGAGGAAAATGCGGAGCTAAAGGATGCCTTACTGCGCGGATTATGTCTGTATATCGACCGGGCAATTAAAGAGAATATTCAGACCGATCGGGCAGTTTCCTCTGCGTTGAAGTTAAAACGTTTTATTGAGGAACATGCCACGGTTACGTTCAAGCTTGAGGAAGCGGCACGTTATGCAGGGCTCAGTCTGTCACGTGCAGTCCGTTTATTCAAGGAGCACTACAATCAGACCATGATTCAATATGCGATTGAGATCCGTCTGAATGCGGCGCTGGAACGAATGAAATACAGTGAAATGACACTGGAGCATATTGCCGAATCCTGCGGTTTTGCAAGTTACTCCTATTTCCACCGGGTATTCCGGGCGCATTTCGGTGTGTCTCCGGCGGAGTATCTCAAATCCAGACAGCATGAGCCTATCGATGATCTGGAGCATGTATAATGTTCAGTATCAGAAACCCATGACCTCAAAGAGGTTCATGGGTTATTTTGATACATTGAACTGTGACCAACTTTTAGTACGGCTGGAAGTCAGAACGTTTTTTATATGAATGAAGTTCACTTCAATATTTTTTCATGTGACTCCTACAGAACAAGACTGTACAATTATAGAGACGGTTTTTTTACAAATTCATACATACCCATTAAATTCACATCTATCATACTGGAGCGATACATATGCTAACCCACCAGCGCAAAGTCCTCATCATCGAGGATGAACCAGATATTTCGCGCATTCTGCGAGATTATTTAACCAAAAATCAATATGATGCCGCCGTGGCGGCCACTGGCCAAGATGGGCTTCAGATTATGGAGCTTATTCAACCAGACTACATCATTCTGGACATTATGCTTCCGGACATGGACGGGATCGAGGTCTGTCGAGAGATCAGAAGGCGCAACAATATCCCAATCCTCATTCTAAGTGCCAGAGGCAGTGATACCGATAAGGTACTTGGTCTTGGCTTTGGAGCAGACGACTATATGACCAAGCCCTTCTCGCTGAGCGAACTGTTAGCGCGGATTAATGCCCACTTCAGGCGTTATGACAGCATGACATCCGTTGGAGACAGAACAGATCTGCTGCATCTTGGAAACCTGGTGATTGATAAAAAAGCCTATAAAGTTACATTAAACGGATCAGAAGTTTCTCTGTCTGCCAAGGAATTTGAACTACTTCATTACTTGGCGAGCCATAAGAATCAGGTATTCTCCAAAGCCCAGTTGCTCGACGCCATCTGGGGATATGCAACCTACGGTGATGAAAATACCGTAACCGTATACATTCGCAGACTGCGTGAAAAAATTGAGGCAAATGCCTCGCATCCGACCGTTCTGAAGACGGTCTGGGGTGTCGGTTACAAATTCAATTACGAATAAGTGAGATTGGAGGCTCCCACATGTCATTGAACAGCTGGTCCAAACGCTGGTTGTTAACAACACTTGGGCTTCTCATTATTATCGTTTTAAGTATCCTTGCACTGTCGATGATGCTGTTACAAGATCGAAATTCAGGCGAATCCAATCTGTCCCTGAATCAGGTTCGACTCAAGGTCAATCCGATCTTACTCGCTTTGGAGCAAAATCATCAGCATCTTAATGAACAAATTATTCGTGAAGACATACGTTCCACCGCCAAAGAGATCGGGGTTCTGCTTACCTATCTAAACTTGGACGGAAAAGTCATTCTGTCCTCCGACCCCACCTCTGAAGGAACGCAAGTTAATCTGCGTTCAGCTCTCCATTATGATCTGCATCATGCCACGCAGGCCGCGGACGGTAATGATTTGCTTGATATTGCATTTCCTGTGATGGACGGACCCACGGGAAGTCAGATCGGCAATGCCATCTTTTCCATCTCCCAAGCCATGGTTACGGTTCAGCAATCGATGACTTTTCCGGTTATATTGATTAGCGCACTCATGCTCCTGTCACTGATTCTGAGCTTATTTCTATTCTGGATGAAACGAAAACTGGACAAACACCTGCTCTCTCCCATCCATCAATTGAAGCAACATGCGGAATCCATGCTTAAAGGTAATTATGAAGAAAAAATTCAGTACAACCGGAACGATGAATTGCTCGAAGTATATGCCATGTTTGATCTAATGCGTACGGAGATTAAACATATGAGCGAGCAGCGTATTCAGCAGGAACAAGCACAAAAAGAACTCATCACCAATATATCTCATGACATTAAAACACCAATTACCACGATAAAAGCATACATAGAAGCTATTGAGGAAGGACTATGCAACGATCAGAAGACGCTGATGGAATATATGGGAGTGATGCGAACACATACGGATAAAACGGCCCACCTTGTGGAGGATCTGCTGGTTCATGCACTTCAGGAATTGGGGCAAATTTCGGTGGAAACCCGTGAGTTGTACAGTGGGCCTATACTGGAGACGATGTTGAAACCTATTGAACATGTTGTCCTAACAAAGGGGCTTATCTATAAAGGACCCAACTACATCCCCAATGTGTTAATCGCAATCGACCCCATTCGAATTGAACAGGTGATCTCCAATCTTGCCGCCAATGCCCTCAAGCATACAGCTCCAGGAGACACGATACGTATAGATATGGAACTGGAATCTGAGCATTTAAATGTGACGATTGCCGATTCGGGTCAGGGAATACGTGTACAGGACATGCCGTTTGTTTTTCAGCGTTACTTTAGAGGCCAGGCGAGTCATGCAGAACAACGTGTTCAGGAAGGTACAGGGCTGGGCCTTTCTATCTGCCAAAGCATTATTGAAGCACATGGAGGCCATATTTCCTTTACTAGTAAAGAAGGACAAGGTACAACCTTCCGGTTCTATCTGCCGATCTGCTGAGCACCCTCCACAGCTGTAATACTTTATTCATAATTTGATAAGGCTTCCTCAACATCCCTCCTCTAGAATGAATCCTATACTGCACTCGGGAGTGATTCGACTTGTCCAAAAAGGTGATTATCCGTGCACAGAATCTGTGCAAAACGTACAACAGCGGAAGTGAACAACATCATGCCATCCGTAATGTTGATCTTGACATCTATGAAGGGGAATTCACGGTCATCATGGGTAACTCTGGCTCTGGCAAATCAACCCTCTTATATCTGCTAAGCGGACTGGATCAGATTACAGCAGGTGAGGTCTATTTTCGCGACCAGCGGTTTGACGCTTACAGTGAACGCCAAATGTCCGACTTCCGCACCCGCCGGATCGGTTATATCTATCAAAGTATCAATCTGGTCCCAGACCTTTCCATCAAAGAGAACATTGCTTTACCGGGATATATTGCAGGAAACAAAAAGAAGGACATCCTATCCCGCGCTGCTGAGCTGATGAATGCCATGGATATTGATGGACAGCGTAACCGCCTTCCCTCCCAAACTTCCGGAGGACAGCAGCAACGAGCTGCGATTGCACGGGCTTTGATCAATTCGCCGGATATCATTTTTGCTGATGAACCGACCGGAAGCTTGAATATGGAACACGGCACAGCTGTTCTCGATATCCTTACAGACCTCAACCGGAAAGGACAGTCCGTTGTTATGGTGACGCATGATATCAAGGCCGCCTGTCGGGCAGATCGCCTGATCTACATTTTGGACGGCAAGATTGGCGGAATCCTTGAGTTTGACACCTATGACGAACATCAAATTCAGGATCGTGAAGCGATTATCTTCGCTTTGGTTACGGGGAAGGAATAACGATGGCAGTCATGTTTAAACTTAGCTTGTCGTATCTGAGTAGGAACAAAATACAAAATGCGTTGATTGCGCTGCTCCTGCTACTCTCGACAGTTCTTGTATCTACAGCTATTGTCATTCTGGCGAACACAGGCAATCAGTTTTATGAAATGCATACCCGAACCCATGGATCTCATCAGATCCTGACGTTTGAAAAAGGACTGAATGACCCTGACGCTGTGCACAACTGGTGGGCTTCTCAGGATGGAGTTCAGGTGTCTCCTTTGCTAACGTATCGTACATTGTCAGGCATCATTTTGAATGAAACTCACATCCCTAACATCTATCTGTACATGTTTAATACGCCTCCACCGCCATGGGGTGTGGATGAACTAATTTTCTCAAGCGGGACGCCCGACACAGTTCCCGAACAAGGCTCCGTCTGGATTCCAACGTCCATGGCGAATGCTTATCATATTTCCGTAGGTGATACCATTGGCGTCAAAACCGGCTCAAGCACACTCGAATTGAATGTATCGGGTATTGTCATCGATGTACCATATGGGGCACCCTTCTCCAATACAGCACGGGTCTGGATGAATCCTACCGATTATCAACATGATCTCGTGACACTTGCTGGCAACGAGAATCGTATGATGGGCATCCATTTTAACGATTACAGCATGAATTCGGTGTATTGGGAACGATACAATCGTGAGACAGGTATTCCGTTTCTGGAATCCAAAATGGAGTTCGAGGCCATTGCCTCTTTTTATCTGATCATCAATCAGGTTATTGGCTTCATCATGATATTCATGGGTGTTGTCATGCTATCCATCGCCCTGGTGACCATCGGGTTTACGATTGCGGATGCCATTCTGGCCAATTACAGAACGATAGGAATCCTCAAATCACTAGGTTTGACTTCCCGAAAAACGATAGGCACCTATGTTATTCAATATGCATTGTTATCCATCGTAGCTATTATCCCCGGACTTGCACTCAGTATATGGATATCCAAATGGATCATTAATATTTCTGTATCCTCTCTTCGAGTGGGGAATCAGAACATTCCAGTCCAAGGATTGGACGCAGCCGTACTGGCCGGCTTACTTCTATTTGCTCTAGTGATTCTGTTCACTGTGTTATATGCCAAAAAGGCACGCAGCGTACAGCCCGTGCAGGCTATTCGTTATGGTATGTCGGAGACAGATCACAGCCGGATGGCTGGCAGAATGAATTCACCATTGGCGCACTGGATCGGATTCACACGACTGCCTGTGACCGCCGTGCTTGGATTCCGACATGTGTTCAAAAACACCAAAAGCTCTGTTCTAACACTCCTGCTAACCACCATGGCTTCCTCCGTACTTGTTCTGGGTTATGTTCTGCTGACCAGTATAACCGGAATTGAACAGACCGCAGCTAAATGGGGATATGACAATGCCAATATCGCAGCAGTAGTCGTGAACAAAGGTAACTTTCCAAAGACTGAATTGAAACAAACGTTAGAAGAGGATACACGGATTAGTAATGCAGGCTGGCAAGGGAACACAACGGGTGTAATTAGCCCGGAGTCTTTGGCAGCAGTAGAGGGCCAATCCATCAGTCTCAACTTGAGTGTACTGGACGGGAGTTATCAGGAACTTGGATTCGAAACGTTAAAAGGGGTTAACCCACAACATGCGAATGAAATTGCCATTGGTGTAAGTGTAGCCAAAGCATCAAATAAAGATCTCGGTGATCTTATCGATATCTATATTGAAGGAGAAAAGCGTACATTCCTCATCACAGGCATCTATCAGGCGATCGCCAACATGTCTGTTTCAGGCAGAATCACCATTGATGCCATGAGAAGTGTGAACCCGGATTATAGTGAATTTGATGATATCTTCATCAATGTGAACGATATGGCACAAGCGGGTATGGTTGCCTCGGAATTAAATGAGCAATTAAAGATTTTGCTTCGGTAGTTACTCAGAAGACATTGCTTGATTCCGTTTACGCAGAAGCCGCTAATATCCTGATCTATCCGATGAGTCTGATTGGATTGCTATTTATCATTGTGACGTTCATCATTATTTTCAGTATCTGTAGAATCAATATCCGTAGAGAAAGCAGAACGTACGGGATATACAAATCGCTGGGAATGACATCTCGCCAAATCCGGTTGTCGCTCACCATGGGAATGTTCATACTGTCCTCCGTGGGAGCCATACTGGGTATTTTCTTCGGCGTATACCTGCTGCCTCTTCTACTCGAAATGGTCCTTTCCGGTTATGGTATCGTACAGCTTCCACTGATCCTGCATTGGGGTGGAATGGTACTGTTCACCTGTCTAAGCATCATTGCAGCCAGTCTTGGCTCGTGGTTCTCTTCGAGAATCATTCGGGAAGCATCGCCACGTATACTGGTTATCGAATAATGTAATCAGAATGCCTTAACACAATAAAACAAGCCCTTCCATACCTCTATAGGATGTGGAAGGGCTTGTTATCATGATATGAACTAATTCCGCCATTTCTTCGCAAGTGCACCAATCTGATGTGGCGTAGTACGGCAGCAGCCGCCAATAATTTTCGCGCCCGCAGCAACCCACTGTTCCGAAGCATCACTCATGCTGCCACATGTACCCTGTCCGCTCCACGTCTTCGTCACTGCATCATACGTCTCACCCGAGTTCGGGTAGACAATAACAGGTTTATCGCTGGCACGGCTCAAAATACCCACTGCTTCCGTCACCACTTCCATCGGAGCACAGTTCAGGCCAATTGCAGCAACCTGCGGCTCGGAGCCAAACGTCTGTGCACATACATCAAGCGGTGTGCCCTCGCTGATGCTTGTCCCGTCTTTTAAAGAAAAAGATAACCAGGCATACGCACGAGGAAACTCCTTCAGTAAATCAACCAGCACCTGTGCTTCCTGCAAGGAAGGAATCGTCTCAAACGCCAGAATATCAGCACCCGCTTCAAGCAGCGCCGCCATACGCGGACGGTGAAATGCAGCAAGTGTCTCATCCGACACGCCGTAATGTCCCACATACTCTGAACCATCCGCCAGATAGGCGCCGTACGGTCCAACGGACCCGGCAATAATTGGACGTGGACGAAGACAGTCTTCTTTGCGATCCCCTGTACGATCTGTTAAATGCTCCTCATTCTCCACGTTCTCGGAACGTACCGAAGGAGCTTCTACAAGCTGACCTGTCGAGCTTCCTCTCCCTGCTAAACTACTCTGCACTTCTGCCCACACGTCATCTCTCGCCTGTGCAGCCAGTTCCACCGTCTTGCGGATCAGCTCTAGTGCTGCCTGTTCATCGATTCCTCTCTTGCTGAAGCCACCCACCGTCGCCTGATAACTGGATGTAATCGCACAGTCGGCTCCTGCTCGAAAATAATCTGCATGGACCTGAACAATAACATCCGGATTCTCAAGCAACACACGAGCAGACCATAGTGGATCATCCAGATCACATCCATGCTGTTCGAGTTCCGTTGCCAACGCTCCATCCAGAATCATGACCGGATGTTCACGCAAAATCTGTTCTATGGGGTTAGTCTGTTGTGCTTGCGTCATGTACTTGTCCTCTTTTCTTATTCACACGTTCTGTCAGATAATAAGCAGCGTAACATACTGCGATAAACGGAACCCCACAATACAGCGCAATTCGCTGTGTCGGGTCAAAGGCAATACCTATGCATGAAGCCAGGCATAATATAAATGAAACAATGGGTACCACCGGATACAGTGGTGTGCGGTAGACCAGATCTTTGACCGCATGTCCTTCCCGGATATATTGTCTGCGGAACATGTATTGGGAGGCACTGATGCTCATCCATACCGCAACGACAGCCAGACCTGAAATGGAGACCAGCGTAATATACACCGTACCTGGCGCAATAATACTGGACAGCAATGCCAACGCACCACCCACCATACTAATCAGAAGTGCATTCAGGGGTACCCCGCTTTTGGTCAATTTGGCAAACCACGGGGAGATCGTTTTTTTATCAGCCAGAGACCAGAGCATCCGTGAAGATGCATACAGGCCTGAATTGGCAGCAGAGAGAATCGCCGTCAGAATAACAAAGTTCATAATATCTGCTGCATAGGGTACACCCACCCGCTCCATTACCGCTACAAACGGACTTTCCAGTACACTGGCATCCGACATGGGCAGCAAGGCCGACAAGATAATAATCGTTCCGATGAAGAAAATAACCAAACGCCACAGCGTTGTATGAATGGCTTTTGGTATCGTCTTTTCCGGGTTCTCCGTCTCACCAGCGGCAATGCCGATTAACTCGGTGCCTGAGAAGGCAAAGTTTACAGCAAGCATGGTCATCAATATCGCTGTAGCCCCATGAGGGAACCACCCGGATGCAGTAATATTTGATAGAAATGGAGCCGGTTCAGAATCCGCCATCGGGATGATGCCGAACATGGCTGCGCCACCGATTATAATGAAGATTACGATAGTCACTACTTTTACAGATGAGAACCAGAACTCGGATTCCGCAAATAATTTCACCGTTAAAGCGTTAAACAGAAAGATCATCAGTGCAAAAACCGCGCTCCATATCCATACGTTCACCGATGGGAACCAGCGCTGCATCAGCAATCCGGCGGCTGTGAATTCGGAGCCAAGCGCAACAGTCCAGGTTAACCAGTATAACCAAGCCACCGTGTAACCTGTTGCTGGTCCGATATATTTGGCTGCATAACTATGAAATGCTCCCGTCTCTGGCATATGAACAGACAGTTCACCAAGACAGAGCATCACCAGATATACAACGATCGCTCCGATCAGATAGGACAGAATGGTTCCCAGTGGTCCCGCCTGCTGAATGGTGTAACCTGAGCTGAGGAATAATCCCGTTCCAATGACTCCTCCGAGAGAGAGCATGACCACATGCCGTGCCTGCATTTTCCGCTGAAAATGCCCTTTGTCGTTGTTGTTCTCCATACCTGCTGCTCCCCTACTTCTTCATCCAGAAAAAACAAAAAAGACCCACTCTGCCTAAAGAGTGCGCCGTTACTGACAAATAAAAACAAACGCTCCTATCTATCAGGCTTTCACCCGCTGGAATTAGCACAGTATCCTTCAGATCTGTTGCTGAGGTTTCTAAGGGCCAGTCCCTCCACCTCTCTGGATAAGAAAATGATTTTTTACTAATATAGCGATCTATCATGAATGTGTCAACATTTAAATAATAAATGGCACACCTCGCTATTCGGTGGAAGACCCCGGATTCGTGATGGTGGTCTTTACCTCATACGTGATCGGCACGGTGCTAAAAATTTTATCCCAATCGTCTTTGACTTTTTTCCATGTTTTAGGTTCTTTGATACGTAAGCTATCCCGAAAATCCGCAACATCTACTTTATAGGTATGCTGCAGTTTGTATAACAATTGTCGAATCTGTTGCTCGGCAAGTTCAGCAAATTCTTTTTCCAATTCTCTAAGATAATCCCCTTTTTCCTCTCTTTCGGGAGAACGCCAATCTTCCATCAACCAGCCTTCGGATTCGACCTTTACATGGAATGAAATGTCATTACCAACCACCTTGGGAATTACTTTTGTTTTCTTCTTCTTCATTTCATATACAACAGTGAATCCCGCTTTATTGTATGTCTTCAAGATACCTCCTTTTTCTTTAGGTCTGATCCACGATAGCCCTTCTAGGTCCGTTTGGCTAAGTTCTCCGATGAATTTGGTCGTTTTCCCATCAAATATACTGGCACCGGAGAACTTGTCCTCTCCATTGGAGTTCAGTACATTCTGGAGCAAAAAGCTGGAACCAGATTGCATTTGTGCATCTAATTTGGAGAGTAGAACCGGGTCCAGGATTTTATTGGACAAGTACGAATTGCTGGTAATACCTGTAAGATAAAATGCTGGAATCCGGGAAGGATCATCTGAAGTCAGTACATCAACGGCGCGATGATGGCTAATCAACACCAGACAGTTAGGGCGAATATCGTTATCCCGAAGTACAAAATCCAGCAGCTGATCCAGACCATACTTTTTGGCAATATCCTTGGACACAACGATGACCTTCAGATGATGTCCGATGAGCGGATGATCTCGCCTCAGAGCAAACTGACGAAAGATTTGCAGCAAGGAATCTCCAGTAAGCTGTTCATTGGAATAGGACGTTTTACCAGAAGAAGGCGAACCGGATTGTTGGCTCTTTTGACTACTTGAATTACCGGGAGCGATCTGTACCGTGGCCGTCAAATTGTTCTGCTTGGAATACGCTCCTCCCTGATTAGCGATGTCTTTCTCAAATTCTGTCTCTTTACCGATATCGATCCCAAGACCGACGTAGACACTTAGATCCTCTATCTCCCGACTGCTCCAACATCCGGATATCGTTAAGAGAATGCATAATACAGTGGCTAAGCGTAACAACATACGGAATGTAATCATGCATGCTTGCCTCCTTTTTTGCGAATCAGACTTAACAACAGTAGTACCAGAGGTAAAATGCCAAACAAAAATACGGACACATTGCCCAGCATATCTCCTAGTGCAAAAGTATCATCCACTGTTTTGGGTATCATTGCTGTCAGATAAATGAACGGAAGCAGGCCGTACATGATACCTTTGATTTTTTTGGAACGAAACAAATCACGAATACCCACCGAAGCGCAGTAATGTGTAATTGCTGTAGTCGAAAAGATTTGCATAATCCAGATGACCAGCAATAAGGATTCAAAACGCTCGAATATCAGACCCTGGATTTCGAAGCTTCTTACCAAATCCAGCGTTGGCCAGGTTCGAGTTTTAATGCCATCGAGCGATAAACTGCCTATAACCATCACCACCGTGATCAAGTAGATAATAGTGGATATGAGTATCCCCCAGGTCATCGCTTTATTGCTCTTCTTCGGATTTTTCATATAGGCAGTCATGATTAACATCACCTCATAGCCCGTATAAGATAATAGTGAAGGCTTTAATCCATGGAAAACGGGTATAACCCCATCACCGAGAACGGGTCTCAGATTGCCAATCTCGAATAGCTGATTACTAAGCAAAATTTCAATCACAAATATAATAATCGTAATCGGAAGGATGATCTCAAACACACGTACGATAACGCCAAGCCCTCCTGAGATCATATATACACCGATCCACATGAAGACCATCACAATCGCCCAGGTGGGGGTGCGTTCGAGCAGATACATCCCAGTTACTTCAGCCATAACTCTGATTTCGAATGCGGCAATAACTATGAAATACATAATCATAGACAATCCCAGTATGAAAGCAATCCAGCTGCCCGTAATCTCACGGGTGAACTGGAAGACGGTTTTCTCCGGAAATCTGCGACACAGCGTAACCAGAATTATTCCGACGCCTAAGATAATGAATCCAGATAGGATAATGGAAATCCAGACATCCGGTGTTCCGACAGCTTTGCTGGTCGTTCGAGGTAGTGTCAATATCCCGGCGCCAAGCATGTAATTTACAATAATTACAACGGCCTGAGTCGTGGTAATTTTTCCTTGGGAGCCATTCACTTTATTTCACCTCCAGACCTTCTGTGGATAAACTTATTTTTTTCGGTCCTGATCTATCGGATTTGTCATTTTGGGACGCATTCTCATCATATTTAGCGGTGCACGGATAACAAAATCCTTCCATTCATTCATGTGATAAGGAACCGCGGGTCCAACATAAGGGACGCCAAAGCTCGAGAGTCGTGCCAGATGTGTACACACAAGCAGAAAGAACATAACCACGCCAAACAATCCGAGTACGGCTGCGCTGAACATAGCGGCAAATCGTAGAATCCTTAGCGTTAATCCCGCACTATAGACCGGAATCGTAAAGGAAGAGATGGCAGTTACCGCAACAACAATGACCAGAAATTGACTTATTATTCCCGCTTGCACCGCTGCTTGGCCAATAATCAGACCTCCAACGATTCCCATCGCTGGCGCAATCGGTTTGGGCAAGCGTATCCCGGCCTCCCTCAAAATTTCGATTGAAAGCTCCATGATGAGTACCTCAATAATTGAAGGGAATGGAACTCCAGTACGCGTTTCAATAATCGTCAATACCAGCTTGGTTGGAATTAGACCCGGATGGAACGAGATAAACGAGATATAGAGCGCAGGAGCAAGCAATGCCAGCATAGCGGCCATAAAACGTAGCACTCGCAAAAATGTTCCAGGAATCCAGCGTTCATAATAGTCCTCTGGAGACTGAAGCAACATGCTAAAGGTCACCGGTACAATTAATACAAATGGCGTTCCATCCAACAAAATTGCTACTCGACCTTCCAGAAGGGCACCCATCACCCGGTCAGGTCTTTCCGTATTCAGTACCTGCTGAAAAGGACTCAGCGTATTATCTTCGATGAGTTGTTCCACATAACCTGATTCCAACATCGAATCCATATCCATCTCTTCAATTCGCTTGCATACTTCAGCAACGAGATTTGGATCGGCAATATCCTGAATATAGGCTATCGCCAAATCTTTTTTGATCCGTGAACCCACTTCATACTTCTTAATAAACAGGCTCTGATCACTTCCATAACGACGCAAAATGCCTGTATTATCGCTTAATTGCTCTGTAAAACCAATACGAGGTCCACGGAGCAACCCCTCTGACAACGGTTCATTTACACCACGTGTTTTGATCTTATGAGCTCCAATTAATAGAGCTCCCGGCAATCCATCGACCAACAGTGCATTCTTGCCAAAAAGCACGCCAAGTGAGACCTTTTGAAGGGACTGGGTCTCCTCAATCAGACTGACAGGTAGTAGTTGATCTTGCAGGTAGGCCGACAGTAAATGTGCATTATCCGGATGGAGGAACCCCTCTCGCTTAAGCTCTGGAACGCCCTCCAACATTAACGGTGTAATCAGGTGATCATCGATTAAATCTTGATCTACCAGGCCTTCCGTATATATAACGGCTGCCCGTGTATTCGTACCCCTAATCGTAAACTCCCGAATATGCACGTCAGCATTTTGACCAAAGCTTTCTCTTACACTGGTCAGATCCGTATTGTACTTGCCGGTTAATTTAATATTCGCATATTGGCCTGTTTCGGTCCCTTCACCCTGCCCTTTGGCTGCTGGCGAGATATCCTTTGAGGATACGGACGATTGCTTCGAACGAGAGAAACTTCCGCGCTTAATGGCAGCATTGATCCAACGCGTGCTCAATGTAATACCAATTGGAATGATGAAGACCAAGAATGCCTGGATCCATATGGACCAATCCGGCACGTAGGATACAATTGTTGACCACATGTTCCCACCCCAACATTTCTCTGCATGACAAAGCTGCAGGTATTCCCAAGTATTGTGTCCCCGTTTGATCACAATAATTCCCGTTTTTTTGAGTACTGAACGACAAAAAAAACGGTTCCTGTGCAAGGAACCGCTATTACTATATATTGTTATACGATTCTGGTCACATGCTCCGCTTTGGCATCCAACAAGTGAGCTGAAGCAGCAATTGCTGTAAAATCATTCAATGCAATCTCAATCTGCTTCTGGCTCTGCTCCACATATTCTTCTACTTTTTTGGTACCTCCTGTGATATTACCAATCTCCTTCGTTATTCCAGTCACGCTATCACGAATCTCATTAATCGAACTCTCTACCATTGCGGATAGTTTCTTAACTTCCTTGGCCACGATATCGAATCCTCGTCCGTATTCTCCTGCATGTGCAGCCTCAATGGCAGCATTTAACGCGAGTAGTTGCGTCTGAGATGAAATCTCGCGTATCGTTCGTACCACGCCCTGAATCGATCCGGCCTGTTCCTGCAAATGAGTCAACGTTGCACGGTTAGAAGTCGACACCTCAGAGATATAGGAGATACTGGACATTAATTCCTGGCTCCGTTCAATACCTACATCTGCCTGCCCATTCAGTTCATGAGACATCGTTTTCAGCTCATTCACTACGACCGAAATGTTGTTCTGACGGTTGGTGATGTTGGTCGCTATTTTGGAAACACCCAGTATCTTCTGATTCGTCTCATCGTACACCGGCATATATGTCGCCTCAAGCCATACAGAATTCCCTTTTGCATCCTTGCGTTCAACCTTGTCCTGGAAGCTGACACCATTAAATATGCTATTCCAAAAAGCATCATAGTCCGGAGTATTTGCAAATTGACCGAAGCACAGTTGCTGATGCTTCATGCCGTACATCTCATCTACCGTATATCCCATCGTCTGGGCAAAGACTTCATTCACGTAGGTTACCCGGCGATCCAGATCAAATCGAATGATAGCAAGACTTTTCTCCATCGCCTTGATGACCATTGCATCGGTGACAACATCTTTCTTTTCCATATCTAATATAGACACTTGATAACCCCCACAGTTCATTCCATAATAGACAGCCTTTAACTAGCAAAAACGATCATAACAACATATGTATCCATCAGGTTCTAAATGACTCTACTATTGATACCCGATTTGTAGCCTTTTGGATCACCTGTTGTTATTTATTTTTATCGAAACCTTGTTCAGTCAAAATATATAGTTGTTCCTTCGTTTTAATGCTTCTTCAATATCCTGGATCTAAGGCTTCCATCAACATACTTTCGGAGCATATTCATCGTCCAGAAAAGAGACGTTATAACTTATCTTATCCGTAAAATATCTCTGTATCTACTAGTACGTATCGTAAGATAAGGCAAAGAGGTATACACTTCTGTATTTGTAACGTATTTGTAACATAATTTCTGTTTTTTATTAAACATTTAGCCCCTATATACAAGAAAAACAGAACGATTTGTCGTGCATCGTCCTGTTTCTTATCCAGTCTCATCTTTATTATTTTTTTCGTGGTGTCCAGCGCTTTGCTTCACTGTGATTCGGATACTGAATGCCCGCAGGATAGGAGATTAGCTCGATCAGCATCCCCCAAGGTGCTCTTCCATACACAAACTGATTGCCTTCCCCGCCTTCAATATGACCGTTCAACGCCCCAGGCTCTGTTAGCAACACCCCGCCCGCTTCTTTGAAGTGTCGTGCAGCTTCTTGCATATCGTCCACATACAACGCCATATGCTGCAATCCGTAATCCGATGCCCTAACTGGCTCCGATTGCGCTGAATTTGCGTACTGAAATAACTCTATACTGGCGCTCTCCCCGAGCGATAACATCCGAATATGAATAACCTTTGCTCCTGAACGCAGTCCTAATTTACGCTCTGCCTCAGGTCCTTCCTGTGGGGGATCATCCGGCGTTATATGGTCATAGGCAAGTAGAGCTCCAAATGCCTGTTGTAGAAATAGTGTCGCCTGCTCCATATCCGGTACAGTTATTCCAATATGGTCGATTCCTCTTGTAATCATGTTATCCCTTCTTTCCTTTATCCATTGAACTTGCTTGTACACAGCGACATCCGTACCTATATGATTTACACGAAAAGAGGTCCGCTATAACCATCGGTTGCTCGAACGACCTTGTATAGAAACCGAAAAAAGAAGAGCGCACGATATCCATGGCTCTTCTTTTTTTGATGTTTTTAAGTTAGTTCTAAGTTTACATACCGAGTGCTTAATCGCGGGCCTGAACTCATTTTAAAAATCGTGCACAGTGACACACAGCTGAATTGCAATGCCAAATGGGTCCCGCACGATGCCATAACCTGGGCTGAATTCATTTTGCTCGTAAGGCACCAGTACCTTCACGCCCTCATGTTGCATCAGAGAATGATACAGTTGATCGATTGTTTCTTTATCCTTGGATTGAATACATAGTGACGTGCTGTTCCCCAGCTGCCATGCTCTCTCCGTGTCCATTGCTTCTTCCGCAATCATGACTTTGTTAACCCCAATCTCCAGCACCGAATGTGTAATATACTCATCTTGACCGGCAGGGTACTCGAAGCCCGGGTTCATTTCCGTCATCTCTTTATAACTTTTCTTGAATATCACCTTGGCGCCCAGAAACTCTTCATAAAAAGCAATGGCTGCCGCCGCATCCCCATTCATCGACAAAAATGGTATCACTTCAAAATTCATTATATTGCCTCCTTCTTCCTACTGGATTACACTTATCACTATAACAACGAAAGGTGCCAATCCATGGCACCATTAAGAGGGTTTGATATGAAAAAATCAGAACGTATGAACCAGATGCTGCGCTTCATTAATCAAAAACAACAGTTCACCCTGCAAGATCTCATGCAGGAGTTCCAAATCTCCAAACGAACCGCGTTAAGAGATATCGCTTCATTGGAAGAGTTAGGTGCGCCCATCTATGTCGAATATGGACGCTACGGCGGATATCGACTGCTGCAACAGATGCAACTGCCTCCCATTTCGTTTAATACGGGGGAGCTTCATGCCCTTTATTTTGCAATGCAGGCTCTCCGCAGCTTCTCCAGCCTACCCTTTCAAGTCTCTTTCCGTACCATTCATGAGAAATTTATGAGCGCGTTATCCGACAAGCAACGACAGGATATTGAGAACATGCAACACCGGGTTTCCTTTCGACATACGGAGCAGATCCGTGATAGTGCACATTTGGAATTTCTGTTGATGGCTGCTGTGCAGAATATAGTGATTCAGATTACGTACGCTAATCAGCGTAGATCCCCTGATCAAAGGCCATCTTCTGCAAACACCAATATCCGCATCATTCAACCCATCGCGCTCTATGCCAGGAAAGGTTATTGGTATTGTCAGGCCTATGATCTGCATAAACAAGCGTATCGTGTATTTCGCTGCGACCGCATCATTTCAGCCGAAACAACGGAGATTGAACCTTTAACTCATGTAAAGGAACTCTATTCACAGGATGCCCAATCTCTATGGAAACCATCGGAACAAGCAATTCCATTCAAATGCCTGATTGATGAAGCCGGGATGGAGCTATTCCAGCAAGAACATTTCCCATCTATGCAGATCATCGAGAAGAGGGGACACATGTATCTTGTCGGTTCGTATGAACCTCACGAGCTTGATTTCATAGTGAGATATCTTGCCGGCTATGGTAAATCGATTAAGATTATGGAGCCCGTCATCTTACAGAAAGCATTAAGGCAGTACTATCTGGACTTGTTGGATCATGTATAAAGATCATCATATTTCTATATCCATTTTACTTTACATGCCTTTTAGCTCTGCTCCTGGCTAACTTTTAAACTTTTTTTATTGCCAATAGCCAATTGAACGATAATCTGCAACACGATGATGATAGCCAAACCATAAAATGCTTGCACAAAGCTGCCTGTTAGATCGCGGAGCCAGCCAATCGCCAGCGGCCCAAGTGCTCCAAGAATGTAGCCACCAGATTGAGTCATAGCCGACCAGCTACTCGCTTCCTGAGCATTGTTTGTCTCATCAATCGGCAACATAAGTGCAATCGGGAACAGTCCACCTGCACCAATCCCGAGCGGAATCGCAGCGAGCCACGGACTGACAGAGAGATTCAGCATCAGGACACCTATTAACTCCAACATCGCACATCCAACAAGCCAGAAGACACGTTTTTGGTACCGATGTACAAGCATGGGAATGAATAATGTTGAGGGCAGTGATATCAATGTAAATAACGTTTGGATGTTGCCAGCAGTCTCTTGGCTATATCCATGGCTCTGAATGGCTGGCGCAAGCCAGGCAGTTAATGAATAGAAGATCGCGGCCATCAGTCCAAAGAACAGTGTCAGCACCCATGCACGCCTGTTCTTCACCGGAAGTGGTGCATGGACTACAGCCGAAGTTTGTCCGGATTGCCGCTCTGTACGCGCAGACCAAGCTAATTTTAACCAGATCGGCAATGCAATGGCTGCGAGTAATGCCCATGTAGCCAAAGAACCTCTCCAAGATCCACCCAACGTCTGCTGAAGGGGAACCGACAATCCCACACTAATGCTAGCCCCCATCACCATTGCTGTAGAGTAGACGCCGACCATGGCTGCCACTCGGTTAGGGAAATACTGCTTAATGAAGCTGGACAACAGCGGCCCTGCCAATGCAATCCCTACGCCTGACAGAAAAGAAGTGAACATCATCAACGGAGTTGCGCCTACGAACAATCGTAATCCCGTACCTATCCCAATAAGGATTAAAGCCAGCACAATGGCTCCTTCGTTCCCCCACCTTCTACTTAGTCTTACAGAGAATGGAGCGAATATGCCCATACATAATACCGGTAGTGTAGTTAACAGACTGGCGGTCATGCCGCTCAAACCCAGATCATTCTGTATGGTACTCATCAGAGGAGAAATGGAAGTAATCGGTGGTCTTAAGTTCAGTGACGCCAGAATAAGCGCGAATACAATATAAAAAAGTTTCATTATGAATCACCTCATGGGAGTAGTCTCGTTGCCTTCACCCAAGATCCTATTCTTTAATGACAAGATCTTCGGGTGGTGCACGAATTAAGTATAGGATCATTATAATGATTGAACAATACTATTGTTTCTATTAAAATGATTACTAAAACCAATGATTAGAGGTGAATTCATGGAGATTCGTCAAATGGAAAACTTTATTACCGTGTGTGAGGAGCTTCATTTTACACGGGCAGCTGAGAAACTTGGCATATCTCAACCTACGTTGAGTCAACAGATACGTGGGTTGGAGGATGAACTTGGTGTTCCTTTGTTTGACCGTGTCGGCAAAAAAATTGTGATGACCCAGGCAGGCACTCTGTTTCTAGAGCACTGTGTACAGATGATCCGGCATTTACAGAATACCCAGGATGCGCTAGCTGAATTTCGGAATGATCAGCGGGGACGATTGGTTATTGGTGTTCTTCCATCCGATTTGGATTACCGTATCACTCCGTTGCTCGTTGATTTTCATGCCCGATTCCCCAAGGTGCAATTGAAGGTTATCTCTTCGATCTATGTCGTAAATCAAGTGTTGGAAAATGAAGTCGACATCGGCATCGAGATCACGTCTGCCCCTGATAGGCGGCTTGTACGCATTCCTTTGTGCAGTGAAGAATATGTACTGGTCGTATCCGAGAATCATGATTGGGCTGAACGAAGCACAATTGAAATTCAGGAGTTACGTGATATCCAAACGGTGATGTTCCCCGAAGGATTCACGGGCAGAGAATTGGTCGATGGCTATTGCCGTAAATATGGATTCACCCTAAATACCATCATGGAGACCAGTTCGGCAACCTCCATCATTAGCCTGGTCAAAGCCAACGTCGGAGGAACACTGCTGCCTTATCCTCTGATCAAAGCCATGAATGAGCCCACGCTACGTTGCATCCGAATTACAGACGATCCGCCATACCGGCACTTTGAAATCATCCATCGGTCCGACCGTTACCTGACGCAATCGGCCAAGGCATTTATTGAGAAAACAATCGAGTATTTCAATCAAAGGTGAGATTAAAAGGAGGGTATTAAAATGATAATAAGAGAAGTTGGTTTGTTAACACATGAGGTCGAGGCCATAAAAGAGTTTTACGGTACACTACTGGAACTGGATCTTGTGGAGGATTGTACAACATTTGTTTCATTCCGTGCGGGGAACTCGGTACTATCTTTCAAGAAGGCGCCAGAACAAGAGAAGCCCTACTATCATGTAGCGTTTACGATTCCAACGAATAAACTTGCTGATGCAAAAAGGTGGGCTCAAGACCGTAACATTTCATTGCTCTCCAAAGATGGACAGGATGAATTCTATTTCCCCTACTGGGATGCAACAGCCTTCTATTTTTATGATCCAAGCGGCAACTTGATGGAATTTATCGCTCATCATTCACTCGATAATGCAGTTGATGAAGCTTTCGAAGCGAAGCATCTGTTATGCATTAGTGAAATCGGTCTGCCTGTCGATGATGTTCCTGAGACAATGAACACATTGAATGAGCATTATCAACTTGAACCATTTGCCGGAGACGGAAAACAATTCTCCCCCACGGGTGATGCAGAAGGCATGTTTATTGTCATTGATAAACAGATGCCCTGGTTCCCAGACGGACGTATACCTGGTGTATTTGCTACGGAGGTGAAGGTGGAAACTGGGCAGCCCGGTAATCTGCGTATACAGGACGATATGTACTCGATTGAATCGATATGATGTAAGAACGTACTGAATGAAAACCTTAAGAGGGACTTCCGGCTTAATACTTACCAAAACCATCCTCACACGTGATATCCGATTTAAGAATTTCGTACAGATTTTGTTTGGAATTCTCTAATTTATTTTGTATTTCTTCAATTTCTGATATTTTCGCTTGGATAACGCTTGCTTGATCATTACTTGAAAACCCATGTTTAGAGATCATAGATTGGATCTCATGGATCGTAAAACCAACAGCTAAACATTGTTTGACCACTTCCAGATGCTGAATAATGCTCTGCGCATATATTCGATAGTTATTATGATCTCTCAGCATATGTTCATCCGGGATCATACCTATTTTCTCGTAGTAACGAATCGTGGATATCGGAAGGTTTACATGGTTCGCTACTTCACTAATCTTCATATGTATTTCCCCCGTTTCTTCTTCTTGCTATAAAGTATACTTCATAGTTTACAATCCTCATAGTGAGACAGATGGAGATATAATTTATACCCTACTCTCACCAATATAGATATGAGGAGAGATTTCAATATGAACACAATTACCGGTCAATTCAACAAAACAAATGATTTTGATAACATCGTTTTGGAGCGCCATTCCGTTAAAGCCTACGACCCTGAAGTGAAGATAAGCCGCGAGGAGATGACCGAAATACTGGCGAAAGCTTCACGTGCCCCTTCGGCCATTAACATGCAACCTTGGCGTTTTCTTGTTATCGACAGTGCTGAAGGCAAAGAGAAACTTGCACCACTGGCCTCTTTTAACCAGACACAGGCACTAACGTCTTCCGCTGTCATTGCCGTGTTTTACGATGCCAACAACGTTGAATACATGGAAGAGATTTTCAGCAAATCAGTGGAACTTGGGTACATGCCCCAAGATATCATGGATATTCAGATGCAGCAGGTAAAACCTTATTATGCGAACATAAACGCATCCGAATTGCGTGACATGAACCTCATTGACTCAGGCCTCATATCCATGCAACTCATGCTCGTTGCCCGTGCCCATGGTTATGATACCAACCCTATGGCCGGTTATGACAAAGGCCAAATTGCTGAAGTTTTCGGCTTAGATAAAGAACGGTTCCAGCCCGTGATGTTGATCTCCATAGGTAAAGCAGCCAAAGATGGCTATCCTTCCTATCGTCTCCCGGTTGAAACGATTACAACTTGGGCATAATCAACAGCTACTCTCAAGACTAAAATGACTATGGATGATGCTATAGTAAATACTAAGTCTGAAAAATAGATGAAAATCACTGTGCATCCCCTAATACCAGAGTACTCATCCTATAACAGCTAAAGGCTTTCACTATAATAGCCTCATACTGATTTGGACATAGGAATATTAATTATACGTTCATAAACAAAGGGTCCTGATGACAACTGTCATCAGGACCCTTTGTTACATAACTTAAATACTTTTGTCAGGTGATAAAAAAGTCGTGAAACCACCACAAATTTTCATTACCACTTTCTCAATATACCGAATGTCATATATAACGTGCTTAAATGATCCATCTTCACCCAAGGCGGATAAAGGATTAGAAAATAATGTCAATAGCCTCTAGCTCATCTTGCTCCTGTTCGGATTGCCCGTTCAGGGAAATATCCTTGAGCAGCACCGAAGGCTGTTCGCCAATTTGGTTGATGATCACGAGCAGGTCCTGAGCGAAATTGTCGATCAGATTGCGCGTAAACAACTTGGTTGCATATTCAAACTGCCCGTTCATTCCCTCATCCAGCAACGAAATGACCAAGGTAAGGTCAAATTGGGAAACCGCATGCGTTTCCGGATAAGATTCGATCTGGATATCCCCGAAGCTTTGAACGTTATCTTCCTTCGTTTCCAGTGCAAACATGACATCGAATACAGGATTGCGGCTTTGATCGCGCGGCACCTGCAGCTTTTTAACAAGTTCTTCAAACGGATAATCCTGGTGGTCGTAGGCCCCCAGCATCGTTTCTTTGACTTCGTTCAAGTAATTAAGGAACGTCTTCTCCCCGGATGGATAATGGCGAATCGCCAACGTGTTGACAAACATTCCGATGAGTGGCTCCAGGTCGGCATGTGTGCGGCCCGAAACCGGTGTGCCTACAATGAAGTCTTCTTGTCCCGAGTACTTGCTGAGCAGGATGGAATAGGCCGCCGATAACACCATATATAGGGTAGCACCGTTCTCATCGGCAATACGCTGCAAGTTGTCGGTCATCTGCTTGTCGATACTGAAAGGCAGCACATCTCCCTCAAAGCTGCGAGCGGCAGGTCTGACAAAGTCCATAGGCAACTCAAGCGTTGGCAATTCACCTTCCAACATGTCCAGCCAGTAGGCTTCCTGGCGTTTCAGCCGTTCTTTTACAGGTTCGGACTGCTGCCAAGCGGCGAATTCCTTATATTGAATCCGAAGCGGTTCCAACGTCTCACCGTTATACAGGCGTAGCAGCTCTTCGATGAAGATACCCATGGACATGCCATCCGTGACGATATGATGAATGTCCAGCATAAGCAGATGACGTTCCGCTTCCCATTCAACTAAGCCCACACGCAGCAGCGGCGGCCGCTCCAGATCAAAGACACGTACAAAGGCATCTGCAATGCTTTTTGTTTCACTTTCCGTCGCCTTTGTATACTCGACGGCAAACTCCAAGTCCGAATAAATCCGTTGTACCGGTTCGCCGTCGACCATTTCGAAGCCAGTTCGCAAAACTTCGTGACGAGCGATTAATCCTTGGAGCGCCGCTTCTAATTGATTCCGCTCCAAGCGCCCGACGAGAACCGTCATGCCGGACATGTTGTAGCTAAGCTCGGCGCCTTCCATCTGCTGCTGGATGTACAGCCGTTTTTGCACAGAGGAAAGCGGATAATACTCCCTTTTATCCAGAACCGGAATGGAAAGGAATTCCTGCTGTTCCAATCTGCTAATCACTTCAGCCATCGCTTCAATAGTCGAGTACCGGAATACATCGCGCAGTGGCAGGTCCACGTGCAGCTCCTTGTGCACCTTGCTGACCAGCGTTGTCGCCCGCAGCGAGTGACCGCCGAGGTCGAAGAAGTTGTCCGTCACACCAATCGTAATTGACCCAAGCACGTCCTGCCAGATGGAGACCAGTTTCGTCTCCAGATCGGTGCGCGGCGCCACGTATTCGCGCCCTGCAATTGCTCCCTCTTCCGGCGCCGGCAGCGCTTTCCGGTCGATTTTCCCGTTTGGTGTCAGAGGTAATTGCTCCAGCTCCACAAAGTACGACGGGATCATGTAACCTGGCAGCTCGCTGGAGATCGCTCGTTTCAGGTCGGCCGCCTTCAGATCGATATCCGTTGTGTAGTATGCGCACAGCGCCTTTTGCCCGTTCGCATCACTTCGAACCAGCACCACCGCTTCGCGTATACCTACCACCCGCAGCAGCTGCGACTCAATCTCACCCGTTTCAATCCGGTAGCCCCGGATTTTCGCTTGATTGTCAATCCGGCCTATGAAGTCCACGTTGCCGTCCTCCATCCAACGCGCCAAATCTCCCGTGCGATATAACCGCTCACCCGCGGTGAAAGGGCTGTCTACAAACTTCTCTTCCGTCAGCTCTGGACGGTTCAAGTACCCACGTGCTACCCCAACGCCGCCGATGACCAGTTCGCCCAGCACACCGACTGGAACAGGATTTAGATGTGCATCCACGATGTAAAACTTCGCATTCAACCACGCTTTGCCAATCGGCACATGGCCTGTCTGCGGCAGTTTCGCCAACTCCTCGTCATAGAAACTGGAGTCAATTGCCGCTTCCGTCACACCGTAGGCGTTAATAATTCGGAACGATGAACCAAACCGTTCCTGTAAGGTACGGTAATCTGCCACACTGCAACTGTCCGAGCTTGTGATCAACAGCTCCATCCCGCTCAACTTCAGCCCCTGCTCGTGTACGTATTCCATAAACGGCACGATCAGTGCTGGTGTTGATTCAAAGATCGTCACTTGCTCTCGCTCCATCCAGTAGTGCAGACGAGCCGGATCGATCCGGTCGTCCTTCGGTACAATGACCATCGTGCCTCCGTTGTACAACGTCCGCGCGATATCGCCCACAAATACGTCAAACGAGAAGCTGGCGAGCTGCAACAGCCTTACCGGGAACTGATCCAACCGATATTCCCGTCGGTAACCCGCCGCCGTGTTCACCAGACTGCGGTGCTCGATCATCACGCCTTTTGGCTTGCCCGTCGTTCCCGACGTGTAGATGACGTACGCCAGATCCTCCGGACGGGCTTCATGGAAGCTGTCCATACCGACAACATCAACATCATTCGGATGACTCTCGCCACCACCGTTCACAGCCCCCGTTAGCTTGCCGTTGACTGGATCGGGAGCACTGTTGGAGCCTTGGCCAAATTCCATTGGCAGATTGCTTCGTTCCTCGTTGTACGACGTTTCGTCGTCGAGATACAGCACCGTCGCCAGTGCCAGTTCCTCTTCACCGAGCCAGGCTTCGGCACGCTCTCGCAGCGGCGTTTGCGTCAGCAGCACCTTCACTCCGCTGTCTTCCAGCATGAACCGCACACGGTCCACCGGATAATCCGGGTCAAGCGGCACATACGCCCCGCCTGCTTTCCAGACGGCCAGCACGGCCACCAACAGGTCCACCGAGCGCTCAGCGAGAATGCCAACAATCTCCTCCCGACCGATGCCGCTTGCGCGCAGCGTGGCCGACAGACGGTTCGCCCGCTCGTTCAGCTCCGCATACGTCAGCCGATCGTTTTCGTACACGACAGCTTCAGCTTCCGGCGTGTGTTCCGCCTGTTCCTCGAACAGTCGATGGAACGCTGCCATAGGAGCCTCTTCCGGTTGCGCAGGGTTAAACGCGCCGACAATCTGCTCTTTTTCCTCTGCCGTTAACAAGTTCAGCTCGGCAATAGTCGCCGACGGGTTGCAGAGAATGGATTCAAGCAGCTGCAAGTAGTGGGCAGCCAACTTCTCCACTGTTTCGGTTTTATATAGAGCCGTGGCGTATTCAAACAGATATTCCAAGCCGTCCTCAATCTCCGTAACGTCCAAGCTGAGATCGAATTTGGAAACAATTTCTTCGCTGGCATACGTCGACAAATGTAGTCCCGGAAGCTGAATTTCCACATTTTCTGTATTCTGCAAAGCAAACATCGTATCGAACAGTGGATGACGGCGTAGATCACGAGCCACGTTTACCTTATCCACCAGTTCCTCAAACGGATAATTCTGATGTTCAAAAGCACCCAGCGTTGTCTCCTTGATCTCCTTCAAGTAGTCAAGGAACGTCTTACCGGCAGCCGGGTAACTGCGGATGGCCAATGTATTAACGAACATCCCGATCAGCGGCTGAACGTCGCTATGATTTCTGCCCGCAATCGGCGTACCAACCACCACGTCTTCCTGACCTGAATATTTATGCAGAAGCACGTTATATGCCGCAAGCAGAACCATGTAAAGCGTTGCGCCGTTTTCAGCTGCAAGCCGTTTCAGACCTTCGCTTTTCTCAATATTCATAAACAATTGCAGCGTGCGGCCCTCATAGCTCTGCATAGCCGGGCGCGGATAGTCCGTCGGCATTTCCAGAACTGGCAGTTCTCCGCGGAACATGTCAATCCAGTAAGCTTCCTGCTTGGCAAGCTGCGTTTTCTGCTCGTCCGATTGCTGCCATACTGCATAATCTTTGTACTGAATGCGGAGTGGCTTGAGCGGCTCCCCGCTGTACAAGTGCACAAACTCTTCGATCAGTACGTCCATTGAAACGCCGTCCGATACGATATGATGTGTATCGAACATCAGGATATGCCGGTCTGGCGCGAGTTCGGCAATGCCCACCCGCAGAAGTGGCGGCTTCGCTAGATCAAACGCACGAACGAATTGGCGCACCGTTTCTTCCGCCTGCTCCCCGCTGATCTGCACATATTCCACCTGGAAGGTGACTTCTTCGTAAATCCGCTGAACCGCTTCGCCTTCAACCATCTCAAAGCCGGTACGCAGCGTTTCATGACGAGCTACAAGCCCGCGAAATGCTTCTTCAAACCGCTGCCGGTTGAGCTGCCCTTCGAGCAGCATAGCTCCCGGTATATTGTAGCTCAGCTCGCCTCCTTCCAGCTGGTTCAAGATATAGAGACGTTTCTGCGCAGAAGAGAGCGGATAATACTCGCTAGGTTCCGCAGCCGGAATAGCCATAAACGAGCCGATCTCCAAATGCTCCATAGCCACAGCCATTTCCTCAACTGTCGAGTAGCGGAATACGTCGCGAAGCGGGAATTGGGCGCCCAGCTCCTTATGCATTTTGCTGACAAGTGTTGTCGCCCGCAGGGAGTGTCCTCCGAGGTCGAAGAAGTTGTCCGTTACGCCTACCTCCTTATCCCGAACAAGTACCTCCTGCCAAATGGCGGCCAGCTTTGCCTCCAGTTCGGTGCGCGGTGCCACGTATTCGCGGCCTCCTCCTGCTCGCCCTTCCGGCGCTGGCAGCGCCTTCCGGTCAATTTTCCCATTTGGCGTTAGAGGCAATTGCTCCAGTTCAACGAAATACGATGGAATCATGTATCCCGGTAGCTCGCTGGAGATCGCCCGTTTCAAATCTGCCGCCGTCAAGCCTTCTTCCACTGTATAATAAGCGCACAACGCTTTCTGCCCTTCTTGATCTTCCCTGACAACAACGACCGCTTCCTTCACGCCACCTACACTCAGCAGCTTTGCTTCGACTTCGCCCGTCTCGATCCGGTAACCCCGGATTTTCGCCTGGTTATCGATCCGGCCGATGAAGTCCACGTTGCCATCCTCCATCCACCTCGCCAAGTCTCCCGTGCGATACAACCGCTCACCAGCGGTGAAAGGACTGTCTACAAACTTCTCTTCCGTCAGCTCTGGACGGTTCAAATACCCGCGCGCCACACTGACTCCGCCGATAACCAATTCGCCCAGCACGCCGACTGGCACCGGGTTCAGATGTGCATCCACGATGTAAAACTTCGCATTCAACCACGCTTTGCCAATCGGAACATGGCCTGTTTGTGGCAGTTTCGCCAACTCCTCATCATAGAAACTGGAGTCAATTGCCGCTTCCGTCACACCGTAGGCGTTAATAATGCGGAACGACAAGCCAAACCGTTCCTGTAAGGTTCGGTATTCCGCCACACTGCAACTGTCCGAACTTGTGATCAACAGCTCCATCCCGCTCAACTTCAGCGCTTGCTCGTGCACGTATTCCATAAACGGTACAATCAGCGCCGGCGTTGATTCAAAGATCGACACTTGCTCCCGCTCTATCCAGTAGTGCAGACGAGACGGATCAATCCGGTCGTCTTTCGGTACAATCACCATCGTGCCTCCGTTGTACAACGTCCGCGCGATATCACCCACGAATACGTCAAACGAGAAACTGGCGAGTTGCATCAACCGCACCGGGAACCGATCCAACCGGTATTCCCGCCGGTAACCCGCCGCCGTGTTCACCAGGCTGCGGTGCTCAATCATTACGCCTTTTGGCTTGCCCGTCGTTCCCGACGTGTAGATCACGTACGCCAGATCCTCCGGACGGGCTTCATGGAAGCTGTCCATGCCCACAACATTTGGATGGCTCTCATTACGGTCGTTCACAGCACCCGTCAGCTCGCCCGAGACCAGACCTGAAGCCATGCTGGAGCCTTGGCCGAAGTCCATTGGTGCATTCGCTCGATCTTCGCTGTATGACGTTTCGTCATCGAGATACAGCACCGTCTCCAGTGCTAGTTCCTCTTCGCCGAGCCAGGATTCGGCACGCTCTCGCAGCAGTGTTTGTGTCAGCAGCACCTTCGCTCCGCTGTCTTCCAGCATGAACCGCACGCGGTCCGCCGGATAATCCGGGTCAAGCGGTACATACGCCCCTCCCGCTTTCCAGACGGCCATCACGGCCACCAGCAAATCGACCGAACGCTCGGCGAGAATGCCCACAATCTCCTCCCGGCCGATGCCGCTTGCACGCAACGTTGCCGACAGGCGGTTCGCCCGCTCGTTCAACTCCGCATACGTCAGCCGATCGTTCTCGTACACGACGGCTTCCTCTTCCGGCGTGCGTTCCGCCTGTTCCTCGAACAGTCGATGGAACGCTGCCACAGGAGCCACTTCCGGCTGCACCGGATTAAACACGCCGATAATTTCTTCTTTTTCCGCCGCCGTCAAAAGCTCTAACTCATGTACACGAACATTCGGATTAGCCGCAACCTGCTCCAATGCACGGGCAAAATGACCGTGGATCTGCCTGATGTCTTGCTCTCTGAATGTCAGTGCATTGTACGTAAACCGCAGCAAAATATGCTCTTCCGGAATGACGGTAATGTCCAGATCGTAGTTCGTTTGTTCCGGCGATTGGATATTAGCGATTTTCAGCGCTTCTTGGCCTCCGCCGACAACCTGCTCAATCTGTTCTTCCATCGGATAATTTTCAAAGACCATAATATGGTTGATCAAGTCGCGCTTTTGCTCGCTCAGCGACTGAATTTCGAACAGCGGGAACGTTTCGTAAGCTCCCGATGTCAGCGCTTGATCCTGGGTTTTTCTCAAAATATCGGCTACCGTCTCCTCGGCTTTGCCTTGAATACGGACGGGGATCGTATTAATAAACAGACCGATCATGCTTTCGATACCTGGAATCTCCGCCGGACGCCCGGATACGACGGAGCCAAATACAACATCTTCGCTGTTGTTGTATACCTGCAGAACCAGTCCCCATACGGTCTGCATGAATGTATTAAGCGTCACCTGATGCTGGCGCGCCACCCGCTCGATTTGCCAAGTCAGTTCCTTGCTGAGTTCCACATCGATCTCAGCTGCTTCAAAAGCGCCCTGCTTCAGCCCTGTTTTCTCCCGAGGCAGCTTGGTCTGCTGATCATAACCCGCCAAATACTCGGACCAGTAACGCGAAGCTTTCGCGGCATCTTGAGCTTCCAGCCATTCGATATACCGAGAGTACGAGGTAACCGGAGGAAGCTCCAGCGTCCGCTGCTCCTGGAACGCGAAGTAGGTGTCGAACACTTCCTTGATCATTAAGGACATGCACCAGCCGTCCAACAAAATGTGATGGTGACTCCAGATCACTTGGTAGGACTCGTCGCCCGTACGCAAAACTGTAACGCGCATCAGAGAGCCTTGGGCCAAATCGAACTTGTTCGCTTTATCCGCGCTGACAAAATCGGCTATCGTCTTCTCCGGGTGTTCATCTCTTGCCGAGCGAATATCTTCAAAGTACACTTCACACTTCCGCTCGCAGAATACCACTTGAATCGGCTCGTCTCTCCAGCCGGTAATAAAATTGGTCCGCAGCGCCTCATTTCGCTGTACCAGCGTATCCAATCCGCGGGTGAAGGCTTCGACATTCAGGCTTCCATACAGATCGAAGGTCACCTGTTCGAAGTAGGCTTCCGAATCGGCATCCAGCAAGCTGTGGAACAACATCCCTTTTTGCAGCGGAGTCAGGGTGTATACATTCTCCAGTTCGCCGAGTGCCGCCGTATGTTCGGACAGCCACTCCAGTTCCTCCACCGTTACATCTTGAAGCAGTACGTCACTAGGCGTAAGTTCCGGCCGCTCTTTCGATACGCAATGGCTGATGACTTCACGCAAACTCGATTGAAGCAGGGTGCCCAAGCGCTCAACCGTCTCCCGTTGATACTGGGTTTCCCCATAACGGATCGTGAGTTCCAACATGCCTTCCGACACCATACCGTTGATATCGAGGATATAATTCATCACAGCATTCGGGCTTGAATCGGAGCCCGGACTGAACGGAGACGGCTGCGAGCCGCTGCTTTCGTAATCCTGGTCAAACTGACCCAGATAGTTAAAACTGATCTCCGGCTCCAAAACGAAGCGCTCTCCGTCACGCGGCGCTGACAAATAACGCTGAATGCCGTAGCCGATTCCTTTGTTCGGAATGCGGCGCAAGTTTTCTTTCACCTGTTTCACCTGATGACCGAGTGCCTGAGCGTGACCCGGCTCCAGAACGACAGGGAATTGGCTTGTGAACCAGCCTACCGTGCGTGTAATGTCCACATCTGGCAAAAGTTCTTCCCGGCCGTGGCCTTCGAGATTCACCAGCACGCGTTCTTGACCGCTCCAAGCTTGTACTGAGAGGCCCAGCGCAGCAAGCAGCAAATCGTTCATTTCCGTATGGTAAGCACGGTGTGCCTGCTTCAGCAGCTGTTCGGTTTCCTCCGCCGTCCAGCGGACGGTCACGATCCCGCTGTCCTTCAGCTTGGATCTGCCTTGTTCAAAATCTTTCGGAAGCGGCTCATAGGTCAATTGCTCGATATGCTGCCAATACGCTCTCTCGCTTTCCATCGCCGGACCGTTCGCATAATCAGCGAGCTGTTTCGCCCACGTTTGGAATGAATCCGTTTTGAGCGGCAGACGGATCAGCTGCCCTTGCAACGCCTGCTCATAGCCGGCAGCAAAATCCTCAAGCAGAATCCGCCAGGATACGCCGTCTACGACCAAGTGGTGGATCGCGATCAGCAGATGATCTCCATCCGCACAGCGGAACAAGCCGAGCTTCAGCAAAGGCCCTGCCTGCAGGTCAATGCTGCGCTGAAGCTCGTTCGCCTTGGCTTCGATCGCCTGCGCGCAGTCCGTCATTCCGCGGAAATCGTTCACTTCCAGGCTGTAGAGCTCGCCTTCGCTTTCCGCGATGCCTCGGTTCCATGCCGCATACCCGCTCTCGGTCCGGCTGAAGACGAGGCGCAGCGAATCGTGATGCTCGGCCAGCTTCCGCACGGCCTGACGAAGCGCCGCTTCGTCATAGCCTTCCTCCCGGTACAGCATCACCGCCTGGTTAAAGTGGTGCAGATCGGTGAACGACTGCTCGAAGAACCAGCGCTGAATCGGCGTCAGCCCCGTCTCTCCCGTAGCTGCCACCTGATCGGCGCGTCTTAAGACCGACTGGAGATACGGGCTTAATTCCGCTACGGTCGGATATTTGAACAAATGCTTAATTTCCAGCTTGTACCCGGCCTGATATAGCCTGGAAGACACCTGGATCGATTTAATTGAATCCCCGCCGAGCTCGAAGAAATTGTCCATCACGCCGATCGGACGCCCCGTTCCCAGCACCTTTTGCCACACCGCAACCAACGTCTGCTCCGTCGCCGTCCGGGGCGCCACGTATTCCGTTCCAACGAGCATACTGCTTTCCGGTGCGGGCAGCGCCTTACGGTCGAGCTTCCCGCTGTGTGTGAGGGGCATCCGCTCCAGCTGCACGAAGTAGGACGGAATCATGTACGCAGGCAGATCCTCCGCCAGCGCGCTTCGCAGCTCGCTCGCCGCAAGCGGCTTGTCCGCCACGAAGTACGCGCAGAGCTGCTTCTGACCGGCTTCGTCCTCTCTGGCGATGACAACCCCCTCTTGGACGGACGCCGCTTTCAGGACCTGCGCCTCCACCTCGCCGAGTTCGATCCGGTACCCGCGGATTTTCACCTGATGGTCGATCCGGCCCATATACTCGATGTTGCCGTCCGGCAGCCATCTGGCCAGATCGCCCGTCCGGTACATCCGCCCGCCCGGCGCAAACGGACATTCTACGAATTTCTCCGCGGTCAGCTCGGGACGGTTCAAGTAGCCTCTAGCCAGACCTTCGCCCGCGATGCACAGCTCGCCCGGCACGCCGACCGGCTGTAGCGCTGTCGTCCCTTCCTTGACAATATGCAGCCGGATGTTCGAGATCGGCTTGCCGATCGGCACCGATACATACGCCTCTTCCGGTCCGCAATCGTAGTACGAGACATCAACCGTCGCTTCCGTAGGCCCATAAAGGTTGATCAGCTGCGCTTGATTCACGGATGACGAAATCCACTGCCAGAACCGGCTCACATGCGATGTCGCCAGCGCTTCCCCGCTTGCAAACACCCGTTTCAGCGAAGACAGCTTGTTACCCAGATCTTCGCTCGGCTGACGCTCGACATATTCGAGGAAGGCGTGCAGCATCGACGGCACAAAGTGCATCGTGGTGACGGCTTGCCGTTCGATCGTGTCCAGAATCGTCTCGGGATTCTTCTCTCCGCCCGGCGGCAGCAAGCAAACTTTGGCCCCCGTCCAAGCCCACCAAAACAGCTCCCACACGGAAACGTCGAAGGTGATCGCCGTCTTTTGCAGAATCGTATCCCTGGAGTCGATCGGGTATGCATTCTGCATCCACAGCAGCCGGTTGATCACCGGACGGTGCTCCACCATGACGCCCTTGGGGTTGCCTGTCGAGCCCGATGTGTAAATGACGTAGGCCAAGTGCTCCGGTCCGCTCGCTGGCTCCAGGTTCGAGCCGTCTTCGTCATACGCGAATGGATCGTTCAGATCGACGAGCGATAGACCGCCAAGTGGCTCTGTCCCGGCAAATGACGCGCTTTCCCGCAAATGGCTCTGAATCAGCAGCAGCCTAGCGCCCGAATCTTCGAGCATGTAGCGGATGCGCTCCAGCGGGAATTGCGGGTCGATCGGCACGTAGGCGCCCCCGGCCTTCAAGATCGCATAGATGCCCACGATCATCTCCAGCGAGCGCTCGGCCATGATCGCGATCGGCTGATCGGCCTGCGCGCCAGAGGCACGCAAGGATCTCGCCAGCCGGTTCGCCCGCTCGTTCAACTCCCGGTAAGTCAGGCTGCTGTCCTCATAGACAACGGCCACTTGCTCCGGCGTTTGCTCTGCTTGCTCCTCGAACAGCTCGTGGATCGTTCTCTCTCTCCACGACTCATCCGCTTCCAAGCCTGGACCCTCTGAGGCAGATTGCTTCGCCAGAGCCGAAGACGACACGGCAAACCCGACCAGCAAATCATGCTTTTCGCTGTCCGTCAATATATCCAAATCCGAAATCCGCGCACCCGGCTGAGCCAGGATCGACGCCAAAAGCTGCTCGTAATGACCCGCCAGCCGTACCATCGTTTCCTGTCTAAACAACGAGGTAGCGTACTCGATCTTGCAAACCAACTCGTTACCCTCTTCCACGATATCCAAGCTAAGATCAAACTTTGCTCTCTTTTCCTCGATGTCAAACAGCGACCATTGCAAGCCTTCCAGGGCTAAATCCAGGCTTTCGTGCTTTTGCAAAGAAAACATGGTGTCAAACAGCGGATTCCGGCTTAAATTCCGGCTCACCTGAAGAGCTTCCACCAGCTCCTCGAACGGATAGTCCTGGTGCTCGTAGGCTCCAATCGTCGTTTCCTTCACATCCTGCAAGTAATCCAGGAACGTCTGCTCTGCCGTCGGACCCAAGCGAAGGGCCAGCGTATTGACAAACATGCCGATAATCGGTTGCAGGTCGGCGTGAGAACGAGCGGCAATCGGAGTGCCGACTACGATATCTTCCTGTCCCGCGTATTTATGAAGCAATACGGAGTAAGCAGCCAGCAGAAGCATGTACAGCGTCGCCCCCGAATCTCCGGCAAGCCGTTTTAGAGCTTCGCTTTTCTCCGCATCCAGCGCAAACGTGAGCGTTTGACCGTCAAACTGCCGGACGGCTGGGCGGGAAAAGTCAAGAGGCAGCTCAAGAACGGGAAGCTCGGAGCTGAATACCTCGCGCCAGTATTCCTCCTGCCGTTTGATACGCTGGCATTGCTCGTCGGATTGCTGCCAAACGGCGTAATCCTTGTATTGAATCCGCAGCTCCGGCAATTCTTCCCCATTGTAAAGCCCCACAAATTCGCGTAGCAGCACGTCCATGGAAAGACCGTCGGAACCAATATGATGCATATCCAGCGCAAGCAGGAATTTCTCTTTCTCAAGTATGATCAGCAGGGCGCGCAGCAAAGGCGGCTGGGTCAAGTCAAAAGGCTGAATGAAGCCTTCCAGAATGGCCGCGACCTGATCTTTGCTTGCTTGAAGCTTCTCGACCTTGAAATCTACGAGCGGATGAATACGCTGAACCGGCTCTCCATTCACGATTTCAAAACCGGTGCGCAGCATATCGTGCCGGGCCACCAAAGTAGTCAGCGCCTTTTCCACTTTGGCCTCGTTCAAAGTCCCTTTCAATTGCAAGGCGCTCGGGATGTTGTAATTCAGCTCCGAGCTATCTAGCTGGTGCAGGACATACAGTCTTTTTTGCGCAGAGGAAACTGGATAGTACGCTTTCTCTTCCGCTTTTGGAATCGAGCTGTGCTGCGATTCTTTCAAGCTGGCAATAGCCTCTGCCATCAATTCTACCGTCATATAGCGGAACACATCGCGCAGCGGAAGTTCAACGTTCATTTCCTTCCGAATCTTGCTGACAAGGTTTGTCGCCCGCAAGGAATGCCCTCCGAGCTCGAAGAAATTGTCCAGGACTCCAATGCCGGAGTAACCCAGTACTTCCTCCCAGATTTTCACAAGCTGGGACTCCGTAAGGTTACGCGGTGCTACGTATTCGACACCCGTTTGCAAGCCGCCTTGCGGCTCCGGCAGTGCTTTGCGGTCCACTTTGCCGTTGGACGTCAGCGGCATGCGTTCCAGCTGCACGAAGTATGACGGGATCATGTATCCCGGCATTCCCTGGGCCAGCGAGGTTCTCATTTCGCTAACTGTCAGCGTCCGGTCCGCCACAAAGTAGGCAACAAGCGCCTTTTCGCCCCCGCTGTCCTGACGGGCGAGCACCACCGCTTCTTCCACGCCCTCCACGTTCAAAAGCTGCGTCTCAATTTCGTCCAGCTCGATCCGGTACCCGCGGATTTTGACCTGATGGTCGATCCGGCCGAGGTATTCAATGTTGCCGTCCGGCAGCCAGGCCGCCAAGTCGCCTGAGCGATACAGTTTTTCCCCCTCCGCAAACGGGGAATCAACGAACTTTTCCGCCGTCAAATCCGGGCGATTCAGGTATCCTCTCGCCAGGCCTTCACCGGCTACGTACATTTCGCCTGCTACGCCGATCGGTACAGGGCGGCGGTTTTCATCCAGAACGTACACGCTCAGCGTTGGGATCGGCTTGCCGATATTACTCTTCGCCGCCTCCATCTCAACCCACGTAATTTCCTTATACGTCACGTGAACCGTCGTCTCGGTAATGCCGTACATATTGATCAGCTTTGTCTCCGGGTACTTCGTCTTAAAACCCTTGAGCAACAGCGGGCTGAGCGCTTCGCCGCCAAAGATGACGTTGCGAATCCGCAGATCGTATCGATGGTCCACTAAAATCTCACGCAGTAGTTGGTAGAAATATGTTGGCGTCTGGTTCAATATCGTGACCCGTTCGCGGCTCAGCAGTGCCAGGAACTCGGCCGGATTTTTCGCCGTAAGCGGCGGTACGATAACCAGCTTTCCTCCATTCAGAAGTGCTCCGTACATCTCCCAGACGGAGAAATCGAAGCAGAACGAGTGGAATAACGTCCACGTGTCGGACGGCCCAAAGTCGAACAGGTTCTTGTCGTTGAACAAAAGGCGCACGACGTTTTTATGCTCAATCAACGTGCCTTTGGGCTTGCCGGTCGTTCCCGATGTGTAGATGACATAAGCCAAGTTACCCGGGCCAGAAATTGGCTCCAGATTCGAAGCGTCCAGCGCACCAGCGGAGTCCGCCCCTTTGTCGCCCCAAACGAAATCGTCCAATTCAAGGCGCGTTCCTGCGAAGTCGGTCTTCTCATGCAAATGCTTTTGAATCAGCAATAACGGTGCGCCCGAATCCTCAATCATGAAGCGGATGCGTTCCTCCGGGTAGTCGGGATCGATAGGCACGTAGGCTCCGCCCGCTTTGAGAATCGCCAGAATGCCGACGACCATATCAAGCGAACGTTCGGCCAGAATCGCTACCAACTGATCCGCTTCGACTCCTGTCTCCCGCAGCTTACGCGCAAGGCGGTTGGATCGCTCGTTCAGTTCGTGGTAGCTCAACTGCCGCTCATTCATGACGGCAGCCACGTTATCCGGATAAAGCTTCGCCTGCTCTTCGAACAACCCATGAATCGTCTGCTGCCGTGGGTAGTCTGCCTCCGAATCATTAAAACCGCGCACCAGTTCACGGATTTCCTGCTCCGTTAGCATTTCTAGCGAAGCAATATCCCCTTCCGGCGCTGTTGCGATAGTTTCGAGTAGCTTGTCATAATGTCTGGCGAACCGCTCCGCGGTCTCCTGTTTATACAAAGCCGTAGCGTACTCCAACCGGCATTCGAGCTGACCATCCAGCTCCGAAATATCCAGAAGCAGCTCGAACTTGGACGTTCGGTTTTCCAACGGATAAAACGATTGCTCCAGCCCCTCGATGACAATTTGCTCATTCTCCGTATTTTGCAGGGAGAAGAACGTATCAAAGAGCGGATTCCGGCCGGTCGCGCGCGGAATGCGAAGACTTTCCACCAAATCTTCGAACAAATAATTTTGGTGTTCAAAAGCCCCGAGTGTGATTTCCTTCATTTCTTCCAGGTACTTAAGGTACGGCTTGGAACGCTCCGGATGGCTGCAAATGGCAAGTGTGTTGATAAACATACCTACGATTGGCTGCACTTCTTCCTGCGTTCTTCCGGCAATCGGCGTTCCCACGATCAGATCTTCCTGACCCGAATATTTATGCATAAGGATCGAGTAAGCAGACAACAGCACCATGTACAGGGTCGTGCCCGTCCGTGCGGCCAGTTCTTTCAGCTTGTCCGTCCGTTCTTTCCCAATATCAAACTTCACGGTCCGGCCGTCAAAACTTTGCACCGCAGGCCGCGGGAAGTCCGTCGGTAGTTCCAATACAGGCAGCTCGCCCGACAGCTGTTCCAGCCAGTACTCCTTCTGCGGCTGGATCAACTGCCCGTAGGCTTCGGAATGCTGCCAAACGGCATAATCTTTGTATTGAATACGCAACGGAGCCAGCTCCTCACCCCGATACAGGCGGCTGAACTCGTCGAAAAGCAATGCTGTCGAGATGCCATCCGAGACGATGTGATGCATATCGAACAACAGGATGTGGCGATCCTCGGCGACTTCGATCAGGCCGATGCGAAGAAGTGGCGGCTTGGTCAGATCAAACGGGTGATAGTATGCTTCCACCACATGGTCCACTTCTCCCTCGCTCGCCTGGAAATAGTCTACAGCAAACTCCACCTCGTCATAGATGCGCTGCACAAGCTCGCCTTGAACCTGCTCGATCCCGGTACGCAGCGTCTCATGGCGCTGAATCAGCGCCCGAAACGCGTACTCTACGCGCGTGCGGTCCAGCTTGCCTTCGAGAAGAAGCGCCGCCGACATATTGTAGCTACGCTCGGCCGCGTCAAGCTGGCGCAGGACGTACAGACGCTTTTGCTCGGATGAAACCGGATAATACTCGGCCTCTGCCGCCTTTGTAATCTCATACGTTTCTTGCTGCTTTAAACCGCTAATTCTTTGGGCAAGCTGTTCGATCGTGGTGTAGCGGAAAACGTCCCGCAGCGGAACCTCGACTTGCAGCTCTTTTCGAATCTTGGAAACAAGCGCGGAGGCCCGCAAGGAATGACCACCCAGGTCAAAGAAATCGTCTTGGACTCCAACTCGCACAATACCCAGCACCTGCTGCCAAATAAGAGCAAGTCTTGTTTCCAGCGTTGTGCGAGGAGCCACATACTCACGGCCGGCTTCTATCTCTCCGGTCGGTTCAGGCAGCGCTTTACGGTCAATCTTGCCATTCGGTGTGAGCGGAAGCTGATCAAGAGACACCAACCGGGCCGGAACCATATGCGCAGGTAGCTCTTGTTTCAATTGGGACAGCAGATCGCTCAGTTGCAAGGAAACATCCCCCGCCACGTAACCGCACAAATACTTTTGCCCCTGCTCATCCGTACGGTCAGTCACCACAGCCTGCTTGACCCCCGGGAAACTGAGCAGGGCCGTTTCAATTTCGCCGAGTTCAATCCGGAACCCACGAATTTTCACCTGATAGTCGATTCGACCGATGAAGTCAACGTTGCCGTCTTCCAGCCAGCGGGCCAAATCTCCTGTCCGATACAGACGTTCGCCAGGCACAAACGGGCTGTCTGCAAACTTCTCGGTGGTTAGGTCCGGAAGGTTCCAATACCCGCGCGCCACACCGGCGCCACCGATGACAAGTTCACCCGGAACCCCTACAGGAACCGGCTTTAACCCGGCATCTACAATGTAAAACCGGGCGTTCAGCCAGGCTTTGCCGATTGGAACATGACCCAACGATGGCAGGTTGTTCAGCGGCTCATCGTAAAAGCTGCTGTCAATGGCCGCTTCGGTAACGCCGTAGCTGTTGATGATGCGGAATTGTCCGCCGAATCTTTCCTGCAGCAATCGGTAATCGGTGACACTGCAAGCATCCGAGCTGGTGATCAGCAACTGCATGGAGCTGACGTCCAGCCCTTCTTCATAAATATGCTGCATGAACGGCAGGATAAGCGCAGGTGTCGATTCAAATACCGTAATGTTTTGGTCCCGAATCCAGCCGTATAAGCGATCCGGATCAATCCGGTCATCCTTTGGCACAATTACCATCGTTCCTCCGTTATACAGCGTCCGCGCGATGTCTCCAACGAACACGTCAAACGAGAAGCTCGCCAGTTGCAGCAACCGCACCGGGAACTGATCCAACCGGTACTCACGGCGGTACGCATCCGCCGTATTCATGAGACTACCATGCTCGATCATGACGCCTTTTGGACGTCCCGTCGTACCGGAGGTGTAAATCACATAAGCCAAGTCTTGCGGAGCACTGTCCGCAGATTCAAATTCCACGGCTGAGGTATCCCCGTTATACATCTGTTCATCGTCCATCGCATAGACAGCTTGAAGCTTCAGCCGGTCATCGGCCAACCAACCTCCGGCCCCCTCCAACAGATGACGCTGCGTAAGCAGCACCGATGCTTCGCTATCGCTGAGCATGTACTCAATCCGCTCCGCCGGATAATCGGGGTCCAGCGGTACATAAGCTCCGCCGGCTTTCCATACGGCGAGCACACCGACCAGCAGTTCCACCGAACGCTCTGCCCAGATCCCCGTAATCGTCTCCCTTCCCACGCCCTGTTCACGAAGGAGCGCAGCCAGCCGCTCGGCGCGTTCGTTCAATTCGCCGTAAGTCAGCTGTTTGTCCATGTAAACAACTGCCGGGTGATCCGGAATGTCTCGGGCAAACTTTTCGACATACCGATGAAACGCTATTCCCTCGCTCAGTGCTGCCACCGGCGGGTTAAACACGTCCAGAATACGGTGTCTCTCCTCATCGCTCAACAGAGAAATCTCGCGCACCCGCAGTTCGGGAGTCTCAAGAAACTGGTCCAAAACGGTTACATACTGTTCCATAATGCGATCAATCTCGGTCGTCTCGAACAGGCCGGTACGATAGGAAGCATGGAGAATGACATGGCCTTCATTCAGCATATGGTCGAAGCGCAGCAGTAGATCGTCCATCTCGTGTCTAGCAAAGTGAGCCTCCAGACGTACCTTTATTTCTTCGTACTCCACGATTTTCAAAGGTAGATATTCCAGAGACGTGCGGAACAACTCCGAAAGATCGTTGCGGCCGTGTTGTTCGCGTAAATCCTGAATCAATTGGTTATAAGGATATTTCTGATGCCGCAGATCCGCCGTATTTTCCTTGGAAACCGTTTGGATCAAGGAAAGCACGGACCCAACTGGATTCAGACTAATCCGCGTAGCCACGGTGCTGACGAACATACCGATCGTTTCTTTTTCCTTCTTGCTGGTGCGATTGGCAAAAACCGTGCCGACTGGAACATCGGTGCTGTCGGTCAGCTTATACAATAAGACGTACATGGCGGACAAAAATAACGTATATAAACTAACCTGATATTGTTCGCTAAAAGCCAGAATGCGGTCATAGCGGGAACCATCCAAAGTGATGGAACGTTTATTCGATTCGCTGCCAATCGAGAATGGCGGAACCGATTTAATGCCGCTCGTTTCAGGCAAAGTCTTGTACTTGGTTAGCCAATATTCCTTGCCTTTTTGATAACGCTGCGATTGCTCATATTCATGCTCAGTTGAAATATAATCCAGATAGGATGGGGCCTGGTAACTGCTGAAGATGCCATTGCGCAGTTCCAGGTATTTTTCCATCACCGCATGCAGCAAAGCAGTGACGGACAAGCCATCGGCGATGATATGATTTATAGTCAAATTAAGCCATACTTGGCCGTTCGCAAAATGGATCATCGTAAATTGGTAGAGGTGTTCGTCGAACACGCTGGCCGGTTTTTCGCTTACTTCTTTCACCCAAGCATAGAATTGTTCGGTTGTGCCTATTTCGAGGTGGCTTATCTTGGCTTGGACATTCTCTGGCTCTTCGAACCACTGCGTTGGATTTTGCAAATCCCCGCTAATGCGGATTCGGAAAGCGTCATAGGTTTTGACAATCTCTGCCGCCGCTTTCTCCAGCAGCTTGGTGTCGATCTCGCCCGTAATCTGGTAGGTCGCGGAAAGCATCGTGATGGATGTGCCCGGATTCATAATTTCCATGAACCATATCCGGCGCTGGGCTTGCGTTAATCCATATTGCTTGTTTGTATTCTCTCTCACATCGACACACTCCCGTATTAGAGATTGTTTGTAGATAGGCTTTGTAACTATAAATTGAACTAAAGATGATTTACACGGAACACTCCGATGACAGAATAACCTTCCAATCGCTGTTATCCCCAGATTTTTTCGCATCCCTTTTTAAAAGGGAAAATCCGGTGATAAAGGCGAGCGCTACGCTTTTTCAGGTTTTTTCTGTCCTCTCCGTTTTTATGTAAATGCATAGTTCAATTTATACAGATAGCAATAGGAAGCCGCCCGCCGTAAAGCGGGTCTAGCCGTACAGCCGCGCGTAATAACCTCCGAGCGCCAGCAGGTCCTGATGGCGGCCCCGTTCCACGACCGTTCCTTGATTCATGACCGTAATCAAATCCGCATGTTCCACAGTGCTGAGACGGTGGGCAATCAGAATGGTGGTGCGCCCCTTCATCAATACGTTCAGGGCTTGCTGTACCCAATGCTGGGATTCGTTATCCAATGCAGAAGTCGCTTCATCCAGCAGCAGAATCGGGGCGTTTTTGAGAATCGCCCGGGCGATCGCAATTCGCTGCCTTTGTCCGCCTGACAACGACGCTCCTCTCTCTCCCACCGGCGTTTTATACTGTTCAGGAAGTTCCTGAATGAAATGGTGAGCGTACGCCGCTTTGGCCGCTTCAACCACTTCTTCATCCGTTGCATCCGGATTGCCATAGCGGATATTTTCCTCAATCGTGCCGGTAAACAAAAACGGCTCCTGCGGAACGTATGCAATCTGCCTGCGGATTTCTTCCAGCGTGTAATGGCCGAAAGGTTTACCCTGAAGCAGGATATCTCCGCTGTCCACAGGATAAAAACCGAGCAGCAGCTTGATCAGTGTACTTTTGCCGCTGCCGCTGGCTCCTACGATCGCAGCGACCTGACCAGGAAACACTTGCATGGACATGTCGACAAGTACCTTTTTATCCGCCTGATAGGAAAATTCCACATCGCGAAACTCCACCGCAGCCTCCGATACAAGCTCGCTACGAGAAGATCCCAAACTCTCCGGTTCCTCTTCCTCGTTTAGTACCTCTTGGATCCGGTGAGCACCCGCGAGCGAATTTTGGGTCATCGACAGAACCATCCCCAAGTTCAACAAGGCGTGCGTCAGATTCACTTGTAAAACTGCCAGAGCGGCGACACTTCCCATTCCCATCAATCCGTAGGCATAAAGAAGACTGCCGATGACGATGATGCCGCAAAACGTGACGTAGCTGATAAAATGGTTCACCGCAGCCTGCATACCATTCTTTTTCGCCGTTTGCCGAAGCGTTTGCGTCATTTGTTCGTTCAACGCCTCGTACTGGCCGTAAATCGTGCGGATGCGGAACAACTTCACAATTTGAATGCCGCCCATAAAATCTTTGAATTTTTCGGTCATTTTACCGAGCGTACGCAAGCCTTGTTCGGACAAAGCGCGGATATCCCGTGCAAATTTCAGGCTGACCAGAGAGGACAGCAGCAGAATGACGAAGGATACGCCAGCAAACCGCCAATCGATCACCACCATAGAGGCAATGGAGCCGATGCAGAAGACAACTTGAAGCAGCAAAACGAAGTAAACCTGCGAGAATGTAAACTCAACGGTCGTTACGTCGTTGTTCACTCGCGACAGCAAGTCCCCATGGTGGTTCTGCTCCAGGAATCTCGGCCGCACCCGGCACAGCTTGTCATAAAGACGTTTGCGGATATTCAGCACAGTCAGCTCGACACTGCGCTGGTATAAGTAAATGAACCAGGGAGAAATTATATTTTCCAGAAACAGGGCCACGCCCAAAATAACAAAAGCTTCCACCATCAGGGACGTATCTCGGGACACGGCGAAATCAACCAAGTTATGTACGACCAAGCTGAAGGCGATCAGAAACAATGTCTGGGTGAGCGCCGTTACAGCAAGGCCAATCGCGTACTGGGTTTTGCGCTTGCGGTTCATAAACGTCAGCAAGTAGCCGAGTTCTTTCACTTGCGAGAGCCATCCGCTCTTTTTCATGTGTATGACACCTCCCTGCGTTCGGCAGACTCGGTAAACTCCTGGTAATACGACTGGGCGTACAGTCCCTTCATCTCGAGCAATTGTTCATGAGTGCCCTTTTCGACAATACTTCCTTGTTCCATAACCCAAATTTCATCGGCGTTTTGTACCGTAGAAAGCCGGTGGGCAATCACCATGGTCGTTCTCTGCTTCATCAATACGCCCAACGCTTCCTGAACCGCGCTTTCCGACTCTGGATCAAGTGCCGATGTGGGCTCGTCCAACAGCAGAACGGGAGCATCCTTCAGAAAAGCCCGGGCCATTGCAATGCGCTGGCGTTGCCCACCGGACAAAAATCCGCCGCGCTCTCCGACATACGTCTGGTAACCGTCCTCAAGCTGCATAATGAAAGTATGAGCCTGAGCAGCTTTGGCGGCTTCAATAATCTCGTCCATCGACGCTTCTTCCCGCCCATAGCCGATATTTTCGGCGATCGTACCGCTAAACAAATATGAATCTTGGGTTACCACGGAAAAATGCGACCGAAGCTGCTCTGGATCTGCACCATGGATCAGGCTTCCGAACACGCGGATCTCGCCCTGATCCTCCGGAAGTGGATAAAAGCCGCATACCAGCTTAAACACCGTGCTCTTCCCTCCTCCGCTCGCTCCGACAAGTGCAATCGTCTTGCCTTCCGGCACCGAGAAGTTAACATTCCACAGAATCGGGGAACTCTCTTCATACCCGAAGGTTACGTTCTGAAACTGGATGGGGGCGGCGCTCGCTATTGGAAGCACACGGCCATTTTCCGTTTCGGTCGGCTGCTCGACGATTTCGGAGACCCTTCTCAGGGCACCGGTCATTTCGAACGTGCGCGTGATGAGCTCGGGAATATGCTCCAGCGGCTCCAGACACAGATTAAGCAAGTACAGGAAGGCGATCAGTTCTCCCGCGCCTAGCTGCCCGTTGTAGATCAAATAGCTTCCGTAACTGACGGCGAAGATGATCGGGCTGATCATCAGCGTAGAAAGCAGCGGGTTGACCCAGGCTTCCCGCTTTTTCACGGCCAGCTTTTTTTGAGCCGTCAATTGCAGTAGCACTTGGTAGGAACGAGATAACATACCAGATAGCAGGTAGCTTTTTACAATAGGCATCCCTCCAAGCGTATCCTGGAGGTTGACATTCATTCGGCCCATGTTCGCCTGGGCTTCCTCCGTCAACTGTTCCAACTGCTTCCCGATCCATTGGGAAACCAGCAGTGCTAAGGGAAATAACAGCAGGCTGTACAGCATCAGCTCCCATTGGAGATACATCAAATAAGCGAAACAGCCGATAAATAATAGCGGATGATAAAACCACTGGGCGAGGTCCCGAATCATAAATTGCTGGATGAGCTGCAGATCGTTGTTGATCCGCGACAATACGTCGCCGGAGTGCTGCTTTTCCAAATAGGGGACCGGAAGTTTGCCGATATGACGCATGACATGGTTGCGGATATCCCGCACCGCAGAGGCACTGCTTCGCTCCACACCAAAGCTCATGAAAAACTTCGCGGGCACACCGATCAAGATGACCACAAAGACCGTGTACACGATCTGCAGAACGATGGGCCCCGCCCCATTCTCAGCCTGTGTGGTCAGCTGCTCGACCAAACGTCCCGTCCATATCTCAATAACCGCGGCGGCTATTGCGGACAGGATACCGACGATCATCCAGCCTTTGTGACGGCTCACATAGGACATCAGCCAGCGGAATGCTTTCCAGGTGGCATAAACGGTTCGGCGCTTGGAAGGCGCGGCTGTGCCTTGTTCTTGAACAGACGTCTGCCGATCAACTCCCATGCAGAACCCCGGCCTCCACTTCGATCTGCCGCTTGATTTGCACTAAGATGTCACGGATGACAACGGCCGTTTCGTCCACGCGCGTGAGTTCCAGTAATTCCTCGTGTGCGCCCTCCAGCCGGTAATCGGCGTAAGCTTGCGTCGTTGCCCTCTGCCAGGACGGCAACTGGTGCTCCAGGCGGAACGCTTCGCTGTCCTTCGCAATCAGTTCGTAAATCCGGGCAGTTATCGTGCCTGAATTAATAAGTTGCGCTTCGTACGTCAAGGTGGCTTTGATCTTCCGATGAACACGCTCCCGCACGAGCGGATTGCTCATTAATTCCTTCTCTTCTTCGTCGAAATCCGCAAGCATTTCTTCAAGCTCTTTCTCAGACGTTTCATAAGGTGTGAGTGTGTCCTTAATCCACGAGTCCACCATGAGCACGTCTGTTACGGAATATCCTCTACTTTCCATCGTTTTGGCTACCTCGAACGTCAGGTTGCCTCCGAAGCAGTAACCGAGCAGCACGTAAGGTCCTTCCGGCTGGATGCGAACAATCTCATCCACATAACGGTTCAGCATGGCCTCGTAATCGATGACATCGTCTATAAAATCAATGCCGTAAAGCACGAATCGGCCGTCTAACCTGCTTGCAAGCTCTCGGTAACCGATGCCGAAGCCGCTGCCTGGAGGGAAGCAGAACACGTTCAGATCTCCTTCTTTATTCAGCTTAATGAAAGAGTCTCCACCTTTATCCAGGCCCAGATCCTCCTCTCCAAAAGCCATGGCTTCAACGGTTACATGATGGAATTGGCGATTCAGCGGTATCTCGATGCCCGTTTCATCGTAAACGGCTTGAACGAGCCTAATCAGACTTAAGGAATTGCCTCCCAGCTCAAAAAAGTTATCCTTTACGCCGACCTGTGGAATGCCAAGTGTATCCTGCCAGACACGGGCGATCTTCATCTCGAGCAGTGTTCTCGGCGCAACATATTCCGTTCCTCCAGTGGCGGCTTCCTCTGGTGCGGGTAGCGCTTTGCGGTCGATTTTCCCGTTCGGGGTCAGCGGCATCCGCGAAAGCTGCACGAGGTACGAAGGAATCATATATCCCGGAAGCTGCTTGGCGAGCTGCTCCTTGAGTTCATGCGCAACCAGCCTCGTTTCCGCAACGTAATAAGCGACAAGCTGCTTATGGCCGTTTGCGTCGTCGCGGGCGAGCACCATCGCTTCTTGCATGGCGGCGATCTTCAGCAACTGCTCTTCAATCTCGCCGATTTCGATCCGGTAGCCGCGGATTTTCACCTGATGATCGATCCGCCCCCGGTATTCGATGTTGCCGTCCGGCAGCCAGCGAGCGAGATCTCCCGTCCGGTAAAGGCGTTCTCCCGGCACAAACGGATGTTCCACAAACTTCTCTGCCGTTAGCTCCAGATGGTTCAGGTAACCTCTCGCAAGCCCTACGCCTGCCACGCATAACTCGCCGTCCACTCCCAGAGGCACAAGCTGCAGGTGGGCATCCAAAATGAAAATCCGGTGATTGGACAGCGGGCGCCCGATCGGAATAACTCTGCGCTCCGGCTGCTGCTCATCCGCATCCCAAAGCGTTGTAACAATCGAAGCTTCGGTAGGCCCGTAAGCATTGAAATAGTGGACCTTCTCCTTCCACTGCTGCACAAATTCGGCCGATACCGCCGAACCTCCCGTTACAAGCTTCGTTAAGCTGGGAAGGCGGTCCGGGTTCAAATATGTGCTGTACGTCGGAGGCAAAATCGCCGCCGTAATCGCATGCTCGTTCATATAACTCTCGAACAGGCGGTTGTCGAGAATCGTCTCGGCCGTCGGGATGTACAAAGTCGCGCCAAAATAGAGTGCTTTGAACACTTCCCAGCAGGACGCGTCGAATGACAGGCTGGCGAATTGAACGATCCGGTCATGCTCCGTGATGCCCAGCCTGTCCGCGAACATCAGCTTCAAGCTGACCAAACCACGATGCTCCAGCATGACCCCTTTGGGTTTGCCCGTCGTACCTGATGTATAGATGACATAAGCCAGATCATTCGGACCGCTCGCCGGCTCCAGATTCGAAGCATCCAGCACACCAGTGGATTCCGCCCCGCTATCGCCCCAAACAAAATCGTCTAATTCAAGGCGTGTTCCTTCAAAGTCGGTCTTCTCGTGCAGATGTTTTTGAATCAGCAATAACGGTGCGCCTGAATCCTCGATCATGAAGCGGATGCGCTCCTCCGGGTAGTCGGGATCGACAGGCACGAAGGCTCCACCCGCTTTAAGAATTGCCAGAATGCCGACGACCATTTCGAGCGAGCGTTCGACCAGAATCGCTACCAGTTGGTCTGCTTCTACTCCTTTTTCCCGCAGCTTCCGCGCAAGGCGGTTGGATCGCTCGTTCAGCTCGCGGTAGGTCAATTGCCGCTCGTTCATGACGACGGCCACGTTATCCGGGCGATGCTCCGCCTGTTCTTCGAACAAGCCATGAATCGTTTTTCCCCGCTCGAACTCGGTTTCGGTGTCATTAAATCCCTTGAGCAGCATCTCCCTCTCGACTGGGAACAGCATATCGACTTGTCCAAGCTCCAGATCTGGCTGAAATAAAAGCATGGACAGCAACCGAACAAGATGGTCGGCCGCCTGCTCCATAAATGCCCGCTCGTACCGCTGTCCGTCAAAGCTTATTTCCAGCTTGATGGAGTGGTTGTGGCGGTCGAAGCGAAAAACGGTATCAGCCGCCACACGGTTACCCAGCGGTCCCGGATGAATCGGGGCGAAGGATGCGATGGTGTTGACGACCGGGAGGCCATGCCCCGTATAGTCCAGATGGAGCGGCTCCACCATTTTTCGAAAAGGCAGGTGCTGATGCTCCAGCGCCTCGCCGATGGAGCCTTTGATGCCCCCAAGCAGCGTTTTCAGCGTAGTCTGGCTGCTTACGGACGTTTTGATCACCAAGATGTCATGCGGCGGCGTCTCACCCTGGTCTGGGCTATACGAAGGCATGCCCACCAGCACTTGGTCCCGCCCGGTATATTTGAACAGCAGGCTTTTGACTCCTGCCAAAACAATCATGTACAGAGCCAAATCCGAACCGCTGGCGAGGCCAATGATTCTCTCCGAGAGTTCGCTCGGCAGAGTACGGTGAAGCAAGTCCGGCTCTGCCGCAGATTCCCCGCCCTCGAATAATTTGGAGGATTGACTGTATGGAAGGAAGCTCAGGCTATCATCTGCGTCAAACTTGCCGCTCCAGTACCGTTCTTCCTTTTCAAATAAAGATTTCATTCGTACCTCCCCTAAAAATGAAGTGACCGCATACCCCGGCGCAGGTCTGAAAAGGCTTGCTTTCGACCTGCGCGTTTACGGGCTTGATTTACGGACTTGCAAGTTGTTCGCCGTCTTTCTTGGGATGCGCACCACTTTCGGTTGACGGCGGAGCGCGCTTGTAACATTAGAACGCGAATTCGATCGTATCGACGGCACTCTTTGCGCCTGCCGCCGGTTTATGACATTCAATTCGGCTTAGCTCGAGTTGTGGATTTTCCGCAATTTGAGACAGTACCCGCAGGTAATCCTCAGTCAAGGTGCGGATCATCGTTTCTTTAAACAGCTTGGTGGCGTAGAAGAAGCCCCCGCTCAACGCCCCTTCGTTTTCATACATAAACAGCGTCAGATCAAACTTCGCTTCTTCCAAATGGTCAAGCTCGTAATTCTTCAGGCTGACCCCTTCCAGTTCGGCGTCTCGTTCTTCGATATTTTGCAAGTCGAAAACGGCATCGAACAGTGGGAAGCGGCCCGGCTCCCGCTTCACATTCAAACGCTCCACGAGATCCTCGAATGGATAATCCTGGTTCTCAAAAGCACCCAAAGCCGTTTCCTTCACTTCTTCCAGGTAGGACAAGAACGTTTTGTCGCCAGACGGACGATTACGGAGCGCCAGCGTATTAACAAACATGCCGATAACCGGCTCCAAATCGGCGTTAGTTCTTCCAGCCACCGGGGTGCCCACGATCAAGTCCTCCTGACCGCTGTACTTGGACAGCAACACAGTATAGGCTGCAAGCAGCACCATGAACAGTGTGCTTTCACACTCGGCAGCCAATTCGCGCAACCGCGCAGAGAGAGAAGCTTCGACGTCGAACTCCACATGCGCGCCTTCGTAGCTACGAACGGCAGACCGTTCGTAGTCCATCGGCAGGTCCGCCGTGGGCAGCTCGCCTTCGAAGGTTTGCAGCCAGTACGCTTCCTGCCGCCCGATTCGCTCTCGGTGGGCCTTCGACTGCTGCCAAACGGCATAATCCTTGTAATGAATGCGCAGGGGTGGCAGCTGTTCTCCGGCGTAGAAACTCGAGAACTCCTCCATCACAATCGCCATCGATACACCGTCGGACACGATATGGTGCATATCGAAAAGGAGAATACGCAGGTGCGGCTCCAGCTCGATGACCCCGGCGCGCAGTAGCGGCGGTTGGCCCAGATCAAACGGACGAACGAAGTTGCGGACGATCTGCTCGATTTGATCTGAATCCTCTGTATCCGCTTGATGATGCTCGATAGCAAAATCGACCTGTGGGTATATCCGCTGAACCACTTCGCCCTTCACCATTTCAAAACCGGTGCGCAGCGATTCATGCCGTGTTATCAATTTCCGCAAGGCGGCTTCCAACCGGTCTAAATCAAACTCACCTTCCACCTGCACCAGTTCCGGCATGTTGTAAAGCTGATCTGCTCCATCCAGCGTATGCTGAATGAACAGCCGTTTCTGCGCGGAGGACAGAGGGTAGTACTCTCTCTCTTCCGCTTGAGGAATGGCCTCGTGCTCCCGCCGTTCCATCCGGGTGATCGCCTCGGCCATCGCCGCAATCGTTGAGTGACGGAATACGTCGCGCAGAGGCAGGTTGACGTTTAATTCCTTAAATACCTTGCCTGCCAGTGACGTAGCTCGCAGGGAGTGACCGCCGATGTCGAAGAAGTTGTCGTAAACGCCTATCTCCTTCGTAAGCCCCAGCACCTCCTGCCAAATCACCGCCAGCTTCATTTCCAGCTCATTGCGCGGTGCGACATACTCCGTTCCACTTCCCGCTTCCCCTTCCGGTGCTGGCAGCGCCTTTCGGTCCATCTTCCCGTTTGGTGTCAAAGGCAGGAGCTCCAGCTCCACAAAGTACGACGGGATCATATACCCCGGCAGCTCCTGTGCCAGGGCACTGCGCAGATCGTTTACCAACAGCTTCGCACCGGTATCCGGCGTGTAATACGCACACAGCACCTTCTGCCCATTCGCATCACTTCGAACCAGCACCACCGCTTCGCGCACACCTTCCACACGCAACAGCTGCGACTCGATCTCACCCGTCTCGATCCGGTAGCCCCGGATTTTTGCCTGGTTATCGATCCGGCCGATGAAGTCCACGTTGCCGTCCTCCATCCACCGCGCCAAATCTCCCGTGCGGTACAGCCGTTCGCCCGCAACAAACGGGCTGTCTAAAAACTTCTCTTCCGTCAGCTCTGGACGGTTCAAGTACCCACGTGCTACACCAACGCCGCCGATGACCAGCTCGCCAAGCACGCCGACTGGTACGGGATTAAGATGTGCGTCCACGATGTGAAATTTCGCATTCAGCCACGCTTTGCCGATCGGCACATGGCCTGTATGCGGCAGCTTCGTCAGCGGTTCGTCATAGAAACTGGAGTCGATCGCCGCTTCCGTCACACCGTAAGCGTTAATGATGCGGAACGACGAGCCGAAGCGTTCCTGCAAGGTTCGGTAATCCGCCACTCTGCAGCTGTCCGAGCTTGTAATCAACAGCTCCATCCCGCTGAACTCCAGCCCCTGTTCATGTACGTATTCCATAAACGGCACGATCAGCGCCGGTGTTGATTCAAAGATCGTCACTCGCTCCCGCACTATCCAGTAGTGCAGACGAGAAGGATCGATCCGGTCGTCCTTCGGCACAATCACCATCGTGCCTCCGTTGTACAGCGTCCGGGCAATGTCGCCCACGAACACGTCAAACGAGAAGCTGGCGAGCTGCAGCAACCGCACCGGGAACTGATCTAATCGGTATTCCCGCCGGTAACCCGCCGCCGTGTTCACCAGGCTGCGGTGCTCGATCATCACACCTTTCGGCTTGCCCGTCGTTCCCGATGTGTAGATCACGTACGCCAGATCCTCTGGGCGGGCCTCATGGAAGCTGTCCATGCCAACAACATCAACATCATCCACAACATCCAGATGGTTCCGATCCGCACCGTTAACAGCCCCCGTTAGTTTGCCAGAGACCCGGCTGGAAGCCATGTTGGAGCCTTGATCAAAGCACATCGGAGCATTTGCCCGATCTTCGCTGTACGACACTTCGTCGTCGAGGTACAGCACCGACATCAGCGCCAGCTCCTCTTCGCGGAGCCAGGCCTCGGCACGTTCTCGCAGCGGCGTTTGTGTCAGCAGTACCTTCGCTCCGCTGTCTTCGAGCATAAACCGCACGCGGTCCGCCGGATAATCCGGGTCGAGCGGTACATACGCCCCTCCCGCTTTCCAGACGGCCATCACGGCCACCAGCAAGTCCACCGAACGCTCGGCGAGAATGCCAACGATTGACTCCCGGCCGATGCCACTTGCACGCAGCGTGACCGCTAAGCAGTTCGCCCGCTCGTTCAGCTCCACATATGTTAGGCGGTTATTTTCATACACAACGGCCTCCGCTTCCGGCGTACACTCTGCCTGTTTCTCAAACAGACGGTGGAACGTAGCCGCAGGAGCCGCTTCTAGCTGCGCTGGATTAAACGCATTGAGAACTTGTTCTTTTTCCTCTGCTGTCAGCAAGTTCAGCTCGGCAATCTTCGCATCTGGACGGTTTACGATTGTCACGAGCAACTGCTCGTAATGTTTTGCCAGCCGTTCAATCGTCTCCCTTTTATAAAGAGCCGTCGCATATTCAAAGCTGTAATCCAACCCGCCGTTCTCCTCGCCCACATCCAAGCTGATATCAAACTTCGCAGTATCCAGTACGCTCGGATAAGGAATCAGGCGAAGCCCTTCCAGTTCAAACTGCTCGTTCTCCGTATTTTGCATCGTAAACATCGTGTCGAACAGCGGATTACGGCTTAAGTCACGGGTGACTTGCACCTTGTCCACCAATTGTTCGAACGGATAGTTTTGATGCTCAAAGGCACGCAGAGTTGTTTCTTTGACTTCGTTCAGATATGACAGGAATGTTTTCTCCGAAGACGGATAACTGCGAATCGCCAGCGTGTTTAGGAAAATCCCGATCAACGGCTGCACATCTCCATGATTCCTTCCGGCAATCGGCGTACCAACGATTACGTCTTCCTGACCTGAATATTTATGCAAAAGCACGTTATACGCCGCAAGCAGCACCATAAACAGCGTCGTGCCCGTTTCCGAAGCCAGCTGTTTCAGGCCGCCGGTTTTTGAAGCGTCGAAGGAAAACTCCAGCGTTTGACCTTCGTAGCTCTGTACAGCCGGACGTGGATAGTCGGTCGGCATTTCCAGCACCGGAAGCTCGCCCTGGAACATGTCCAGCCAATACGCCCCCTGATGCTGAAGCCGTTCCTGCTGCTCCTGCGAATGCTGCCAAACGGTGTAGTCTTTGTACTGAATGCGCAGCGGCTCCAATTGCTCTCCACCATACAAACGCACGAATTCTTCAACAAAGATTTCCATCGAAACGCCGTCAGAAATAATATGATGCATGTCGTACATCAGAATATGGCGTTCCGGATCCAGCTCAACAAGGCCTACCCTCAACAACGGTGGCTTAGCCAAGTCAAACGGACGGACGAAACCGTGAACCACCGCTTCGACCTCTTGCTCATCCGCTTGATAGAACTCCACCGCAAAATTCACGTCCTGGTAAACCCGCTGTGATGCTTCTCCATCCACCATTTCAAACCCGGTGCGCAACATTTCATGCCGCGTCACGAGCTTACGGAATGTTTCTTCGAACCTTGCCCGGTCCAAAGCACCCTCCAGCAGCATCGCTTCCGGCATGTTGTAGCTAAGCTCCGCAACTTCCAGCTGATTCAGAATAAAGAGACGTTTTTGAGCAAAAGATTGCGGGTACACCTCTCGGCCATCCGTCACCGGAATGGAAACAAATATCTGCTGATCCAGCCGAGAAATGGCGGTAGCCATGCTCTCGATCGTGGAATGGCGGAACACGTCGCGCAGTGGCAGATCCACGTTCAACTCTTTATGAATCTTGCTGACCAACGTTGTCGCGCGCAGGGAGTGGCCACCGATGTCGAAGAAGTTGTCGTGAACACCAATCTCCTTTGCAAGCCCCAGCACCTCCTGCCAAATCACCGCCAGCTTCGTTTCCAGCTCATTGCGCGGTGCGACGTACTCCGTTCCGCTTCCCGCTTCCCCTTCCGGCGCTGGCAGCACCTTCCGGTCTATCTTTCCGTTCAGTGTCAGAGGTAGACGCTCCAGCTCCACAAAGTACGACGGAATCATGTACCCAGGCAACTGCTGTGCCAGCGCCCTGCGCAGATCGTTCACTACCAGCTCAACTCCGGTATCCGGCGTGTAATACGCGCATAGCGCCTTCTGTCCGTTCGCGTCACTTCGAACCAGCACCACCGCTTCGCGCACACCTTCCACCCGCAACAGCTGCGACTCGATCTCCCCCGTCTCGATCCGGTAGCCCCGGATTTTTGCCTGGTTGTCGATCCGGCCGATGAAGTCCACGTTGCCGTCTTCCATCCACCGTGCCAAGTCTCCCGTGCGATACAACCACTCACCAGCGGTGAAAGGACTGTCTACAAACTTCTCTTCCGTCAGCTCTGGACGGTTCAAGTACCCACGTGCTACCCCAACTCCGCCGATAACCAATTCGCCTAGCACGCCGACTGGAACAGGGTTCAGATGTGCATCCACGATGTAAAACTTCGCATTCAACCACGCTTTGCCAATCGGCACATGGCCTGTCTGCGGCAGCTTCTTCAATTCTTCGTCATAGAAACTGGAGTCAATTGCCGCTTCCGTCACGCCGTAGGCGTTAATAATGCGGAACGATGAGCCAAACCGCTCCTGCAAGGTCCGGTAATCCGCCACACTGCAGCTGTCCGAGCTTGTGATCAACAGCTCCATCCCGCTCAACTCCAGCCCTTGCTCGTGCACGTATTCCATAAACGGTACGATCAGTGCTGGTGTTGATTCAAAGATCGTCACTTGCTCCCTCTCTATCCAGTGGTGCAGACGAGACGGATCGAGACGGTCGTCTTTCGGTACAATCACCATCGTGCCTCCGTTGTACAACGTGCGTGCGATATCACCCACGAACACGTCAAACGAGAAGCTGGCGAGTTGCAGTAGCCGGACTGGGAACTGATCCAACCGGTATTCCCGCCGGTAGCCTGCTGCCGTGTTCACCAAGCTGCGGTGCTCAATCATTACGCCTTTCGGCTTGCCCGTCGTTCCGGACGTGTAGATGACATACGCCAAGTCCTCAGGACGAGCTTCATGGAAGCTGTCCAAGCCAGCAACCTTCAGATGACTCGGATCATCGCTGTTCACAGCACCCGTCAGCTCGCCGGAGACTTTACCGGAAACCATGCTGGAGCCAAGCGGTGCATTCTCCCGGTCTTCGCTGTATGACGTTTCGTCGTCGAGGTACAACACCTTTGCAAGTGCCAGTTCCTCTTCGCTGAGCCAAGCCTCAGCCCGCTCTCTCAGCAGCGTTTGTGTCAGCAGCACCTTCGCTCCGCTGTCTTCAAGCATAAACCGCACGCGGTCCGCCGGATAATCCGGGTCAAGCGGTACATATGCCCCGCCTGCTTTCCAGACGGCCAGCACGGCCACCAGCAGGTCCACCGAGCGCTCGGCGAGAATGCCAACAATCTCCTCCCGGCCGATTCCACTTGCGCGCAGCGTGGCCGCTAAGCCGTTCGCCCGTACGTTCAGCTCCGCATACGTCAGCCGATCGTTCTCGTATACAACGGCTTCCGCTTCCGGAGTGCTCTCCGCCTGTTCCTCAAACAGTCGGTGGAACGGGGCCACAGGAGCCACTTCCGATTGCATCGGGTGAAACGCGCCGAGAATCTTCTCTTTTTCATCTGCCGTCAACAAGTTCAGCTCAGCGATCTTTGCATTCGGATGGCTTACAATCGCCGCAAGCAAATGTCCAAAATGAATCGATAGCCGCCGGATCGTGCTTTCTTTATAAAGAGCCGTTGCGAATTCAAAACTGCACTCCAGTCCGCCATTTTCTTCCGTTACATCCACACTCAGGTCGAACTTGGCCATACCATATTCGCTAGGGTACGGGGACAATTTCAGCCCTTCCAGCTCAAACTCTGACTCCTCCAGGTTTTGCAGGGAGAACATCGTGTCAAACAGCGGGTTGCGGCTCAAATCCCGGCTAACCTGCACTTTATCAACGAGTTCTTCGAACGGATAATTCTGATGCTCGTAAGCGCCTAAAGTCGTTTCTTTCACTTCTTCCAAATACGACAGGAAGGTCTTCTCCGAAGCCGGATAATTGCGGATCGCCAGCGTGTTGACAAACATTCCGATCAAAGGCTGCGTGTCGCCGTGCGTTCTGCCCGCAATCGACGTTCCGACGATCAAATCGTCCTGACCTGTGTACTTATGCAAAAGCACGGTATATGCGGCAAGCAACACCATATATAGCGTCGTTCCTCTTTGAGCGGCCAGCTGTTTCAAGCCTTCGTTCGTTGCCTCGTCCACGAAGGACGTTAGCGTATGTCCCTCATAGCTCTGTACAGCAGGACGCGGATAGTCCGTTGGCATTTCCAGAACCGGCAGCTCGCCCCGGTAACGGTCCAGCCAGTAAGCTTCCTCGCGTTTCAATTGAATTTTTTGCTCGTCCGATTGCTGCCATACCGCATAGTCCTTGTACTGAATGTGCAAAGGCTCTAATGACTCACCGCCATACAGACGAACGAGTTCCTCAACGAACACGTCCATCGAAACCCCGTCGGAGATAATATGGTGCATGTCAAACATCAGTAAATAACGATCGGCGGCCAGCTCTACGAGCTCGGCACGCAGCAGCGGTGGCTTCGCCAAGTCGAAAGGTCGGATAAAAGCCTGCACGACTGCAGACGCTTCTTCCTCGTTCGCATGTCGACACACGACGGAAAAATCAACGCTCTCGTAAATACGCTGTACCGCTTCGCCTTGCACGACCTCAAATCCGGTTCTCAACGTTTCATGACGTTGGATCAGTCCGCGGAAAGCTTTCTCCAGCAGGCTATGATCAATCGATCCTTCGAGCAGCAGCACACCCGGCATGTTGTAGCTCTGATCGGCTCCTTCCAGCTGATTCAGGATAAACAGCCGCTTCTGAGCTGAGGAAAGTGGATAATACGCTCTTGCGCCTACCAGCGGAATCGACGAGAACGAATGTTCTTCGATCCGGGAGAGGGCGAGAGCCATCTGTTCGATCGTTGAGTAGCGGAATACGTCGCGCAGAGGCAACTCGACGTTCAACTCCTGATGCACCTTGCTCACCAGTGTCGTTGCCCGCAGGGAATGGCCGCCCAAGTCAAAGAAGTTGTCATGAACCCCGATGTGCTCCAATCCAAGCACGCTTTTCCATATTTCAGCCAAGTTGGCTTCGAGCGGAGTCCGAGGCGGAGTATGTCCTTCGCCTGGCTGCAAGCTCTCCTCAGGTGCCGGGAGGGAGCGGCGGTCAACCTTGCCATTCGTCGTCAGCGGGAGACGCTCCAACTGGATCAGGTACGCCGGGATCATATAGGTCGGCAGTTCCTGAGACAGCATGCTCTTCAGCTCGGCCGCCGGAAGCTCACAGTCCGCTTCATAATAGGCGCAAAGCTGCTTTTCGCCGGACACGTTTTCCCGCGCGAATACTGTCGTTTTCCGAATTCCCTCCACTTTCTGAAGCTGAGCTTCGATCTCGCCCAGCTCTATGCGGAAGCCACGGATTTTCACTTGGTCGTCCGTTCGTCCCACATATTCAATCGTGCCGTCCGGTAGCCATTTCGCCAAATCCCCCGTCCGGTACATGCGCTCTCCTGACGTAAAAGGATTGTGCACAAATTTCTCCGCCGTCAGTTCCGGCCGGTTATTGTAGCCCCGTACCAAACCTTCTCCACCGACACATAGCTCCCCGACCACGCCGATCGGCAGCAGCTTATTCCGGCTGTCGACGATATACACCGTCGTATTGCTGATTGGTCGTCCGATAGGAACGGTAAGCGCCGACTCATCAACGAAGTCGACCGGAAGGTACGTGGTAAATATCGTGCTTTCCGTCGGTCCGTACACATGGTTGAGCCTACCCGCTCCAAGATGGGCGAGTGCTTTACGTACATGACCAACCGAGACACGCTCTCCTCCAAACAAAATCGCCCGGACATCCCGAAAACAATGGACGTTCACATCTACAAGCACGTTGAAGAAAGCCGTCGTAATAAACATGACCGATATGCGCTGGCGCTGGATGAGATCCGCCAGTAGACCAATTTCCAGCAACGTCTCGCGGGGAACCAGCACCAGCCGCGCCCCGTTGGTCAAAGCACCAAAAATATCGAAAATCGCTCCGTCGAACGAATAGCTCGAAAGCTGGAGGACATGATCGCGATTGGTGATGTCGATATAATTTGTATTTTGCACAACGCGCACGATGTTGCGGTGCGAAACAAGGTTGCCTTTTGGCTTGCCCGTCGTGCCTGACGTATAGATCACGCAGGCCAGATCTGTCGCTTCAATCCCTTGATTTAGGTTTGTTCCGTCCTCGTGATAGAAGGACTCGTCATCCAGTAAAATCAACGAGTCCACACCCGCCAGGCGCTCGCGCAAGCGGCTTTGTGTCAGCATAACCTGCGCTCCTGAATCCTCTATCAAGAAACGGATACGCTCCTCTGGATATTCCGGGTCAATCGGTACGTAAGCGGCTCCGGCTTTGTGTGCTGCCAGTATACCTACAACCATTTCGATGGAACGCTCAGCCATAATGGCGACCAGACGTCCTTGAGATATCCCGTGGCTGCGCAAGGTACGGGCAAGGCGGTTGACGCGTTCATTCAACTCGCGGTAAGTCATCTCTTGCTCATTAAAGGAAATGGCAGCTGCATCCGGGATGTACTCCGCCTGCTCTTCGAACAATTGAATGAGTGTCTTCCCGCGCGGAAATTCCGTTGTGGTGTCGTTAAAATGTCCGAGAAGGTCGGCCTTTTCTGCCTCGGTCACAAGTTCCAGCTCGCCCACGGTAATTTCCGGGTTATCCGTTACCTGTTCCAGCAGATGCACGAGATGCCCCTTGAGCCGCTCGATGCTGTCTTTATCGAACACTTCGGCGTTAAAGTCGAATCGAATTTCGATCTCGGCTCCCGGCACCACAGTCACGTTGAAGTTATAGTTCGTCTGCTCCTCCATCTGAACGTCAGCAATTGTCAGGCCGCCGTGCTGCTGCTCCCCCGCCTGCTCCATCTGCTCGTCCACCGGATAGTTCTCGAAAGCGATGATATGGTTGATCAGATTCTGCTTTTGCACGCTACGAGCTTGAATTTCAAACAGCGGATAGTAATCATAACGCCCGGAATCCAGCGCCCGCTCTTGGAGCTTCGCCATCAGGTCGGCGAACACGGTGTCCACTTCGCTATTGACGCGGACCGGCACCGTATTGATGAACAGTCCGATCATAGACTCAATGCCCGGGATTTCCGCCGGTCTTCCGGCCACGACACTGCCGAATACGGCATCGTTTGTTCCGTTATATTTTTGCAGCATCACGCCCCAAACGGCTTGCAGCAGCGTATTGACTGTAACCAGGTGCTGTTTCGCCACCCGGTCCATCCGTTTGCTCAAGTCCTTGCCTAGTTCGGCGGTGACGTGATCAGCCGTAAATCTGCCGCTCGGCGCTGGTTCCTTTTGCCCCGGAAGTACGGTTTGCCCTTCGTAGCCTGCCAGGAACGCCGTCCAATAGACGGATGCCGCCTGATCGTCCTGTTTCTCCAACCATTCGATATAATCGCCATAATCCGATCCTTTACCTCCCGCTGGCTGCTTCCCAGAGGTCAGGGCCGAGTATATCTCAAACAACTCCTGCGTCAGCTGAGCCAGGCACCAGCCGTCCATCAAAATATGCTGGAAACTCCACAGAACGTGATAACTTTGCTCTTCGGTGCGCAGAATCGTAAACCGAACGAGCGCATCATGTTCCATGTCGAAGCCACGAAGCTTGTCCTCCTCGGCCTTTTCATCCAAGTAAGCTTGTTTCTCGTGTACCTGCAAATGAAGCAGCTCTTCATATTCAAAGCCGACTGGCTTATCGCGGTATATGATTTGCAGCGGCTCGCCCGCTGGTCCATTCACAAAATTCGCCCGCAACACCAGATGACGTTTTGCAAGCTCCATCCAGCTCCTCTCAAAAAGCTGGACGTCGAGCGCTCCCCGCATCGTAAACCGCGTCTGCTCAAAGTAAGCTGCCGTTTGCCGGTCAAGCGCGCTGTGGAACCACATACCCTTTTGCATCGGCGTCAGCGAGTAAATATTTTCGATTTCCCCGAGATGACTCGAGCGCTGGGCGATTTGCTCCAATTCTGTGATGGTCAAGCCTTTAAATTGCACGTCGCTTGGCGTCAATTCGTTGTTCTCTTTGCCTGCGCAGTGGGTAATGAGCTCTCGGAGACTTTGCTCAAGCCGCTGAGCGAAGGCTTCCATCGTTTCCTTGTGATACTGCTTCCGGCTGTAGCTGAGATCGAGCGATAAAGCACCGTCCAGCACCATACCGTTGATATCCAGCACAAAGCTGCGGGCCTGCCGGTCGCTAGCCGGGCTGCCACTGGAATAAGAAGATATGCCGATCTCGCCCTGGTTGACATCATCGTCGAACTGGCCGAGGTAGTTAAAATTAATTTCCGGTTCTGCGCCCCAAACCAAGCCATCCTCCGATTTCGAAAGATAGCGGCATATGCCGTACCCAAGCCCCTTGTTCGGAATGCGGCGCAAGTTTTCCTTGACCTGTTTAATCTGATAGGTCAAATCCCGGTCGGTTTCCGGCTCCAGGACGACCGGAAACTTGGTCGTAAACCAGCCGACTGTACGCGTGATGTCAATATCCGTTCCGATCGATTCACGTCCGTGTCCTTCGAGATTGATCCGCACCCGTTCGTGCCCCGTCCATTTGCGTAAGGCTATGCCGAGCGCCGTTACCAAAATATCATTCATTTCCGTGTTGAAGGCACGGTGAACCCGCTTCAGTAGCAGCTCCGTTTCTTCGGAAGTCAAACGGACAAACAGCGATTCGCTGTCATGCTGCGTCGTAACGTCCGCCTCCATATCCTTCGGCATGGCCGGAACCTCCATTTGATCCACGGCCTGCCAATAGGCCCGTTCCTTCGCCATCTCCGGGCTTTGCGCGTAAGCAACCAGCTGCTCAGACCAAGTGCGGTACGCATCTGTTTTCGCCGGGAAACGAATTTCCTCGCTTTTGCCAATCTGCTCGTAACCTAGAGCGAAATCCTCCATCAAAATGCGCCAAGACACGCCATCTACCACAGCATGATGAACCCCGAGCAGCAAATGATCACCGTCCGCGCACTGGAACAGTCCCGCCTTCATAAGGGGCCCGTTCTCCAGATCGATGCCCGCTTGAATGTCCGTTGCCTTCGCTTCCACAGTCTGCGTGGGATTCTCCGCATCCTTGAAGTCGAACACGTCCAGCGTGAACATCTCGTCTTCCTGAATCGCGCGGGTCCGTGCGCTAAACCCTTGTTCCGTTTTGCTGAACACCATCCGTAAGGCGTCATGATGCTCGGCCAGCTTTTGCAGCACCTGACGTACCATCTCTTCGTCGAAGCGTTCCTTCCGGTACAGCATCACCGACTGGTTGAAATGATGCGGGTCCGCAAAGGAGCTCTCGAAAAACCAATGCTGAATCGGCGTCAGCGCCGTTTCACCCGTAATTTCGCCTTGATCGATGGTACGTCCGATCGGTATCACATGCAGGCTAAGCTGTGAGATCGTCGGATATTTGAACAAATCCCGGATTTCCAGCTTGTACCCGGCTTGATGAAGCCGCGAAGATACTTGAATGGACTTGATCGAGTCTCCGCCAAGCTCGAAGAAATGATCCGTTACCCCAACGCGATCGGCGTTCAATACCGCCTGCCACACATCGGCAAGCGTCCGCTCGGCTTCATTGCGTGGAGCTACGTACTCGCCGCCGGTCAGTGCGTTTCCTTCCGGGGCAGGCAAAGCCTTGCGGTCGATTTTGTCGTTCGGCGTGAGCGGCATCTGCGGAAGCTGAACAAAATGTGCCGGAATCATGTAATTCGGCAATTTTTGCGCCAGCGCGCTTCTCAGCTCGCCGAGCGTAAGAGGGAGACTAGCGACCAGGTAAGCGCACAGTTCTTGCCCGCTTTTTCCTTCCCGCGCAATCACAATCGTCTCCTGCACCGAGTCGATCTTCAGAAGCTGATCTTCAATCTCACCGACCTCGATTCGGAATCCACGGATTTTCACCTGATGGTCGATCCGGCCCAAGTACTCCATATTACCGTCCGGCAGCCAGCGGGCGAGATCTCCTGTCCGGTAAAGGCGTTCTCCCGGCGCAAATGGATGTTCCACAAATTTCTCTGCCGTCAGTTCCGGTTGGTTCAGGTAACCTCTCGCAAGCCCCACGCCTGCCACGCACAGCTCGCCGTCCACTCCCGGAGGCACAAGTTGCAGGTGGGCATCCAAAATAAAAATCTGATGATTAGCCAGCGGGCGCCCAATCGGAATGACTCTGCGCTCCGGCTGCTGCTCATCCGCATCCCAAAGCGTCGTAACAATCGAAGCTTCGGTAGGGCCGTAAGCATTGAAATAGTGAACCTTCGCTTTCCACTGCTGCACGAATTCGGCCGATACCGCCGAACCTCCCGTTACAAGCTTTGTTAAGCTGGGAAGACGGTCCGGGTTCAAATGAGCGCTGTACGTCGGAGGCAAAATCGCCGCCGTAATCGCATGCTCGTTCATATAACTCTCGAACAGCCGAGTGTCGAGAATTGTTTCGGCTGTCGGGATGTACAAAGCCGCGCCAAAATAGAGTGCTTTGAAAACCTCCCAGCAGGATGCGTCGAAGGACAAGCTCGCAAATTGAACGATCCGGTCATGCTCCGTGATACCCAGCCTGTCTGCGAACATCAGCTTCAAGCTGACCAAACCACGATGCTCCAGCATGACCCCTTTGGGTTTGCCCGTTGTACCTGACGTATAAATGACATAAGCAAGATCGTGTGGACCACTGGCCGCCTCCAGGTTTGAGCCATCATCGCTATAGGCCTGCTTGTCATCTAGCGCCAATACGGTCCCTTCGAACGGGACTTGCTGTAACAGCTCTCTTTGAGTCAGTAGCAGCTGCGTGTTCGAGTTCTCCAGAATGTAGCGGATACGTTCTTCCGGGTACTCCGGGTCGATCGGCACGTAGGCACCGCCAGCTTTCAGAACCGCCAAAATGCCAATGACCGTCTCCAGCGATCTCCTGACCATCAAGCCTACCAACTGATTGGGTAGCACACCGACCGATCGTAGCGTACGCGCCAGCTGGTTTGCCCGTTCGTTCAACTCTGCGTATGAAAGCCGCTGCCCCTCAAAAACAACCGCAGTCGCCTCGGGCACACGCTTCGCTTGCTCCTCCACAAGCTGATGAATCGTCCGATCACGAGGATAGTCCTTCTCGGTATCGTTGAAGCTTTGTATTAATTGAAATTTTTCGTCCTCCGACAGCATGTCCGCTCGCACGATGTCCAGCTCCAGCTCATGAAGCCCGACGGACAGCAGGCGATTCAGATGGCCGACGACCCGATTCATGAACTCGGAGTCATATAAGTGCTCGTTATATGACAGCGCTAGCTGTATCGTCCCGCCGGCTAAACTGAATTCAAACGAACAGTCTGTGACCACGTTTTGCCCAATTTCGTCCAGATGCAGCTCCTTAAGGGATACTAGCGTATGGACGAAGGGTATCCCTTCTACATATTGCAGATCCAGCTTCTCCGTCATTTTCAAGAACGGAATATGTTGATGTTGAATGGCTTCCGGCAAGGAAGTCCTCAGTTCGCTCAGAAGCGTCTTAAAAGTTGCCCCCACCAAAAGCGAGTTTTTCAAAATGACCGTATGATTAACGGATCGCCGTGTCTCCGCCTTTTTCCGCACAACCGGCATGCCGACCAGAATGTCTGAAGCTCCTGTATATTTATGCAAGAGTGCCTGAACACCTGCGAGCAAAATCATAAAAGCAGCCAGCGGAGCACCCTTGCTCATTTGAAGGACGCGCTGCGCCGCTTCCTCCGAAAGCGAACCGCCAACGGTTTTCACATTGGGCACCAGGGAGTTTGGAGCTTTGCTGTAAGGCAACCGCGTCAAGGTATAATCGTCACTACCGAATTTTGCGTTCCAAAACAACGTTTCTTTTTCAAAAGCCATCTGGATCGTTCCCCTCTCTTCATCGGTAAAAGCAATCCGGCAGAGCATATGCCGAAGCAACGCTCCCCTCCTTTTCAAACATCTGACAACAATATCAATGGCTTACGCCATGTCACCGCTTGGATTGCCCGGTTGATCGCATGCGGCAATCCTCTGCCTAGCAGCTGTACCGCTCGGCTCCCATGCGTAAAGGACAACAAACATCGTTCTACGCAAGAGATGCGGCTACTTCGGACTCCTCTGCTTCAATAAGATTGCTGCGGACGAGCCACCCGAAGACGGGATTTGGTTTAACATGGGGTTCGGAATTGGATTTGGGGATAGACGACAAGGAATGTTCCTCCTGTCGATGTAAAGCTTGCCGCAGGGTTCCGGCCGTCCAGCAGGAAGTCGACTGTACCTCCTGATTTGGCACCCGAGCTGCCTTTGACGAAGCCTATGTTTAAGGGGTATTGATACACTCTATGTACGATTTGCTTATTCCCCCACAGCCCTGGTGTGGATAAATAAAGATTCGGCTGCGGGGTAGTGAGCTTTTCCTGACGATTAAATTTAACGAGGGTAATGCATGAGACTCAATGAATGCTCCGTATGGCATGAACGGGACTGCCCTTGGATTGCCGGAGAATTCCATGCTGATTGACGTTACCGCAGGTAGCATAAGGAGAAAGTCTTCCACTTAGATGAAAGCGCTACCTTAACATCAAGTCCGCACGCCCTCCGGAAGGCACTTTCGTGCCTCTTGCCGGGGCGGCCATCGGCTTGGCCAAGCTTAGGTCGTTACTAGCAAATCCTTGGTCTCCTGAGAGATCACCTGCTGCATACTGGACTTGATAATGGCGCAGCCGGCGGTCAGATGCTCCATCGAGACGGTCAGCGGAGGCATGATCTTCAGCACACAATCTCCTCTTCCGGCTCTTTCAATGATGAGCCCGTTCTCGAAGCTGATATCCGTCACTCGCTTCGCCCCGGCTTCATCCATGAACCCCGAGACGTCAATGCCCCAGATCAGGCCGAGTCCGCGGATGGCAATGGACGGATGCAGAGGCTTAATTTCTTGATCAAGGAACGAGCGCACATATTCTTCCTTCTGCTTCACCTGAGCTTCCAGTTCGGTTCTGTCCCGGAACTCAAGAGCAGCCTTCGCGGCCACAAAAGCCAGCTGGTTGCCGCGGAAGGTGCCGTTGTGCTCGCCCGGCGTCCAGATATCCAGTTCGGGCTTCAGCAGCAGGAGGGACATTGGCAGGCCGTACCCGCTGATCGACTTCGACAGGGTAATGAGATCCGGCTCGATCCCCGCACGTTCGAAGGAGAAGAATTCGCCTGTCCGGCCGCATCCTACTTGAATCTCGTCTGTAATGAGCAGAATATCGTGCCTGCGGCAAAGCTGCTGCAGCTCACGTAGCCACTGCGCGTCGACAACGTGAATTCCGCCTTCGGCTTGTACCGTTTCAAGCAGGATCGCGGCCGGCTTGTCGATTCCGGAGTGCGAATCAGTCAGGATATTCTCGATATAACCGAGCGTATCCATTTCTGCGAAAGCCCCGCTCGGGTGCGGCATGAACGTAACTCCGTCCAGAGGAAGCCCCGCCCCTTCTCTCATAGACTTGGAGCTTGTCGCCGACAGACTGCCGAGCGACATGCCGTGGAAGCCACCCATGAATGCGAATATTCCACTTCTCTTCTTCGCCTTGCGTGCGAGCTTCAGGGCCGCTTCCACCGCATTCGTCCCTGTTGGACCGCAGAATTGAAGCTTGTAATTCAGCTTCTTCGGCTCCAGGATCCGCTCGGAGAAGCTCTGGATGAATTCACGCTTGGCCATTGTATACATATCCAGACCGTGCATAATCCGGTCGGAGGTCAAGTAATCGAGAACCCGGTCTTTAATATAATCGTTGTTATGGCCGTAATTGAGTGCCCCGGCACCTGCAAAGAAATCAATATATGCTCTTCCGTCCTCAGAATATAAAAGGTCTCCCTTGGCCCGGTCGAATACCACCGGAAAGCTTCTGCAGTAAGATCTTACGTTGGATTCCAGCTTTTCAAAAATGCTCACTCGCTTCATCCTCCATCGGAATTGGGATAAGGTTGGCTCTATCTTTCCGAACCTTCCTTTCTAAACCTACTGACGTCATGGAGCAACATATTCTAGGCTGTCATTTTCCACAATTGTTGGTCCCCACATGCCGGCTTGTTGGTAAGCCAGTATACTGGTCTCTCGCACACAGCTTGGATGGGTATAAAAAAACCTACAATTCCATTTATTAGAATAATAGGGAATAAGACCTAGGTTGAATTATATCAAAATTTACAAGAATGTATAGTGAAATTTTTGTTAAATATAGTCATTATATTGTTAAATTTGGTCAATAAAACATTATGTGTTAACATTTTTCGTTAAAAATAGTGAATGGAGAAGAAACGTTGGGAATGATTTGACATCAATCAAGGAATTCGACGAGTGTTGACATTCAGTTTTTTAACAGGTAAATTTGGTATATATTCCCTTTAAATATTCTTTGCCGGTGTTCCGATTCCTTGCACTTTGTAATAAGTTAACATGATTACCTGACCAATTTCTGAAAGCCTGGCTGGAAACTGGCCACAGCGTCCGCACGGATGGTAGCCGACATCGTTTTGTATCACGCCTTCTTCTCTACGTCTCTGTTAGAATAAAGAGTAAATATATTCTGCTGCTCCTCGTCAAACCGTACGTGAGGTTTTCCCTTATACGCTTTCCGATGTCCTTCACTCATTTACATGCAGATTTACAAACGCGGACGGACAATGATTTCACTTCGTGTAATAAGCTTCTTCATCGAGCGCATTGTTGCTTCTTGGCATACCATTTTGTGAGTTGCTGAAAGATGTACCCGTCACGTTCAGTCATCTTCCTTTACCATTCAAATGATCTTTTATGCCCGATCCGGTCCTTCTTGGGGATATATTTGCACTTACGAGTTGCGAATGTTAATGATTCTCTTTAAGAAGTTGATTACATTCGTGCACGCAGAATATTTCAAATGTGAGAATTACAAAAAGGTACTCTTCCTAAGATACTTTATAATCTGATGGATTTACGTCCAATGAATGACCGCAATTTACAATACAAAAACACAAATAAGGTGGTTCTAATATTTAGAACCACCCTTCTGAAACATCAAAAAAGTCCTGATGACTCAGAGTCATCAGGACCATTATTTTGTTTATACTTTATTAGTTTACGGAATCTTTTGATCAACCCGTTGTCCATATCATCGGACAATAGTTCGTGTAGTTCCATACTTTTGTTAATGGTTCTACACTTATTTATCATTGGACAATAAACTAATTTGTACAGAATACCTTACTCAACCGTTACACTTTTCGCCAGGTTACGTGGTTTATCTACATCATGACCCAGTGCCAGGGAAGCATAGTATGCCAGCAATTGCAGCGCAACTACAGACAAAGCAGGGCTAAGCAGTGGCAGCGTCTTAGGAATTGCAAACGCTTGGTCTACGGATTTCAGCAATGGTGCTACGTGCTCTTCATACGTAATTGCCAATACATCTGCGCCACGTGCTTTTACTTCCTTAATGTTGCTCACTGTTTTCTCAAGTACGTTCTCCTGCGTTGCCAGGGCAATAACAGGGATACCGTCTTCGATCAATGCAAGCGTACCATGTTTCAACTCACCCGCAGCATACGCCTCGGAGTGAATATAAGAGATCTCTTTCAGCTTCAAAGATCCTTCTTGAGCTACTGCATAGTCAAGACCACGGCCAATGAAGAAGAGATGTTCATGTTTGGAGATTTGCTCTGCATATCCTTTAATTGCTTCCGCTTGCTCCAACATGGATTCCACTTGCTCAGGCAATGCTTGCATCGCTGCCAGCGTGTGTTCAATCTCTTCTGCAGATTGAGTACCACGAACTTGTGCAAGGTACAGACCCAGCAAGTTGAACGCGATCAACTGCGAAGTATACGCTTTTGTAGAAGCTACTGCAATTTCAGGACCTGCCAATGTTGCGATAACATCATCTGCATCACGTGCAATGGAGCTGCCCACTACGTTTGTGATTGCCAGTACGTGTGCACCATTGGATTGTGCTTCACGCAATGCAGCAAGTGTATCGGCAGTTTCACCGGATTGGCTCACTACGATTACAAGTGTATCTTTGTGCACGATTGGGGAACGGTAACGGTACTCGGAAGCCACATCTGTTTCAACCGGAATACGTACCAATTGCTCAATCACTGTACGTCCAACCAGACCTGCATGGTACGCTGTACCACATGCAATGATTTGAACGTTACGGATATTTTTAATTTGTTCTTCAGTCATTTTCAACTCAGGAAGTTGAACTTTTTTGCCTTCATTATCGATGCGACCCAGCATAGTATCACGATATGCTTTTGGTTGCTCATGAATTTCTTTCAGCATGAAGTGCTCAAATCCGCCTTTTTCTGCGGTTACAGCATCCCAATCGACACGAATCATTTCCCGAGAAATAAAGTTGCCTTCAATCGTCATCAATTCGACAGCATCATGTGTCAATACAGCCATTTCACCATCATTCAGGATGTACACGTTACGTGTATGCTCCAGAATTGCCGGGATGTCGGAACCAATGAAGTTCTCGCCTTCACCAATACCAATAATCAATGGGCTTGCTTGACGCACTGCTACGAGTTTCTCTGGCTCATGTTCTGTCAATACACCAAGTGCAAATGCGCCACGCAACAACGTGATCACTTTTTGTACTGTTTTGACGATATCACCATTGTATTCACGTGCGATCAGGTGAGAGATAACCTCAGTATCTGTCTCGGAAGTGAACGTGTGACCTTGAGCCATCAATTCGTCCTTCAGATCCAGGTAGTTCTCAATAATACCGTTATGCACAACAGAGAACTTCTGGCTTCCATCTGTGTGTGGATGAGAGTTCTCATCCGATGGTTTACCATGAGTTGCCCAACGTGTGTGTCCGATTCCGGCATTACCTACCAGTGGTGCACCATCCAGCTTGGCTTCAAGGTTCGCAAGACGACCAAGAGCTTTCGTGATTTGCAGACCTTCCGGTGTGAATACTGCGATACCTGCAGAATCATAACCACGATACTCGAGTTTTTTCAATCCTTCGACCAATACCGATTGAGTGTTCTTATTACCAATATATCCAACAATACCGCACATAATTTATTTCCTCCGTTTGTATATGAATACTGTGTCACGAAGAGAAACAGGCAGAGGCGGCATATCGGAAAAATGAGTGATTGCCTAGCGTTTCATGAATACTTGGTACTTATTCAATTATCAATGATCAGAGCGACCTCGTGTCGCCCCGCTGTCATCATAAGCTGTTATAAATGCAATCATGAATGTACATCATTTTCCCGCCCGCGTACTGTTTACGCTCTTCACGCACATTCATTTCAATTTTAGTTTAACTCTTGCACCTGCACCGGCGCGTTGTGTGGACAGTCACCTATCCATTTTCCGCAATCCGGTTTACGGCTCTGGTGCTTCACCGGGAGGTCCCCGCCGAACAATCCGAACACCTCCACCTCGTCAGCTTGATTGCCGTTGATCTTAATCAGACGTTCTTCAACCTAGAAGAAATCCTGATCAACATCATCCCGCGCAACTCCAAGCTCTGGCGCTTGTGTAACTGTAACCTTACGTTCCTCACTTTCTGTGTCTGAATGACGACTCCACTCATTATATGCACGTCAGGTCCATTTTGCAATGGAGCAAAGTACCTGTGACAATTTTAGCATATTTACCTACAATCCCGACCGGATAAACGGACCTATGGTCTCATCAGGCCGGGACGCAGGAATATCCATCTTTAGAGGAAATTCAAAAAGTCCGCTTTTGATTACAAATCATGCCTATTGGCATAATCAGCATCGAATATGAAATTCAGCCGAAATGTCCGTTGCTCACGTAGTTTCCCTACGCTCCGCTACTCCATTTCTATCTTCATTCCATCTTCTCGGTACTGAAAACCAGACTTTTTGAACACGCACTATATGTCCTAAATCCTGTTATATCATACCCTTTATACACAACAATTCCCTTTAGAAAACCGTATGCACATAGGATTTCTTCCGGTCCTATACCAGTTCTTTTTGCACTACATCTGCGATTTGAGACACAAATTGTTCAAGTTCGTCTTTATCTGGTCCTTCCGCCATAACACGGATCAGAGATTCAGTACCTGAAGCACGAACGAGTACACGTCCATTATCGCCGAGTTGCTGTTCTACTGTAGTGATTGCTTGCTCGATTGCAGCATTGCCCTCGTATTTGCTCTTATCTTCAACACGCACATTCACCAATACTTGTGGGTATTGGGTCATTAGCGCTTTTAGTTCACTCAGTTTTTTACCGGAAGCCTTGAGCGTATCCACGAGTTGAATCGCAGTCAGCATACCGTCTCCAGTTGTATTGTAATCCAGGAAAATAACATGGCCAGATTGCTCTCCACCCAAGTTGTAACCGCCGCGACGCATTTCCTCCATCACATAACGGTCACCTACTGCCGTTTTAGCTGTTTTCAGTGCAAGTTTCTCCGTTGCTTTGTAGAATCCGATGTTACTCATAACAGTTGATACAACAGTACTGTCCTTCAACTTGCCTGCACGATTCATTGCATCACCGCAGATACACAGAATGAAGTCTCCATCCACCTCAGCGCCTGTCTCATCAATAGCAATCAGACGATCCGCATCCCCGTCAAAAGCAAGACCCAGATCTGCTTTATGTTTGAGCACTTCTTGTTTCAGGTTCTCTGGATGAGTTGATCCACATTGCTCATTAATATTCAGGCCGTTAGGCTCAGCGCCAATGGCAATGACTTCTGCACCTAGTTCACTGAACAATTTCGGTGCCAGTTCATATGCTGCTCCGTTTGCACAGTCCAAAACAATTTTAAGTCCAGAGAACGATTCATTTACAGTCGTTTTCAGGAAATCAAGGTAACGATAACGGGATTCTTCATCTGTCGTTACAGTACCCAGCCCGCCACCAACTGGCCGTGGCAATTGATCTGTCTCCGCATCCATCAGTTCTTCAATCCGGTTCTCTGTTTCATCAGACAGCTTGAAGCCATCTCCACCAAAGAACTTGATTCCGTTATCCTCAACCGGATTGTGGGAAGCCGAGATCATCACGCCCGCGTCAGCTTTCAACAAACGTGAGATATACGCCACTCCCGGAGTGGATACAACGCCCAGACGGATCACATCAGCGCCAATGGACAACAAACCTGCAACCAGTGCGGATTCCAACATCAATCCCGAGATACGAGTATCCATGCCGATAACCACTTTTGGTCTTTCCACACCACCCGCAAGCACGTAACCACCACAACGTCCAATGCTGTAAGCCAGCTCTGCCGTTAACTCTTTATTGGCAACCCCTCTTACACCGTCTGTACCAAAATATTTCCCCATGATTTAACTCCTTCTATTCGCATCATATACGAGCACTATTATTATTTTTTTGAGAATTTTAAGATTAGAACATTTACGGATTCGCGCCACTTTTACTGCCAGTACCGCTGTTATTATTATTTAAATTACCTCGACTGCTTGTGCTCCCCTGTTGACCCTGATCCTGAGTATCCGTATTCGATTCCGTTTCTTCTTCATCAGGAACAGGCTCTGTTTCCCCATTTTCAACCTCGGCTGGTGTTGGGTCAGGTGCTACCGTTCCCTCGTCCGTCGGTTCTTCGCCAGGAGTGGTCGTGGTATCTTCAGCCTTTTCGCTAATTTTGACCGTCGCACTCAATGCAGTGGATGATTCATCCAGTTTGGCATAACGGGGCAGGTCGGCTTCAAGCTTGATCTCATGCGTTCCGACCGCAAGTCCAGCAAGATCCCCGGTTAACGTGAGATCATCACTACTCAGACCCTCAAGCATACTTGCTGAGCCTGTAAGTGTGAGGTTCAGACCGCCGCTTCGAGGCGTAACCAGCGTCCCTTCCAGTCCATTCCCCGCACCGGTAAGTGTGATGGGGACGTTCGGAAAGACTTTGGTTGTCTCCTCTGCCTCGTCAAATGGTGATATGGTTACCTTGATCTGAATCGAACTAGGCTCGATTTTCTCAAAACCGGAAGGCGGCGTCAAGTCCACGTTAACTGTCGATGTACCCGACTGATCAAACTGTGTAAGATCAAGGGTTACTTGGTCGTAGGACTGTATACCCGCAAGCGCATCCTCTGATCCATAAACCGAGACTTCTTTCACGCTTGGCTCTACCGTGGAGAGTACCAGGCCTTCCGGAAGCTGTCCCGAATATTTGATTCTTAAGGGTACAGATGTATAGGGCTGATTGACCGGAACTCGAACTTCAACCGTTTGAGGCGTTATAATCGCATTTTCAAGGACCTTGCCCTCGGCATCGTATGCTTGAAGTTTCACTTTTTTCTGTATGACATCTTCCTTGGCATCTTTCACGCTCACACTGCCCTGGACCTTCGCTACAGCCTCAAGCTGCCCTTCGGGCAGAGTTACCTTAACCGGCGTCGAAGGTTCAGTTACGGGCGTTCCAGCGCTGTATCCGGCGGATGGTTCCCCTTCGGGTACAATATTCACATTGAAGGATTTGGTGCCCAATTTTTCTACGTTCACCGTAACCATGGAAGGTTCCATACTGACCACTTCTACCCCGGAAGGCAAATCAGGTACAAGTGGCAGTGTATTGGACCCATCTTTCACCTGACTCAGATCGACCAGTACCTTGTAATCATCATTCGTAAAAATCGATGTTAGCATCGAGCGCTGTCCTTTGATCTCCAGCCGGACCTCATCCGTACTTAATGAAGTGAGCACATAGCTGTTGCTGTCTAATCCATAAGGTTGAACAGGCACCGTACGTTCCACAACCTTGTTGGTTGTCCCTGTCGTAATCGTAGGGGTGGTTGGTACTTCATCCAGATGAATCATGAACCAGAGCAGCAGGCTAACCGCAAGTGCAAGTATTTTGGCAAAGTTATTATTGTTAAACCACTTATCCATTGTTACGTCCTCCCTTCCGTTTCCAGAAGGTTGTCCAGCCATTCTTTTTCAGATTGGATGTAGGGCGCAACTCCTCATACAGTTTGGCAATCAGCGATTCTTCCTTAATATCACGAACGACCTGTCCATTCATTGCCAGTGACACTTGTCCTGTTTCTTCGGAGACAACCAAACAGATCGCATCTGCAACTTCGGTAATCCCGATTGCTGCACGGTGACGTGTTCCCAATTCCTTACTGATAAAAGGATTCTCTGATAATGGCAAATAACAAGCCGCCGCCGAAATCTGTTTTCCCTGTATAATAACGGCTCCATCATGGAGCGGTGTATTTGGAATAAAGATGTTAATCATCAGCTCCGAGCTGACCAGAGAGTGCATCTTAATGCCCGATTCCGTGTAATCGTTCAGACCCGTTTCACGTTCAAATACGACCAATGCGCCAATTTTACGCCGTGACAAATAATTAACTGACTTGATAATCTCACCAATTAACACCGTTAGTTCTTCATCACTCGCTGCCGCTGAACGTCCAAACAGCTTACCGCGTCCCAATTGCTCCAGACCACGACGCAGTTCCGGCTGAAAGATAATGAACACCGCAACGACACCAAACGTAAACATCTGGTTCATTAACCATTTGAGCGTATACAAGTTTAGCCACGTACTTAATGCCCAGATCAACACAAGGAACAGAATCCCTTTCAGGAGCTGAACCGCACGTGTCCCCCGCACAAGCAAAATCAGTTTGTACATAATATAGGTAACGATCAATATATCGATAACGTCCTTAATGGACTCTGTCCACGTTAAGTCAGCAAAATAATTCATAAGCCAGCCCCCGCTATCCCCATTGATGAGTAAACCCTGATCTCATATTAACCCATTAGGATTTTATATAATCCTTTGTCTCCGCATTTTTGCATCATTTGATTTGTGCAAAATGCTTATCTATATGTAGTAGTATGTTCTCTTTAGTATCTAGGTTATAACGTTAACGTTCAGGTTGCAAGTTACGGCAGTCTCAAACTGCACATAAACATCACATTTACCATGAATTACAAAGTTTGCGTATAAAAAAAGAGTACCCCATGCAATCTGGAGGTACCCTGCTTGGTATATACCATTGAAGAATTTTACCCTGTTCTAGCGATAAGCCACTTCATTTACCATATTGGTTATTTTGTACCAGAACCAGTCCAGCGCCTGATCAATACTTTTCACCTGACCTGAAATATGCGCCGTTGAAGCCTGAAACAGTTGTCCGTCGATAACCGTCAGATTGCCGTTCACATCACCATATACTTGTGCGGTTCCATTTTCTATCGTAAGATCGCCAGCAATTGACTTACCTTCAGGAACAATAACCGTGTTACCCTGAATCACGATCTGGTCCAGATTATTTCCCTTAACAACCATTTCGTTATTCTGATTCCAGAAATTCAAGGCGCTAAAGAGCATCACGACCAAAAAGAAGGCTGCCGCCGTCAGCGCGGGATGTCCTTTGACCCATTTGAGCCATGCTTGCTGTCTCTTGGGCTGGGGCAGAGCATTCATAATTCGATTGGTCAGCTCATCAGAGGCAGACGGTGAATAGTGTTTCATGGCAAAGAGTAACATTTCCGTCTGTTCCAACTCTTTAAAGCGCATGCGACAATCCGGACAGATCACAAGGTGACTTTTCAGTTCAACCTTCTGGGCCGGGGACAACGACTCATCCAAACATTCATGCATTAAAGAGACGGCCGAGTTGCAATCCATATGAGAGCCAATCCTTTCTTAAATCACTTAGTCCATGTGCCATTAAAAAGCACGCATAAGACTTGCATACATTACATACGCATCCGTTTCGGATATGTTTCAAATAATTTCGCCCATATTTAAAGGCGTTTAACATTTATAACTTATACTCCAATTTTTTACGTAGAAAATCACGGCCCCGATGAACGCGTGTCTTGATCGTTGTTACGGGCATACCTGTCACATCACTGATTTCCTGTAGCGACAAGTCCTGTAAATATCTCAGAATCATAACGGACTTATACTTGGCTGGCAAACTGTCAATGGCCTCACGAATGAGTGTCTGCGTTTCTGACAGGAGCGCTTCACTCTCCGGTGTACGATCATCACTCGGGAGCATCGCATAACCATCAGATCCTTCCTGATCATTCAGTTCAGCATCCAAAGAGTATGAAGGTTTCTTTCTACGCAGTCGGTCAATACACAGATTGGTTGCGATCCGGTAAATCCAGGTTGAGAACTTCTGGTTCGGGTCGTACTTCTCCATATTACGAAACACACGCAAAAACGTCTCCTGCACAACGTCTTCAGCTTCATGACGATTGTTCAGCATCCGGTATGCCAAATGAAATAGCTTGTCCTTATATAGTTCAACGATTTCTGCGAAGGCTCTCTGGTCGCCCTTAAGCACCAGTTTAACAAGCCTGTTCTCCAAATTGTCCACCCTTATTCCCCCAGACATGCTGATGGGTCTTCCGTCTTCTGATACCCGTCCACACTTGTAATTCACCAATCAAATCGTAAATCAACTTTGGTCAAAAATCAAGACTGTATGACAAATATCCGCCAAAAACAGTAAAAACGGGAACTCCCGTAGGAGTCCCGTTTCATCTCTTACTCCGTAGAGCAGAGAATGGAGCTTTTTAGTTAACAAAGTAATGGGTACTTTGTTACATATAATTATTCAAATGCAGCAGTTCAATCATCAACCTGTATTACGCAGTCCTGCAGCGATGCCATTGATTGTCAGCAACACTTCTCTAAGCAGTTCCGTATCATCCTCACCACGTTCACGCATATCTCTGAGCTCGCTCAGAAGTTGAACCTGCATGTAGGACAACGGATCTACATAAGGGTTACGAAGGCGAATGGATTCTTGAATAACCGGTACATCATCCAGAATTTCAGCTTCTCCGGTAATTTTCAGAATCAGCTCTTTTGTGAGCTTGAATTCGGCTTCAATCTGACCGTAGATGCGATCACGGGCTTCCTTGTTCGAAGTCATGGCCGAATATTCTTTGGCAATGACCAGATCTGCCTTGGCTACGGCCATCTGTACCGTATCAATTAATGTACGGAAGAATGGGAAGCTTGCATACATTTCTTTCAGGACAACCAGATTTTCCTCTTTATCCTGATAGTAACTTTGCAATCCTGTTCCTGCCGCATACCATGCCGGAAGCAGATAACGACTTTGAGTCCAGGCGAATACCCAAGGGATCGCTCTCAGATCTTCAAACTTATCACTATTTTTACGCTTGGATGGACGGGAACCAATATTCAGCTCACCAACCTCCGGAAGCGGCGTTGATTCTTTGAAGAAGGTGAAGAAGTCTGGATCACGGAAAATCAGATCCTGATATTTCGTCAGAGATACTTCCGAAATCTCTTTGATGATGCTGTCCCAATGACGTTCGGATGCTGACTCTTGCGGCTCAAGCCCATTAAGTGCTGCTGTGATTAGAGCCGAAGTTGCCTGCTCCAGACTGCGGTATGCAATCCCCTGAAGGGAATAACGGGAAGAAATAACCTCTCCCTGCTCCGTAATCTTGATGCCCCCACCAATCGTATGTGGTGGTTGAGCAAGAATACTGCGGTTGAGTGGCATGCCGCCACGTCCAAGAGCCCCGCCACGTCCATGGAAGAACTTCAGCTTAACGCCGTGTTCATTACCTACAGCCGTGATGGCATTCATCGCTACGCGCAGTTCCCAGTTGGCTGTAACCACGCCGCCATCCTTGTTACTATCTGAATAACCAAGCATGATTTCATGCAGTTCATTCCGTCCTTTTACGCTTGCGCGGTATACAGGAAGGTTGAACAGCTTCTGCATAATGTCCGAAGCCGCATGTAGATCATCAATCGTTTCAAACAGCGGTACCGCTTGAAGTGTAGATACAACGTCACCGTTGTGTCCTTTGGTGAATAAACCCACTTCTTTGGCAAACACCATAACCTCCAGCAAATCACTTGCGCCCTGCGTCATACTGATCAGGTAACTTGTGATACAGCCGTTCCCAAATTCGTTCTGGGCACGCTTAATGGTACGGAAGACATCCAGACATTCTTTGGTTCCCTCCGTGTATTGGTGATAAGGAGAAGTAAGCGGACGTGGATCATCCAGCAAACGAGCAAGCAGATCGATTTTACCGTCTTCAGTCAGACGCGCATAATCCTCTACAATGTTCATTTTCGCCAAAATCTCCGACATCGCATTTTCATGTTCCTTACTGTGCTGACGCACATCCAATGCTGCGGTATGGAAACCAAACAACTCGACTTGACGAATCATCTTGCGAATGGTCGTATCTGCTACGTAATCGGCAAAATGATGGCGCAGACTTCGATCAATAATCATCAGTTCATCAATCAAATCCTGTGCGCTATGATAACGGTCAGGTTGACCTAATTTGTTCTCATCCAGTACATTGTTCAGCTTGGCAATCATATAAGCCAATTTGATGCGGTATGGCTCTTTTTCATTCCGCCAGATATCCACTTTTTTCAATGTAACAGAATTACGATCCTGCTCAATCGACTGCACCAGCTCATCCGATACATGAATGATGTTTGTGCTGAAGCTGAGATGGCCCATAAGTTCAATCATAATCCGTTGGTATTCACGCAAAGCGAGCTTGCGTTGCATCAACAGTGTCTGCCATGTTACATCTGAAGTTACCGAAGGATTTCCATCCCGGTCTCCACCGATCCAGGAACCGAACCGCAAATACGTCGGCACATGCCAGTCATGGTCAGGATAAAATTTGTTCAGGCAGCGTTCCAGCTCCTGATATACATCCGGAAGTACGTGGAACAACGTTTCATGAAAGTAATACATCCCGTTCCGCACTTCATCGAGTACAGTCGGTTTGCGGTCGCGAAGTTCATCTGTCTGCCAGAGTGTAATAACCTCATTCAGCAGCTTCTCACGCAACTGTTCACGTTCACGCAACGTCAGCGTAGGATTATCAAGTGACATGACATCTTCGGATATCCGTTTATGGATGTCCAGAATAACCCGGCGCATAGCTTCGGTTGGGTGAGCTGTCATAACAAGTTCCAACGACAAATCGTCGAGAATCTCTTCCACCTCTGTATGAGACAGTCCACGTTCCTTAAGATCCTGTACTGCTTTCTCAATCGATCCTGGCTGCACAGCGTCCCCAGCAGAACGTTCATAATCCCGTTTACGCCGGATCCGATGGTTTTGTTCAGCAATATTAACTAATTGAAAATAAATAGCGAAAGCCCGAATAACCTGGTGACGATTGTCCGAGTCTAATTCCTGGATCATCGTTTTGAACTCTGCATAGAGTTCTGGCAGAAATTCTGCACGCAACGATTTGCTCGTTTCCCGAATCTTCTCAACGATATCTAGAAGCTCCGTGCCGCCTTGATGGACAAGAACTTCTCCGAGTATATTGCCCAGGAACCGCACGTCTCGCCGAAGCAGGTTGTTGGATTGGCTTTTGCTGGCGGTTACCATAGTTTCAGTCATGCTTATCCTCCCATCTGATCGTTCCATTCGTACACGTAAATTTGACACCTTCATAACATCATACAATAAAATGGTACGAAAATCTTTATTTTTCTACTAGAAAAAATGGGGATTATCCCCGATTTACAGCACAAAAACACGCTTTTTTATTCATTTTCTTGTTCTGCTTCAATTAATGGTCATATCCTGTCGCATGATACCTTTTTCACGTACTTTAGATAAATCAAAAGTCTCATACCTATTCTTAAAAACTCATAAATATACAGTTCTTTTAGATATGATCCCATGTACCTGATATTAAGGTTAAACCGCATAATTTCATTGTTTGAGAACAGATGATATACAAAGAAACATGACCGGCAAAGCAAGCTTTTGTATACTTTACCACAGTGACGCAATAAATTAAAGATGTAATTATAATTTTCTTCCCACTACAGTCTGCTTATTAGGGGAGTTTCTTATGTACTTTGTTAATTCTCTGTAGTCAAAGGGATATCTTAACACATCATTTCTACATAATGTTCTTAGCTTTTTGGGCAGATTAATCTATAGCTCTTACTAAAAAGGAGGAATCCAAATGATGAAGAAAGGTACAACAATTATTGCTTCCGTGCTTCTGGTGGCCGCGATGGCTGGCCCTGCTGCTGCTGATGGCCATATGTCCAAGGGAATGGACACCAACACCAACGGATCACGTGTCCGCTCTTATCAGGACACCAACTACATGGATCGCACAAACACCAACCTGAATATGGATGGAAACTACCGCAACAATGGTGACTATCGTACCAACAGTGTTCGTGCTAACGCCACGACAACCAACCGTGACAACGGCATGGATTGGGGCTGGCTTGGTTTGCTGGGACTGCTTGGATTAGCGGGCATGCGTAAAAGAGTGACGGATCACAACGAACGTTAAATTGTACTCACGTCACGTTACAATAGCTGCTACGTCTTAGAAACAGCTCATCGACAAGGATAAAACAGAAGAGCCAAGACCCCTTTACTATTGGAATAGGGAGGTCTTGGCTCTTTATTAAATAAACCTGTACTGTTCCTTACATAAAATATTATATAAAATAACTGCTAATTCTTACGTTAATAAAAATAAAAGAGCCTCTGCATCTGCAAAGGCTCTTTCATTATATCCTGTAAGCGGGTGATGGGAATCGAACCCACGCTATTAGCTTGGAAGGCTGATTCTCACCCTATTCCGCGATAGTCTTACACAGTCAAAAGATTGATGAGCTCTCGCTTTTAAACCTTATTGGCAGTCATGAACAGCATGTACAAACGTTGAATACACAATCAACTGCCCCATGACTGCCCCTTTATAATAGAAAGAACACATCTGCCAAAAAATAAAACAAAGCTGAATTATTCCAATATCAAATCATAAGCCCCTTGCATATATAGTACTATATATGGTACTATATATTTAGGAGGTGAGATATGGCTAGGATAGAAAAATTGGTCCAAAAAATGAAAGACCGCCCCAGTGGTATCCAATATGATGAAGTTGCCAAGGTACTCCGGCATCACGGTTATGGATTAGTGAGAAGCAACGGCTCGCACTTCCATTTCCGGAACCAAGCAGGAGACTTGATAACCATCAAAAAGGAACAACCACTAAAGGCGGCATACGTCAAAGACGTACTGGACCGGATCGGGGAGTAGCACCTCCCCTTTCCTTAATTCTCATCATATCCTAGCCGATTATTAATGGCAAATCATAGCCAAAAGAAGGATTTAGCGTACTACATGGCCCTCCCGTATACAATACAAATCAGACCCGTTAAGGACGAGAGCGGTGATTATTTCTTCGCAACTGTTGCGGAATTAGATGGGTGCCAGAGCAATGGGGATACCTTTGCTGAAGCCTACGAAAGTGTTCGGGAAGCAATGGAGGGTTACCTGGCTGTAAAGCTGGAATACGGTGACGTCATTCCTGAGCCAATTGGTGAAGATGAGTACAGCGGTAAATTCAACTTGAGGGTCCCTAAGAGTCTGCACCGGCAATTGGTTGAACGCGCGGCTGCAGAGAGTGTTTCGTTGAATCAGTATTGCCTGTACAAATTGAGTAGATAAAACCAAAAGAACCCTGCTGACCATTGAAGGTTAACAGGGTTCTTTTTTGATGTTTAATAGATATAAGTTCTTTTAATAGAGGATTTCCTCAATATCTTCCAAAGTAATTGCATTATCTGAAGCGAGTTGTTTAATTACATCTATAGCCCAGGCTTTTCTCTGTTTCTCACCCTTCTCAGCAGACCATTCACCATTAATTTTTTCAGCATGATACCTTGAAAGCAATCCTGGGAACAGTATGGTATAAATCAGGATAGACGTTTTAGGGAATTCATCCATCACATTACTTGTTTCGCCTTCTTTTGAAATAACAGAACGAACAGAATCAAGTACGCAAGTACAAGAATTTGTAACCTTAGTAAGAAGTTGCATATCAGGCATAATGATATGCAACCCACCCTCATAGACGCTCTGATTTATTCCTAATCCCGACAAAGTGGGCAGTGACCCAAGGACATCTGCCCCTTCACTCTTATTATCATATACTTCTCTTTCAGATAATTGAGAAACGGCATGAATGTCGATAAGACTAACAATGTAGTCTTCCTTACCTTCGACACTTTGAATATTAATCTTTTGCCCACGCTTGTTAAAGAGCCAATAAAAGAAGTCACTGTCGAGTCTATATTGAACCAATTTGTCGTGTTGTACCTTGCCCCATTCTTCCTTCTTCAATCTTTTATAGCCTTGGCCAAAAAGAACTGATCTGACCCTTTTTTCTTGGCTCACACTTACATCTAGGATACAGTAGACTCGCCCGTGATTCTCAAAGAATATAGCATCAACTGTTTTATTAAACACGCGGTACTCTCTTGGGAGAACAACACTACCATCAATCACTGCTCTAGTTTCACCTAGACTATCTTCATACTTACCGATAGCAGAAATATAGTTATAGTCCTCACCTCCAACTTGAAGAGTCTCCACAGAGAATTCCTCACTATCAGCAGGACGCCACTCTATTTGCAAGGTTTTTTCATAAGTTGTTAGACCATCTCTTTCAGAAAGATATTCTATGGGTAGATTATAATCCATTCTTAAAACACCCATTATAGAATCTAATGTATGCATTTGATCCATAGCCCAAATAGTTAGGCGCTTATCAAAATCAAGGTCTGCCAAAGTAAATCATCTCCTATCTTCTGAAGAAAACAATCTTATGATTATTGGTCTCGAATTTAATAAATAATTTTAGGAACTTGGAGGGCTTGTCCCCCACTAATAGCTTTGGTTGAACTATTGCGCTTAAATTATGGGATATGTGGATATCAGGATGATCAGCAACAATGTATGGAAACGACTTATTTATAGTGAACTTTCCGCTTCCTGTCCTCATATCTTTTATTAGAGAATTAATATCAATTGTAAATCCAGTTTCCCCCATTAAAACATTCTTTAAATGGAATGAATCAGGTGGTTGGATTAACAACTCATCGGGAGTAGAGTTTATAACAATGTTAACTGTCCTCTTCCTTAGATACCAATTCAAAATTCTCCACCAAATACTACCTCTCCTTATGATCTCAATCGAAAGATTAACAGTTCTCAGTGTTTGATGACTTTTCATAACATCATTTTCAAGGAGAATGGGAGTCACATCAATTCCTCCCCCTAATCTACTCTCCTGCTTCAAATTTATTACTAAAGGACGGAATAGCCATGAAAAGAAAGGAATTACCATATATACAAAATAACTCACTACCAAAATTATAGTATCTCTTAATTTATTGTCAAACCACGGCTGCCCTGTCGACTCGTGAAAGAAGACTAGAATAAGCACGAATTGAAACGTTTGGGTTAGTATCATTTTCAAATATTGGTTCAATATCCAAACGTCCTTTCAGTAGGGAACTTCTTGAATCCAATGGCCATGGCTAAAGGGGTCTCTACAGTCAATATAGGTAACTCTTCCCATTCCCCGATTATTTCAGCTACAGCATATTTATGAACTCGGTATTGACGATCGCCATAATTGAATGTGATAGCACTTATATCAACGTTCTCTGATCGTATAATTTCAGATATTTCATATATATTTGAAGCAGATCTGCTTTTTAAAGCATCTTTAAATTCCTCTTCTAACTCGTAATCGATATCATCAAATTCAACTTTTAAGATTTGTAACTTTAATTTTTCAGACTTAGAAATTAAAGAATATAGATTGTTTTGTTGAAGTTCAAAAGGACGCAGTCTTAAATTTAACTGCTTCGAGTTTCGAGGGTTAGTTAAGCCAGCAATACGGTAAGTTTCCAAAACAAAATAGCTATCATTATGTATGATATCGGCTTGTTCTCCGATTACGTGATAATAGTATATTACATGCTTTTTCATGGCTCTAACCTCCCCTCCATCTTTGTATATAGTTTACACAAATCCCCTTGTTATTGATACAGAATTCTAAAAAAAAGGCCTCACCAGCGCTATGCCAGTGGGGCCCTTTTCACCGATACTTTCGGATTTAATTGTATATTACCTTAATTATCCTTTTTGGTCAACGTACTTCAGCAGGCGGCTCACTACAGTACCCAATTCCTCACGCGTAACTGTTGCACCCGGTCGACTCCCATCGAAGAATCCCTTCTCCGTTACTCCCTTCCACGTCGTCTCAGCCCACTTGCTTGGTACGTTAATATCTCTCCCCTGTGTCACCGGCTTTTCCTCCTTCGTTTTGGACAGCCCCAGGTATGTAGCGATTCCTTGGACATGGCCATCTATAATTGCATCGATCACACTAGATTGCTTCAACCTGTCCGCGTCAGCTGCCACATCGACAAACAGGTTCTCAGTCAATACTGCCGGCATATTGGATTCGCGAACCATGTGAAGGTTCTGCGCCTTCTGGCCACGATCTGTGCCGCCCAGTTTAGCCGTGATCGCCTTGTGCAGCGTGTCCTGGAGCTTAATACTGGATTGGGAAGCGGACGTATATCTGAACGTCTCGAAACCGCCCTTGCCACCACCTGCGTTACAGTGAATGGATACTAGGATGTCAGCACCGGCAGCATTGGCTCTGCTTGTCCGGTCACGAAGTTCCAAGAATACGTCCGAGGATCTGGAAAGCAGCACTTGCACGTTCTCGTATCCTGATTCTAGGCGCTCCTTGATACCCAGCGACACCTTCAACGCAATATCCTTTTCCAATACTCCATTTGCCACTGCTCCCGGATCCTTACCACCGTGCCCTGCATCAATCCATACTTTATACATTCGTACCAGCTCCTCTATCGTTATCGTTGCCGCCTTTGCCCTTCAGAACCTCGATTGCTTGCTTAATTACTGACGGGATAGGAGCTCCCATTTTCCCGCCATTTTCAGTGATTGACAGCAGCTCATTCGCAATATAGAAAAACGCCACCGTATCCCTGAACAAATGACCATCACCAAGGATGCCATCCACCAAGTGGCCAACGCCGACCATGGCAAAAATAAAGACCTTACGAGCGATGCCAAACATTCCGATTTTGCTTTTCAACTCGCCTGACATCCAACCAGCAGCAACACCCGTTAGATAATCAAACACCACGAACACCAACAGTACTCCTAGCACTCCAGACCAACCCCCAAATAAATAAGACACCAACCAGCTACCCCCGGCCAAAGCCCATTTCCCCACGTTTTCCAATTCCATATCCCCCATCTGTCTAATATGAAAAGCCCCCTGACCACTCCAGAGGGCATAAAAATAGCGCTCCGATGTCGGAACGCCTGTTACACGATATTACCGTTTTGGTCCATGTCCCCAGCCTGCAAAGCTGCGGCCACTTGTTCACGGCTGCCTGCTGGTACTTGCTCCAGCTTGATCAAGCCTTTATGAATCATCATCACGTATACAACTAACATAGTGTCACCCCCTCTCATGAGTGCTACAGCCCAACGGATCAGCAGCCTAGCAAGCTTAACCCTCATCAGGTGACACCACACTGAGCACGAGCATGTGCAGTTCCATGAGGGCCAATTGGTTTGCGTTGCTTTCCTCTGCAAGTCGCTTGTTAATCCCTTCAGCTTCCGTGAGTTTCTTTTGCAGATCTCCCAACTGAGCAAAAACTGAATCCCGCGAAACGTAATCATAGTAAAGAATCGTAGTGGATAGATCGATCTTTAATACAGGATCAAGGTTAGGTAAATCTCCCTGTTGCGGAAGTTCAAATGCACCTTCAATGTAATTACCATCTTCCGGTAGAACTACTTCGCCATAATACACACCCGTTACCAGCGCTGTACTACCTGTTTCTTTCGCGTATGCAACAATCATTTTACCGCCTCCTTTAGTAGATATAGGATAATCCGCTACACATAACGTTATATGCTTGGTTAGAGCTTGAAAAATTAGAGTTTCTTATGCCAATCCTTACAGGACCCTTAGAGGTATTAAACGTGCTTGCGATATTGGAGGTAGATATACTTTGTGATCCTTCGCCTGGCTTTGCATGAACGCGATTGTTTACCAAATCAACCAAGAATGTGAATGTATAATAGGATGTACTGGTCGGCATTGTGTCGTTAGTCGTTAAATAGTGAAGATTGTCGTTAGAATCTATTAGAACCATTTGCACCGTCAACACGTTAGAGTTGTTTGAATAGTATCTAATACTTGTATTTGTCTTAGGTGAAAACGTTGCTGTTAACGCTCCGGCAGGGATCGTCCCTAAAATGTGGATCGCAGTTTGTGAAGCGGCCAAGTTGAGTGTTGAAGCTGAAGGGTTGAAGGTCTGTCCGTCAACGAACCCTCTGACGCTCGGCGCTAAACTTCCCGCTACGCCGAATATAGTGGATCCGCTTCTAATGTTTGCCGCTACCAGATTCGCGTCTCCCAAGATACTAATGGCGCTACTGTAGTACCCAGCGGCTTTTGTCTGATTAGCTGTTCCCGGTGTCACGGTACCGCCTGCACCCTGGTTAACCATTGTTCCTACTTGATCTCCATCGTCATTTCCAAATGTTTCTCCAAACAACACTTGCGCGGGTTGAGCAGTACCGCTACTCGACCCGCTATCGGCCAAAAAATCCGTACCCACCTTGCGAAATGTGTACGGCCGACCTGCTACCAACTTACCAGCAGCGTACGCGACTCCTTTTTGATCCTTGAGCGCCACCGCACCAATACCGTTAACATTAAGTGTTGGTGTTGCGCTGTTATCAACGTGTGGAATGATCGTAACCCCGAACCCGTCCGGTAACGATGCAGGTGCAGGGCTGAGTGTGACAATATAAGTAGATGCTGAACCTGTTGTCACTGCATATCCTGGCTGGCGAATATAATCCTGCACAATTGCGCTGTAGTCGTCCGTATTGAGCAGACGTTTAAGTACAGGCGTAAATGATGCCCCTGCTGTTGTTGCGATTGCTCCCATATCAAACATCCAAGCCCCTTGAAGACCAGCACCAAGACGGAATACAATCCCTCGCGCACCCATATTGGCGTGAGTGTTACGGTAACGATACACGACACCAGCCGCATCCAAATAGCAGTTATGGCCATACAACACATACCCACCTGTGCTTGCGCTGATTTCTCCCCAATTGCTAAATCGTAACGGTCCAGTTAATGCCCCGCCTGCACGTGGTAAACTTAAATCTATTGCAGCTTGTTTTGCTTCATCAGCTTTTGCTTGCGCCCCGGTCTTCGTTTCACCATCCTGCCGGACAAACTTGGCATCGGCCCCGCTCATAAGGCCACTTGAGCCGCCAATCACAGCGTCAGGGATGACGTCCGTCCCGCCAGTGATGTGGGATGATGCATGGGCACCTGGCGTTGCTTCACCTGTTGCCGTCAGAACAACCCGTTTGCCTTCTGGATCGGTTGTAACGGCAATCCCAGTTCCACCCACAAATGTAACCGTATCGGTCTTGTTGGAAGCTTCCACGTCATTCACCTTGGCAAATGCGTTTTGATTGACCTCAGCTCCTGCAGCAATCCCGTTTAATTTGGTATGATCCGCAGCCGTAACGTGTACATTTGCATCCCCTGTATGGCTGTCCAGATTGGATTGTACGGCGTCTGTCTCAGCTTTACGGGCTATGTCATCCGATGTGGCTGGAGCCGCCACCTTCGCACGTCCTGCTCCATCACGTTGTAAGAGCGTGTAAGGTGTTGCTAAGCCTGTACTGGTATCAAGTTTCAGCTTGTCAGCCGCACTCATGAACCCCGCTGCATTCCCCTTTGCTGTTGGGTGCTCATCTGCCCCGCGTGCCTTGTGGGCTGCCAGATCAGCAGCGGACGCGGCAATGGCTGCCGCCTTAGCCGCATCGGCTTTAGCCTGGGCATCTGCTGGCGTACCTTTGGTGTCCATCTCGGTCTGCACACGGTCAAAGCCGATATTGATGTTATTAAAATCCTCACTTATCTTTTTGCTGCCCTCCAGATTCGCGAACCGGTTCGCCATTCGTAACAACTCCCTTCAATAATGTTTCAACGTCCTGGTGAATAGCCCTAAGGAACGCAACTTGTGAATCCAACGTGGGCAATGTATCCACCATGGCCCGGATCACCAAAGGGCTCTCGCGGAAAATGTCAGTCACGTCTACGGACAGTTCAAGCACTTTCTTAACTTTCACCTGGTGCACCCCACTTCATATTCTTCATGATTTCAAGCATGGCGGCCTTCATCTGATCATTGACCCGGATCGTCACCGTTTCGCCTTTGACCCGTTCGTCATGGGCAATCAATTCTTCACGGATAATCTCACGGATACGCTGTTCTTCCATGCTGTTCACTCCTTTTTGAGCAACAAAAAAGAGCCCATGCATATGGACTCTCATTTGGATCTATTTATTTGGCAAAACTATCTTAACCTCACCATCGTTACTAAAACTTAGCTTTGTGAGATCAACGTTGACCTCAAGTTCTTTCCAATCTTTCGGCACCTGGTAAACCAGAGTACCTCTGATTTTTTTCCCTGCTGCCAGAGCACCGTCCATCGTCTTTTCCGAACCTTTTAATGCATGGCCTGTTATGTCTTCATTAATAGAAAATCCATCTTGATAAGCATCGAACATAATCATTGAACTAATCGTGTAGTCTTTTTCAGAGATGTTCTCAATTAACAGGCCTACCGAAACGAATTCGTTTCCTTCTTCAGGATTAACAAACATATTATCGCTTTTTGGTTTGGTCAAACTTTCAACAGAAACCTTAAAATTCTTAGTTTGAATACCTGTTCCGATCTCTGTAATTGCAAGTTCTTTCGGCTCTTCCTTAACAGCCTCTTTCTTATCAGTTGTTGAAGTTGAAGATGTCTTCTTTGCTTCAGCAGTAACAGGCTTTGCCTCATCGTCTTGCATATTTGATCCAAAAACACCTACAACGAAAATGATAATCAACCATACCCACCATTTTTTGTACCATGGCTTCTTGTTCACACCATAACCCCCACTATATCCCTAATTTATAGGAATATAGTACCATGCATTACCAAATGTGTTAAGTGTTATTTTGGTATTATTTGTCGCTTTACGCCCAATAGGCTATTTAATTGCAGCCAATGCCTCGTCGATCAGCTTCAGTTCAACTTGTGCATCGTCCACCAATTTTTGATATTCAGCAAGTCTTTGTTCAGCCTGTGCAATTGAATCTTTATTTCCTGTGCTTTTGACTTCTTCAAGTGCAGCGGCTACTTTATCGCGCCCCTCTAACAATGGAGGCAAAATTTTATTGTTGTATTCACTCTTCATCGATTCAAGATATTCCTTAGACTTACCTGAATAAGTATTAGAAGACGAAACTGTTGTTCCTGATCCAGATGTATCAGAATCTGTAGAAGTAATTGTGATCGTTTTACCTGACACTTGTACATCAGCTCCTAACGCTTGAGATAAGGCCCGAACGGGGACGTTAGCCTTGCTATCAATTATAGCGCCTTTATCTGATAGAGATTTACCATCAACTATAACGGTGTACTCACCTGTCACTTTCTTTCCCACTAAACTTTTTATCTGATCGGCAAAAGCCCCCGTTGTTGTCGAAAAAACAAAACCAATCAGAATACCGCCAGCAATGTATGCGATTTTTTTCATAAACACTACCTCCATATTGGTGCAATTTACCTATTATGATACATTACGGAGTAGTAGATTGGAAGGTTCCGCCTCCAGATGTTTGGTTAGCAGTGTTCCCGTGATTATGATTTGGAACGGTAACAGAATGCCTATGAGTATTAAACGAAGATAACAAACTTGAAATTTGAGTCTGCAATGATGTGAGCTGGGATTGTAATCCTGAAATGTCTGATATGCCAATCCCATATACAAACCCCGTTCTTAACGTAGCACTTCCTCCGAATGTGACAGCACCTTGCAAGCGAATTGGGTTTGCGTTGCTGTTGGAACCAAGCCACAGATTATTACTGAATACCGTCAGCTGCCCACTAGATTCATAGGAGTTGATCTCTCCTACGGATGACCCGTTGGTATCTCTCCAAACTACCGCAGCAACAGAGGAATCGGTTGAAGTGGAAATCTGTACACGATTGCGCCCATTGGAATCATAGGACCGGAAACCAGCCGAATCAATCTCAATCCGTCTGCCACTCTCTGCAGTTTTTAACACGGAACCGATAATAGTAGACCCTCTGATATCTGTACCGAGGATTGTAGCTGCCTGAATGGTCCCGCTAAAAGTACCATCCACCCCGACCAGTGTTCCGGTAAAGGTCCCGCCTGCTGCTTGCAGATTACCCTCGAATGTACCCCCAGCAGCACTGAGGTTACCTGTAAACGTTCCGTCAACACCTTGGAGTGTTCCAGTAAATACCCCATCCGTGGCTTCTAGCGTCCCGTTAAACTTATAACGCCTGCTTGGGATGTCGAAATAGATTGCATCTTGGCCGTCAGCTTGGAACGACATCTTATCGCTGTTCAGAATGACTTTGCTGGCATGGTCCTCACGTTCAATGGTCAGGCCCTCAGTACGTGTGATGGTAGCCCCGTAATAGGATTTCCCTTCCTTTACAGCTTCCTTGTTCAGCTTATTGACAGCGGTTGTTAAGGTACCATCCACTACAAATTCACTCTGCTGCTCCGATACAGAAGGTGCTTCCAGCGTCATTCGAAGACCACCAGCAAAATTGAATACTTGATGGAGAATGACCGTCTTGTACCGCATGATGCCGTCCCACGGAATGTGTGTATCCTGCCATGTTGATACTGTCTCGTCCCAGGTTGTGCCTTCCTGTTGTTCAAACCCGATGACGTCACCCTGTTCAAGCTGTGGGAAGCCCCTCGCATCCATTGTGAGTGGCAGATAGGAAAACCCGTTCAACGCTGCCAGAAGGCCGTTTGTGACCGCCTGTGTAGCAAAGGGATTTTCCACATACAGCGTATGGTTATCATCACCCGTCCCGGCTTCGTACTTCAATTCATCTTCGGTGTTGTAGGTGACCACAACTCGGGTGTATGTCTTCACTGGATTGGTCTGCTTCACCTGAACGTAATCAGCCGTAGTCATATCGAACACTGGAGTATCAGCAGCCGAAAACCGTTTGAATTTCACGGTACCCGCCTTGTCGATGTAAATACTGGCGCTATTTGCAGAAGCGATATAGGACAGCACCTGACGCATACTGTACCCCGCTGGCCCTGCCTGTATCTGATACGCTGGATTGATCACCACGCTGCTGTCATATGTCCAGCCCAACCGGTTGCAAATCTCATTGAACACGGCCCGTTGCGTGGTCGGATACGTCAAGGATGATATGTAAGCCACATCCGCAAAAACCAGCTTGTCATAACAGGTGAAGGTCCACACATCATTAATCTTCTCACGACCATCAACGAAGAACTCTCCCAGCGGCAGCCAGTCCGTTCCGTCCCCTATCCAAGACACATGCATATCCTGCCATGGGTACTGCGCTTGTAGCCAAGTCATCCCCGCCATGGATAAGGACAGGTACGGCACGATTCGGGCATTTGCCGGGATGATTTCATTCGTTCGTAACCTGATCGTAAGTTTGCTCGGGATAGCCGTTCCGATCTCAAAGCCATCGTTCAGGCTCAAGCTATTTTCAATACTAAAGTCCACAATTTTGCTGCTATCATATTCCTCTGACTGTACCAGAGCCTTGACGATAAACTCCCGGTCTGGCCGTCTTAAATAATCCGTGTAGAGCGGCGATATTGGATACATCTGATCACCTCTCTGTCAGCGTCAATTTAAGTCCGTTCCAATACATGACGCCGCCACTCGTCACACAGAACGGTGCAGGTCGATTGCCGACATACATCCGCTTCGTTTCGTGCTTGCCAGTTTGTGGGTCCGGGTAGGTAAAATCAAAAAACACATTGGACATGGATTGGAGGATGGAGGACATTTCTGCCCAGGTCAGCATCCCCCAAGCCATGTCGATCTGCCGTTTGACTGCTATCCGGTCCCGGTTCAGCGTGCCGTTTGCTGTCCGTACCGATGAGTTAGCGTCATCCAAGTCAAGCACCGTCACCTGATACGTGGAGGGATAAGCGGCAATTTCCTGACCATTAATTTTGATTTCCAATCTTCATCCCTCCTAAGTCGTTAATGGTGAACGGCCTTGACGCCTTGTGATGTCGTTTATTGCACTTACAGCAGCACGCCCCAGCTCCGTACCATTGAGCTGTATAACGGTCTGTTTGTCATTGTTCCGTAGGGCATCCAAGATCAGTAAGAGCACTTCCACCATCGGCTGATTATTACCGCTAATCATATCCTGTAGCTTGGACAACGGCGACACGACTTCCGGGTCAACGGAAGCGCCCCGGTTATCCCCGACCATGGCAAGCGTTGGACCATAGGCCAAACCGCCTTTCGCCAGTTTCGGAATCTTCGGAAGATTAGGAAGGCCGACACTGCCCCCGCCCACTTTATTTCCGAATATCTCGAATTCCGGAATGCTAACGCTAAGACTGTTAAACCCTCCAATGACCTTGTTGATACCGTCAATGATCAGGTTAAGCGGTGCTTTGACCAAGCTGTACAGGGAATCAAATATGCCGCCAAAGATATCCTTAACTCCGGTCCATGCCTTCTTCCAGTCACCCGTAAATACGCCTGCAACAAAATCAATGACGCCGCCAAGTGTTTTCAGCAGCCCTTTGATGATCCCGCCTACACTCTCGATGACCGTTGTGACAATGTTCAATACGATATTGAACCCCTTGGTAAAGCTTGGAGCCAGCTTGTCTATAATGTAGCTGATTAGTGGCACAATGAACTTGTTGTAGATGTCCAGCGCTGCCGATACCAGCTTCATGACAACCTCGCCCACTTGCTTAATGATCCCCTTCAATGTACCGTCCCAGATTTCATTAAGTTTTTTGAGGAATGGTTCAATGATCGGTTTCAACACATCGTCCCACAGCTTTTGGAACAGCTTCCGTGTGTTCTCCATCATCTCAGATATCTTGTCAAGGATATCCTTTCCATACTTATTCCATAGGTCCTTAACGATCTGGAGCGTGTCCAAGACAATTTTCTTGATCAGGTCAAAGACGGGTTTCAACACCGTGTTATAGATATCATTGATCATGTCTACGGCCCATTTGAATGTCTTGGCCGCTTCCTCAAATGCTTTCACCAAAACATCTGTAAAGATCGGTACCAGGGTCTCTGTGATCTTGGAAGCAATCGGGATGATGAATTCATTTAATGCATAATCCACAAATGGCTTGATCGTACCATTCAGCAAGTTATCAAACGAATCACCGATCTGCGGAATGATGTCCAAGAACAAATCCCTGAATTTCTCCAGCGCCGGATTCAGTGTGCTGTCCCATAGATCGTTTATGTGGTTGACGGCATTATCAAATGTCTTTGCAAATGTATCAATCGCCCAGACCAGTGTATCCGTGAAGATGGGTACAAGTGTCTCGGCCAGCACCGTAGATACAGGGATAGCAAAGTCATTAATCATGAAATCCGTAAATGGGTTCAACGTGCCATCCAGCAAACTTTGTAGGGATGCTGCAATGAGTGGCATGTTTGTTACAAAGGCGTTCTTCACCTTTTCTAGACTAGGCAGCCATACCGTGTCCCACAGCTTAATGGACTGATCTGTTGAATTCCGGAATGTCCGGTCAAGGAAATCAAACGTCCAGACAATTTGATTTGCAATGACTGGAGCGAACGACTTCACGAATCCGGTTACTATGGTCGGTATGAAGTCGCCCAAAATGTACTTCGCCACTGGAACAAGCACCTTGTCTTTCAGGTCCAAAAACGTCTTGCCCATGTTGGATACCGATTGACGAATAGGCACCATCATATCAATGAACGGTTGCAGTGCCGGCCGCATTTCGCCCCAGCCCGAAGAGATATACGTCCAGGCTTTAGAGAACCGCGATTTTACATCTTCCAAGAATGCAGCAACCTGTTGCTTGATTGGATCGATCTCAATCGAAGGTGTACCCAAGTCCAGGTCACCGAATCCAGCCATTGCACCCAGACCGCCTATACCAGCGCCCGCACCCTTCGCCTTTGATCCAGCATCATCCAGAGCGGACGCCGCGGATTGTGCCAGTGTATTGAGCTGATCGAACCCGGCCAGACTGCCCTTCATGTCTTTCCCGGCCTTCTTCGCCTTCTTGCCTGCCTTCTCAGCCGCTTTTCCTGTATCTTCTACAGCAGGAGCTGCGGCCGCTGCTGCATCACCCATACCGCCCATGGCATCGGTGGCCACTGTCATTCCTGCGCCACCAGCGTTCACGGCGTCACCAAAGACCAGTTCCGTAAACGCCTTGAAATAGGCTGCTGCAACCTGCAACTTGGCTATGATCCAGTTGAGCCCTTTCAGGATCGGCGTCAGAATGTTAATGAATCCCGCACCCATTGTGCCCTTGAAGATGTTCCATTGTTCGGACATCATACGGACTTGGTTTGCCCATGATTGACCGTTACGGGCAAAGTCACCCTGGGCATCGGCCGTTACCTGTAACAAATAGCCATACCGAAGCATGGCCTGTTCAGATTGGGTCATGGACAACCAGGACTTTGTGATGCCCTGTGACATGGCGTAGGCTTCCATATTGACCACGGACATGTTTACGCCCAATTGCTTCAGCGGCTCAGTCTCACCGACCATACCGGAGAACACTTTGTAATACGCTTCGTCATTCGTGATGTTATAAAAAGAAGCCATGTCAGCAGACAATTCCGTCAACTTGACAGACATCTGTTTCATGGCTTCTCCTGTAATACCTGAAGACTTGAGCATGGCACCCATAGTGGATGCATATCTTTTACCGGACAACTCGGACAGACCGAACGATTCGATCAGGTTCGATGACCAGTTGTTAATTTGATTGGTCATTGATCCGAACGTGACGTTAACCACGTTTTGCACTTCAGCCAGATCCGATGCCAGGTTAATGGCTTCCTTACCAAAGTCTTTTAAGCTATTGACAGCAAAGGCCGCGGCAACGATCCCGCCAAGCTTCTTGAAGGCCCCACCCACCAGGTTGGTAGCGGTACTGGAGATACCGTTGAGCTGCTGTTGAAAGGCTCCGTAGTTCAAGCCCAAGTCTAAATCTACGTGGCCTGCACTTGACATCTACTCACCCCCAAAGGCCCGAGCCATTGCGGCTTCCAGATTCTTCATCTGCTGATCCAACTCAACAGGGTTGTCCAACTGTTTGACTGCCTGCCGTTTTCGCCACTCGTTATAGATACGGCGCTGATCTGCGTTGAATCCTTTAATGGTCTTAGGGTCTTGCTCTGCCCGGATCGATACGATGCTTCCCAGCGGTGTATCTGGCATAAGACCCCCGACCAATGTACAAAACTCTTCCCACGGCATATCTCCTTGCTGCCGAATACGGATGCCGTACTGCTTGGCAAGACTGGATTCAATCAATTCCCAATCTTCGTACAGGTCATACCAGCCGTCAGGACTGGACTTCCCGCTGAAATCGCGCATTCGCTTCCTCATAGGTAATGTTCATCATTGCCGCAAGAACCGCCGATGCCAGAACCATGATATTTCCCATGCTCATACCCTCGACATCCATTTCCTTATATGCCTTTTTGCCAAACGCGCCTTCCAATGCTTTCAAAATACCAGTCAAGCCGCCTGTTGCCGCTTCTTCAAACGCCATCATGGCTGAAATACCGTTGTTGACTGGATACAGCTTTTCACCGATCTGAATGGACGGCAGTTCTGTAGAAAACTTGTCTGTGATATTAATAACTTTTGACATGGATAAATCCCCCTTGGTTTATGATTATAGTGTGGTTGGTGCAGGTTCAAATTCTGGCTTACCGTCAGATAGTAGCTCGAACTCCAGACCGTCAATGTTCGTCGAATCTCCACCTGCTGGTGTGGTCAAGTTAATGACACAATCCATGGTCAGCTTCGCGCCGGATGGCATGGTCCATTCGAAGATGGTTTCGACCTGTTGACCTGTACCAAGCATCAGACCCGCAACGTAGTCATTACCTGGATCGCCATAGTTCCGCTTCCCGCTGAAACTAAAGGACAACGACTTGCCTGTTACCGCCCGTCTTGTCCAGCCCCCTTGGTCCATCGAACTCCACTCTTCCGTATTACCATCAATGGCTGGCGCGAAATTCTCCAGATCCTTGATCGTTTTCATGTCTGAATCTGTGGAAACGCGTCCCTTAATACCTACTTTGAAAATATTGTTATGAACCGGAAATACGCCTGTTGTCGGCATTCCATTCCCCTACCTCTCGTAATAAATCGTTGTCTCAATCACGTATTCATATATCCCAGCATCATCGGTACCCACATCAATAGGCCATGGTGTCCGCATATCAAAGGCAATGACACGATGGCCCGCAATCTCACCATCGGTACGACCAAATAGCGCAGCATAGACCTCATGGGCCTTACGCTCCGCTGTATCTGCGTTTTTACTCCAATGAACCAGGATGGATATGGACTTGCTGGCATAGCTGGTGTTCTCCAGCCCTCCGATGGCAATGTAAGGTTGTCCGGTGTTCAAGTTGTAAATCCCAACGGACTGTTCCTTTTTGCCGTCGATCTTGCCAATGTACCAATTTGGGGAATCGATCTGTGTTTTCAGCCAATCCCGAATCTCGGACAGCATCATTTGATGAACCCACCCCCAAACTTCTTGACCAGCTTTTCAAACGTCTTGCGTATCCAGCCCTTCTGCTCTTGTTGCCAAGCTTCCAGCCACAACCCTTGGGCGTTGGCGTTCTTATCCCTGCGGAAGTTGTATTCTGGATGCCAGTAAAGACGGCGTGCATATGGCGTGTCATACACAATCTTGACCTTGCCCTTTTTGAGCCCCGTAGTATCTACCCAGGCACTACGTTCCAACTCACCTGTTTGCTTCGGCACGACCTGAGCGTTAGCAACCTCGGTCAGGATGCTTTCTGCTTTCCCGTTGGCAACTTGCTCCAGTGCTTTCAATGGAGCATTTGCAATTTCACGCATTGCCCTGGGATTCATCGTCACTTTCACTTTAACCATCAGCTCAGCTCCAATTCCGTAGAAAAGACGCTGCCGTCTGGATGTTGCGGCCTTGAAGCGCTGAATATGATCCGATCAGTACCGCCAACCCGGACAAAGCCCTCAATCAATTCTCCTGGCAGGATATCGCCCCGGATAATCACTTTGCCGGACAGTGTAACCAATCGGCGCTCCTTATCCAGCTTCTGACGCATCTTCTCGTCATAACAAGCAAGCCCGTCAAAGATTAATTCCTCGACAGGCTCCCCGTCTTCTGACAGCTTGGTGTGAAACACTTGAACCGGTGTCTTCAATATCCAATGTGGAAACGGAAACTTACCCCGCATCAACGTAACCCCCTATTCATCAGCCCTGTGGCTCTCAGCAGGCTTGTTACACCTTCGGTAGTCTTAACCCCTCCGGGTCCATCAACGGCCTTAAATGACACGCTGACGCTGCCTGCCGAGTATCCAGAGAGTGGGAAGTCCAAGTAATCCCCATATTGGAACTGGAAATCCGCTTGCTGGCATACTGCCTTAACCACGTTCCCCCGCTGAAAGGCTGTCAGACCTTCCAGTTTGCGTTGTACGATGCGATTATAGGTCAGGCTGTCTATTTGGTCGGATGCCCGACTAAGAGCCTTATTCAAGTCCTCAGCCGGAATCATGCCGTCCCCATACAGTTCATACTCATCAGCTGTGGCATAAGCCATAGGATCACTTCCCTGCAGCTTCGATCTCGGCTTCAAGTGTTTCAGCGTCTTTCTCTGCTGCGCCCTCGATCCCAAGATCCGTTGCTCTCTTACGCAGAGCCTTCAGACGCTTCTCTGCCTCTTTCTTCTCAAGCTCAGCGGCCTTTGCAACTTCGTCTGTCTGCGGAGCTGGTTCCGATCGATCCACCGTGTAGCCCTTCCCCTCAAACCACTGCAGCAAATGCTCGTCGTCCGTTTCCCCAACACCATTAATAAACATGATGCTGGCTGAAAGTCCCGTATAATGCTCGTTTGGTGCTAATACCTTAGCCATCAAGCGCCGCCTCCCTCTTCCGGATCATCTGTTGCCGGTTCCGGATAATTCGGTTCCAAGGCATCAGGCGTTACTGTACCGATACGCTCAGTGCCTCGTGGGACCTCGTAACCGTCAGCTGTAGGCTCCAAGGCGTCCGGTGTTGGACTGCCCTGTCGTACGCCTACAAAGTACCCGTTTACATACCCGTTCGGGATATCGTCTTTATACTTCATCCTAACCCCTCCTTACTGAACTTTGATCTTACGCATAACCCCGGCTGCTTTCGTTGCTTTCAACGCAACAGCGGAAACCATCTCGACCTCGCCCTGTTTCACTGCACCTGGAGTTGTAAAGTCAGGCAACCAGGTACGTACTGGTGGTTGACCCGCCATCGATACACCGTGGAATCCATCCAAGCCGAGGCGTACAATGTAAAGCGATGTCTCTCCGGATGCATTCGTACCAACAACAGGATCATTGGATCCGGATTTCGCTCCGAGATCCACGAGAGGGGTTGTGCCATAGAACTCAACTTGATTCCCGAACTCGTCCTGCTTCGCCATGTACATGCCAGAGCGACGAGCAACGGCTCTGATCCGTGCAATCATTTTCAGGTTCCCCATGATAGCCGACGGTGTGCCATCCAATCCCATCAGGAACTCGTCCAGCTGATCCAAGAACGATTTATAGTTGGAATCCACAGCTGTAGAAGACGAAAGGTCAATCGCCGCTGACGGGTTGTATTCCGTGCTGGATCCGGTCAGGGCTTTGTCCAAACCATCAAACACTTCATCATCCACAGCGCTGTCACCATTGATTACCGTATCGTTGAACAGAGCCTTGGCAGCCTTGATCTTCTGCTGCATTTGGAATTCCGTTTCACTCACGATACCGCCCATGCCTGCAATAACGCGGTCAATCCCAAACGCTCCACCGAATACCTTCAGGTCAACCGTGTAACGCTGTTTCTTAACCTCATGTTCAGTGTATTCGCTGTTAACTGCCCGGAACTGAGCTGTTGGTTGCGTAACTGCTCGTGTATAGCCATAAGTCAATGTAGCCCCGCCTCCTGTTGGGGAAACCGCATCGTCAAATGTCATATTGTCCAACAGAAAGTTATTTTTCCGAAATTCATCGATAACGCCCAGTGTAATCGCGTCTTGTACGTTTTTCTTTGCTTCGCTTAATGTAATTGCCATGTAAAATCACTCCTTGTTTTAATTGCTTATTTATTTTTGAAAATGGGACGAAATCGCATCTTTTAAGGATACAGCCGCTCCTGGTGGATTCGGATTCCCGCCACCGCCAAGCTTGAAACCTCCAGATCCACCGCCTGTCTCTTTGTTCTCCTCTTCCTTGAACAAATAAGCATCAGACGTCTTCAACCCTGTAAGCTGTTCATCCAAACCAACGATCTTGCCATCATCTCCAAGAACCAGCTTCGTCTTATCGATCAGCCCTGTTACGACCTTCTCATTGTGAACCTTACCCGCTAATGCAGCTGAAATGGCATTGCTGATCTTGACTTCCTGCAGATCGGATTCATATTGTGCCTTGGCCGTCTGGTTCTCGGTTTTCAGCGTTTCGATCTGTTTTTTCAAATCCTCAGACAGTCCTGCTGTTTTGCCTAGGTCATCGATCTGCTTGTCACGGTCTGCGACATCCTTCTCAGCGGTTTTCTTGGCCTCATTCACCTCATCAAACCGAGTCTTAGGCACAAATCCTTTCAACTCTTCCTGAGATGCAGCAGCGGCCTTATCCGCTTGTTCCTCCGTGAATCCCAGAGCAATAAACTGTTCTTTGTTCATTTCTTTTTCCTCCTGTTCATCTTCGCTTTTTACCCGGTCGCGTCCGGTGATGTCTTGTTCTTTAACGTCTTCAATACCAAAAAGACTTGACTCACGCATTATTCAGTAGTAATTTGTAGTAGTAGTATTAATTAAATTAAAAACATGCGAAAAGAGGTCGTTCTTATGAATTCACCAAGTCCTGCTGCTCCGGTTATTAAAAAGTTAGCTTCCGCTTTGCTTAATAAGAAAGGTGAATTCACTGTCCCTGAGTTTAAAAAATACATTGAGGACAGCGGCTACACATTCACTAAAGGCCAAATTGCTGGAGCTCTGACTACATTAGTTGAAGATCCACAATACTTTAGTCCTTCTAGAGGTGTTTATGCTTTGCATGAGCCCCAAAACCAAGCCAAATCAATTTCGACCACTCAGAATAGCCCCTCGCCCAGAATCACAGTGACCATCAGAATTAATAACGTGTTAGAGCAAGCTCTAGTAGATCTAAGACAGATTGCTAATGTTAATTTGCTAGACGTTGATAAAACTTACCTTGATGAGATCGAGCAATTGAAAAACGTAATCCAACAAATTGAAGAACTGAAATTAAAATAACTTTAAAAGGCACTCAGATATTCTGAGTGCCTTTTAGATCTTTTCACGCTTCGAATCTCGTCGTAAATAATCATGATCCTTCAGGTGCACCCTCAACTGCGCTTGCCATTGCCTCACCTTAGCTTTGTAATTTGCCTCGTTTGTTTCCTCCATGCTGCCTGCCTGGAGACGCTTGTATTTGCGTATCTGACGTTCCATATAGCGCTGTCTCTGCTCTGCCTGATAACTAGCCAGGGCTTTCTCATCATCAGCAGGCTTAGGCAGTGAGCTGGTCCCCAAAATGAACGTGGTCATGTTATGGCGACAGTTAGGGTGAAACAACCCGTTTGCAATCGCTGTACTCAGAAGCGGATACTTGCCATCAGCTACGGTCCCGCCTGAATAAACGTCATCAATGAACACCTTGCCCTGATAAGGGAGGCACAGCTTTGAACAGTTAGCGTGTGACGATATCACCACAGTTCGGATACCGAGCTGATCCCGTTTGGCTCCCTCTCCAGCAAACACCGCACGCTGGGATGCAGTACGCAGCGCCATTTCCGCATAACTGGCCACATTCACCCTTCGACCATTGGCATAGGTGATGGAGTCGAATCCCTTTTCCAGAAAATCTTTAGTAGCCCGGTCAATAGCCTGATTCAGCGAAGCAGCTCCACTGTTCAAATACACCTGGGACTTGTAGATGGTCTGTCTATACACATCATCCGCTTGTCTCAGCATGGCATGACGGGCTAATTGCAGATTGTTCTCTGCTGCATCTGCCAGAGCGTTAACCCGCTTCTCATTGATCCTGAAGAAGCTACGATCTGAACCATCCTCAGGATCAATATCCGGCTTTTTGCCCGTAATCTTGTTCCATAGGCCCTTGACGGTGTTCACCACACGATCAGCTCCACGCCGCCAGGAGCCTTTAATCTCTTCCTCGACTGCCTTCTTCACTTCCGGTTCATACTTCTTGGATATCCGGCGTGTCTCCTTACGGTAACGCTGGATATCCTCCAGCTTGCGTTGCTGCCATTGCTCCCATTCCTTACCCTCTCGTTCCTCGTCATCCTTGTGACGCTGAAGGTTACGCTGCATGGACTTGATCAGATCCATTTCCATGTCGCTGAAGATCTGGCGAATGTCATACTTCTTCTTCATGTCTCATCAACTTCATCGTCTTCTGGATCTGGTGGGTCATCCCGTTTCAGAGACGGTTCATCAAAGGTGATGTTCTGCTCATCCTTCAGGCGTTTAACCTCTTCTGCCTTTTCCTCATCAGTCCAGGTGTCGCCGTACATCTCTTCCAGGGCTCTCTCGATGCTCATCACGCCAAACGTCCTGGCCTTGCCTACTGTCTCAACCACGCTGCCAAAGTCTGGAGCAGCATACTCACCGAACTTGACGGATGCTTCATATTCACCTGGCTGCTTCTTCTGCAGCGTGTCATAGACCTTCAGAACAGTTTCCACTAGCTCAGGAATGACCTCGTTCAGCCGGTCAACAATCTTCCCGCGTGTGTATAGCGTTGCCTTCTCCTTTTCCCTCTGAGCTTCAGCGTTGTCTGTCTTCTTCAAGTCGATACCCAGCGTGCTTGGAGATACAACCCCCTGCAGGCACATATCCAAGACACTTGCATAAGACTCAACAAACGCCTCATACAGGATCTGCGGCTGCACCAGATTAATCAGGCCTTTAGCTTCCTCAGCCAAAGGAACTGACAGCTTGATGAACTGGTTATCGAACGGGTTTGGCCGTAATGGTGCCCCCGTATTTGAATCTCTCGGGATCATGTCCTCCGGAATGTACTGTTTCACTCGCCCCGATCGGATCGCATCGACCCACTGGCTGACTACCTCGTCCAACGCATCAAAGTTATCCCCTTTTGTTTCGAAAATCGATTTTCCGCGCCCTGGCCATTTCGTCGATTTGAACACCATCAGCGGAACGGCCATCAGAAACTTCCCGTCATACGTAATTTCCTTAATCAGGCCAGCTGTATCCGGCAGCGTGTTCAGCGGAACCTCTTTCCCATAGGCATCCAGCAGACGGGTGTGAACGTACCCAAGCCCAAACACCTCTTCCAGGCGGTAGTCCTTTTCCTTCACCCGGTAATCTGTATAGAAAACAACCTCATGGAGCCTGCCACGCTTCCGCCTGTACTCGACCTGATCTCCGCTGTAAAACTCAATCAGTGGGTACTTGCTCACATCCGGATCAATCGAAATCTTGAACGCCCCGTCGCCCGTTACCAACGCACCTGATAACGACTCTGGCAGCAGCGCCTCAAAGTCGTTATCTTTGGCAATCTCTTCCCACTGCTTCGTGGCCTGTTCATTCTGCAGCTGAATGCTGTCAAGATCTGCCACCACGATATCTGCCAATCGGTCCGCAATCATAGCCGGTAATCCAGAATGGATCTTCCGAATCGACATATCCTCGCTTGGCACGGCAGCCCAGAAACGTGCTTTACTCACGCTATCGAATGCTGCCTGCTTGTAGAACTGATCCAGCTCGGACGCATCGCCTCTATACCACAACTGGTTCCGCAACACATTGGTCTGATATCCGTAAGGCTCCCGAATGGTAAACGTCTTATTATCTGTTGCCGGCTGAATCCTCAATATCTTCATGACCATATTCTGAAACCACCCCACTCTCACCACTCCTATCTACTGCACATGCTCCATCGCAATGCGGTAATTCAGCAGCCTTGCAAAGACGCAAAAATAGGCAATCCTTACACTGTCCGTCTGCCTTGAACATCCTCATACCTCCAATCTGCGCTTGAACGGCTGCACGGCATATTCACTACTATCCAAGCAGTCAACCGGGTAACTGCCGTCATCCGTCCGGACCCATTCGCCTTTCTGACGCTCCTTCTCATCCCATGTCGCATTCTCTAGGGCTTCCTGCCACTGCTTCAGATGGGCCATCACCTTGTATCTGCCTTGGTTGATCAGAATAGTTGTGAGCCGGATCCGGTCCACGATGCCCTCTTTCTTGTAAGCAGGCACAACAGGAATGTGTATCCCCCGCCGTCTTAGCTCATTAGCCAACGCCTGCCGGAACAGTTTGTCAGCGGATTCAGCAAAGATATGGGCGCATGACAAAAAGGCCGGATAGGTTTCCGACCACTCGACGATCTTATTCACGACTTCCTTGGCGTACCGGTCATGCGTATAGCCCGACTCCTTGCCCTGCTTATGGTAATAGCCATCCAGGAGGATGACATCTTTATACCTTGGCGTGAATCCGGTCAGCGTAACCACTGTGGCGTCTGTACCCCCAATGTCGATACCGATGGAGAACTCAATATACCGGAAGTCCTTAACATCCTTACGAGTAACAACAACTGCCGGCTTAGTGTATCCCGTGTAGATCCGCCCTGTGGCCGCTGTTCGCTTACCCAAGATATCAGCTTGATACCACAGGCTGCCTTTGTCATACGTGGATAGCGTGGTCTTGAGACGGTCATTAGGGATGGACAGGTTATCAAACACGGTAAAGTGTTCGTAATTGTATCCGGTGTTCTCTCCAAGTTTCAGCAGCTCGTCCTGGTAATCCAGAATGTCACGGTAGAACCAGTGAGAGGGGGGTTTAGGGTTAAGATCAAAAAAGAGCTGCCTGAAGCTACTTGCCAGTGTCCGGTCAAATACTTCCTGCACAAACGACTGGTGACACTCGTTGACCTCGGTAATGTACACCGTACCATACGAGTTACCTTTGATCCGGGCAGCGTCATTGGCTTTACCACCACCAGCGATAATGACCACTTTCTCCCCGGTCTTCGTCTGGATGTACAGGGCATCCCGGTTCTTATACTCACCCTCACGACAACGCCCCGCAAATAGGTGCTGCAGCCCGAATCCGTTCGAATCGATGGCGTTCATCTTCGCAGCAGCTAAGGAAACACCCGCAACCAGATGCAGCTTATCCGGATGAACCTCTAAACACATCGCATAAGCAATCAGGTTGATAATGTTTTTTCCTGCCCGCTTACCGCCCTCAGCTACGTTCAGCCAGGCGTCTTTACTTTGGGCAATATAACTTGCCTGTTTTTGATTAAATGGCGCATACGGGATCAGAGCGGCCTCAGTCATCGTCCATCACCCGTTCAGCTACCGGATTATTAATCATGTCAGCCAAAGCCACGATCTGAGCGCTTGGATTGAAGCCGTCTTTGTCTGGAACCTTCGATTTCAGCACAGCAACACGGGCTTTCTGCTCCTCAGTCATGTACCCAGCGTACCGATCCAGCATCTTCAGGGCTTCCATCTTGTCAGCAAGCTTGACGGTAGTCCCGCTTTTGCCTATCTTGATTTCACTGACAATCGCCCCATCCACCTCGTCTGCATTCTTGAAATCAACGAAGTTGATTTGCTGCGTGATCGGCTGGCCCTCTCCATCCTGGCCAACGGTTATTTCCTTGCGACCAAAATCCACGAAATCCGTGATATCCGCAAAGGCAATTTTCATGTATTCAGCGATGATCCGTTGAATGTCCAAGCCCAGCGCCTCGGTGTACATCTCCTTATGTCGCTGGATCTCCGCGCGCACTTTAGGATTTCTTAGCGTCTCCCATCCAACCACATGTGCTGATCGTTTGCTATAGCCCGCTGCCATGGCTGCACGAGTGATGTTGAAGTCTCTCAGGTACTCCATGATGAAAATGCGCTGCTTGTCAGTCAGCTGACTGTCATCTGAGAATTTCGGCGCTGCGTGTTGCAACGTTGCAACGTTGCGTTGCGTCGAGGCTCCTCGTTGCCAGTTCTCTCGGTTCTTACGGCTACGGATCGTTGAATCCTTGATGCCGTATTGCTCAGCAAGCTCCTTCAGCGTTAAATTGCTTGTCTCAAACAAACGTCTAATCTCTTCCCAATTCGGCGTCAATTCATCTTCACCACCTCCGCTGATGTGTTTGTATGTAAAAGAAAAAGCACCCCGAAGGATGCCACATTACATAACTATTCTTTAAATTTAAGATGCTTAGGATATTTTTTCTTAAACGGTTCATATACCTTTATTATAAATATTGCTAGGAATGTTACAAAGAAAGAACTAAATGCAACTATAACCGCTATCACAGTGGAGTATTTTTCCATTATCCCCCCCAAACTTACAGCTGTAGTAACAAACAATCCTGACAGAATTAATGAGAAGATTGAGATAATTCCAATTGTTAAAAAATATGATTTCCATTTGATTTTCTTTTGATTTTTTATATCAATATAATCTATTTGTCCCTTATTTACAATTCCATCTAAACCTTTAATTGTCCCCATGATTCTAGGCCCCAATCGACTTTCTGTATGTAAAACATCTATTAATACACCATCTTTCTTATCCAAAAAATCAAATGTTAACTCTACTTCGTTCCCTGTGTTTTCACTTGAAGTGGCTTTAAATTTATTAATTTCTCTTGTTAATCCAGTTAGGCTAACATTAAAAATTTTAGTTCCTGAGTCAAATACAACTTTTAACGGTTCATCTTTAGTTATATCAGTCCCGTTAATCGTTGAAGTACCCCCATTCCAGATAATTAACTGCGACTTATGAAGGCTTTCTATTCTTTCCCCAGAGAGAGTCACCTCAAAATCCCCAGGTAATTTAAGACTCACATTCCCTATAATTTGTAATTTGGTCGTGTGATAATTTAATCTTGCTTTACTTTTTGATAACAAAAAAAATAACAGAGATGCTAATAATCCAATTCCTGTAAAAATCATATTTTGTAACATAAAATCCCTCCCAGATTAGTAAATTAATTTTACACCGAGAGAAAATTTTTTTACAGGTATTTCCTAGGATTTTTTACAAAAGCAAAAAGAGCCCTCCGCAATGGAGAGCCCTGTTATAGACAGACGTCTGGTGTACATATCGTGCGGCACGTTGTGCGGCAGTCCGTGCGGCAAGATCACAAAAATTCTTTTGAAATCTTGTCTTTAGCCCGGTCGACGTAATCCCGTACCGTGTTCTTACTTAAGCTTAGTTTAGACGAAATCTCCAGAAGCGTCAACCCTTGCGCCATGTGAAGCAGAAAACATGTTCGCTCTCTGTCACTCAAAGCCAGCAGCGCATCCACCAGACGTAAACGCTCTGCATCTGTGATCTCCTGTCCGGACAGCTTGATATAAATTTCCCGTTGCCGGTACACGTCGGTAATCTCAACGCCACGGCGGCTGCCTGGCCGTCTCCCGCGTTTTAACCACGTCAGGGCATATCGCATGTCGGACAACATTTCAGAGACCGTATCGGCCTCTTTCGCCTCCTGTGGATCATCCAGATCCAGACTCTTTCGGTACTTGTCCAAGGCTCGGGAATCCGTTGCATATTGACTGATCAGTGTCTCAATCCACGTTGCTTTGGTATTAATCATCTCTTCCCCCTCTTTCGTCCCAATCCATCTCAAACGTAATTTGCTCTGCCGTGAAACCGCAGCTCAGGCACACATGCAGATCCGGCTGGATCTCGTCCATATCACTGCAGCACTCCGGGCAGTTCAACCCGCCTGCCTCTGTTTCTCGTATACTTCCTCCAGCCATTCAATCATCATGACCATCTGCTTTACGGCCAGAGGGTTATCCTCGTACTTCCTGCAGATCGCACCAGCAGAATCCGCGACCCATTTCCAGAAGTCAGGGCTCTGCATCCCGAACTGTCTCGCTGCATCGTTCACACCCTGCGTCCACAGGACCATGTCCCAGAAGAATGCTTTGTAGTCCATCGCCTACAGCTCCTCGATCTTGACGTAAATACCTGGATGATCGGCCCAGAACTTCTCTATGATTTCACTGGCCACAATCGCATCGTCTGTCCAATACCCTAGTTCTGTCATGATGTCGAACGGTAGTTTGTTCAAGTTGTGTGTATCTGGCTTAGTCTTTTTCCACTCACCGTCATAATGTTTGCTACTTGGTGTAATCGGGAACAGCCACTTCACAATCACACGCAGCGCCCCCGTATATTTTTTTTCAGGCACATGCTGACCCAAGTGAGCTGTTAACTTCGCACGAGCTGCCTTCAGATCATCGGGCTCATAAAAAACAGGTTTTCCATTCACAATCGTTACCTTCTTCTCCTGGTGTGTTGCTGTCGGTGGTTTCATCGGCATAAAGAATTCTGTCATCTATTTCACCACTTCCATTTTTCAACTTTGATTTTGCGGGGGTGACTCTCAAATAAATTTAGGGGAAGGGGGAGGGGGAGTTTTAGACCCCCTCCCTTATTCCTTATATATTTATATATACTGGTCTCCACCATCCGCGGCGGCGACCATATACGTACCTAAATCCCCGCAACTTTTCGCATGATTGCAATAACAATGTTTCGCAAGTTGCGGCGACCATAAAATGATGATGATCGCAACACATTGCAACCACCATAAAATAATGATTACCGCCGCAATTACTCTTCAGCTTTCTTGACGATGCGGAATCCGATAGAACGATCAATTTCATACCCAAACTTCTTAATCCAATCTCTGACGGTACGCTCGGCAACTTCCTTACCAGTAGATCCATACCATGCTATGACATCCATCAAAGTGGGAGGTTCACCAAAATTACAATTGTTCACGACATCCTCAAACTCTTCCGCTTTGGTCCGCCGTTCTTCTTTAGCCTTATCCTTACGTTTGCCGGAAGCCTTTTGCCAATTTGGCGTTGAAGCTTCACTGTCTGTATCGATGTCCTTCAGGCTGCCCACGTCATCGATGCGATGAACCGGATACTGGAACCACATGTTCACCGGCTCGAACTTGGCATACTCCCGAAGCGTACCTTCCACACGCCATGCAGAATGCCCACGTACAGTCTTGATGACTCGATCAATCTCTGGCTTGATGTTCGACATAACTCCTGGAATTGCACGCTTAGCGTGGTCCTCCATAGCCTTTGCACTGAGCTGATCATCCTGGGACACATGCTCCTGCAGGTATGACTGGTTGTACTGTTTGAAGAGACGCTGATACATCGCGCAGATCGCCTTGTTCTCTTCCTGATTCCGCAGTGCTTCCGGAATATCCAGTTCCACCAAGTCAATCAGTGCATCTGGATCCCGAGCGAACACGCCGCTGCCACTCGCCCGGTCCATGGACTTCTTGCCGCCCTGGGAGCCCTTAGAGTGATGATGACAATAAATAACGCTGGCGCCCAACTCAGTAGCCACTTTGTCAAACTGATTGGTGAAATGGGCCATCTGGTCCGCGCTGTTCTCGTCACCAGTGAGTACCTTATAAATCGGATCGATAATGACAGCAATATAATCTTTCTTCGCAGAACGACGAATCAATTTTGGAGCCAGCTTGTCCATCGGTACCGTCTTACCCCGAAGGTTCCAAATATCGATATTTCCAATGTTCTTCGGCGGCAGCCCAAGCGCCTGGTACACATCCTTGAAACGATGCAAGGCGCTGGCTCTATCAAGCTCCAGATTGACGTACAGAACCTTACCCTTAGTACATTGCCAGCCCAACCACTTATCTCCCTCAGCCAGGGCAATACTCAGCTCGATCAAGGCAAACGACTTACCGGCCTTCGACGGTCCGGCCATCAGCATCTTGTGACCTTGACGCAGCACGCCATGAATTAAAGGTGGAGCCAGTACCGGCATGTTATCCCAATAGTCAGTCAGGCTCTCCGGATCCGGAAGATCATCATTCACGCCCTCAATCCACTCATGCCACTCTGCCCAACTTGCACGGCCAATATTGGTATCCACAATGAACTGCTTTTTCCCGTTACGTTCGACACCTGGCATCCGTGAAAGCCTCGAGGGATTTCGATTCTGTTTATCGATATTGAGTCCATTCTTTTTACAAACGTTATATAGGTAGTCAACCCGCTTCCGGTACTCGTCATAATCAGCTGCATCCACTTTCACAATAGCGTGAACACTCTTCCCACCACTGTAGACCATGACAGCGATAGGCAGCTCCAGTTCCCGCATGATCGCGTTCTGCTTCTCAATGTCCATCGTGTCCGATTCAACAAGTGCGTACCGGAATTCGGTCACGTTATCGTTTTTGACACCTTTACCATCCAACGGGTTGAAGCGGATCCACGCGCCGGCAGCTGCATCGTAATCACCCAGCACAGAACCGATATCATCACCGCTTTGGTTGAGCGCCTGGATCAACTCACCTGCAGTTCGATCGTATGCCCCTTTTGTGGGTAGGTACTTACCTTCATCGTTCTGCCAGGTGTCAGTTACATAGCCGACGTTCTCCGATGCTTCGAACAGCGTCTGCAGGTATGTGGTGAGCTGCTGAATCGGGTTCCATACGGCTGGTTCGTGGATCTCCTTGCCCTCAATCCAATTCTTATCGACCACGACATAATCGCCGCCGGCAATTTCATCATCCCAACCCAGTTCCCGATCTTCACGACCTGCAGAGCGTGGTACCCATCCGTTATCCTTGGCCATCTGTGTAATGGTTGCACCAGTAACGGGAATGCCGGAACCTTCAAAGGAAGTCCACTTTCTGAAGCACTCCCCGGGACGGTACCGGCCGCTGTCCCGTTTGCTCCAATCATCCCAATCACTGGCCGTGTAACCTTCATATTTCAGTGCCATCCCAACGTTGACCCATTCCTGGTAATCCAGGTACGAAGGATCAACATGGTCCAGCAATGCCATAAGATCCAGTTTGTGCTCCATTCGTTTCATTCCCCCTACTAATTGCCAAATGTCTTATGAGTTGTTACAATGTGCTTAACTTTTGTGTGATTAAGAATGTGGCGTCTACAAGGTTCGAATCCTTGATGAATCCAGTCCTTTTCTTCTTTATTGTTCTTGTACTCGTACAATTGGTAATAGATAAACTCACCACGAGCTTTAAGAGAACTAAAGGAGGATCCTCTATGAGAAATAACAGTGAAAATAAGATGTTATTAGGTTTATCTGCTTTAAAAACAGCATGTGCTATAGGGACAAGCATGATTGCTGGGTTAATGGCGCCACTTCCTTAATCACATAATGCTATAACTTATTCTCCTTGGTATGCCTTCGGATCAACACCTGCAGGTACTTTCCATCCGTTACCGGCGATCCGATCAATCATTTTCTTCGCTGAATCAAAGGACCAAGTACCAACATGTTCAAAACCTCTGCCTTCCAGGAAGCGGATCTGCTTCGGCGTAGTCAGCCCTTCTTCACGACGCTTGTCCAAACGCTCCAGAAGCTTCGTCGCCTTGCCGGCATTATCGATTTGTTCTGGCATGATGCCCAACTTTTCGAGTGTCTTAACCTGAGCATCGGAAGGGGGAGCCTGTTCCCAACCGAACGATGGTACATAGCTGGATAAATCCTCAGCCTGTATACTCATTTCAAACTGCAGCGGATCCACCAAGGCACGTTTACGGCGCTTCATCTCGGCCAATTGTTTGGCCAAAGCTTCCTCACGCTGAGCAACGACATCCTCAGCTGCCTGCTTCTCCACGTCTTCCAGATCCAGTGCAATACCCGCCTCCTCGATCTGCTTGGTCATGGCCTGGGCAATCTCTTCATTTTCCGCAATGAGGTGTGCAGGATGGCAAAGCTCGTGCCGCTCGGTATGCCATAGGAAGTCCAACAGCAGAAGTTCTGTCTTGCCAGGGAATAGACGGGTACCACGCCCGACCATCTGACTGTACAAGCTGCGAACCTTGGTGGGCCGAAGCACTACAACACAATCCACACTCGGACAATCCCATCCTTCGGTGAGCAACATGGAGTTGCAGAGTACGTTATATTTATCACCATCAAAGTCTTCTAATATCTGTGATCGATCTTGAGAATCCCCATTTACCTCAGCTGCTCGGAACCCAATCGAGTTCAGAATCTGGGTAAATTTCTGACTGGTCTTGACCAGGGGAAGGAATACAACAATCTTCCGATCCTTGGCGACGCGTAACATTTCCTCCGCTATGGATTCAAGATACGGGTCCAATGCGGTACCCAAGTCCTGCGTTTTGAAATCGCCTGCCTGTTGGCCAACCGCTGACAAGTTAATCTGCAGGGGAATGGTCATCGCCTTGATCGGGCTCAGGAACCCGGCCTTGATGGCCTTGGGCAATGTGTACTCATATGCCAGGCTTTCGAAGTAGCTCCCAAGGTTCCTCATATCTCCACGATCAGGTGTAGCTGTAACACCGAGAACGTTGGCTGTTTCAAAATACTGCAGCACGCGCTGATAACTGTCAGATAAACAGTGGTGTGCCTCATCGATAATAATTGTGTCAAAGTGATTTGCCGCGAATTGTTGCAGTCGTTTATCTCGCATGAGAGTTTGGATACTTCCCACAACGACCCGGTACCAGCTGCCAATCGATGTCTGATCTGCCTTCTCGGTTGCTGTTTTCAGTCCAGTAGATTTCTCTAACTTATCAGAGGCTTGATCAAGTAGTTCACCCCGGTGAGCCAGGATGAGCACACGCTCACCCAGCTTAACCCGGTCTTCTGTTACCTTAGAAAATACAATCGTCTTACCGCATCCGGTAGGGAGCACAAGCAACGTACGCTTGACTCCTTTGTTCCATTCAGCTTGGATGGACTGACGCGCTTCTTGCTGATAGGGTCTGAGTTCCATCGGTTACCTCCTAGAATTGACCTGGATTCCAGCTACCTGTTTGTTGTTGACCAGGAAATGGTGCGTTCTGTTGTTGAGCTGGTGGATTGTACTGTGTCTGATTATATTGCGTCTGCTGCTGTTGTTGCTGTTGTGGAGCTTGATAGGACTGTTGGCCCGTTGGCTGAGTGCCTGGTTGCTGAACCTCATCTTGAGCATAGAACGTCTTAATCTCATTGGCCGAACGCGGTTCACCTTTATAGGTATAATTCCGGATCTCAAGTTTCAGACGACCCTTACGTCCCAACGTAGCTGGCCAGTTCATTTTCAGGGGTTCACCTTTTCTCTTTAATCCAACCCCTGCGAAGAAGTTGGAAAGGAAGCCCTCTGTCTTACTGTGCAACAACAAGTTGTGGCTTAAAGTCACATCACCATGTTCCGGAGAATGAACGATAATCTCCATTTTCGCCTGATTGCAAGCAGGCATTTTTTCACTGCCGGCGAAACGTCCACGTTCAAATTTTGCTACCGTGAAGTTGTAGTCTCCAGGTGGGAGAATAGTGAAGCCTGTCCCTCCTTCATTGACAATCTCGTCATCCCAACCAAATTCTCTTTCCATTTGAGTCATGTATGAGTCCTCCTAATGTGTATTAAATTTATGAAAACGGAATTTGTTTGTTCATATCCTGAACCATGCCGTATACTTGTTGCCAAGCTCCGACCAGGACACCATCCACGAATCCAGGGTCATAGTTGGCAATTGGTGTATCAATCGGGTAGTACCCCTTATTGCTCACCACAATCTGAATATCATTTTCGGTCACCTGGTACTGAACCATCAGATCGCGAAGTGATGCAGGGATGTTCGGATTCAGCCCCTGACTTGTATCTGCAACCTGTGCGGGAGCAGATGGTGCTGGCGTCTGTACAGTGGCAGGTGGCGGTGTAACAGGTTGAGCCGGTGGTGCTACAGGTGGCGCGTTCACTGGCGGTGGAGTGACAGCCGCTTGAGAAGGACTGGCTTGTACCACACCATCAAAGATGTGTGCAATATGGCCATAATCCAACGGCAGCTCGTCAGGGAGTCCATGCCGGTTCTTCGCGTCCCATGCAGGATGGTGAGTTGTGTACATGGTTCGGCTCCCACCTTGCGCCTTATGCTTCTTGCCTTTCTCATCGGCAGCCACGCTGAATGTCTTGTAGTTGATGAACAAAACCATGTCAGCCCATTCCTTGACGAGCGGTGCTGTCCGAGATCCAGTCTTCGCACCAAGCTTGAGCTGGTACCGATCATAGGCCCCCATTTCATCCGGCTGTTCAAACTTGATAATCTGAGCATGAGCGGTTAGAACCACATGGATTCCGGAATCGACTATATCCTGAAGGAGGTTCAGGAAACGTCCAATTTCTTCGGCAACGAATACATATCCTTTGCCATAACCGAAGTCCTCAACACCGCTTTTGTTGTGAATCGCGCATACACTGCTCACAGCAAGCATCTCTGCCCAATCGACGGTATCAATGACCAAGGTACCGAAGCGGCTGCCCTGTTGCCATACCCATCTGACTTGCTCATTGAGCATGGTCCAGCTTGTGGGCTTGGGTACCCGATCGACATCCATTTCTGTTGTGGAACCTTCTGTATCAATAAATACGGGACGTGGGAATCGTCCAGCAAGGGATGATTTACCGATGCCTTCCGGACCATAGATGACGACCTTCTTTGCTTTCTGCACTTTTCCACTGATGACTTGCATCAGAACTCACCTGCTTTCCAAGTTTTTGTTTCAGCTGCAGGCGGGGCGTCCGTTGCGATCGCTTGCTCCTGTCCAGCTACATAGCCGTCTTCGATAATAATGCTGCATTCATCGCCGGTGCTGACACGTGTTGCGATTGCCTGCAGGCCCTCTTGCTCAAGCCAAGCACCAAACTCATTCAGCGTCTGCAGATCCATTTGCTCGAGCTTGTCCAGGAGAATGAAACCACAGTCTGGCTTCAACTTACGAACAATGGCGGTGGAGACCTTCAGCTGATCAGATCCGCTCATGTTATCCCAACGCTGTCCGTTGTAGATCAGCTCACCCTCATCCACTGACAATCCTTCCAGCGGCAGATTAGCATTGTTCAGCAGCTCAGCTTTCTGCTGACGGATCTCGTTGATCTGAGTGGACAATTGATCGTATTGAACGCGATAATCGCTAGCGTCTGTCTCAGCCTTATCTTTGTCCAGGTTAGCGCGGACCTTCCGGTTAATCTCGTCAATCTGAGTAATGTTCTGTTCCAGCTCAGTGGTTGATTGGTCATGCAGATCCAGCGCGTCTTTCTGAGCGATACCCAGATCCGTCTGCAGCTGAGTGTATTTCTCCTGAGCAGCGTTCAGGATTGCTGTCAGCCGAACGACTTCGCGGCCTTGTTGCTCAAACTCCGCCTGAATCTGTGTCACACGTTGTCGCTTGAGTTGATTCTGGCCATTGCGTGCCAGGATCTCTTGCTGCTGACTGATTAGTTCTGAAGCAGAGACAGGTTCCTTCGGTGCATCTGTGAAGTAAGGCTGCTCTTTCGCAAACTTGGCTTTCTGGTCTGCAATTTGGCCAATGGTATGGCGACGGCTATATACCTCCTGCTCCTGCTTCTCGAATGTTTGAAGCTGTTCACCCACACCGATGATCCGGAGTAGAATGTTGGCCTTCTCTTTGTTGGTGGCATTCATGAACTTTGGCAGATCGATGGCCAACTCTTCCACGAAGCTATCCAGAAGTTGCTGACCGCCTTTTTGGCCGTCCGGATCGATTACCCTCAGGTCAGAGTTTTTACCCTTCCGCTCGACTACCAGACCGTTGGACAAGGTAAGCTGCAGGTACGGTGCTACCATAGAACCTTCACGATTCGCCTGAGAAGGACGATATTTATTGCCACCAAGAGCCCATGCAATGGCATCCAGAACGCTTGTCTTGCCCTGGTTATTTCGGCCACCGACAAGCGTAAGCCCTGCACTGGAAGGCTCTAATTTGACAGCCTTAACCCGTTTTACATTTTCGATCTCGAGCTTGTTAATTTTGATTGTCATGTACTAGCCCCCGCTTTCTTTTTTTGGACTCCCCAGGAGTGATGTAGAAATAACGCCTAATTTTGCTTTTCGCTTATTTTGCGGAGGATCTGGTAAAGGCTTGAATACCTCACCAATCACCTTCCCGTTATCGTCAGTGACAATATCCCAGGGGATATCTGATTTATATAAATCAACGAACATTCTCAGCTGCCTGCTTAATACAAGGTGTGCATATCTGTTTACCATGAAATAAGTGCAGACTTTCAGTGTTGCCGCAAAGGATGCAGCCCGGTTGATATTTGCCAATGATAATTTTGTCACCCTCCACAAAGTACTCCAGCGGATCCCCTTCTTCAATAAAGTGAGTACGGCGAAGCTCTTTCGGAATAACGACACGACCCAGGTCATCGATGCGGCGAACAATACCAGTAGCTTTCATGCTCATACTGAATCTCCTTTCTTCCGTAAACCGGCTTTAAAACGGGCTAAATATTTTTGCGAATGAATACGTGCTTGACGCTTGGCATTCTCGTAAGCAGCAAATTCTAAACAGATCATCCGTTCATCACAAGTGAGGGCAAGCCAAACCTTTCCGGATACATTCATTGCATAATCCTTTCTATCAGTGGTAAACTGACGATAGAGTGTTTAATTGTGTGCAGCTGATAAGGGGTAGGAGCCTTCCAGCTGCATTTTTGCGTGCAGACGATTACGATAAGTGCGGTATTGTTTGTCTGCATGGGTAGCGACTTTGATATGGCCACTCCGACGCATTTGGCTTGCAAGGGCCAAGTAAAAGCCACAGGCTGCTTTATAATGCTGTTCTGTCATCAAGGGCAAGATTCTCACCTCCTCTCATTCGTCTTCGTCATCTAGCCTTACGCCAACAATGCACTGGTCTAGGTTTTTACGTGATGCAAGACGTTTCTTAGCTGTTGGTGAAATCAACCAGTAAATGTAACTGGTAGAAACGCCTAACGTCTCAGAGCATTCATCAACGTTACCCATAGCAAGCAACTCTTCACCTCTATAGACCGCGTATTCATTCCTCTTCGGCCGACTCATAAATCCTGATCCTCCTCAACCAAACCGTATTTTTAAGGCTTCATGGACCAGAGCTTTATTGTTGCTGTCCAGGTAGTCCATATCAGCCAGATTGACTTTGGCCAGTCCTGAGCTGAACAGGTGCAGTGCCAGATGGAGCATGAACCTTTCCGATTGGCTCCAGGGCTTGGAGAGCTTCTTCAAAGCAGCTGACTTGATGATTCCACCCTGCAGGTCGAAATACTTGCTTGTCAGGCATTGTGAAAGCCGCGGCTGATTCATGAACAGGTACAACATGCACCGCCAATACTTATCTTGAAACAGATGTTGTGGGATGTGCATCGACGCCACCGTCCTCTCCAGCTGTGATCGTTACAGCACCGATGGACCTGGCCATGCAGCTCATTTTGCAATACAGATCCTTGCCATGTCGTACAGCGATCTGACCCTCTACGATTTCAGATTCACATTCTGGATTAGCGCAGAAGTCCATCACTTCTGGCGGTGCCAGGCTTGGTGATTTGTTCAAGTTGTTAGCCTCCTTTATTCGTTGTTAGAGGATATAATTTTAAGTTGCATACCGGTCGTAAATCGTTTCACTTACCTTAATCGGTAGATCAAATTTGTTAACAAGGCCCATAAGTTCAACAGTTTCATCAAGAATAGGCTGCCGATCGATAAGCATTTCCGGGGTCATGTAATTCTTTTTGATCATTTTTGAATGGCCATGTTTAGTTGACACTGCTTTATTAGCAATCGTATTCGCTTTTATGAAATCAACTTGAACAGGATTCTTGATATTCTTGCAAAGATTCACCATCGCTGAACGTTGGTGCTCTTTATCAAGCATTCGGAAGACTTGAAACCCTTCGAGACCTGCGGACCGACGAAAGGAACGAAGAATATCACATACCCAATCCTGAAAATCCTCTGCTTCTTTACGGCGAGAACGCATGATGACTTTGTAAATTCCAGCTTCTGAAATAACAGAAAGTTCTTGTTTACCGCCAGGGGTATTCATTAAGTGAAGTCCCTTCTGTGCCGGCTTTAATTTACGAAGCATGTTATTCACTTGGCTGTAACTCAAAGCATTAGCTACGTCTACCGCCATAGCCCACCAGTCACCAGGACTTTTCTCCATAAAACGGATTTCATGACCAAGCCAGTTTTCAGTGCGAATATTCATATTCCTTACCTCTCCTTCCTGATATGAGATAAGTGTATTTGGGCTTTACTGCGACTGCGCTTCGAATTCACTACGGATTTACTACGGATTTGCTGCCGATTCACTGTTCCTTTGCTTCCAGCCATTTATCTAAAGCGATCTGGCGGAAGTGAATTAGTGTCCGATTCCTAATGAAAGGAATCTCGCCGTTTTTAACCATGCGCCGCAACGTGGAGTCCGAAACCTTCAGATATCTGCATGCCTCAGCAAAATCAAACACATTAGCGTATAAAAGTTCTTCGATGGTAGGTTTAAGCTCGGCCAGGATCTCGGCTCTTAGTTCCTGCTTGATCTCCAACCGGAGCGCTTCAATAAAGCCCGCTGTTGAGGTCATATGTAGCACGTCCTTTCACTACTCATTCCTGAACGTCTTCCACGAAGAAGAAATTTTCAAAAGTGCTGTCGAATGCCCCCAAAACACCAGCGATAAATTGAACTCCTGGGGTGTTATGTCTTGCATCATCGGGTGGTAATTTAGCTCGCCAAACCTGAGATGAAGATACGCCAATAAATTTAGCTAACGCAGCGTCGGTAGGAATATCACTATCAATTTGAGCCTTCATTAATTCTTTTACTTTCAAACGAATGATTTTCTTCATGTCAGCATCGCCTCCTCCCTTTTAATTCGTAAGCGCATATTTTTTATGCGTCCTCGCATAAACACACTATACATCCAAATATTCGGGTGCGCAATATGTCGGATTAAAATAATTGCGCGCGCGCAATAATTAAGTTATACTAAGCCTAAATATTAGTCGGGAGTGATTATTTTGTCTGGCAAAGATTTTGGAGAGTTCTTAAAGGTTACAAGAAAGCAACACGGGTACAAAACTCAAAAGCAATTAGCAGAGGTATCCGGTATTTCCCAAACCACACTTTCAAGGATTGAAGCTGGCACACAACGGCCACAGCCAGAAACACTCAGAGTATTAGCTGAACATCTTAGACCTTACACATATGGAGAATTGATGGAAAAAGCGGGGTACTTTACGGGGCTTCCTTTTGAAGATCGTGCTTTCGTTATGGATATGTTTGATGAAAGTGAGCAATACGAATATGACAGAACAGTAGAAAGTCTTATTGAATCCCTTGCAAAAAATGAAAAATTTAATCCTGAAGCTCTAGTGTTTTTAGAATCGGAGCTAGACCCTCTTTTTAAAGCAGAAGGATGGACAGATATTGAATTCACTCCAGCTCAACTAAAACAGTTAATACGAGAATTGGACACCAATATTGAGTATAAGCAACTGATTCATAAAGCACTCAATCGTGTCGTTCAGCTTCTAAATAGCAATACAAAAGATGAATCCCAACAATATGTGCCTCAAACCATTGCTGCGCACCATGATGGCGAGGATTGGACAGAAGAAGAATTAGAGGATATCGAAGAGTTTAAGGAGTTGTTGAAATTAAGAAGGCAGCTTAGAAAGAACAAGGAGTGACGTGATGGTAGCCTACAACTATGAAACACTATCCGCCGAAGCTAGTAAATCAAACGTCGATATCGTTGAGAAGCAATTAAGGGGCCGTAACAAAGGCTTCTATTCCGACGGCCTAATTGTCATTGATAAACGAATATCGACTATCATTGAAAAAGCTTGCATACTTGCAGAAGAACTTGGACACCATCACACGAGCTTCGGCGATATTCTTGATCAGAATATCATACATAAACGAAAGCAAGAGCTTCGAGCCAGACAATGGGCCTACCAATGCATGATCCCTCTTGAAGGTATTATCCAGGCCCACCATGCCCGAATTTCGGGTCGCTATGATCTTGCCGATTACCTGGGAGTTACGGAGGAATTCCTCCAGTCTGCTATTGATCGCTATACCGAGAAGTTCGGTCTATCGGTTCGAGCTGATGAGCGACATATCATCTTTTTTGATCCGCTAGGAGTCATTGAATCAACTGCTTAGTATTCGCGATGGCCTATCACAACCGGTTTCTCATACCCAAAAATAGAACATACGTTCTTTAAAGGAGGTGTTTTTCATGTAATTGGAAATATGAAAATCCAATATCAATGCTTAGAAAGGAAGAATGACATGGCTTGGAGTGAACATCTAGGAGGAAACAAGTATAAAATTGTTGAGCGCGATCCCTCAAAGGCATCCAGACCGAAAAGGTCTGTTACTGTCTACATGCCGGAAGAGATCGCACGTTCAAAGTCGGATAAGAAGAAAGAATCCTGGCTTGCGCTTGAAGAAGCAAAATGGAGTGAACAAGTAATAAGCGGAAAGGTAGTTAAGCAGGAAGATATTACGTTTGAGGGTTTCATCCCAAAATGGGAAAAAGGATATGCTATGCAAAACATGGGCGAATACACACAGAATGTGAACCTGTACAATCTCAACAAATATGTTGTTCCAGAGTTTGGTCACCTGAAAATCAGTAAAATAACAACCCTGTACCTTGTCACCTTCTTTGGAGAGTTACGGCGCGAGAATGGTAAAGAGTTCGCCACCAATTCGAAATTGAATATCTACAAAGCGGTCAAATCTGTTTTTGATGCTGCTCATGAGTGGGAGCTGATCGCGAAGAATCCAATGGATGGCGTGCAGCGCCCACGAACCAGTAAGAAGGAAAAGAAAATTATGCGCGGTGTTAAGAAGGCATTCAATAGTTCGGAGACAGAAACGGTCCTGTTGGCCCTTTACGATCTTCCAGATAGATGGAGACTCTATTACACTGGTTCGCTCCTTGGCGGCTTCAGAAGAGGCGAATACTTGGCCGTGGAATGGCCAGATGTGGATTATGAACGGGATGCCATATGGATCGATAAGCAAATTACGTTTGATAAGGACGGTAAAAAGATTGAAGGTGAAGTCAAAACAGAGGAGTCTGAAGGCTGGGTAGCTATGCCTAAATGGTACATGGCTCAGCTCAAGGAATATGAACGGAAGTGGAGAAAGGAAAAACTACAGTGCAAAGATTGGGCTGGAGAGAACAAATCATATGTATTTCATGGCGGGAAAGGAATTATGTACTTCCCTACAACTCCCACCAGTACCTGGCGAAAGTTTTTACAGAAAAAAGGTATTCCACATGTTAAACTGCATGGACTTCGTCACACGGCAGCTATGCTGCTTAGAGAAAGCGGAGCTGACCTTAAAACTATGCAGGAGCGATTGAGGCATACCAAGATCGGAACAACTGCGGATATCTACACTCATTCGTCTGACATGATCTCCAGAGAGGCAGCAGACCGTTTAGAGGTGTTTGATCCTAAAAGATTGCGATTTGCCCCATGAGTTGCCCCATAAACAAAAATAGTCTGTTATTTGTCGAATTTAGGGTAAAGAAAAAACCCTTGTGGCGCAAGGGTTTAAGGTGTTACAAAATATAAAGCGGGTGATGGGAATCGAACCCACGCTATTAGCTTGGAAGGCTAAAGTTCTACCATTGAACTACACCCGCATAAACAAAAATCGGGATGACACGATTTGAACATGCGACCCCCTGGTCCCAAACCAGGTGCTCTACCAAGCTGAGCTACATCCCGATACTAAAAAATAATGGCGCGCCCTGAGAGATTCGAACTCCCGGCCTTTTGATTCGTAGTCAAACGCTCTATCCAGCTGAGCTAAGGGCGCAAAAATATTGGAGCGGAAGACGGGAATCGAACCCGCGACCCTCGCCTTGGCAAGGCGATGCTCTACCGCTGAGCCACTTCCGCAAATAAAGGATGCGCGTGGAGGGACTTGAACCCCCACGTCAAAGACGCTAGATCCTAAGTCTAGTGCGTCTGCCAATTCCGCCACACGCGCATATGATGGTGAGTCATGAAGGGCTCGAACCTTCGACACCCTGATTAAAAGTCAGGTGCTCTACCAACTGAGCTAATGACTCATACTAAAATGGCTGGGGATATAGGATTTGAACCTATGCATGACGGAGTCAAAGTCCGTTGCCTTACCGCTTGGCTAATCCCCAATAAAAATATGGTGGAGGCTGAGGGGATCGAACCCCCGACCCTCTGCTTGTAAGGCAGATGCTCTCCCAGCTGAGCTAAGCCTCCAACTATATGACCCGTAGGGGATTCGAACCCCTGTTACCTCCGTGAAGGGAGGTGTCTTAACCCCTTGACCAACGGGCCCCATTTCCAAAGCTCTCAACCGGGATCGAACCGGTGACCTCATCCTTACCATGGATGCACTCTACCTACTGAGCTATGAGAGCAAATGGCTCCCCGAACAGGGCTCGAACCTGTGACAACTCGATTAACAGTCGAGTGCTCTACCAACTGAGCTATCAGGGAATAATATGCATTTGCAGGGCAAATGCAATTCATCGTACAACGTCCACATGCAGAGCCTGTTTTCTATGTATGATGAAAGAGTTCGCTTGGCGGCGTCCTACTCTCCCAGGACCCTGCGGTCCAAGTACCATCGGCGCTAGAGGGCTTAACGGTCGTGTTCGGGATGGGTACGTGTGGAACCCCTCCGCCATCGCCACCAAACGCAACGCTTAGCTTACATTTCAGAGTGTTGTTCTCTGAAAACTAGATTCGAAACGAAACACGCGAATGACAACTTGCTATTGGATAAGCCCTCGACCGATTAGTACTGGTCAGCTCCATGCATTGCTGCACTTCCACCCCCAGCCTATCTACCTCGTCGTCTTCAAGGGGTCTTACATACTGGGAAATCTCATCTTGAGGGGGCTTCACGCTTAGATGCTTTCAGCGTTTATCCCGTCCGTACATAGCTACCCAGCGGTGCTCCTGGCGGAACAACTGGTACACCAGCGGTACGTCCATCCCGGTCCTCTCGTACTAAGGACAGCTCCTCTCAAATTTCCTACGCCCACGACAGATAGGGACCGAACTGTCTCACGACGTTCTGAACCCAGCTCGCGTACCGCTTTAATGGGCGAACAGCCCAACCCTTGGGACCTACTTCAGCCCCAGGATGCGATGAGCCGACATCGAGGTGCCAAACCTCCCCGTCGATGTGGACTCTTGGGGGAGATAAGCCTGTTATCCCCAGGGTAGCTTTTATCCGTTGAGCGATGGCCCTTCCATGCGGTACCACCGGATCACTAAGCCCGACTTTCGTCCCTGCTCGACTTGTAGGTCTCGCAGTCAAGCTCCCTTATGCCTTTGCACTCTTCGAATGATTTCCAACCATTCTGAGGGAACCTTTGGGCGCCTCCGTTACTCTTTAGGAGGCGACCGCCCCAGTCAAACTGCCCACCTGACACTGTCCCCGCACCGGATTACGGTACCAGGTTAGAACCTAGATACGATCAGGGTGGTATCCCAACGTTGCCTCCACGCAAGCTGGCGCTCACGTTTCAAAGGCTCCCACCTATCCTGTACAGATCGTACCCAAATTCAATATCAAGCTGCAGTAAAGCTCCATGGGGTCTTTCCGTCTTGTCGCGGGTAACCTGCATCTTCACAGGTATTAAAATTTCACCGGATCTCTCGTTGAGACAGCGCCCAAGTCGTTACGCCATTCGTGCGGGTCAGAATTTACCTGACAAGGAATTTCGCTACCTTAGGACCGTTATAGTTACGGCCGCCGTTTACTGGGGCTTCGGTTCACAGCTTCGGGATTGCTCCCTAACCACTCCCCTTAACCTTCCAGCACCGGGCAGGCGTCAGCCCGTATACTTCGCCTTACGGCTTCGCACAGACCTGTGTTTTTGCTAAACAGTCGCTTGGGCCTTTTCACTGCGGCCCCCTCGTGCTATTCACACTACCGGGGCACCCCTTCTCCCGAAGTTACGGGGTCATTTTGCCGAGTTCCTTAACGAGAGTTCTTCCGCGCGCCTTAGAATACTCTTCTCGCCTACCTGTGTCGGTTTGCGGTACGGGCACCTTCACCTGGCTAGAGGCTTTTCTTGGCAGTGTGAGATCATGACCTTCGCTACTACAATTTTCGCTCCCCATCACAGCTCAGCCTTACAATGTGCGGATTTGCCTACACATCAGCCTCACTGCTTAGACGGACATCCATCAGTCCGCGTCACTACCCTACTGCGTCCCCCCATTGCTCATAACGGCTTACGGTGGTACAGGAATTTCGACCTGTTGTCCTTCGACTACGCCTTTCGGCCTCGCCTTAGGTCCCGACTTACCCTGAGCGGACGAGCCTTCCTCAGGAACCCTTAGGCTTTCGGCGGATCAGATTCTCACTGATCTTTTCGTTACTCATACCGGCATTCTCACTTGTATAATGTCCAGCGCTCCTTACGGTACACCTTCAACCCTTATACAACGCTCCCCTACCCCTGATGCAAAGCATCAAGCCATAGCTTCGGTGGTGTGTTTAGCCCCGTTACATTTTCGGCGCAGAGTCACTCGACCAGTGAGCTATTACGCACTCTTTCAATGGTGGCTGCTTCTAAGCCAACATCCTGGTTGTCTGTGCAACTCCACATCCTTTCCCACTTAACACACACTTGGGGACCTTAGCTGATGGTCTGGGCTGTTTCCCTTTTGACAATGGATCTTAGCACTCACTGTCTGACTCCCGGAAGTAAGTCTATGGCATTCGGAGTTTGACTGAGCTTGGTAACCCTTGCGGGCCCCGCACCCAATCAGTGCTCTACCTCCACGACTCTGTTTTCCGAGGCTAGCCCTAAAGCTATTTCGGGGAGAACCAGCTATCTCCGAGTTCGATTGGAATTTCTCCGCTACCCCCACCTCATCCCCGCATTTTTCAACATGCGTGGGTTCGGGCCTCCAGTGCGTGTTACCGCACCTTCACCCTGGACAGGGGTAGATCACCCGGTTTCGGGTCTACGTCCACGTACTATGTCGCCCTATTCAGACTCGCTTTCGCTGCGGCTCCGGCTCTTCACCTTAACCTTGCACGGGAACGTAACTCGCCGGTTCATTCTACAAAAGGCACGCCATCACCCCTAAAACGGGCTCTGACTTTTTGTAAGCACACGGTTTCAGGTTCTATTTCACTCCCCTTCCGGGGTGCTTTTCACCTTTCCCTCACGGTACTGCTTCACTATCGGTCGCTAGGAAGTATTTAGCCTTGGCAGATGGTCCTGCCGGATTCATACGGGGTTTCACGTGCCCCGCACTACTCGGGATCCGTCTCGGAGGGAACCAACTTTCAACTACAGGGCTTTTACCTTCTTTGGCGGGCCTTTCCAGACCTCTTCGCTTAACCGGTTCCTTTGTAACTCCATGTGAGACGTCCCACAACCCCAAAGAGCAAGCTCTTTGGTTTGGGCTTCTCCGCGTTCGCTCGCCGCTACTGACGGAATCACTATTGTTTTCTCTTCCTCAGGGTACTTAGATGTTTCAGTTCCCCTGGTATGCCTCTGCATAACCTATGTATTCAGTTATGAGTAACTGGAAATTACCCCAGCTGGGTTTCCCCATTCGGACACCCCCGGATCAAAGCTTGCTTACAGCTCCCCGAGGCAGTTTCGTTGTTCGCCACGTCCTTCATCGGCTCCTAGCGCCTAGGCATCCTCCGTGTGCTCTTAGTAGCTTAACCATTTTGTTCCGGTTTCGGTCGCTCGCTTCCCTTGGTTTGGACTACGTCCGAATCCAAAAGTCGCTCTCACCCGATACCATCACAAAAGCAATTTGACTACCGTTTTTATTGAAACTTGTTTAACACAAGTTCAGCTAAAAAGGAATGTTCTAATTCGCGTTTGTTTCGTTTCGATATCTAGTTTTCAAAGAACAAACTTGTAAAACATTTTTGGTGGAGCCAAGCGGGATCGAACCGCTGACCTCCTGCTTGCAAGGCAGGCGCTCTCCCAGCTGAGCTATGGCCCCATATAAAGTTTAAAGGTATAAATGGTGGGCCCTGGTGGACTCGAACCACCGGCCTCACCCTTATCAGAGGTGCGCTCTAACCAACTGAGCTAAGGGCCCACAATATATATACTATTTGAACCCAAAATGGGTTACGCTTGGCGGCGTTCTACTCTCCCAGGACCCTGCGGTCCAAGTACCATTGACGCTGAAGGGCTTAACGGTCGTGTTCGGGATGGGAACGTGTGGAACCCCTTCGCTATCGCCACCAAACGTTTGAGAGTTTGAGCTCTCAAAACTGAGCAACGAGTGAGTAACTAGCCGACCTGGCTAGATTTTGTATTTGAATGTTTCCGTTGCAGGAAACGATTCTCCATAGAAAGGAGGTGATCCAGCCGCACCTTCCGATACGGCTACCTTGTTACGACTTCACCCCAATCATCTATCCCACCTTCGGCGGCTGGCTCCTTGCGGTTACCCCACCGACTTCGGGTGTTATAAACTCTCGTGGTGTGACGGGCGGTGTGTACAAGACCCGGGAACGTATTCACCGCGGCATGCTGATCCGCGATTACTAGCAATTCCGACTTCATGCAGGCGAGTTGCAGCCTGCAATCCGAACTGAGACCGGCTTTGTTGGGATTGGCTCCATCTCGCGATTTCGCAGCCCGTTGTACCGGCCATTGTAGTACGTGTGTAGCCCAGGTCATAAGGGGCATGATGATTTGACGTCATCCCCACCTTCCTCCGGTTTGTCACCGGCAGTCTATCTAGAGTGCCCACCCGAAGTGCTGGCAACTAAATATAAGGGTTGCGCTCGTTGCGGGACTTAACCCAACATCTCACGACACGAGCTGACGACAACCATGCACCACCTGTCTCCTCTGTCCCGAAGGAAAGATACATCTCTGCATCGATCAGAGGGATGTCAAGACCTGGTAAGGTTCTTCGCGTTGCTTCGAATTAAACCACATACTCCACTGCTTGTGCGGGTCCCCGTCAATTCCTTTGAGTTTCAGTCTTGCGACCGTACTCCCCAGGCGGAGTGCTTAATGTGTTAACTTCGGCACCAAGGGTATCGAAACCCCTAACACCTAGCACTCATCGTTTACGGCGTGGACTACCAGGGTATCTAATCCTGTTTGCTCCCCACGCTTTCGCGCCTCAGCGTCAGTTACAGCCCAGAGAGTCGCCTTCGCCACTGGTGTTCCTCCACATATCTACGCATTTCACCGCTACACGTGGAATTCCACTCTCCTCTTCTGCACTCAAGTCACCCAGTTTCCAGTGCGATCCGGGGTTGAGCCCCGGGATTAAACACCAGACTTAAATGACCGCCTGCGCGCGCTTTACGCCCAATAATTCCGGACAACGCTTGCCCCCTACGTATTACCGCGGCTGCTGGCACGTAGTTAGCCGGGGCTTTCTTCTCAGGTACCGTCACCTTGAGAGCAGTTACTCTCCCAAGCGTTCTTCCCTGGCAACAGAGCTTTACGATCCGAAAACCTTCATCACTCACGCGGCATTGCTCCGTCAGGCTTTCGCCCATTGCGGAAGATTCCCTACTGCTGCCTCCCGTAGGAGTCTGGGCCGTGTCTCAGTCCCAGTGTGGCCGATCACCCTCTCAGGTCGGCTACGCATCGTCGCCTTGGTGAGCCGTTACCTCACCAACTAGCTAATGCGCCGCAGGCCCATCCCCAAGTGACAGATTGCTCCGTCTTTCCAGTTCTCTTCAGGCGAAGAAAACAATTATTCGGTATTAGCTACCGTTTCCGGTAGTTGTCCCAAACTTGAGGGCAGGTTGCCTACGTGTTACTCACCCGTCCGCCGCTAACTATCCGAGAAGCAAGCTTCTCTTCAAGTCCGCTCGACTTGCATGTATTAGGCATGCCGCCAGCGTTCGTCCTGAGCCAGGATCAAACTCTCCAATAAAGTATTGAAAAGAGCGATAAGCTCATTTTGAATCTGACGAGATTAAAAATCTCATTTGTGCTCCAGCCGATCCAAGCCAAGGCTTGTTTCAAACTTTTGCGTTCATTCTGCAAGCAGAATGTTTACTCACTCGTTGTTCAGTTTTCAAAGATCAAACATTCAATTTAGTGCTGTTTTTCATGTTGTCGTCGTTTCAGCGGCGACTTTTATAATATATCATGTTGAAGTTCTCTTTGCAAGCATTATTTTTTCGATTATTTTCAATCGCTTTATTTTCATGCTTGTTTCGGTGAACCGCTCCTAAAAAAGGAACGAAAATTAATTTACCATATGAAATTAGAAAGGTCAACCCTTTTTCGACAAAAAGTATGAACCCCTCAGCAATTTCAGCATTATCATGGTTCAGAGGTACAGCACCCGCTATGAAGAGCCGCACCTCACTTCCACTACTGTAAATCGAATATATGACTAGCTTCAGCATTACGGCTTCGACTTTTTCAGCTTCCCACCTCTTGCATACTTGGACAACTCTTTTGGCGGGGCAAAGCGTGCATACATGCGGAACACAGTCTTATATCGGCTCGCGATAGCATATTTGATCTCTTGGTCAAGACGATTATCACTTAGATCGAAAAGCATCTCATCTAATTCTTTACGCAGCACATAGTCTAGTTCCTTGCATTCCTTCTCGTTAAACAACATACCCAGCATTAGAGTTCTCCTTTTTGTGCATAGCCTCTTTATCACACTTACACAAGTTTCATGCAACACCCCGTGCATTCGCTTTTGTGGGTGCTGCTGGAACCCGTTTTATTGTTATGGTCAACTTTCTGAAAATTTATGAATGCCAACCACCACAAAATTTTATCCTCTCACCAGAGTATACGTAAGTGTGCTTTCGATGATTGCTGCAACAAGAAGCAAGATGACAACCCAGAAGGATGCCGTTAACGTTCTATTCATGAATGCTCTCCACCGGGTACCCATCGTATTTCGCTTGTCACTTCCAAGTTGTGCAAGGCTTTTGATAACCAGACCACCAAACTTCAGTCCGAAGGCGCAAGCAATAATTATGACCGGAATCTCAATAATGCCATGCGGAAGTAAACCTTTAACCACAATATCATAGAAGCTTGCTCCATAATTCATCGTGGTGTGCACCACAAATCCAAGGACCATCCCATTGATCAGCAGGAAGATGACAGGCAGAATTCCGAAGAATATACCGGCATAGATGACAAGTACACTTTTGATGGCATTATTGAAAAAGATAAACAGGAAGAAGTTCCATTGCACATTGCCCCCCTGCTCCAGCCGTTCACTGACTTCACGTAATCCTCCGATTTGGTTCAACAACAGTTCTTCCAGCGGCCCTGTACTCACCCACCCTGCCCCTATTCCAACAGCAAACAAAACTACGGACCAAATTAATGCACTGCGGATGGCACCAAGATCTCTAAGAAATGTACTGAATTTTAACATAATAACCTCCTGTAGAATCTAAAATGATGGACAAACAAGGTTCCGTTACGAATAACTGGGCAGTACGAGCATACATTGGAGAGTAAACAAGCATTTCTTATGGGAGAGGGGCGCTTATTGAAATGAACTCGTTCTATGTATTTAGCGGCAAAAAGATTAAACGGTACCTGATTGTCCTCGTTGCTGCCATCTTTGCGATCGGTATTATCTATCTGGAGAGAGGCAATGTCTCCGTATTCTCGGAGGAAGCACCATCAGCCGTCTACAGCGTTCCAACCGAGAAGAAGGTAATCGCACTTACCTTTGATATTAGCTGGGGGGATAAACGGACAGAGCCAATTCTGAAAGTTCTTCAGGAGAATAAAGTGCAGAAGGCAACCTTTTTCCTTTCCTCCCCCTGGAGCAAGACACACCCCGAAATTGTTACTGCCATCAAAGAGGCAGGATATGAAATTGGCAGCCATGGTCACAGACATGAGAACTACAGCAGCCTGACCGAGGAAGAAATTCGCAAAGAAATTTCGACAGCTCATAGCATTTTAACCGATTTAACGGGAAAAGAACCGAAATTACTACGTCTGCCCAACGGGGACTTTGACAAACGAGTGCTTCAGGTAGCCAATAGTCTGAATTATCAGGTTGTGCAGTGGGATACCGACTCCTTGGATTGGAAAAACCCTGGTGTACAGACCATTGTTGATCGCGTGGTTAGTAAGGCACATCCAGGGGACATCGTACTGCTACATGCAAGCGATTCTTCTAAACAAACTCATGAAGCACTCCCAGTCATTATCGACAAGTTGAAAAATCAGGGCTATGAATTCGTTACCGTGTCTGAGTTGCTCAACCATTCCAGTGTGGAAGGTAAGGAAGTTCGTGACCAAGCCAGCGGTCAATGATTACTCAATTATGAGCTATAGTTCAATTAGGTGCGTAAAAGTTGAAAAGAGCTAACCAGGTTAGCTCTTTTTGGTATGTTTTTTATGCAAAACGAATTCTATGCTCGGCTTTCTTTCAACTGTTCTGCCTTTCCACTTACACTCCGGTTCGTCGATACATCCACCAGCCTGTGCAATATCAGCATTTGGTATGCATTACATAGGAGCAAGGGAACCACAATAAATATGGTTGCAGCATTCACATCAATACGTAATACGCCGATCGTCTCCACTATGGTGACGGCAATCATGAAAAAGAGTGTAGGTACGAGCGCGGAGATATGAGTCAGCTTTACTTTAACGTAAGCGGTAACAATTGCAGCTGCCAAAATAATGATACCTAACACAATATCCGATATACGCTCCCGGTCTCCCCCAACAAACAGGCGTAAAAACATCACGTCAAGCAGGGCTAACACCGTTAGTACAATCTGCACGATCTGCCAACCGCGCTTTGGAAATACACCTTTACCCATATAATTCAATATCAGATATGCAAAGAAACCCATTTGTGAATACACGCTGATCATAACCCCTGATCCAAATAGGATCAAAAGATACAGAAGAAAATCATTCAATCCATTTGTTTTCTCCCCGTTCACCAGCATCATAATCAATCCTGTACCTAATGCTCCCGCGGCCCCGATAAGCAAGGCTGTCCAAAACAGGAAAAACCATCTACGTAAATTCAAATGTTTTCCACCCCCGAGTGTTTATTTTACCAACCTTCTCAGCAAAAAACCATCATTGCTCAACATATTTCCCCCTTTCCCATCACATACTACATCCAGTATCTAATCAAGGAGGGATTGTACACATGAAACGGCCTTTGTGGCAGCTATGCTGTGTCGTACTGGGGCTATCCGTCATGCTTGCCGGCTGCGGTTCAGATCAGAGTTCTTCGCCTCCTCAGGGCAGTTATAAAGAGATGAAAACAATGGTTGTAGATATTTTGAAAAGTGACGAAGGCAAGAAAGCGGTGGAGGAAGCTCTTACAGGTCAAAGCTCATCCAGCGGAAGCAGCGGTTCTGAAGAAGGCGGCGGTTCGGGTGCTTCGGGATCCATTGGTATGAAAATGTTAATGCCTGTGCAATCTTCGGAACAAATACGTATTGCAGTAAAAGATACCATCACAGCTCCCGAATATAAGAAGGAATTCGAAAAGATCATGACTGATCCGCAGTTTGCGGGTGAATTTGCCAAAGTGATCAACGCACAAAGTAAACAACTTCATATGCAATTGATTAAAGATCCCACATATCAAAAGTCTGTTGAAGACATCATGAAGTCACCTGAGGTATCCAAGATGTTCATGGATATGACGAAGACTCCGGATTATCGCAAACAGACCATGACTGTCATGCAGGAAGTGATGCAAAACCCGTTGTTCCGCATGGAAGTACTCACTTTGCTCAAGAAGGTAGTGCAAGAGGAATTGCAACCTAAAGTGGAAAGTGGCGGACAACAAGGGCAAGAGCAAGGCGGACAGCAAGACGGTCAGGGCCAAGGTGGCAGTGATGGCGGAGATGGTGGAAGCAGTGGAGATTCAGGCGGCGGAGGATCCTAAACAGCAGGTGTTAAGACGCACCACAGATACTGAAAAGCCTGCATCCAAGTGGACGCAGGCTTTATTTGTATTTATAACACTCATACCATTAGAATTTGGATTCAATGGACCGGGCAACTTCATCGTAGATAGCCCCTATACGGGAATCTGCTTTGTAAACTGAAGGTGAGAAATCAGGCTCGGACGGATGATTATCCGGCGTGCCTAATGGAATCTGGGCAAGCAAGCTTGTATGCAGACTTTCCGCAAGTCTTCCCCCGCCTCCACGACCAAAGACATAATCCTTCTCTCCGCAACTGCCACACTCATAATAAGCCATATTCTCAACCACACCAAGTAACTCATGATCAGTTTGAATGGCCATCGCACCCGCTCGTGCTGCGACAAAAGCTGCCGTTGCATGCGGCGTGGTAACGATAATTTCCTTGCTCTGTGGCAACATCTGATGCACATCCAAAGCAACATCTCCCGTACCTGGTGGCAAATCCAGTAATATATAATCCAATTCGCCCCACTGGACATCCGTAAAGAATTGACGCAGCATCCGACCTAGCATGGGTCCACGCCAGATTACCGGGTTGTTCTCCCGAATAAAGAAGCCCATCGACATGACTTTGACGCCAAAACGTTCAACCGGTTGAATAACGCCATCTTCAACGACCGGATATTCTTCAATCCCCATCATGTCGGGTACACTGAAGCCATAGATATCCGCATCAATTAAGCCCACTTTCTTGCCTTGACGTGCCAAGGCTGCAGCGAGATTAACGGTTACCGTTGATTTACCAACGCCACCTTTACCACTTGCCACAGCAATAAAACGAACACCAGATTCAGGACTTAACAACTCATGTCCATCTAGACCCGCTGCGTGACCTTTTACGAGCACTTCGTCCCGATCTGGCTCATTATCGGGTTGTCCCATATTCAGGCTCTCACGATCATGCTCAGAAGCTGCACGTACACGAATATGTACATCTTTCAGTCCGTGCTGGGACAACAGATTACGCGCTGCATCACTCAAGGCTGTTGTATCCTCAGGTCGATTTTCCAGTGTCACTATGGTCAGAGCCACATGATTTTCTTTCACCATAATATCTCGAACCCATTCCAGTTCGGTCAGACTTACTCCCAATTGTGGTTCTTGTAATGGCTGTAATAGTTCAAGTATCTGTTCTTTTGATAACATCAGACAGCACCTCAGCTTTATCTATTGGCATGTAATTAGGTATGCTGATCCAATTATATCATTACCTTTCTTGTTCTGACTAACTTTTAGGCCGTTCTCCTGAGGAATATCTGAGAATTCCATTATAGATCGAAGCAGCTACCTTGCGTTGATAAGCTTCGTCGGCAAGCATACGTGCCTCCTCCGGATGAGAAAGGAAACCCACTTCTACCAGGGCTGAAGGGATCTTCAGAGCCTGTAACAGATAAACCGTATTCACCGTTTTGGCGATTCGATCTGTATTCTCCAGATTACGAACCATCTCTTGTTGAAGCAGATTGGCCAAACCTTCGTTATCCGGATGGTTAGTTGTATAGAAAACCTGCGCTCCACTCCATCGGTTGGATGGGACACTGTTCATATGAATGCTAATAAAAAGATCTGCTTGCTTATCCTCTATCCGCCGTACTCTTTGTTTCAGATCTTCCGTCTTGCGTTTGGAGTACCCCTTGGTGTCCGATTCCGCCAAATCAGTGTCTATTTCTCGTGTCATAACCACTAAGGCCCCTGCCTGTTGCAAATAATCTCTCACATACAGGGCGATAGACAGATTGATATCTTTTTCAATAACCCCCTGTTTACTCACCGCTCCTCCATCTGGACCTCCGTGTCCTGCATCAATGGCAATGACTTTACCTGCCATCGGCAAACTCCAATAACCTGACGTCTTAGCGGAAGGCAGTTCATAGGACATTACCGCCACTAACATGGCCAGCAGACAGAGGCTCAGCATGACCCTTTTGATTGTTTTTAACCTAATCCAGACTACAAAGTGTTTCCCCATATTTTTACGCATAAAAAAACCACCTCGTCCCTATAAATGACTCTAATCATCTATATGGGACAAGATGGACAAATATACCGCTAGGACCGGACTTGCTCCGCCATTCCTTCAATCGGGACCTCAGCTACCTCAGGACGTGTAAATTCTGAAGGAGGGCACTGGCCGTCACGGAGCAACCCGCGTACTTTGGTGCCGGAAAGCGCCATATGGTGTTCTTTATCATGTGGGCAAGTTTTGCTGGATGCCATGTTTTCACATTTGGTACAGAAGAAACTATGTTCGAAGAACAGCGGTGTGATCCCCAGTTCCTCTGCTGTAAAGTTAGTAAAGATCTCCTGTGCTTCATATGTTCCATAATAATCACCAACACCCGCATGGTCACGAACAACAATAAAGTGGGTACACCTGTAATTTTTGCGAACCATCGCATGGAAAATAGCTTCACGTGGACCGGCATACCGTATGGCTGCGGGGAACACACCAAGAAACGCACGATCAGCCGGGTAATAGTTCTCCAGTAATATCAGATAACTCTTCATCCGAACATCTGCGGGAACATCGTCGGACTTCGTCTCTCCAACAAGCGGATTCAGGAAGAGTGCGTCTACAATATCCATAGCGCTCTTCTGAATGTACTCATGAGCCTGGTGAACCGGATTACGTGTCTGAAAACCGACTACCGTCTTCCAATCCTTCTCCTGAAAAATCTTCCGGGTATCTGCAGGATCATAATAGAACTCTTCAAATTTCGAAGGTTTTGGACGGTTCAACACTTGGATTGGACCTCCTACGTATGTTGCAGGGCGCTCGGGATCATCTGTTTTGAATACACGCCGGGCTTCTTCACCCTGATCCACCTGGTATATACTTTGGACTTCAAGCAATCCATAAGTGACTCCATCTTGATCACCAACAAGTTTCACACGTTCACCAATCTGGAGGGATGCGGCTTGTTTATCGTCAACAGCAAGTGTGATTGGTATACTCCAGGCTGTTCCATCGGCGAGACGCATGCGAGACACCACCGAAAGGTAATCTTCCTCATTCAAGAAACCTTCAAGTGGTGAGAACGCACCCACACCAATCAGATCCAAATCTGATATCGTCCAGGTATTATAAGCAAAGAGGATAAGTTTTTACTGCCTTGCAACAATTGCTCCTGTTCTTTTCCTTATACGATACGCTGAACCAGCGTACCTCCATGTGGCAGAATCGATGTCATCTTGTCAGTTCCTTGTGTATCTATTATTTATGAAGGCCACATTCCGTTTTATCATTACCAGACCAGCGTCCAGCACGAGGGTCCTCGCCAGGCATAACCTGACGTGTGCAATGCTCACAGCCAATACTCGGGTAGTTCTGATCATGTAGAGGATTATATACAACGTTATTGTCACGAATATATTGCCATACATCCTCCGTCGTCCAATGTGCAATCGGATTAAATTTCATCAGGCCAAATTTTGAATCATACTCAACCTTCTTGGAGTTTGCACGAGTTGGTGCTTGATCTCTGCGAATACCTGTAATCCATGCATCATACTGAGAAAGAATTCGTGTTAACGGTTCGACTTTGCGAATGTTACAGCACGCATTGGGATCAGACTTCCACAACTCTTCACCGTGTTGAGCTGCCTGCTCTTCCGGAGTAATCTTAGGTGACACGCGTACAAATTCAAGGTTGTAGTTCTCTTGCATTTTATCACGTGTTTCATATGTTTCTTTGAAGTGGAAATCAGTATCCAGATAAAAAATATCTGTGGATGGGCTGATCTTCTGCAACATATCTACAAGTACAACATCTTCCGCACCAAAGCTACAAGCAAAAGTGATATTAGGAAATGTTTCAATAGCATAACGAATAATATCCTCTGGACTGGCATGTTCCAGTTCCTCTGCCTTCGTCCGTGCCAATTCTTCTTTCTCCAACAAGTTCATCCGTGAATTTCCCCCATTCTGCATTCAATACATCTTAAAGCCGACTAATCTAATATGAATTATGTTTAGTATAAATCTTTCAATGCGGATGTCAATCCCTGCCATATGGTAAATAAATCAGTTTTTGCCCATTTTTGATTGTCGCTCTAACACAATATATTGGTTCAATTTATCCATTTCTCTGTTATTGAGATAAAAACAATGATGTTGGCCCAGGTCGTTAGACAGGTAAAAATACATCTCTTAGCCTGGGAAACCATTTCTGTTACTGGGTTTGGACAGTTCTTGTCGTCAAGAACAACATCAAAAAAACACTGGGTGATTAAAGTTGAAGGAAGAAAAGCTAAAGTTTTAGAGGGAGCAGCGTTGCGAGTTTTAGCTGTTGATATGTAAGGGACTTTTATCGTTTCCATAAGAAATACTGATATGGTTTGCAATAAAGATTTAAGCGCAAAACAGTAAGCTGAGTACATTCAAGAAATCCAGCGCGAGTTCTAAACGATGATTCATATGAGCTGTTATAAAATGTGTGGTGAGCGATGGGTAAGAGCGTAAGAGCAAATCCAATGATCTAAAACGATTAGAGAGGTTCAGTAAGATGTAGATGTATTAACGTACATATTATAGGACTATATTGAGGTACATTAAGAGCACATTGAAAAGGCAATGAAGGAAAAATACACAAGCATGGGGAGGGACATCAGAGCTATGAGAGCTATCGCATAAACTAATATAATATATGGCGTGATGGTCATGAATATATAAAAATAGCCTTTGACCGAGGCCAAAGGCTTTTAATATTAACGTTTGGAGAACTGAGGTGCGCGACGAGCCGCTTTAAGACCGTATTTTTTACGCTCTTTCATACGTGGGTCACGAGTCAGGAATCCTGCTTTTTTCAGGGATGCACGGTATTCCGGATCTGCTTTCAACAGAGCGCGGGAGATACCATGACGGATTGCGCCGGCTTGACCGGAGATTCCGCCACCATGAGCAATAACAAGAACGTCATAGTTGTTGAGCGTTTCTGTCAAGTTCAGTGGTTGTTTTACGATCAGTTTGAGTGTTTCCAAACCGAAGTATTCATTAATATCACGTTTATTGATGACAATGCGTCCTTCACCCGGTACAAGGCGAACACGTGCTACCGAATGTTTACGACGACCTGTCCCATAGTATTGTACTTGTGCCATGAAACTGTCCTCCTTTTAATTAACCGCGAAGTTCGTAAACTTCTGGTTTTTGTGCTGCATGTGGATGCTCAGTGCCTCTGTACGCTTTAAGTCTCAACTTCATTTTCTCGCCCATGCGAGTTTTAGGAAGCATACCGCGAACAGCCAATTCCAACATACGCTCAGGTTTGTTTTTAACCATCTCTTCAGCTGTAGTTACTTTCAAACCACCTGGGTGCATTGAGTGACGGTAGTATTTTTTACCTTGCATTTTCTTACCAGTCAATACGATTTTCTCAGCATTGATGATAACAACGAAATCGCCAGTGTCCACATGTGGAGTGAATTGTGGCTTGTGTTTGCCGCGAATCAAAGCTGCTGCTTCGCTCGCCAAACGTCCGAGGGTTTTGCCTTCAGCATCAATGATGTGCCATTGGCGCTCAACTTCGTTAGGCTTCGCCATGTACGTAGTACGCATGAAAAGTTCCTCCTTAAAATGTTCAAAATCATCATTTTCATTTATCTTCGTTCGTTAAGTTATAACTTTAGGTGTTGATGGATTGTAAATTTGATGTGAACCTCTTAATTGGGGCTGTGGGAAAGCCATTAAGAAAACACAACTTTTATATTACATGATAGGCGATTAAATCGCAAGTGTTAATTAAGCTTTTCACTCACCAAATTTAATCTTTTTTGTATTCAAGATCCCAGAGCATTAAACCGCAGCTAACTGCAGTAGGTCCTGCAGCAGATCGATTACATGCAGCAATCATATTTGGTACATCAGAGGCTTTCCGTTTGCCCTCTCCGATCTCCAGCAGTGTCCCTACAATGATACGAACCATATGTTGCAAAAAGCCGTTACCACTCACATAAATGTGAATGACACCCTGATCGCGCGGATGGTCTCTGCACATTGATCGGTCCACTTCCATCCATGCTTCATACACCGAACGGACATGATTCTCTTTCTGAGACTTGCGTGAAGCAAAAGAGGTAAAATCATACGTCCCTATGAAATGTCGTAAGCCCTCCTGCATTGCCATAATATCAAGCTTCGCATGATGATGATATTGCAGTCTTCTGTTGAATACATCCGGAAATTGATTCGCATTGACTGTATAACGATAAGTTTTCTTTTTCGCTGCATAGCGAGAATGAAAATCAGCCGAAACTTCAATCGCATCAATAACGACAATATCGGAGGGTAATCTGGAGTTGAGTGCAATACACCAACGTTCAATCGGGATCTGGGACTCCGTAGGAAAATTGAAGATTTGTCTGCGGGCGTGAACACCTGCATCTGTTCGGCCTGAACCTGTAATTTTAACCTTCTCACCGGTTAAAGCACGAATCGCATCTTCAAGATGATCCTGAATGGTATTCCCACCCGGCTGTACTTGGAAGCCGTAATAGGCAGTGCCATCATAAGTTAACGTCATACATAAGTTCCGCATTATTACCACACCTTTGTTCCATACTATACATATCCCTATCCCGAACAGCAAAAGAAGCCCCTTACGGAGCTTCTATTACAGCACGAATTCCGAAATGAAGAGAAAAAAAGGGTTAATCCAGAATCGTTGATTCTGTCCCCTTTCCTCATCTCATCTGTTTTACGCGCGGTCTACCAGTTCCAAGTAAACCATTGGCGCTGCGTCACCACGACGAGGTCCCAGTTTCAGGATACGAGTGTATCCACCTGGACGCTCAGCGTAACGACCGGACAATTCGCTAAACAGTTTTTGGATTGCATCTTGCTCACCATCGATAGTTTCGCGGCGAACATAAGCTGCCACTTGGCGACGGGCATGAAGATCTCCCTTTTTCGCTTTAGTGATCAGTTTTTCAGCAATAGAGCGAACCTCTTTTGCTTTCGCTTCAGTTGTCTGAATGCGTTCGTATAAGAACAGGTCGGTTACCAGGTCACGGAACAAAGCTTTACGTGCGCTGGAATTACGGCCCAACTTTTGGTATGCCATTGTTTTCCCTCCTTCACTTCAAGCACTCGGCTGTCTATTCTTCTGTACGGAGTCCCAAACCAAGTTCCTCAAGCTTCTCTTGAACTTCTTCCAAAGACTTGCGTCCGAGGTTACGGACTTTCATCATGTCTTCTTCCGTTTTCGTAGTCAGCTCTTGCACGGTATTAATACCGGCACGTTTGAGGCAGTTGTAGGAACGAACAGAGAGATCCAGCTCTTCGATCGTCATTTCGAGTACTTTTTCTTTTTTGTCTTCTTCTTTTTCGACCATGATTTCTGCATCTTTCGCTTCGTCTGTAAGACCCACGAAGAGCATCAAATGCTCAGTCAAAATTTTAGCGCCGAGGCTTACAGCCTCTTCAGGACGAATACTTCCATCAGTCCAAACTTCCAACGTGAGCTTGTCATAGTTGGTCACTTGACCGACACGCGTATTTTCCACAGCGTAGTTAACGCGACTGATCGGGGTGAAGATGGAATCGACTGGGATGACGCCGATCGGCTGGTCATCGCGTTTATTCCGATCTGCCTGGACGTAGCCGCGACCGCGATTGGCAAAAATACGCATGTGAAGTCTCGAACCTGGTCCGAGCGTAGCAATGTGCAAATCCGGGTTAAGGATTTCCACATCGGAGTCAGCACGGATATCTCCAGCCGTAATTGCTCCTTCGCCTTCAGCATCAATCTCGAGCACTTTCTCCTCGTCTGAATGAATCTTAAGCGACAAAGCTTTCAGGTTAAGAATAACCTCCGTTACATCTTCCATTACGCCAGGAACTGTAGCAAATTCATGCAGAACGCCATCGATTTGAACCGAAGACACTGCCGCACCCGGCAGTGACGAGAGCAAGATTCGGCGAAGCGAGTTTCCAAGCGTCGTACCGTATCCGCGCTCAAGCGGTTCTACTACGAATTTCCCATAGGTGCCATCATCGTTGACGTCTACCGTCTCAATTTTCGGCTTTTCGATTTCAATCACTGCAATACCCCTCCTTCAAAACGTCGGTCCTCTATGAAACATTTACCTTCTCTTGCGAAAACATGTAGTAGTATGCCTAAACAACCATTATTAGCAGATTGTGCCGGAAATATACCACACGCAGGGGCAAATCTCATTAGACACGACGACGTTTTGGAGGACGGCATCCGTTATGCGGGACTGGAGTTACGTCTTTGATCAGGTTAACTTCAAGACCAGCAGCTTGCAAAGAGCGGATCGCTGCTTCACGGCCTGCGCCTGGTCCTTTAACCATAACCTCAACGGCTTTCATCCCATGTTCCATTGCAGCTTTGGCAGCAGTCTCAGCAGCCATTTGTGCAGCAAACGGAGTCGATTTACGGGAACCTCTGAATCCGAGGCCGCCGGAGCTTGCCCACGAAATTGCGTTTCCGTGAGGATCCGTAATAGTAACGATAGTGTTATTGAAAGTGGAACGGATATGCGCCACGCCAGATTCAATATTCTTACGGTCACGACGTTTAGTACGTACGACTTTTTTCGGTTTAGCCATTTTCTCTTATCCCCCCTTATTATTTCTTCTTGTTCGCTACTGTACGACGAGGACCTTTACGAGTACGAGCATTCGTTTTCGTACGTTGTCCACGAACAGGCAGACCACGACGATGACGAACTCCACGGTAACAACCGATCTCCGTCAAACGTTTAATATTCAAAGAGATTTCTCGACGCAGGTCACCTTCTACTTTGACCTCTTTATCGATACTTTCACGCAATTTGCTGACTTCATCTTCCGTCAAATCACGAACACGAGTGTCCGGATTGATGCCTGTTGTGCTCAGAATTTTCTGGGAAGTCGTTTTACCGATTCCGAAAATATAAGTCAAGGCGATCTCAACGCGCTTATCACGTGGCAAATCCACACCAGATATACGTGCCATTTTACGCTACACCCCCTTCTTTAACCTTGTTTTTGTTTGTGTTTCGGATTTTCACAGATAACCATAACATTCCCTTTGCGGCGAATGACTTTGCACTTTTCGCAAATCGGCTTGACCGAAGGTCTTACCTTCATGTGAATTACCTCCTCAAAGTTTTGCTAAGCAAAACCCTCTTCGTAAGCATTGACCTTGTTCTACTATTGTAAAACCGGCTTCGAAGCTTTCGCAAGTTTTGCCGGGCAAAACCCGCTACATAAGCTTCACAGTTCATTGCAACTGTCTACTACTATTTACGGTAAGTTATGCGACCTTTTGTTAAATCATAAGGCGACAACTGAACAACTACTTTGTCTCCAGTCAGGATACGGATAAAGTGCATCCGCAGTTTTCCGGAAACGTGAGCGAGAATTTGATGACCGTTCTCAAGCTCAACCTTGAATGTTGCATTCGGTAGCGGTTCGAGAACCGTACCTTCCACTTCAATGACATCTTCCTTAGCCATTAGTCAGTCTCCTTTCTCTTCAGCTTGAATGTTGGTGGATTCCAGAAATGAATGAACCGCGTAACGGAGCTTTCCATTTGTCACCCGACCACTCTCGTTTAAACTGTTCACAACCTCGCTGCTAATCATGGGCTGGAGCTCAAGATGAAGAATATTCTTCTTCTTTGGTTGATCAAACTTACGTTTGTCTCCATCCGCAATATATACGAACTTACCGTCCGCTATAGCAACAATTACTGCGGCTTGGTCCGCATTGCGGCCTTTACGGATCTTCACAAGTTGACCGAGCTGCGGATTAGACTGACTGTTCATGCCTCATCACCTACGCATTCAGTTTCGTGAAAATTTCCATACCATCTGGTGTAACTGCTACGGTGTGTTCAAAGTGGGCACATAACTTACCATCAACTGTGACGACAGTCCAGTTATCTTCCAACGTTTTCACAGACCGTCTACCTACGTTAACCATCGGCTCTATGGCCAGCACCATGCCCGCTTTAAGCCGTGGTCCCCGATCGGGAAGACCATAGTTCGGAATCTGTGGTTCTTCGTGCAGATCTGCGCCTATGCCGTGACCGACATATTCACGAACTACGGAGAACCCTTCATCTTCAATATATTTCTGAATTGCATGAGATATTGTAAACAAGCGAACGTCCGGTTTTACCAGCGCCAGACCTGCGTATAACGAAGCCTCGGTAACGTCCAGAAGACGACGGGCTTCTTCGGAAATACGGCCGACCGGATAAGTCCAGGCGGAATCTCCATGATACCCCTGGTACTGCGCGCCAATGTCAAACGTAACGATATCGCCCTCGTTCAACTTGCGTTTGCCGGGAAATCCATGTACCAACTCTTCATTGACTGAAGCGCACACACTGGCAGGGAAACCGTTATAACCTTTGAAAGACGGCACAGCTCCTTGACTGCGGATATATTGATCAGCCATATGGTCAAGTTCTCCAGTCGTAATACCGGGAGCGATATGCTCTGCCAAGAGACGATGCGTTTCCGCAACAATTCTCCCTGCTTCCCTCATCAAGCCCAGTTCCGTTTCGGACTTACCAATGATCATCAATTAACCTCTCAGTAAGGACACGATTTCTTGAGAAACTTGATCGATATCCTGTTCTCCGTTCATTTGACGAAGAAGACCTTTAGTCTCATAGAACGTGAGGAGTGGTGCTGTTTTGTTGATATACTCGTCCAGTCGTGTACCTACACTCTCTTCATTATCATCAGAGCGTTGATACAACTCACCAGCGCATTTATCACAAATACCTTCCTGCTTAGGCGGATTGAATACCACATGATAAGTGGAACCACAGTTTTTACAAATTCGACGACCCGTCAAACGAGCGAGCAATTTGTTGCGATCCACTTTCAGGTTGATTACATGATCGAGACCTGAGTTCAATCGATCCAGAATGCCATCGAGCGCTTCTGCTTGCGAAAGGGTTCTTGGAAATCCGTCCAAGAGGAAACCTTCTCTGCAGTCAGGCTGCTGCAAACGTTCTTCAACGATGCCAATGGTTACATCATCTGGTACAAGCAATCCTTGATCCATATATTCCTTGGCTTTCATGCCAATGGGAGTTCCCTGTTTGATCGCTAGACGAAATGCATCGCCTGTTGAAATATGGGGAATACCGAACTCTTTCACGATGACGTCTGCTTGCGTTCCTTTTCCTGCCCCCGGAGGGCCCATGAATAGGATGTTCACGTTATGTCACTCCCTCCAAGACTACCCTACATCAACAAACAGCACAATAGGTGCCGGCAAGTAAATCTTCACTCGACCGGTACCTATTGCCTATTTATTGATAAAACCTTTGTAGTGGCGTTTGATCAATTGGCTTTCGATTTGCTTCATCGTATCCAGCGCAACACCGATAACGATCAGGAGGGATGTTCCTCCAATTTGCGCAGATTGAGGCAAACCAGAAAGTGCCCCTAAGAATACAGGCAGAACGGAAATGACTGCCAAGAAGATGGCTCCGGCCATTGTCAAACGAGTCATGACACGGGTCAGATATTTCTCGGTTGCTTTACCCGGGCGAATGCCTGGGATGTAACCGCCGTTCTTTTTCATATTGTCAGCCATCTGCTGTGGATTCATCTGTACAAAAGTATAGAAGAATGTGAAACCGAAGATCATCACGACATACAGCAACATACCAAGAGGTTTGTGTGTAGTCAGATTCTGTCCGATCCACTGTGCCCAGAGGCGATCTGCCCAGAAGTTGGCGATGATCGTTGGGAACATCAACAGCGATGAAGCAAAGATGACAGGGATAACACCTGCTGCATTAATTTTCAGCGGGATATGTGTATTCTGTCCACCGTACATTTTGTTACCTACGACACGTTTAGCGTACTGTACCGGAATCTTCCGAATCGCCTGCTGAATGTAAATGACCCCTATGATGATCAACACAATAACAATTGCGATGATAACACCTTTAAGAATATTCATAAACAGTTGGTCAGGTTGAATGAAGTCAGACTCGATCGTTTGTTTGATAATGTTAGGCACCGTAGATAGGATACCCGCAAAGATCAAGATCGAAATCCCGTTTCCTATGCCCTTCTCGGTGATCTGCTCACCAAGCCACATTAGGAATGAAGTACCGGCCGTAAGTACAATCGCGATCAAGATATAATCTGCAAATGTAGCGTTAGGAACCATCTCTGTATTGTACAAGCGGTTGAATCCGATCGACGTACCAAACGCTTGAATCAATGCCAGCCCGATGGTTAAATAACGGGTCAACTGTGCAGATTTCTTCTTACCTTGCTCACCTTGCTTTGCCCACTCCGCTAATTTAGGAATAACGTCCATGGAAAGCAACTGTACTATGATAGACGCAGTGATGTAAGGCACGATCCCGAGCGCAAATATCGAGAACTGGAAGAGCGCTCCACCCGAGAACGTATTGAGAAGTCCAAAAACTTCTTTACCCGCAGAATTTGTCGCTTCGAACACATCTTTGTTAACTCCCGGCACGGGGACAAAGGAGCCGATGCGGTAAATGATCAGTACAAAAAGGGTAAATAATACCCTTTTGCGCAGATCTTCAACCCGCCAGATATTCTTTAGGGTCTTGAACATTAAATCACCTCAGTTGTACCGCCGGCAGCTTCAATTTTCTCAATAGCAGATTGAGAAAACTTGTTAGCTTTAACAGTCAGCTTCACAGTGACATCACCGTTACCCAGGATTTTGATTCCGGATTTAGCGTTTTTAACTACGCCATTCGTCATCAAGAATTCTGGAGTTACTTCAGTACCCGCAGCAAAACTGTTCAGGTCTTCAGTATTCACAACTGCATATTCTTTGCGAGTTGGGTTTACAAAACCACGTTTTGGCAAGCGACGATACAATGGATTTTGTCCACCTTCGAAGCCTGGACGAACTCCACCGCCAGAACGAGAATTTTGTCCTTTGTGACCGCGACCTGATGTTTTACCTGTACCACTACTTGGACCGCGACCAAGACGTTTACGTTCTTTGCGGGATCCAGGAGATGGTGAAAGCTCATGTAACTTCATCGTTCGTTGCACCTCCTTAAAGATTTGTGGGATTAACCCGTTATTAAGCTTCTACTTCTTTAACAGCAACCAAGTGGCTTACTTTGTTAATCATACCACGGATGGCAGGATTATCGTTTTGTACCACTTTGCTATTGATTTTGCGCAAACCCAATGTTTTCACAGTTGTTCTTTGCGTCTCCGGACGTCCGATCAAGCTGCGGACGAGGGTAATTTCTAATTTAGCCATGAGAATTCCCTCCTTAACCCAGAAGCTCTTCGACGGATTTTCCGCGCAGTTTAGCCACGTCTTCAGCACGCTTCAAACGGGACAAACCTTCCAAAGTCGCATTGACCATGTTCATGGAATTCGAAGAACCCAGAGATTTTGTCAAAATGTCACCTACACCAGCAAGTTCGAGAACCGCACGTACAGGACCACCAGCGATAACACCAGTACCTTCAGATGCTGGTTTCAACAGCACGCGTCCTGCGCCGAACTTACCTGTTACCAAGTGAGGAATCGATGTTCCTACGAGTGGAACGTGTACAAGGTTTTTCTTAGCGTCTTCAATACCTTTGCGAATTGCATCAGGTACTTCGCCCGCTTTACCGATACCAGCTCCAACCCAGCCGTTGCCGTCGCCGACTACAACCAGTGCGCTAAAGCTGAAACGGCGTCCGCCTTTTACTACTTTAGCTACGCGATTAATATTTACAACTCTTTCAGTCAGTTCCAAAGTATTCGGATCTACACGCAAGTCGTTAACCTCCTTTTGAAAAATATCTTAAAACTCAAGTCCTGCTTCACGAGCCGCTTCAGCCAATGCTGCGATACGACCATGGTACAGATAACCGCTACGGTCAAATACGATGTTGGAAACACCTTTGTCTTTAGCACGTTTAGCAACGAGTTCGCCAACTTTACGAGCTGATTCAACAGATGCACCATTTTTGATGTCAGTGCTCAGTTCTTTGTCTACAGTAGACGCAGAAGCGATTGTTACACCAGCAACATCATCGATGATTTGAGCATACATATGTTTACCAGAACGGAATACGTTCAAACGAGGACGTGCTGCCGTTCCTTGGATTTTCTTACGAACACGAAGGTGTCTTTTCAGACGAGCCTTATTTTTATCTGGTTTCGTAATCATCTCAAAGATTCACTCCTTTCAGGTTACCTCGCTGGCTTCAAGGCAGAAGCCACGGGGTATATTAGAAACACACGAAGCAAGCAAGCCGAAAGCCGCGCAAAGGCGGTAAGAGAAATCTTATTTCTTCTTACCGGCTTTACCTTCCTTACGGATGATACGCTCGCCTTCATATTTAATACCTTTACCTTTGTATGGCTCAGGTTCACGTACGGAACGGATTTTAGCAGCGTAAGCACCTACACGCTCTTTGTCAATTCCGCGAACGATGATTTTTGTATTCGAAGGTACTTCGAATTCGATTCCCGCTTCCGGTGTAATTTCAACCGGGTGAGAGTAACCAACGTTCAGAACGATTTTATCTCCGGATTTGCTTGCACGATATCCGACCCCAACCAATTCCAGAGATTTCGCGAATCCTTCAGTAACGCCGCTCACCATATTGTTTACAACGCTACGCGTTGTGCCGTGCAAAGAACGGTGAGTTTTGTTATCGGAAGGACGCACAACTGTGATTTCGTTATTTTCAACTGTAACCTTCATGTCTTTATGAAGCTCACGAGTCAAAGTTCCTTTAGGTCCTTTTACCGTAATAACGGTGTTGTCCAGGGTGATGTCTACACCACTTGGTACTGTGATTGGTTTGCGACCAATACGAGACATATGTTGCACCTCCTATCTTGTGACGTTATATTACCAAACGTAGCAAACGACTTCTCCGCCGGATTTCGATTGACGAGCTTCTTTGTCCGTCATGATACCTTTAGATGTCGAGATGATCGCGATTCCCAGGCCACCAAGTACACGAGGTACTTCGTTGCTTTTCGTGTAAACACGAAGACCAGGTTTACTGATTCTTTTCAGACCAGTGATAACGCGCTCGTTATTTTGACCGTATTTCAGGAAAACACGGATAATCCCTTGTTTGTTATCATCGATAACTTCAGCGTCACGGATGAAACCTTCACGCTTCAGGATATCGGCGATTTGTTTTTTCATTGTCGAAGCAGGCATTTCTACCGTTTCGTGACGAACAGTGTTCGCGTTACGAATACGAGTAAGCATATCTGCAATTGGATCAGACATAGTCATTGTGAGTTAACCTCCTTCCCGTTCAGGACTTTTTACCAGCTTGCTTTTTTCACGCCAGGGATCTGGCCTTTATAAGCTAATTCACGGAAACAAATTCTGCAAATTTTGAACTTTTGCAGGACCGAATGTGGACGTCCGCAACGCTCACAGCGTGTATATGCACGTACTTTAAACTTAGGTGTACGTTGTTGTTTAACTTTCATCGAAGTTTTTGCCACTTAGCCTGACACCTCCTAAATAATTTCGGAGAAAAGGGAGTCTTTCCAGACACCCGGAAACGTTATGCCAACATTACTTAACGAAAGGCATTCCCATTTGCGTGAGCAATTCGCGGGACTCTTCGTCTGTTTTCGCCGTTGTTACGATGACAATATCCATACCGCGGACTTTATCAACTTTATCATACTCGATCTCTGGGAAGATCAGTTGCTCTTTCAGACCCAGTGTGTAGTTACCACGTCCATCGAAAGCTTTACTCGATACACCGCGGAAGTCGCGGACACGAGGAAGCGTTACGTTGAGCAATTTATCTAGGAAGTAGTACATACGCTCACCGCGTAATGTTACTTTCACACCGATAGGCATATTCTCACGCAGTTTGAAACCTGCGATAGATTTTTTAGCACGAGTGATTACAGGTTTTTGACCTGCGATCAGTTGCAAATCGTTTACTGCAGAATCCAACACTTTAGAGTTTTGGACAGCGTCGCCCACACCCATGTTGATAACGATTTTCTCGATTTTCGGCACTTGCATTACCGTTGTATAGTTAAACTTCTGCATCAAAGCAGGAGCGATTTCTTGCAGGTAACGTTCTTTCATTCTTGATGCCATGAATCATAGCCCTCCTTTCTCATTCGGTTCAATTAGTCGATAATTTCTCCGGAACGTTTAGCAACGCGCACTTTCTTACCGTTATCCAAAACTTTGTAACCTACACGGGTTACTTTTCCGCTCTTCGGATCGATGTGCATTACGTTGGAAACGTGAATCGGAGCTTCCTTCTCGATAATGCCGCCTTGCGGATTTTGCTGGTTAGGCTTCTGGTGTTTTTTCACCATGTTAACACCTTCCACAAGGACGCGGTTCTCACGAGGATAAGCAGCGATGACACGGCCTTTTTTACCTTTGTCTTTACCGCTGATCACCATAACCGTATCTTCCTTTTTAACGTGAAGTTTGTTGTTATGGGATTCCAGAACTTTTTTCACTCTTGGCATTTCGTACACCTCCTGTTTCTAACATCACGAGATTAAGCTTTAGATAACTTCTGGAGCCAAGGAAACGATTTTCATGAAGTCTTTATCGCGAAGTTCGCGAGCAACTGGTCCGAAAATACGTGTTCCACGTGGGCTTCTGTCGTCTTTTACAACAACCGCTGCATTTTCATCAAAACCGATGTAGGAACCGTCTTTACGACGTACAGAACGTTTCGTACGAACGACAACCGCTCTAACTACATCACCTTTTTTGACAACGCCGCCTGGTGTTGCTTGTTTAACAGAACAAACGATCAGATCACCGATTTGAGCTGTACGACGTCCCGTACCGCCGAGTACGCGGATACACATCAGTTCCTTCGCACCGGAGTTGTCGGCCACAGTCAAACGTGTAAATGGTTGGATCATTTAGTATTCCTCCTTTCAGCAATGCTGCTGATGCATTAGATGATAACCGCTTTTTCTACGATTTCAGTAAGTCTCCAGCGTTTATCTTTCGAAAGCGGACGAGTCTCCATGATTTTCACCGTGTCACCGATTTTCGCAGTGTTTTCTTCGTCATGCGCTTTGAACTTTTTAGTAACCTTAATGCGTTTATGGTACAAGTTGTGTTTTTTGTAAGTTTCTACAGCAACAACAATCGTTTTGTCCATTTTATCGCTGACCACTTTACCAGTTTGCACTTTACGTGCGTTACGTTCTTCGCTCATTGTTGGCCTCCTTCCTGATTACGGACGGATTGTCCATCCTATCCCTAATTAACCGATTCCCAATTCTCTCTCACGGATAATGGTTTTAGCACGAGCTATTTCTTTCCGCACATCACGGATGCGAGTCGGGTTATCCAGCTGACCGGTAGCTAATTGAAAGCGGAGGTTAAAGAGTTCTTCTTTAAATCCGGCAATCTTTTGCTCGATTTCAGCAGAGGTTAGGTTGCGAAATTCACTAGCTTTCATTTGCTTCACCACCCAATTCTTCACGTTTCACGAACTTCGTTTTGATTGGCAGTTTGTGAGCGGCAAGACGCATTGCTTCGCGTGCAATTTCCTCCGGTACACCAGCAAGTTCAAACATGATCTTACCTGGTTTCACTACTGCAACCCATTTTTCTACGTTACCTTTACCGCTACCCATCCGAACCTCGAGAGGCTTTTGAGTGATTGGTTTGTCTGGGAAAATTTTGATCCAAACTTTACCACCACGTTTGATGTAACGAGTCATCGCAATACGAGCCGCTTCGATCTGACGGTTCGTAATCCAAGCCGGTTCCGTAGCTTGCAGACCGTATTCGCCAAAGTTCAGAGTCGTTCCGCCTTTAGCTTGGCCTTTCATATGTCCACGTTGTTGCTTACGGTGTTTTACGCGTTTTGGTACCAACATGATTAGTTGCCTCCTTCCTTAGCAGCTTGTTTCTTAGCCGTAGGAAGAACCTCTCCACGATAGATCCATACTTTTACGCCGATAAGTCCGTAAGTAGTATGAGCCTCTGCTGTACCATAGTCAATGTCAGCACGCAGTGTGTGCAGTGGAACAGTTCCTTCGCTGTAGCCTTCAGAACGTGCGATCTCAGCACCGCCAAGACGTCCGCCTACTTGAGTTTTGATACCTTTAGCACCGGAGCGCATAGTTCTTTGAATTGCTTGTTTCAGAGCACGACGGAAAGAAACACGACGTTCCAATTGTTGTGCAATGCTTTCAGCTACAAGAACAGCGTCCAAGTCTTGGTTCTTAATTTCAGAAATGTTGATGTGTACTTTTTTACCGCCAGCAATTTTCGTAATTTGGTTACGAAGATTTTCAACTTCCGAACCACCCTTACCAATAACCATACCTGGTTTAGCAGTGTGAATCGTTACGTTTACGCGGTTAGCCGCTCTCTCAATTTCTACACGAGATAAAGCGGAGTCTTTCAATTTATTTTTCAGGAATTCACGAATTCTCACGTCTTCCATCAAAAGATCACCGAAGTCTTTGCCTGCATACCACTTAGATTCCCAGTCACGGATAATTCCGACACGGAGTCCGACTGGATTTACCTTTTGGCCCACACATTTCCCCTCCTTCTACTTCTCAGATACCACCAAAGTAATGTGGCTAGTACGTTTGTTAATACGACTTGCACGTCCCATTGCACGAGGGCGGAAACGTTTCATTGTCGGTCCTTGGTTCACGTAAGCTTGCGAGATAACCAAGTTGTTAACATCCAAAGAATAGTTATGTTCCGCATTCGCAATAGCGGAGTTAAGCAACTTCTCAACGATTGGAGAAGCAGATTTCGGAGTGTGACGGAGAATGGCAACCGCCTCACCTACTTGCTTGCCACGAATCAAGTCAACAACGAGTTGAGCTTTACGAGGAGCAATCCGGATAAACTTAGCATGTGCTTTTGCTTCCATTGTGTAACCTCCTTTCAAACATTAAAGATATTCATTTATCTTCTTGTTTTCTTATCATCAGCAGTATGGCCTTTGTACGTACGGGTTGGAGCGAACTCACCCAGTTTGTGTCCGACCATGTCCTCAGTTACATACACTGGCACGTGTTTACGACCATCGTAAACGCCAAATGTGTGTCCGATGAATTGCGGGAAAATTGTAGAACGACGGGACCAGGTTTTGATTACGTTCTTCTTACCTGAAGCTTCCATCTCTTCTACCTTTTTAAGCATGTAGCCATCAATGAATGGCCCTTTTTTCAAACTGCGACCCATGTGGAGATCCTCCCTTCAAACATAGCTATTATGCATCCGCAGATGCCTCACGAAGTTATGCACAGTGTGTATTACTTCGTGCGGCGGCGAATGATGTATTTATCAGAAGCTTTATTTTTCTTACGCGTTTTGTAACCAAGTGTAGGTTTACCCCATGGTGACATTGGCGATTTACGTCCGATTGGAGCACGACCTTCACCACCACCGTGTGGGTGATCGTTAGGGTTCATTACTACACCACGAACCTCAGGACGTTTACCCAACCAACGGCTACGACCGGCTTTACCGATTTTGATGAGCTCGTGGTCTTGGTTACCTACAGATCCGATTGTCGCGCGGCAAACTTTCAAAATACGACGAACTTCTCCGGAAGAGAGACGAACGGAAACGTATTTTTCTTCTTTACCAAGCAATTGAGCTTCTGTACCAGCAGCACGAACCAATTGTCCGCCTTTACCTGGTTTCAACTCGATGTTGTGGATAACGGTACCTACTGGAATGTTTTCGAGTGGCAGTGCGTTACCGATTTTGATGTCTGATTCAGGTCCGGAGAATACTTGATCTCCAACTTTCAAACCTTTAGGAGCGATGATATAACGCTTTTCACCATCAGCATAGTGAATCAGAGCGATGTTGGATGTACGGTTCGGGTCATACTCAATCGTAGCAACGCGGCCCGGTATTCCATCTTTAGTGCGTTTGAAGTCAATGATACGGTATTTACGTTTGTGTCCACCACCATGGTGACGAACTGTAATTTTACCTTGGTTGTTGCGGCCTGCTTGTTTGCTCAACGGGGCCAACAACGATTTCTCCGGCTGATTTGTGGTGATTTCCTCAAATGTAGAAACGGACATGTTCCGTCTTGCCGGGGATGTTGGTTTATACTTTTTGATTGGCACTGGGTTTCCCTCCTTACTTCAAAAATTCAATTATACAGTTTCAAAGAACTCAAGCGTTTTGCTGTCTTTTGTCAGCGTTACAAACGCTTTTTTCCATTCGCTAGTATATCCGGAATAACGTCCGTACCGTTTTGGCTTAGCTGGAACACGAAGCGTGTTCACGTTTTTCACTTTTACATTGAAAATAGCTTCTACTGCCTTTTTGATCTCGGTTTTGTTTGCACGGATATCGACTTCAAATACATATTTCAAGTCGTTCATCATGTCAGCAGTACGTTCCGTAATAATCGGACGTTTTACAATATCACGAGGATCCTTCATTACGCGAGCACCTCCTCTACCTTCTGAACTGCTTCTTTCGTAATGATCAATTTGTCGTGCGAAAGCACGTCAAGAACATTAATGCCGTCAGCAGCTACGAATTTCACGCCTGGAATATTCCGTGCGGAAAGAGCTACATTATCATCATAGCTAGGAGCTACAATCAAAGCTTTACGTCCCACTTTGAGGTTACTCAAGATGGCTGCGAATTCTTTAGTTTTAGGCGTGCTCAACGTGAGAGCGTCCAAAACGATAATGTCATTGTCAAGCACTTTAGATGAAAGGGCTGATTTGATCGCCAAGCGGCGAACTTTCTTAGGCAGTTTATACGCATAGCTCCGTGGTGTTGGACCAAATACGATACCGCCGCCTTTCCATTGTGGTGAACGAATTGAACCTTGACGAGCGCGACCTGTACCTTTTTGTTTCCAAGGCTTACGTCCACCGCCACGTACTTCAGAACGTCCTTTTACTTTGTGGGTACCTTGACGAAGGGAAGCGCGTTGCATAAGAACTGCATCGTACAGAACGTGTTGGTTCGGCTCAATTCCGAAAACCGCATCATTCAATTCAACTTCGCCTACTTGGCTACCATCTACATTGTAAACTGATACTTTTGGCATTTTGTGTTCCTCCTTTCTTCAGTGGTTATTTTTTCACCGTTTCTTTAACTCTGATGAGACTGTTTTTCGGTCCAGGAATGGAACCTTTCACGAGCAACACATTACGCTCAGCGTCTACTTTAACTACTTCAAGACGTTGGATTGTAATAGTATCATGTCCCATGTGTCCTGGCAGGCGTTTGCCTTTAGGAACGCGGTTAGCTTGGATCGAACCCATTGAACCAGGGCCACGGTGGTAACGCGAACCGTGTGACATAGGTCCAGTGCTTTGTCCCCAACGTTTGATAACGCCGGCAAAACCTTTACCTTTAGAAATACCCGTTACGTCAACGAATTCGCCTTCAGCGAAAATGTCAGCTTTCAGTTCTTGGCCAACTTCATATTCAGCGATGTTGATACCGCGAACTTCACGAACGTAGCGCTTAGGGGCAGTGTTCGCTTTTTTAGCGTGACCTGCTTCTGGCTTGTTAGCATTTTTCTCTTTCTTATCGGAGTAACCGATTTGAATTGCTTCGTAGCCATCGTTCTCAATGTCTTTCTTTTGCAAAACAACACAAGGGCCTGCTTCGATAACCGTTACTGGAACGACGTTACCTTCAGGAGTAAATACTTGAGTCATTCCGAGTTTTTTTCCTAAGATTGCTTTCATGTTGACACCTCTTTTCCTTTATACATGGTCTTTGTTGTAGCTTGTATTACAATTTAATTTCGATATCTACACCGGACGGCAGATCCAAGCGCATCAAGGCATCCACAGTTTGTGGAGTCGGGTTAACGATGTCGATCAAACGTTTATGTGTACGTTGTTCGAATTGTTCCCGAGAATCCTTGTACTTGTGCACCGCACGAAGAATAGTAATGATTTGTTTTTCAGTAGGAAGCGGAATCGGACCGGATACACCAGCACCCGAACGTTTTGCTGTTTCAACAATTTTCTCCGCGGATTGATCAAGAATTCTGTGGTCGTAAGCTTTCAAACGAATACGAATTTTTTGCTTTGCCATTTTAGTCCCTCCTTCTATCGCCCAATTTTTTATCGGACATACTCCGTGAAAATTTTCTAGCCACTCTCCCATGGCAAAGGGGCCGGGTGTGCCAGTAACCTCTCACATCATCGCAACGTCACAGAACAACATTCATTATTATATAGAAAAGATAGGCGTATTGCAAGCATATTTAAGAAAAACATTTAAACTTATCTTTTCTGATGAAATGACTTCGTTTATTGCAGTGTTAATCTTCAATATCCAGGCTGCCTTGCCAATCCTTCTAAACTCGTAAATGATGTTCATTTCGTATGACGCAGGTTCCGAACTTTAAACATAATAAAAGAGTTCTTTATCCGATGTCGGATAAAGAACTCTTCCGAAGCTTCGTTACAATACAATGTTACTCGTTCCAGTACACTGTTACATATGCTTTATTCAGCGTTAAGCCGAATTATTTTTGGATAGATGCTACGGAACCGGCACCTACTGTACGTCCGCCTTCACGAATGGAGAATTTAGTTCCTTCTTCAATCGCGATTGGGGAGATCAGGGAAACAGTAACAGTGATGTTATCACCAGGCATTACCATTTCAGTACCTTCAGGCAAGTTGATGATGCCTGTTACGTCAGTTGTACGGAAGTAGAACTGTGGACGGTAACCAGTGAAGAATGGTTTGTGACGTCCGCCCTCTTCTTTAGTCAGAACGTAGATTTGAGCTGTGAATTCTGTGTGTGGCTTAACAGAACCTGGTTTTGCAAGTACTTGACCACGCTCGATTTGAGTACGGTCAACACCACGCAACAATGCACCGATGTTGTCACCCGCTTGAGCGGAATCCAACAATTTACGGAACATCTCAACGCCTGTTACAACGGATTTCTTAGTTTCTTCAGTGATACCAACGATTTCGATCTCTTCGCCGACTTTAACAGTACCACGCTCTACACGGCCAGTAGCAACAGTACCACGACCAGTGATGGAGAATACGTCCTCGACAGGCATCAAGAAAGGCTTGTCAGTTTGACGCTCAGGCAGTGGGATGTAAGTGTCGATCTCTTTGAACATCTCAACGATTTTTTGAGCCCATTCGCCATCTGGGTTTGCCAGAGCTTCACGAGCGGATCCACGAGTGATTGGAGTATCGTCACCTGGGAACTCATATTCGTTAAGAAGGTCGCGAACTTCCATCTCAACCAATTCCAACAACTCTTCGTCTTCAACCATGTCACATTTGTTCAAGAATACAACAATGTAAGGTACGCCTACTTGACGGGAGAGCAAGATGTGCTCACGAGTTTGTGGCATTGGGCCGTCTGCTGCGGATACTACCAAGATAGCTCCATCCATTTGAGCCGCGCCAGTGATCATGTTTTTAACATAGTCGGCGTGACCTGGGCAGTCAACGTGAGCGTAGTGACGAGTGTCAGTTTCGTACTCAACGTGTGATGTGGAGATTGTGATACCGCGTTCGCGCTCTTCTGGAGCTTTGTCGATTTGGTCGAATGCAATTGCAGCACCACCGTAAGTTTTGGACAATACAGTTGTGATTGCAGCAGTCAGAGTTGTTTTACCGTGATCGACGTGACCAATAGTACCGATGTTAACGTGGGGTTTATTACGTTCGTATTTAGCCTTTGCCATTTGAACGTGGCCTCCTTAAAATTATAATTTTATGTTTTCACTGAATGAAGTGCTCCGAATTCAATTCTTATGCACTTGCATCCAGTGTGAGAAAACTACTCGGTGCCTTTTGTTTTGGCAACGATTTCTTCAGCGATGCTCTTAGGAACTTCTTCATAGTGAGAGAGTTCCATGGAGAATACGCCGCGTCCTTGAGTACCGGAACGAAGAGTTGTAGAGTAACCAAACATTTCAGACAGAGGTACCTTAGCACGAATGATTTGAGCTCCACTACGGGAATCCATACCTTCGATGCGGCCACGACGGGAGTTCAACATACCCATTACGTCACCCATGTACTCTTCTGGAACAGTTACTTCTACTTTCATGATAGGCTCAAGCAGAACTGGTTTACACTTGTCTTTAGCCGCTTTAAGCGCCATAGATCCGGCAATTTTAAATGCCATCTCATTGGAATCGACATCATGGTAAGATCCGTCTACAATTGTAGCCTTAACGTCAACAAGCGGGAAGCCTGCAATAACGCCGTTTTTCATTTGCTCTTCAATCCCTGACAGTGCAGGTTGAATGTATTCTCTTGGTACGGAACCACCGACAACCTTACTTTCGAACTGGCTGCCTGTACCCGGCTCGAGAGGTTCGAATTCAACCCATACGTGACCGTATTGACCACGACCACCGGATTGACGTACGAATTTACCTTCAACGCGCGCTGGAGCACGGAATGTTTCACGGTAAGCTACTTGTGGTTTACCCACAGTAGTTTCAACCTTGAACTCACGACGCATACGGTCGATGATGATATCAAGGTGAAGCTCACCCATACCTGCCAAGATTGTTTGACCTGTTTCTTCGTCAGTATGAGCACGAAGAGTTGGATCCTCTTCAGTCAACTTACCGAGAGCAACACCCATTTTATCTTGGTCAGCTTTGGTTTTAGGTTCAACGGCGATTTCGATAACCGGATCAGGGAAGTTCATTGACTCCAGGATAACCGGATTTTTCTCATCACATAGTGTATCACCTGTACCCGTATCTTTCAAACCTACGGCAGCTGCAATATCACCGGAGTATACTACAGTGATTTCTTGACGGCTGTTCGCATGCATTTGAAGGATACGACCGATACGCTCACGTTTGTTTTTAGTGGCATTCAATACATATGATCCGGATTGAAGAACACCAGAGTATACGCGGAAGAATGTCAATTTACCAACGTAAGGGTCTGTCATGATTTTGAATGCCAATGCGGAGAAAGGCTCTTCATCGGATGACTGACGGACTGCTTCAGTTCCATCTTCAAGATGTCCAGTGATCGAAGGAACATCTGTTGGAGCTGGCAAGTAATCGATAACAGCATCCAACATCAGTTGAACACCTTTGTTACGATACGAGGATCCACAGATAACCGGGAAGATCTTAACATCTACAACACCTTTACGGAGTACGGCTTTGATCTCATCAATTGTGATTTCTTCGCCTTCCAGGTATTTCATTGTCAAATCTTCATCCAGTTCAGCAACGCGCTCAATCAGCTCGTTGCGAAGTTCTTCAACTTGATCTGCAAATTCTGCAGGAATGTCGGTTTCTTCGATATCTTGACCAAGGTCATCTTTGTACATATGAGCTCTTTGTGCAACGATATCGATGATACCAGTGAAATCATTTTCAGCGCCGATCGGAAGTTGAATCGCAACAGCGTTCGCTTGAAGGCGATCACGCATGTCAGATACAACGTTCAGGAAGTCAGCACCGATGATATCCATTTTATTTACATATGCGATACGAGGTACGCCGTACTTGTCAGCCTGTCTCCATACGGTTTCGGACTGAGGCTCAACGCCTTCTTTCGCACTGAATACACCAACTGCTCCGTCCAATACACGAAGGGAACGTTCAACTTCAACAGTGAAGTCAACGTGTCCCGGGGTATCAATAATATTAACGCGGTGGCCCTTCCAAGCAGCGGTAGTTGCAGCGGAAGTAATCGTAATTCCGCGCTCCTGTTCCTGTTCCATCCAGTCCATTGTCGCAGCGCCTTCGTGTACTTCACCGATTTTGTGCGTACGTCCTGTGTAAAACAGGATCCGCTCAGTTGTCGTGGTTTTACCCGCATCAATATGAGCCATGATCCCGATATTACGTGTATTTTTCAAGGAGAACTCTCTAGCCATGAAATGGGTCTCCCTTCAAAATTGAAGTTTTTTTATTGTGAACTGAATCCTACCAACGGTAGTGAGCAAACGCTTTGTTTGCTTCAGCCATTTTGTGCGTATCTTCACGTTTTTTAACGGAAGCGCCTGTGTTGTTGGAAGCGTCGATGATCTCAGCCGCCAAACGCTCTTCCATTGTTTTCTCACCGCGGTTGCGGGAGTAGTTCACGAGCCAACGTAATCCCAGAGCAGTACGTCTCTCTGGTTTCACCTCGATTGGTACTTGGTAGTTGGCACCGCCGACACGGCGAGCTTTAACTTCCAGGACTGGCATGATGTTCTTGATTGCTGCTTCAAATACTTCCATAGGGTCATTACCCGTACGTTCTTGAATCAACTTGAACGCATTATACAGGATGCTTTGAGCAACACCGCGTTTTCCGCCGATCATGATGCGGTTGATTAAACGAGTAACCAACTTGCTGTTGTATAACGGATCAGGCAACACGTCTCTTTTCGTAACTGGACCTTTGCGTGGCATGGATATCCCCCTTTCTTTCTTGTTCAGCAGCCCCTGTACCTTCCAGACTTAAGTCAGAAGGCTTTCAGGTTCTCTGCTTATAATGGTTTAGGCTTTTTTAGCTTTTGGACGTTTTGCACCGTATTTCGAACGAGCTTGCATACGGTTGTTTACGCCTGCAGTATCGAGAGCTCCACGAACGATGTGATAACGAACTCCTGCAAGGTCTTTAACTTTACCTCCGCGGATCAATACCACACTGTGCTCTTGAAGGTTATGTCCGATTCCCGGGATATAAGCAGTAACCTCGAGACGGTTCGTCAAACGAACACGGGCATACTTACGAAGTGCAGAGTTTGGTTTACGTGGAGTCATTGTACCTACACGAGTGCAGACACCACGTTTTTGTGGGGCACTGATGTTAGTAGATTCACGTTTCAAAGCGTTGAATCCTTTTTGCAAAGCTGGAGATTTTGACTTCTCAACTTTTGCTTGACGTCCTTTACGAACCAGTTGATTAATAGTTGGCATGTGATTGCCACCCCCTTCCTCAAATATTCATGTTTCTTTATAAACCTCTTTTCGCTAAGTCCACAGACCCAGGCGGTTCATAAAAAGACAAATGAAAAGTTTTTGCCTTGGAGAATCCTTAAAAGTTCTCGGACAAAAACGTTCCTTACACTATCATTTTACGACAGCAGCCATAGCTGCTCCCACCCCAATCCCGCAAGCTTTGCCGAGATTTTTCATTGTATCCACTTTCGTGTACTTCACATTGTGTTGTTCACACAAAGCAATGATTTTGGAAGTGAGCTGCGGATCACTATCTTCTGCGACATATACTTCAGAAGCCATACCTGTCTGCACCATCCGCATGGTCTGTTTGGTACCTATTTTGACATGAGCATCTTGCAAGGCTTTTTCATTAGACATTGTGTATTCCTCCGAATAGAACCATGTACAATCAGCTGCCCACGCACCTTTGATATATTAGCATCTAGCGCAAGCATTGTCAATGCTAATCCTAAAACATTTTTTAAAAGTTTACGTACATCAGGATTCGTCCGCCTGCATTATACAAGCGTCCGCCTCCTGACGCACAAAACTTTCATTCCCCTCTAAATGAGGAGGAATCTATTTAATCAACCGAAACTGGCTCAAGTTCTTCTACTGAAGATTGGCCATCTTCTGGCTCAGCAAATTTGATGCTGCGGTAACGGTGCATACCTGTACCAGCAGGGATCAATTTACCGATGATTACATTTTCCTTCAGACCGAGCAACTGATCGACTTTACCTTTGATCGCTGCATCTGTCAGTACACGTGTAGTTTCTTGGAACGAAGCCGCCGAGAGGAAGGAGTCTGTTTCCAGGGATGCTTTCGTAATACCGAGCAGGATTGGTTTAGCAACCGCTGGCTCTTTATCACTAAGAATCGCAATTTTGTTAGCTCTTTCGTACTCATGCATATCCACGAACGATCCCGGCAACAGCGTTGTATCTCCTGCATCTACGATGCGGATTTTACGCAGCATTTGACGGATCATAACTTCAACGTGCTTATCGTTAATTTCTACGCCTTGGTTACGATATACGCGTTGTACTTCCTGCAGAATGTAGTTTTGTACACCACGTATGCCTTTAATCCGTAACATCTCTTTTGGATCAATGGAACCGTCTGTCAACTCGTCACCCGCTTCAACTTCGGCGCCTTCGCTTACGCGCACACGGGAACCGTAGGTAACGGAGTAAACTTTGGATTCCGCCTCACCTTGAATTTCGATTTCACGACGATCTTTCGCTTCGCGAATCTCTTTAACTACACCATCAATCTCACTAATTGTTGCTTGACCCTTAGGATTACGAGCCTCAAACAACTCCTGGATACGCGGCAAACCTTGCGTAATATCGTCTCCGGCTACACCACCGGTGTGGAATGTACGCATTGTAAGCTGTGTTCCTGGCTCACCAATGGATTGTGCTGCAATAATACCAACTGCTTCACCAATCTCCACGTGTTTACCAGTCGCGAGGTTGCGACCATAACACTTCTTGCAGACACCATGACTCGCACGGCAGCTGAGGACGGAGCGGATTTGCAATTTAGTAATACCTGCTTTGATGATCGCTTCTGCTTTATCGGAGTCAATCAATTCATTGCGACCTACAATGATTTCTTTCGTTTCCGGATGACGAAGTGTCTCGAAGCAGTATCTGCCTTCAATACGGTCGTAGAGATCTTCGATAACCTCTTTACCATCCTGGATACGACTTACCGTAAAGCCTTTATCTGTACCACAATCATCATCACGCACGATTACGTCTTGGGCTACGTCTACGAGACGACGAGTCAGGTAACCTGAATCGGCTGTACGCAGGGCTGTATCCGCCAAACCTTTACGCGCTCCGTGAGTGGAGATAAAGTACTCGAGTACCGTCAGACCTTCACGGAAGTTCGATTTGATTGGGAGTTCGATAATTCGACCGGATGGGTTGGCCATCAGACCACGCATACCGCCCAATTGGGTGATTTGCGATTTGTTACCCCGTGCTTTGGAGTCTACCATCATCATGATCGAGTTGTAACGATCCATGGACTTCATCAGAATCTCAGTGATGTCATCTTTGGATTTTGACCAGATATCAATGATACGGTCATAGCGCTCTTCATTCGTAATCAGACCACGACGGTACTGATTCGTAACGATTTGTGCTTTTTCCTCAGATTGTCTAAGAATTTCAAACTTCTCAGGCGGAACGATAACATCAGATACCGCAACCGTAATACCGGCACGTGTAGAATAGGTGAATCCAAGTTGTTTGATTTTATCCAAAATAACGGCTGTTTCCGTTGTGTGATAAATTTCAAAACAACGTGCAATGATGGAGCCGAGGTATTCTTTACCGACACCGCCAGCTAGAGGAGCATTCATAATAGCTTCTCTGAGATCAGCACCTTTTTCATATACAAATGAGTGATCTGCAGTACCTTGGTACAGGTTAGCACGAGTCGCATCATTGATATACGGGAAGCTTGCCGGGAAAATTTCATTGAAGATAATTTTACCGATAGTTGTCAGCAGCATTCCTTCTTGCTGTTCTTCCGTGAAGCTTGTTTTACCAAGCGCCTTAACCGGAATAGCTACACGCGCATGCAGACCAGCAGTACCACGTTGGTATGCCGATACAGCTTCGTTAACTGTACGCAAGATCATACCTGTGCCCTTTTCTTCCTTGTTGTCCATAGTGAGGTAGTAAGAACCAAGCACCATATCCTGGGAAGGAGTAACAACCGGTTTACCGTCTTTCGGGTTCAAAATGTTACCCGATGCAAGCATCAGGATACGTGCTTCCGCTTGAGCTTCAGCGGACAACGGAACGTGCACGGCCATTTGGTCACCGTCAAAGTCGGCATTGTATGCCGTACATACGAGCGGGTGAAGACGAATTGCTTTACCTTCAACGAGAATCGGTTCAAATGCTTGAATACCGAGTCTGTGAAGCGTAGGGGCACGGTTCAACAGAACCGGATGCTCCTTGATTACTTCTTCAAGAACATCCCATACTTCAGGACTTACACGCTCAACTTTACGTTTTGCGCTCTTGATGTTGTGGGCAAGCCCTTTATTTACAAGCTCTTTCATAACAAAAGGCTTGAACAATTCAAGTGCCATATCTTTTGGCAGACCACACTGATACATTTTCAGGTAAGGTCCAACAACGATAACGGAACGACCAGAATAATCAACCCGTTTACCGAGCAAGTTTTGACGGAAACGTCCTTGTTTACCTTTCAGCATGTGGCTGAGAGATTTCAATGGACGGTTACCAGGACCCGTTACCGGGCGTCCACGACGACCATTATCGATCAATGCGTCAACAGCTTCCTGCAACATCCGTTTTTCATTTTGCACGATAATATCTGGCGCGCCCAGATCAAGCAGACGTTTCAGACGGTTGTTCCGGTTGATTACACGGCGATACAAGTCATTCAGGTCAGACGTTGCAAAACGTCCACCATCCAACTGTACCATTGGACGAAGTTCCGGCGGGATAACAGGAAGTACATCCATGATCATCCACTCTGGCTTATTGCCGGAGTTGCGGAATGCTTCAATAACTTCCAGACGTTTGATTGCACGATTACGACGTTGTCCTTGCGCAGTCCGGAGCTCTTCTTTCAGGAACTCGAGCTCTTTGTCTATGTCAAGGTCTTGAAGCAATTTTTTAACCGCTTCTGCGCCCATGCCAGCATGGAAACCATAACCGTATTTTTCACGGTAGCTGCGGTATTCTTTCTCGGACAACAGTTGTTTTTTCTCCAGTGGAGTTTCTCCTGGATCAGTTACAACATATGATGCAAAATAAATAATCTCTTCAAGAGATCTTGGAGACATATCCAGAGCAAGACCCATACGGCTCGGAATACCTTTGAAGTACCAGATATGCGATACCGGAGCAGCGAGCTCAATATGGCCCATCCGTTCGCGGCGTACTTTCGCACGTGTCACTTCAACGCCACAACGATCACAGACAACGCCTTTATAACGGACGCGTTTGTATTTACCGCAATGACATTCCCAGTCTTTTGTAGGGCCAAAAATCTTTTCGCAGAACAGCCCTTCTTTTTCCGGTTTCAACGTACGATAGTTGATCGTTTCCGGTTTTTTCACTTCTCCGCGGGACCAAGAACGAATTTTCTCTGGGGAAGCAAGCCCGATCTTCATGTATTCGAAATTGTTGACGTCCAACAAGGAGCAACCCTCCTTAACCAATTCCTGTAATCTAGGTTACGCCCACTCCGGCCGAAGCCGGAGCAAGACGTGAGCCTGATGAAAAACGCCGGTCATCATGCGCTCGAAGCGGTTTATTCCGCTCCGACCTCTGTACCCTCAAGGTTGAGGCTGAGCTTATCGCTCGCAGCGTCATCTTCATCGTCCATTTCTCTCATTTCAATCTCTTGCTCATCTTCACTCAAAATCTTAACGTCCATACCCAAGCTTTGCAGCTCTTTGATCAATACTTTGAATGATTCAGGAACACCTGGTTCCGGAACATTCTCACCTTTGACAATGGATTCATACGTTTTAACCCGACCAACAACGTCATCGGATTTAACAGTCAAGATTTCTTGCAGTGTATAAGCTGCACCGTATGCCTCAAGCGCCCATACTTCCATCTCCCCGAAACGCTGTCCACCAAATTGGGCTTTACCACCCAATGGCTGTTGCGTAACAAGTGAGTAAGGACCCGTGGAACGGGCATGGATTTTATCATCAACCATGTGCGCCAATTTAATCATGTGCATGACACCTACGGTAACTTCACGTTCAAACTCTTCACCTGTACGACCATCATACAGGACAGTTTTACCATTACGTTGCATACCTGCTTCTTCCATCGTATCGAAGACGTCATACTCCTTCGCTCCGTCGAATACAGGAGTTGCTACGTGAATACCCAGTTGCATCGCCGCCATACCCAAGTGAACCTCGAGTACTTGACCGATATTCATCCGGGAAGGTACGCCCAGTGGGTTAAGAACGATCTGAACCGGTGTACCGTCTGGCAGGAAAGGCATATCTTCTTCCGGCAAGATGCGGGCCACGACCCCTTTGTTACCGTGACGTCCGGCCATCTTATCACCCTCGGAAATTTTCCGTTTTTGAGCGATATATACACGAACGAGTTGGTTAACACCTGGAGGCAGCTCATCACCGTTTTCACGGGTAAATACTTTCACGTCTACTACGATACCGTCAGTACCATGTGGTACACGCAAGGAAGTATCACGTACTTCACGTGCTTTCTCACCAAAGATCGCATGCAAGAGACGTTCTTCTGCTGTCAGCTCTGTTACACCCTTAGGTGTTACTTTACCAACCAGAATGTCGCCAGCACTGATCTCAGCACCGATGCGGATAATACCGCGCTCATCCAAGTTACGCAACGCTTCTTCCCCAACGTTAGGGATATCACGTGTGATCTCTTCAGGTCCGAGCTTGGTATCACGTGCTTCTGACTCATACTCCTCGATATGGATGGATGTGTATACATCTTCCTTAACGAGTTTTTCACTGAGCAAGATCGCATCCTCGTAGTTGTAACCTTCCCAAGTCATGAAGGCAACAACAACGTTACGTCCCAGAGCCAATTCACCCATTTCCGTTGAAGGACCATCAGCGAGGATATCACCAGCTTTGACAGCGGCACCTCTTTTGACAATCGGACGCTGGTTAATGCATGTTCCTTGGTTCGAACGCATAAATTTGTGTAATTTATATTTAACGATATCGCCTTTAACTTCCTGACCATCCACTTCTTCGACACGACGGACCCAAATCTCGTTCGCAGAAGAACGTTCAATAATTCCGTCATAATCGGAGACAATACATACACCAGAATCTTTTGCAGCTTTGTGCTCCATACCTGTTCCTACAAGTGGTGCTTTAGGAATCAAGAGTGGAACCGCCTGCCGCTGCATGTTGGATCCCATGAGTGCACGGTTGGAGTCATCGTTCTCAAGGAACGGGATCAGCGCTGTAGCGACGGATACAACCTGTTTAGGAGATACGTCCATGTAGTCAACTCGCTCACTCGGCATCGTAAGGATGTTATCCGACTGTTTGTTGTAACGTACAATGATCGCTTCTTCTTCAAATGTACCGTCTTCGTTCAACTTCGCATTCGCTTGCGCGATAACATAGTTGTCCTCTTCGTCCGCTGTCAGGTAATCAATTTGCTCGGTCACAATACCTGTCTTCGGATCAACCCAACGATATGGAGCTTCAATGAAGCCATATTCATTCACACGAGCGAATGTAGACAAGGAGTTGATCAAACCAATGTTTGGTCCCTCTGGAGTCTCGATTGGACACATACGGCCATAGTGGGATGGATGGACGTCACGCACTTCCATACCTGCGCGCTCACGCGTCAAACCACCGGGTCCGAGTGCGGACAAACGACGTTTATGTGTCAACTCACCCAACGGGTTCGTTTGATCCATAAACTGTGACAACTGAGAGCTACCAAAGAACTCTTTAATGGATGCAATAACAGGACGTATGTTAATCAAAGCCTGTGGTGTAATTACGTTAGCATCCTGAATGGACATTCTCTCACGAACCACACGCTCCATACGGGACAAACCGATACGGAACTGGTTCTGCAGGAGTTCACCCACCGAACGCAAACGACGGTTACCCAGATGATCGATATCATCCGTGCTACCAATTCCCTGCAGAAGGTTAAGGAAATAACTGATGGACGAAATAATATCCGCCGGTGTCACGTTTTTAACGGACTTGTCAATGTTTGCATTGGCAATCAGTTTGACCACTTTACCATCTTCAGTTGGTGAGAACACATCAATCGTTTGCATAGGGATATCATTGGCATCCAAAACGCCGTTACCCACGTGATACGTGCGGAATCCAACGCTCTTCTCCAGATACGGCATGATTTCATCCAACAAACGACGATCAACCATTTGACCTGCTTCAGCAATGATTTCACCAGTCTCAGCGTCAACAAGTGACTCAGCCAAGCGCTGGTTAAACAAACGGTTTTTGATGTGCAGTTTTTTATTCATTTTGTAACGACCTACATTAGCCAGGTCATAACGTTTTGGATCAAAGAAACGTGCTACGAGCAAGCTTTTCGCATTATCCAGCGTTGGCGGCTCGCCCGGACGAAGACGCTCATAGATCTCAATGAGTGCTTTCTCCGTGGAATCCGTGTTGTCTTTGTCCAGTGTGTTGCGGATATATTCGTCATTACCGAGCAGATCCAGAATCTCAGCATCTGTGCCAAAACCAAGTGAACGCAGGAGAACCGTAACCGGTATTTTACGTGTACGGTCGATCCGGACGTAAACAACATCCTTCGCGTCCATCTCCAGTTCCAACCAAGCGCCGCGGTTAGGAATAACTGTAGCGGTATACGTTTTTTTGGCGTTTTTATCTACTTTGGTACTGAAGTAAACGCTAGGAGAGCGAACCAACTGGCTGACAATAACCCGTTCCGCACCATTAATAATAAATGTGCCCGTGTTGGTCATCAGCGGGAAATCTCCCATGAATACTTCCTGCTCTTTGACTTCGCCGGTTTCCTTATTAATGAGCCGGACTTTGACCCGAAGCGGTGCTGCATACGTAACGTCACGCTCTTTTGCGTCGTCTACTGTATACTTCGGTTCACCGAGACTGTAATCGATAAATTCCAAAATCAAGTTACCTGTAAAATCCTGGATCGGCGAGATATCCTGGAACATTTCGCGCAACCCTTCCTCCAAAAACCAATCATAGGATTTTTGTTGGATTTCAATCAGGTTCGGAACTTCGAGTATCTCGTTAATTCGTGCATAACTGCGCCGAGTGCGTCGACCATATTGAACAAGATGTCCTGCCAACTTAAACTCACCCCTCAATGTCTACTCACTTTAAAAATTTCGTTGCGAACCTCTGTTTGTAACCTTATAATGGTACACATACAGAGCAAAGCAATGCATCCACAAATAAAGAAAAGCCCTTACTCGAAATGTCGTTCGAAAAAAGAGCAACTTTGATCGGCGGATGTCTTTCCAAATCATTCTTATCCCCAGTTTGCCCAAAATGTACATATTATACGCCAAACGTAGGCATAATAAGCCCGTTCGGCGTAAAAAAAGGTTGACATTTTTAGTTAGCTAAAGCCAAGTAGGGCATCTTAATACTGACATTTTACAACTATACCACGACCTGAATTTCAAGTCAATAGTCCTATTGCAAAAAAAATGATCCCCTGCTTACTTTACAAACTCGGATTCAGCTTTTAGTAGATACCTCTTCCGATTTCACCGCTTTGAAAATCCGATAGCCTTTATCCTTCGTCACTTCTTCCACTCTTCCAAACAAAGATTCCAATTTCGCTTTCGCTGACGGGGCTCCTTGTTTCTTCTGAATGACAATCCACAACGAACCGCCTACCTTCAGATGGCGATGTGCCTGTTCGAAAATAGTATGAACCGTTTCTTTCCCAGCCCGTATAGGCGGGTTGGTTAGGATAGCGTCAAAATCTTGCTTTTTCACTTCAGCCAGTAGATTACTTTGCAATACCGTAACATTGTTAATTCCGTTCGCTTTTGCATTTTCCCTGGAAAGTTCAACGGCTCTCTCGTTGATATCGATCATGGTGACATGCCCATCCGGTACAAGTTTGGCTGCTGTAAGACCCATTGGCCCGTATCCACAGCCCACATCGAGAACATGAGCCCCTGATGGCAACTCTATCGCATCAATCAATACTCTGCTGCCATAATCGATTCCGTTTTTGGAAAACACACCGGCATCCGTCACGAATCGCAGACTGAATCCGCGAAGAACCGCTTCAGTTGCTCTGCGATCATGCGCCACTTGCGGTTTGTCCGAATAATAATGATTGGACATGCCCTCACTCACTTTCCATTTACAATTACAGCAACAAACCCCTTGATATAAGTCAAGGGGTTTGTTGTTTTGTTCATTTAGCTTGTAATAGCTAAATTATTTAACTTCAACTGAAGCGCCTGCTTCTTCAAGCTTAGCTTTAACCGCTTCTGCTTCTTCTTTAGCAACTTTTTCTTTCAATGCTTTTGGAGCGTTGTCAACCAATTCTTTTGCTTCTTTCAGGCCAAGACCTGTGATTTCGCGAACTGCTTTGATAACGTTGATTTTGGAAGCACCAGCGCTAGTCAAGATTACGTCGAACTCGGATTGCTCAGCTTCAGCAGAAGCTGCTGCACCTGCAGCAGCTACTGGAGCTGCAGCAGTTACGCCGAATTCTTCTTCGATTGCTTTAACAAGATCGTTCAATTCCAGTACAGTCATGCCTTTGATTGCTTCCAAGATTTGCTCTTTACTCATGAGTGAACCTCCATATATAATATTATTTTTTTTAATTCATTTGCCGCCTAAGCAGCATTCAGATCAAGTTGCTTACGCGCCTTGTTCTTCTTTTTCTGCAACTGCTTTAACCGCAAGCGCGAAGTTGCGCACTGGCGCTTGAAGCACGCTGAGGAGCATGGAGAGGAGTCCATCGCGGGATGGCAGTTCTGCCAATGCCTTAACTTCTTCTACTCCGATTACGCGACCTTCTACGACTGCACCTTTCAATTCCAATGCATCGTTCTTTTTCGCGAAGTCGTTCAGAATTTTAGCTGGAGCCACAACGTCATCTACGCTGAATGCAATTGCAGTAGGACCTGTAAGAACACTATCGAGTTCTGTCAGTTCTGCTGCTGCAGCTGCACGGCGAAGCAACGAGTTTTTCAGCACTTGGAATTCGATCCCTGCTTCACGAAGTTGCTTACGCAACTCAGTTACTTGGGCAACGTTCAATCCGCGATAGTCAACAACAACAGTTGTAACGCTCTCGCGCAATTTTGCTGTTACTGCATCAACGGATTCTTGTTTTGCTTGAATCACTTTTGCGTTTGCCAATCTGTACACCTCCTGATCAAATTTATCCCATTAAGAAAAGCCTCCGTAGAATCACGAAGGCTTGATATATACTCATCATCGATTTGCATCGTTCTAAGTTCTATAATCACACCTCGGCAGGAAATTAAGCCAAATGGCACCTACTGTCTACGGCAAGCATATTCAAATGTCAACGGTCAGTCACTCGGACTCACAACTTTTATATCTTATCAAAAACAGGACAAGCCTGTCAAGAGATATTATCTAAAAGCTGCTGCGTTCACGCGTGCGCCAGGTCCCATCGTGGAAGAAAGACTAACATTCTTCAGATAAACACCTTTTGCTGCCGCTGGTTTAGCACGATTCAGAGCTTCCATGAGAGCTTTGAAGTTCTCATTAAGTTGCTCAGAAGAGAAAGAAGCTTTACCAATCGGTGCATGAATTTGACCTGCACGATCCAGACGATATTCGATTTTACCGGCTTTAATTTCTTGAACAGCCTTAGTTACATCGAAAGTTACCGTTCCGGCTTTAGGGTTAGGCATCAGACCTTTACCGCCGAGCAGTCGGCCCAATTTACCTACTTCACTCATCATATCTGGTGTCGCTACGCAGACGTCGAATTCGAACCAGCCTTGTTGGATTTTGTTGATCATGTCTGCATCACCAACATAGTCCGCGCCAGCCGCTTCCGCTTCTTTCGCTTTGTCACCTTTTGCAAATACCAATACGCGTTGTGTTTTACCTGTGCCGTGTGGCAAGACAACAACACCACGTACAGCCTGGTCTTGCTTACGAGGGTCTACGCCCAAACGAACTGCTGCTTCGATTGTTTCATCGAATTTTGCAGTAGCTGCCTTTTTCACAAGCTCTACAGCTTCTGAAGGCTCGTAAGTTGCTTCGCTGTCAATCAGCTTAGCAGCTTCCAGGTATTTTTTACCGTGTTTAGCCATGTTTTATTCCTCCTTTGTGGTGTTAGCGGATATACCTCCCACATCAACCGGTCGCGAATCGACCGGTTTTACGAAGCCATGTTTCTTATGAAAATTAGTCTTCGATGGTGATACCCATGCTGCGGGCAGTACCTTCGACCATACGCATAGCGGACTCAACGTCTGCTGCATTCAGGTCAGGCATTTTTGTTTCTGCGATTTGACGAACCGCATCACGTTTAACAGTAGCAACTTTTTTCTTGTTCGGTTCGCCGGATCCTTTTTCAACTTTAGCTGCCACTTTCAACAGAACTGCTGCTGGTGGAGTTTTAGTGATGAAAGTAAAGGAACGGTCCTCGAATACAGAAATTTCAACTGGAATAATCAATCCCGCTTGATCAGCTGTACGAGCGTTGAATTCTTTACAGAATGCCATGATGTTGACACCTGCTTGACCCAAAGCTGGACCTACTGGTGGTGCTGGGTTTGCTTTACCTGCTGGAATCTGCAGTTTTACCATTTTAATAACTTTTTTCGCCATGATTGACACCTCCTTGCAAAATAGTGGTTAACGGGTTTTTCAACCCTCCCACAAGAAACTTGAAGAAACTATATCTTCTCCACTTGCGTGTATTCCAACTCAAGCGGTGTTTCCCGTCCAAACATGTTCACGTGCACTTTCAACTTGCTTTTGTCTACCAAAATTTCTTCCACGGAGCCTACGAAATTCGCAAAAGGGCCGACTTTAATACGTACGGATTCCTTAATATCGAACTCAATTTTCGGCTTAGGTTCAACCATACCCATGTGCTTCAGAATTTGTTCCACTTCTTCAGGCAACAATGCAGTTGGTTTGGACCCAGAACCTGTCGAACCGACAAATCCTGTAACACCTGGTGTGTTGCGAACAACATACCAAGAATCATCCGTCTGTACCATTTCCACCAAGACATAACCGGGGTAAACTTTACGCATAACGGTTTTTTTCTTACCGTCCTTGTTTACCACTTCTTCTTCCATAGGAACAAGAACGCGGAATATCTTGTCTTCCATGCCCATAGACTCTACGCGTTTTTCCAAATTGGCTTTGACCTTGTTCTCATACCCTGAATAGGTATGAACGACGTACCATCTTTTTTCCATATCAAGCCACCGGAACCCTTCTTAAATAATCGCTTCGATCACAAAGGAGATGCCAATGTCAATGACCCAAAAAAACAGCGTCATAACCACAACAGTACCAAGTACGATCAATGTGTAGTTGGTCAGCTCTTTACGATTAGGCCAGCGAACTTTTTTAAGTTCAGCCCAGCTTTCTGAGAAAAAGGAAATCAGAGATTTGAAACTTCGTTTCACGCCGACACCTCCAAAAACTATCTGGTTTCGCGATGAGAAGTCTGCTCGTTACAAAACTTGCAAAATTTCTTCATCTCCATGCGGTCGGGGTGATTACGCTTGTTTTTTGTCGTAGTGTAATTTCTTTGTTTGCAGTTAGTACAAGCCAAAGTAATAATTACCCGCATGATGTACACCTCCCGAAGACTTCCACATTCAAGCAGAGTCTCTAAATTGATCCTGAAAAAAAGCCATAAATTTAGGCCTACCTAAAACACTTTATCACAAGGGTATAACCATGTCAATGAAAGAATAGCCTTTCATTCATTGGGTATTACTTCCGTACAACGTACATTCGTTTCTCATCTCTGTTTTTCTCTTCTCCTGCTTGGACCGAGCGATTACTAGTATAAACATTCTTAGATTTTATAAACTTGAGACACTAAAAAAAGACTCAAACACCGAGCCTTTTCCGTCAACGACAACATGTGTTTAATTATCTCGAACTTCCAGGTACTTTTCAAGTTTGCGCTTGACGCGCTGAAGTGCATTATCAATGGACTTTACATGTCTGTCCAAATCTACTGCAATCTCTTGATAAGATCTCCCGTCCAGATACAACATCAATACTTTACGTTCCAGATCACTCAGAATCTCGGACATTTTATCTTCCAGGCCCACAAACTCTTCCTGATTGATGATAAGTTCTTCCGGATCACTGACCTGGGTTCCACAAATCACATCGAGTAACGTACGATCAGACTCTTCGTCATAAATAGGCTTGTCCAGAGATACATAAGAATTAAGCGGAATATGCTTCTGACGTGTTGCTGTCTTAATCGCCGTGATGATCTGTCTTGTAATACACAGTTCGGCAAAAGCCTTGAACGAAGCCAGCTTGTCCCCTTTGAAATCTCGAATGGATTTGTAGAGGCCAATCATTCCTTCTTGAATAATATCTTCCCGGTCTGCCCCAATCAGAAAATAAGATCTTGCCTTGGCGCGTACAAAGTTACGATATTTGTTAATTAGAAACTCTAACGCTTCGCTTTCGCCTTCACGGAAAGCTTCGACAATGTCTTCGTCACTTTGGTAATCATACTTAGATAACATGATATCTTTGAGGTCGACACTCACAGACAATCCCTCCGGCTGCAACGCAAGGTACCCCGTTACTCTACTCTATGAAATATAGGATCAGTATATATGATGGTACCTCACACCGTCAACCACGCTCTGCCTAAAAAAGAACATCAATAACATAAATGTCAAGAGTTTCAATATTCTAAATTTTGTAAAAACATGCTGTTATTCCCGGCGCCATCGCTCAAACTCTTTTAATACATCCGGACTCAACTTGCCCCCGAGTGTGTTACGCGTGGTCTTCGCCTGATCTTCTTCCAGTCGTTTTTTTAATTCTTTTTCGTTCTGCTCAACTTCAATTAGCAACTCCCTTGCAGATACACGTAGCGCTCCCTGTCCAAATATGACATGTTGCTCTACCATATCGCTCGTAGCCACATAGATTTGGCGTCTTCGCATGCTTAGTTCCCGAACGAGTCTCTCAATGCATTCGTCTGCCGTCTCTTTTTCCTTTGTAAAATAGATCTGCACTTTGCTCTGAGTAAAGGATTTACCGAGTCCAGGCACGAGGTAGGCGTCAAACACAACAATGACTCGCCGGCCGGAGAAAGCCTGGTAGTCTGCAAGACGAAAGAGAAGCCTGTTACGTGCCTCTTCGAGCCCACTTTCCGCCAGCTTGGTTAATTCCGGCCAGTCACCAATCATGTTGTACCCGTCTACAAGAAGCACATCACGGGAATCAGCCATACCTTCTATTCCTGCGCTTGACGCGAACGGAGCACTTCATACATGACAACCCCGGCTGCCACGGAAGCATTCAGGGAATTAATCTGACCTTGCATTGGTAATTTGATCAGCACATCGCATTTCTCACGAATAAGTCGTCCCATTCCCTTGTTCTCATTTCCGATTACCAATGCTACAGGGCCAGTAAAGACTCCATTACCAAAGACACCTTCATGAGCCGTGACATCTGTCCCTACAACCCATACACCTTCCTCTTTGAGGCGATCAATGGTCTGACCAAGATTACTTACACGAGCCACCGGCACGTACTCCACAGCGCCTGCTGATGTTTTGGAAACGGTCACGGTTACCGCTGCCGAGCGACGTTTGGGTACAATGACGCCATGCGCACCCGTGCAATCTGCTGTCCGCAAAATTGACCCCAGGTTATGAGGATCTTCAATCTCATCCAGCAGAATCAGGAAAGGATGCTCATTCTTCGCTTTTGCTGCGGCAAGAATGTCTTCTACCTCCACATAAGCATAAGGTGCTGCTTGTGCAACTACCCCCTGATGCTGAATGCCTGGTACCGTTTGATCCAGCTTACGCTTGTCCACGTGTTGAATGACAATACCTAGTTTTTTAGCTTCCGAGATAATAGGTTGAGTCAGATGTTTCTGTGCTGTATCGGCAATCCATATTTTATTAATGGTCCGGCCTGAACGCAGCGCCTCCGTCACGGAGTGTTTACCGGCGATCCATTCTTCTTCCATCGTTGTTCGATCCTCTCTATAATGCGTTGTTTTGTTGAAATTTCTATTATTTTGTCGGTGATGGCGATTGTTGTTCCGCGTGCTCAATGCCAAGTCCGATCAGTTCAATCATGCGATCATGATGACCACTGCTGTAGAGGTAACCAATGAGACATTCAAAAGCCGTGGCATGTCTGTATTCCAACACATCTGCATTTTTGGGTACACTACCCGACTTGGCATTCCGCCCTTGCCTGACGATATCACGTTCTTCCTCTGTCAGTTCAGCCTCAATCGTTGTAAGTATGCGGCTCTGTGCCTTCGCTGATACCAACCCGGTTGCACTACGGTGCAAATGATTGGGACGCATGTTGGCCTTCGACAACAGATATTGACGAACAGCTACCTCATATACCGCATCACCAATATAGGCCAGTGCAATAGGTGGAATCAACCTCGCAGGTCTGGAAGGAGGATACGGGAACCATCCTCCGTCTGTGACCTGCTCCTGTTGTTTTGGTGTATTTGGATGTCCTTCGCTCATTTGCGCCGCCATCTCATGCCCTGCGCCGTATCTTCAAGCAGAATGCCACGTGCAGACAATTCATCGCGGATTTCATCCGCTCTTGCCCAGTTTTTGGACTTGCGCGCTTCTACACGCTCTTCAATCAGACGTTCCACTTCCTCATCCAGAAGTTCTGGCTCTGCGTCAGTATAGATGCGCAGCACAGCATTCAATTCACTGAACAATTCGAGGAGCGCACGAATGTCTGCCGCATTAACTACTTCTTGCTGCAACAGTTGGTTGGCTTCCCCTGCCCACTCAAACATAGCAGTAATCGCATCAGGAGTATTGAAATCATCCTGCATTTTCTCGTGATACTGCTGACGAATTTGGTCGAGTCTTGCCGCAAACTCTGCTGTGATATCCTGATCAACAGTTACTGCATTCAAACGATGGTTCAGGTTACCTACCGCATTCGCAATCCGGTCCACACTGTTCTGTGCCTGCTCCATCGTATCATCCGTGAAGTTCAATGGGTTGCGATAGTGGGTAGACAACATGAAATAACGAATCGCTTCGCGTTTATATTGATTCCGCAAGTCTTTAACCAGAACACCATTACCGAGTGATTTCGACATTTTCTCGTTATCAATCCGTATGAATCCATTATGCATCCAGTAGTTCGCAAGTGGTTTACCTGTTAATACCTCGGATTGGGCGCATTCGCACTCATGGTGCGGGAACTGCAAATCCTGTCCACCCCCGTGAATGTCCAGTGTATCCCCAAGGTACTCCCTAGCCATGGCGGAGCATTCAATATGCCAGCCTGGTCGACCATCACCCCAAGGACTGGACCAATAGATCTCACCTGGTTTGGCAGCCTTCCAGAGCACAAAATCTTCGGGATGTTCTTTGCGTTCGTCCACACCCACACGGATTCCAAATTGCAGCTCCTGCAGGTTTTGTTTCGAAAGTTTGCCATATTCGCTGAATTTGCCTGTGCGATAATAGACGTCGCCGCCATTTTCATACGCAAATCCTTTTTCAACCAGCTCACGGATAAAATCAATGATCAGCGGCATGTTTTCCGTTACTCTCGGATTGCTGCTTGCCTTGGGAATACCTAGTCCCTCAAGGTCTTCATAATAGGCAGCAATAAATTTCTCAGCCACGTGAGGAACATCTGTTCCAAGTTGTTCTGCTTTGCGAATCAGCTTATCGTCCACATCCGTGAAGTTCACCACATAGTTCACATCATGCCCTGTCTGTTCCAGGTATCCACGAACCGTGTCGAAAAAGATAACCGGGCGTGCATTCCCGATATGAATGTAGTCATATACCGTTGGTCCGCAGACATACATTTTCACTTTCCCTGGCTCTTGGGGAACAAATTCCTCTTTGGTACGACTCATCGTATTATAAATCTGAAGCGTCATGGTCACTTATCCTTTCATCCTATACTGCCTTTATTTATTGTATCACGTATCACGCACAGTCTCATTTTCACGAGCATTTTGCAGTGTACGTACTTCTTCCTGCAATCGTTCGAGTTCTTTTTGCATACCGCGCAAGGAGTCAACAACCGGATCGGGCAATTGCTGACTGAGGCGATCTACCCGTCGGCCATCCTGTTTAACAATTCTGCCCGGTATACCTACCACGGTACTATTGGAAGGGACCTCCTTAAGCACAACGGAGTTCGCACCAATGTTACATTGATCCCCCACGCTAAATGAACCCAGCACCTTGGCTCCGGATGAGATAACCACATTATTACCAATGGTCGGATGTCTCTTCCCTTTTTCTTTCCCTGTTCCGCCCAGGGTAACCCCCTGATAGATAACGACATCATCGCCGATCTCACATGTTTCTCCAATAACGACGCCCATTCCGTGGTCAATAAACAACCGATTTCCGATCGTAGCTCCAGGATGTATCTCGATTCCTGTCATAAAACGACTAACCTGCGAAATGAACCGGGCAACCGAGAACCATCTTCGCTTGTATAAAAAATGAGCGATCCGGTGTGCCCATATCGCATGCAGCCCTGAGTAGGTGAATACCACCTCAAACCAACCTCGGGCCGCCGGATCGTTTTCAAACACCGCCTGGATATCTGATCTGATCTTCTTGAACATGCTCGTTCCCCTCTTGTTCAGGTTCCCGTCCTCCGGCTTACCGGACGGCGCGTTCCTTGGTAGTGTACTGCACACTCGCCTAAACAAAAAACGCCCCTGCAGCATTTAGCTGCAGAGGCGTTTATCGCGGTCCCACTCTGCTCGGTCCATTCTTAAATAGAATGAGCCCTCAAGCGGTTTGGTAACGGAAACCAATCGTCACAACCTATCCTAACGTTTTCCCTTGTCATGATCAACAAAGGCGGGGCTGGATTCGGATGTGCAGCTCACGGGCGCATTTCGACTGATGGACAGTGAATGGTTCACAGCCACCGCAACCAAAGAAATCTCTCTTTGCTGCGGGACCATCCTCTCTGAATCTGTCCGGGTCAGTCTACTCCTCCCGATCTTTGCTGTTCTATTAGATAAATCATATCAATTATTCGTTGTGTTGTTATTATAGCGAAAAGGCCTCAGACTGACAACAGCCTCCTACGTAATCCATCCATCGTAGGACTGTGTTCAGATTCCAAATAAACGGAATGTCTTCGACTAAGATTATTTTACTTGTGCAAGCAAACGTTCGATCACCGTATCACGACCCAGAAGTACGATCGTTTGGTTCAGGTCCCGTCCATGCGTCTGTCCAGTCAAGGCTACACGAATTGGCATAAAGAGCTGTTTGCCCTTAAAGCCGGTTTCTTTCTGTACTTCCTTGATCAATGCAGCCATTTTGCTTGGAGTAAACTCTTCGCTCGCCTGTACTTTATCCGCAAATGCCTTCAGTACGGTTGGCACCTGCTCCTCCGCAAGCACTGCTTCTCCTTCACTTTCAAGCTCCAGATTGGAACGGAAGAATACTTCCGACAATTCGACAATATCGGAGGCAGAATTCATCTGCTCCTGGTACAGGTGTACCAGAGTATAAGCCCATTCTTTTTGTTCAGCAGACAGCTCGGAAGAAATACGTCCAGCCTTTTGCAGATGCGGAATGGCCATTTCGGCAATACGTTCCGGGTCAGCATGTTTGATATAGTGGTTGTTCAAGTGCGCCAGCTTGTGGGTATCAAATACCGCAGGGCTCTTGGACAGACGTTTCGTATCAAAAATGGAGATCAGTTGCTCTTGCGAGAAGATCTCTTCCTCCCCTTCCGGCGACCAGCCGAGTAGGGAAATGAAGTTAAACATCGCTTCAGGCAAATAGCCGAGCTGATCATACTGCTCAATAAACTGAATAACGGATTCATCCCGTTTACTCAGCTTCTTGTGGTTTTCATTCACGATCAGCGTCATATGACCGAATTGCGGTGGCTCCCAGCCAAGCGCTTCATAGATCATCAGTTGACGCGGCGTGTTTGAGATGTGATCTTCCCCACGCAGGACGTGGGAGATCTTCATCAAGTGATCATCCACAGCAACGGCATAGTTGTATGTGGGAATGCCGTCTTTTTTCACAATGACGAAGTCACCGGATTCCTTGCTGTTGAACGAGATTGTGCCTTTAACCATATCATCAAACGTATATGTGCGCTCTTCCGGCACACGGAAACGAATACTCGCTACGCGGCCTTCCGCTTCAAACGCACTAATTTGCTCTGGAGTCAGGTCACGGTGTTTGCCAGAATAACGCGGCGTTTCTCCACGTGCTGACTGTTCCTCGCGCTCTTGCTCCAATTCTTCTTCCGTGCAGAAGCAACGGTAAGCCAGACCTTTATCCAGCAATTCCTGCGTATATTTACGATAGAGGTCCAGACGTTCCGTTTGACGGTATGGTCCGTATTCTCCGCCCACGTCAATACTTTCGTCCCACTCAATTCCGAGCCACTTCAGGTATTTCAGTTGGCTTTCTTCACCACCGGCAATATTCCGTTTCACGTCCGTATCTTCAATACGAATAATGAATTTACCGTTATTATGTTTGGCATATAAATAGTTAAACAACGCCGTACGGGCATTCCCGATATGCAGGTGTCCCGTTGGGCTCGGCGCGTAACGCACACGAATATCCGTGCTCATATGATCCCCTCCGTCACTAATTGATTGATGATATCACACACGTACAAGGCAAACAACGGATTGAGCGGCAATGCCCTCTCCCCGTCCCGGGAATCCCAGTTGCTCTGTCGTTGTTGCTTTCACGTTCACCTGCGTTACATCCGCTTCCAGTGCCTTGGCAATAACCTCAGCCATCTGTGGGACATAAGGAGCCATCTTTGGCTTCTGGGCAATAATCGTTGAATCGATATTCCCTAGCTTATACCCGCGATCCTTCACAAGCTGCCATACATGCTCCAGCAATTTCAGGCTGTCGGCATCTTTGAATTCAGGATCGGTATCCGGGAAGTGCTTTCCAATATCCCCAAGTGCCAGTGCACCCAAAATGGCATCACTGATCGCGTGCAACAGCACGTCTGCGTCCGAGTGACCCAGCAGACCTTTTTCATAAGGAATCGTTACTCCGCCAATAATACACGGGCGTCCCTCTACCAGCTGATGCACATCAAATCCCTGTCCTACACGTATCATCGCTTCTTCTCTCCCCCCAGCAAAAACGCAGCATATTTCAAATCTTCCGGCGTTGTTAATTTGATATTGGTATAATTGCCTTCCACAACCTTGACCGACATTCCCTGACGTTCAGCCAGCATGGCATCATCTGTTCCCAGAAATCCGTCCTGCTCAGCTGATTCGTAGGCGGAGAGCAGGGAAGAAAGACGAAAAGCCTGCGGGGTTTGAATGCTCCACAGACTGCTGCGGTCTGGCGTCGCCGTAACGACTCCTTCCGCATTCACTTGTTTGATCGTATCCTTCACGGGAACCGCCAGTACAGCTGCTCCACCACCGGCTATGGCGGCCGCCATGCATCCCTTGATCTGCTCATGGTTCACAAAAGGACGTACCCCGTCGTGAACGAGAACCCAATCCGTCCCAAGTGCCTCAAGGCCTTTATGGACAGAATGTTGTCTCTCTTTCCCTCCGGGGATAACACGGACACGTGAATCCAGTTGGTATTCTTTTACCCAATCCTGGCAGCGTTCAACATCTGCGGTTCCTGTGACCAGCACCATCTCGCGGATCTCGTCCAGCACAGCAAATACCTCAAGCGTATGTATGAAAACGGGCTTGTCCTGCAGCAACAGAAACTGTTTGCTCTCGGTCGTCCCCATCCGGGTTCCGCGACCTGCTGCCACAATGACAACGCCCCACCCTTTATCCATGCCGCAATCCCTGCCTTGTCTGTCAGTTTATCGTCCAAAGATATACAATATCATTCAACGATACACTACCCATCATACCGCTTTATTGGGCTTTTTCCAACAGTTTCGGCTTGGCAAAAATCATTCGTCCCGCTGAAGTCTGCAACACACTGGTCACCAGCACTTCCATCATCATGCCGATATACTCGCGTCCGCCCTCCACAACGATCATTGTGCCATCATCCAGATAGGCTACACCTTGACCATGCTCCTTGCCATCCTTGATGATCTGCACCATGATCTCCTCACCTGGCAGAACAACCGGCTTAACCGCATTGGCGAGATCATTAATGTTCAACACAGATACACCCTGAAGTTCGCACACTTTGTTCAGGTTAAAGTCATTGGTGACCACTTTACCCTGAAGCACTTTAGCCAGTTTAACCAGTTTGCTGTCCACCTCGGAGATTTCCTCGAAATCCCCCTCGTAGATCAGGACTTTTACATCAAGTTCCTTCTGGATTTTGTTCAAAATGTCCAGTCCACGCCGTCCTCTGTTACGCTTGAGCAGATCCGATGAATCGGCAATATGCTGTAACTCCTCCAGAACAAATTCCGGAATTACGATCGTGCCTTCAATAAATCCGGTTTTGCATATATCAGCGATACGCCCATCGATAATAACACTGGTATCCAGAATTTTATGTTCTTCCATCCGTCTGTCCTCGTCCACCTCGGGATGACCCCATCGTCCAGACATCCAGAAGGCCCCCAGATCGTCTTTCTTCGCCATGGCAAGGGTATAACCGGAATAAGCACTAATCACCGTCAGCGCCACTTGCAGCACTTCTCCTGCCGTCCCCATCCATCCCACAACAGGGTAGATCAACAAGGCCACGAGCAATCCTGCAACGGTACCTGCAGCACCTGCAGCCAATTCGTTCATAGGTACTTTTGCCAATGAATCAATTCCACTATGCAGCCTGTCTGCCATCAATGTTCCACCAATATTACATACAGCCATAAACATTACAGCTCCCAGCAGCGTCGATATACCAGCTCCCAGTAATCCTGCTGACTGAATCCACTCCGCCATCCATGGGACCGATTTTCCTGCCAGATGATATGCCGTGTAGCCGAACCATGCACCGCACAATCCTGTAAAAGTTAAAATGCCTTTTTTCCACATTAGTCCCTGCACCTCCTTCAATGTATCTTGATCTTTATATCCAGTATGATCCAATTCTTGAATTGCTAATCCCATCTGCAAGAACTTTTTGGAAATGTTGCAATCGTCAGTTGAAAGTAGGTAAATTATTGGCATATAATGAATTCAATTCATATCCCGAGGTGAGTGGCAAAATGAGTACGCTAAGTTTACAGGCTTTCCAGGATCAAGTTTCTGAACTGTTGTTGCGTCATCGCAGCCTGATTGATGTACTGTCCAAAACGGGACAAGCCGGAGCGTCTGTTAACCGTGCCGTGTCCAAAGCCATTACCGAATGCGGCTGCATCGAGCTGCACGCCACCAAGCAGAAATATGCCCCGGAGAGCGATATCGCTCAAACCAAGGGCCTGCTGGAAACGCATGTGGAAGGTGAGTTGTGTGAGAACTGCAGAGAGGTCATCAGCTCTGAGCTAGGGCGGAACCTGTTCTACATGTCGGCTCTCTGCAATCTGCTGGACATTAACATGGAAGAGGTCGTAAATCACGAATCACAGAAGTGTTCAACGTTAGGGATGTTTAATCTGTCGTAAGAAGATATGTATGTCGTCTGTAAGGGTTTCTTTTACCGTAAATAGATCTGAATAAACAAAAAGCACGCATTCTCCAGTTCAGGAGAGTACGTGCTTTCTTTGTATAGTGTCGGTCCCCAAGGCGACTTAACGATCGGAAGGACGGGAAGATTTCTCATCCTTGCGCTTTTTCGCCCGACTACGTGAGGCCGCTGTTCGCACATTATGCTTCATTCCATACAGGGCGTATAACACCAACGGAATAAAGATCAACTTGGATAACTGCTCCGGGAAAATAACGGCTACGGCTATGGCAAATAACACAACCCATGGTGCAATCCAGATTGCCTTGCGTGGCAAACCGACCTTTTTAAAATTGGGATATTTAAGCGAACTCACCATCAGATAGGATAACAGCAATGTAGCAATCATCATGCTAACCGGGCCAATATCCTTATTGAACAAGGACAGTGTGGCCAGTACCCCGCCGGCTGCGGGAATCGGCAGACCTGTGAAGTATCCGGGAATACCCGGACGAACGTTAAACCGCGCAAGACGAATAGCTCCACAGATCGGAAAAGCCGCTGTTGCGATCCAGGCGAGAATCGGCATTGAATCTTGAAACGACACCATAAATATGATCAGGGCTGGTGCTGCACCAAAGGAAACCATGTCAGACAAGGAATCCAGTTCCTTACCGAATTCACTTTGGGCATTAAGTGCACGTGCCACTCGGCCATCCAGACCATCTAGCAGCATCGCTACAATGACCATAATGGCAGCCAAACTGTAATTTCCATCAATCGCAAGCAAAATTGCCATCATTCCAAGAAACAGATTACCCAGGGTAAAGAGATTCGGAATGAATCTGGTTAGCATCGTTGTTTCACCTCATCCATTTCAAGCCTTTATATAGGCAAACCCTTACATCTGTCTGTCGATAAACATTTGCTCCTGCAAACGTTTGAGGCCTTCCTTAATGGTCCGGGCACGAACTTCACCAATACCGTCCACTTCGTCCAGTTCTTCAATTGTAGCCATAATAACATGAGGCAATTGTTCGAATTGATCCACCAGGTTATGGATAATGACATTGGGCAGGCGGGGGATCTTATTTAATACCCGGAATCCACGAGGGGCAACCGAATCCTCTGAAGTAGCCGCTGATGAAGGATAGCCGAGCAGACGGACAATATGATGTGCATCCAGCAACTCATCGTCCGACAATCTTTTCAGTCCCACGATAATTTCACGGATTTTGTCATCACTGTCGTCACGGGCATAGTCTTTATACAATAACCAGGCTTCTTCTTCCGTTGTACCCACAAGCTCTTCCATTTGCATGGAAATGAGTCGTCCCTCATTCCCGAGTTCATGAATGTATCGTTTGATTTCCGTTTTGATCCGCATCACCATTTCGGTACGCTGAATCACATTAACCACTTCAGGAATCGTCACTAGTTCCTCAAATTCAGAGGCACTCAGATTCGTAAGGGACTGTGTTAATACCGCTTTGTATTTCTCCAGGGTTTGAATCGCTTGATTCGCTTTGGTCAAAATAACCCCGATTTCCTTGAGGGAATAACGAAGTGTTCCCTGATACAAGGTAATGATATTCCGGCGCTGTGATATGGATACGACCAATTTACCCGTTTGCTTTGCTACACGCTCTGCCGTCCGGTGACGAATCCCCGTCTCTGATGAAGAGATAGATGAATCCGGGATTAACTGGGTATTGGCGTAAAGAATACGCTTCAAATCCTCGCTAAGAATAATGGCTCCATCCATCTTGGCGAGTTCGTACAGATAGTTTGGGGAGAAATCACAGTTAATTGAGAATCCCCCATCCACCACTTCCATTACTTCAGGGCTGTATCCTACAACAAGCAGTGCGCCCGTCTTGGCGCGCAGCACATTTTCCAGACCTTCGCGGAAAGGTGTACCTGGTGCGATCAGCCTTAACAACTCATTCATATTATCCAGTTGGCTCATATCTTTCATCTTGTTATGCCCCCTAATCTAAAGCAACCGCTAGTGCATCTGCCACGGTATTCACACCGATCAGTTGTATCCCGCGAGGATGTTTCCAGCCCTTTAAGCTTTTTTCTGGTAAAATGACTCGTTTGAAGCCCAGCTTTGCGGCTTCCTTCACTCGTTGTTCGGCCCGTGATACGGCTCGAACTTCACCTGTCAGACCGATCTCGCCAAAGATGACGTCATCCGGCTTGGTCGGTACATCTCTCAAACTGGATGCAATGCTGACGGCAACCGCCAAGTCTACAGCGGGCTCATCCAATCGTACTCCACCAGCCACGTTCAGATACGCATCCTGGGTCTGTAAAAACATGCCCATTCGTTTCTCCAGCACTGCAATGATCAGATTTAATCGATGCAGATCTACCCCTGTTGCCATACGGCGGGGGGAAGGGAAATGGGTAGTCGAGATCAACGCCTGTAATTCCACGAGCAGAGGACGTGTCCCCTCCATACTGGCAACTACCGTTGAACCTGCTACACCCAGTGGACGTTCCGACAAAAAGAGTTCGGACGGATTGCCCACCTCACGAAGTCCATCCTCGCCCATTTCAAAAATGCCAATCTCATTGGTGGAACCAAAACGGTTCTTCACCGCACGCAGCAGGCGATACGTATGATGCCGTTCTCCTTCAAAATAGAGCACGCAATCCACCATATGTTCTAACATACGTGGACCGGCAATGGCACCTTCTTTGGTAACATGCCCCACAAGAACCGTTGCAATGCCTCTGCCTTTGGCAATCCGCATGAACCTTGACGTACATTCCCTTACCTGTGCAACACTACCAGGCGCACTGGTAACTTCGGGAAGATATACCGTCTGAATGGAGTCGATGACAAGAAAATGCGGCTGGATCTGATCCACCGCTTCCTCCACACGTTCCATATTGGTTTCACACAGTACATACAACTCGGCAGAGAGTGCCCCGAGACGGTCTGCCCGCAATTTGGTTTGCTTGACTGATTCCTCACCGGAAACATATAACACACGCAAACCCGAATGCGTCAAAGCATGGGACGTCTGCAACATCAACGTTGATTTACCGATACCCGGATCTCCGCCCACCAGAACGAGTGAACCCGGAACGATTCCGCCACCCAATACCCGGTTCAACTCTCCGATTCCAGTCTGTACACGCGGTTCCTGACCGCTATCTATATCTATGATAGGAAGCGGTTTATCTTTACTGTCAAACAGAGGAGAATTTCTCCCTTGTGTTTTGACCACCGTCTCTGTTTCTTCCACCATTGAATTCCATGACTGACAACCCGGACACTTACCGTACCACTTGGGGGCTTCATAGCCGCATTCCGTACATTGAAACTTGGTTTTAACTTTGGCCACTTCAGCACTCCTATAATTTAATTTTATAACAGCATTTTGCATTATTCGACGAATTTCACCCAAACTCCCTGACGTGCAGGGTTACTAAAAGTTTACCATTGTTTGAGATTTTTCGTAAAGGATTATTGCAAACTTTACACATGTTCCTGACATAATCATGTCCGTCTTCTGTCCAAAGTGCAAAAAATCCTCCCCGGCCGAAGCCGAGAAGGATTTGATTAAGGATTATGGATCAATACAAGCTGAAGTTTAACTCCAAAGCTTGCTAAATATTATTTAGTTTCGATTTCCTCATTGGACGGAACGACCACGTCTTTTTTCGTAACAGACAGTGCACCGTTCTCTTCGTCGATGAGCAATGAATCCCCTTTGGTTACGTTACCTGTGAGCAACTCTTCGGACAATTTGTCCTCGATATGCTTCTGGATTGCCCGACGAAGCGGACGCGCACCGTAAGCTGGATCAAAGCCTGACTTCGCAAGGAAAGACTTGGCATTATCAGTGAGTTCGAAATCGACCTCATGTTCGAGCAGTCGTTTACGAAGTTCTTCACTCATAAGCGTAACAATTTCAGCGATGTGTTTTTCTTCGAGTGAATGGAACACGATAATTTCATCAATCCGGTTAAGGAACTCTGGACGGAAGCTTTTCTTCAGCTCATCCATCACTTTCCCCTTCATGTTGTCATAATCTGCTCCTGCATCTACAACTGCAGTGAAGCCCAGTGTAGAGTTACGTTTGATCGCTTCGGCACCCACGTTGGATGTTAGAATGATCAGCGTATTGCGGAAGTCAACGACGCGACCTTTGGAATCCGTCAGACGACCATCCTCAAGCACTTGTAACAAGATATTGAATACTTCTGGATGTGCTTTCTCGATTTCATCGAGCAGGACTACGGAATATGGTTTGCGACGAACTTTCTCTGTCAGCTGGCCACCTTCTTCGTACCCAACATATCCTGGAGGCGCTCCGACAAGTCGGGAAGTCGAGTGCTTCTCACCATACTCGGACATATCAATCCGGATTACTGCATTTTCATCGCCGAACATCGCTTCAGCCAGAGCACGAGCAAGTTCTGTTTTACCTACCCCTGTAGGGCCGAGGAAAATGAATGAACCCATCGGACGTTTTGGATCTTTAAGTCCCGCACGAGCACGACGAACCGCACGGCTGACAGACTTCACTGCCTCATCCTGACCGATGACACGTTCATGTAGAATAGACTCCAGATTCATCAGACGCTGTGTCTCTTCTTCTTTCAGTTGGTTCACAGGGATTCCTGTCCAGCTGGCTACCACTTGTGCGATATCCTCAGGAGTAACCTCGGAATCGGTGCGACCTTGTTTCTCTTTCCACTGGTTCTTCGTTACATCCAGCTCTTCACGGATTTTTTGTTCCGTATCACGCAGAGCTGCTGCTTTTTCGAACTCCTGACTTTGAACTGCAGCGTCTTTTTCCTTACGAATATCTTCCAGACGGCTTTCCAGTTGTTTCAGGTTTGGTGGGATCGTGTAAGAGTTCAATCTTACTTTGGAACCCGCTTCATCAATCAGGTCAATCGCTTTATCCGGCAGGAAACGGTCTGTAATGTAACGGTCAGACAGTTTAACCGCCTGCACAATTGCTTCGTCCGTAATTTTCACGCGGTGATGCGCCTCATAACGGTCACGCAAGCCGTGCAAGATTTGAATCGCTTCTTCTGGAGAAGGCTGATCTACAGTAATCGGTTGGAAACGACGCTCAAGCGCTGCATCCTTCTCGATGTATTTACGATATTCATCCAGTGTTGTCGCACCGATACATTGCAATTCTCCACGAGCCAGAGCCGGTTTCAAAATGTTAGAAGCATCGATGGCACCTTCAGCTCCGCCTGCGCCAATCAAGGTATGCAATTCGTCGATAAACAGGACAATGTTACCTGCTTGGCGAATCTCATCCATGATTTTTTTCAGACGATCTTCAAACTCACCACGATATTTGGTTCCAGCGACTACAGAACCCATATCCAGGGTCATTACACGTTTGTCGCGCAATGTTTCCGGAATCTCATTTGCAATGATTTTTTGTGCAAGGCCTTCAGCAATCGCTGTTTTACCTACACCTGGCTCACCGATCAATACCGGGTTGTTCTTGGTACGACGGCTGAGCACCTGAATGACACGTTCAATTTCTTTACTACGTCCAATGACTGGGTCCAGGTTGTTCTCTCTCGCATAAGCCGTGAGGTCACGTGCCAGACTGTCCAGCGTTGGTGTGCTGACATTGGCAGGTGTTCCATTATGACTGGATACAGCTTCACTGCTGCCAAGCAATTGCAGCACTTGTTGACGTGCTTTGTTCAGGCTAATTCCCAAGTTATTGAGCACACGTGCTGCAACACCCTCACCTTCACGAATCAATCCGAGCAGGATATGCTCTGTGCCTACATAGGTATGGCCCAATTTACGAGCTTCATCCATAGACAGTTCAATTACTTTTTTCGCACGTGGCGTATATGCAATGTTGGTAGGTTGCTCTTGGCCACGGCCAATCAGCGTTTCTACTTCATCCTGAATTTTTTCCAATCCGAGTCCCAGGCCGATCAGTGCTTTGGCTGCGATGCCTTCGCCTTCACGAATGAGGCCGAGCAAAATATGCTCAGTACCGATGTTATTATGACCGAGACGGACAGCTTCTTCCTGCGCGAGTGCGAGCACCTTTTGGGCCCGTTCCGTAAATCTTCCAAACATCATATCTCCTGCACCTCCATGGTTTTGGATAAAACGAGGGTCATGTAATGAAATAACCGTCGTATTCTTCATATCATTTTTGTTTGCAGCCGTGCTGCGAATAAAGTCATTTGGCATTTGTACATGCCTTATTATATAAAAGCCGCAATGCGGCATGAAACCATAATTCAATACAATATCAGGCTAAACTAGGACTGCTTCGCTGCATTGATCGTATCACGAATCAACTGAGCTCGGTAGATGTCACGCTCATCTGTGCGCATATCTTCCCCGAATGTTTTCTGCAAAAATCCCGGCTGTGTCATCACATTCAACTCATTCATTACAGTAATGGACAGTCCATCCAATAATCCGAGATCCACGCCAAGGCGTACATCCGATAAGCGCTGTGCAGCTTCCTTGGAATCAACAATAGCTGCATGAGACAATATGCCATAAGAACGCATGACCCGATCCGTAATCCGCAGTCTGGAGTCAGTAATTAACCGTTCTCTCGCTGTACGTTCATGACCAATCATCTGTAACACAACACCATGCAGGTTCTCGATGACTTCCTGTTCGGTCTGTCCCAATGTAATCTGGTTCGAGATCTGGAACAGGTTACCCATCGCCTCGCTGCCTTCACCGTATATTCCTCTTACCGTCAATCCCACTTGGGAAACTGCGGTTAGAATACGGCCGATTTGCTGTGTCATCACCAGGGCAGGCAAGTGCATCATAACCGATGCTCTGACACCTGTACCTACATTAGTAGGACAGCTGGTTAAGTATCCTCTGCGATCATCAAAAGCATAATCCACGTGCGCTTCAAAAGCATCATCTATTGCGGAACCTTTCTCCCAGGCTTCTTTCACCTGGAACCCCGGATAGAGGCACTGGATACGAAGATGATCCTCTTCGTTAATCATAATACTGACTGACTCATCCTCACTGAGAATAACCGCACCATTCCTGGATTCATTCGCAAGACTTGGACTGATGAGATGTTTCTCCACCAGCACCCGTTTGTCGAGTTCGTCAATATCGATCAGATCCAACGTATGAAAATCCCCAAAGGCGTGAACGTCATCGTATTGAAGTACTTCGCTCAGCTTATTCAGCACCTCTTCCGATTGCTCATTGGAAGCCAGCATCGGAAACGGAACATGCTGAAGGTTGCGTGCAATCCGGACACGGCTGCTAATGACGATTTCGGAATCAGCCGCATCACTGCGCATCCAGTCGCTGAGCGCCTTCTCTGTAAAGCGCAGATTAGGCATTACGCATCCCTCCTACTCATGACAAACTTTACTCCTGAGCTATTCCTTTTTCAAGTCCTCTGATCTGGTCACGGATCTGAGCCGCCTCTTCAAATTCCTCTTGTGCGATGCTCTCCTGGAGCTCACGCTTCAGATCAGCAATTTGCCGTTTCACCTTGATGCGACCACCAGCTCGTGCAGGCACTTTGCCTACATGGGACGTATTACCATGAACCCGCTTGAACAAAGGATCCAAACGACTGTCAAAATATTTATAACATGAACTGCAGCCAAACCGGCCTATCTTACTAAATTGTGCGTACGTCATACCACACTCTTCACATTGAAGTGCTTTTGCAGGTGGTGTTCCTGCCGACCCACTTTTGCCGGCTGGATCAAAATCAAGCAATCCGGACAACAAGTTGTGAATGGAAAACCCACCTGCTGTTCCAGGGATCATTTCCCCTTTTTCACGGGCACATGACTCACAAATATGGAATTCCGTCTTCTCTCCATTTACGATCTTCGTAAAATGAAGTGTCGCCGGACGTTTATTGCATTCTTGGCACAGCATATTGATGTACCTCCTTTGACCCCGATAGTTTTCATTTACCGAGCAAAGATATTAACATCGCCTTCAACATTCTGGCACGAATTTGATCCCGGTAAGGAAGTTTGACCAATATAACCTCTCTAGATACAGCAGCTCGCATCAACCCGGCTTCCCGCTTGCTCAAGAAGCGCGCTTCTTCCAATTGATAGATCAGACCTTCGGCAGCTGTCTGCCCGATCTCTTCACCAATACTATGGTGCAAATGATTATGCAGAGCTGATTGGGCCGGTAATTCAATGCGCTGTATGCGAACATAACCACCACCGCCGCGTTTACTCTCTACCAGGTATCCCTTCTCGAGTGTAAAACGTGTGCTGATGACATAATTGATCTGGGAAGGTACACATGAGAATTGATCTGCCAGATCATTACGCTGAATTTCAACCATTCCTTCGGGACTTTCATGCAAAATACTCTTCAGATATCGTTCGATAATATCAGAGATATTACGCATCCAATCATCCTCCACTGTCTGAAACGTTAAGTCAATAAGGACCCACACGCCCCCACAGAGTACACCTTCTCTACCCATTTAACCAATCAGGGAAACAGCGAATCTTGCTTCCACAGGTGTGAACAGGAGAGCGAAGGAAGCACGAAGGTCCTTTAATATTCCCTTGATCCTCCGATGAGATGAATCCCGTATATTGGCGATCATGCATCAGATTGTAGAAAGAAAGCTACTTAAGTATTAAACCTTTAGTTGACTTTGACTTTCTTTGACTTTATAACCATTATAGCATATTTTGTGGTTTTGCCAAGTGGGGTCACTATTCATTTTTTACGATTTTACACGAAATATTCCCCAGACACAAAAAAACCTCCCCAAAATTGCTGGAGAAGTCCATTTGTCTTTCAATCACGCCGTATTTCTATATAAGCCAATCAAGTTAAATGGAGCATGCGAATAGTCATCAGAAGAAATCGAGTAAATAGGTTTCCCGTTCAGGAATCGCTTGTTCCAAAGCTTTGATTGCTGTGTTCGGTCCGTGAATTCTTCCGATTCGTGCCATTTCCATTGGTCTGCGATATCCCATCAGCACCGCGGTAAGGGATTGAATATCCACCTTAATGGTCTGATCATCATTAATTGGTTCCGATGTTTTCCATATGGACGCTGTTCCGTTCATTGCCACGTTTAATTGCCATACCCCTTCATTCCACGGAGCGTAGGTATCCTCTACCTGTAGAACAATCTGCACCGGTGAGTCCTGGCTTGCAAATGGATACTGGGATATAAACTGCTCTACACTAACGATACGCGCCATAAAATAAGCTACAATCTCCTGCTGAATCCGTGGGTTATCCAATTGGAAGGCAAGCGTATCACTGGCAGGTGCCTGCAACGTAACTTCCTGGATCATGGAATCATGGTTAGCAATGAAGGTCCACAGCCCTTGCCTAGCCTCTTCATTCAGATAGATGATCTCTTTAATGGTAAATTTATTTTCCTTAACCTCATATAAAAGATAACCTTGTGCTGCATCAGCTTCATCATAATATACAGCCTTCTGGCTGGCCCCATTAACAAGAACTGAATTCTCCCACCTTGCATCATCCCGAACCAGAGTTCCGTTATAACGCTCAGCATAAGCACTGTATACTTCCTTTAATATGCTGAGGCCTGGATCGCCACGCCGAATTGTTCCAGGTGTCGCTTTTTTCAGAGGCAAATGAGCTGTAGGTACTTTATAACGTTTAAATTCAACATACGTCTCCCATCCATACTTCCGATAGAAACCAAAAGAGAATGGATGCAAGAATGATATGCTCTGTTTGTTACGATTCATTTCTTCCAACGCATGCTTCAGCAGACCCGCTACCCAGCCTTTGCGTCTATACTCTGGCCAGGTGGCAACACCCGCAATACCACCCATCTCGAACGTTCTGCCATGAATATAGGTTTGAAAAGGGATAATGTGAAGTTTGGCTCCTAGCTGCCCGTCCTCATATACACCCCATATATCCTGTGACGAGAATTGACTCCTCCGTTTTTCTTTTTGTTCCTCACTCATTACTACTTGAAAAGCATATTCGGAGAGTGCCATCGCCGGTTCAAAATCATCTACCGTCAATTTTTTAATTTCCATGTTGTCCTACACCCCATTCGCTAGAGTTATTATCAATCCAAATCATGGCCTGATATCTGATATATGTACCCCTTAGAGTGTGTCAGAGGATTCTTACAAAGTCAAATAAGAGATGCTTTCGCATCCCCATAAATAAACAAATAAAAACCACCACCGAATAACATCGGCAGTGGTTCTTCGCTTGGCGGCGTCCTACTCTCCCAGGACCCTGCGGTCCAAGTACCATCGGCGCTAGAGGGCTTAACGGTCGTGTTCGGGATGGGTACGTGTGGAACCCCTCCGCCATCGCCACCAAACGCGATTTATCGAAGCATAGCTTCTTAAAATCAGATATGGAACTGAAAATCATACACACGTTCTGTGATGTACCAATTTTCATTTCAGAGATCATTCTCTGAAAACTAGATTCGAAACGAAACACGCGAATTACAACTTGCTATTGGATAAGCCCTCGACCGATTAGTACTGGTCAGCTCCATGCATTGCTGCACTTCCACCCCCAGCCTATCTACCTCGTCGTCTTCAAGGGGTCTTACATACTGGGAAATCTCATCTTGAGGGGGGCTTCACGCTTAGATGCTTTCAGCGTTTATCCCGTCCGTACATAGCTACCCAGCGGTGCTCCTGGCGGAACAACTGGTACACCAGCGGTACGTCCATCCCGGTCCTCTCGTACTAAGGACAGCTCCTCTCAAATTTCCTACGCCCACGACAGATAGGGACCGAACTGTCTCACGACGTTCTGAACCCAGCTCGCGTACCGCTTTAATGGGCGAACAGCCCAACCCTTGGGACCTACTTCAGCCCCAGGATGCGATGAGCCGACATCGAGGTGCCAAACCTCCCCGTCGATGTGGACTCTTGGGGGAGATAAGCCTGTTATCCCCAGGGTAGCTTTTATCCGTTGAGCGATGGCCCTTCCATGCGGTACCACCGGATCACTAAGCCCGACTTTCGTCCCTGCTCGACTTGTAGGTCTCGCAGTCAAGCTCCCTTATGCCTTTGCACTCTTCGAATGATTTCCAACCATTCTGAGGGAACCTTTGGGCGCCTCCGTTACTCTTTAGGAGGCGACCGCCCCAGTCAAACTGCCCACCTGACACTGTCCCCGCACCGGATTACGGTACCAGGTTAGAACCTAGATACGATCAGGGTGGTATCCCAACGTTGCCTCCACGCAAGCTGGCGCTCACGTTTCAAAGGCTCCCACCTATCCTGTACAAATCGTACCCAAATTCAATATCAAGCTGCAGTAAAGCTCCATGGGGTCTTTCCGTCTTGTCGCGGGTAACCTGCATCTTCACAGGTATTAAAATTTCACCGGATCTCTCGTTGAGACAGCGCCCAAGTCGTTACGCCATTCGTGCGGGTCAGAATTTACCTGACAAGGAATTTCGCTACCTTAGGACCGTTATAGTTACGGCCGCCGTTTACTGGGGCTTCGGTTCACAGCTTCGGGATTGCTCCCTAACCACTCCCCTTAACCTTCCAGCACCGGGCAGGCGTCAGCCCGTATACTTCGCCTTACGGCTTCGCACAGACCTGTGTTTTTGCTAAACAGTCGCTTGGGCCTTTTCACTGCGGCCCCCTCGTGCTATTCACACTACCGGGGCACCCCTTCTCCCGAAGTTACGGGGTCATTTTGCCGAGTTCCTTAACGAGAGTTCTTCCGCGCGCCTTAGAATACTCTTCTCGCCTACCTGTGTCGGTTTGCGGTACGGGCACCTTCACCTGGCTAGAGGCTTTTCTTGGCAGTGTGAGATCATGACCTTCGCTACTACAATTTTCGCTCCCCATCACAGCTCAGCCTTACAATGTGCGGATTTGCCTACACATCAGCCTTACTGCTTAGACGGACATCCATCAGTCCGCGTCACTACCCTACTGCGTCCCCCCATTGCTCATAACGGCTTACGGTGGTACAGGAATTTCGACCTGTTGTCCTTCGACTACGCCTTTCGGCCTCGCCTTAGGTCCCGACTTACCCTGAGCGGACGAGCCTTCCTCAGGAACCCTTAGGCTTTCGGCGGATCAGATTCTCACTGATCTTTTCGTTACTCATACCGGCATTCTCACTTGTATAATGTCCAGCGCTCCTTACGGTACACCTTCAACCCTTATACAACGCTCCCCTACCCCTGATGCAAAGCATCAAGCCATAGCTTCGGTGGTGTGTTTAGCCCCGTTACATTTTCGGCGCAGAGTCACTCGACCAGTGAGCTATTACGCACTCTTTCAATGGTGGCTGCTTCTAAGCCAACATCCTGGTTGTCTGTGCAACTCCACATCCTTTCCCACTTAACACACACTTGGGGACCTTAGCTGATGGTCTGGGCTGTTTCCCTTTTGACAATGGATCTTAGCACTCACTGTCTGACTCCCGGAAGTAAGTCTATGGCATTCGGAGTTTGACTGAGCTTGGTAACCCTTGCGGGCCCCGCACCCAATCAGTGCTCTACCTCCACGACTCTGTTTTCCGAGGCTAGCCCTAAAGCTATTTCGGGGAGAACCAGCTATCTCCGAGTTCGATTGGAATTTCTCCGCTACCCCCACCTCATCCCCGCATTTTTCAACATGCGTGGGTTCGGGCCTCCAGTGCGTGTTACCGCACCTTCACCCTGGACAGGGGTAGATCACCCGGTTTCGGGTCTACGTCCACGTACTCAATCGCCCTATTCAGACTCGCTTTCGCTGCGGCTCCGGCTCTTCACCTTAACCTTGCACGGGAACGTAACTCGCCGGTTCATTCTACAAAAGGCACGCCATCACCCCTAAAACGGGCTCTGACTTTTTGTAAGCACACGGTTTCAGGTTCTATTTCACTCCCCTTCCGGGGTGCTTTTCACCTTTCCCTCACGGTACTGCTTCACTATCGGTCGCTAGGAAGTATTTAGCCTTGGCAGATGGTCCTGCCGGATTCATACGGGGTTTCACGTGCCCCGCACTACTCGGGATCCGTCTCGGAGGGAACAGACTTTCAACTACAGGGCTTTTACCTTCTTTGGCGGGCCTTTCCAGACCTCTTCGCTTAACCGGTTCCTTTGTAACTCCATGTGAGACGTCCCACAACCCCAAAGAGCAAGCTCTTTGGTTTGGGCTTCTCCGCGTTCGCTCGCCGCTACTGACGGAATCACTATTGTTTTCTCTTCCTCAGGGTACTTAGATGTTTCAGTTCCCCTGGTATGCCTCACACTAACCTATGTATTCAGTTAGGTGTAACTGGAAATTACCCCAGCTGGGTTTCCCCATTCGGACACCCCCGGATCAAAGCTTGCTTACAGCTCCCCGAGGCAGTTTCGTTGTTCGCCACGTCCTTCATCGGCTCCTAGCGCCTAGGCATCCTCCGTGTGCTCTTAGTAGCTTAACCATTTTGTTCCGGTTTCGGTCGCTCGCTTCCCTTGGTTTGCTTGCGCAAAGCCAAAAGTCGCTCTCACCCGATACCATCACAAAAGCAATTTAACTACCTTTATACACTTGACTTGTTTACACAAGTTCAGCTTAAAGGAATGTTCTAATTCGCGTTTGTTTCGTTTCGATATCTAGTTTTCAAAGAACAAGCCAAATAGATGAAATTGTTTGGTGGAGCCAAGCGGGATCGAACCGCTGACCTCCTGCTTGCAAGGCAGGCGCTCTCCCAGCTGAGCTATGGCCCCTCAAATTCCATCAAAACTGAACAAATGGATAAGTAACTGTGTTGCTATTGCAGGTTTTAAGAACCTGCTTATTTGAATGTTTCCGTTGCAGGAAACGATTCTCCATAGAAAGGAGGTGATCCAGCCGCACCTTCCGATACGGCTACCTTGTTACGACTTCACCCCAATCATCTATCCCACCTTCGGCGGCTGGCTCCTTGCGGTTACCCCACCGACTTCGGGTGTTATAAACTCTCGTGGTGTGACGGGCGGTGTGTACAAGACCCGGGAACGTATTCACCGCGGCATGCTGATCCGCGATTACTAGCAATTCCGACTTCATGCAGGCGAGTTGCAGCCTGCAATCCGAACTGAGACCGGCTTTGTTGGGATTGGCTCCATCTCGCGATTTCGCAGCCCGTTGTACCGGCCATTGTAGTACGTGTGTAGCCCAGGTCATAAGGGGCATGATGATTTGACGTCATCCCCACCTTCCTCCGGTTTGTCACCGGCAGTCTATCTAGAGTGCCCATCCGAAATGCTGGCAACTAAATATAAGGGTTGCGCTCGTTGCGGGACTTAACCCAACATCTCACGACACGAGCTGACGACAACCATGCACCACCTGTCTTGAATGTTCCGAAGAAAAGGTACATCTCTGCACCGGTCATTCAGATGTCAAGACCTGGTAAGGTTCTTCGCGTTGCTTCGAATTAAACCACATACTCCACTGCTTGTGCGGGTCCCCGTCAATTCCTTTGAGTTTCAGTCTTGCGACCGTACTCCCCAGGCGGAGTGCTTAATGTGTTAACTTCGGCACCAAGGGTATCGAAACCCCTAACACCTAGCACTCATCGTTTACGGCGTGGACTACCAGGGTATCTAATCCTGTTTGCTCCCCACGCTTTCGCGCCTCAGCGTCAGTTACAGCCCAGAGAGTCGCCTTCGCCACTGGTGTTCCTCCACATATCTACGCATTTCACCGCTACACGTGGAATTCCACTCTCCTCTTCTGCACTCAAGTCACCCAGTTTCCAGTGCGATCCGGGGTTGAGCCCCGGGATTAAACACCAGACTTAAATGACCGCCTGCGCGCGCTTTACGCCCAATAATTCCGGACAACGCTTGCCCCCTACGTATTACCGCGGCTGCTGGCACGTAGTTAGCCGGGGCTTTCTTCTCAGGTACCGTCACCTTGAGAGCAGTTACTCTCCCAAGCGTTCTTCCCTGGCAACAGAGCTTTACGATCCGAAAACCTTCATCACTCACGCGGCATTGCTCCGTCAGGCTTTCGCCCATTGCGGAAGATTCCCTACTGCTGCCTCCCGTAGGAGTCTGGGCCGTGTCTCAGTCCCAGTGTGGCCGATCACCCTCTCAGGTCGGCTACGCATCGTCGCCTTGGTGAGCCGTTACCTCACCAACTAGCTAATGCGCCGCAGGCCCATCCCCAAGTGACAGATTGCTCCGTCTTTCCAGTTTCCTTCAGGCGAAGAAAACAATTATTCGGTATTAGCTACCGTTTCCGGTAGTTGTCCCAAACTTGAGGGCAGGTTGCCTACGTGTTACTCACCCGTCCGCCGCTAACTATCCGAGAAGCAAGCTTCTCTTCAAGTCCGCTCGACTTGCATGTATTAGGCATGCCGCCAGCGTTCGTCCTGAGCCAGGATCAAACTCTCCAATAAAGTATTGAAAAGAGCGATAAGCTCATTTTGAATCTGACGATTCATTGTGAATCAAAAGTTACTATCCATTTGTTCAGTTTTCAAGGAACTTGTATGTCCGTTTATGTTGATGTTTGTCAACCGGACAGGAATCTTATCATATCATGTTAACTAACTTACTGTCAACACTTTGTTTTCGTCATCTTTCAAATGATTATGACAATCATTCGTTTGAAGCGACAAGAAATAATATATCACGTAGTGATTTATTTAGCAAGCATTTTTAATCAACCTTTTGATATCATGATATCTTCATCTACGGTGTCTTGTTTCCAACCTGTATTCGACAGATTAGCACATTCTCTGAACCCAGGATGGGATAACGATCCTTGCCCTTCTATTGGTTTGAAGAAAGTGATCCAAAAACTCTATAATAAGGTATATAGATATAGAGATAAGGTTAAGCAGTCAAGTGTACTACTTTCATAAGTAGCCTATGAACAATCCTATAACCATCTCGCATTGCACCTTTACACAGATCACGTACTCCATTCACAGCTAGCTATACATATCAAAGTTCTGAATAAACTCATTACTAAACTATATGGGGTGATCGCACTTGAAACAATGGTTGAAGAACAGACGTAAAGGTTACGGCAAAAAGTTAGTTTCCATCCATGCTTGGAATGCCTGGATTGTTGTGATCCTTGCTATAACAGGTCTTATGCTGGTAGGCGGCTTTTGGCGCGAGATACTCGGAATTGGACGTGTCTGGCTAAAATGGCTACATATCATCGTTGGGCTAGCTATGCTGGCACCCGTAATATATTACTTGATTTTGGCCGGAAAGCACTGGAAACAGCTTCGTAACAGACCTTGGCAAAGGGTGAACACCATCTTTGTTCTTGTGCTGCTGGTAGGCTGGCTCCTCTCGGGTATTGTATTATGGCAGTTCAAGCTGGCTGGACCTCGATGGTCGAATGCTGCACTTTTGATCCATGACCTGCTGACTTGGGTGGGCTTACCTTATATTATCTATCACTCCATCACTCGGACCAAATGGTTAAAGGACCCTGCACGTCGTGCGGTTAAAACCACTACAATTTCAACACGAACTCAACATTCAGCTGATCGATCTGACACAATAATAGATGAAAAAGAAACTCCAGCTGCTATATCTTCTTCCCAATTTGATCGTAGTTCCGAGAGAGATCCCCTCAAATCAGAGGAGCGACCTCAACCGTTGTATACACGACGAGCTTTCATCCGTTCTTCTGTGGGGGTTGGTCTCGCCGTGACTCTTGGTCCTACTTTTATATCCTGGGTAGGACGAAATCTCAAGATCGATAATAGTATTGATAGCATGCTGGAGAACGATCCTAACCGTATGGTTCCTCTGCCACAACCGCTTTCTGCCTCTTCACCTCCCATTGGAGGCGGAGCTGAGGGTCATTTCCGCGTATATACAGTTACGCCTATACCGTCCTTCTCCAATGCTAACTGGTCTTTCCGAATCGATGGATTGGTTGAACGGGCACAGGTTTGGAACTGGGAACAGTTCGTGAAGCTCGCGCGTACCGTACAGGTTAGTGATTTCCACTGTGTAACGGGATGGTCTGTATATAAGAATACCTGGGAAGGCATTTCACTTGCACAGCTTTTGAAACAAGCCGGGGTCAAACCGGAAGCTCATAGTGTGAAGTTTTATTCCGGTGATGGTGTGTATACAGATGCGATTACGATGGATCAAGCACAAATGGAGGATATTATGGTGGCTGTCATGCATGATGGCAAACCCATCCCGGCTGATCTTGGCGGTCCGGTACGGCTTGTCATTCCTCAGATGTATGCCTATAAATCAGTAAAATGGTTAAATCGGATTGAACTCATCGACAGCGAACATATTGGTTACTGGGAAGAGCGAGGATATGATAAGGATGCATGGCTTACAGGCGCATCTCAGCGCATTCCTAACAATTTAAGTGGATCATGATCAGATCAGATAAGACTGGTGAGCGTTCTTTCGTTGTAAAAATAATTCAATAAACAGCAAAAGCCCCCGATCACATATTCGTGTCTTCGGGGGCCTTTTTCTTTTTCCTCATTATGAACTCTCTGATTACACTTTAATCCTGTGGGTTCAAAAGACGTACAAGTTCGTCCTCATCCTCAATCGTTGGAATACCGAGATCATGAGCTTTGGTTAGTTTACTACCTGCCTTCTCTCCGGCAATAACCAAATCTGTCTTTTTCGACACACTGCCAGTCACCTTCGCCCCGAGCGCTTCCAGTCTTTGCGTTGCCTCTTCCCGCGTCAATTGGTGCAGCGTTCCGGTCAAGACGACCGTTTTACCACTGAAGAAGGAATCTTCCACAACAGCAACGGCTGGTGCCTCAGGTGCCTGAGCTTTCACGCCCAAGTTGAGCATTTTCTCAATTGCAGCCTGTGTAAACGGATCTGCAAAAAAGTTTACGATGCTCTCAGCCACGATACCACCAACGTCGGGTAGTTCAACCAGTTCTTCCACGGTTGCATTCATAATGGCGTGCAGATCTCGATAATGATCAGCGAGCATGCGCGTTGTCGATTTACCTGTGTTCGGAATACCCAGTGAGTATAAGAAGGAAGCCAAGTCTCTATCTTTACTAAGCTCAAGCGCAGCGATAAGGTTGTTCGCTTTCTTTTCCCCAAACCGCTCCAGCTTCACCAAGTCATCAAACTGTAACGTATACAGGTCGGCAGGCTCACGCACGTTCAATTCATCATACAGCTGAATCGCTGTTTTCTCACTGAATGTCTCAATGTCCATGGCATCACGGGAAGCAAAGTGGGAAATACGTGCCACCGTTTGTGGTTTACACGCAAGTCTATTGTTACAGAACAGATGCGCTCCACGTTGCTCCAGTGGGAATCCACATGCCGGGCATTGCTCAGGGAAGACGATCTCCTCGCCATCACTTTCCTCCGTCACTTTACCCAGAATCTCAGGAATGACGTCGTTGGAGCGACGGATAAAGACCCGTGTGCCCAGAGCAAACTTCAGATTTTTGCGCTCAATATCGCCGACATTGTTCAAAGTACAGTTCTGTACCGTTACCCCGGCAAGTTCAACCGGTTCTACGCGTGCCAGCGGAGTTACTTTTCCAGTACGACCCACATTCCATACCACAGCGTTAAGAACCGTCGTGGTCTCTTCTGCCTCGAATTTGTATGCCACCGCCCAGCGAGGGAATTTATCGGTATAACCCAACACCTCGCGGGTGCGCATGTCCGTAATTTTGATAACAGCTCCATCGATCAGATAGTCTAGCTGCCCCCGGTTCTCCTGAATCGCAGCCAATTGTTCCATTACATCATCAAACTCATGGAAATAAGTAATCGATGGATTCACTTTGAAGCGGTTCTCACGCAGGAAGTCCATCATCTGCTGATGATTGGCAAATTGAATGTCATCCGAATAACCTACATTATAGAAATAAGCATTCAGTCGACGCTCAGCCGTCGCCTTCGGATTCAGGTTGCGGAGCGCTCCTGCTGCTGCATTACGCGCATTCTTGAGTGGCTCTGCCGCTGTCTCATTGTATCGGTCCAGGACAGACAGATTCATGATGCCTTCACCCTGTACTTCAATCGTACCGCTTGTGTAAGGAATTTTGAGCGGAACGGATCGGATCGTTCTTACCTGTGCCAAAATACCTTCACCTACGGTACCGTTCCCTCGTGTAGAGGCTTGCACCAACTCACCGTTGGTGTATGTCAGGTTCAACGTCAATCCGTCAAACTTCAACTCAATGACATAACCTGGTTCCGGTAAAGGCGTATCGGGATTTTTACTGTTATAGTCGTTAATCAGTTTCAGTACACGGGTATTCCAGCTGCGCAGCTGCTCAATATTCTGTGCTTTGTCCAGACTCCATAAGGAGGATAAATGGCGATGCGGGGTAAACCCCTTGAGCAGTTCGCCGCCCACACGCTGTGTTGGAGAATCTGGCAGAACCATGCCGCTTTCCTGTTCCAGCGTAACCAGTTCATCGTACAGAAGATCATACTCCTTATCGCTGATCTGTGGCTGATCCATCGTGTAGTACTGATAATTATGCTGGTTCAGCTCGGTAACGAGTTGCTCCATCCGGTGCATCGGGTCCATACAGGGCCATCCCTCCGTTAATTTGATCTATGTAGAACGAACACTCCTATTGCACGTAAACTCCGATAACAGAATAACTTTCCGATCGCTGTTATCCACCGGATTTCTTTTAATCCATTTTAAAAGGTGGAAATCCGGGGATATAGGCGAACGCTATGCTTCTTCAAGTTATTTCTGTTCTCTCTGTTATAGTGCAAAAGTAAGTTTCGTTCTTATTCTACTTTCGTAATTGGGGCAAATCCGGCAAGCAAACGTTTCACACCCACCGGAGCCGGGAAGGCAATCTGCAGTTCGGTATCATTACCTGTCCCTTTGACCGCAACAATGGTGCCTGTCCCCCATTTGCCATGCTGCACTTTGTCCCCTGCCTTAAAGCCTGCTTCACCATTAGAAGCCACCGGCTTGGAAGCAGATGATGGCGTAGAGTATGCTGGGCGGGACGTGCCCGTGGTCACACGTGAAGTTGGCGTGGATGAAGTAGCAGACGAACCGCTCTTGCTTTGGTGATCAAACAGCTTGGTGCCACCACCGAAGTTACTTCCTCCACTAGAGCCTAGTCCACGTCCACCATATGAGCCGCCTCCGCTACTGCCACGACGGTAACGATCACGAGCCATGGAGGTGTCTTCCTTCAACTCATCCGGAATCTCATCCAGGAAGCGGGAAGGTGGATTCGCTGTTGTACGTCCAAACAATGTACGCATCTGGGCACAAGACAGGAAGAGTTGCTCTTCCGCACGGGTGATCCCTACATAAGCAAGTCGGCGTTCTTCTTCCAACTCTTCATTGTCCATAAAGGCACGGCTATGCGGAAAGACCCCTTCTTCCATACCCACGATAAAGACAACCGGGAACTCCAGACCTTTGGCGCTGTGCATGGTCATCAGGGTAACCGCGTCGCTCTGATCCTCTTCATCATCGTTCATGCTGTCGATGTCAGCAATCAATGCAAGATCGGTGAGGAACGATACGAGCGTTTTGTCTTCATTATTTTTCTCAAATTCCATTGTTACGGACAGGAACTCTTCAATGTTCTCCAGCCGTGCACGGGATTCGAGTGTGTTTTCATTTTGCATCTCAAGACGGTATTGACTCATCTCAAGAATCTTCTCGGTCAGTTCAGTTACAGACAGATACTCTACCATCTGATGCAAAGCAGCGATCATGTCATAGAACTCCACCAGCGCATTTCGCGTACGGCCTGCAAATCCAAGATCGTCCACGACCTGAAGCACACGGAAAATTGAGATTCCACGCTCTCCTGCCGCAGCCGCCAGCTTCGCTACCGTTGTATCACCAATGCTACGTTTTGGTACATTAATGATCCGGGTAAGACTGATATCATCGTCGGGGTTAGATAACAGGCGCAGATACGCCAGAATGTCCTTGATCTCTTTACGATCATAGAACTTGATGCCGCCGACAATCTGATACGGAATATCAGACTTGATCAGAATTTCCTCTATAACCCGGGATTGGGCATTGGTACGGTACAAAATGGCATGGTTCTGATAGGATTTGCCGTTCTTCACATTTTTACTAATCTCGGAGGTAACAAAATACCCCTCATCATGTTCGGAATCCGCACGGTACACCTTGATCTTCGAACCACCCTCTTTGTCCGTCCACAGTTTCTTCGGTTTACGCCCTGTATTCAGGCCGATCACTTCATTCGCTGCATTCAGGATATTGGAAGTTGAACGATAGTTCTGCTCCAGCAAAATCGTATTTGCTTCAGGGTAATCTTTCTCAAAATTCAGGATATTGCTGATATCCGCCCCGCGCCAGCGATAGATCGACTGGTCACTATCCCCTACAACACAGATGCGATGGTGACTGTCAGCGAGCATGCGGCACAGCATGTACTGTGCACGGTTCGTATCCTGATACTCGTCCACGTGAATGTACTGGAATTTCTTTTGATAAAAGTCGAGAACTTCAGGCACTTCCTTGAACAGTTGAATAGTCTGCATAATGAGATCGTCGAAATCAAGTGAGTTGTTGGCTCTTAACTTTTTCTGATACATCTTATATATCTTCGCTACAATACCCTCGAAATAGTCTCCTGCCTGCTTCTCATATTGCTCCGGACTAATCAGTTCATTCTTGGCCGTGCTCATCATGGATTGAACTGCTTTGGGCTCGAATTTCTTAGTATCGATATTCTGGTCTTTCATACAGCTGCGAATAACAGATAATTGGTCCGATGAGTCCAAAATACTGAAGTTGGAGGTAAAGCCAATACGTTCAATATCACGGCGCAGAATACGCACACACATGGAGTGGAACGTGGATACCCAAATGTCGCGGCCTTGGGAGCCACCTACGAGTTGAGATACCCGGTCTTGCATCTCACGAGCGGCTTTGTTCGTAAAGGTAATCGCTAAAATGCCCCACGGGGGTGCTTTCCGTGTTGCAATGAGGTAGGCAATCCGGTGTGTCAGCACCCGGGTCTTGCCGGAGCCCGCACCGGCCATAATTAGCAGCGGGCCATCCGTCGCCTCGACGGCTTGCCGTTGAGGGGTGTTAAGCCGTGCAACGGCATCATGTATATTTACAGGTTGCATGCATGCATGCTCCTTTCGTTGGTTGGTTGGTCGGTATACCTGATCTATCCATTACACTTGGACTTCGATTGCAGCAGCATCTTCCGATCGTCGTTATCCCCAAATTTTTTGATTCCCTTTAATAAAGGGAAAATCCGGTGATAAATACGAACACTTCGTTTCTTCAGATTGCTTCTGCACTCTCCGTTTTCGTGTAAACATAGTCCCTGTATACGAATTATTGGTAAGAGGTTAAAAACCGGTAATAAAGGCGAACGCTCCGCTTCTCCAGCTTATTTCTGTCCTCTTCGTTCTCGTGTAAAAATTAGTTTAGCTTATATTTAGGGGTAGTTGAAATTACAAGAGAGCACACTCCGTTTCTTCAGATTGCTTTTGTACTCTCCGTTTCTGTGTAAACATAGTCCCTGTATACGAATTGCTTAGTAAAAGAAGAACAATATCAGGTAATAGAAGTATGCTTAGGATTTAGCTTTCTTACAGAAAGCTTTTAAGGAGCACTTCGTTTCTCCAGCTCACTTCTTTCCTCTTCGTTCTCGTGTAAACGACATTACGGTCATATAACTTCTTTAATTAGTAAGGGCAAAGTTCTATTTTAACAGATCATAAGGGGAAAATGGGGGAATGGTAAACTAAACCGATTAAATGGTTCCTTTTACAGCCAACACCGTCTCAAGTGCCTTATTCAAATCGCTATACACAATGTTGCCTACCACGATGGTATCTGCCACCTGGGCAGCTTGCGAGGCTTTCTCCGGATCATCAATTCCACCGCCGTAGATGAGGTGTGCCCACTCCAATTGTCTATGTGTCTCACCAACAAGCTCCATATCTCCGAACGTTCCGCTGTACTCCATATATATAATTGGAAGATTGAGCAGACGCTCCGCAGCCTGGGCATATGCCACCGCAGCTCCTGTCGTCAGTTCCGTATCTGCACCAGTCAACTGAGCTACCGTGGAGTTTGCATTCAGGACGATATAACCCTCGGCAATCAGCAGATCCCACGGGATGAGATAACCATAACGCTCTATCGCTTGCTGGTGGTGCCCAATCATCCATTTGCTGTCCGTTGCATTCAATACCATCGGGATCAAATATCCGTCAAACCCGGGAACAACAGCCTCCAGATCGGATACTTCAAGTACACATGGCAACTCATAACGACGCACACGGGACATCAGGTCTACCGTGTTATCATAGGTAATCCCCGAAGATCCGCCAACGATAATTGCATCGGTCCCCGACACACAGACCAGATCGAGTTCTTCGTCCGTAATTTCCCGGTCTGGGTCAAGCTTAAATACATGTCTCCACTGCTTAATCATGTCTATCAACGAACATTCCTCCAGAGGTTCTTCTGCATCCTAGAAAGCTTGTAAACTAAGTCTAAGTCAGCAGGCAGCGAGTGTCAATGTTCGTATAAAAAGGGGAACAGAAAAACATGAATTTTTACGGTTTCCAGGCAAAACGTGTATTCATCTCATAGTTCCTGCTCCGTCAGCACGTCTGAGTATACTCCGTACACGCCCCACTTCTCATAGTTAGCCACCTGTTCAGTATCGTTGATGGTATGCACGTAGGTGACTGAGCCTGCACTATTCAGCTTGGCGACGAAATTCTGGTTTACTTTATATTCCGGCATAGTCACGGCATCAATATCATTCTTTTGCACAAAATCAACAACCTGATCTTCTGTATCCTGTGTGGCATATAACGTATAGATAATGGAAGGGAATGCATAGACTTCTTTCACCGTTTCGAGCATCGGTTCGTTATAGATCTGTACAACAACCCGGTCCAGTACGGAGGGATCATGTTCTTTGGCAGCATCCACCAGAGACTGTAACACCTGCTGAATATCCTCATCCTTCTGTTCCTTGGTGTCGGTTACGATATACATATCCGGGTACTGAGCCAGTACATCTATAATACCGTCGGCATCCATAGGCTGGTACATACCCAAAATAGGCGTATTCATGAACTCATCATGTGTCAGCGCCCCGGCCTGTTTATCCTCCGAAAGTTCTTCGTCTTGTCCTAGCATTTTGCTCATATTCGCGGTCCACTCATGTCTGGCTACGGCTTTGCGATCCGATGTCAACATAAAGTCGATCTCAAATACACGTGTGCCTTTCTCGTAATTGGCAATCATCGCTTCATAGGCATTGGTATATGGTTGATCACGAATACTGCCCATCGCATGGGCGATTAATCTATAGGCGGTAAATCCGTCCCGTTGTTCCTCACTCTCGCTTTCATATGCGAAAAAGAGTGTGCCCACGGTAACGATCAGTAGTATTAACACGGCGGCAATGCGTTTCATATAGCATTCACATCCTCAGTACCTTTTTGTTAGCTAACTACCCGAATTGAGGAGGTGTAAAACAAAATAGCCGCCCGGAGGCGGCTGTTAAATGGTGGGTGCAGTTTGGGAATAAAGCACGGACCCTCCACATGCTCAGTCCTTTTGCTGTACACTCACTCTTTCAAAAACGCAATCAGTGCCTCACGCCAAGGTCTCAGAGGTTCCAGACCGTTCGTTCGAATCGCCAGATGATCCATCACCGAGTATGCAGGACGCGGGGCTGGACGCGGAAACTGATCGGTTGTGCATGGCGTAAGTTCGGCTGTAGGCTCGAACCCACTCTGCTTATTGGCTTCTTCTTTTATTGCCTCTGCAAACTCGTACCATGTGCAAGTCCCTGAATTGGAGGCATGATAGATGCCATACTTTTTACTTATGGAAAGGATATGAATGAATCGGGCAAGATCCACCGTATAGGTAGGCGAACCTTGTTGGTCATGAACAACTTGCAGTTGTGGACGTTTCTCCATAAGTTCCAGCATGGTTTTGACAAAATTACTGCCATACACGCCAAACACCCATGATGTTCGAATAATAAACCATTGCGTACACAAACTTTGAACCAGCCGTTCCCCAGCAAGCTTCGACTTGCCATATACACTCTGCGGATTCGTTACATCGTACTCGCGGTAAGGTGTACTCCCGCTCCCATCAAATACATAATCGGTACTGATATATACCAGTTTTGCTTTCACTCTCTCGGCGGCAACCGCGATATTTCTAGTACCTGATGCATTGATTGCATATGCTGTATCTTCATCTACCTCGGCCTGATCGACTGCCGTGTAAGCAGCGCAGTGAATAATGATGTGAGGCCGGAACGTTGTAATCATATCTGTGCACTGCTGTTGATCGGTAATATCCATCTGGTTTTTGTCACAGGCCAATACCTGATGACCCTCTGCTTGAAAGGTCTTCACCACATCATAACCCAGCTGTCCTGCCGCGCCAGTCACCATAACTCTATAGTTCATTTGGACGAATCACCCATCCGCTTACCGTACTGAAGCTGAACATAGTCCTGATATGTGCCTGATTGAATTCTCGTCCACCAATCTTGATGTTTCAGATACCACTGGATCGTCTCCTTGATCCCTGTCTCAAAATTGTGTGAAGGTTGCCATCCGAGCTCTGTACGTATCTTGGTAGGATCTATACCGTAACGTCGGTCATGTCCCAATCGATCCTGTACATATTGAATCAAACTCGCTGGTTTACCCAGTTGTTCCAATACGCTCTCCACAATGTAAATATTAGTACGTTCATTATTACCACCAATGTTGTATACCTCTCCAGATTGTCCATTATGAATCACCAGATCAATCGCGCTGCAGTGATCCTCGACATAAAGCCAGTCACGAATATTGAGCCCGTCACCATATACTGGAATGGCTTCGTCATTTAGTGCACGGGATATAATCAGCGGAATCAGTTTCTCCGGGAATTGAAAAGGCCCGTAGTTATTAGAGCAACGTGTAATATTTACAGGAAGTCCAAAGGTTTCATGATACGCTCTTACGAGTAGATCCCCGCCAGCTTTACTTGCAGAGTACGGACTGTTTGGCATCAGAGGGGTTTCTTCAGTAAATAAACCTGTTGCACCTAGTGATCCATATACCTCATCTGTCGATACCTGAACAAATTTGGTGACTTGATATTTCTTTGCCGCATCCAATAGAACCTGAGTACCCATCACATTGGTGCGCACAAAGATATCCGGGGACAGAATACTTCGATCCACATGAGACTCGGCAGCGAAATTCAAAACCACATCAATGCCTTGGGAAAAAACAGCTTCCATCTGCTGTACATCTGCAATATCTGCTTTGATGAAGGTATATTGGGGATTGGACTCTACTGTATGCAAGTTCTCCAAGTTCCCCGCATACGTTAATGCATCTACATTGATAATCTCATAACTCGGATGTTCACGAAGCATATATAATACAAAGTTGCTGCCGATAAATCCGGCCCCACCCGTAACCAGTAGTTTCATGCTGTCTCTCTCCCTCTGCCTCCAGATACAGAAGTATCTGAAAAGTCTGATTAATTAGTCGAAGTTCAGTTCAGCATCTTTCAGTAAAGGATGCTTCTGATCCTTCTCCGATAATATAGGTTTCGTCACAGGCCAATCAATGGCGAGCGCAGGATCGTTCCACAGAATTCCACGGTCATGTTCAGGCGAATAATAGGCGTCCACCTTATAAGTTACCTGGGAACGAGGCACCAAGGTGCAGAAACCATGAGCAAATCCTCGAGGAACAAGCAGTTGCCGCTGGTTGTACTCACTTAGAATGACACTTTTCCATTGGCCAAAGGTAGGGGATGACGTGCGGACATCCACAATCACATCATATATAGCCCCTGATATAACCCTCACCAATTTAGTCTGTGCTTTGGGCTGGAGCTGGTAATGAAGCCCACGGAGAACACCCGCTTCAGCCGATAAGGATTGATTGTCCTGAATAAAGACGTGCTGTATTCCCTGTTCATGCAGAACCTGCTCATTATAACTCTCCATAAAATATCCACGGTGATCACCATAAACCTTGGGTTCCAAGATGGCAGCGCCATCCATAAACAGCGGAAGTACCTTCATGACATCCCTCCGTTTTGCTGTTAACATCATTTCTTCATATTGACTATGTATATGTAAAGTGTCGGGTAAGTGTTTGTTCATTGGCCTGTATAACCCTCATATTTACTCTTCCATAAAATAAATTAAAGTCCAGCCGCGATATCATTCTTCGGCTGGACTTCAAGGGCATGCGGAAAACCATTTATTGATCCTTTACAACCTGTTCCAAATACTTTAAGAGATCTTTCCGTAGATCCGGGCGTTGCAATGCGTAGTGAATCGATGTCTCAATAAAGCCCAACTTCTCACCAACATCATGACGTAACCCATCAAAATGATATGCGAGAATCTGCCGCTGTTCATTCAATCGGGACAAGGCATCCGTAAGCTGAATTTCTCCCCCTACACCAGCAGATTGTTGACCCAGGATCTCGAAAATATCCGGTGTAAGAATGTAACGTCCCATAATAGCAAGGTTCGAAGGGGAATCTTCGGTCTTTGGTTTCTCAATTAAGCGGCGGGCACGAAAAACACGATCATCGGTAGGGGTCAGCAACTCTCCGTCCACTATCCCATAGCGGGATACCTCGCTCCAATCAACAGGCTGTACACCTACAATCGGAGATTGCAGTTCATCGTAGACATCAATCATCTGCTTCAGGCAGGGATGTTCCGCTTCAACAATATCGTCCCCTAACAGGACGGCAAAAGGCTCGTTGCCGATAAACTTGCGGGCGCACCAGATGGCGTGACCAAGTCCCTTCGGTTCCTTTTGACGGATATAATGGATATCTGCCATCTCGGAGGGTTTGCGTACTTCGTTAAGCAAGTCCCACTTCTGTTTGTCCGCCAGATTCTGCTCCAGCTCAAAAGAATAATCGAAGTGATCTTCAATGGCCCGTTTCCCTTTACCTGTCACAATAATGATATCTTCAATGCCTGAAGCTACGGCTTCTTCAATAATGTACTGGATCGTTGGCTTGTCCACGATGGGTAACATTTCTTTCGGCATCGCCTTGGTGGCAGGCAGAAACCGGGTACCCAGCCCTGCGGCTGGAATAATCGCTTTGCGAATACGCACACGAACCCACTCCTTTTGCTAGATAAGTTGAACTAAAGATTATTTACACTGACACTACGATGACAGAACAACCTTCCAATCGCTGTTATCCCCAGATTTTTCAATTCACTTTTACAAAGGTGAAAATCTGGTGATAAAGGCGAATGCTGCGCTTCTTCAGCTTTTTTCTGCCCTCTACGTTTCTCGTGTAAATGATTAGTCCAACTTGTATAGATTCATATATTTAATGATTCTTATTGCTACGATGCTTGGACTACATTATACCATCAACAATTCGCGGATATCCTGTTCGGATAAGGTCGTCGATCCCCCGTCTCCCGGTTCGATTACTTCGGCAATCAAGTCCTTCTTCCGCTGCTGGAGTTCCAAAATCTTCTCTTCGATCGTACCCTCGGTAACCAAGCGAATGACTTGCACCACTTGTTTCTGCCCCATACGATGGGCACGGCCAATTGCCTGTTCTTCCACGGCGGGATTCCACCATAGATCATATAATATAACGGTATCTGCCCCTGTTAAGTTTAGTCCGGTACCTCCAGCTTTAAGGGAGATTAAGAACAGTTCAGCTTCACCCTCGTTAAATCTGTGACACATCTCGACACGGCTCTGTGCAGGGGTCTGACCATCAAGGTAGAAAAGATTCCTTCCCTGTGCCGCGAGGGTCTGACGAATCAGGTTCAACATGCTAGCAAATTGGGAGAAGATGAGAATTCGTTTGCCTGAAGCCAAACAATCCTCGACCGTTTCTAGCAACTGTTCCATTTTCCCGGAATCGCCTTGATATCCTTCCACAAAGAGGGCCGGATGACAACACAACTGACGCAAGCGCGTGATGCCTGCCAAAATTTTGATACGGTTCTTCTGGAATCCGTTATCCTCCATGTCCTTCGATGCTTCATCCTGAAGCTGGGAAAGGTATGCAGCGTACAGTTTCTTCTGTTCAACCGTAAGCTCTGACCGCTGTACCGTTTCAATTCGATCAGGCAATTCTTCCAGCACATCCTTCTTGAGGCGGCGCAGAATAAACGGACGCACCATCCGCGAGATCCGTTCCGGAGGAAGGTCGCGGAATCTTCTGTAACTTGGAAACAAACCAGGGAATACGGCTTCAAAAATGGACCATAATTCATCCAGCGAGTTCTCCACAGGTGTACCTGTGAGTGCAAAACGGCGCGGAGCCTGAATTTGTTTCACTGCCTGCGCGGTCTGAGAAGAAGCATTTTTGATCGCCTGAGCCTCATCCAAAATGAGCGTATGGAAGATTCGGCCCAGGTAGGTGTCCAAATCCCGTCGCAACAGAGGATACGACGTCACAATTACATCTGCTTCATCCATGCCTGAAAGCATATTGGCTCGCTCTTCTTTCTGACCTGCTGCGATCAGGACGTTCAGATGCGGGGCGAACCGCGCAAACTCATTAGCCCAGTTGTAGGTCAGCGAGGCAGGCGCAACGACAAGTACCGGGGGATGAATGACCCTCGTCCGGATTGTCAGTCCATCCTGCTGCATCGTAGACCATAAGCCATCTGTATTCACTGAAGCCATCTTATCCAATGGGAGACCAGTTTCGGGGTCGATGCCAGCAGTAGCCTCCGTTGTACCGCCCCATAGCGATCCGCTCTCTCGGTATTTATCAACGCCCGTATGGTCAATGTTGTACTCAGGCTTCTCCTGAAGAACTGCTGTAATATACGCGATGCTTTGCAACGTTTTGCCAAGTCCCATATCATCCGCCAGAATGCCGCCAAAACGATAATAAGCGAGGGTACGCAGCCACTGGTATCCACTGTTCTGATAATCCCGCAGGATGGGGGTCAGTGTCTCTGGCAATGCAAAATCCATCCGTTCGGGATCTCGCAGATCGTCGAGGAAACGTTTCAGAGAACCTCCCCACTTCACATGACTGGAGACTTCATCCCTGCCCGGCAATTGTAACGCCCGAACAGCTGGCAGCCGGATATGGCTGCTCTTGATGTCATCTGCTCCAAGTCCAAGTGAATCGGCCATATGAGCGAAGCTGTCTGCACCTTCATTTTCAAGTGAAAGAAAGACACCGCTCTTGAGACGGAAATATGGTTTCTTTTCCACAATGCGACGCATGAGTTCCTGAAGCTCCTGCTCGTCCACACCTTCCATCTCGAATGAAATCTCCAGCCAGTCCAGTCCTCTTCCCAAATCTGCTCGTACTTTCGGCGGTGTTGGATAGGATTGCACCATCGCCTTCACGGCGTTTGGCATATAGATATCTACCTGTTTCTCAAGCTCAGGCAACAGATGATACATGACATCATAGATCGCATCTTCACGTTCACTCGCCCAGACGCTACCTTCACGTTCCAGGAAAGACCGATCAAGCCGTTCAATGAGATTCCGTTCTTTGTATCGATCACGCACCAAAATAACCTTTTTCTCTTCTTCATCTATTAAATACTCTGCAAGCGGATTAATAACCATGACCTCATAGTCGAATTCCAGACGCGCTGTGATACGCTCACGATAGAAGTCGATGTACAACTTGGGTGAGAGTTCCGGTTCCGCAATCTGTTCACGCACCTGCGAATCAATGGACAGATGTCCAAGCGTACGCAATTCTGGCACGACATGCTGCACGAACTCATCCACCTGCTGGGTCGAAATATCGATGCTTTCCTTAATCCCATAGGAGGTGAGCGCCCCACTCAAGTCCTCCAAACTTCGCATCTGCATCGGCTCCAACATATGCAACTGCCCTTCCACCACAGCGGCATCATAAGCAGGAAGAAGAATCAGCTCACGCAGTCCGGAAATTTCAAGCTGATATCCTTCATTCGCTCCCTGGGCGATCCGGTAAAATAAAGGAAGTACCCCCTCACCCAGTGTGAGTGGTCCATTGGCAAATCCCGTGCCCTCCATCCGGCTGTCAGCCTGTAGCAGCAATTCCAGCAGCGGCTTCCATACGAGCGGAGCAATCAGTATATCCCGTCCGTCTGAAGCTCCCAGATAACCGGAGATGGATTGGCGATAGGCCTCTTCACTTTGCCTCATTCGAATGAGCATCGAGAGAATCGCCTGATCCTGCGGATTGAACACATGCATCAATGGATCATAGTGGAACAGCTTGGTAAATGACATGGGCTCGCCCTTTTCGATACAGTTCAGGAATTGCTTCACTTTCTGCACCACATACAGACGTTTGTTACCCACTTTCAGTTCAAGAGCAAGTTTCCCACCACCCTTTTGAACCTGTGTCAGCTTGCATATAAACTGGACCTGCAATTCTTCCCGCAGGGAGGAACGGCTGACAGGGGCAGTGTACTTACGATCAGTTCCATGCAGCGGTCTCCGATCCTTGGCAAACATGGACAGAATCTGATCCGCCGTACGGTAAGAAGGTTTATCTGCCGAGCGGCCCCAACCCGAAGCTGAGCTTGGACGACCTGCTTGGGCAAAGTGAACGGGCGGACGCTCTGGGGCATCATTCAGTTGCTCTCGTTGTGAAGCGGACTGTGGTCGCTCCCATATGCTTTCTTCGACCAACGTTCCAACCCTGGACTTGGAACCTGAACTGGAACTGGTATTGGCTCCTTGGCCTGTAACAGGTTGAGGAGGCTTCCCAGAGGCAATCGTGGCATTACGCTCCTGCTGCTCACCCCATTCGTGAATAGCCAACAGGACAGCAGCGACATGTTTGCAATAGTCATAATGCCTGCCATCACCCGGACAACTGCAGCCTGCCACAACCTCACCTGATCCATCTATATCCACCGTCACCTGATAGCGCTCCGATCCCCGTACCTGTGCTTCATAATGAAGCTGATCCTCACTAACCACCAGATTAGTCACCCTGCCGGATTGGTTATAATCTTCTCCGCGCTTGAATGCCGTGACCCCGCACAGCAATTTGATATCCATAATTGTGAATGGCGCCACGCTTCTTCGCCTCCTGTATCATGATGTAAAAAAACCCCAAGAGCTCCTTGAAGCAGAGATTGGGGTTCCTTCATGCTTGTAACTGTTGTTGTACCATACAATCTGTTTATTTCACCAATTGACCACGTGTAACGCCCAGTTGGTTTGTTGCTTTTAGTGTTTTCCACACTTGTGTACCACTGATCTCACCGCGCAATGCACGGTTGTACAGATCAATTACTTCGCGAACCTGCTCCGGTGTCTCTTCCAGGAATTCCACACGGTAACGGGATACACCCAGATCCATAAAGTTAGTCAGATACTCGGCACCTGACTGTTCCACTGCGTTGTATACCGTATTACGGCAGCCTTCATCCACACGTACCGGGTGGGACATGCCGATCCGGTCTTGCAGGGATGCACGCTGTTCCTCACAAGGACGGCCACAGTTCGTGAAGTCCGTTCCTTCACTCATGAACGTACAATATACACAGTGCTCGGTGTGGAACATCGGCAGATGCTGATGGATAACCACTTCGGTCTGACTTGTACGGGAGTGGCCCAGCAAATCAACCATTTGTTGAATGTTCAGGTCATAGGATGGGGTAATCCAGTCACATCCGGCTTCCAGGAACAATTCTACTGCTTTATGATTGGCGATGTTTAATGAGAAGTCGCCGATCAGTTCCGGGTGCTTCGCATCCGGGTTTTCCATCCGGTGACGCAGGTAGAAGTACAGTGCGCCTGTATTACGTACCAATACCGCATCCGGCTTCAGACGCAGGATGTTGTTATGATATCCGTTCTCCCCAGGCATGTGAATACGCGGTGTTGCCAGCGCGATCTTGCGACCAGCGGCATGCACAGCTTCCACGGCTGCCGGGAACTGTTTGATAAACTCGAAGTCGGCATAGATCATGCCGATGCCTGCTTCAATCGCTGCCTCCACTTGTGGCAGGCTGCGACAGAGCGCGGTCAACTCTGCTTGACCGCGAGCGACTGGTGATGCCGGTTTAACTGAATCGCCGTACACATCTACCGCCCGTTTCACGTAGACGGGCGGTTTAGGACGCTCGCCCGCGAGTTGTTCTACGCCTGACGGCGAATGTTATTCAACTCACGCATTGGGATGATAACGTCACCGTGCAGGTTGACGTCCATTCCTTCCAACTGGAACACGGTGCCTCCCAGACGTCCGAACTGCTCTTCGAGCAATTCATGTGTCATTGGACGCTTCTGGGCGATGTCCAGTTCCATCTCGGAATCAATCCGGACGGTCGTGCCTTTCTGCACGTCTGTCCACCATGTGCTAAGCGGCTGCCCTGGGCTGCCGATGACCTTCACCTTCACTGGGAATACACGGTACGGCTTCTCGGTCTCGAAGCTTTGACGCAGACGTTTGTCCAGCGCCGGGTCATTCGTTTTCCACACTTTGTCGCCAACTTTCACGCGGCGTAGATCTACGTCACTGCGGCCTGGCACAACGTCAACGATCCAGCCCTCTTCGGCTTCACCTTCGAGTTTTACACCTTTGCGACGTACATCGTATACACGTCCGCCCTCTTCCTTCTGAGTCGGGTCTCCGGCGTCAAATACGATCCCGTCTCCACGTTTCACGGGTGCATCCAGCTTCAGGACAACACCATCGCGCAACACTTGATCTACACGACCAAGGTAGACACCACGGCTTTTCGGGAACGTTCCATCCACTAGTTCTTTGTTGTTTGTACCGCTCAGGAAACCATGTGTGAATCCACGGGAGAAGCTTTGCTGCAATTCGCGAACTTCTTCCTTGCTTGGCGGTGTGTTATCTCCATCAAAATAACGGTCAATCGCTTTACGATATTTGCTTACTACGTTTGCTACGTATTCCGGCGTTTTGAGACGTCCTTCAATTTTGAAAGAAGTTACTCCTGCTTCGATCAGTTCCGGCATCAGGTCAATCGCTGCCAGATCTTTCGGAGACAACAGATAGGCTACATCACCCATCGGTTTGTGTACCCCATCCACCATCAGGTCATATGGAAGACGACAAGCTTGTGCGCACTCTCCGCGGTTCGCTGAACGTCCTCCCCACATTTCGGAAGTAAGACATTGCCCTGAGTAGGATACACACAGCGCACCATGAACAAATACTTCCATTGGAAGTTTTGCCTGCTCCCCGATCTTCTGGATCTGCTTCAGGTTGTTCTCCCGTCCCAGAACGACACGTTCCATATCAAACGGCTTCGTAAACTCGACCGCTTCCGGGGACGTAATTGTCATCTGTGTTGAACCGTGAATCGGGAAATCCGGCGAGATCTCGCGAATCATCTTCACCAAACCCAAATCCTGAACAATTACAGCGTCCACACCTGCATCGACACAAGCGTCAATCAGTTCTTTGGCATCCGTCAATTCATTTTCAAAAATCAATATATTAAAGGTCAAAAAACCTTTTACGCCATAACTGTGCAAAAACGCCATTATCTCCGGTAGCTCGTCCATGCGGAAATTGTTCGCCCGTGCCCGTGCATTAAACTTTTCGACTCCGAAGAAAATTGCATCTGCGCCATTGGCTACCGCCGAACGCATACAATCCCAGTCACCAGCGGGTGCCAGAAGTTCAACGTCTTCTCTTCGTATTGTTGCTGTTTTCATGTAGATCCTCCCCATAACCGGCCATCCGCCGGATTTCATCCCTATATCCTTAAACGCCTGAACATCCTAAGCTTAAAACTGCACCTTATCGGGTACACCTGCATTGTCACGGTATTGCTATATCTATCTATTATGTCTGTATTGCCTGAACTCCAAGCTTACAGTCATTCATAATCATCAGATCAGCAGTAATAACTCCTGAACTAGTATAGTGTACCACTTCTGCACCGACTCTTCTACGTTTTCCTGAAAAAACCGTTTACCATTTTCATTTCCATTAAGATTTACACTAGACACTCCGATTGCAGTACCATCTTCCGATCGCTCGATAAAAGCGTAGCCTATGCTTTCGATGCAGCTTTCCTTCAGAAAGCTTGTAGCTTCGCTTCTTCAGATCGGTTCTGCACTCTTCGTCCCAGTGTAAATATTTAATTTATCTTATACAGAAAAAAATAAGCCGAAAGGTCTTTTGACCCTCCGGCTCCACTACAATTATTTAATAAAAGTAAATGAGTTCACTGCTTTTTCCAAGGCGGCCGCCTGAACTTCTGTCTTGTTGGCATCATTCAGCCCACTTGTGATCGTATAGGTTGTTCCGTCCTTTTCGAACACGATCTGGCGACCCGCATATGGCACGCCTTTGTCCAGTTCATGATACGTAAAGGAAAATGCAGGCACACCCGCAAACGTCAGCTCTTCACTGCCAAGCAACTTGAAGTTCTTACGGGTTTTGGTGGCTTCGGTATAAGCTTCTCTCAGTTGACTGACCGTCATTTCGATCGACTTGTCTTCGCTCGCCGCAATGGAGAATTCTCCGCCCGTAAAGGTGTACACCACAGGTGAATATTCGAATCGATCACTATACGGCGTCCAGTACCGCGGAATATCCACACTGTAATGATAACGTTTTGACGTACGTGTAAGTGTCTTCGTTTTGTCTGTCAAATAAGGATCTTCATCCAGCTGACCGAAATTATCGGCAACCGTATCAAAATCAATCTCCACACTCTTCATAATCCGTTCAAACCATGCCCGATCTGCAATCTGCTCCTCAGGGAACGTATACTCTGCATAATATCGATACCCATTCTTCTGCAAAAGAACATCAAACTCGGTCTGCCAGCCCCCACCAAAGTTATAACGGAATTCATTCACCTCGGCAGTCTCTCCCGAGATATCCATCGTATATGAACCAATTGGCTCGTAACTCTCTGGTGTAAATGTCTCGCGCATCCACTTATCCAGTTGGCCGCTCCAGTCTTTTACCGTTGTACCTGCCTTCGCCGAAGTGACACGCCATTGCAGATACGCACCCTCTTTGGCCTCATAGATCAACTGATTGTTATCCATGGACCAGCCGGCAGGAATCTTCAACTCAATACCATAGTCATCGTTCCACGCGGAGCGCATGCCATTATCTACGGTGGACAGATCCTTGATCGTTCGATCCGATTCCGCATAGGTTGGCTGGAATGAATTGAGCAGCGCTGCACGTTTGCCCAGATCTTTATAATTCAGGGCTTCGTAATCTGCGAGGTACACATCATATTGACGACCTTCGCTCAGATACTGTCGCATCTCCCATAACATGCCGTCTACATCCTTCACGATAATCCGTGCATAAGGTGTTTTGCCTTTCGACACCGCTTCACGATCCAGCACCGTATCTCCCGATTGTTTGGCCTCCTGGACAAGTTGCTGCAACAAATCATCCGCATCCAGAGCCACATCCTGATCGCTGACATACACTTCAAGATAATAACTGTTGTCCGCAGCGCCAAAAGTCATCATACGCTCCTGCTCACCGGTCTGGAAAACTATAAGGTCTGCCGGGTAGTTAATGGACCAACCGTAAAAACTGTTGCCAATTCTGGTTTTGCCTTCATCCGGATGAATGCCATCCTCCTCATCCACCGAATCATCGGTTTGCAACAGACGAATCACCATTTCTCCGGAGCTGGTTGGAGCTAACGTCGCTCCAATACCGGCAGCAACCGGACGAAGTGGAACCATAAGTACGCCATTCACCATCTTGGGAGCGGCACCCATCTCATGTTTTACACCATCCACCCAAGCAATTGAACTGCCAATCGTTAGAGTCACGGTGTGCGGGCCTTCCTTAATTTTCACGACATCATTTTTCTCCAACCGGATTTCACTGCCAAATGCTTTCTTGAACACACCTACAGGCACCATCGTTACACCCTTGACCTTGTACGGTTTGGCTATGGCCTGCTTATCGCCGTTAATGTAGGCGCTCGTGCTCCCTGCTTTGACCCGCAGTTCACTTGTCGTCAGATCAGATGCCCATATAGGCAATGCCGCACCAATGGTCAGCATCCCGGTTAATACACCTGCGCTTAGCACACGTATCCATGACTTTTTCATTCCGTTCTTTCGTCCTCTCTCCATCCGGGCTGATCGCCGGGCTTTATTGTTCTTCATCTGCAAGGAACGCTTCATCTTCCTCGTCTACGATGTCTGCGCGATCAGCAAGCACCAACGTGCGGGTGACGATATCGCCATCCGTTTGCATCAACAGCTTTACCTTTTGTCCAGGCAGATACTTTTTGAGCAACTCATTGATATCCACTACTGAAGAGACACGTGTGCCCGCGACATTATAAAGGACATCACCCTCTTTGATTTTGGCTTTCTTGGCTTCAGGAGACAGTACGCCCGTAATCGTTAAGGGATCATCTGTAGGCAGGCCCACAATCGCAGACCAGCTTTCTTCCAGCTGTAGTCCCAGACTTGCACGTTTTATTTTGCCATATTTAAAAAACTGATCGATGATATATTGAACGGTATCCACTGGAATCGAAAATCCCAAACTCTCTACGCCTACCGCAGAGAATTTCATCGAGTTGATCCCAACCACTTCACCCTTCAGGTTGACCAGCGGTCCCCCGCTATTTCCTGGGTTAATCGCCGTGTCGGTCTGAATCAACCGGTAGGTCGCCTCAACACCACGATTCAAGCCGCTAATTACCCCTACCGTTGCCGAGTTGCGCAAAGAAAAGGAAATCGGCGTACCCAAGGCAATCACCGTTTCTCCAACAGTGGTTTGTGAAGCTTTGGCAAAGCTTGCCGGTTTGAGTGATTTGGCATTGATTTTGATTAGCGCCAGATCACTGAGTGCATCACTGTATGTTTTCGTAATTTTGTATGTATTGCCATCCGTCGTTACGACCACTGGGTTCGTTAATCCATCCACCACGTGGGCATTCGTTACAATCCATCCATTGGACCGGATAATGACACCTGTACCATGTGCAAGATTATAACGGTCATCTGATGTTGCACCGTCCTGCACTTCGGTAGATTTCCCAATAATGCCTACGACGGAAGGAGATACCTTTTCGATCACTTTGGGAATGGCTTCACTTCCCTTGTACGTGTACGTTCCGGATTTGGCATCATATTGTCCACTTCCACCAACTGCCTTGAGCAGATCCTTGGTGTTCACATAGACTTGACCGTCTACCACCTTCGCTTGCATTGCCGCTTTGGATTCAGCTGCACCGGCCGTTGCCGCCACACTAATCGAGAGTACAGCAGCCATCAGTATGGCTATCCCCTTTTTACCCAACACGCTCATATTCTCACCTGACCCTCTCTATACATCCTTCTTGCGCGACTCGACATCGGATTCATCGCTGAATCTATTCTCTCTTTCTCTCATCTGCAATTCCGGTATCCCTCAATGTATCATACAGAATCTGGATATACAATTGTTTTAAGTCCTATTTTAGTAGAGAAGGTAAGATCTTGTTCAATCGCTCGATATAAACGAAAAAAACACCCTCCATGTCTCTCTGGAAAGTGTTCGTCTGTACCTCTTTTGGAGGTAGTTCAAAAAGTACGCTTTTGATTACGAAGGATGCCTGGTGGCATCATCAGCATCGAATATGGAATTCAGCCGAAATGTCCGTTGCTCACGTAGTTTTCCCTACGCTCCGCTACTCCATTTCTAGCTTCATCCCATCTTCTCGGTACTGAAAACCGATCTTTTTGAACATGCATTATTGGCTTAAATCCCATTCACTTCATTGGCATTCCTACTGAGCAAACCAACCCGTTATCATCGCATAGTCTGTCATCAGAAATACCAGTAGGCTGACTACTGCAAATCCGATCGCAAACAGATTTTTCTTCGGTGCCCGAAGAAGCCGAACAACTCCGATGAAAATCAGGATCGTAAATAAGATGACAAAAATATCAAATGCATTAAAATTCGATGTACTCGCCGTGGCAGCTTCTGCAAACAGCATGGATAGACAGACCTCCTTACCATAGTTGAACAGCTAACGCATACCCTAATATCTTCCTCTATGTTATCTGTACCCTGCTTGTAATGCAAGCCCTATCATCCATAAAAATGAAAAAAAGCCAATTTGGCCGAATATTCCTGTAATGCTCGTCATAATGCATATGTAAACACTTTCACGAAATAACCTTAGTCCGAAGGAAACACCGTGCATAATTCATAATGAAAAGCCCTTCTTTTCGGAAGCAGAGCACATCAGATCGTTATCCAACGTCTCTACCTTTTCGAAAAGAAGGGCCAATACTGCCACTTCATATTGATATAACTACTGGTTAGAGGACCTTAGTCTACTAATTGCAGTGCCTTGCTCCGCTCGGTATCCCGCTCCAGAACCGGCTTCAAGTACTTGCCTGTATAGGAAGCTTCCACTTTGATGATATCCTCAGGTGTTCCAGTTGCAACAATGGTTCCTCCACCGCTACCGCCTTCTGGACCCAGATCAACAACATAGTCTGCTGTTTTGATAACATCCAGGTTATGCTCAATCACCAACACCGATTCCCCGGAATCAACCAGACGGTGTAATACGTTCAGCAAACGGTCGATATCATCGACATGCAAACCGGTAGTCGGCTCATCAAGGATGTAGATGGTTTTCCCTGTACTGCGACGATACAGCTCGGAAGCGAGCTTCACACGCTGGGCTTCGCCACCAGACAATGTGGTTGCAGGTTGTCCCAGATTGATATAACCCAGACCCACATCCATCAGTGTTTGCATTTTGCGATGGATCTTCGGAATGTTCTCGAAGAATTGGGTTGCATCTTCAACCGTCATTTCCAGCACATCGGAAATGTTTCTGTTTTTATATTTCACTTCAAGCGTTTCCCGATTGTATCGTTTGCCTTTGCAGACTTCACAAGGAACATAGACGTCTGGCAAGAAGTGCATCTCGATCTTGATAATACCGTCTCCACGGCAGGCTTCACAACGTCCACCTTTGATATTAAAACTGAACCGGCCTTTCTTGTATCCACGTACCTTGGCTTCGTTCGTCTGAGCAAACAGATCCCGGATATCATCAAAGACACCTGTATACGTAGCCGGGTTGGAACGTGGGGTTCGCCCGATAGGAGACTGGTCAATATCGATGACTTTATCGATATGTTCCAGACCACGAATTTCTTTATGTTGACCCGGACGTACCCGAGCACGGTTCAAATCACGTGCCAGCGTTTTGTAGAGAATCTCATTGATCAATGTGGATTTACCTGATCCAGACACACCCGTTACCGCAGTAAATACACCCACTGGAATCTTCACATTCAGATTCTTCAGGTTATTTTCTTTGGCTCCACGTACTTCCAACCAACGGTCTCCCACACTTCTACGTTCTGTACGAATCGGAATGAACTTGCGTCCACTCAGATATTGACCGGTTAAGGAGTTCTCATCGTTCATGATCTCCTCCGGTGTACCCTGTGACATGATGGTACCTCCGTGTATACCTGCACCTGGGCCAATATCAATAATATAGTCGGCAGCCATCATCGTATCCTCATCATGTTCAACCACGATCAACGTATTACCAATGTCGCGCATATGCGCAAGCGTTGAGATCAGACGGTCATTATCCCGTTGATGCAGACCGATACTCGGCTCATCCAGAATATACAACACACCCATCAGGCTGGAACCGATCTGTGTAGCCAATCTGATCCGCTGCGCTTCCCCACCGGACAATGTTCCGGCAGCACGACTCAGTGTAAGGTAATCCAGACCAACATTCACCAGGAAGCCGAGACGGCTGTTGATTTCTTTTAAAATCAGTTTGGCAATCGTCTGCTCCTTCTCCGTCAATTCCAATGAATCGAAGAATCGGCCAGCTTCACCAATGGACAAACTAGTCACATAGGCCATGTTGTGATCATTGATCGTAACCGCAAGACTCTCGCGTTTCAGACGCTGACCTTTACATGTACCACAAGGCTTCGCACTCATGTAACCCTCAATAAATTCACGGATACCTTCAGATGCTGTATCCCGGTAACGACGCTCCAGGTTATTCACGATACCTTCAAAGGTAACCAGTGCTTCCTTACGTTGTCCAAAATCATTCTCATAGCGGAAACGGATTTTCTCCGTACCTGTACCCTTCAACAACTTGTTCATCTGCTCAGCTGGCAGATCTTCGACAGGTACATTTTGCGGAATGTTGAAGTGCTCACATACCGACTTCAGGAACTGCGGATAATAGGTGGATGTACCACCTGTCCAAGCATCAAAAGCTCCATCTTCGATGGTCTTAGTCCGATCTGGTACCAGCAGATCAGGGTCAACGATCATTTTGACACCTAACCCATCACAATCCGGGCAAGCCCCGAAAGGACTGTTAAATGAGAACATCCGTGGTGCAAGCTCTTCAATACTGAATCCGCACACCGGGCAGGCAAAGTTGGAACTGAAGCGTAGCTCTTCTTCGCCTATAATGTCCACAAGTAGTTGTCCACCGGACAGATTAAGTGCTGTTTCAATAGAGTCGGCCAGACGCGCCTGTACATCATCTTTAACAACGATCCGGTCAACAACGACTTCAATCGTATGCTTTTTGTTTTTCTCCAATTGGATATCTTCTGACAGGTCACGCAGTTCCCCGTTCACCCGTACACGGACAAAACCCTGTTTGGACACATCAGCAAATACACTTTTGTGCTCGCCCTTACGGCCCGAGATAATGGGTGCCAAAATCTGCAGCCGGGTACGCTCTGGATATTGCATAATGCGGTCAACCATTTGTTCTACGGTCTGGGAACTAATCTCCACGCCATGGTCCGGACAATGTGGATGGCCCACACGTGCAAACAACAGACGCAGATAATCATAGATTTCGGTCACAGTTCCAACCGTGGAACGTGGGTTACGGCTTGTTGTTTTCTGATCTATTGAAATGGCAGGAGATAATCCTTCGATGGAATCCACATCCGGTTTCTCCATCTGTCCCAGAAACTGCCGTGCGTAAGCTGACAATGATTCTACATACCGCCGCTGTCCTTCGGCATAGATCGTGTCAAAAGCCAGCGAGGACTTGCCTGAGCCACTCAGGCCGGTCAATACAACAAAGCGGTCACGTGGGATGGTAATGTCGATATTTTTCAGGTTATGCGCTCGTGCGCCTTTAATGACAATGTTATCGCTCGCCAATAGTATTCATCCTCTCAAATTTACTAATCCAACCTTTATAAAGGCTTTTCGATCCCTCCCAAACCCTCCCTTCCAAGGGAGGGCCCCAGAGGGCGCAGCCCTCTGGACACCCGAAACAAGCGGTGCAACGGTGAGGGGTCGGGTCTTGCTATGTGAAGGGTTGTCGTGTGCCCGCGGCTCCGTATAAGTTTCCGGCTCATTGCCGGAAACTTATACGACCGCTCTACTGCGAGGTGACGCTCTCGGCTTCGCCACGTTCGCGACAAGTCGCCATTGCCTTCGGCTCGGCTCCAAGGTCAAGACCAGGACTCTCTCGGCTTCGCCTTGATCGCGATAGGTCGCCATTGCCTTAGGCTCGGCTCCAAGGTCAACACCGGGACGCTCTCGGCTTCGCCTTGGTTGCGGCAGGTCGCCATTGCCTTCGGCTCGGCTCCAAGGTCAACACCGGGGCGCTCTCGGCTTCGCCACGTTCGCGGCAAGGTCGCCATTGCCTTTGGCTCGGCTCCAAGGTCAACACCGGGACGCTCTCGGCTTCGCCTTGATCGCGACAGGTCGCCATTGCCTTTGGCTCGGCTCCAAGGTCAACACCAGGGCGCTCTCAGCTTCGCCACGTTCGCGACAGGTCGCCATTGCCTTCGGCTCGGCTCCAAGGTCAACACCGGGGACGCTCTCGGCTTCGCCTTGATCGCGTCAGGTCGCCATTGCCTTTGGCTCGGCACCGAGGTCAACACTGGGGCACTCTCGACTCCCAATTGCTTTCCTATAAACCTTTTAACCAATTTCAACATTTCTATCAGTATAGACCCGAATTCAAGATTTCAACATCTCTTATTATCGGTAGATATCAACGATTTCCTTACTCAACAAGAGAACGGCCAATTGGCCGTTCTCTTGTTACAGATCCATCTTTACTGGAGCATATGAATGAGTTGTATCTTATTCAGCGCGAAGTTCCAACAACGCATCGCGAAGCTCGGCAGCACGCTCAAACTGCAGGTTTTTGGCTGCATCTTTCATCTCTACCTCTAGGCGCTGAATAAGCGCCTGGCGATCTTTCTTCGACATCTTCTCGGCTGCGCCTGTAAGATAGTCTTTCTTGGATTCGGCAACTTTGGTTGCCTCAATCACATCACGCACTTTTTTGCGAATCGTCTGTGGTGTAATGCCATGTTTCTCGTTGTACTCGATCTGGATTGCACGACGACGCTCTGTTTCCTTTATCGCTTTATCCATCGAATCCGTCACTTTGTCACCGTATAGAATAACGCGACCCTCGCTGTTCCGTGCTGCACGACCAATCGTTTGGATCAGTGAGCGTTCGGAACGCAGGAATCCTTCCTTATCGGCATCCAATATAGCGACGAGGGATACTTCCGGCAGATCGAGACCTTCCCGGAGCAAGTTGATTCCGATTAGCACATGGAAAACACCCAACCTTAAATCACGTAAAATCGCCATCCGTTCCAACGTCTTGATCTCGGAATGCAGATAACGCACCTTAATTCCAACTTCCTTCAGATAATCCGTCAGGTCCTCGGACATCTTCTTCGTTAATGTTGTAATCAACACACGCTCGTCTTTGGAAATCCGGTCGTTAATCTCACCAATCAAGTCATCGATCTGCCCCTTCGTTGGACGCAGTTCAATGATTGGATCAAGCAGTCCGGTTGGACGGATAATCTGTTGCACCATCGTATCGGTATGCTCGATCTCATACGGGCCTGGTGTGGCCGATACATAGATGATCTGATCCATCTTGCCTTCGAACTCATCGAATTTGAGTGGACGATTATCCAGCGCTGACGGCAGACGGAAACCATGCTCAACCAATACCGTCTTCCGCGCTTGGTCACCATTGTACATCGCACGGATCTGTGGCAGAGTCACGTGAGACTCATCGACCACAATCAACATGTCATCCGGGAAGTAATCCATCAGTGTGTATGGAGTATCGCCGCGTTCGCGGAAAGTCAGCGGACCGGAATAGTTCTCAATCCCCGAACAGAACCCAACTTCCTTCATCATCTCGATATCATACCGTGTGCGCTGCTCCAGTCGCTGAGCCTCCAGCAGTTTTCCCTGTTCACGCAACACTTCCAGACGCTCCTCCAGTTCACGCTCAATGTTCACCAGCGCAACCTTCATCGTCTCTTCTTGAGTTACGAAGTGAGACGCCGGGAAGATGGCAATATGTTCACGTTCGCCAATCAGTTCTCCAGTTAACACATCAATCTCCGTAATTTTCTCGATCTCATCACCGAACAATTCAACCCGAATTGCATGTTCACCCTTGGAGGCAGGGAAAATCTCAACAACATCCCCACGAACACGGAACGTACCCCGCACAAAGTTAATATCGTTACGCTGATACTGGATCTCTACCAGACGGGACAAAATCTGATTGCGCGGTTTCTCCATGCCTACCCGAAGTGACAACAGCATGCTTGAATACGAGTGCGGCGAACCCAAACCATAAATGCAGGAAACACTCGCTACAATGATGACGTCCCTGCGCTCAAACAACGAACTTGTCGCTGCGTGCCGCAGTTTGTCGATCTCTTCATTAATACTTGAATCCTTCTCGATATACGTATCGGAGGACGGGATATATGCTTCTGGCTGAAAATAATCGTAATAACTGACGAAATACTCAACCATGTTATTAGGGAAAAAATCTTTGAACTCACTTGCAAGCTGCGCTGCCAGCGTCTTGTTGTGCGCAATAATCAGCGTCGGACGTTGCAGTTGGGCTATCGTCTGGGCGATCGTAAACGTCTTACCCGTACCCGTTGCACCCAGCAGTGTCTGGTACCTCTTCCCCTCCTGAACACCCTTCACCAGTTCTTTAATGGCTGCCGGCTGATCACCTTGGGGAGAAAACTCTGACTCGATTTCGAACGTTTTGTCGCTCATTATAATATCGCTCATTGCCGTATCTCACCCTATCGTCTAAAATAATAGTCACTATATATTGTCGAAGTTCCCCGAATTTTCATATGGGAAAACTTATAGTAATAGGAATATTTGTTCCCGTTTAATTATACCTCGTTCGTTTTAGTGATGCAAACGTGAAATGAAGATAGGAGTGGGTTAATTTATGGATATTGCGACACTTATCGGTATTATTGCCGGAATTGCCGCAGTCATTAGCGGTTTTTTGTGGGAAGGCGGCCAATTGTCTGGTCTCCTGCAAAAAACGGCTGCTTTAATTGTATTCGGTGGAACGATTGCTGCTGTGGTTGCCAGTTTCCCGGCGCATCGCCTTCGTACGATTCCAGCTGCCCTGCGTATGGCTTTTGGACGTAACAATAATGATTCAGGCTTGTGGGTTGAAGAACTGGTGGAGATGTCTTCTATCGCACGCCGCTCAGGTGTACTTGCATTGGAACGCAAGGTTATGGATCATCCGCATCCATTTTTGCAAGACGGTATTCAGATGGTTGTTGATGGTACCGATCAGGATGTGGTTCGCCAGATCCTGGAGATGGAGATTGATTCAATTGAACAAAAACATGAGGGTTATGCCAAAATATTCGAATCCGCTGGTGGGTACGCTCCAACCATGGGGATCATCGGAACCGTGATGGGACTTATTCAGGTACTTGGCAGTTTGACCGATCCAACCGGACTCGGACCTGCCATTGCTGTTGCCTTTACCGCAACCCTGTATGGGGTCGCCAGTGCCAATCTTATCTTTTTGCCCATTGCCTCCAAGATCAAATCCAGAGGTGCCGATGAAGTGCAGACCATGGAAATGCTTCTCGAAGGTGTACTTGCCATTCAGAACGGTGAGAATCCCCAGCTTGTACGCAAAAGACTGGAGTCCTTCACCCTTACGCATCGTCAGCATATACGCCCCCTAGCAAAGGAGGGATTGGATGAGTCGGCGCAGTAAACGGCGCGGAAAACGTGAAACTATCGATCATCGGGATCGCTGGATGATTACTTATGCCGATCTCATAACTCTGCTTTTGATCTTTTTTGTCATCATGTATGCCATGAGCAATCTGGATTCCGGTAAATATGACGTCGTTACTCAATCGTTACAAAATACATTTAATGCGTCCGACTCTATCCTTGAGCTTGGTGAGGGACTCGGTGAGAAACCCGGTCAAACGATTACAGAGACTCCACCATCCGAGGTTCAGGGTGAAGATCCTTCAAAAGGTGAAGGAAACCCTTCCGATACCGGGACTGCAACACCAGATGATGACAACAAGCCCCTCACAGAACGGGAAGAACAGTTCAGATCACAGGAGCAGGAATTGCAAAATCTGTTCAATGTGATTACCCAATATATCGAGGATAATAAACTGGAAAATCAGATTTTTGTTGCGGACAAGCCACAGGGCCTATCCATTACACTTAGTGACCGCTTCCTGTTTGACCAGGGACAGGCCGCTCTAAAGGACGGTGCAGCACCAACGCTCAGTAAACTTGCCAGCCTGTTCCGTGATCTGAACACCGTTGTCAGCATTGAGGGTCACACCGATAATGTTCCTGTGGGGGCAAACTCCACCTATACCGATAACTGGCAGCTTTCCGGGGAACGCGCACTATCTGTATTACGATTCTTTTTGGATACAGAGAAGCTTAACCCGGACGGATTCCAGTATGCCGGATATGCGGATACTCGCCCAACAGGTGACAACACCACAGCGGCCGGAAGACAAAAGAACCGTCGGGTCGAAATAACTGTCCTGCGTCAGCTTCAACCTTAATTATCAATATCTCACATAATGCATCATTCCTTATGCAAAGAAAGCACGCTCTAACTGAATTCAATTCAGCAGAGCGTGCTTTTTTATGTCGTATCACCTTATGCCTCTACTCCTGGCTGGCTAGGACGTAGAATCGCAGAGCCTACAGTCAGCAAAATGGCAGCCATGCCAAACAAAATCAATAGTGGCAATGTGATATCCGACAATGTACCACCAGCAGAGATCGTCTCCACTGCCTGAATCGCCCATTTCTGTGGAACAAAGTTGGCGAGCTTTTGCATATAATCTGGCATCAACGAGATCGGCCAGAAACAACCACCTATCATGCAAGTTGGCATAATGACGAGTGAATTCAGCATGTTGGCATTTTTGGGATTACGGATTAATCCTGCCACGGTACTTGCGATCCCCATGGAGACCAGCATGAATGCGGCCAAGATGATGAAATGAATGCCAAAAGGAATACCGGCATCATAATGCAGCAGCCACCTGCTGACTCCCAAAACGAGAACAATCTGAATCAAGCCAATGACAAAGCTGCCGAGGAAGTTACCCAGCGCAATCTCATATGCACGGACGGGTGCCGTATATACTCTTGCCATCGTACGTTTCCTGCGATCTTCCATGATCACAGCCACTGCACTCGTCAGCAGCCCCATCATAAACATGATTGTAAATCCAGTCACATTGTTCAGGCCTGGTTTGGGATAGATCTGCAGATCGGTGACTTCACCAGCAACCTGATGTTTTCCTATCTCCTGTAAAAGCTGTTCAAATGGCTTCTGTATACTCGATAGTATATCTGTCTCACTTGAGACAGGACCTGCTGCCACCTTAACAGCTGAAGCAGATTGTAACAATCCGCTCGTCAAACCTTCAACTGCTGCTCGTAGGGTATAGGAACTTTCACTTATACGCAGTTCCACCAATTGAATTTCGGTTGGCTTTCCTTGTAACAGATCCTCCGTATAATGTGCCGGAATGATGATGCCAGAACTTCCTTTTTGCTGAGCGATAGCTTCCTTCACTTCTGCTTCGTTTGTCATCGGTTTGAGCAGATACTCCTCTTTGCCAGCAAGTTCATGAATCATCCATGTCCCTGCCACCCCTCCATCCTCATTCACATAGGGAATAACAGTACGTGTAATCTGATCGCTTCCAAAAAGAGCAACCGCTCCTGTAACCACCAGGCAAGGTAGAAGCAGAAACGTAATGAAGCCCATTTTACGGCCAAGTGTACGTCTAATCATCAACCAGGCGATGTGTAGACTATTCATATCGGTATCCTGCCTTTCTATAGATCATCCCTGAGATGAACACTAATACAGCGCATACCACGCCTAACATTAGAATGTTATACACAATCTCTGCTACAGGTGCATCCAGCATCATTCTCAGAAAACTCTGGAGCGCCCAGTGGTTAACCGTAAATTGACTAAGCCGTTGTACAAAATCAATCGGAATGGGCATGAACCCACCGCTGATGAATGTCATGGCAACGATGATACCTTGTAAGGTTGCACTGGCTGATGCCGTGCTTTTGCATACCAATGCCACGATTACGCCAAGAGTCATGGATGCCAATGTGATGCATACACAAGTCAGCACAATATACCAAGGATGGGTCCCCCAATCTACACCGTAGAGCCAATACGTCATAAGTATGATCGTTGTTGCTTGTAAGAAAGCAAGCAGACTATTTCCTGCAATTTTGCCAGCGAAAATAACTCCATTGCCTATAGGCGCAGCCTGAAGGCGAATTAACGTTTTGTTATCACGCTCTCCAAAAAGGCTGGTACTGGTTGTCATGCCTGAGTACAACATGAACATCGCCAGCATGGAAGCTGCATAGTATTGGGAGGCACTATATGCCGTACCTGTCTTACCGGGATTAATGACAGCAATGGAGGTGGAATTCGCATCACCAGACTCCGAATAAGCGGCCATGGCAGCAATCACTTCCGGACCGAGCACTTTGGTAATCGCCATCTGTCGGTTCAATTCATCCGTAAAACGTGTGAACAAAGTTTCACCCAACGTATTAAGTGTGTTGTCCTTTCCTCGAATCCACTGTAACCGGGCCTCTTTCCCCACCATCACGCTTTTCTCAAAATCCGAAGGAATCATTACAGCAAAGTCCAGCTTGTCGGTACGCAACGCATGAACGGCCTCTTCTTCTGTCGTAAAGTTCTGCACCTTGACCATCTCAGCTACCGCCGGGGATTTAACGAATGTATCCATCGCTTGATTAACCGTACTTGATCCTCCACCAGATTCAGTGCTCAAATGGATGATTCCCACGCGTACAGTATCCGGAATAACATCCTCCGCCGTACCCATTGTACTGGAAAGTGCCGTGCCCAATATAAAAATCAGTAACAACGGCAGAATGAACAGGTTCAACACTACAGATCGAATCTTAAGAATACGCCTTAATTCAAAGATGCAGATATGCCATATATTCATCTCTTGCTCCCCCTAGTCCCGAAGCGTACGCCCGGTCAGATTGAGGAACAACGTTTCCAGATCCGGCTCTTCGACCTTGAGCGACTGAATGGATACTTCATGTTTGCTGCAAATGAAGAGCAGATCCTGCAGATCCTGCTGTGCCGAAGGCAGCGTAATGGTCAGTGTATTCTCTGAAACGTCTACCATCCGCACACGGGGGTGAAGTTTCAGTTCTTCTACGACGTCGGGACCGATACTGGAAGTGGAGAGCACTACTTTTTCCTCCGATGCTACCCGTTCTCTCAGCTCTGCTTCAGTCCCACAGGCAATAATTCGCCCCTGATCCATAATCGCAACCCGGTGACTAATCGCCGCCACTTCCTCCATGTAATGACTTGTATATATAATCGTTGAACCCATCTTGTTGAGTGTGCGTACCGATTCAAGAATATGATTTCGAGATTGCGGATCAATGCCAACTGTCGGTTCGTCCATGATAATTAGATCAGGGCGATGTGTAATCGCACATGCGATGTTTAACCTGCGTTTCATACCGCCAGAGAAGGTCGAGGGGGCATCTTTTGCTTTATCCTGCAACCCTACAAATTCAAGAGACTCCTGCACTCTTTCCTTAAGCAATTTTCCACGCAGTCCATACAGTCTGGCAAAAAAGGTCACATTCTCCGCAGCAGACATGGTTTCGTATAAAGCCAGATCCTGCGGAACCAGTCCGATCTTGCGCTTTACTTCAAGCGGTCGCTCTTTAACCGATATACCATCTAATCTGATTTCACCCTGATCCATATTCAGGAGCCCTGCAATCATGCTGATGGTGGTACTTTTTCCTGCTCCATTGGGACCGAGCAATCCAAAAATCTCGCCTTTGCCAACACTAAGGTTCAAATGATCCACGGACAGCCTGCTGCCGTATCGTTTCACTACATGATCTACTTCAAGTATGCCCATCCCTTTTACGCCCCTTTTCCGTTTCGGCCTTCGCCGCTGGATTTCATAATTTTATTGTAACGGATCGCAATCTGTAGCGAAGGTACAAAAAGTCATGAATCGAAGGTGACTTAAGTCATCTCCTAGTTCGAATGCTGCTTATGGTATAATCAAGGGCGCATTACCGAGAGTTTTTCTACTCCACTTTTTATATAAAGGATGTCATTTACATATGCCAATGCGGTTTCTGCAATACGGATTAATTATCGTTCCAGCAGTACTGTACCTGTTGATGCTGCCCTTGGAAAATGAAGCCGTCTACACCTTGTATATCATCATCGCGCTTGGACTCTCCGTGTGGAAAGATTTTAACCGTTCAAGTACACAGCAATGGCTGTTGCTGCTGGCCGAAATACTCTGGAGCTGCTGGCTGATTGCTTCGTATGGACCGTTTATGTTTTTCCTCTCTCTATCCGTGCTCTACGTGTATATATACAGACTGGTGGGAAGTCGGAGATGGTTGATGTTTGCGATTCAGCTCGTTGCTAACAATGTCGCTTTGCATTGGCATTATTCTGTCCCACAGGCATCGCAACCAGGGTTAACCACACTAAATACAACCGCCACTTCATTACTCTCCACAGGGACAATTGCGATGGTTCTTGGCAACCTGCTTCTGCTCATCACAGCGGCTCTGTCCTGGCAGGGATCAAGAACGGCGAGCAGCCGCGGACAACTGGAACAAGTCTATGACGAGCTCCGCAGCAAACATTACGAGCTACAAGAAACTCGTGCGCAGCTGCTGTTATTTACAAAGCAACTTGAAGGAGTGGCTCAGGCAGAGGAACGTACCCGTATCTCCAGACAGCTTCATGACGATATCGGGCATCGACTGATTCGCACCAAAATGATGTCGGAAGCCACCCTGCTGACCCTTCCCCTGAATATGGAACAAGGAACGGAAATGGTGAGACAGATTCGCGATCAATTGGCCGATAGTATGGATGATATGCGCAGCACACTGCACAAACTGCAACCTAAATCCTATGCATCCGAAGCCTACGCCCTGGATCGTCTCCTAGAGGAAGTGGGCAGAGATACCGGCGTGAAGACAAATTATGAAGTTCATGGCCCATCTCATGTGCTGTATCCCAGCATACAGATCGTTTTATACAAAAATGCCAAAGAAGCCCTGACCAATGCCCTGCGACATGGAAATGCTTCTTCGATCACAGTGGAGCTGGTATTCGGGGATCAGGAAGTGTGTATGAGTGTAAGTAATGATGGCAAAATCAATCCTCCTTCTTCCAAGCGAAATGGCATAGGACAGGAAGGTATGCTTCTGCGTACACAAATGGTGGGAGGTACCTTGGAGATCCAATCGGCTTATCCGTATACAGTGATTACACGCATTCCAATAACGAACCAGTTGAATATACTCTGAAAAGGGAAGTGAATGTTCTCATGTCCGAACGTAATGATGTGAACCAAAACAATGATTCAGCCCAACTCCCACTTATTCGGCTGATTCTCGCAGACGATGATTACTTCATTCGTGAGAGCCTGAAAGTGCTGCTCGGACTGGACTCCGGCATTCGCGTTACAGGCACAGCCTCAAACGGACAAGAAGCGTTGGAATTGCTTGAAGCAGGAACGCCTGCGGATGTGGTTTTAATGGATATTCGGATGCCGGAATGTGACGGAGTTGAAGGTACCAAACGCATCAAGTCACGTTTTCCTGAAATCCAGGTGCTCATGCTAACTACTTTTGACGACGATGAGTATATTATTCAGGCATTACAGAATGGGGCAAGCGGTTATTTGCTCAAAAACGTCCCCCCTGAGCGGATCATTCAAGGCATCAAGACCGTACATAACGGCGATATGTTAATCCATCCGGATATTGCCCGCAAATTGGCAGGCCTTCTTCGTCCTGCTGCAATTACACTGACACAGAACCCAATCGAAGCCTATGGACTGACACGTATGGAGCTGGCGGTTGCCGAGGCCATATCGGAGGGGTTATCCAATAAGGAAATTGCCGCCAAATTGTTCCTCAGTGAAGGCACGGTCAAAAACTACGTCACGGATATTCTTGGCAAGCTGAGCTTGCGTGATCGGACCCAAATCGCCATCTTCATGTTAAAACAATAACAAAAAAAGGTATTTCCCTTGCCTGTGACGGCGTTTGGAAATACCTTTTTCATTGCTTGATTTATGCAAATATACTTCATCACGTATGCTAGTTACATCTCCACGGACCCTTTATCACTGGCCACCGGGGCTGGCGGTAACGCCAAGGGAGCTTCGTCCCTGAGTGGTTTTTTCAGACGGGCAAACAATTTGAGGTTGATGATATGGAACAACGTCAGTGGACGTAACCGAATCGCCCAGACCTCGTGATTGTCCGGTGCCATAATGACACCAAGCTGATGATGCTCCCCTTCATAGATCGCTCGTTGCATGAACTTGCTTTCTCCCTGGTGATTTCGCACCTCAAGTTTGCAAAAAGCCGGGTTCATCCGCAGGGCACGATGTAACTCTTCCGGTGAATGAACCAACTTACCATTCACCTTGTACAATGTCTCACCTGCTTCAATCCCCAAATCTGCCGCAGGGCTCTCCGGAATAACAGCCAATACCTTCAACCCATGCTGCGGATGGACAAATACCGGACTGCGGTTTTGCTCTTCAAACGCGCTGTACCATACCAGAAATTCATGTCCAATAAATGCAATCAGCGCAGCAACCAGCATGAGTGGAGACCACCATGCAGCAAGCAAACTGAACACAAGCAAAGTCGCCCCGTATATCATCAACCGCTTGGATGAGATCTGTACCTTTTGTCCCGGAAGCATACTCTGCGTTATCTCGCCAAATCCGAGCATAATCGGCAACGCAACCAGCATATAACTATGACCTGCATTCATCAGTGGATTCCATGCCAGCTCCGCGCCACCTCCTGTGACTGGAACAAGAATCAGTAGAGGAATGGCCCAGAACTGCTGCAGTTGATATCCCCCAACCAGTTTCCCACGTTTTCCCTCGAAGAGAAGTGGTGATGCCATCGATACTCCCTGCATACGTACCAACAGGGCTTCACCCATATGTAGGATGGCCGCCAAAACAAGCAGTGCAGGCATATCCAGAGCACGTAGCGTCTCCGTTACATTACCCATCCAACCCGATGGTTGCCAGCCTGAAGCCAGATTCAAGCCAAATTGCACCACACCCAGCAACCCTGCCGCGTAGGCAAAGCACAGATATCGGATACGGAACAAGGATAGAATTAATGTTGCAGCCCATATGCATATCAGGCTTCCCAGTGTAAGATGTGCACCGAGGAATAGGGACACAATTGAGACGATGGTACCAATGAGTATGCCTCCGAGCACGGCACGAATCGTCTGTGTTATCGAGCTTTGCAAACGAACATGGAACAATTTACGCTCCTGCAGTAACTGACGATGATAGATCAGCGCAATCAGGATCACCGCAATATAATAAAACGGCTGAATAAACAACTGCAACAAAGCTTCCCCTAATGTAGTTAACCACGGCCATACCCATTCCATTGTGGTCGGTCACCCCTCTCTTTCAGCCGGTTCAGAAAAAAAGAAGGCTGAAAATCAGCCTTCTTTATGGCTTCGACACAGCGGACGAAATATCCTTTGAGACATTTTCGATCGCGCGTTTCAGCTGTGCATCATATTGAGGATTGGCAATACGTTCAATCAGAGCCGCTTCCAGTGATTCAGCGGTTTTCTCGTCAATCTGGCCTGTAGCCTGAATGCCTTTTTGCTTCTGGAATGCCTTGACCGCTTCTTCCGTCTTCTGGTCGTAGTATCCATCCACACGATCCGGTTTGAAATCGAGTCCTCTCAGCATCGTCTGCGCACTTTTCACATCCGTGCTATTACTGTCATATTTCAGTGGTAACTTCTCTTTGTTAATCGGTGCCACCGAGAAATAATCCGGCTGGTCTACCGCAGTATCCGGTTTGATTCCTTTTTCATGAATCCAGTCTCCGTTCGGAGTGAGCCATTTGGCAATGGTGATCTTCAACAAACTGCCATCACCCATCTGCTTGTCATAACTCGTCTGTACGGTTCCTTTACCAAAGGAGTTTTCACCAATCAACTTAGCACCTGCTGACTGTTGTAATGCACCGGCCAAAATCTCCGACGCACTCGCACTGCCTTTGTTCATCAGGACTGTGACTGGATAAGCTTTGGCTGATCCATTGGACTTGCTTTGTTCCTTTTTGCCGTTCTTGTCTTCCACTTGCACAATAACCTTGCCTTTAGGAACAAACTGTTCAGCAATATCAATAACAACTTGCAATACACCGCCTGGGTCATTCCGTACGTCGATGACCAGACCTTTCATGTTCTGCTTCTCAAGCTTCGCCAATTCTTCCTTGAAGCGATCGCCTGTATTCAAAGAGAATTGAGTAATGGCAATAACGCCAATTCCGCCATCCTCCATGTGAGCATATACGGTCTCCAGATCAATATCATCACGTACAATGACAAATTCAATCAGCTCGGAAGATCCGGCACGTTTGACCTGTACCTTCGCTTCACTGCCCTTGGGACCTCTGATTTTGTTAACAGCCTTGTTCAGTTCCAAACCTTGCAAGGATTCGCCGTTGACCGACATAATCATGTCTTTCGCACGAATACCCGCTTTCTCGGCAGGAGATCCCTTGATCGGGGAAACAACAACAACGTTTCCATCCTGTGAGGATACCTCTGCGCCAATACCGGTAAATGAACCTTCGATCGACTCTTCAAACTGAGCAGCCGTTTCCTGCCCCATATAGTTGGAGTACGGATCACCAAGCGATTCCATCATGCCGTTGATCGCACCGTCAATCAATTTGGTCTGATCCACGTCTTTATAATAGTTGCTTGAGATCAAATCCATCGCGGTTTCAATCTTCTTCAAATCGTTCTTCTGCTGTGTATTACCGGTTACACTAGCCAGCAAACCTTCGCCCGGTGTGGCCTGGCTCGCTATTCCCGGATACGTCATTAATACCAGGGTTAGTAAACTACCGCCAAGGAGACCCACAATGACAAGCAGTAGCGCCGATCTTTTCTTCATCATCCGTTTGTCACCGCCTTTAGTTTTGAAGCGTGTCCGATTCCATTGTTGCCAGAATCCATTCCCTGAACATGCCAGCTTAGTATATGTCTAGCTTGTACGGAATATGTTTTTTCCATTCGGTCTGTGGATGAGGAAATTACAAATAGTTCATTGGATTGACTGCTGTACCATTATCTCGTACTTCAAAGTGCAAGTGAGGCCCAGTAGAGTTTCCTGTATTCCCTGACTCAGCAATGGTATCACCTTTGCTTACTGTGTCACCCTTGCTGACTTTGAATCCACCTTCGCGCAAGTGACCATATAACGTCCATAGTCCGCCGCCGTGGTCCACAATAACCGTATAACCATAACCGCTATACCATTCAGCCATGATCACGATTCCGCCAGAGGCAGCATGAACTGAAGTTCCCTGAGGAACAGCAAAATCGACACCGGCATGCATTTTACCCACTACACCCGTAATCGGATGGGTACGGGGACCGAATCCAGAAGAAATACGTCCTCCAGATACCGGTCTTGAGAAGATACCATTCCCGGATGAATACGTAACCTCACTGCTGCTATCCGAGCTGACTCTGGTAGGCGCCTTGGCTGCAGCTTTCGCCCGAGCCGCTGCTGCGGCTTTTGCTTTGGCTGCAGCCGCAGCCTGCTGTTCACGCAATTTATTTTTCTCTTGAAGAAGCGCTGAACGTTTGCTGGCAATCTGCATTAATACATCTTCCTGCTCTTGTGTCAGCTCTTCTGACTCTTCAATTTTAGCATCATATGAAGCGAGAAGCACTTGCTTTTCCGCTTCTTTTTCATTCAATTGGGACTTGCGCTGTTTCTTCTGTGCATACAGGCTCTTGGCTTCCGCATATTGCACATCCAATTCTGCCTTTTTGTCCACGACAAGTTGCTTGTCCGCTTTGTGCTCATCCAACAGATGCTGATCCTGATCCACGATTGTTTTGAGTGAATCCGCACGGGTCAGAAAGTCAGTGAAGCTAGTAGAGGACAACAATACATCCAGATAGGATACAGCACCGTCCGTATACATCAGACGCACGCGTGACTCCAACAATTTTTCCCTTGCAACAATGCGTTCTTCTGCCGCTTGCAGATCTTTTTTCGTTGTACGGAGATCTTCCTCCGTGTTCTCGATCTGCAAGGATACACTGGCCAGTTCATCACTAACGACATTGATCTGTTCCATGACAACCTTCAGATAAGCGTTGGTTTTGTTCTTGTAATGCTGAGCTTCCTTTTTGTTGGAAGCTGCTTTTTTTTGCTCCTGCTTGGCAGAAGCCGCCTTGCTCTCCAGTTGCTGAATCTGTTGGTCAATATCGCTGATGCTACTCTTGGCATATCCGTCAGAAGGTTGAAGCGTCAAACTGGCCAATAACGTAAAGGCCAGCAGCGAAGCGGTTTTTTTCAAAATGATGATCCCCCATCCTATGATTTCACAAGAAAGCAACCTGCACAGGTGGTGAACAGCATGTTCTTTGCTTTCTTCAATCTTAAAAGACTCCGTCTTTCCTACATATCGTCAAACAGCGTCCATTAATGAACCTGCTTTACCATTCTTTTCGACATATTTTGCAATTTGATCGTTTGAAAACAAAATCTAAACGTTAAGTGATTTTCGAATGGACAATGTACTTCCCAAAATACCTACCAGCACACCAAGTCCGATCAACAGTGTTCCAAACAGCCCCCAGATTTCGCCGAGCGGAATCAAGTTAAGCATCTGCATGAAGACATCCTGACCAATCGTCTTCATCAACTGGCTGTATCCAACAAACAGCACCCCAACCGTAATGACCGAGCCAATAAATCCAATGAGTGCACCTTCAATAAAGAAAGGCCAGCGAATAAAGGTATTGGTTGCACCAACCAACTTCATAATTCCAATCTCCCGGCGACGTGCCAGAATCGTTACGCGAATCGTATTCGAGATCAGGAACATGGACATGAGACCCAGTCCCCCGACAAAAATAAATCCGATGTTACGAACAAGCTTCGTAAATTTGAACAACACTTCCACCGTTTCCTTGCCGTAGTTCACTTTCATGATCGGCTTCTCCGGGTGTTTTTCGTTCAAAGCTTCGATTTTTTGCGCCACAAAAGTGACGGTTTCCGGTTCAATGACCTCAACTTCAATGGTCTCCGGCAGTGGGTTGTTGTCCACATCGAAACCGCTAAGCACGTTATCTGCACTCTCTCCAAGGCGCTCACGGAACTCCTTGAGTCCTTCTTCCTTGGAAACAAAACGAATCTCACTTACTTCAGGCATCGCGCTGATTTCTTTCTCCAGTGTGTTACGCAGGTTCTCGTCCACATTCAGTTCGAGGAACGTGCTGATCTCCACCTGGCTATCAACCTGATTCGCCATGGAGTTCACATTGAGGACCAGTAACATAAACACACCAAGAATCAATAGCGACACAATAATGGACATGATGGAGGCCACAGACATCCAGCCGTTGCGGAATACGTTTTTGAATCCCTCCCGCAGATGGCGCAAGAGAGTACTAAAATTCATAACCGTATTCCCCTCTCATCTGATCCCGTACAATCTGTCCACGTTCAATGGCGATTACCCGTTTACGCATCGTATTCACGATATCTTTGTTGTGGGTCGCCATAACAATGGTTGTTCCCCGGAAATTAATCTCATCCAGCAGCTGCATGATGCCCCACGACGTCTCCGGATCGAGGTTACCTGTAGGCTCATCCGCGATAATAACCGATGGGTTATTGACGATAGCCCGTGCAATAGCAATACGTTGCTGTTCTCCACCCGAGAGCTGTGAAGGTTCACGATTCGCCTTGCTGCGCAGTCCCACCAAGTCGAGCACTTCCATCACTCGTTTCTTGATATGACGTTTTGGCGCTTCAATAACTTCCATGGCAAATGCCACATTCTCAAATGCTGTCATCCGTGGCAACAGACGAAAATCCTGGAACACAACGCCGATGTTACGACGCACATAAGGAATCTTTCTTGGCTTCAACTTACCAATATTAAATCCGTTAATGGATATTTGTCCTTTGGTCGGAACTTCTTCTCTGTACATCAATTTCATAAATGTCGATTTACCTGCGCCGGACGGACCGACGATATAAACAAATTCATTGCGGTCGATCTTCACCGACACCCCTTGTAATGCGTGGGTCCCATTGGCGTAGGTCTTCCACACGTCCTGCATTTCTATCACATCATCACTTCCTGCTCGCATAGTTAGCCATTATCATTTCGACACAATCCCGGCATTTCCTTTAAAAAGACCTGAATTTCATCAGGAAAAATCCACTTCGTCCCTATTTCGTTGGTGAAGCATGGATTCATATGAAGTTTATTGTAACAAATTTGTTACCTATTGAGTACCCGAAAGTTTTCCTGCATTGGATCATATATATAGAAAGTGTTACAAAGTGCGGAACAACAGAAGTATAAAGGAGCGTACGGTTATGAAAAAAATACATGTGACGGTCATTGTTCTATTCTCCATCCTCTTGATCGGCTCCGCGTCTTATGGATTGCTGTATATGTACGTGAATCAACCTGCCCTGCCCAAAGATGTTCATGTTGGCGGCATGCTGGTGGAGGGGAAGAATCGTAAGAACGTATTGCATGAATTGGATGAACAGATCCAAAAGCTGGAGGACTGGCCTGTCACCTTTGAAGTGACTGAACCCAACCCCCAGACGATGTCGTATACCGCAGCTCAGGTGGGAGTGAGCTACAACGTTAACAGCTTGGAGTCCGCAATACAGCAGCTCGAGGAAGGCAACCTGTGGGAACGCGCTTATGCACGTTATCATTTTCCGAAAGAGTTCTCTCTCGATATGACCTACAACTCAAGACCACTCCAAGAACATCTCAGCCCTGCCTGGGAAAAAGAAACCTTCGGTACACCTGCGGACGCTGTTCGCCGCATTACCACAAGTGACAAAGTTCAGTATATCCCGGAAAAGGGCGTCCGCCGGATTGATTGGGATACACTCACAGGTCTCATTCAGACGAAGCTGCACAGGGATTTCAGTGTACTGAACCCGGATGAGAAACCCGCCCCACTGCTGATCCAGGTACCACTATATACGCTGAAGCCTGAAGTAACCCTTGATTCGCTACGCCAGGAAGGCATTGACCGAAAGATCATCCAGTTCTCCACGGGTCTGGGCAATAGTAGTGAAGGCCGGATACATAATGTCAGCGCAGCGGCGGAAGCGATTAACGGCATGATTTTGCCACCGGATGCCACATTCGATTATGAGAAGATCATCCGTAAAGCGGAGAAGGATTATGGGTTTCGTGAGGCTCCGGTCATTGTTAATGGAAGACTAACCCCTGGAATTGGCGGGGGAATCTGCCAGGTATCAAGTACGGTGTATAACGCAGCACTGTTGACGGGTCTTGATATTATTGAGCGTCGCAACCATTCCCTGCCAGTCAAATATTTGCCGAAAGGACTGGATGCCACCTTTGCCTCTGGAGCCATCAACTTTCGCTTCAAGAATAATACCGGAAAATCCTTACTCATTCATGCAGAGGTGAAGAACCACCAATTGATGGTGAAATTTTTCGGCACATTCCCGGAGAATGTCAGCTATGCACTTGAGTCTCGCACCATTGAAACATTAAGTGTTCCGGTAAAATATGTGTCCAGTACTGTACTGCCTGATGGTGCACAGCAGGTGCTGCAAGACGGACAGCCTGGATATATTGTGGAGACAGTAAGAACCAAGAGGCTGGACGGCAAAGTGGTTGAATCCAAAACGATAACACGGGACACGTACAAAGCTCAGAATCGTCTGATTGCCCGCTCCGGTCATAGCAGCCTGCCTGATCCACAAGAACCCTCTGTTGTCGAGGACGGGATTAGCGATACAAAACAGCCTTAGGTTCCTTTTCTGAAGCAGCCAAAAGAGTTCAATCCGTAATTCATGCATTCTAGGATAAACTGATCCTACGAAAACAAAAAGACACACTTCCCGTCCCTTTTAAGGATACGCGAGAAGTGTGTCTTTTCATGGTTTAAGATATGTTATTCGAGTTTTACCAAGCTACGATCAGCTGTACTACCTTAACTTATAGTGCATAACGGCTTAGTGACCGCCAGTGTATTCGCCTTGCTCTTCGCCTACGACCATCTTCTCTTTTCCCATGAAGAAGGAAGCGACCAACGCAAGTGCAGCCGGAATGACAGCCCAAGCAAATAACTGCACGATGGAAGAAGACAGGGCATGTGTGATGGTATCCAGCACCTGAGGCGGAATCGCCTGTCTGAGTTCTGGTGAGAGCAACGCATGTGGATCGGTCAGATCCACTCCCTGCGGCATGCCACCCGCTGAAGCACCGCCTGCTTCCGCAGCTGAACCAGCGAGAGCATCGTTCATTTTACGCGTAAATACCTGGCTCTGTACGATACCAAAGATCGTAATGCCCATCGTCATACCGAGGGACCGCAAAAAGTTAAGTGTGGAGCTTGCTGCTCCGCGTCTTTGCGGTTCAAACGCATTCATGGCTGCATTGCTAAGTACGGAGAACGAAGCACCGACACCCAGACCAACCATCACCATGTAGATACGTATCGTCCAAAGGGAAGAATTCTCATCCAGCGTAGTCAGCAATCCAAGTCCAATGACAAGTAAGGCTAACGTAGGGATCATGATATTGCGATACTTGATTTTGGTCATCAACACCCCGCCCAAGGACGCAGTCACAACGGACCCGAGCATCATCGGCAATAGTACGAGACCGGAGTTGGTCGCTTTACCACCAAGTACCCCCTGTATGAAGATCGGAATGTACACGGATGCTGTAATGAACGCCGCACCACTGAACATACCAATAACGTTACTGGACCAGTAGACCCGGTTGCGGAACATGCCAAAGGAGATGATTGGTTCTTTGGCTTTGGTTTCTGCAAAAAGGAAAAGCAGCGCTAATGCTACAAATCCGGCAAACAAGCCAAGAATCTGCCAGGAACTCCAGGCAAATGTTTTGCCGCCAAGTTCCAGACCAAAGATCAGGCACACAACAGCACCGATCAGCGTTACAGCACCCAGCCAGTCGATCTGTTGGGATTGATGCTGATGGGATTCTTTATAGAAGAACGCAATGAACACAAATGCAATCAAGCCTAGCGGCAGGTTGATATAGAATACCCATTCCCATGTCGCATACTGGGTAATGTAAGCACCGAGCAGAGGTCCGAATACGCTGGAGAGGCCAAAGACGGCTCCAAACAATCCACCCAATTTACCACGAGATTCTGGTGCAACGACATCAAACATGATCGTAAAGGCAATCGGCACCAGGGCCCCCGCACCAATACCTTGAATCGCTCTGTACATCGTCAATTCCACAATAGACGTTGCCGTTCCGCACAGCGCTGAGCCAAGCATAAACACAATAATACCAAATACAAAAAACTTCTTCCGTCCATACATATCGGATAGCTTACCGAATATCGGCATCCCTGCCATCTCAGCCACCATGTACGCGGAGGTAACCCATACGAACTTGTCGAGCCCACCCAGCTTCCCGACAATATCCCCCATAGCTGTTGCCACGATGGTATTATCCATCGAAGCCATTAATATGCTGAGCAGTAACCCTGCCAGCACCAATCCAATACTGTTTTTACGTGCAACCATTGTACTCAATCTCTCCATTCACGCTCTATTCATATGACTGCATTAGTATATCCGAAAAGAAGTCTGCGTTAATCAGTCCAAGGACCGATTGCTTTGCAGCAAAACTTCCGATTGCGGATGAATTTGCAGAGATGAACGGTATTCCACTGTACCAATCCGGCAGCCAGGACCGATTTTTATTTTATCGCCACGGACAATCTCGGCCTCCGTATTCTCTAATTCAATATCATCACCCTCGATGAGCTGTGACTTGAGAATTGACTTACTCCCCGTAAACAAGTCATTCAACCGGCCACTCTTCACCGAGATGACGGAACCGCCCATTTCCTTGACCTCGGATGGACCCATGATTTTGAGTGTCATGTGTTCAGCGCTGAGCATCCCCGCTATCGTCAATCGCCCGTTCAGCTTGATATTTTCCGCCTGACAATCCCCTGAAAGATGAAGTTCACCTACCACTTTTATATGCTCAGCTTTGACATGCAGGCCAGATGCCCGGATTCCATCCTCACCATCGTTGCTGGTCTCTCGCTCTGTTAGAGTCAGGGTTCCGGTAATTTTAATATCTGTGGATTCAAGCGATCCGTATATGACCGATGTACCCGTACATTTGAATCGATCACAAGATAGATTGTCGTTAAAGGACGCGTCCCCTACAACCTTGATCTTGCCGTACACGCCACCAGAAGAACTGCCATCACCAACGATGCTGATATCCATTTTTTTGTCCAATGAACGCCCAGGATTGTTATTCATGTCGATCCCATCCCTTTCTCTCCATATCCAAACTTTAAATTCGCTGACTGCTGCCCACCTTGGCATCCTGATCTACCTCAAGTTCACCTGAATATTCAACCAGTCTGATGTTACAGCCCCGACCGATAAAAATGTTACTCCCCCGAACAATGTCAGCTTCGGTATCTTCCAGCACAATCTCATCACCCTCAATTAAGGATGTCTTAAATGAAGGGGTCCCGCCCAGACCAATACTTTTCCAAAAGCCATTCTGTTGTTCCTTGCGACGAATATCGATACGCTCTCCGCCAATCTCTTTAGCCGAAGAAGATGTATGCAGCCTGATCTCCACTGTTCCCGCATTCAGTAAACCGCTGATCTTAATATTGCCCCGTACATTCAGGGACTCACATTGGACATCCCCTTCAATATCGATCACACCGCCAATATCAATTCGTTCCCCATCCACTCTTCCACGTACGGTACACTTTCCGTTCACTTCAAGCTCAGGGCTATGGAGATCTCCGTTAATCGTCGTCAAACCATCCACCCGAACACGAGAACTGGTCAGAGGTCCATTCAACGTGCACATGCCGTTAATCGCTGCACTCTCGGAGGTCAAAGCGCCGTGCATCTTCAATGTTCCATTCACTTCCATAGAGGTGCAGTCCAAGTTGCCGTTCACCTTAGCCATGCCGTCAATAGATACACGGCGAAACTCCCCGCCTGCCGTTTGACTTATGCCCGCCACATTCAGATCATTCCGCTTATTCCGCTCTTCCATAGATGATCCTCTCCTTATCCCAATTTGAGTTTTAATTCTTCCATAAATGTTCCCATCGGCTGCCTAAGAACCACTTTCACACCATTGTCAAAATAAAACTCCGTTCCTGCTGTTACCAGCATGAATGAAGGAACACCCATCTTACGAATAAGCACGAGTTCGCTGGGTTTGCCTGTAAAACGATAATAATGTTCGGACATCACTTCGATCAGCAAAGCACCCTCTTGCCGAGTAATATCTCCGCTCATTAACAGCTTATCAAGGACGTAGAGCATCATAATCTGCTCCAAAGCATACAGCGGTTGTTCTCGACCTGCTTCTTGCAACAGATCCAGCGAAATTTGTGAAACAATGTTTCGCTCTAATAGTTGTGAAGCAGACATCTCCACTTCACCCAACGTAGGTGAGAACACGTCTGCCAGCTCATCCAGCGACAATCCGTCTTTCATATTGAGAATCTTGTCAATGCGTAGTAAAATCTGTTGTTTTGGAAAAAAGGTCTCTTGTCCGGTGTAGGACGACTTTCGAATGAACCATTCCTCCGGAATGAGATTTTTTCGCTTCCAGCGGTATAACTGACCGTAGGAGATACCTGTCAGGTCCAACAACTCTTTTTTGGAGATCAAATCATCCGTCATATATGGTCCCCCTTTTTATTGAAATGAGTGTAACATAACATTGTTACGTTGTAAACCACATTGAAAAATCGATGATCAGACTACAGACTTCCATTTTAACCACTGGTGTGAAATTCTTTGTTTTCTACTGTAGATCTTGTTATTGCAATGGAAGAGTAATGCGTATAACCTGTTACATATAAACACTTTGGAGGCTCAGGCATCCGATTTTCATCCCATCCTCTCATGTCAGAACAAGTAGTTAACGAACTTATGAAAGGGGTTTCTTATACTCATGGCACTTATTAAATGTGATTTTTACTCGGATACGCTCGGGCTTAGCACCAGCATGCATGTCATTCTGCCGCAACAAACCCACAATCAGATCGGTATGGAGAATGTGACTGGCAAAGGGTTGCACCCAACCCTGTACCTGCTGCACGGTCTGTCTGATGATGATTCCATCTGGCTGCGCCGGACTTCCATCGAACGTTATGTGGCCAACCTCGGGATCGCCGTTGTTATGCCACAGGTACACCGCAGCTTCTATACAGATATGGTAGAAGGCGGACGTTATTGGAGCTTTATCAGTGAAGAACTGCCGGCACTTGCTCGTTCTTTCTTCCCGCTGTCAGATCAACGGGAGGACAATTTCGTTGCCGGATTGTCCATGGGTGGCTATGGGGCGTTCAAGCTGGCTCTTCGTAAACCAGATCAATATGCTGCAGCTGCCAGTTTGTCTGGAGCACTCGATATGTCTGCACATATGGATAGAAATGCATCCTCAGCATTACAACAGACGGAGTTACAACGTATTTTCGGACCAGAGGTGACAGGTACAGAGAACGATCTGATCCATCTGTTAAAAGAAAATCAATCTAGCGAAAGTCCTCGACCTTTGCTCTACCAATGCTGCGGAACGGAAGATTTCCTGTATGAGGATAATCAAACCTTCCGGCATGCCTGTGAACAAACGAACTTCGAATTGACATACGAGGAAGGGCCTGGTGAACATGAGTGGGGCTACTGGGATGCCAAGATTCAGGATGTATTGAAATGGTTGCCTTTACAAAAGCGCGATTAGTGGAGAATTGCAATGGAGCTACCGCGATTAACTAAACGGGTACTCCGATAGAAGAACAACCTACCTTCTGTTCGCGGTTGAGTTCAATATATCTAGAGCACATCGCTGTAAAACACAAAGAAGCAAGCCGTTGAGAACAAAGTTCTCTGGCCTGCTTCTTTGTTGTACTGTTGTATCTGTAAGGGTACCTTATAGTAGCGGTGGTATTAACCGCGGTTCGTAATCCATTGCTCGGTGATCTCCAGTACCTTCTCACTGCGTCCGATGGCTTCAGCGACTTGACCCGAAGCTGTCCCGCCGTAAACATTACGAGCGTTCACTACCGCTTCCGGTTGCAGCACATCATAGATCCGGTCATCGAACAGTGGTGAGAACTGACGGAATTCGTCAATCGTCAGATCCAGCAAATACTTGCTGTTCTGGATGCAGTACAGCACCGTTTTACCAATCACTTCATGCGCTTGACGGAAAGGCAAGCCTTCGCCCACGAGGAAGTCAGCAATATCCGTAGCGTTGGAGAAATCCTGGTTGACCGCTTGACGCATCCGATCCTTGTTCACTGTCATTGTTGCGATCATTGGAGCGAACAGTTGCAATGCACCTTCCAGCGTTGCTACCGTGTCGAACATACCTTCTTTGTCTTCCTGCATGTCTTTGTTGTATGCCAGTGGAAGAGATTTCAGTACTGTCAGCAAGCCGATCAGGTTGCCGTACACACGTCCTGTTTTACCACGCACGAGTTCAGGGACGTCCGGATTTTTCTTCTGAGGCATGATGCTGCTGCCTGTGCAGAATGCGTCGTCCAGTTCAACGAACCCAAACTCTGTGCTGCTCCACAGTACCAACTCTTCACTCAGACGGGACAAGTGAGTCATGATTAGCGAAGCTGCCGCCAGGAACTCAACGATGAAGTCACGGTCGCTTACTGCGTCAAGACTGTTCTCGTACACGCCATCAAAGCCCAGTTGTTCCGCGACAAAATGACGGTCAATTGGGAATGTTGTGCCCGCGAGCGCACCTGCGCCCAGTGGCAGGATGTTAATGCGTTTGTAACTGTCCATCAGACGCTCCGCATCCCGTTGGAACATGGATACATACGCCATCAGGTGATGGGCGAACAGAATTGGCTGTGCCCGTTGAAGATGCGTATAACCCGGTACGATGGTATCGAGGTTATCTTTCGCTTGTCCAATCAGTGCTTCCTGCAAGGAATGCAACATGCCTACAAAGCCAACCACCCGCTCGCGCAGGTATAGGTGCATATCCGTTGCAACCTGGTCGTTCCGGCTACGGCCTGTATGTAGTTTACCGCCTACGGGGCCAATCGTTTCGATCAGGTTTTTCTCAATATTCATGTGGATGTCTTCGTCCGATACGGAGAATTCCACTTCACCTGCACGGATTTTGTGCAGAACGGTGATCAATCCTTCTTTGATGGTCTCCACATCTTCCGCCGGAAGAATGCCGCATTTGCCCAGCATCATTACATGGGCCAGACTACCCTGAATGTCTTCCTCAGCCAAAGCTTTATCAAAATTGATTGATGCCGTATATTCCTCAACCAAATGATTGGTTTGTTTTGTAAAACGTCCTCCCCACAGCTTGCTCACAGTGAGTACTCCCCTTTCGCTCATGGACAAAGCCGCTCCTGCCAGATGTGCAAGAACGGCCTGCCTTGTCATTTATATTGATATAGTTCTATATATGCAGGTTGAAATTAGTTTTTGTTTTGCTCCACGCCGGAGTTTACTTTCAAACGCAGTGCATTCAGGCGGATAAAGCCTGTTGCATCACCTTGATCGTAAGCTTGCGTTGGATCAGCTTCCATCGTTGCGATGTCCGGATTGTAGAGGCTGACAGGGCTTTTCACACCTGCGCCGATGATGTTGCCTTTATACAATTTCACACGAACGGTACCTGTTACGTTCTTCTGGCTTTCAGTCACCAGCGCTTGCAATGCAAGACGCTCAGGTGCGAACCAGAAGCCATTGTAAACGAGTGTGCTGTAACGTGTGATCAGGCTGTCACGCAGGTTCATCACTTCACGGTCCATCGTGATGGATTCCATTTTGCGATGTGCGGTGAACAAGATTGTTCCACCTGGTGTTTCGTACACGCCACGGCTCTTCATACCAACAAAACGGTTCTCAACCATATCTACACGGCCAATACCATGTTTACCACCCAGTTCATTCAGTTGCTCCATCACTTGCAGTGGGCTCAAACGCTCACCGTTCAGTGCAACACAGTCACCTTGTTCGAATTCCAGTTCAACATATTCCGCTTGATCTGGTGCATCTTCAGGTGCACTGCTCAGCAGGAACATATCTTTGTTCTCGTCCGCACTTGGATCGAACCATGGATCTTCGAGCACACCGCTCTCATAGCTGATATGCAGCAAGTTACGGTCTGTGGAGTATGGTTTAGCCGCAGATGCGGTTACCGGAATACCATGTTTTTCAGCGTAAGCAATCATCTCGGCACGTCCCGGAAATTGGTTACGGAATTCTTCCAGACGCCAAGGTGCAATTACGTTAATGTCTGGTGTCAGTGCAGCCGCGTTCAGCTCAAAACGAACTTGGTCATTTCCTTTACCTGTAGCGCCGTGAGCGATGGCTGTAGCACCTTCTGCACGAGCGATATCCACCATGCGTTTAGCGATCAGTGGACGAGCGATACTTGTACCGAGCAGGTATTGTCCTTCATAAAGGGCACCAGCTTGGAACATTGGATAGATGAAATCTTTTGCGAATTCATCGCGCAGATCGTCGATGTATACTTTGGAAGCGCCTGTTGCCAGTGCTTTTTCCTCCAAACCGTCCAGTTCATCCTTTTGTCCAATATCCGCTGTGAATGCGATAATCTCAGCATCATACGTTTCTTTCAACCATTTCAAAATTACAGATGTGTCCAACCCGCCTGAATATGCGAGTACAATTTTTTCCTTAGCCATGTTCAATGGTCCTCCCCAAGATCAGTTAAGTTAAACAAAGCCTTCATACACTGAATCCTACGAGCCAGAAAACCCTTCCGATCACTGTTATCCCCAGATTTTTCAATTCCTTTTTATACGGTGAAATCCGGGGATAGCCTATGCTTCCGATGCAGCTTTCTTTCAGAAAGCTTTCAGGTGCACGCTTCGCTTCTTCAGGCTTTTTCTGTCTCTCCGTTTTTGTGTATGCTTCTTGTTTAATTAACTTTTTAAAGTACATTATAGATGAATCTATCATCGCGAAATCTGCGCCTAAAATCAACCCATTCAATGAAATAGCAGCTATTCGCTCATTAATGCAGCCATTAATGCTTTCTGTGCATGCAAGCGATTCTCCGCCTGATCAAAGATCAGAGAGTTCGGTCCGTCAATTACACCGGCACTCACTTCTTCGCCGCGGTGTGCTGGCAGACAATGCAAGAACATGTAGTCCGGCTTCGCGCCTTTCATCAGTTCCTCGTCCACTTGATATGCCGCAAATACCTGCTCCCGAATCTTCTGCTCTTCTTCAAAGCCCATGCTTGCCCATACATCCGTATACACGATATCTGCATCTTTCGCAGCTTCCTGTGCACTGTAGGTTACAGTCACTTCAGAACCGCTCTCCTGTGCGATAATGCGTGCCTGCTCCACAACTGTGCTATCCGGCTCATAGCCTTCTGGCGTTGCTACAGCAACATGCATACCCATCTTCGCTGCTCCGAGCATCAGGGAGTGTGCCATGTTGTTGCCATCTCCGATGTATGCCATTTTCAGACCTGCGAGCTTGCCTTTGTGCTCCAGCACCGTTTGGAAGTCGGCCAGTACCTGACAAGGATGCGCTGCATCGCTCAGGCCGTTAATGACCGGAACATCCGCATGCTCTGCCAGTTCAGTTACATTATGGTGTCCAAAGGTACGGATCATGATGCCGTCCAGGTAACGGGACAATACTTTGGCTGTATCATGTGTTGTTTCCCCGCGACCCAGCTGAATATCATTTTTGCTCAGGAAAAGTGCGTGTCCGCCCAATTGGAACATACCCACTTCAAAAGATACACGCGTACGTGTGGATGATTTTTCAAAAATAAGTCCGATCGTTTTACCTTTCAACGGTTGAAAAGGTACACCGCTTTTTTGTTTGCCTTTAATCTCAATCGCGAGATCAAGCAGATAACGAATCTCCTCTGCTGTGTAGTCCGTGAATTCGATAAAATCCCGGCCTCTCAGATCAATCTTCTGAATCTTTTCCGTCTGTTGTGCTGTCATCTATAATGTCCTCCTTATTTCCGGTTCCCTGCACCCGCATGGGCAGAAGAGAGCACCGTTAACATCGTGTTTGGTGCTTCTCAAGTTCATCTTCCGCAAGTTCACCGCGCGGCTACAGGGATTCATCATCTCGTTCTGCTTCGAGGCCGGTAATGGCCCCGAGACAGAAAGGTTCTCATTTTTATATTAGGCTTTCGCCGCTACGTGCTCTTCGATCAATGTGGCTACCAGCGATACGGCCTCGTCGATCTCTTCTTTGCTCACATACAGGTTCGGAAGCAAACGAATCACATTCGGTCCTGCAGAGACGAACAAGATACCGCGTTTTTGCCCAGCAAGCACAATATCACCTACCGGCTCAGCACATTCGATACCGACCAACAATCCCAAGCCACGAACTTCCTTCACAAAGGAATTGCCCGCCAAACGTTTCCGCAGGGAGCTCATCAGGTATTCGCCCATCTCCGCTGCACGCTCTGGCAGGCGATCTTCCAGCATCGTTTCAATTGTTGCGATCACAACGGATGAAGCAAGTGGTGTTCCGCCAAATGTTGTCGCATGGCTACCTGGCGTGAACGCATCCCGCAAGAAGCCTTTACCCAACATCGCGCCTACAGGGAAACCACTGCCGATACCTTTGGCAACGGTGAACACGTCTGGCTCAATGCCATAATGTTCGTGCGCGAACAGTTTACCCGTACGTCCCATTCCTGTTTGTACTTCATCGACAATCAGAAGCAACCCATGCTCGTCACACAATTTCCGTACATGTTTGACGAATTCCGGTTCGACTGGATATACACCACCTTCGGCCTGAACCATCTCCAGCATAATAGCTGCTGTGTTGGGTCCAATTGCAGCTTCAAGTGCAGGGGTATCATGCAAAGGTACGGTTACAAATCCGGCTGGCAATGGCAAAAATCCTTCTTTCACCTTATCTTGTCCGGTTGCTGTCAGCGTTGCGAGTGTCCGTCCATGGAAGGACTGGGCAAAGGTGATCACTTCATAGCGATCTGTGCCTTTCACCTTCTGGTGATAACGACGTGCAACTTTGATAGCTGCTTCATTCGCTTCGGCACCACTGTTACAGAAAAACACTGCGTCAGCACATGTATTGGCTGTCAGCAATGCTGCTGCTTTCTCCTGGCCTGGAATCTGGAATAGGTTGGATACATGCCACAGCTCATCAATCTGAGCTTTCAGCTTGGCTCCAACTTTCTCCGGTGCATGGCCCAGGCTAGTTACAGCGAGTCCGCACATGAAATCGAGATAACGGTTGCCCTGGTCATCCCACAACCAGCTGCCTTTACCTTTAACCAGACTGATTGGATAACGCGCATACGTTTGGAAAAGCGAGCTTTCCGTCTGTGCTGCTGCACCTGTTGCTGTTGCGCCCGCTACCGCTGTGCCAGAACCTGGCTGTTCGTTGCCTTTTGCCATGACCATATCACTCCTTATTTGTTGGTACACGAGCAATTATATAAGAAACCTGATTTACACTAGATCACTCCGATTGCGGAACCATCTTCCGAACGTATGCATACTCCACTTCGATGACTGAACAATCTTCCGATCGCTGTTATCCCTGGATTTTTTTTATTCCCCTTCAATGGGGAAAATCCTGTGATAAAGGCGCACGCTCCGCTTCTTCAGGTTATTTCTGTCCTCTCCGTTATGCATTTTTATTCTTCCGATTGGTTCTGCACCCTACGTTATTGTGAGTGTAATATTAGATTTCTTATATAAAAAAGCCGTGCACATATTTTTTTATTTAAATAAGACTATTAAGACCCTAGCGTATCGAGCAAATTATTGCATACGGATGATTCTTGTTCCGATGATTTCTCCGCCTAGCACTCGGCTCAGGATTTGGGGTTCGCTGCCGTCTACGATGACGACCTCACGTACTTGACCATGGATACATGCGATAGCTGCACGCACTTTGGGAATCATGCCGCCATAGATTTCTCCGGTCTGGATCATGTCCTCAATCTCTTGTACAGATACGGATGGCAGTACTTTTTTCTCGCCGCCTACGTTCTTCATGATGCCTGGAACGTCGGTCACGACAATCATCCGACTCACGCCGAGATGAGACGCCACTGCACCCGCAGCTGTATCTGCGTTAATGTTGTAGCGTTGTCCAGTTGCATCTACACCAACTGGTGCGATAACTGGCATGTAACCCATGTTCACGATGCCTTGGATAATCTCTGCATTCACACCAGTGACATCGCCTACCCAACCGATCTCTGTGTGGTTTGTAACAGGTTTAGCCTGAATCAGACCCCCGTCCACGCCGGACAAGCCTAGTGCACGACCGCCCACACGTTGAATCAGACGCACGATCTGTTTGTTGATGCTGCCCGCAAGCACCATCTCCACTACGTCCAGCACAGGTTCAGTTGTTTTGCGCAGGCCGTTAACGAATTCGGTTTCGATGCCAAGCTTCGCCAGGTTATCCGAGATCGCAGGACCTCCACCATGCACGATTACCGGCTGCGTGCCCTGAGACTGCAAATCACGCAGATCCGCAAAGAAAGACTCAGGCAATGCCGCCAGTGTGCTGCCTCCACATTTCATGACAAACATCTGTTTCTCTGTGCTCGCTTCCGTTGCGGTACTCTTGTTTGGCATTGTTGAATTCATGAGGCAAGCTCCTTTCGTTCAAATATTCTAAAAGACTTAACACTTAATAAATCCATGTTAGACGGGTCTAGCCGTTACAAATTCGGATCGTTCTTTTGATCGCTGTTGTCTCCAGGTTTTTTGATTCCCTTTTTAAAGGGGAAACCCGGAGACAAAGGCGAACGCTTCGCTTCTTCAGAATCGATTCCGACTTTTTCACTATCCCCGTCAAAAATCAGACTCATAAAGTTTAATCCTTATAGATGTTCTACATATTTTTACAAAGCAGCTTTTCAATCATGAAGCTGCTAGATTATTAAAACTAAATACAAAATATTACGTGCGGTATGCTGCGTTAATTCGGACGTAGTCATACGTCAGGTCACAGCCCCAGGCTGTTGCCGTTCCTTCGCCGTGGTGCAAATCCACCACAATGCGAACGGTATCGGTCTGCAAATAGGCCAATGCCAATTCTTCGTCAAACACGACTGGACGGGACTGCGCAAGTACCGAGATATCTCCCAAACGAATATCCACCGTATCCGGGTTCACCGGTTGTCCTGCACGCCCTACCGCTGCAATAATCCGACCCCAGTTGGCATCAGCGCCGAACATGGCTGATTTCACAAGACTCGAACCGATGACGGTTTTGGCAATTGCCTGTGCGGATTCATCACTTACTGCACCTGTAACTTCTACCTCAACCAGTTTGGTTGCTCCTTCACCATCGCGAGCAATGGCTTTGGCCAGTACTTGGCATACATAGGTGAAGCCGGCTGCAAAAGCGTCCCAATCCGGGTGCTCCATCGTCAGCTCTTCATTGCCTGCATATCCACTGGACATAGCTACCAACATATCGTTTGTACTTGTATCCCCATCAACGGTAATCATGTTGAATGTATGATTCGTTGCCTGGCGCAGCAGGCGCTGCAACGCTTCTGCACCAATGACCGCGTCAGATGTCATGAAAGCGAGCATTGTCGCCATATTCGGATGAATCATACCCGAGCCTTTGGCGGCTCCCGCAATTGTAACCGTCTTACCGTTAACCAGAACGGAGACGCAAGCTTCCTTTTTCACCAAATCCGTTGTTAGAATCGCTTGTGAAAATTGCTCCGCCTCGTTAGACTCCTTGCCCATATGCCCTGGAAGACCAGTGATACCTGAATGTACAGCATCCATTTTGAGCAATTCACCAATGACACCTGTGGATGCCACAGCCACGTCCTCTTCTGCCACACCCAACTCACGCGCAGCAGCCGAACGCATCGCATAAGCATCTTCTTCCCCTTGTTGTCCTGTACATGCATTCGCATTACCACTGTTCACGATAACAGCCTGAAGACGTCCGTTGCTCAAGCTTTCGCGCGTTACTTTGAGTGGTGCCGCCTGAAACACGTTCGTCGTGTATACAGCAGCAGCTGTAGCTGGTACATCACAGCGGATCGCTCCGATGTCATTGCGAGATGTCTTTTTCAATCCGCAGTGAAGTCCACCAGCAGTGAATCCCCCAGGGGTTACAATTGTTCCGTTCTCAACCACGGTAAAAGTATGTTGCTCCACATTCGTTCCCATATCATATCCCCCGTATGCGTTCAGCTATATGCTGATGATCGCCTGCTTAACCTGATCCGTTCTCCCTAAGTTGACTCCGAGAAAGCACTCTACACCGAATGTTCCAGCACTCCTCCTGAATTACAATCCCTTATGGATATACCGGTGTCATGTTCAGCCCGAGGTTCTCCTCCCATCCCATCATCAGGTTCATATTTTGAATCGCTTGCCCGGAAGCACCCTTCACCAGGTTGTCGATGACCGAAATAATCGTCAAACGCCCTGTGCGAGGATCTACCGCAAATCCGATATCACAATAGTTGGATCCGTACACTTCTTTGGTAGAAGGCCAGATGCCCGGTTCACGTACACGTACAAAAGGTCTGTTCTCATAATATTTACGGTACAAATCTACGATCTCCCGGTCGCTGTGTTCCCCAATGAGGTTTGCATACATCGTACTCATAATTCCACGTGTCATTGGCACCAGATGTGTTGTGAAAGTAACCGTAACAGGCGTTCCCGTTATACTGCCAAGCACTTGTTCGATCTCGGGAATATGTTGATGTTTATTCAGTTTATAGGCTTTGAAATTCTCATTCATCTCTGCATAATGGTTTGTCAGACTTGTTCCGCGCCCTGCTCCAGATACGCCTGATTTAGCATCAATTATAATAGTAGAAGGATCAATCCAGCCTGCCTCTACAGCAGGGATCAGTCCAAGAAGTGTAGCCGTTGGATAACAACCCGGGTTGGATATAAAATTCTGTCCCTTCACTTCTTCGCCATACACCTCAGCCATGCCGTATACCGCTTGTTCCAGCAAATCAGCTGAAGGCGCCGGATGTTTGTACCATTCTTCGTACACTGTTCCATCCTTAAGTCTGAAATCGCCAGACAGGTCAATCACCTTAAGTCCTGCTGCTAGCAGGCTTGGTACAAGCTTAGCACTTACGCCGGACGGGGTCGCTGTGAATACCAGATCCGCACGACTCGCAATTTCAGCCGGATCTACACCGTCGAGTGGCCTGTGAATCACGCCCGTCAAATGCGGAAATCCATCTGCGATGGACTCACCACTGCTCGATGATGAGATCACTGATGTGATTTCAACCAACGGATGGTTCTGGAAAAAACGAATCAGCTCCACCCCGCCGTAGCCGGTGGAACCGACGATTGCTACTTTTAATTTGTTATTCACTCTCGCTCCCCCAATCTCGATGTATGCGCTACTTGTGCTATGTCCTTGCCTGAAGGATACTTGAACACAGCAATTCCGTCGCTTATATGCATATTTGTGTATTATTATACGACTCTGGTTATATAAATACAACACTCTATCATCAATTTCACATGGATTTCCATCCAATCCGAACATATCTTTTTTTACTATCCGGGACGAATAGGTATACATCTGTTAAAATACGTATTAGTAGGAAACATTACAATCAGGGTCTCATTCATAACTAACCTGCTAATCAAGGACATATGAATAGATTCATGATGGTCATTATGAGACATGGGGGACTATAGTGCATATCGAATCCATTTTACTTATTGTACTCCTTGGCCTGAATATCATTTTTGCGGCAGCAGTCGTTTTCTTCGAACGGAAGGATGCCAGCGCTTCCTGGGCTTGGCTGCTCGTCTTGAACTTTATTCCGGTGTTTGGGTTTGTACTTTATCTTTTAACCGGTCAGAACCTGACCCGATACCGGCTTTTCCAGTGGAAAGAACGTAAGAAGCTCGGGCTAGAGGAACGTATTGAAGCCCAGCTCACGCAGTTGCACGATAACCGCACCCCTTTCCGCAACCAAGCAACCGAGACTAGCCAGGACATGATCTATATGAACCTGAAGCAGAACGGTGCTCTGTTAACGGAGGATAATGCGGTTGAGATCATTACGGACGGAACAGACAAGTTCCAACGGCTCTTGGATGACATCGAAGCGGCTCAGGATCACGTGCACGTACAATACTACATTTATAGAGGCGACCGTCTGGGCAAAAGAATTCGGGATGCACTCATCCGCAAAGCGCGGGAAGGCATCAAAGTTCGTTTGCTGTATGACGCGCTCGGATCACGGCGGGTATCAAAACGCTTTTTCAAAGAATTGCGCGAAGCAGGCGGTTTGGTTGAAGTCTTTTTCCCATCCAAATTTAGTCTAATCAACTTGCGTATGAACTACCGGAACCACCGTAAGATTGTCATCATCGATGGTAACCTGGGGTACACGGGCGGATTTAACGTTGGAGATGAGTATCTTGGCTTGAACTCGAAATTCGGTTACTGGCGTGACACACATCTGCGTATTCAGGGGAATGCCGTTCATGCGCTGCAGACCCGTTTCCTTCTGGATTGGAATGAAGCGTCCAAGCAACACGACACACCTTATGTTCCGGCGCATTTCCCTCATATTGAGGGTACAGGAAAGATTGCCATGCAGATTGTCTCTAGTGGACCAGATGCAGAGACTGAACATATCAAGAACAGTTATCTCAAGATGATTAATGGTGCAAAACATTCGATTTTGATTCAAACACCTTATTTTATCCCGGATGCCAGTGTATTCGAAGCTATTCGTCTCGCGTGTCTGTCCGGCATAGATGTTCGCATTATGATTCCTAATAAGCCCGATCATGCCTTTGTATACTGGGCTACGTTATCTTATATTGGTGAGTTGTTAAAAGTGGGCGCCAAAGTATTTATATATGATAATGGCTTCATTCATGCCAAAACACTTATCATTGACAGTTTGGTTGCATCCGTGGGAACCGCCAATATTGACTACCGCAGTTTCCGGTTGAACTTTGAGGTTAATGCCTTTATGTATGATGAAACGATTGCGACAGCACTTGTACAAACCTTTGAGCACGACCTGCATGTATCGCGGGAAATGACGCTCGATGAATACCAAAAACGAAGTCTAATCATTCGCTTCAAAGAAGCGATTTCCCGTCTGTTATCTCCGATTCTGTAGCGGCGGCACTCCAATGACAGAAACGCCTTCCGATCGCTGTTATCCCCAAATTTTTTTGATTCTCTATTCTAAAGGGGAAAATCCGGGGATAGCATATGCTTCCGAAGTAGCTTTCTTTCAGAAAGCTTTCAGGCGAACGTTCCACTTCTTCAGGATATTTCTGTCCTCTCCGTTATGTGAAATGTTAAGTTGAACTTTTAATAGTAAAAAAGCAGGTACTCCCTCTCTGTCATTGCAGAGAAGGATGTACCTGCTTTTTTTGAATTTTTGTTTCCAAACTTACGAGCCCCACGCGGCTCGCTCCCTATTTTTCACACCCGTTCACACATGTTCTCCCCGCTTAAAGCCTTCACCGAGCACTTCGTGCGCGTTACTGATAATGACAAACGCTCCCGGGTCCACAGACCGGATCAACGCTTTGAGTCTTGGCACCTCATTTTGCCCAACGACTACCATCAGTACTGTTCGTTGATCGTCAGTGTAACCGCCTTTGGCTTCCAACTTCGTTAATCCGCGATCCAGATCATCCAGAATCACTTTGCTAATCGCTTCCGTCTGGTTGGAGATAATATACGCCACCTTGGAAAAGCCTAGGCCCATCTCAACGGCATCGATCACTTTACCGGTAACATACAACCCAATCAGCGCATAGAGAGACTGCTCCAATGACAGCACAAATGCAGCCATAATAATAACCGTAGCATCCATGATGACTACACACAATGAGTAACTCAGTCCACTGTATTTCTGTACGATTCTGGCAAGAATGCTCATGCCACCTGTTGACCCTCTACCTCTATATACAATTCCAATCCCTAGACCAACGCCAATCCCACCATACAGTGAACCAAGTAGTGGATTCGTTGTTGGAATGGCCCAATCCTTCGTGAGATAGACTAACAATGGCAGGACAATACTGCCCAATACAGAGCGCACACCATACTGCTTCCCAATGAGCAGGAAACCCGCGATCAGGAGCGGGATGTTAATCGCCCACTGGGTGTATGCCGGCTCCAGATTGAGCCACTCCTTGCCTAGGATCGATAACCCGGACACTCCACCCGAAGCGATCTGATTCGGTAATAAAAATAAATTAAAGGCCACTGCGATTAAAAACGAGCCTACAATGATAGATACCGTATCCACGACGTTTCTCCATGGACCATTGAGTGGAATGAGGCTAGTTATCCTCTTTTTGCGATTATTGTGAAGTTGTGATCGTTGTTGCATGTTCTCGTGCTCTCCTTTGTTGTGACTGATCAGATGTTCGCTCATTTTTTCTATCCTATAAAATTATTCAAAAAAAAGCTCCCGTATACACCAGCATACGCCTACACGCATGGGTCCATACAGGAACTTATATTAATCCGTTTCTACTTTAATCTGGCTACGCAAATAACCATCGATGAATGCATCGAGGTCGCCGTCCATTACTGCCCCTGTATTTCCAGTCTCTACGCTTGTACGGTGATCCTTTACCATACTATAGGGATGGAACACATAGGAGCGAATCTGGCTACCCCATGAAATATCCGACTGATCTCCTCGGATTTCATCCAGCTGTTGTTTTTGCTCTTCAATTTTACGCTCATACAATTTCGAACGAAGCATCGTCATCGCTCGCTCACGGTTCTTGATCTGTGAACGTTCATTCTGACACGTCACAACTACACCTGTTGGAAGGTGAGTAATCCGTACGGCAGAGTCGGTGGTATTGATATGTTGTCCACCCGCGCCACTTGCCCGGTACGTATCGATCTTGAGATCCTCTGTGCGGATGTCCAGTTCAATCGTATCATCAATCTCCGGTACCACATCACAGGATACAAAGGACGTATGTCTACGGCCCGATGAGTCAAAAGGAGAGATTCGCACCAGTCGGTGTACACCCTTCTCGGCTTTCAGATAACCATAAGCGTTATGTCCCTTAATCGACAACGTAACACTCTTGATCCCAGCCTCATCACCTGGCAGATAATCCAGTACCTCAACCTTGAAGCCACGCTTCTCGGACCAACGTGTGTACATCCGGAGCAGCATCTGTCCCCAATCTTGGGACTCGGTGCCACCCGCACCAGGGTGAAGCTCCAGAATCGCATTCATCTTGTCATATGGTTGATTCAGCAGAAGCTGAAGTTCGAACTCTGCGACTTTGTTCACGATCGCTGTAATACTGTTGCCAATCTCGGTAGCGAGGTCTTCGTCGCCTTCTTCATCCGCCAGCTCTATCATCATCACCGCATCATCATAGTCCTGTTGGAGTTTGGTGTATTGATCCACAGATCCTTTTACCGCATTCAGCTCAGCAATTACGGATTGCGCCTTGTCGCTATCATCCCAGAAATCCGGGGCAGACATCTTCACTTCGAAGTTGCCGATCATCTCTTGCTTCAGATCTAAGTCAAAGAGACCCCCTAAGGTTTGTTAGTTTCTTGCCTATTTCACGCAGGTCATGCTTCACGTTTGGATCGATCATGTGCAATTCCTCTTTTCATTAAGATAAGCTCCCCGCATCCAGGGTATTCCTCCAGATCAAGTAAGTGATGCACCACCCTGGTGTTGAGACTACTGTTATATCAGTATATCTCTTCCCCGTGATCATGGTCATATTATTATAACTATGCACCATTAATCGGTTTTGCATCCTTCACTTCATCCTATGGAATACCCGGCTGCAAGGAGCCATTCATGTCATGCTATATAAGTTCACCTAGTTCATGTTACACCTGTTACTCCGATTACAGCAGCATCTTCCGATCGCTCTTATCCCCAGATTTTCTTAATTCCCTCTTACAAGGGAAAAATCCGGGGATAAAGGCGAACGCTCCGCTTCTTCAGATTGCTTCTGCACTCTCCGTTATGGTGTAAAATCGAGGTTCAACTTATTACACTAAAGTGTATATAAAAACCATCGCTCTACTCTTGACCGTGGCAGTGTTTGAACTTCTTGCCACTACCGCATGGGCATGGATCGTTACGTCCGATTTGGTCAGAAACCTTCACTGGACGTTTCTCAGCAGGTTCACCGCTTGTCGAGATCTGACTTTCCTCAACAACCGCTTGACGCTCCTGATTGCTCTCGATCTGTGCTCTCATCACATAAGTCGCTACTTCTTCTTGAATCGAAGCGATCATTTGATGGAACATTTCGAAGCCTTCGAACTGGTACTCACGCAGTGGATCTGTACCGCCGTAGGCACGAAGGTGGATACCTTGACGCAATTGATCCATTGCATCAATATGATCCATCCACTTGCTGTCTACTGCACGGAGCACAACCACTTTCTCGAACTCACGAACCATCTCTTCGCCAATTCGCTCTTCACGTGCATTGTATTTGTTCTGAACTTTCGTAAACAGGTACTCGATGATCTCTTCTGCTTCCTTACCCCATAGATCATCTTTTGTTACCGAACCATCATCCAGCAATTTGCTGTTCATGTAATCGGCAACTTCCTGCAGCTCCCAGTTTTCCGGAATATCGTCACCACAATGAGCTTCAACGATACGTTCAATGGAAGGTTTGATCATATCCATAACGATCTGTTTGATATTTTCGGACTCCAGTACCTCGCGGCGCTGTTTATATATAATTTCACGTTGTTGGTTCATAACATCATCATATTGCAGAACGACTTTACGCACGTCAAAGTTGTTACCTTCAACACGTTTCTGCGCTGATTCTACTGCACGGGTAATCATCCGGCTCTCAATCGGTTGGTCTTCTTCAAAACCAAGGCGCTCCATCATGTTCAATACATTATCCGCACCGAAACGTCTCATTAATTCATCACCCAGTGACAGGTAGAATTGTGTTGAACCCGGGTCACCTTGACGTCCCGCACGACCACGCAGCTGATTATCAATCCGGCGTGATTCGTGACGCTCTGTACCGATGATATGAAGGCCGCCTACTTCAGCTACACCTTCACCCAAAATAATATCCGTACCCCGTCCAGCCATGTTGGTTGCAATCGTTACTGCACCCGCTTGACCAGCTCCTGAGATGATCTCTGCTTCTTCCGCATGGTACTTGGCGTTCAGTACCTGGTGTCTCACACCACGGCGCTTAAGCATATCCGACAGGCGCTCCGAGTTCTCGATGGACACTGTACCTACCAGAACCGGCTGGTTCTTACTGTGGCGTGCAACAATCTCTTCTACAACGGCATTGAACTTGCCATCGATGCTCTTATACACGACATCTGCCATGTCATCCCGTTTGTTCGGACGGTTGGTTGGAATTTGCAGTACTTCGAGACCGTAGATTTTTTTGAACTCTTCTTCCTCGGTTTTCGCTGTACCCGTCATACCCGCAAGTTTACGGTACATCCGGAAATAGTTCTGGAAGGTAATCGTAGCAAGCGTCATGCTCTCGTTTTGTACTTCAATGCCTTCTTTGGCTTCAATCGCCTGGTGCAATCCATCACTGTAACGACGTCCAGACATCAGACGACCTGTGAATTCATCAACGATCATAACTTCCTCATCACTGACCACATAATCCACGTCACGACGCATGATTGCATTAGCTTTCAAACCCTGCACGATGTGATGGTTGAGAGTTACATTGGCATGATCATACAAGTTCTCGATACCAAATGCTTTCTCTGCTTTTGCCACGCCCGCCTCAGTCAACGCTACGGATTTCACCTTAATGTCTACCGTAAAGTCTTCTTCTGGCACCAAACGTTTCACAAAACGATCTGCTGCATAGTACATGTCCGTCGACTTCTGAGCTTGTCCAGAGATAATGAGTGGCGTACGCGCCTCATCGACTAGGATGGAGTCTACTTCATCAATGATACAGAAGAACAACGGACGTTGTACCATTTGCTCTTTGTACAGCACCATGTTGTCACGCAGATAGTCAAAACCAAACTCGTTGTTCGTTCCGTACGTAATATCACATGCATACGCATGTTGTTTCAAAGCATGGTCCATACCGCTCAGGTTAACCCCTACCGACATGCCCATGAATTCATAGATTTGTCCCATTTCCTGGCTATCCCGTTGTGCCAAATAGTCATTGACCGTGACCACGTGTACACCTTTGGACATCAACGCGTTCAGATATACCGGAAGTGTTCCTACCAGTGTTTTACCTTCACCCGTTTTCATCTCGGAAATACGGCCTTCATGCAGAGCGATACCGCCCAGCATCTGTACATCGTAGTGACGTTTGCCCAGTACACGGCGTGATGCCTCACGTACGGTTGCAAATGCCTCTGGAAGAAGCTCATCTGTTGTTTCTCCCTTTTCAATACGAGCACGGTATTCGTCCGTTTTACCTTTCAGTTGTTCATCAGACAACGCCTGAAATTGTGGTTCCAGTTTATTGATCACATCGACCGTCTTCATCAGACGTTTAACATCACGTTCATTCATGTCGCCGAAGATCTTTTTGACAAGTCCTAGCATGGTATACCCCTTTCGTGCAAAACAGAATAGACCCCCTGTTGCCGCCACGCGACACCATCGGATGGATGTTGTATCCACTTACCCGGGGGTGACAAACAATATAAAAAGTAATATGGATGAATCAACTCCAGGCTTGCCAAGGGTTCCTCATGAAGCTGATTCGGTATTCAAACGGATTCGGTTATTAAAAACTAGCCGAAGCCCGAGCCTTGCGAATCATGTTCATGGTGCTGTGCCTGTCATTGATTATGATTAGCGATCATTCGTTGACAATTCCTCATCAGGACAATGATTCTCTTTGCATAAATTGTAACAGTTTGTAAGGGCCGCCGCAACACGCCACGGCACACTTCTTTGAACTTCTGAGACATATCAAATGGAGTTTAAGTGCAAAAAATCATAGTCGTTAGCGGAAGCGTTCGATTGTCATGTTTCGTTTTGCAGGATAGACAGCCCTGTCAACGAATTTTGATGGTAAATTTGGATGGAAATCTCAATATCCAGTTCTCGAATGTAGGTGTGCGAATATTTTCGTAGCTATCGGAATCTGGTGATAAAATTGTACCGATTGTGATTCTTCATACTATCTATTAGACGCAGCAGCATAGGGAATAGTTTCACCATTTCATTTCCAAAGGTCATTTCCCAGCTTCTCTACGCACAAAAGAGCCCCATCCCCTAAGGGATGGAAGCTCTTGTTAAGTCTAATCCAGGAAACTACAGTCCCTGTCTTCATTATTATTAGATATTCATACGCAAATCCGATCCGATGATCCTGTAGGTTAAGATTAACCTTGTTCGATCAATCCGTACTTACCATCGTTCCGTTTGTAAACAACGCTAACTTCTTCACTGTCAATGTTGGAGAATACGAAGAAATTGTGACCAACCATGTTCATTTGGAGGATGGCCTCTTCCACGTCCATTGGTTTCAACATAAAGCGTTTCGTCCGTACAACTTCCAGATCATCGTCATCCGTGTCCGCATCCAGTTCAGCTGTAGCTACAGTACCTGTTGGGTCTTCAACGAAGAGCGTTTTCAGGCTACCTTCCTGGCGGAACTTACGGTTAATTTTTGTTTTGTGTTTGCGGATCTGACGTTCCAGCTTGTCCACTACGGAGTCAATGGATGCGTACATATCGTCGCTCTCATCCTCAGCGCGTAGCACAATGCCTTTCAAAGGGATCGTCACCTCTACCGTATGCAAACCTCTCGTCGTGCTCAATGTAACAGCACCGTCAGAGTTAAGGGGTGCATCGAAATACTTCTCGAGTCTACTCAACTTTTTGTCGACATAATCCTTCAAAGCATCAGTAACCTCGATTTGTTGACCTCGAATACTTAAATTCATAGGGCACTCCTCCTTTTTCCTTTGCCACTTCATTATAACACGAATGTAAGCGCCATGTAAAAACTCCCGGTGACCGAATAATGACATCTGTTCAAGCCACATCTGCCAACGTAGGCATAACGCCATATTTCGCGATATTTCATCATATTCAGCCATAATCGAATATTTACTTGGTATGAATTATTAGGCGCTTGATGATGTATTTAACCGTTTTTGAGCCTGCTCAATCTAATATGTAAAATGAACTTCAATCTATCTCTTGAATCTATTAAATTCACTAGAATAATGTGTCTAGGATGATCCTCAAATCTCGAATCTGTTAAAACAAAAAAAGACCCCGGAAAGTACCGGAGTCTGATGCTAGCGATAATGCAATTTGGTAACCATCTAACCATATATGTAGGTCGGATTGTCCGGATGATTATAATTTGATTACGTTAGCTGCTTGCGGTCCACGCGCGCCTTCGACGATGTCGAATTCTACGGATTGACCTTCTTCCAAAGTTTTGAATCCTTCGGATTGAATTGCGGAGAAATGTACGAATACGTCGCCGCCGTCTTCAGTCTCAATGAAACCGTAACCTTTTTCTGCGTTGAACCATTTTACTTTACCTTGCATGCACTAACATTCCCTTCGTCATCAAATGAAGTGAAGCTTTCGGCCTTAACCTCTGCCCACAATTCAGATAATACCATCCAAAGTTATCCATTGTCAATTGGAAAAGTAAATGTTTTCTTGGAATTTTTTGTAGATTAATTGGGGATTGTGTTGAAAGGTGGGATAACTTGAATATATCAGGTAATTGGCAGGTTGATAAGTCTATTTTTGATGTATTAATGATAGAAACTCGGATGAGAGTTTACTATTCAGATAACGAGTGATTAACAAAATTTACGAAAGTTAAACATTTTATAATTTTATTACTATAGTTAATTAGTATAAGAGGTTATTTTAGGATAAGCAGAAAATTGACCTGTACTAAAAAAGTAGTAGATCACTAAAAACATGGCACTGTCTGCTTAAATCTATTAACTCATATTTATATGAGCAAGCAAATTATTTATTAAAACAATTTTCATTTTCATAGATAAGACGAGCTGACAGACTAAGTTTAAAATAACACAGGGCAGATCTTAGGAGATCTGCCCTGTTCTTTATATATCATTTTCTTCTATCCATTAGCATACTATCAGGCGCATAGGCAGTCTCATATACATTTCGCTGCATTTTTGCTTGATTACGCTTATGCAGCCAATCTTGAGCCTCAATCCGAAGTGCATTCATACGATCAAGTAAAGTTTTATCATAGGCCAAAATCCGATGAACTTCCCCTTTTTGTTTTACATCCAGAGGAAAACTCTCACTCTCTTTAATTATAGCATCAACAATATGTTGTCGATCTTCTATGAAGGTTTCCAGTTCCTCATAGGAGGTCTCCTCAATCCGTTCAATAACTTCCTGAGTCATAGTAGACAAGCGTTCAATAAGATTATCCATGAGCACTTTCAGTCTGCGTAGAGGCTAGTTTAGAGGCTTGCATCCAAGTTTCCCGCAAGTCAGTCAAATATCCAATTGCTTCTTCTGCTTTTTCTGGACTTTTACGAATGTTAGCTTCGATTAAAAGATAATTCGTATACTCATACAGAGCAAATAGGTTTTTGGATACATCGTATGACTGGTCCAATGTGGACATAAGTTCACTAATAATAGTCTGCGCTTTCCCCAGATTAAGATTGGCTTTCTCAATATCCTGGTTATTCAGGCCCTCAAGTCCAACTTTTACAAATCGGATTGCCCCATCATACAGCATAATAACCAGTTGAGCTGGCGTTGAAGTCTGCACGGAAGATTGACGATATTTTTCATAAGGAGATTTAATCAATTAGGTCACCCTCTATTATAAAATTTCTCTTAGCTGGTGGTAGAGAATAGACTGGACGACTGTGAACTGAGTTTGTTCATTGCTGTTTCCATCGCAGTGAACTGTTTATAATAACGAGTCTCTGTGTTTTCCAAAATGGTAAGCATATTTGTAATCCGACTATTGTACTCTTTGAGTTTCCTACCCATAGCACTTTCTTCTTTGTAACTGACTGTGAGATCAGCTGAGAATTTACTGGTTCCGACCCGTGTAACGAGGCTATCCAACGAACCTGATATTTTGTCTGCTAACTTGTCAAAGATACCATTATTCGCCTCACTGCCGGTACCTTGGAACAGATCTACCGCTTTTTGAGGATTCTCAGTCAACGCTTTTTTCAAGACGACTTCGTCAAGAACAATTTTGCCGCCTGAGTTGTACGATCCCATTGTTATCCCCATCTCAGACAAAGCGACGACTTGACCCGATATAATCCCTCTCATGTTAGAAAGAGCCGATCTTAAAATGTCATCATTCTTCAATAGACCACTCTTAGCTTTGTCAGTCCAGTTGGTGATATCCGTATCTTTCATCGCCGTCTTTTGTTCGTCGGTCAATGGCTTGAAGTCACGATATTTATTTTCGTCTAACTTCGTATTTAACAACGTTATTAACGAGTTATAGTCCTCTACGAAGCTCTTAATGGTTTGCAAAGCAGTTTCAGTATCACTCGATGTCGTAATGCTAACAGGTATGTCCTTAGAAGGGTCTGCCGGGTCTGCTGTTGTCTTCTGAAGAGTTAACTGCACACCGTTAATGGTAACAGTATTGCTTTTGTCTGTATAATCTCTGCCGTTAACACTGAATTTTGCGTCTACAGCATTTGTTGTTTTATATTTTTCAGGACCATCTGTTCCTGAATCATATTTTTGATTAAAGAGGTCAAGCAAACTATTATCATCTGTTGCTACAAGATCTGCCTTACCATCTGTCCCACTTGTTTTAGAGTTGATAATCAGTTTCCCACTTATCTCATCATACTTGGCAGTAACGTTAGCTTTGGCATTACCATTAATCGTAGCAACCATCGTAGCGATGGACGTAGATCCCGTGAACAATGACTTACCGTTACTATCTACAAAGCTCACGCCGTTTATAGAGAATTTAAACTCTTCGGCGTTAAGGGCAGTTCGATCAGCATCTGTGAGTGTAGCTGGATCTTTTCCTTCTTTCATAATCTGCAAATCAGCTAACGTTTTGGTACTGGCTACTGGTGCATTGAGCCCGAATGTTTCAACTGTCTTCTTGGTTGCTAATTGCGTAATACTGACTTTCATATCAATGCCGTTGGCAGTAGCCGATGCTTCGGCTTTAAGAGCATCTGCATTCCCACTCACTACAGCTTTTTGTGTATTTAATGCTGCACTTTTACCATACTTATCAATAAGTTTGTTCGTACGAAAGTCTACGAGTTTACTATTAATTTCTCTATAGCTGTCCCGTTTCCATTCTAGGATTTGCTTATCCTGATTTAGTTTATCCAGCGGAATTCGTTTCGCAACCATCATACTTTTAACCATGCTATCGACGTCCATACCGGAGAAGCCGTTAATACGTGTAACCATTCAATCCCTCCTATAATTATATTTTCTCGTCTACCAATATACCTGCAATTTCCATCATCTTGGCAACCAAGTCTAGCGTTTTCTCTGGTGGAATCTCACGAATAAGTTCTCCCGTATCTTTGTTCATCACTTTCACCATAATATCATGGGTCTTCTCATGTACACTGATTTCCAAAGTTGTTTCAGGGCCCTGCAAAGATTGGACCGCACGTTCAATTGTTTTAATCAAGTGTTCGTCTGCAATCGAAATTTTGGCACCCTGAATTTCTTTTGTACTTAAATCTTTATAATTTTTAATAGCTGACGCTGAAGATATTGATTCACTTGCACTTTGAACAGGAGCTACTTCTGATCGGGGCTGTCCGTTAGATGCGCCGGATGCCGAGAAGGAAAACTGTACATTCATGTGCTCTATCCTCCAAGAACGCTTGATTTATTATATATATCGGTCATTGCTCTTCGTTATTTTAGGGAATTCCTAGCAAAACAAAAAAAAGCCCCGGAATAATCCAGAGCTTTCGGTATTGAAGTAAATCTTAACGAAGCAATTGCAGAACGCCTTGTGGTTGTTGGTTAGCTTGAGCCAACATCGCTTGTGCAGCTTGTGCAAGGATGTTGTTCTTCGTTTGTTCCATCATTTCTTTAGCCATGTCTACGTCACGTACACGGGACTCAGCTGCAGTCAGGTTCTCGGAAGATGTGTTCAAGTTGTTGATTGTGTGTTCCAGACGGTTTTGAACCGCACCCAATTTAGCGCGCTCGCTGGAAACGGAGCTGATTGCTTTATCCAAAGAAGTAATTGCGTTGGAAGCGCCAGCTGTTGTAGAGATATCTACACCAGTAATACCCAGAGCTGCAGTACGCATGTCATTCACACCAAAAGTAATGCTTTGGCCTTTGTTTGCACCGATTTGGAATGTAACACCACCATTGCTTGAAGCATCTGTTTGAGCCTGAGAAAGTCCTAGGTCTTTGACTGTAGTTTGTCCTGACAGATCCTCAAGATTAATTGGTCCGCTCTCACTAATGATCTCAAAACGTCCATCTTCCAGCGCGTTAACCTTAACATCTTTGATGAAACCAAAGTCACCATCTGCTGTTGCACCAGAAGCAGTATTAGCTTTTGCAATAGCAGCGTTGATTGCTGTTTCCAAAGTTGTGGCTGCAGCCGACATATCAGTAGTACCATTAGTAATAGCCGCTGCTGTAGCAGCTTGCAATTTAGTATCACCGATAGTCAAGTTGAATGTAGCACCAGATGCTACAGTTGTTCCATTAAATTTACTTGTTCCTACGTTAGTATCAAGCGCACCGTTTGCTCCCAAGAATTTACCAGCGATAGAAACAGTGGCGTCCGCTGTTTTGATACTTGAATTAACTCCTTTAGAACCACTTTCAAGTACAAGACTATCAGCTTTTACATATCCGGTAATATGTTCAACATTCGCTCCAGATTTGTCAATAGCTTCATTGATTTTGCTTACGATCAAATCTGCCGCTGCTTTCATACCTGTAGCAGTTGCACCCGTACCAGTTCCTGCTGTAATTGTGTTCTTCTCTTCTGTGGAGAGGTTTTGCCAATCAACTGTGATTTCAGTGCCATCAATTTTGATTTTCTCACTTACAAAGTCATTTGTATCAACCAGTGCAGCACTATCCATTGTTGCTGAAGCAGTTACAGAAGCAGCTGTTTGTTTACCAACAATTGTACCGGAAGTAGAATCCAAGCCCACTGTGGCACCTGAAGTTTTCAAAGCACCGTTCAACAATTTCTTCGTATTGAACTCTGTAGTATCGCCGATACGGTCGATTTCGGATTTCAATTGTTTAACTTCGTCTTGCAATGCTTTACGATCTTCTTCAGTGTTCGTACCGTTAGCGGATTGAACGGAAAGTTCACGTACACGTTGCAGGATGGAGTGAGTTTCGCTCAATGCGCCCTCAGCTGTTTGAATCAAAGAGATACCATCTTGAGCATTTTTGGAAGCCATATCCAAACCGCGGATTTGACCGCGCATTTTTTCGGAGATTGCCAAGCCTGCAGCATCGTCACCAGCACGGTTGATACGAAGACCGGAAGACAATTTCTCGATGTTTTTGCTAGTTGCAGCAGAGTTAGTGGACAGTTGGCGGTGAGTGTTCAACGCCGTAATATTATGGTTGATAATCATTTGATATTTCCTCCCTGAAGATAAATTAGTTCCACATCCTTGTGGTAAACGCCGCGACATTAAGGTCGGCCGCCCTGCCGAAGCAGCGTCTAAATTATATATCGACGGAAAGTATGCAACTGTTTATAGCAAATTGGAATATTTTTAATCTTTTTTGATATCTGTGTTTCGCAGACGTTCCATAAAGGCTTCAATATTGGCTGCAAGCGGCGTAGCAGACTCCCTATTAGCCTCTTGTATAGAGGCATATATTTCCTGCCTGAATATATCAATATGCTTGGGTGCGGAGATTCCAATACGTACTGTATCTCCCTCTACAGCGAGTACAGTCACCTCAATCTGATCCTGAATGATAATAGACTCGCCTTTTTTACGTGATAATACCAGCATTTACACTCCACCTTTCACTGATTGGGCATCGTCTTCTGCCCAGATTAGATGGCGTGTATCGTAAGAAGACTGATGGAGCACGACTTGCTTACCTAAATGTTGCTCGGGATTAAGAACTACGGGTGCAAGCAGGTTCATTGTCGATTTATTTGCCTGTGAATGAATGGTGACCATAGAGTATACGGATACTTGCTCTGCAATCTCCAATTCTTCCTTATCTACCACTCCCAATTCAAAACTATAATCCGGTACGAAAGTAAACGGACTTACCAAGAGGAATGCCAGTCCCGGCTCTCTTGTAGATTGCAAATAACTAAAAGGTGTATCTTCCCAAGGAACCAATGCAAACTCGGTTTCCTCTTCAAATCCAGGTAAACCTTTAGGAAATTGATATACATCTTCTGTTTTAACCTCTAATGATCCCCACATGCTTGTCTGAATATGAATAATAAACGCCTCCCTGGCGAAAGTTTTATGCAAAAAGAGCCATAGATGTCTAAGATCAAGACCGTCTATAGCTCTACTTTATAATAACTAGAATCCGATATCTATGGCAGGTGGTGTGTACTGAATCGAGGCATACTGCTTCACATAGATATCAAGCTTGCCCCGATTATACTCAATCTCCGGTCTATTCACAATGACATTCATTTCCGAGACAGCGGGAGTGAAGTTGATATCCGGCGCCTGAGTATAAACACGAGTCTCCACGTTCCCAGAAGAAGCGGGTGTCCGCGTTTCGGGGAATGGTCTCGCCTGCCAGTCTGAGCCAATAATATTTGCAATGGTATTTCCAGGCTTATGAATTGCAGCCAATTCATTACCCTGCTGAACTCGTTCAGCCATATTTTGCAGAAATATCTGTTGAATGCCTGAATAGATCCGTGCATTCATATCAATCATATTGCCGCCCGTGTAAGCAGAAAATGCCTTGCTCTGATCTACACTCAATCTCATTGGGTGACTCTCCACCGTTAGCTTGGCAGGTCTGGTATTCAACTGCACCTCAGCTTTGGGTTGACGAATGGAGAACTGTCCTAGATCAGCATCAATACTTAATAAAGTCGGCGTTGTTCTAATCTGAAGAACGGGAAGAGTACTCAAACGTTAACTCCTCCTTTTTATCTTAAGAAGTCCACCAAAGATGGAGAGATAATTTTGGCACCGGCAGACAAGGAAGCGTTATAGATGTTTTCCTGAATCTTGGATTGCATGGCCAGTTCCGCATAATCCGCATCCTCGACTTTAGATTGCAAATCTGTCAGGTTAATACCGAGATCATCCAAACGTCCCATCATCAGATCAACCCGATTCGTTTTGGCCCCAATCTCAGAACGGATCGCAAGCATCTTGTCGGTACGGCTATCAATATTGTCCAACTGATTGGATAGCTCTTTTTGATTTCCTTCTGTGAGAGCTTTCATGATGTTGTTCACGATGTTGAACAAGTTATCTTCTTCCGTCTCTGTGCCAAACACTTCATTACCACTCACATTAATAGGCAATTGAACACTTTCACCTACGATGAAGTTAATCTTCCCTTTATCCGTCACAACAGAAGTAGCATTCGTTGTATCTAGAGTACCGTCTGGATTAGCCGGGAAATCATAAGGTTTGACATCATATGTCTCGCCATTAAAAATATATTTTCCGTTAAGCTTACTGTTCGAGATATCAATCAGCTGTTCTTTCAGCTGTTTGACCTCTTCGTTAATACTGTCCAGCGCGGACTGAGGATTCGTTCCTGTCGAAGCTTGTACCGTCAACTCGCGCAGGCGCTGTACGGCATTACCCGCCTGATTCATAACCGTATCATTAAACTCAAGCCAGGATATAGCACTGTCTACGTTTTTCTGATATTGATCGTTAGATGAAAGTTCTGCACGATAACGAAGGGAGTAAGTAATCCCTACCGGATCGTCCGAGGGTTTGTTGATCTTGCGACCGGTTGCCAGTTGGGTCTGAGTATTGTTCATTTGCTGTGCGTTTCGATTCAGGTTCAGAAGCAATTGTGAACTGAGCATGTTATTCGTTATTCTCATGGTCTGTTATGTCACTCCCTTCTATTATCTGCCTACTGTACCAGTAGAGTTAATCAACTTATCAAGTAATTCATCGTATGTGGTCATAAATCGAGCAGATGCGTTGTATGCATGCTGGAACTTGATCATATTGGACATCTCTTCATCCAAAGATACGCCACTCACGGATTGGCGACGAGTGTCCACTTGCTCTACCAGGAACTCCGAGTTGGATGTCTGACGAGCCGCTTCCTGAGATTGTACCCCCAGTTGTCCCACAATGGCACTGAATTGTGCACCAATTGTTGCATTGCGTAAACCATCTGCTGATTTCATCGGTGTATCTTTCAGATTCGCCAGCAAAATGGCGAGCGTATTATTACCTTTGATTACAGTCTCTGTACCAGAAGCATCCGATGTACGAAGCGAAGTCGCAATCTTATTCGGATCAGCCAGAATCTCTGCGTTCAATGAAATATTGCCAGCTGTAATGGCTGTACCACCACCCGCTGCTGTAAAGAAAGGAACGCCTGGCGAATTGGTTCCGTCCATACTATATCCAAGTTGGTGCAATCCATTAAGCCCTTTTACTGTAACTTTCAAGTCTGTAGCGAGTGTGCGTGCCGCACCTGTGTATGTAACCCCATCCAGTACAGTATTGTCTGGTAAAACAGAACCCGCAGGAAGAGTTATCTCGATATCTCCATTAGCAAGGGTATTAGCCAAGTCGTCCATTTGTTTCCGGTAATCACTTACCAAGGTATCTCTGGACTTAATCATGCCATGAACTTCACCATTGGTGAGTGTACCCGCAGTATATGCATCATTCAGAAAAGCAGGATCTACCGCGACTTGTACTGCCCCGCCTGTAACGAGTGCCTGTCCATTCATCTGAATCTGATATCCTTGCGGGGAATCCGTAACGGTAACATTCATGATTTTGGACAGCTTGTCCGTCATTAGATCGCGTTGGTCACGCAAATCGTTTGCATTGTCGCCAAGTGACTCAATTTTCACAATGGCACTATTGAGGTTTGCAATGTTACCCAGGTAACCCTGGATCTCATTACTTTTCACAGCGATGTTACTATCCAAATCCTGACTAAGCGCATCCAATTGGCGGCTAATCTGATTCATTGCATCCGTAAGAGCGAGTGTGGTTTCCTTGACAATTCGACGTGCCGTAACGTCCTCAGGGTTTTTACTCAGATCCGACCATGATTTGTAGAAGTTATCCATAACCGTCCGAAAACCGGTATCCGATGGCTCGTTGACAATAGCTTCAAGTTTCTCAAGCGTGTCTCGTTGAATGGACCAACTCCCGAAGTTGGTATTTTCATTGCGATACTGGTCATCCAGAAATTTCTCACGCACACGTGTAATAGAGTCAAATTCTACCCCTGTACCGAGCTGTCCTGGTGTTGTGCTATGCAGAAATGCAAATGGCTCCATTGGAATAGATGCCTGCATGTTTACCTTTTGGCGTGAATAGCCTTCCGTGTTGGCATTGGAAATGTTATGGCCTGTTGTGCTAAGAGCTGTCGTCTGTGTGAACAAACTGCGTTTAGCCGTTTCGATTGAATGAAATGTAGATGTCACCTGGTTTCCCCCTAATTAATCAGGCACGCGTGTCAAACAGACCGATTCGCCCTGGATTGCCGTTCTTATCAGCAGGATGCTGATATGTGGCATCCTGTTCTGGCCGAGAAGCAAAGATATCCATTGAAAGATCAATAAACATCAACGATTGCTCGATCAGCTTTTGATTCAGTTGATTGATTTCCTTTAACTCCTGCAGTGTTCCCGCCAGCTTCTTCTGGACTTCAAGCAATCGCTGTTTGTCAGCCGGATCAAAAATCAGCTTCGAGATCTCCGTAATGTTCAGGTTCAACATGGACTTGATACCACGCTCCTGAAGCAATTCGTGAACTGCGCTCTGCCGTTCAATCTCCAATGGCTCCTGTTGTTTCATAAAACGGGATTCTTTGTTCAGAACGGCAATGAGTTCATCCACATCGTTTTTGACAATGACCTGTCTCTTGACCTCGCTGAGTGCCAGCATATCGCGGTGACTTTGTTCCATTTGCTGCAAAACTGCAATTAATCTATCCAGTGCTGCCATTACGTGATCACCTATTCCTTATCAAAAGACTTAAAATACGGTAGCAATTTGTCAGCAAGCTTGCTGCTGTCTACCTGATACGTTCCCGAACTGACCTGTTCTTTCAGTTCCTGTATCCGCTGAATGCGTCCTGCATCTTGTGTACGCCCTTGTTCCTCAAGCATCTTCATCGCCTCCGGAGAAATGGATACTTCGTCCTTACGGCGGCTCTTCTTGGTATCAGCCTGCTGATTGGATTCAACGTTCCTCTGATATGAATTGATTGCGCCAATTCTACTCGGTTCATTGATTTTCATATGAACTACACTTCCTTCCACGTTAGAATTTTACATTGATATACGTTTTTCTTACTTTATCTTTATGTTATCGAAATGATTAGGATAATAAAAAAAACCGATAATCTTTAATAAGTTTATCGGTACGTTTCAAAACATTTGTTATAGCAAGATCTGTATTTAAGACCTCGTTCCTATGAATCGCGTAGTTTGTCGAGAGCATTGTAGGTTCGTCCGCCTATATTGCCGTTATCCTTCTGACCTACATCACGGGCTGCACTAGCTAAGTCTTTCGTCAAGCGATGACGACAAGAGTCACACATATGACCTTCACGAATCAATGTTCCGCATACTTCACAAGGATACATCATATTCGGGGCATTTTCGATGGAAATCCGTCCCTCACGGATGAACTTGGTAATGGTTTTGATCGAAACATCTGTTGCATCAGATAGTTCCTGTATATTGGTGCCTTTGTTTTCGCGCAAATAATCTACACAGATCTGATATTCCTGTTCCATTTCTTTAATACAATTCGAGCATACATCTCGAAAATTCAACGCATATAATTTACCACAGCGAGGACAATTACCTAGATTCATCGCTAAAACGCCCCTCTCAAACTTCCATTTCCGAATAGATAATAACTATACATTACCTTATTTTCTCTGATGAATCCATAGTCTATTTGCAAAACAAAAGAGGGGAGAAGGATGCACATATACGCAACCTTGCTCCCCAATTTTATATATTTAATTCAATGTTCTAATACTTAGTACAGAAGACCATACGCTTGTGTTCTGATCGTTGAATGCGCGAATGCGATATTTATGCAAACTGGAAGGTAACAAGTCAGAATGAGTAAATGTTGCATCACTGACCGTCGCCATAATTTGCCCATCGGCTTCAATTTCGTAAAACGAAGCCCCCATAACCGCACCCCATGTCAGAATAACGTTTGTTCTGTCGGAAGTCCCCTTCAGCGCAGGTGTAGTTAATTGAGTCATTCCCGTTATCATATCACTCCAAGCTCCTGCACCAGAAGCATTTTTAGCACGAATTCGGAAAGTATGCTCTGTACTTGGGGCAAGTCCGCTCTTCGTATAAGCGACTCCACTCACGGCAACCACTGTACCATCAATCTCCAGATCATACCCTGTAGCTCCAGTTGCAGCAGTCCATCTCAGCGCGATAGCCGCTGTGGTTGCAGAGTTAATACTTAAACCTGAGACACTGGCAGGCAACGTAGTTTGGGACAGTATTGCTGTCCATGCACTTGCATTAGTGTCAGTCAGGACACGTATACGGTACTTATGCGCCGTCCCACCAAGTAATCCATTGTGGATATACAAGGGATCACTCACCGTAGCAACCACTATGCCATCGGCCTCAATCTCATATTTTGTTGCACCCGCAACTTCATTCCATGTCAGCGTAACTGCGGTTTCTTCAGGTACAGCTTTCAGCGTTGTTGGTACATTTAATTGAGTCGAAGCGGTTACGATCTCACTCCAGCTACCCATGCCAGCAGCATTCTTCGCACGAATACGGAAGGTATGATCTGTATTCGCTAGAAGACCACTTTTCGTATAAGCAACTCCACTGACAGAAATTACAGCACCGTCAATTTCCATATCATAAGCGGTAGCACCTGTAACTGGGCTCCATTTCATTGAGATCGCAACAGGTGTAGCGTTATTTAACATGAAACCGTTAACTGCAGCAGGGATGGTACTTTGCGTCAGCACTGCTGTCCATGCACTTGTGTTTTCACCTTTTAAAGCGCGAATTCTATACTTGTGTGCTGTTCCGGGCAATAAACCATCGTGTATATATACTGGCTCACTAACTATGCCAACAATTGTACCATCGACCTCAACTTCATACGCGGTCATATCTTCTACATCCGACCATGATAGATTGATTGTTGTTTCTTCCGATGTTGCCTTTAATACAGGTGTATTCAAAAGAGTCATACCACTGATTAGATCGCTCCAAGCACCTACTCCTGCGGCGTTCTTTGAACGAATACGGAAGGTGTGCTCAGTATTCGCAGCAAGACCACTCTTCGTATAGGACACTCCCGTTACTGGAACAACGGTACCATCAATTTCTAAGTCATACCCCGTTGCCCCAGTTACTGCTGTCCATTTTAGAGTGATACCCACATTCGTAACAGAACTAATATTAAGTCCCGCAACTGAAGCAGGTATCGTACTTTGCGACAGTACAGCAGTCCAAGCACTCGTATTGTTATCCGTTAGAGCACGTATACGATACTTGTGCGCTGTTCCTGGTAACAACCCAATATGTGAATATGCCGGATCACTAACTGCGGCAATCACTGTACCGTCGGCTTCAATTTCATAAGTAGTAGCGTCTACAACCGCTGCCCAAGTTAAATTAATTGTAGTTTCTTCTGATGTTGCTTTTAATACGGGTGTATTCAGTAATGTCTTCCCACCAATCAGATCACTCCAGGCACCTACGCCTGCCGCATTCTTCGAACGAATACGGAAAGTATGGTCTGTATTTGCTGCAAGACCGCTTTTCGTATAGGCTACTCCCGTTACTGGGACAACCGTTCCGTCAATCTCTATATCATATCCCGTCGCTCCAGTTACTGCCGTCCATTTCAATGCAATGGCTACGTTCGTCGCAGAGCTAATATTCAACCCTGTAACCGAAGCCGGTATTGTACTTTGCGTCAACACTGTTGTCCATGCACTCGTATTGATATCCGTAAGAGCACGGATTCGATACTTATGCGCAGTCCCTGGTAACAGATCAACATGTTCATACGCTGGATCACTAATTGTTGCAATTACTGCACCATCGGCTTCAATCTCATAAGTAGTAGCGTCTGCAACAGCTGCCCAAGTTAGGTTAATTGCCGTTTCTTCTGATGTTGCTTTTAATACGGGTGTATTCAATAATGTTGTTCCACTAATCAGATCGCTCCAGGCACCTACTCCTGCGGCGTTCTTCGAACGGATACGGAAGGTATGGTCTGTATTTGCTGCAAGACCGCTCTTCGTATAGGCCACTCCCGTTACTGCGACAACGGTACCGTCGATTTCCAGGTCATACCCCGTCGCTCCAGTAACTGCTATCCATTTCAAGGCAATGGCCACGTTCGTCGCAGAGCTAATATTCAACCCTGTAACCGAAGCAGGTATCGTGCTTTGCGTCAACATTGTTGTCCATGCACTTGTATTGTTTTCTGTCAAAGCACGAATACGATACTTATGTGCCGTTCCAGGCAATAGATCGCTGTGTACAAATGTTAGTTCGCTGGATGTTGTCATAACCGTACCATCGGCTTCAATCTCGTATGTAGTCGCATCTGGTACATCTGCCCAAGTCAGATTGATACTTGTTTCTGCTGAAGTAGCCTTTAATACAGGTGTATTCAACAGTGTCGTTGTACTGAGCGGATCACTCCATTCACCCACACCTGCAGCATTTTTCGAACGAATACGGAAGGTGTGTTCTGTATTTGCTGCAAGGTTACTCTTTGTGTAGGCTACGCCAGTGACAGGTACAATTGCACCGTCAATCTCCAAATCATACCCTGTCGCCCCTGTCACTGCTGTCCATTTCAGACCAACAGCTGCATTAGTGACCGAATTTATAGTGAGATTCGAAACAGGACCAGGGAGTGTACTTTGGGACAAAATTGCAGTCCATGCACTTGTATTGGTATCATTCAAAGCTCGTACACGATATTTATGAAGTGTCCCTGGTGATAGATCAGAGTGTGTATAAGCTGGATCTATAACAATTCCTATATTAACTCCATCAGCTTCCACCTCATAAGAGGTAGCCCCCTCAATTGCAGGCCATACCAAAATCATCTCTTCTTGCGATGAAATTGCTTTAAGAACCGGCGTACTTAAAAGTGTCGAAACAGTTAGCATATCAGTCCACTTACCTACGCCGCCTGCATTTTTAGATCTCAATCGAAATGTGTGCTCGGTATTGGGCGTAAGAGCCGTCTTGCTGTACGTTGTACCAGAGACCGGAACGATGATCCCATCAACCTCCAGATCATATCCACTAGAACCTTTAATTGCAGTCCAACTTAAAGAGATTTTATTGAATGTATTTTCTGTAATCTTCAAACCACTGGCTGAGTCTGGCACAACAAGTTGCGTAGCCATTCTACTCCAGTTGCTCTCATTATCTGAAGATACTGCTTTTAATGCATAGGTATGACTGGAATTGGCCTCCAAACCAACGTGTTCGTAATTCGTTACATTACCTAGATCAATCGGGGCTTCACCATCAATCTGAAGTTGATAACCATCGGCATAATTAATTGCAGCCCACTCTATTATATTTTTCCCTTGCTCAGAGCTCGTGGAGATCACAGGTTCGTTAAGCAGTGTTTTGATATTAAAGACACTACTCCATTCACTTTTTCCTATCGAATTTATAGCACGTATTTTGTAAGAGTAAATTTTGTTAGGAATAAGTACAGCATCATCGAAGCTGGTACCATAATAAGGCCCCATTAAAATACCATCACGCTCAATTTCATACTGTACAGCTTCCTGTGCATGATCCCAGCGAATATGCGTCGTGTTTTCACTTGAGTTACCCGTTATATTCGAAGGCACAGAGGGTACATTATTAATCGGTAACGGATTTACCTCCTGTTTGGTAAAAGAAGCGGGTTCAGCTTTACGTGTATAGTACGGATTAAGTTCAGAGTAAAAATCTACAACTTCTCCCGTATCTGCGTTTACAACCAAACTCAACTGTCTGATATCATAATCATATACATCAATCGGCGTCAGTTGACCTAGCACATTATAGTGTGTGATCTCCCATTGTCCGACTTGGTTATAGGGTTGTCTGTACGTCATCTCAGTAGCAATTTCACGCACTTTGCTCAGATCAATTAAAAAAGCATTGTCGATCTGTCCAGAATATTTGGATGTATACGATCCAAAGCTTATGTTGGTAATATCACTTGTGAAACCCAGGATAGACTGCATTCTGGTGAACGAATATCCCGTTGATGAAATATTGTAGGATCTCGCCCAACTCAGTTTAACTGATTTTTGGTTCACCTCTAATTGGCCGTTGTTGTTGGTCATTACATATTGGTAATCATTACTTGATGAGACTATCCCGCTTCCTACTGCTGCATATGCCCGGTTCCCCCCGTACACGCCAAACTGTCCGAATACCAGCATGAATACTAGTAGACGGACAGTCCATAAGTAAAATCCGTTTTTTCTTTTTCCTGCGACCACTTTTGTTCTCCCCTTCAACAGATATGTTGTGCCACTCCCTATGCTGTCACCTGTGGTGAACGGCAAAACTATCTATTCTGTGCAAGAATATCAATTCCTCTTTTTTACATGTAAAAAATTTCTTATTGCGCTTTCATTTATAATTTCATCAAACAACTATATTTCAAACGGAATAAATACGAAGACAGTAATTCGCAATTATGAAATTACTAATACGAGAACGCATTTTCCTATCTATTAAAAGATGAAGCGTAGGTTGTATATGCAGGGAGACCTGAAGAATATTAAACAGTAGCTCAATATACTGATTTGCCGATTAGGATCTTGCCAGTGTCAGCGTGTAAATTTCAACCGGAATCTCCATGGAATAACCAGCATTTAAGATAACCCGCCCACAAGCGTCCAAGGTACTGCCTGTTGTGTATATATCATCGATTAGCAGTATCTGTAAGGGTTTGGCATGTGTCATGCCCATATGTGTTGGCAGATGAGATCCCCTGTATAGCTCTTCAATTAACTTCATGCCATCCGGGTTGATGGAAAAAGCATTCTTCATCGTTTCAATACGCTCACCGCGTGATTTGAAGCTTTGTTTGGTGGTGTTGATCTGGCGTTGCAACAGATCAAAGATGGGTAAGCGGCAGGCGGTGGCGAGCCCAGCAGCCAGCCGCTCCGCCTGATTGAAGCCGCGCTCGGCCAGACGCTCGCTGCTCACCGGGACATAGGTGACCGCGTCAGGCCGCCATTGCGGCTTCCTTTGTTGAGCAAGTGTGGCGGGATGAGCCACGGGGGCTGGGGGTTCTTTTGCCAAAGCAGAATTTCGTTCTTCGCTCATCGCTTGAAAGGCTTGAATCAACAGGGCGGTTAGGAGCGGCGCGTATCTTTCATGGCCTCTGAATTTGTACATTCCAATCCATTCTCTCATAAGAGCGTTGTACTGTACGGCGCTGCGGTTGGAGATAAAAGAACGGTTTTGCATGTGTGGACGAGCACAGTCCGGACATCCGACACCTCGACCACAACGCAGGCAGCGGATGGAACGGATCCATGGAATCTGCTTCACACAACGTTGGCATATGCCTGAATAAGTTGAAGACAGAATCGCTCGAGTGCCACATGTCAGACAAGTCGCTCCCGGTGGGGCGAGCAGGTGATGAAGACATTGGGTCAGGTGCTGTGCATGATCGGTTATGTTGCTGAGCCAGGTGAACATGGATGAGTAAACCTCCAGTCTTGGGAATGTAATGTGAAATGTGGAACCGAACTTGGCAGCTGACAATTATGTCTGGGATGGTGAGTGCAGGTAGCCTTTGCGACGAGCGATGGTGTTCATGTTCCGGATCTGCACAACGGCCTTAACCTGAGAACGCGTCCGACGAGATGATGCAAAAACCACTCTACCCGCCGGGTCATCCATGGAACGCCCTGCTCTACCCGCCATCTGAACCAGTGAAGCTTCATCAAAGAGACCATTGTCTGCATCCAATATAAAAACATCGCTGCGCGGAATGGTCACGCCACGCTCCAGGATTGTGGTGGTTACGAGCAGACGAATGGTACGTTCACGAAATGCTGTAACTTTGCTAGCACGATCAGGGTCCTGAGATGAAGTTCCTTCGATATGGATTCCGGGAAAGGTACGACGCATCAGATTCACAAACGCCTCAATTTGGGCAATACGTGTCACAAACACAAATACCTGGGCGTCACGCTCCAATGAAATTTGGATGTTAGTCTTCAAGGCAGAAGGAAGATTTCGTTTCTTAATACATTCAGCAACGGTTATCATCTTGATCAAGCGCGGGACAGGTAAAGGATGACGGTGAAAACGTACCGGGACTTTGGCATGGGCGAGCACCCCCTTCGCCGCTTCTCTCTGCAGCCAAGCAGGCGGTGTAGCAGACAGATAGACGAAATTCCCCTCCGGTTTACAGGAGGATGCCGCCGCGTGAGCGAGCATGGGATCGTTGTGATAAGGGAACGCATCCAGTTCGTCGATGATAACGAGATCAAACCCCTGATAAAAACGCATCAGTTGATGTGTGGTCGCGAGCGTAAGATGAGCGTCTTTCCAGCGTTCGTCACTGCCTCCGTAAAGGGTAGCGAGCGAGGTGTCTGGAAAAGCTTTGGCTAGACGCGGAGCTAGTTCCAGCACCACATCCCTGCGCGGCGTAGCAACCAGTGCTCGTCCGCCACGATCCAGTGTATGTTGGAGCAGTGGGAATATCATCTCGGTCTTGCCGGCCCCCGTCACGGCCCACAGCAAGAACCGCCCTGGCCCATCCCCTGCGGGTGGCCGGGCTAAAAACGCAAGCGCCGCGGCTGCTGCCGCGCTCTGCGCTGCGCTTAGCCCCCACCGGGCGAGCCCGCCGCCGGTGGGGGCCAAGGCCGTGCCACGCGGTGCTTCGCCGCGTACTGGCACGGCCTCTTGCGCTGCACTGCGTAGCAGCAGCGCACAAGCACGGCTGCGCCCCAGCGCGAGGCAAGCCTCGCAGTAGGCGCACGCCGCCAGGCCGCAGGCAGCGCAGGGCACGCGCTGCCTGGCTTCGCTGCCACAACGGTGGCAGCGGGGCGCGCTCCGCGCGCGTCCAAGCCACGCGTGCCGACGGCGCGTGGCAGGCCCTTCGAGGGCGGCTGTGACACTCAGCCGCCCGTGCAAGCGCGCGAGCTGCGCAGCCGCGCGCCATTCCCTTGGCGGCTGGGCGGTATCCGCCAGCAACGCCTCCGCCTCGGCCGCCAGTAATTGGCGGCCGCTGATCCGCTCAGCCAGCAGGGCCGCGTCCCGCTCCAGCTGAGCCCACTGCCCGGCGGGATACGGCTCTGGCATCCCGCCTACCTGAATGCGACGCGCAGCGGCACTCCCCGCTTTGCCTGCTATACCTTTTCTGGCCTCTGTTTCCCCCGAGGCCAATTCATACACATCCAGCTTCCGCGCAAGATAGTTCTGCCATTCGCGCTGGCCCCACTGATCCATACCTCGCTCCATCCCAAAATGTTCAACCAACCAGGATGCCTGACTTAACGGTAACGCCTTGTCTAACAGCAACCAGCGCAGCACATGTCGCCCACTTCCTCCCTCTAGCCACCAAACCACATCCACTCGAATATCGAGTGATAACATCATGTTCCACCCTTCCCCTACACGGCACATATACAAAGCAACCTTCATTTACTCTCCTCCCCCCATCGTACTTTCTCCTGAACGCAAAAAAAGCACATGCCAATCCGGCTGTTCGCCGGCGCATGTGCTTCATGTCCATATTATGATTAATCTACTTATTACTATACCAATTGAATCTTTACATCACAAGGTTAGTCACACAACATGATTCCATCATACAATTCTGCTAATAACCAGAATCTTTCTATAAAATTGCGAAACTTTTTCCAATCTGAATCGTCTATACTTTTAAATTAAGAGTTCTGACTTCGAAAAGTTTATTTTAATACTCATGAACTCGTCAAAACCCAGACAATAACCATAGATTGCATAAAAACCCATTTTTAATTTAAAAGCAGACTTAGCTACAATTACAAAAAAAGACTACAGCTTCTGCTGTAATCTTTTCACTGTAGATCTGCGAAATGTTAATCCCATTTCCGTTTACATGATGATTTATTGCTCTGACTCACGCAAATCAATCAGGCGAAACGTGTGATCGGTCTGTGCTACCCGTTCAATATCAGCAGGGACAGCAGGCAGATAAGATGTCTCCATGCCTTGCCTTTGCATAAGCTTTTCAATAATCGTAATCGTTTCCGCTTCTGTACGATCAGCGACAACTGTTAATCTGAAGCTCTTACCACGGTATAACAATTCCCGGCAAAGTTCTCTTACAATGCCTTCGATCCGCCCTGCCTGATTGGAAGGGATGAGCAGAATCTGCTCGAAACCTTCAGATTCCGGACGGGAAAGATGGCGCTGGTGCATGGCATGAACGGCCATTGCCGCCAGGAAGTATATGAGCAGAATCATAGTCAGATGAGCAACCATGGCAACTGCACCTCCTCGGAAGGTCATGCTCACCCATGGCGAACATCCCTGTATACAACAAGTATATGCTGTACTTCCTGAAGGGTTACACTTGCATTTCCTATCACTCATATTCCACGCTGATCGACACCGGACGAAGAAAGACAGGCCAGGTCATTCATTCACGCCTAAGCTTGAACATATGTTCCGCACAACCTTACACTTTGCTCATTTGCAGTGATAAAGTCCATTAACCCGCAGACCAATCCAACATTCTGGAAAGGGCGCGAGTGAACACCAATCTATACTTCGTCTAGGTTGAATCAACCAATGGACTGACTTACCGTAAGAATACTGCTTTACGAAAAACATAAGGTATTAGAGCGTAACCCAACCATATTTGATCGAATTGATAACAGCTTGAGTACGGTCGTCCACTTCCATCTTCTGCAGAATACTGCTGACATGGTTTTTTACTGTTTTTTCACTGATGAACAGGAATTCACCAATCATTTTGTTGCTCTTACCTTCTGCCATCAAGCGAAGCACTTCAGCCTCACGACGTGTGAGCGGGTTATTGTCGCCAGCGACAAATTTAACGCCTGCTTCCTTCGAAGCTCCTTCACTCATTGCCCCTGTTTCATTAAGATACGTCATACGACGCAGCTGCATGATCAGTTTGCCTGTTACTTTCGGATGTATGAACGCATGTCCTTCATGCACGGAACGAATCGCATTGATCAGAGACTCGGCCTCCATATCCTTCAGCAAGTATCCGTTAGCCCCTTTACGAAGCGTCTCAAATACATAACTTTCATCATCATGAATGGACAAGATAATTACTTTGACATCAGGGAACAGCTCACGCAATTTCTCCGTTGCTTCTACCCCATTTTCGATTGGCATGTTGATATCCATCAATACAATATCAGGTTTATCCTGATTGCAGAATTCGAGCACTTGAATACCATCGCCGCATTCGCCGATGACCTCAATGTCGTCCTCCATATTTAAAATGCGTTTCAGTCCCTCACGGAACAGCTGATGATCATCAGCCAAAAGAACTTTAATCGATGCTTTACCAGTATCACGGTTTTCCATCATCCTGCTACTCCTTTCCCTTATCCACGTTTGTCGGGATATGAATCACTATTTTGGTTCCTTGATTTTCTCCGGATTCGATCTCTATTCTTCCTTCTAACAGTTCAACCCGTTCTCTCATCCCAATCAGACCGAAGTGGGTATGATCCTTGCTTTTCTTCGCAAGAAGCTCCGGTTTGAACCCAAGCCCATTGTCCTGAACGACAATTTTGACGAGCTGAGCCTGGTATGTAATTTCCACTACAACATAAGTGGGATAAGCATGCTTTGCAGCATTCGACAGACCTTCCTGCACGAGGCGGTAGATCGCTGCCTCCATCGCGGAAGATAAACGATGTTCCTTACCTCTTGTTTCAAAAAGCGACCGGATTTTCGTTTTTACCTCAAAATCCTGCACGTACTTCCGAAGCGTTGGAATCAGTCCCAGATCATCCAGTGCCATAGGACGCAGATTGAAAATAACTTTTCTCATTTCTTCAAGACTGGAACGAACCTGGCCTTTCAAATCTACTATTTCGGCCTGGACCATCTTAAAATCCTGCTTAATGAGCATTCTTTCTACAATTTCCGTCCTAAGCACTAGATTGGCGAGCATCTGCGCAGGCCCGTCATGAATCTCACGAGCAATACGTTTCCGCTCTTCTTCCTGGGCCAAAATTATTTTCAAACCAATCATTTGTCGATTTTTGGCAGATTCGATGATCCGGGTCACTTGACCCAGTTCACCTGACAGGTACTCGAGTACAACACCCATCTGCGAACCGATGGTCTCGGCACGCTCCACGGAAGCTTCCACATTTTTGGCACGCTTCTGCAGATCATCCCGGCGAGCCTTCAGATACATTTCCTTCTCACGATAAATCATCAGATCCAGCTGCAGCTGTGTTGCTTTCTCATACGCCTGCTTGATATCATGCTCGGAATAACGGACAAAGTCGCGGCTAACCTCAGTCAGCCGGATCCGGGAACGGCGGTAGTTCAGCTCCAATTGATCTACTTTCTCGATTGTTTCCGCCGTCTCCTTCAGTACCGACTTTAACTCCTCGTTGAGTGTTTTCAGCTCATCACGAGTTGCGTCCATAATTTCGAACATTTGATATTTGCTGTTTTCCATGACTTGTATGGCGTTTTTAATGACGCGGTCTATGGCATCGGCTTGTAAATCCACGTTTGTTCGACTCCATTTCTATCGTTTCCGGTATATATCATACCATATCACGATGAGATGGTAACGGTCTTCGTTTTCTGTTCCCATTTTACAGTCAGACCAAGTTGCTCGGAAACGAGTCTAAGCGGGACTAAAGTCCTACCACCCGTTACGTATGGCGCAACAGTTGCGCTCTGTCTTTTACCATTCAGAATGAATTCTTTCTGCCCTACAACCAGATCAATCAGCTTGCCACCACGTAATACCGTGATTCGCTGATTTTTGCTATCCCAGCTTGCCTGACCACCAAAAGCATCCAAAACATGTTTGATTGGCACATACGTCGTACCATTTTTCAGGACCGGTGCTGCATCAATGGCTTTTTTCGTTCCGTTCACCGTCATCGATTTCTGTCCAAGCACAAGCGAAGCTGTACCCGTAGGCAATCCAACTTCACTGGACTTGGAAGGCATCGTGAATGCGATGTTGTCAAAAGCAACCGTACCTGATTTCGCACGCTCATCCTGACCTTCTTCCACGTTCACCACATAGACCCGCTTCAGCTTCGCCGGATAGGCAATGTTCAGTCCGTTCAGGTCCACACTCAGCTTCTTCCACCCGTTCCAGTCAATCGCCTTGGCGAGATCGGCATATACCGTTTTGCCATTGGCATCCGTGAATTCGGCACGCAGCCAGTTCAGGCTCTTATCTCCCATAACATCCATGGACATTGATGTAGCTGCTGCAGATACCTCTTTACCCGTGGAACCGTTCAGTTGTGCATAAGCATACATTTTGCCTGTTCCAGCAGTCATATCATAATCGAGTTGCAGCACATTGGAGCCGGCTTTTTCACCAGTTCCTGCAGTAACGGTTGCTGAACCAGTTACACCCGCTGCGTTCGTCGTGAAGTTGATCGGATAATTCACGTTCTCGAAGTTCTCCCAGATCGTTTCGCTGGCAGAAGCCGAGAGTACTACGACTGTGCTATAACCATCATAACGACCAATCGCATATCCAACTTGTGCACCGGAATTGACAGAAGATACGGTTAATTGGTCAGCAGTAACTTTACCTTTGAATCCGATAAATTCCCATGTCAGCGAGTCTGCCGGAACCGTAACACTTTGTCCGCTCTTCGTCGTTGCCGTTACAGGAATGGACATCGTTGTGCCCGCTTTGAGCGAACCGAGACCCGATCCTGCTGTCAGGGAAGCCAGTTCACTTCCACCCAGTACCGATACTTTAATGGAGGATGAAGCTCCATTGCTCGTTGCCGTCAACGTTGCTGTACCTGGCTTCACGCCTTTGATCGTGCCATTGCTGACACTCACGATACCGTTGTTGCTGGACTTCCAGGACATGCTGATATCGCCTGTTGCGATCGGGTTGTAGTAGGTGTCATATCCTTTGGCTGTGTACTTGCCCTCTTGTCCCACCAGCAGCGTTTGGCTTCCACTCACGGCAAAGCCCTTCAGTTTACCTACAGGAGCCGTAGAGAACACACCCAGCGTGTTTACAACCTGACGTTGCTCGGTGCCATACTCTGTGTTGAACGTCAGACCAGCGGTTTGCTCACCCAACGGACGGGTTACCATGGTTGTGGAGCCGCCCCCGTCCAGGTTCATGCCTTTCCAGACACCCACACTGGTCATAAAGGATTGCAATTCCGTCAGCGACATCCCGCTGCTGTTACTATTTTTCTCCGCTGCAATGATGTAGACATACCGACCATCCTGAGAGTAGCCCACTGCCGTTCTTGCACGAATACCACCGATGCCGGAAGATGCGATATCACGGGAAAAGGAAGCTGCCTTTCCACCGTTCACCAAAATGGTGTGACCGCCAATCATCATCTCCAGGTTACTTGGATCAACCGATTGCCCGGTTGTTTTGGCTTTTAACTTGTAATCCGCATCCAAGGTTTGCCCAACGGATAGATGGCTCATGATCCATGTTGCCGCTGTTCCATGCGCACGCAAAATGTACCCATCCTTCGGCACCGTCATGTTTAACGCTTTTTTATCCGAGATTTGGGTAACTACTCCGTTCTGCACGAGTACCTCTGTCGGCGTTGTGGAAGGGTCATTTGGACGTTTGGTGGAGGTCCATGCCGGTGTATAAATATACATCGAGTTGGCATGACTATACTTCACCGCACCCGACTCTACCGTATAATCCTCTTTATTTATCCCACGCAAAGCAAAAGTTGAACCATCCTGCGCCTTCACTGTTCCGTCAAAAGAATACTCATCGATCATCGGTTTGCCATCCTTGGTCACCGTGAGGGCATACATGCCTGACAGTTCGGAAGGTGTGGAGACCAGAACGCCATCGGAGACCTGTCCACCAATTGGTGCGAGCTCGCCGGATACATTGAAGTAATCGCCATTCACAGCAGCTACTGCACCATTTTCCTTAGCCATGGCACCTGTACTCTGTTTACTGTTCAGATTACCGCCCTTGCCTGTCATCACATCCAGCTTCACATACGGGTTCTGCAAATCCACCTGGATTACATCCGCCAGTACGTTGACCTTGGAACCGGAACGTGTTGTTGTATATCTGTATTTCATGAGCTTCGCACCCGAAGTCAGAATTTCTTCACTCAACTTGCTTGTATTTGTAGATGCTGCAGCGGCCACCGATTGCCACGAAGTGCCTGACCACATCTGCCCGCCTGCGCTCATCACCGGTGCAATCCAGATCACACCCGCCAGCGTCACAATCGCCCATTTCTTCACCTTACTGCCCTTAACGTCTTCCAGCTGTTTCCCATGTTTCCCCAGCATGTCTGAAACGTCTCTCCCATCTTGTATATCAATCTTAGACATCACGAACACTGCCAAGTAGGCAGCAGCGAGATCTCTAGTATACTCTTCTATTAATAGACTGCTTTTTGTGGAAAAAGTTACGCCCCCAGCTAACTTTGAGGGGATTCTTGGCAAAAAGAAACCCATGTATGCAATTAGCTACTCATACATGGGAATTTATCTGTATACTGATATTCGTTATATTTTCAATTTAACTCTGGGAAATGAATTTCGGATAACATTCGATTGGGGTCCTCTTCGTTCTCACTAATGTCATGATCATAACTATAATTCCAGTGCCCATTGGCGTAATCGAGGTAGATCAGCGCCTCATATATAGAATGGTTCTGCTCTATGTTCTCTGAGATGTAGCTCCATTCCAAGGTTGCATGAACAACAGCTTGGTTCTCCCCAAGAAACACGACTCGTTCATTAGACATATGATACGTAGTGTCTCCATACTCAAAAGAAGCTCTTGTAATGTGCTCCCATGTCCTCCATTCATCAACTGCATTTGCGTTAATTCGTTCAATATCAAATGGCGAAGTATATTTATACGTTAAATCAAAATCTTTCTGATTATATGCTCTATAATATGTCTTTAAGTCAGATAGGACTCTTTGTTGCTCATCATTAAAATTCTCTTTTATTATATTTACAGATTTATCGATATCTTCTGGAAGCGCAGTATTACTGGAAAGATATCGATCCTGAAGTATTTTCCACTGATTGTTCTCCTTTATAATTCGAAATACGACCTCATGTTGGTCATTTATTACCTGATTATTATGAATATAAGTAACGTACAATAATGCCTGGTTCGCAGATTCGTATGTAATGCTTGTTATATCAACATTGTAGATTCGATCAGGAATTTCTCTTTCTTGGGGTGCAATCCAACTCTCAGTCAGATAAAATCTCTGCATATGGTTAGAAGCTAGTAGTTTTACAGTAAAAGCTCTATCATACGCCCTCACCAGATCGAGAATCGCTTGTTCTTGACCATAGCCGTACGCTACCATTCGCGCAGTGTTTGCTTTTCGATCATAAGCCACCGAATGTTTTGTATACCAAGCAGCAAATCGAATAGGAAGATAGAATTTCCCATCAATGAGTATACCTGGTTTTTCCAACTCAATATATCCTTCCTTATCATCAGAGTATCCTACATCTGGTATAAAATATGTCTCCGAATGATCCGTTCTAGCAAAAATTTCACGACTTTCTATTGAGTAGTCCGCTCGGTACCCCATTAGTTGAATAAACTCTCGAAATGGAACATACACCGTCCCTGATTTTGTTATCAGTTTAATGTCTGTAGGCTTTTCATTCACGTACAGTTGTATGGGTTCTTTATTATTTTGAGCATAAACCAATGATGGTATGGATATTAAACCTACAGCAAAGAAGAATACTAGTATTTTTTTGAGCAAATCTACACCCTCTATCCATGAAATTCATGATTTATGATATTAAAAAGCGAAACCAATCAGTTGAATTTATTCCCCTGATCGATTTCGCTTCACTAAGATAAAAAAGCTAATTACTATTACAGATATTCCAACTTATCCAAAACCCGTTTCAACATGACTGCAGCCTGTGCACGAGTTGCATTTCCCTGAGGTTCAAATGTTCTGGCTGTCATGCCTTGAATGATTCCCTCCTGCACCGCTTTGGCAACAGAATCCTTGGACTGAATTTTATTGCTATCCTTGAACTTGGACAACGTCGAAGCAGCCGAAGATTGAAGAGAGACTGTTTTCCCACCGTAATTCATCGCACGTACCATCATAAGAGCCATCTGTTCACGAGTGATTTCACTTTCCGGTTTGAATGTACCGTCCGTGTTGCCTGTAATAATTCCGGCTTCTGCCGCAGCACCAATGTAGGCACTGGTCAGATCACCACCACGAATATCACGGAAACGACGTGCAGCAGTCTGATCTCCTTTCAAACCAAGACCTTTGGCTACCAATTCGGCAAACTCGGCACGCGTTATTTTCTGATTAGGTCCATAATAGGAGCCGTTCGTGGCCCCAATGATCCATTTGGACGACAACTCTTTGATGACTGCACCTGCCCAATGGCTGGAGGTATCCTGATAGCTCACAGAATGAGTGACAGGCACTATAGTCTGGTTACCGTTTAGTTGTCCTTTAACGACCACACCTCCTGTTGCATTCGCAAATGTATGTGGCACATTCGCCAGGATCAGTGTAGTTGGATCAATATACGTAAACCCGGAAGTCGCTGTAGGTGTGTTTACAGGCAACTGCATTGCGAGCTGGCTTTTGATATTTTGTTCTACCCGTTGATTCGTATTTCCACTAAACGCAGATAGGTAGATGTCTGTAACATTACCAAGTTTCTGTGCGCCTGCGACTGCCAGCATTCCATCTATCGTGCCTGAACTGGAGACAGGAACTGTCTCCACCTGTACATAGAAGTAAGAGGCATCCGTGTTGGTTGTGTTACCCCCTACAGCTTGACTCATTGCGGATACATTCAAATTGGATAGTGGGACCATCCACAGACGATCTCCATATTTGACACCGATTGAACCTGTACGGTTACTCGATGCAACCTGAGCCAATGTGTTCAGCGGGAATCCTACATAAGCGGACGATTCGCTGGCAGGGACTTCAAATACAACAGGTTGTGTTGTTTTGCCAGTCGTTGTTGCGTACTGGAAGGCCTGCAAAAGCTTGGTCCCGTCTACATTGAACTGACGAGTAGAGCGATTGTTGCGTGACATCATGGAAGCTGTAGCTGCCGTATCGGTACTCATCACAAGCAGAGCTTGCCCATAAGTTGACGAGTCTTCTTCTGTAAGCCAAGAAGGACGGCTGTTCGTCTGGTTGCCTGTCGAGCTGCTGCCATTTTGTTGCAGGGCAAGCGGTCCAAAAGCAGCAATGGTGTTGTTCAACGCATCACGTAGTGGAACTGCTCCCGGAGTATAGCTGACAGTACCTGTCTGTCCTGCTGTTGCGGAGTTCGAAAGATTAAGAGTCACGATCGAGCCTGATATCGAAGCGTTCAGAACATTCGTTGTTGTTCCTCCAAGCTGCACACTAAACTGCGAAGCAGTTAGAGCCGTCTGAGCCTGAAGCGCATCTCGAAAGTTAATATACACTTTGTCCCCTTGAAGAGTAGCCGACAATATTTTCCCGTTACCAAAGGTATATTTTACTGGAGCCAGATTAACGTATCCTGCAGGATTGTTGTTTAGATCGGTTAACCGCAGGGTGCCTGGCACATAAGAAAAGGTTACGTTTTGAGTACTGGCAACTGTGTTGGCTAGCGTCAATGTAATCAGATCATCCTCAATCTCGGAATCATTCACAAATACCGCTTTACCATCTACCAATACGGAATATTGGCTCTTGAGTGGTTTGTTCGTCCGGTTCAGCGGCTCGTTATATCTGATCCACATTGTCGTACCACTCACTTCTGCACTCTTGAACTCAGGTGGTTTCGTATCAATACTGTTACGTACATAGAACCCGTTGAATCCAGCAAGAGCTTGACCACGACTGTCTTTCACTGGCCATGTTCCTGGCGCATAGGATACTTGTACCACTTCACCATTCTGGATGGAACGACTGAGACTAAGCGTTACCAACGAACTATTATTGGTGGATATGCTGCTGATGCCCACCGCTGACCCGTCTGCTGTAACACTGAATTGTCTCACAGCATCACTGGAGTTGATATAGACGGTCTCTGGATAGTACAGACTGATTGTATTGTAATAAGCTGTTCCTTCGCGTGGTTTAGACATAATGGAATCGAGACTGTTCTCTACATCTCTCGCTCCGAATGCTGGAGCCGCGTTAAGAGACAAATCCTGAATTTTACGTGTTCCTGTTCCCGGTGCGTAGGCAATGCGGACAACCTGCCCTACGGCTACACCTGTATCCAGAACAACGTACACACTGTCTCCTGAAACATAGGAAGAACTTACATTCCGGTTCTCTCCGTTAACCGTCACTGTGAAGCTGGAAGCAAACGGATCAAGGCTAGAGAGCAACTCATCATACGTTAATCGAATGATCGAGTTGCTGTACATTTTGGCTGTTTTCAGTACAGGTGGTGTTGTGTCTACGGTCAGCGTTCTAAAGGTCCACGATGTGGCTCCATTCAGACCAGTAAACAGATTTCCCGTCTGATCCCGGAACACATTCGCAGGAATATCAATCGTATACGTTGTGTTACTTGTCAGAGTGGTTTGCGGGATAATACGCAACTGTCTAGGGTTGGACGTATTAATTAACGTGGTTGAAGCCACAATTCCGCCATTTGCATTCTTAACTGTAGCCGAACTTGTAAAGTTCCGGTCCAGGTCTTTGTTGAATGTCAGAGTGAATTCATTGGTGAGCGATACTCCTGTTGCTCCGTTTGCAGGAGACAGGGTGGATACGGTCACTGCTGTGGGATCGGATATCACATTGAATCCCCATGTAGTTCGCTGAATGGCTCCCGTATCATTGTTCATGTCATCACGCAAAAAACCTTCCGGTACTGCTATGTAAATCGTGCTGTTATTCGCCCAATTGTTCACTGGATCAATCGTCACCGTTGTTCTCGCCGTGTTGAAACTAATTCGGGCTGAATTGGCATCGATTTCTTCCAATAATGTACTGCCACTATAGATCTGAAGCTTGCCTGCACCGACCTTCATTGCCCGATCATACGTAAGCTGGATATTGGCTGAAGGAGACACATTGGATGCCGCATTAAGAGGTGACTGCCCTGTTAATCGAGCTGTACTAACTCCTGCTGTACGGAATGTCCACTCTTTGTTCAATCCCTCAACCGGTTGACTGTCCCCATATACGAAAGACTGGCTACCTATCCTAACATAGAATGAACCTCCAGGCAGAGATGCAGGAAGCTGGATTTCCACACGTTTCCCCAAACCCGCAATAGCAGCATCATCTGCAACAACAGTCACAGCTGCATCCGTTACAGGAACTCTTGTTACAATGGATTCATCCTGGACTCGTTGTATAAAGATTTCCTCTGTAGAAGCTTCGATTTTCTTTACTGGCTTAATAAAATCAATCGTTAGTGGTGCTGATCCACTTGCCTGTTGTTCGTTCACAGCAGGTGACGTTGTACTAATCCCTTTTCCCGTCAACTCATCGGCGGCATACGCGGACTCTACTCCTACCCATCCGGCGAGTACTCCTTGAGTGACTAACATCAAAATCATAAGACTAGCTAATCCCCTGCGGGCCATTTTTTTCACAAACACCCAACCTTCCCCCTTATCTCATTTCCCTAATTGTCTGATATACAGACCTCTATATTTATGTCGGTCAGAGAGAGATTTTCAATTAACAAAATGGAAATGTATGGTTCTTAATTTTGTAAAAAGATGCAAAAAGCCCCTGATTCCATAGCGGAATCAAGGGCTTCATTGGATGTTCTACATAACCTTAGCTAACTTACAGACCTGCTTGAGTTTTCAAAAGGTCTACTTTGTCCACTTGTTCCCAAGGTACATCCAGATCTGTACGGCCGAAGTGACCGTAAGCAGCGGTTTGTTTGTAGATTGGGCGACGCAGATCCAGCATACGAATGATACCAGCAGGACGAAGATCAAAGTTATTACGCACAAGCTCAACCAATTTCTCTTCGCTGACTTTGCCAGTTCCGTATGTATCCACGTTGATCGATACCGGGTTGGCTACACCAATCGCGTAAGCGAGCTGGATTTCAACTTTGTCTGCAAGACCTGCAGCTACAAGGTTTTTCGCTACGTAACGTGCCGCATATGCTGCGGAGCGGTCCACTTTTGTCGGATCTTTACCAGAGAACGCACCACCGCCATGACGTGCATAACCGCCGTAAGTATCTACGATGATTTTACGTCCAGTAAGGCCTGCATCTCCCTGAGGTCCGCCAATAACGAAGCGTCCTGTTGGGTTGATGAAATATTTAGTCTGCTCATCCAGCAATCCAGCTGGAACGACAGGCAAGATTACATGTTCTTTGATGTCTTTTTGGATCTGCTCCAGCGTAGTCTCCTCAGCGTGCTGAGTAGACACAACGATTGTATCCACACGTACCGGTTTGTCACCGTCGTATTCAATCGTTACTTGAGTTTTACCATCCGGACGAAGATATTCCAATGTACCGTTCTTACGCACTTCCGCCAGACGACGCGCGATACGGTGGGACAGAGCGATTGGCAAAGGCATGAGTTCTGGTGTTTCGTTCGTTGCAAAACCGAACATCAGACCTTGGTCACCTGCACCAATGTTTTCTGTTTCACGAGCGACTTGTTCCGGGTCACGGTTCTCAAGCGCTGCGTTAACGCCTTGGGCAATATCAGCGGACTGCTCATTCAGAGAAGTCAGAACTGCACAAGTGTTATAATCAAAACCGAACTTGGCACGTGTGTAGCCAATATCCTTAATTGTATTACGAACGATGGACGGAATGTCCACGTATTCAGAAGCTGAACTGATTTCACCGATGACAAGCACTAAGCCTGTGGCTACGGAAACTTCGCAAGCTACGCGAGCATTGGGGTCGTTTGCAAGAAATGCGTCCAATACGGCGTCTGAGATCTGATCGCAGATTTTATCCGGATGTCCTTCGGTTACAGACTCCGATGTAAATAGATGCCGGCCTTTAACAGACATGAAGTTTCAACCTCCCATAACTAGTAGTATGGCGATTGCCCGAACAAAACATGACAGCGATTCGTTCACTGTACCCTCGAAGCTTTCCAAAATGGAATAAGGACGCAGGGTCCGCAGTACCGAAGATAAGGATTTTTCAGGTAATTGCCTCAAACGAAAATCAACCTTTCCCTAGTGGAAAAGGTTGCATACCTCAAATGTCATCTTAACGTATTTGTCAAGACGTGTCAAACGAAATGGGGTAAGGAAAATGCCCTATAAGTGCTGCTCTGCCTGACGAATTAGCCTTTTGGTGATCTCTCCACCAACCGATCCATTCTCGCGGGAAGTTAGATGTCCCCACCCTTTGTATTGCCCATAGGAGTGATCACTCACTTCACCCAGTTCAGATCCAAATTCTGTATCCGCACCAGCTAAACCTCTGCCACCATAACCTACATTGAGACCAAACTCTGCAGCAATCTCATACTTCATCTGATCCAGCATTTGACGACTTTCGGGTACCACTTTGCGATTGCTTCTAGCCATGATTCCTGCACCTCCATTAATTGATTGTCTACAGTTATAGAGTGAGCAGGAACAAGGCTGGCTAGCCGTATTAATGTTTGTTAGAACTGGGTAATCTGAGCAAATGAAATGTATGACTAATGAATAATTCCTTTAACAGCTACAAATCCTATTTCAAAGTATATCCACCACGAACCATTACAGTTAGGCTATATTTGTTTCCTTCCAATACCGTGATCCCCCGTCCATCCCTTGGAAAAGAGAGCAGGTGATTGGTCGGCGCTGCCTGTCCATTCGTCAGGTCAATCCCGTCCGTCAGATCAGCTACACCATTCGTACCTTCACTGACGATCACAGCTTTACCGCTCCGTACAATGAACTCCGCGCCAGACTTACCGATCAGCTGTTGACCCGGCTTCACGGTTACGATCTCAACGGCATCAGAAGCTCCTGAGACCAGTGGAGGAAGTGAAGTGTCTCCACCTGTGCTACCTGAGTTCCCGGTTCCCGTAGATCCGGAATTATTACCGGATGAATTGCCAGAACCCGTGCTAACGCCACCACCCAATGCTTTCTGAATCTGCTGATCTACATAGCTCTTCGTTACAACCGGATCGTCTGCTGTTCCTGGCTGGCTTGTACCTGCACCGATAGCTGTATTGCTGTATACCGACCCAACCCATACGCCAACACCAATTGCGAGCGCAGCAAGGGATACTTTCATATAAGGTTTCATGTGAATCATTTTCCTCCTCTGGTAATCTATTAACTTTAACTATAGAGAAAAAATAGGGATGCGACAAGCAAAACCTCGTTTCCTTTAGGATGGAAACGAGGTTTTGTGGACAAATCTAACGATTATTTAAATCTATGCCTCTATCTTATATCGACGGGTTCTTCCTTCGGAAGTTTGGTCAGGTCATATCCGTAGCTTTGTTCCGCAAGACGAACACGTTGTCCTTGGAACTGATCATCTACGCTTAAGCGATAAGAACCGCCACGCAGCTTCTCGAAGAAGCTGTCTTCTACGCTCCAACTCAGTGTCTGGTTGGTTCCCACTTTCAGATCGGTTCCCAAAGTCAGCTCTTTCTCATATGATTTACCTGCTTGATCCGTCATTGTAAGGATTAACTTGTGCTCGTTCTCACCCATCTCAATCTCTTCATTACGTGATAAGCTGTAATTCATCTCAATCTGCACAGATGAGCTGCCTGCCAGATATGCTCTTACACTGTTGGCAGTCCAAGAGTAAGGATAGAGATCAATATTGGTTAACGAGCCTTGAACACTAATGGAGGTTGGCGGCACTTCGAATGCCAGAGCATTCACATAAGCAGTTGCTTCCCCTTCACCCGTTACAAACTTGCTGTCTGCAATACCTTCACCCACAATCAGACGCAGGTCTGAGAAGGTAACGGACTTCGGAATCTTAGCCCAGAACGTAACAATCGACTTCTGTCCCGGACCAGGCAGACGCTCTGCTTGCTTCGCAGTTGCTCTATAATACTGGCCATCCGATGTTTTGAAATAACCTACCAGTTTACCGAGACCACTTTGACGCAGTGATTTGTTCGTCATTTCGAATTCAGTATATACGATGTCCGATGATGTTCCCGGATAACGAATCGTTCTCCGCACACCCATTTCGGTCTCTTTATCAGCCGTACCCGAAGTGTATGTCTTGCCGCTTCCAACATAAGATACCGGTGGAATTAATCCGGACGTATTTAACGTGATCCATTCATTTGTCTCTTCTTCACTAACTTTCTCGTTCAGACTAAGTTCAAGTCGAGATATACGTAACTCAGAAGGAATCTTGGTCAACAGATAAGCCTCAGTTGTCATGCCCGCTCCAAGTAGCTTGCCACTTTGTGTGTAGATTAGCTTCTTGTCTCCCTCAATCTCAGCAGAATCAATCATAAACATCGCTTCAAGCTCAGGAAGTTGAACTGTTTTGTTACCTGCATTACGAATAGTCACTTTAGCAGCAATAATATCATTATCAAGCCACGGCAACCGCTGTAACGATCCAAAAGACACACCAAATGTACCTTTGTTATTCTTAATCACCGCTTCGGTTGTCAATCCGTCTCCGCTGGATACCGATTCAGGAATCGCATAGACGCCTACAGGATAGGAGAAAACAAATCCATTGGTTGGAGAAGAAGCTGTTGCTGACTCTGTACTATCATTTTTGTCCACCGGACTCATTACATACAGCTTGATCTTTTTGGTATCCCCATCACCCTGAAGGGTTACATTTAGCTTAATTGTCTTGATATCACCTGGGTTCAACTTCAATGTATCCAATGCTTTAGTTTCGATCGGATAAACTGTTCCGTCTGTATTCCGTACCTCGAAGGTATATGTCGGTACCTTAATGGCTTTCTTGCCTTCATTCTTGAGCTTCATCTGAAGGTTAAGACTATACTCACCATCATCGATTCGAACTTTGGCGGATTCAAGCAATGTGGACAGTCGTTGTCCTTCAACTGAAATAATATTCGGTTGATTGGCAGCGACTTCTACATTTGTTTTGCTCGCTTCAGGCAGCTGTAATGCAGCAACAGGCAGAACACTCTTCTCTTCACCCTGTTCTTCTACAAGCAACAACTCAGACTTTTGCAGCTTCACTGACGTAGGAAGAGATGCCATCAGACTGAGAGCCTTATTAGCTTGGGCTTGAATACTGACATTCGTGCTGTCTTTATCCGGAGTTAAGGGATAGTTCGTACCACTTGGCGTACGCAAAATCCATTTGATATTCGGATTTTCAAGCAATTTATAACTGATATTGTTTAAATTCACGCCAATTTTCACATACTGATTCTTATCTTCACCTGGAAACACTTTAATGCCAGATACTTTCACCTTCACCGCAGAGTCGCTTAGACGAACCGTCTTTGGTTTACCTACAGGTGTAGTAATGCTATAGGATGCGGGCACGTTAAACTTACCCAGCGTACGTTCATAGTTAGCTTGACTGAAATCCCATTTCACGATGAGGAAGTTCAGATCACTCAGTTTCACTTCGCGACCCACTTTCATAACATAGGTCAAGTCAACGGTTGATCCAGGCGCGACTGTCTTCTTTTCCTGATCTTTGGCGATTAGTTTAGGCGAGAACAATGTTCCACCCTTTGTCTTTACCTTGCTCCAGTAATCGAGCATCATCATTGGGGTGCTGTCATTGTTCTTGTAAGACAATGTATACGTAACCACATTGCCATCGTCTTGAGCCAGAATATTGACATCTGTTAATCTTACGGAACTTCGTGCTGTCACTTTAACAGCTGACAGGTTACCCAGGGTATGTACAACCTTCTGCGTTGTTGTTTTCTTCGATGTACTGCTATTTGAACTGGTGGCAGACGTTTTGTTGGTAGTACTCGCTGCCATAGCCATACCAGCGGTTGAACTGATCAACATTGCACTTGCGAGCAAGCTCACAAACATTTTCTTTTGATTCACTTCCAAACCTCCCATAAGTTGCTTGTTGCTATTATAGTATAGACGTTTGGAAAGGGAAGAAAGTTACGATGTTGTTAAACAAAAAAAGCAAGCTAGGATATCCTAGCTTGCTTTAAAACTAATATTTATTAGTTTTTAGCTACTGTAATGTTAGTTGCATCAGGGATAGTTACAGTGAATGTTTGAGTTGTTGTAGCTGCACCTTTAGTGATAGTAGCTGTCAACACAACTGTGTCAGAACCAGTAGCTGGTCTTGTAACAGCGTATGAACCAGTAGCAGTTACAGCTGGATCTGCATTAAACTTGGAAGTCCAAGCGATTGCAGTACCGTTAGTTGCATCAGTTGCAGGAAGAGCAATTGTTGTTGTAGTTGCTGCAGTTGCATCAGCTGGAGCTACAGTCAAAGCAGTTTTAGAAGCAGCTACAGCTGTTTGATCAGCAGTAATTGCTGCTGCAGTTTCTGGCAATTCAGCACTCATACCGTCGAATGCTGCAACAGAGTTACCAGCAAGGTCAGTAAGGATGTTAGTGTCTTTAACAGCTACTTTGTAACCAGTTGCAGCTGTGCGAGTAGCAAGATCATTAACAGTTACAGTTACTTTGTTTGCATCTGCGCCTGCTCCAATTGTAACAGAGAAATCATTATCAGATGCTTTCAATTCTTCGTTGTCACTATTACGGTGGATAGTGAACGCACCAGCTGCAAGAGCGTCAGAAGCAGATTTAACTGGCTCGGAGAATTCAATTACAAATTTATTATTTGTTGCAGGTACAATGTTGAAAGCGAATGAGTCATTAGCTTTAACAACAACTGGTTTAACAGAGTCAGTGAAGTTTGCAGTATTCACAACTGCTCCCGTTCCAGTACCTACGTTTCCAGCGTTAGTAGTCAATTGTGCATAGTTAACAGTCAAGTTAACATCGCTACCATCTGTTTTCAGATCAGAAGCAAATTTAACTGTTACAGTGGAAGTACCATTAACTTCAATGCTGGATACAGCTGGGTTACTAGCTGCATTCGTAATTGCTGCATTGGAAGTGTAGTTGTTGATTCCGCCATTGAATTTGAGTTTAACTGTTCTTCTGTCAACCAACTCAGCTTTTCCTTCAAGAGCAATAGTAGTGCTAGCGTTCAAAGAAATTACATTCGCTGCTCCACCTTGAGTAAACTCTTTCAGAACAACACCTGTAGCGCTCTTAACAGCCAATACTGTCAGAGAGTTAATGTTTGTTGTAGTAGTAGAACCTGCACCAGAAGCCAATGCTACAGTTTTACCATTCAAGCTTTCTGCAAATTTGATAGAAACCGCGGAACCATCTTGGAATGGTGTGATTTCTGCAATTGCAGGAGTCAAAGATTGATTTTGGTTATCAATGCTAACCAAGTAGTTAGAATAATTAGTCAAGCTTTCGATATCCATTGCTTTATCAAATTTAACAACTACACGACGCTCAGTAGCTGAAGTATTGATTGTTTTGGACTCAATAACCGGAGCAGCTTTGTCAGCCAAGTTTACTTTACCAGTGTAGTCCAGGATTGTGTTTTGCAGTTTAGTGTCATCTTTCACGTTTTGGATCGTGAATGTGTTGTCACCAACAGACAATTCAGTGTACAGTTTTACGCGAACAACTTTAGTGTCAAGAGTGTCACGAGTTGCGCTTTGTACTGTAACTGTTTTTCCGTCTTTATCTTTTACAGTGTAGTTAGTGCTCAATTGCGCACTAGCTGCATCCACTGATTTCGAGAAAGTTACTTTGATTGTTTTAGCGTCTTCAGCAGTTACAGAAGCAACTTCTGGACGAACTTGATCAATTACTGGAGTTACAACAACAGATGTATCTGCAGCAATTTGGTTTCCGGAGTAATCTTTCACGCCTTCAACGAAGATCGAAACTGAACCTGTTGGAAGGGATCTGTTAACACCGAAAGTGAACTGCCATTTGTTATCAGCAAGTTGTTTTTTGCTTACTGCTGTAATTTTGTTAGTACCGGATTTCCAGTAAACTTTAGCAGCATCAATTGTATCTACATCTACATCTTCAGAGAAAGTAACTGTTACACTTTCCAAAGTTGCAGTTGCTTCAGCAATTGTAGGAGCAGTAGTATCTTCTACAACTTTGATGTCATGAGTAGAAGCCAAAGATACGAAGTCAGCGAAGTCTTTAACGCCGCTTACTGTAAGTTTGTGATCACCGACAGCCAATGCAGTTGTGCTGTATGGAGTCAATACAACTGTTCTGTAGTTGTTGCTTACAGTTACTTTACCGAAGTACTCTTTGCCATCCAAAGTGAAGTTGGATTGAGCAACGTTTTTAACTGGCTCGCTGAATACTACTTTAACAGATTTAGTTCCCAGAGATTGTACAGATGTAACTTCTGGAAGAACGTTATCTACTGCTGTGAATTCAACGTTAGTAGCGCTAACTGTAGCTGTTCCAGCTTTAACGTTGGAAACAGTTACTGCATCAACACGGTTGTTAGTCAATGCGCTGTCTTTCAAGAGCAATGTTGCAGAAGTTTGATCGTCGGAAAGTGTTACACTATCAACCACTTTACCAGATCTCAGAGTGTAGTTAACTACGTTCTCTGCGGAATCTTTATCAACTTTACCATCAAATTTAACTACTACTTCTTTGAGGTTAGTTGCAGTTGCACTTTGTACTTTAGTAGCTGTAGTTACTACATAAGTAACTTTCTCAGTGAACTCTTTATCTTTGTAAGTGAATTTCACTTCAGTTTCTTTGTTAGCTTCGAGAGCTTTATCCAAAGTTACTTTTACAGTTTCGCCATCGCTGATTTTGAACTCAACTACTTTACCAGCTTCAGTTACTGTGTAAGATTCTACTTTCAAGCTTTGAGCTTGATCGATAGAGTAAGCTGCACCTACCAACAATTCGCGGGAAGCATTACCAGAGAAGTTAGCGTTAGCGTCGATCAGACCTGCGTTGATCGCTGCTTGAACATAACCTTTAGCCCATGCTGCTGCATTGTTGTTAGTTTCAGTTGGGATTTCAAGATCAAGTGCACGAGTCAAGATTGTAGCCATTTCAGCTACTGTCACTTTACCATTGAAGTCAAAGATTTTTTTCTCTACGTTTTTACCTTCCATGATACCCGCAGCAGTTACTGCTTCGATGTAAGGTACAGCCCAGTTCTTAGCTGTGTAGTTTTTGTCAGTGTAAGAAAGAGTTCCAGTGATCTCTTTCAGACCCAACAATTTAGTGATAACTTTTGCGAACTCAGCGCGAGTCATCTCTTTGTCCAGACCAGCTGTGCCATCTGGGTAACCATTGAAGATACCTTTTGCTTTCAATGCATCAAACTGTTGTTGTGGTGTTACTGCTGTGTCACCGAATGCTACAGATGCAAACATTGAGAATGCCATTGCTGTAGACAATGCTACGGATAAAATTTTCTTCATAACCTTTTTGTCTCCTCCTTGGGCGTTCATAACATTGGAATTTTCTTTAATAGGGTCGCTCGTATTCCTCATTCTATTGTCGCACCCCCTTTCCAGAGTTATGAGCAAGTTAATATAAATGATGTCTGTGAGCATATCACAGAAACTTGTAAACAAGAATAAATGATAGAATCATACGTAAATAGAGTAGTTTCCTAATCCTACCTTACGTATTATACAATGGGTCTCTCGTGCCGTAAAGCAATTTTTTCTAATAAATAGACAAGATTCTTCACGAGGTCATTCTTGGTAAGTTGCCCAATGTTTTCGACTCTACATCTTAAACGCAGCAGATTTCAAAAAGTTGCGGATTCCTCAAAAAAAGTTTTGAATTTATTTATGTATTGATGCAGTGCGGGTCTTTAACGAGTTCAAAACCTTTAACGCAGTTGTATTTATGACGTTTTCTCCGTAATCACCCTGTGTAAGGAGTGATGTGGACGTTTATTTATACCCGTTATTTTCCACGATGAAGCGACAAATTTTACAAAATTGAAAATAAAAAAAGAGGGCCCTAAAGGCCCTCTTCTTGGATCAGTTACTATAACTTAGCGAATCTTCATTGCTAACTCAATAATCTGAGCACGCATATTCGGATCGCTGTTCAATCTCAGATACATATCGTCAATTGGCTGTCTGTTCTCCCGGTATGTCTTCTCATGCTTCATCGTGGTGTGAGACCATTCAATCAATTCATTCTCGGCCAGAACCAGACTGTTATACGCATCATGGAAGCCGGTGGACTGTACAAGTCCTTCCATGACTTCCTGAGAGATCTCCTCTGTCTTACGTGTATCTTCCAACTTTTTCTCCAGAATGACTGCCTGCTTCTCGAACTGTGTCTTTGCCTTCATGTAGCCCAGCTGGGCTCTCGAATAAATCGGTTTCATTAGCTAACTTCACCCTCTAGATCATTGTGTATTTACCGTTATTGTATCTTAATCTCTAGCAAATTACAAAAATAGTTATTGGTAAAAAACAGATTTCTTCTATTATAAATGAATTCTATATAAGCTCTTCTTCAGTCATAAAAAGAACCCATCCCTTTAGTAAAAGGGACAGGTCCTTCCTAAAATTATCTCAATTATGCTAGATTAGCTCAATGTTTTAGGGAATAACTTCGTGCTTTTCTTAAGAAGTTCTACAGCAATTTTGGCTGCTTCCGCACGAGTCATATTACCTTTTGGATTGAATTGGAATTGCGTTTTGGCTGCACCTGGAATATTTACAGGGCTTCCTTCCATGATTTTTGCTTTTGTAACCGCCACAATGGCTGGTCGTGCATAGAAATCGATAGAAGTTGAATCCAGGAACGATTTGGCCAAAGTAGCCGTCAATTTACTGTCATTGGCTGCAAGCTTGGCATTCATCGCCCGTGCGATCATAACAGCTGCCTGCTCCCGTGTAACCGGCTGATCCGGTCCAAAGAAGCCATCACTAAGTCCTTGAACAATACCTGCGCGTGCTGCTGTTTCAATCGCTTCATATGTCCAACGATCCGATTTGGTGTTCTCGGAAACGTCTGTGAAGGTTGTTTTACTTGGTTTAACCAATTGAATGTCCATACCTTTGACAAGCAAAGTGGCAAATTCACCACGTGTTGTCTGATCATCCGCACCAAATGCATTGGTTCTGAGCGGATTCATAATTCCTTTGGAATACATTGCATTTAACAAGTTCCGTGCCCATGGATGATTCGTGATATCCGGGTAGCTTTGACTTTGCTTCATAACTTTGTAATAACCAAATTCATCAAACGGTACGGTAATAGTATGACTCTTCGTATCCACTGCACCACCTATGGAAACCCATTTACCTACATTAGAATCATCCGAGTAACGATAGACTGTAATCGTGGACCCTACATCGTCAACAATGGATGGATCATAGCTCAGCGTTAACGTACCGCGCTGGGATGGGGTCAGAATACGCTCTTGAGCATATCTTGTAAACTCTCCATCAATGGAATAAGGCGTAATTCCGTTCGTTCCTGCTTTGTATCCGTTCGTACCCCGATCACCCAGTTCACCCAGACCACCGTTGATCCAGTATATATCAGATACTTGAGTAAAATTGGCTGTATTGATCACCGAGGCGAAGAAGCTCGACAACTCTGTAGGAATACGGATTACGCTGGCACCATTGGTACTTCTGTCATCTGCATTAACTCCGATAACATTACCGTAGTCATTCTTACGTTCAACAACACCGTCTTTTGGATCAGCGATACCAAACAACAGTTTGTTGTCTGGATAAAACTTCACCATGCCACTTGTTGTTGTCGATTGCAGTACCGTTCCTTTCGGGAATGAAAGCACCACATTTTTGTTAAACACGGTATATTTGTTGGCTACCTTAGGAGCCATGAACTGTGAATCAATCGCGATCGCACCTGTATAATACACATTGATTGTATCGTTAATCGTGCCACCCTCGCGGATAATCTGAATCTTGATTGCATTATTCTTATCTGCTTTGAGTCCTACATAATCCAATACAAAACGGTTATTCATATCGGTACGTTTAACAGCTGGCTCTTTGCCAATTAATACTTGAGATGCTCCCTCAGCTTCAATATCGAAACGAACAAAGTTTTTGTTCACAACGATGTTGTTACCTACCGTAGGTTGTGGAGACAAAATGCGGTAAGAAGAAGGTTCGCGTACAATCTCAAGACGTTGTGTCGTTCTCGCACCTGTGCTGTTGATCAGTTCGAGTGTGTACACATGTGTTCCGGGTACATCAAACTTAAGATTCTGAATCCGTGCCAGGAAAAGATCGCTATTACCTGTAATATCATAGCTAGGCAAGCCAGTTGTAGCTGGTTGATTCACTTCAAAAATCGTTGTACTTGTCAGTTCTTTAGTGAAAATTTTATCAGAACCGAAGTAGACGTTCACAATATCAGCGCCACCGCCATTAATGACGAGGTCATAATTTTCTTCACTTGTTACATACTTGTCTTCTTTGAAAGCAAATTCAGGTGTAACGGAGAAAATGCGCTTCATCTCATCATCTTCATATTGGGTGATTGGTTTGTTGATAAATTGCTGACGTGAGTCCTTAGGAATCAGCGTAGGCATGAAAGATGTTACTGTTGATTGATTTTGGTCAATGACATTGATCTTCAATGTAGTCGAGATCGTGATTGGAAGTTTATTCGCATCCTCATCTGTAGCACGGATTAGAATGGTGTTCTCACCATAGACAATCGGTCCTGATTTCAAGACCGGAAGATCTACACTGAACGTGCCATCTGCATTCGGGAACGTTGTTGCCGTTGTATGTTTTTTACCATTCACCAGTATTTCAGCGACAAAGTTAGTACCGCCTATGGTTTTGAAACCAATAAAACGTCCTTTTAAAGTAAGCTTTTGCGAACTACTCTTAGAGTTAAAAGTGTAGGTTTGTCCGTTTTGAAGACTCTCCACATAAATAGAGCTTGCTGTTACATATGAGATTTTTACAATCTTAGGCAAGTTCGTCGGACTACCATAGTAGAAGCGAACTTGTTGATCTCCACCAAGGAAACCGGAGATTTTATAGATTTTCTGGTTATCTTTCAGTTTCATCGCAGGAACAGTATCGACAGCGTCAATTGTAAGCTTTGTAGTACCCGTTGGTAAATATTCACCTACAAGCGTTGCAGTGCTCGTAATGGGCTCACTGGATTCTACCATAATGAAGAAATCGGCTTTTTGAAGTTTCGTACCATCAAGCTTTGTTTGTGAATCGACAGCTGTACCTGCAACATAGTCAGGCAGGTAGTAGATTTCAGAAATATCCTGTGAACCAGCCGAGTAGGTATAACTCGCATTGTAGCCTGCACTGAAGTTACCGTATGCAAGGCGGATACGCAACGTTTGATTTTTTTTCGGATCATTTCCATCTACCTCAAGATTATAAGGCGTTTTAACTTGGAATTTAACCAATCGGTATTCAATCGTTACACCATCTGCCCCTGTAATCAGTATTTCATCAGCAGGTGTTGTTTCAATTTCAAAATTTGTTGGTTGTGTCAGGTTCCCGTTGGATAATGTAATCTGGCCGTTCGTTGTACTAAAGGGATTAGGACTTGCTGAATACGGGAGCAGCACCTGTCCGGTTAACGTTGCTGTTGCTTCAGCTGTGCCCGTAAATACCGGATTACTGTCCAGAATTGATTTATTCTGGCCACCTAATTGTACCTTCAGATCTGTGAAAGGTTGGTCTTTATCGAAATAATAAATAGAACGTTCTGTTTCAATGGCATTGGAAGCACTTGAAATTTTGAACTTCAAATTATTCAATCCTGCTTTTAATGCTAGCTGTGGCAAGAAGAACGATCCATCTTGCAACATGGAGGCATTGATTTCATCCCCGCCGTTCACTTTCACGCTTACAAGTGTAGAGTTCTGTACTTTACCTTGAATGGATACACGTTGGGTATCTACAACCGTGTTGGAACCCTCATTCAGGTTATAAGACTTATTGCCACCTGTAGCAGAACTGTCCGTAAATACTTGAAAGCTCTCAATAAATGGAGCCTGATCGTACAGTACATAGAATGTATCTGAGCGTTCAACTGATCCCTGGTTACCCGAGAAAGTAACTCGGTTGAATCCCGGGAACAGGTTCAGGTTATTGGCTGTGAATTTGTTATTACCACTTGGATCAGCAGTAACAGCAGTTGTAATTGATTTAGTGGAGTCTGGTACCCATTTGCTATCGTCACCATCAGTCACTAAATTTAGTTGTTCAACCTTAACCTTCAAACTCGTATTGGATACAAACGCATATGAACCTGAGATTGTAATTGCTGAAGTTGAAGTTGTATATGCATTCGAACGTGTCAAGAAAGCCTTGGTTGCATCTGGAACTATAGTTAAAGCAGCGGTCTCCCGCAATGTTCTAAGATCTGGTGTAAAATATGTGGTATAAGCATTAGATCCCACCGGATCACCGTCTGCAGCCGAAGCAACAGCCCCACCGAATAGACCTTGTGGGAACAATGAGAACACCATGGTGACCAACATGATCCAGACCAACGGCCGTTTCTTTTGTTGCATTACGTATCATCTCTCCTCTTTTAAGTCAGTTACCTTTATATATCGGCAAAAGGTTCCAATTATTTAGTAAAAATCTCAAAATAAACAAAAAACCTTATCCACAAGGGATAAGGTTGGGTCTGGAATAATATTCAAGAATAGCTATAACCATTACATTTATCTATTTATGATTTCGAACGGGTCTCCGGATTTAACTTGACGCGCATACGCATCAGGAAGTTAATAACCGGTCTTCTCGTTTTGCTAACAAGTCCGATGACTTCTGCTCCCACCTGGAGGAAGAACATCATGATACAGATGACCACAAACGTTACCCAGTTCGCTTCAAACATGGCAGCGGAAGATTGGATAATCGCCAGAACTCCGAAGAATGCGGCAATTCCGTATATGATCAGTACCGTCTGACGGTGACTGAATCCAAGTTCACGCAAGCAGTGATGCAGGTGACCTTTATCCGGTGCGAAAATCGGTTTCCGTTGTACCGCACGACGGACAATCGCGAAGAAGGTATCCGAGAGCGGCACACCGATAATGATCAGCGGTGTAATAAAGGACACGATAGCAATTTGTTTGAATCCGAGCATGGACAGCATCGCCAGAGAGAAACCAAGGAATAGCGATCCGGTATCCCCCATGAAGATCTTGGCCGGGTGGAAGTTGAAAAACAGGAATCCAATGATGCTACCCAACAACACAAGGCACATCAAAGCGATCATCATGTTACCCATCAGGAAGGACATCACGGCAATGGTACCAATTGCAATACCAGATACACCGGCAGCCAGACCATCCAGACCATCAATCAGGTTAATCGCATTGGTTACACCAACGATCCATAAGATCGTCAGCGGAATGGATACCCAAGCTTCGAGTGAAGAATAGGAATCCTGAAACGGAATGTTAACGAAATCTACCCGGATATTAAATCCGAATACAACGACAGAAGCAGCAACGATCTGACCAAGCAACTTCACTTTGGCTGACAGTTCAAACCGATCATCGAGTGCTCCGATCAGCACGATAATTGTTCCACCAATCAGAAACGCGCTGACAAAACTCATATCCCGAGTCGTGAACCATGCCGATACAAACGGAAGCAATGCAGCAACTGTAATAATAAAGGCCAGGAATATCCCCAGACCACCAAGACGTGGCATGATCCGTGTGTGTACTTTACGTGCATTCGGCGTATCCATTGCGCCAATGCGGACTGCGAACTTTTTGACAAGTGGTGTCAGGGCAAGAGCCAGTCCCATTGACACGATAAATCCAATGATAAAGATCGCTACCATTTGAACATTCGACCCCCAATTATAATACCTGTACGAAATTATAAATCCCCTGATCTCTTTTTATATATAAAAATTATTTGTTAGTCACTTTTGATGAAAAATTTTGTTACACGTTAACGGAGAGTGCAAGGAAAACTAGAGAAGTGTAACGTTCGCATTTATCACCGGATTTCATCCTTTGGAAAAGGATAAAAGGAAATCTGGGGATAACGGCGATCGACAGGTTGCCTTGCAATCGTAGTGCCAAGTGTAACGCTTCTGTTTTCATGGAGTGGCACACATGTAATCCGGAATGAATTATACGCTCATCACACCCGAAAAGCCATCCTCAATTTCTAGCAAAAACAAGCATTTATCTCGCAATTACCTGTTTTTAACGGACTTTCGTCACGTTTTCTTTGTCACGCATCACCTTAACAGCGAATTTCGGAAGCGCAAGCATCCGGCCAGTCCGGCTTGGTTCACGCAATAAGCGATAGAACCACTCCAGTCTTAACTTTTGGAACAGCATAGGCGCACGTTTGGTTTTGCCCGAAATCACATCAAAGCTGCCGCCAACGCCCATGGTTACGGGAACCTGGAGCGCATTTTTGTGCTTATGAATCCACGGTTCTTGGGTGTCGGCCCCACGTGCTACAAACAACAGATCAGGTGCCGCTTCCCGAATGGAAGCGATGACCTGTTCATCCTCAGCCGGACCAAAATAACCGTCGCGATAACCCACAATTCGAATCGCCGGATATTGCTGTTGTAACCGAACTGCCGTTTCTTGAATCACCTCAGGGGTGGAACCAAGCAGATATACGCCCCATCGATAGTTTTCTCCAACACGCAGCAATTCATGTAAAAGCTCATAACCCGGCACTCGCTCAGCTACAGGATCTCCACAATAGTTTGCAGCCCATACGACACCTGTCCCATCTGGAACAATTAATTCCGCAGATTGCATGACTTCCATAATTGCGGGATTTTCCAATGCGGCCATAATCATAATGGGGTTGGCTGTGATGACCTGGTGTGGCTGCTTGGAAAGCACAGCTTCCTGGAGAACCTTTACCGTTTCTTTCATCGTCAGTTTGGAAAAAGGAATGCCGTAGATCGAAACGGTAGGTATTGATCCGGTCTGACTCATCTTTATCTCATCCTTTGCGGCCTAAATAGTTAATAATCTGCTGTGCAGGCACTCTGGCTTCCTGCTTCAGTTGGGTGATACCTTCTTCATGTTCCTTCAACCACTGTGAACGTTGATCCAGCAGTCCAACAACAGTCTTCGCGAGTTTGTCGCCATCGAGTGTATCCGTATTGCCTGCTGGTTCACTATCCAGGCGAAGCAGGAATTGATCAATTTTCGGATCATACGAGATGCCCACCGGAGGCACATACTGTGATGCCGCATAGATCAGACTGTGCAGACGCATACCGATGACAAGATCACACTTGCTGACTTCCTCCAGCATAAGCTGAGGATCGGTCATATCCGGTGTGATGCTAATCTCACTGCCTTTACTGGTAACATCACCGAGCATTTCCATAAGGAATCGTGAAGCCTGTTCATCAACTGGCAGATGAAATGGCAGAAAACGCAAGTGCACAGCTCTTTTGGAGCACAACTTTTTCAATCCTGTGGCAATAGCCGTTAGCTCTTTACGATCCGACTCCCAGAACCGTACCGATATACCGATCACAGGAAGCTTGGTGTGTGCTCCTGATGCAGTTTCCACTTGGTTAGCTTGGACAGCTCCATTGGTTGAAATTGCACCTGCCCCACTCTTAACTTTTGTTTCAGGTAATGGCAAACCCATTACGGGGTCGGGTACAACATGGATCTGATTCCACTGTAGCCCGAGCCCACGCAGGTAGTCTGCAGATTGTTCATCCCGAACGGATACATAGGTGCAGGCCTTAAAGACCGATTTGATCATCGGATTAAAAATTTTACGATTCACAGGGCCAATCCCCTGTGCATAGATAAACGTTGGTTTTTTCAGCCACTGGGCCAGCTTGATTACACCCAGATAATAAGGAATGGATTTCAGTCCAGTTGCATCCTGCAATAGGCTTCCTCCGCCACTGATTAACCCGTCGCTCTCCTTGAGTGCTTCACGAACTTCCTTCAATTTCATACGATGCACGGAGCGCACACCGTACATGGCGGTTGTTGACTCGGGATCACCCGAGAGAACAATAGGTTCAATGGTGACGTTCGACCTTTGGCTTTCCTCTTCCAGCGCTGTCAAAATCGACTTTAGCACCGCTTCGTCTCCGCTATTGCGGAATCCGTAATACCCCGAGATGACTAACTTTTGAGAAGTGGTGACCATTTTTTCCAACATCCTTCCGCTACTTGCCACACACCCACAGCAATGATACCGAAGATTAAGCCAAGTCCCAATCCCATCACTCCACGAATGAGTGACAATACAGCCGGCGTATGGATATGCGCAAACGTATCCACCATGGACAATTGTCCAATCGCTGCAATAATGAGCACAAAGATGACTTTACGATATTTTAAAGCGGCGAACACGCCAACGATAAACAGCGGGTGTCCCAGCATAAATTCTTTGAATCTCGGACGTACACCGAACGTATCTTCCAACGTGGTACGAAGGAACATCTCGAATGGTGTTACTGAACCCGAGTTGCCTGTACGGCTCAAGTAATAGTACCCAACAACGGCAGCAACAAGCGCCAAAACAACCATTAACACATTAATTGGCATACGAAGCATTTCTTTAATTTTCTTAATAGAGAACGAACCCGAACCACGATAAAACACAATATAGATCGCTACCAGTGCCATAGGTGCAAAGTGCAACAGACTCACGCCGCGGAACTGGTTAATCACCAGACTGTACGTAATACTGTTAAGCAACGCGATGACAAAAGGTACCGCCAGGAACGACAGAATTGACGTTCTTACATATAAAACTAATGTCTGTTTCAAACGACGACCCGCGGATGCGTCTGGTTGACGCTGTTGCTGATAGTTCACTGTACGAACGGCCAGCACCATTGCTATGGTCGGCGCGGCGATTGCCACAAGCAAGGCAATTCCTTGCTCCAGCAGCGTTGGTTTCAAAAGGAACAATCCTGCACTGCCCACCAAAGCGACCACAAATGCGATCAAAGTCAGTAGTGGGATAAAATAAGAAACCATAAGTGCAATCATAGCAATTGCACCAACAAGAGCAACCAGCTTGGCATAACGCTGAATTGAAGAATCCTTAACTGTGAATGCTTCAGCTTGTCCTAGCTCGAATCCATGCTTCGCCATGCGCTCTACCGCATGACCCGGCTCACCCAGGCTGTTGATCAGATTCTCAATTGGATCTGTAATCATGGCCTTTGCTGTATTCCGGCTTGGCGATGCATTCATATAGAGCATACGAATGTTGCGATCCTTGGTTGCGAGAACAAAACGGTCAGCAATCGTGTCTACATCCAGATTGGCATCTCCATCACTAAGCGAGTACAGACGCGTAACGTTGTAATCCGTTTTATACGCAAGAGTCTGGAAACCAGACTGTGGTTTCTTCAAGTTCTCGATGGCTGCAAGACCAATATTGTGCTTGTTCAGCAACTGTGCGAATTGGTCTAGACTTTTCATCTCTTCATTATCATTGTACCCTTTCACAGCATCACCATCAAACAAGATGCGCTTTACGCCATTCTCTTCGAAGAAGGTAAGCAAGCGCTCCATCGATTCCTGGCTGTATGGCACACTGTCCGAGATCCGCGGCAAAATGTAGAACCCTTTATCACGCAGCATCTTCACGGCAACCGGATCGGGCTGCAAAGGCTGCATGTTGGCATTCTCCGGAGGAGTCTGCAATATTAAGCCGCTACGACCTTCATATTCCCATGGTACTACCGGAATCTGCCGATCAGCGAACGTTTGTTCAATAATAGGGGTATACGTCTGTGCGTTTTCCTCCGATGTAAATAACACATACGTATAATTTGCATTAGAAGGGATCACATCTTTGGTCAGGTTCGCGAGGTCCTGGCCGTTATATACCATAAGTCGGCGTGTCTTTCTCAGCTCGTCCAATGTACTCTCAAACACAGCCATCGTTGTTACGCCTGCGTCTTTTAGACGAGTCAATTGTTCATTCATGAAATCTTGCGGATGTGCCTGATACGCTGAGATATCCAGCAGACCTCTATAGTTGAAGACAAGTTCCACCTTTTTGGCAGAAGATTCTGTCTGCACCCGATCACTGATTACAGGGATGGACGCAACCAGACCGATAATAACGACGAGCCACAACCACTTCCGAGAAGCGTTATTCCAATAAAGCCATTTTTGACGCACTACATGTACCTCCTCAAGTGTTGGAACTAAATGCACGTTCAGCTCAAGTAATTCGTTCATTTAACATTTATACAATAGGTTACAAACAGCTTGTGTCAACAAGCCCTGTTATATGCTAGAACCATCTACACTTTTATTTCAAAGAAAAACCCCTCCGCCAACCAACCTTACGGTGCGGAGAGGCCTTCTCATGTTCTTGCTCATTGTTGCATTCGTATTATTGTGCGTCTACACGCGACATCACTGTAGTCACCAGACGCTCGATCCAGCTTTCCGCATCTTCCAAATTCTCTCCACGCACGGCGAAGTATACTTTGATCTTCGGTTCTGTTCCTGAAGGGCGCAAGCAGAACCATGAACCGTCTGCCAAAATGAACTTCAGTACGTCCGCCTTCGGAAGACCGTCCAGACCAAGGGAGTAGTCCAGTACATCTTGTACAGCAATTCCCGCTACTTCTTGTGGCGGATTGGAACGCCAATCCGTCATTTTGGCTTGAATCTGAGCCACGCCGTCTTTGCCTTTCAGCGTACGGGACTCCAGCTTCTCCAAGAAGTATCCGAATTGGTTGTACAGCTCTTGCAAGACATCATACAACGTCTTGCCTTGGCTCTTATAATACGCAGCTGCTTCAGCAATCAGCATCGAGGCAAGGACAGCATCCTTGTCACGGGCATAGTTACCGGAAAGGTAGCCATAACTCTCTTCATATCCGAACAAGAATGTATGACTGCCTGTTGCTTCGAACTGGTTCATTTTTTCACCGATATATTTGAAGCCTGTCAGTGTGTTCATCACTTCTGCCCCGTAATGTTCGGCAATGACAGCACCCATCTCACTTGTTACGATTGTTTTGACAACCGCACCGTTGCTTGGCAGTGTACCTGTCTCTTGCAGGCGACTGAGCAGGTAATGTACCATAATCGCACCAGACTGGTTTCCGGACAAGACGAAATATTTGCCATCATTGTCTTTCACCACAGCACCCATACGGTCTGCATCCGGATCTGTTCCGATCAGAATGTCAGCACCAACGGATTCCCCCAACTTCATTGCGAGGGTAAACGCTTCGCGTTCTTCTGGGTTAGGGGATTTCACGGTAGAGAACTCAGCATCCGGCTGTTCTTGTTCAGCTACAATGTGCACTTGCTCGAATCCGATCTGCTCCAGCACGCGACGTACAGGGATGTTACCTGTTCCGTGCAGCGGTGTATAAACGATTTTGAAATCACGGCCTATGCCGGATTGGATCAGTTCACGGCTCAGACTGCGGCTTGCTACGATATCCACAAACGCTTGATCTTGGTCTTCACCCAACCAGATCAGGAGTCCTTGAGCTTCTGCTTCTTCTTGCGTCAGCTTCTTCACGTCAGCAAGGGAAGGCACTTCCTGGATGTACTGAATGACTTTTTCCGCTTCATCCGGTACCAATTGACCGCCTTCATGATTGTAAACTTTATATCCGTTGTATTCCGGTGGGTTATGACTCGCTGTTACAACGATTCCGCCAGTTGCCTTCTGATGACGCACCGCGAATGACAACTCAGGAGTTGAACGCAGGGATGGGAACAGCTTGGCTACAATGCCGTTTCCAGCCAGTACAAGCGCAGCATCCAGTGTGAATTCAGGTGAGAAATGACGGGAATCATGAGCAATGACAACAGAAGGTTTGCCTTCTTGGTCACCATGCTGCTCAAGCAAATAACGCGCAAATCCTTGCGTTGCCCGACCTACGGTGTAACGGTTCATCCGGTTGCTTCCGGCACCAATGACTCCGCGCAATCCACCTGTACCAAACTCCAGGTTTCTGTAAAAACGTTCCTCCAGCTCTTTCGGCTGATCCTGCAAGTCACGAAGCTCCTGTTTCGTTGCTTCATCAATCGAAGCATCCTCCAACCATTGCTGCAACGTCTCTGCTGCTGCTGTGCTTAACTGTTCCATTCCGATAAACCCCTTCCGTCTATATAAATTCAGGTGTGCTGAGTTACTACAGCATCTTGCATCATTCGGTCCGTCTACGTTCCTGCATGATGTCAATGCTCACGTATGTAATCAGCTTGGGTCTGACAGTGCAAACATAATCTCGCCTTCAGCGACCACTTTGTCGTTCACTCGGGCAGTTGCTTTACCTTTACCAATAGAACCCTTCAGACGTGTAATCTCCACTTCCAGAATCAACGTATCTCCGGGCACAACTTGTCCACGGAATCGGAAGTTGTCCAGTCCCGCCAAAAAGCCGATTTTTCCTTTGTTGCCTTCCAAATTCAGAATGGCTACTGCACCAACTTGCGCCAGCGCTTCTGTAATCAGTACACCCGGCATTACCGGATACTCTGGGAAATGACCAATGAAGAAAGGTTCGTTAATGGTTACGTTTTTCAAACCAACGGCACGTTTGCCATCCTCAATCTCTAGAATCTTGTCCACCAGCAGAAACGGGGGGCGATGCGGGATGATTTCTTGAATCTGTTTGATATCGAGCACAGTGTAATCTCCTCTCGGGATGTTTATATGAGCGTTCTTCATCATGGATTGACTCTTAGCGCTACGGTGGTCGTTACGGTTACGGATCGTCCCTCTGATCGCTGTTGTCTCCGAATTTTTTTGATCAACCTCAGAGAGGTCAAAATTCGGTGACAAAGGCGAGCGCTTTGCTTCTTCTGAACGATTCCGTTCCCTCCACTTACTTCGGTGCTGCAAGGTCAACCCCCACATGACAAAGTCGAAGCTCATATAAATGGTTTTTTAATTTTTAAATTTTGTATGGAAAGCATATTTTGGGTTAACACTAGTTATATCCTTCATGACTGCAGTAGTGAAGGTTAAGATAAGGGGTCTCTCTTCGCGATGACGAATGTCTTTCGCAGGGGAGGCCTCTTTTGTGACGTCAAACGTCATCCATCATTATACTGTTTTCAACGTCAAAAAGAAAACTCCTGCCTGCGCAGGAGTTTTCGCTTAACTCGTTACATTATGGAGCGAATACCAGATTATATACATGTTCCCATGTACTCCATTGCCATACGGAACCGATATCCTGTTTGCCCAGTACCACATATCCAGCTACCATTCCGCCAGCGAGGGCAAGAACAAGCAGGACCGGAACCAGGAACCATCTTGCGATGCGCCATCCACTCTTCTTCTTCTTGACTTCCTTTTTCTCCGGCTTACTGTTCTGCTGCTGTGTTTCTGTCATCACATTCACCTTTTACGCTCTCATATTGTTGGCAAGACCCAACATGGAATCACTTGAAGTTAGCGCCTTTGCCGCCAGCTGATATGTCCGCTGTCCTTGCATAAGCAAAGACATCTCCTGTGTCAGATCAACGTTGGATTGCTCCAGAAATCCTGGTCGGATCAAGGCCGCTGCTTGACGTGTAGCTGCATTAGCGCCAAATACATCATCTTCGGTTAATCCCGCGTCCAGACCAAACAGGTTATCCGCAAACTGCACCAGCCCCTCAGGACGTTCAATGTCTACCACTTGCAGCTGTGCTCCAATGGTTGCGTTTGCCGCATTACCGCGTCGGATTAACAGGTTGCCATTTTCATCAAAAGCAACTTTGCTATTATTCGGTGCGGTAATACGATTGCCTTGACGATCCAGGGCAAAGTGGCCTTCGCCATTGACCATCACCATCATATCAGGTGAATTCGGAGTAGGCTTAGGTCTTGTATCAGGTACAAAATGAAATGCACCCTGACGTGTCCACATTTTCTCCCCATTCGCTTCAACTGCAAACATCGCATTTCCTTCAATGGCCAGATCGGTCGGAAGACCAGTCTCGTTCAAGGGGCCTTGAGACATATCCTTCGTTACATCTGCCAAACGAGCACCAAAACCGAGGTTATATCCCATCGGTGTGGAACGTCCATCCAGTTTGTACTTATCCGGTTGTTGTTGAACCCGGGTCAGCACATCCTCGAAGGCCGCTTGCTTGCTCTTATAGCCTGCCGTATTCACGTTGGCAATATTATCGGAAATGACATCCAGACGCTGCTGTATGGCAGTCATGGAAACCTTGGCACTAATCATGGAATTATTCATCGGTGGTTAACCTCCCGCTGCGCGGTTATATTTAAACGTCGGCGTTATACACGCCCGACTTCATTGACGGCTTTATCCAGACTGCGGTCGTAGAATTGTACGATCTTCTGGTTCGCTTCATACGCACGGTATGCAGCGTTCATATCAACCGTTGCCTGTGAGGCATCAACATTGGAACCTTCCAGGTATCCCTGACGGATCTGCACATTATCACCAGCTGCCATCATCCGGGACGTTGCCCCGTTTGCATCGCTGAGACTGAAATTGCCATCACCTTGACGAACCAGTTGATTCGGCTGGTCAATGACACTAATGCCAAGAGTAACCCCTGTTGGTGCACCTGTTGCTGCATCCACTAAACGACCTTGCTCATCCACTTTAAATTGCTCTACGGAACCTGTCAACACTACGGGTTGTCCATTATTATCCAACACTTGTGAACCTGTTGAACTCAGCAATTGTCCCGTTCCTGTTATCTCGAAGTGACCATCGCGTGTATATCCGGTGTTACCTTCTGCATCCTGAACTGTAAAATACGCCTGAGGCTGGTAAGTCACCGTGCCGTCGGCCCGTACAAATTTGCCTGATGCGTCAAACGGGACAGGTTGTCCAGTCTGCGGATCATTGACAGTCATATTGGATGAAATGGAAAAATCATTTTTCTGCCCAGTCTCCATAATGGTCCCCTGCAAATTCATGGACAAACTCTCTTCCGCGAACACCCCCGTGTTCAGCTTGCCCAGCCGCTTTGTTGGAAGATTTGCATCTCCGCCTACCAAAGTAATGAGCATTTCCGGGAAGGAACGGCTTACGCTGTTCACCTGTTTGTATCCCGTGGTGTTCATATTTACGATATTCTGTGTTGCTGTGTCATGGCGGCGTTGTTGCGTAATCATTCCCGCAGTAGCGGTGTACAGACCTCTTAACATGAATTAACCCCTCTCCTCAAGCGCTTGACCTGCATCGCAGGTTGGCTGCTTGTCCGTTCTGCTTTCCGAGCATGGCGAACCTTTGCTATTTATATCGGCAGATTAGAACTTTTTCTTAACCACCTGATCCAAATTATTAAGCATTATGCCTGTCCCCTTCACGACACAGTGCATTGGATCTTCCGCCACCCATACCGGTACATGCAATTCATTGGACAAAAGCTCGTCCAGTCCGTTCAGCAATGCACCTCCACCAGTCAATACAACACCACGGTCGATAATGTCCGCTGACAATTCAGGCGGTGTACGTTCCAATACCGATTTGGCTGCCACGATGATGGATTGCACGGAATCCCAAAGTGCTTCCTGTACTTCATTTCCCGATACCGTTACGGTAACAGGCAGACCGGATACCATATCGCGTCCGCGAATGTCCATCTCCGTTTGAAGTCCACCCGGATGTACGGTACCAATCGCAATTTTGATATCTTCAGCGGTCCGTTCACCGATCATGAGCTTGTACTTGGCTTTGATAAACTTGATAATGGCTTCGTCGAACTTGTCCCCTGCGACTTTAATAGAAGAGGCGGTGACCACGTCGCCCATAGAAAGGACTGCAACGTCAGTCGTACCGCCGCCGATATCCACGACCATATTGCCGCTCGGCTGAAAAATATCCATTCCCGCACCGATCGCTGCCGCTTTCGGCTCTTCTTCCAGAAACACTTCTTTGGCACCGCTGCGTTCTGCCGCCTCACGGATGGCCTTCTGCTCCACGGAAGTAATGTTCGTTGGTGCACAGATCAGAATCCGAGGGTGGCTGTACCAGCTTCTTGCACCCACACGATTAATGAAATGTCTGAGCATCGCTTCTGTAATCTCGAAGTCCGCAATAACGCCGTCACGCAGCGGTCTAATGGCAACAATGTTACCTGGAGTACGCCCCACCATACGACGCGCTTCTTCCCCAACAGCAAGGACACGCTTCGTATCTCTTTCAATGGTCACGACGGAAGGTTCATCGAGGACAACCCCACTTCCTTTCACGTGAATAAGCACGTTCGCCGTGCCAAGATCAATACCGATATCCTTGCTAAACATAAAAGAGCCCCCAAAGTGATATTATTTGGTCAGCGTATCCTGTGAAAAAGAGTCCCTTATCACGTCACCGCTCGTTCGACAAAGTGCAACATATATATGTAAAAATCGGGCTGATAAGATGTCATAATTCGATCCTGTACCAGCTTTTAACATATCATACTTCAGGGGAGGGATTCAATGCATGTGTGAGCTTTTTGGCCTACGTCTTTGTGAAGATGCTTACGATTTGGCGGAAGCCAACACCTCACGTTTCTTGCCACTCGTTTTTTTGTATTTAATTTTGGTCGCTTCACCGCCCCGCAAATGGCGGATGGACTTGTGATACTCCAAAATGTGTTTCACCTGGTCAGCAAGATCAGGGTTGATTTCCGGCAGACGCTCCGTCAGATCCTTATGCACAGTACTCTTTGACACGCCGAATTCTTTGGCTATGGTACGGACCGTATTCCTCGTCTCAACAATGCAGCGACCAATTTTGATGGTCCGTTCCTTGATGTAATCGTGCACGCTCCCGCCTCCCTACTGTGTGGATAGTTTGGTACATTATATGAGGAGCATGCCTATATATTCGCGGTTTAGAGGTGTGACAAGCTTCGAAGGTCCCATTATTTTCTGAAAAGCACAAAAAGAGCAGAGGTTCAACCCTCTGCCCATCATGTTGCTACGGTAAAATTCATTTATTTTTCCGGAAGATATCCTTGCGGGTTAACTGGCTGTCCGTCTTCGTACACTTCAAAGTGAAGGTGGTTGCCAAGCGTTTTACCCAATTCATTGACGCCAGCGGATGCAATCGCATCTCCCTGTTTCACTTCGTCGTCCTGTTTCACTTTGACGTCTGCCAAGCTTTGGTATACCGTCTTTAGGTTATCGCTGTGTGTGATTTCCACAACCTGACCTGTGAGCGGATTTTGCTCAACCCGGGTAACTTTACCGGCAAGCGCTGCTTTTACTTCAAACGTTTTGTTATCCCCACGAGCCAGATCCACACCCGTGTTTGGGATGAATGTATCATTGTACTGCACCATTGCCGCTTCATGTTCCTCGGTTGAAGCTTCGCTATCATAGAAAGGTTTTACTACCGAAATTTCGGACGGTACCGCTACCGGCCATACAAAATTCTCCGACTTTGCAACAACTTCCACACTTTCTTCTTCGCCTACTGCTGTTCCTTCTGTACCCACCGATGCGCCTGTTTCTACTGCTTCTTTAGCAGAGTCCGGGTTCATAGCTTTGTCGCCTGTTCCCTGATAGACCCACACTAAGGTTAGTATAATGCCTGCTGCTGCGATGTAGGCTGCCGGGAAGACCCAGCGTTTGGACATTGCTCTTTTCCATGAAGAGGGCTGACTAGCCGGTACTCCTTGAGTTGTTTTAGGAGTTTCTTCTTGGTTTGTTTTTTTGTTTTGTTCATTCATGTTAATCACCTCAGTAACAAGTGTTACCGGGTGCAACTCTTTTATACACGCGCGACTCTAATTATTTTCACGGAGGTTTCAGAGAGTGCTATATATGTGTGGGGTGAGTGGCAGTACATGCGCCGCTTCGGGGCCAGAAAACCTTTCGACCGCTGGTTACTACCAGATTTCTTCTATCAGCTTCTTCAAAGGTGAAATCCGGTAGTAAAGGCGGACACTTCGTTTCTACAGGTCTTTTCTGTCCCCTGCGCTCTCCATACGCTAGAACTCTCCGCATATATAGCCGAATCTCGAAAGCTCCGGAATGGGTGTTGGTAGACTGGTCCGGATTGGCTTGTAGAGGCCAATCCTTCTATGAAGTTCATTTATCGGGAGAGCAAAATGATATAGGTTGTGACTGGATAATGCAGATTTAAACCGCCCAGGTTCTTTAAAGTGAGATGTGAGATTAGGGATAGACATGGCGCCCCACTACTGACTGTTCCATTTAACATCTAGATTTGAAAGAAGATGAATCATGAATGGTTACAGTATAGTTAGAAGTTGCTTGGTAGACAGGGAAATAAGTCAATTTTTTAAACTTAGGGCTTGGAAACTTGATTTCAACATTTTGATTCTGATGTTCGGCTTGCTTATTGCGGAATGATCATGTAGTGAATGGCAGTACCCTCAATTTTGCTAATGATTAGATAATATAATATTTCTAACGAACTCAGGCGGCCTTATTGGCGGGGAAATCGTGGCTTAGGAATTTTAACGAACCGTAGACACGCTAATTACTCTTTTGGGCGCTATTATCGGATCAGCTCGGTGGTATATCGTGATATAGCGTGTCTGAGGTTCGTTAGAATTTTCATTCATCTTGATAACGCCCAATAAGGTCTGTCAGATTCGTTAGCGCGCCAAAGCTTATATGGGAAGCCTGATCATTTCGTCCAAACAAATCTAAACAGCTCTCATCCCCTTACATTTGCACACATTTGCATCCATTCGAATTAATTTACATTTATCCATCCGTGTTCATCTCTCCTACTTCGATGCAAGCATCTTGGATGCCTGTCCGAATGAGATGCCGGTATAGTAGTGTTTGAGAATCTGGGTGGCCGTGTGTCCCTCCTGCGCCATGCCGTTTGCTCCCCATTGGCTCATGCCAACCCCATGCCCATACCCGAACGTTGTAATCTGGACCTCATCACCTGTGGTCTTCCAACTGAACTGGCTGGATCTTAATCCGAGCAGCTTACGGACCTCAGGGCCGCTGAATGTTTCACCTGCGATCTGCATTTCCTTAATCCGATGCCCTTTGGTTGTAGACAATACTTCCATCCACGATCCACTCTTCTGGGTGGTAACCGGAATGGCATCCAAGTTTAACTTCTGCAGAATCTCATTACGCTTCATGGTAACGGTCTGCTTGAATCCTGGTGCCAGATTTTTGTCCCACGGACTGTCTACACTTTGCAGATAGGGCACAGCGTTCCCCCATACATCCTCGGCATTCTCGGTATACCCATTACTTGTGGAAAAAAAGGATGCGGTGATTGCCTTGCCCTGATAGGTCATCACCGTATCTCGACTTTCGCGTACAGCCTGTTGCAGCTTCTCCCATTCCTTTGCCTTCCCTAGACGCGTCCAATCCGCTTTCACCTGATCTGGCGGAATAAACACCTGATGGCTGACCGTATCCGTCACATCCGCCGCACCTGATGGAACACCGCTTGTATCACTAGCAGCAAGTCTTCGCACGATAAATGTGCGAGCTGCTATCGCCTGTGCCTTTAACGCCTCCAATCTGAATTCCGCTGGCATCTCAGCTGCCACTACCCCGGTAACATAGTCTTCCAATGGCAGATTCATCGTTGTGCCTGTTGCAGACAGGTATACGCGCACTTTGGGTTCAGGGTACGTAACAGGAACGGCTGGCGCAGGAGCTGGGGTTCTTGAACTGCTTGAATCTGTTGGAGCAGGCACCGGTTTTGGTGATTCGTTTGTCCGCGGCCATACCAGAATTACCGGAATTAGCAACGCCATTGCCAATAAGGCAGATACAGCGGCAGCAGGTTGCCATCGCGTCGTATTGCGCCCCCAACGGGGTTTTCGTCCAAATGTCCGCATTCGGCGACGCTTCACACGGCGGAACTGGTCCAGCTCAATAACAGGTATATGAAAGTGCTCGGTTGTCTGTCCGTTCAGCTCATCTGTCGACACCCGCCCTGGATTGGATAATCTTGCAGGCTGTGATGGAATAGTCCTCAGGTTCGATGGGGCAGGCTTGTCTTTTTCCACTCCAGAAATGGTATTTCCCTCCGGCTCTTGCATACCTGGACGAGGGACAAGGGGTACCTTTACCTGTACACGAGCTTCTTTCATTCGAATATAACCCTCCGTTATCTATGGCCGGTCATGTGCCGGTCGTGTTGTTCAAATCCATAGTTTAGGTTATGAGCTGGCTTGATCTGATAGAACCTGATTTAAGAGAAACGAGGCCCTATTCGTTCTGTTCAATTTTCTGTTTTCTTTTGCTATGTACATCTTAGAAACGTTGATCTGTCGCTGAATACCGGTGTTTAATTGGAACCGACACTCTATATAAAGTACGCTCTTTCATTTGGTTCAGAATCGAGACAGAATACGATGTTATGCTATACAAGTTAGGACCAGCTATTAATAGAATCAGGTATCAACTATCTCGTTGTCTTCTTAAAAATAAACACAAAAAAAGCCAAGCCAGATGGCTTAGCTTTATCATTTTTACAATATACGTTCCATCACATTCATAATCCACACAACTGTGTGACTCATAATTGGGGGGCCATATTTTTTCTATTCAAACCAGCGTTAAGCCAAAGTTGGTTGCACCTTAAACATCGGTACTTCTTTCTCCACTTTTTCACTAGGTGCTTTGGTTGCTTCCAGCTTAGGCTCATCAACCGAGATCCGATAGATGTCAGCGCCAAGTCCGTTAAGCTTCTCAGCAAGATGTACATAGCCACGGTCGATGTGATGAACACCGCCCACTTCCGTTGTACCTTCAGCAACAAGACCTGCAATAATGAGTGCGGCACCCGCACGCAAATCGGTAGCTGTTACTTTGGCACCCTTCAGTTTGGCATTACCTGTGATGATGGACGAACGTCCTTCAACTTTGATCTCCGCATTCATCAATTGGAATTCATCCACATGCATGAATCGGTTTTCAAAAACAGTCTCTGTCACGACACTTGTTCCTTCAGATGCAAGCAAGAGTGCCATCATCTGGGATTGCATATCTGTCGGGAATCCTGGGTATGGTAATGTTTTCACATCCACAGCCTTAAGAGGACGATCTGCGATTACACGCACGCCATTCTCATCCGGTTGGATTGTTACACCCATCTCTTCAAGCTTCGCGATAACGGAGCCTAAATGATCAGAGATTGCACCTTCAATGTACACGTCACCACCAGAAATTGCAGCAGCAGCCATATACGTACCAGCTTCTACCCGATCCGGAATAACGGTATGTGTAACACCTGTCAGTTTCTCCACACCTTCAATGCGGATCACTCCAGTACCAGCACCACGTACGATGGCACCCATCCCATTCAGGAAGTTGGCAAGATCCACAATCTCAGGTTCTTTTGCCGCGTTCTCCAGAACAGTTACACCTTCGGCCAATGTTGCAGCCATCATAATATTTTGAGTGGCACCTACGGAAGCCACATCCAGATAAATTTTCGCGCCACGCAACCGTCCTTGGCTACGAGCTTCGATATAACCTTGGCCCAAGCTGATCTCTGCGCCCATGGCTTCAAAACCTTTCAAATGCTGATCAATAGGCCGTGTACCGATGGCACATCCACCAGGAAGTGAGATTCTTGTATGACCCATACGAGTCAACAAAGGCCCCATGACCAGGAAAGACGCCCGCATTTTACTTACCCATTCATACGGGGCTTCACAGGAAGTAAGTTTCTCCGCATTTACGGTAATCACTTCGTCCCGGTATGTAACTCCCGCTCCCAGCGATTCCAACACCTTGTTAATCGTCATCACATCGTCTAGAGGAGGCGCGTCAATAATAACGCTTTGTCCTTCTTCCCCTAAGAGAGAGGCAGCGATGATCGGAAGAACAGAATTTTTAGCGCCGCTAACTTTGACACTTCCGGTCAACCTTTTGCCACCGCGGACGATAAATTTGCTCATCATGGTTCCCTCCGCGCTTTTATTCCCTTTTCTTCATTCCGGAATACGTAAGCCCCACTATGCTAGAAAGGACTGTTGCTGTGTGTGGAATTTCGACATATTCTGGCATATTGCCACAGATGTCTGTTCAGAAAAGAATTGGTTTTTATAATCCATATCAATGATACCATGTGCCGTGCATCTTGCTATTCAGCATGTAAAAATCAGTGTCTTACAAGCCAGCAGAGCATCAGAACAGACAGAGTGGGATGGTTATTAGCCGGCATGAACCGGATATCCCGTTTATAACTACAAAATAAGTGAACAATTGTGAATTCCCTAACTTCCATCATAACATTGTTGAATTGTACGATACAAGCATTTTTACATAAAACATCTCAAATTCATCCAATTTTACGTCACATTTTTTTCTTAATTTTTTTACCGACAACTCATACTCTAATTGTTAACACAATTAATCGATGTTATTCGACAATGAGCAGCTTGAAGAACCTAACAGATGATTAACCAACCATCTCAACATTAAAACAAATTACGCAACATTTGAGTCCAGGACAAGTAGTCAATGACAAAGCCAGCAACGGCATGCCCCAAAATGATGGCGAGCAACAAATGCAACAGTCTTCCCTGAGCACCTCGTGGTTGCCTGATGATTAAATCCAGTTTGAGATTTGTCAAAGCCCACCAAGACAACGCTATACATAACAGGGAGACGATGATTGAGACCAAGCCGTTGGTGCTTAACGCCTGGTTCACCTGATTCGTCAAATCAGTATCCATATATTCTTTACCTCCACATTTGTTGCAGCGATCAGCATATCATATGCCCGGCACCCATAACTTGTTAGTATACTGGAATGTCTTGAGCACAACATACTGAGCGTACTGTCAGATTTACTCCTGCCAGGCAGGAATCTCCTGATGCCCAATCACCGAGCAGCAACAATGCGGCTGTGCATGACTATGGAATCTACTACGCAGCTTCCTGCTTCTGCTGACTCTATGGAATATAGGCTCTTTCATCATACATTGTCAATTACATTGATTTCCACTTCTAAAATATTTTAATTTTAAAATGCCGGGATTTTGTGACTAAAACGACATAAAAGAGCGCTATTTCGATATCGATTCTGTCATTTCCTCGGAAATAATTTAAATTTACTCATGAAAAAAATGGTTCTCTTAGTGGTAAATGCGCCCACTACTTTAGTCCTACATTCTATTCAAATCCTCATAATCGGTGAATATTTTGCTTAAAATACTTCTGTTTACTGAAGGGATAGGATGGATGTGTAGTCAGCCATTTTGATATATTCGATAAAACAATTCTATCAACAAACTCAAAAAAGCCCGGCAGACTAAGCCGCCAGGCTTCAAAGAATCGTTTATTTGCCGAACACATTAATCCGGTTAACCGCTTTTTGCAGCGCAATCTCTGCACGACGGTGATCAAAGTGGTCCTGATTGCTTTGGCTTGCAAGCCGACGTTCTGCCCGCTCTTTCGCCGCACGCGCACGATCCACATCAATGTTTTCCGGGAATTCAGCACTCTCTGCGAGTACAACAACCTTATCTTTACGAACTTCGATAAACCCGCCACCGATAGCAACTCGTTTATTTTCTTTTCCGTTATGGATATAGATTGGTGCAATCTGCAAAGGTGTAACCATAGGAATATGACCTGGCAGAATGCCCAGTTCCCCTTCAATACCACGAGCCGTAATGCTATTCACCTGTTCTGAATAGACCAAACGCTCGGGTGTTACGATTTCCAACAAAAAGGTGCTCAATTCCATCCCTCCTGAAATATCCGAAGGATAGCCCGCTTCATAAGGACAATCCTGGATTCAGACTAAACCAGTGTTTTGGCTTTCTCCACTGCCTCTTCAATTGTACCAACAAAGAGGAAAGCTGCTTCCGGAAGATCATCATACTTACCTTCGAGAATCTCTTTAAAGCTGCGCACCGTTTCTTTAACTGGAACGTATTTACCCGGAATACCGTTAAATGCTTCAGCAACGTGGAAAGGCTGGGACAAGAAACGTTGGATTTTACGAGCACGGTATACAAGTGCTCTATCTTCTTCACTCAACTCGTCCATACCCAGGATTGCAATGATATCTTGCAATTCATTGTAACGTGCCAAGATACGTTTAACGCCTTGAGCTACGCTGTAGTGTTCTTCACCTACAACTTCAGGGGACAAGATCCGGGAGCTGGAAGCCAGTGGATCTACCGCAGGGTAGATACCCATCTCGGAAATTTTACGCTCCAAGTTCGTCGTTGCATCCAAGTGAGCAAACGTCGTTGCAGGAGCCGGGTCAGTGTAGTCATCCGCAGGCACGTAGATGGCCTGGATGGATGTTACAGAACCTTTTTTCGTTGATGTGATACGTTCTTGCAGTTGACCCATTTCTGTTGCCAGCGTAGGTTGGTAACCTACCGCGGAAGGCATACGTCCAAGCAAGGCAGATACTTCTGAACCCGCTTGGGTGAAACGGAAGATATTATCGATAAAGAGCAACACGTCACGGCCTTCTTCATCACGGAAGTATTCCGCCATCGTCAGACCTGTGAGGGCTACACGAAGACGTGCGCCTGGAGGCTCGTTCATTTGTCCGAAGACCATTGCTGTTTTGTTGATAACGCCGGAATCACTCATCTCGTGATACAAGTCATTACCTTCACGTGTACGCTCACCAACACCCGCAAATACGGAGATACCGCCGTGCTCTTGTGCGATGTTGTTGATCAATTCCTGAATGGTTACCGTCTTACCTACACCGGCACCACCGAAGAGACCGATTTTACCACCTTTAGCGTAAGGAGCAAGCAAGTCAATAACTTTGATTCCTGTCTCCAGCATTTCTGCTTGGGTAGTCAATTCATCAAATGCAGGTGCTGAACGGTGAATCGGGTTCTTGTGCTCAGCAGCTACGGCACCGCCAGTATCAATTGCTTCGCCGAGTACGTTAAATACACGACCCAGTGTTGCTTCTCCGACGGGTACAGAGATTGGTGCTCCTGTATCTAAAGCTTCCATACCACGAACAAGTCCATCCGTGGAGGACATCGCAATACAACGTACTCGGTTGTCACCCAGATGTTTCGAAGCTTCGAGTGTAAGGTTTACACTAACGCCGCTCTCACTTACTGTAGTGATCGTAATGGCATTGAGGATTTCCGGCAGACCGCCGCGATCAAACTCGACGTCAACAACCGGACCCATGATGCTCACAACGCGTCCTTTGTTCATCTTAACGTTCCCCTCCTACAAGCCTGCTACTTTTGCAAAAATAATGTACCGTTCGTTTATCTTTGCTCTGCAAGCCTTCATTAATAAAAAAACGGTTAGCCTTGTGCTGCGTTGGCACCTGCCACAATTTCCGTAATCTCCTGCGTAATCGCCGCTTGACGGGCACGGTTGTATGTCAATGACAAGTCGTTAATGAGTTTGGATGCATTTTTGGTTGCATTACCCATTGCTGTCATTTTCGCGCCGAGCTCACTTGCCTTACCGTTCAAAAGCGCACCATAGATCAGTGTTTCCGCGTAACGCGGAAGCAGAACCTCCAGTACAGCCTCAGCAGACGGCTCGTATTCGTAGCTTGCCGTTGGTCCTTCCGCAGCAGTTACCTCAGGTGTTTCCATCGGAAGAAGTTTTTCTACCGTAGGAATCTGGGTCAACGCATTCACAAAGCGGTTATAACAAATGTACAATTCATCAAATTCAGCCAGTTCAAACCCATGAACAGCTTCGTGTGCGATGGATTTGATGTCTGCAAATGAAGGCGAATCCGACAGATCCGTTGTTGTGGATGCCATCGCCATCTCACGACGTCTGAAGTAATCGCGTCCTTTACGTCCAATGACGAACAATTCGTAGTCATCCTGGGAGTTGTGGCGTTCTTTGAGCGTCTGATTAACCTGACGCAAAACGTTCGCATTGTATCCACCTGCAAGACCACGGTCCGATGTAATGATGAGGTAAGCTGTCTTTTTGACCGGACGGCTCTCCAGCATCGGATGCTGTATACCTTGCGTGCTTGATGCAATACTAGCTACAACTTCCTTCAGTTTCTCCGAATAAGGACGGGCTGCTTCCGCTTTTTCCTGCGCTTTACGCAGTTTTGCAGCAGCTACCATCTCCATTGCTTTGGTGATCTGCTTGGTGCTTTGTACGCTTTTAATTTGCCGCTTAATTTCGCGCATGCCTTTTGCCATGATTTCACCACCTTAAAGTTTTGACAAAGTCAAAACTACATCGTAAGCATCATCTTTTTTGACAGAGTCAAAGTATTACATGCAGACATGCGGAATCGGTTAGACAACTCCGCACCTGCAATCATTTATTTAGACAGAGACAGCAAAGCTCTTTCTGAACTTCTCAATTGCACCTTTCAGTGCATTTTCGTTGTCTGCAGTCAATTCTTTAGTATCACGGATGGATGCAAGAATCTCCGGATGGCTGCTCTCCATAAACGCGAGGAACTCACGCTCGAAACGAGTAACATCACCTGTTGGAATCTCATCCAGGAATCCTTTAACCGCAGTGTACAAGCTGACAACCTGTTGTTCTACAGGCAGAGGCTGGTTAACACCTTGCTTCAGGATTTCCATCATTCGCGCACCACGATTCAGGCGGGCCTGAGTCGCTTTATCCAGATCGGAACCGAACTGGGAGAACGCTTGAAGCTCACGATATTGAGCGAGGTCGAGACGCAGGGAACCTGCAACCTTTTTCATCGCTTTGATCTGAGCAGAACCACCGACACGGGATACGGAAATACCTACGTTGATCGCCGGGCGTTGTCCAGCATTGAACAAGTCAGCTTCCAGGAAGATTTGTCCGTCCGTGATGGAGATTACGTTCGTTGGGATGTATGCAGATACGTCGGAAGCTTGTGTTTCAATAAACGGCAGTGCGGTTAAAGAACCACCACCAAGTTCATCATTCAGCTTCGCAGCACGCTCCAGCAAACGGGAGTGCAGGTAGAAGACGTCACCCGGATAAGCCTCACGGCCCGGTGGACGACGAAGCAACAAGGAAAGCTCACGATATGCAGAGGCTTGTTTGGTCAAGTCATCATAGATAACCAGAACGTGCTCGCCTTTGTACATGAAGTACTCACCCATCGAACAACCGGAATACGGTGCGATGTACAAGAGTGGTGATGGATCGGAAGCTGCTGCAGTTACAACGATTGTGTACTCCATTGCGCCTTTACGACGAAGAGTTTCCACAACTTGAGCAACCGTAGACTGTTTCTGACCAATAGCCACGTAGATACACTTCATGCCGCTACCTTTTTGGTTCAGGATCGCATCAATCGCGATGGATGTTTTACCTGTTTGACGGTCACCGATGATCAACTCACGTTGTCCGCGACCGATTGGAACCATTGCATCAATGGCTTTGATCCCTGTTTGCATCGGCTCATGAACCGATTTACGATCCATTACGCCTGGTGCTTTACCTTCAACCGGACGGAATTCCGTTGTAGCGATTGGCCCTTTGCCATCTACAGGAATACCGAGCGGGTTCACAACGCGTCCAATCAACGCTTCGCCTACAGGCACTTGCATGATTTGACCAGTACGTTTCACTTGGTCACCTTCACGAATATCGTAGTAAGGTCCCAGGATAACGACACCGACATTGCTTTCTTCGACGTTCATGGCGAGTCCCATAACACCGCTTGGGAATTCAACCAACTCGTTGGACATGACGTTCTCAAGTCCGTAAACACGAGCGATACCATCACCAACCTCGATTACCGTTCCGACTTCGACTACATCGATATCGGTCTTGTATTGTTCGATTTGGCTCTTAATTAATGTACTGATTTCTTCTGGTTTGATACTCAAGTGTCCTCACCCCAATCTACTGTACTCGTCTGTTAAAAGACTGCTCAAGACGTTCGAGCTTGCCAGCCAAGCTGCCGTCATAGATCGTATCGCCAATGGCGACTTTCAATCCGCCCAGCAGAGTCGGATCAACAATGTTCTCGATACGAATCTTTTTATTCACACGGCCACCGAATTCACGGGCTACCGCTTCTTTTTCTTCATCATTTAACGCATAAGTCGAATAGACACGTGCATCTGCGATGCCCAGCGACTCACCTTGGATCTTCCGATAATCATTCAGCAAGTCTCCCAGCAATTCAACGCGACCGCGCTCAATCAACAACAAGACTGTACGAAGGACTGAATCGGATACCTTGCCATCAAGACTTGAGTGAATTACGTTCTGCTTGGCTTCATCAGAAATATTAGGGGATACGATAAATTTCTCGATATCTGCATCTCCGGTCAATGCACTGACTACTGCAACCAGTTCCTGTTCAACCTCAAGCACCTGCTGTTGCTGAAGAGCAACTTCGAACAATGCTTTCGCATAACGCTTGGCAACAATCGTATCGCGGCTCATTGTCGGCCTCCTACCTCATTGAGGTATTGGTTCACAAGCTCTTCTTGTGCAGGACCGTTCTCAACTTCTTTTTTGATCAACTTGGATGCAATCTGAACGGAAGCTGTACCCAGTTCGCTGCGAAGTGCTGCGACTGCTTTGTTCTTCTCGCTCTCGATTTCGCGTACTGCATCGTCTTTCAGACGATTAGCTTCAGCTTTTGCATCAGCCAAAATCGATTCAGCTTGTTTGCCACCTGTTTGTTTGGACTGTTCAATGATGTCGTAAGCATCTTGACGTGCTTGCTCAAGAGCTTGTTTTTGTTCCTCCACATAGGCAATGGCCTGTTCCCGAGTCTGTGCAGCCTCATTCATCTGCGTCATCACGAGTTCACGACGTTTTTCCATAATGGAGAACAAAGGCCCGAAGGCATAACGGCTAAGCAGCCAATATAAAATTGCAAATGCAACAATCGCAAGAAGCGTATTTTCCCATATGAAACTCAATCTGTTCACTCCTTCCTGGAGGTATCCTTGAAACGTCATCCGTTAGAACGGACATTACCTAAAAAGAAGGCGCGGATGGCTATGGCCTTCCCCGCCAAACCTTTAAAATTTAATTAAGCCATACCATAGAACATGAACGCGAGTACCACACCGATGATCGGCAATACCTCGATCAAACCTACACCGATAAACATTGTTGTTTGAAGAGTGGATTTTGCTTCCGGTTGACGGGCAATACCTTCCACCGTTTTGCTGATTACCATACCGTTACCAATACCTGCGCCAAACGCGCCCAGTCCTGCAACAATTGCTGCTGCGATTAATGCCATTGCTCCCATTTGTATATCCTCCTTAAAATGATAAATCGAATTTTTTATTGTTCAGCCTGGTGAAGAAATCTTCGTAGGGCTTGAAACTTAATGCTCGTCGTGCGTCTCGATGCTCTGTGAAATGTACACCATCATCAAGATAACAAACACAAATGCCTGGATCGCGCCGATAAAGATACTAAAGCCTTGCCACACCATAAGTAGCGGAATCGCTGCAATAGCACCAAACACTTTAAATGTGGTCAGTTTCAGGATCGTTGCGATCAGTACCTCACCCGCGAAGATATTCGCGAATAGACGCATACCGTGTGTCAACAGCTTGGATGCCGTCTCAATCAAGTTGATTGGCAAGAACAAGGCGAATGGCTTCAGGTAATGCTGGAGATATCCTTTTGTGTTGCGGAACAATCCCAGTCCATGAGATACAAGGAACGCTACAAGAGCTAGTCCCATCGTTACAGACAAGTCGGCTGTTGGTGATTTCCACCAGGCCAGTTCAACGTGTGGGTGTGCTTCAGGATCCTTGGCATGCGCTTTTTCAAACGCCTCCACCGCTGTAACAATCGGCTTACCGAATACCTGTGCCTGATTAACATCTGTTACCTCAGATACAGCCACGAGCGGAAGGCCGAGCATGTTCCCTACAAAAATGAACATAATCATGGAAAGAGCGAGAGAGATAAAATGTTTACCTTTCTTCATATCCATTGTGCTGGAAATCAGATTGCGGACGAATTCTACTGCCCACTCCATAAAATTTTGCAGCTTGCCGGGATTTTCAACGGATAATCTCCGTGTTGCCAGTACAGCAAAAATAAAAACAATTGCACCTGTAACTACCAGCATCAACAGAACCGATAGATCCAGTCGAAATCCGCCAAGCATAATAATTGGAGCTTCATGCATATTTTTCTCACCCCTTTCTCGACTTGAAAGCTGCAGCCCTTAACATCATTCTGCTCTGCGGGAATAGACAATCCCTATAATCAATAAGGAATATTGTGCAATGACGAGACCGCCTGCAACCGCATATGTATTGAAGTACTGCGGAAAGCGCATCGATATGAATATACCGAGCACAGCGAATGCCGCTCTTGTCAAAAATCCCAAGTTGACACGCTTCAAGTTACCTTCTGCCGCATCATCAGACATTTTCCTTACTTTGTAGCCCAGGTAAAATGCATTGATCCAGCTAACTCCTGTACCCAGGGCCAGTCCCAAAGCAATTGTCTCCACACGTGGCATAAAGGCCGCTGCGAGAAAACAAATCATAAGAAAGTACATGACGAAAACAGTCATCGATCTGCGGTATCTGGTTAGTTCACTCATCACTTTCCCCCATGATTTTTTTCGCGATAAAGTAGATGCTTACACCGCCTGCCGCAAGAAAAAAGAGAACGCTTACGGCGATCCATATTCCGTTACCTCCGATGGTCTTGTCCAACCAGGAGCCAGCGTAATATCCGGCAACAGCGAGAATGGCAATCTCGATCCCAAAAGCTGTCACGAGTCCCATCGCTTTCCATACATTATCGTCATGGTTACGGGATGAATTTGGTTTGTTCGAATCGGCCATTTTCCACGCCACCCTTGCAATCCCAGTTAATTTTACTGAATGATGAGAGCCTTTGTCAATTGAATGATTTTAGCGTTTTAAAGGGGAAAACGACGGGAATACAGACCCTCAAAGCCCATAAACCCGCGTAAACCGTACAGTTTAACTGTATGCTTGCCCTTTATAAATCCGTCAGAAAAAATGTATTATTTTTTGAATTTTCTGTGAAATGATTCCGGACGCTCACTATTTACACCAAAATGGTGCAAAATCGCATTGACAATTCTTTCCGAAGCATGTCCATCACCGTATGGATTGGCAGCCTGACTCATGCTTTCATACAGGGTCTTGTCTGTAAGCAGAGCTTTGGTCCGTTCATACACAAGTTCCTCTTCGGTACCTACCAATTCCAGCGTTCCGGCTTCAATACCTTCCGGGCGTTCTGTTGTATCGCGCAATACGAGCACAGGCACACCAAACGAAGGAGCTTCTTCCTGCAAACCGCCTGAATCGGTCAAAATCAAGTGAGTGTGCGGGTAAAAGTTATGCAAATCCACCACGTCTAGTGGATCAATTAATTGAATACGGGGATGATTCCCCAAAATCGCGTGAGCCGGCTCCTTCACAGCAGGACTTGGATGCACCGGGTACACGATGGCAATATCTTCGAATTCGTCGGCAATCCGTTTGACGGCCTGGAAAATGTTGCGGTGAGGCTCGCCCTGAGATTCACGGCGATGAGCTGTCATCAGCACAAGGCGTTTGCCTTGGGCCCAATCAAGTACCGGGTGTGTGTAGTCCTCCCGTACAGTATATTGAAACACATCTGTTACCGTGTTGCCTGTGACGTACGTACTAGACTCCGATTTATTTTCTTTGGCAAGATTGGAAGAAGACCAATCCGTAGGCGCAAAGTGTAGATCAGCCAGTACTCCCGTCAGCTGACGGTTCATCTCTTCCGGATATGGAGACAGCTTGTTCCACGTCCGCAGCCCCGCTTCTACATGTCCTACCTGAATCTGTTGCAGGAATGCTGCGTAGCTCGCTACAAAGGTAGTTAATGTATCCCCGTGAACCAGTACAATATCCGGCTTAGCTTCGGCTAACACTGGCTCCAGACCGCCAAGCACACGAATTGTAATTTCATTCAATGTCTGACGGTCTTTCATTACATCCAGATCATAATCGGGATGAATGTCGAAAACTTCAAGTACCTGATCCAACATCTGGCGATGCTGCGCAGTTACGCAAACAATAGATTCAATAGACTCAGGGTGTTTCTGCAATTCCAAAATAAGCGGAGCCATCTTGATGGCTTCCGGACGCACCCCGAAGATCGTCATGACTTTAATTTTGTTGGACATTCGAGCAAAGCCCCTTTTCTACTCCGCATGCAATATGCTTATTTAGTGCCGTATAGACGGTCTCCTGCATCTCCAAGTCCTGGAACGATATAACCATGATCATCCAGACGGTCGTCCAATGCTGCTACATAGATGTCCACATCGGGATGTGCATCTTGCACAGCTTTTACGCCTTCCGGTGCTGCCACCAGGTTCATCATTTTGATTTGGGTACAGCCACGTTTTTTGAGCACGTCAATAGCTGCAATTGCCGAACCACCCGTTGCCAGCATCGGATCAATTACAATCAATTGACGCTCTGTTACGTCTGTAGGCAGTTTGGTGTAGTATTCTACCGGTTGCAGTGTTTCCGGGTCACGGAACAGACCAACATGTCCAACTTTTGCCGCTGGCAGCAATTTCACAACGCCATCCAGCATTCCGAGTCCTGCGCGCAGAATCGGCACCAGTCCGAGCATACGTCCAGAGATAACTTTACCTTGTGTTGCAGCTACAGGTGTCTGTACATCAATCGTTTCCAGTTCAACATCTCTTGTAATCTCATAAGCCATCAACGTTGCTACTTCATCCACCAATTCACGAAAATCTTTCGTATTCGTACGCATGTCGCGTATAAACGTCAGTTTGTGTTGAATCAAAGGGTGATCACATATTACTAATTTTCCCATCTAATTTGTCCCTCCGGTAAGTTCTTCATGTTCAGCATTTCCAAATATACCTAGCCACCATTCATGGGCTCGATAAATCCTGTATATTATATCATCACCAACAACGAATTACACCATCAAAGGGCACCCAATCATTACAGATTACCGAATCCTATAAAAAACAGGACCGGAAAATGATCCATCCGGTCCTGTTTTGCTCATGCTGTTATGTCGTTGAGAAAATGAAAATGATGAATACAATGGCACTCCGCCTACAGAATGATCCTTCGATCGCTGTTATCCCCAGATTTTTTTATTCTCCTTTTAACAAGGGAAAAATCCGGGGATAAAGGCGAACGCTTCGCTTCTACCGTCTCATTCTGTCTGCTTCGTTCTTTTGTATCCCATTTTAAGAACATCTCAAATACAAACAGCATGAGCAAAGTTTTTAGTATTTAAGGTCGGTATAGAGAGGGAATTGGTCTGTCAGTGCAGTCACTTCTGCACGAGCTTCTTCCAGCTTCGCCGTATCTTTTGGATTTTTCAGTGTTTTGGCAATGATCTTACCGATCGCTACCATCGCTTCTTCGTTCATGCCACGGGAAGTTGCAGCAGGTGTACCAATTCGAATACCACTCGTTACAAACGGGCTTGTTGGGTCGAATGGAATTGCATTTTTGTTCACGGTAATACCGATGGAATCAAGCACATGCTCAGCTTCCTTACCTGTGATGTTCACGCTGCGTGTGTCGATCAGCATCAAGTGGTTATCTGTACCACCGGATACGATGTTCAATCCTTCAGCGATCAGTGTTTCAGCCAGAACCTGTGCGTTTTTCACAACGTTCTGTGCATATGTTTTAAATGAAGGTTGCAAAGCTTCTCCGAATGCTACTGCTTTGGAAGCGATCACGTGCATCAGAGGTCCACCTTGGGAACCAGGGAATACGGCTTTATCAATCGCTGCTGCCCACGCTTTGCGGCACAGAATCATACCACCACGAGGTCCACGCAGCGTTTTGTGTGTAGTTGTTGTTACGAAATGCGCATGTGGAACCGGGTTTGGATGCAAACCAGCAGCAACCAGTCCTGCGATGTGAGCCATGTCCACCATGAACAAAGCGCCTACATCATTGGCGATGGAAGCCAGCTTTTCAAAATCAATGGTACGCGGATATGCACTTGCACCTGCAACGATCAGACGAGGGCGGTGTTTGAAAGCCGCTTTGCGTACTTCATCATAATCAATCAGGAATGTATCTTCCTGTACGCCGTATGCTACAAAGTTGTACAGCAAGCCAGATGCGTTAACCGGGCTACCGTGTGTGAGGTGTCCACCATGGGCAAGGTTCATACCGAGTACAGTATCACCAGGTTTCAACGCTGCAAGATAAACTGCCATGTTCGCTTGTGCACCGGAGTGAGGTTGAACATTCACGTGTTCTGCTCCGAACAATTCTTTTGCACGATCACGCGCGATGTCTTCAACGATGTCCACATGCTCACAACCGCCATAGTAACGTTTACCTGGATATCCTTCAGCGTACTTGTTGGTCAGAACAGATCCCATTGCTTCGATTACTGCTTCACTTACGATGTTCTCGGATGCAATCAGTTCGATGTTGTTCTGTTGACGTTTCAGTTCAAGATTCATCGCTTCCAGTACTGCCGGGTCATTCTTGCGCAATTGTTCCATGATTAAATTCCTCCCAAGTATAGTGAAGTAGGTTGAATATGTTAGTCACAAAATGTCGAATCTGGTTGTTCTTCCATACGATACACCGCGCGTTCGCCGCCAATCAACTTCGGACGAGTCAACGCTGTGGTCACACGTGCATCTCCAACATAACGGAGCTCTGTACGAAAAGGTACGGCTACATGCCGGAGATGCATTCCAATCATCGTCTCCCCAATGTCCAGTCCCGCATGTGCCTGCACATGTTCAGCCAGGCATGGATCGGTCAGCGAACGATATGCTGCGGATGCCATTGAACCTCCGGCCTTGGGCACGGGTACTGCACCAACCTCGGTCAATCCAAGTCGAGTAAGCACAGAACGTTCCATTACCAGCGCACGGTTCAGATGCTCACAACATTGGAATACCGTGTCAAAACCGAACTCTTCCTGCACCTCGCGTATACCCGCAAGAAGCTGCTGCGCCACTTCAATAGCACCACTCGTACCAATCCGAGCGCCTGCGACTTCACTTGTGCTTGTACCGATCACAACGATCTGTCCAGGCCCAAGCTGTCCGGCAAGCGCCAGTTCATGCAGAATAGACGCGGTCTGTTCCTGCAATCCGGGTTGTTCCGAATCTAACTCTATAGTCATCCTATCATCGCCTCCCGATAAAATCATGCCCGCTGTCTCTTGGTTGTCCTTCGTATTCTTGCACGGCATCTCAGGTACTATTATAGCGAATAATCAGATGAAAGACGAAAAAAAGAGCAGTCTGCGGGTAACGCAGAATTGCTCTTTTGCCCAGGCGACCGGCCGTTTGTTCCGGTGCTCCATCGTGGTTATGCCCACTTCGTCGCCAGTTACACCGGATCCCTGTTTTCCCCTTCATCATAAAACAACCCGCGGCTAAAATCAACGGTTAATTTACATCACGTGTCCTATTTCTATAACCTGCCCCGCAGGATCAGAATTATCCCAGCTTATCCAAAAGCCGGTCCAATGCCGTCCGAATCTCAGCTGCAGCTATATTGTAATCATCTCGACTTCCCCCAAACGGATCGGAGATGTCGAAACTTGGAATTCGTTGTCTAATCTCAATGGCTCGCTCACGCTCCGATGCCAGGATCTCTTGCCCAAGGGCACGTTTCATCTCAAGCGTTGCAAACAGGCTGTCCAATTCCTGAACATCACTTAATACCTGTTCATCATCCTCCACATATTCTTTCAATGTATAGGTTTTGTGGACTGAATCGGGAAAAACCTGCATGACATGCTGCTTATGACTCCGTGTTAATGTAAGAACCAGATCGGCCCAACCTACCAAGTTAGAGCTAAGCTGTGTGGAATGAGGTGGACCTTCAACGTTATGATCTCTCAAAACCGCTTCAGCATGTCGGGAGATCGGCATACCCGACGTTGCTGCCACACCTGCGGAGCGAACCTCCACCTGAATGCCGCGCTCCGATGCCAGTTTTCGCAAAAGCCCCTCTGCCATGGGGCTGCGGCACGTATTTCCTGTACATACGAATAAAATATGTTTCATTGTGTTAGCCTCCCCATTTTACATATGATGCGAATGATATGATATCTCAAGTTTTATTCTAAAATATAAACAAAAGTCCAAACGCAAGCAAGATTGCGCCACCAATAGCTTCGCCGTAATCCCCGAGATTCTGACTCACCCGACGGCCTAATAGCAGACCCATAACCGACATCACCCCGCCACAAACACCGAAAGCAAGTACAGTTAAGATCAGATCACTGCTAAACATCCCTAAGGAAACGCCAACGGAGAATGAATCCACACTTACGCTGAGGGAGAACAAAACAACGCCGAGCAGGGAACGGTGGTCCACCAGCTTTGTGTCGCCTTCACGGAATGCATTCAGAACCATATGAGCACCCAGCAAAACAAGCAATCCACCTGCCGCATACGTCGTAATGTCACCAAGCAGGGAGCTGACGTATTTGCCCATATACATGCCGATGAGCGGCATGATGATATGAAATAGCGCCGTTACAATACTGATTCGCAATACATCCCGCAGCCGAATGCCCTTCATGCCAATTCCGATCCCGAGTGAGAACGCATCGAGGCCAAGCGCAATAGCCATGATCAAAATGGTTACCAACTGCCCTACATGGGCAGACACATCCCACATCCCCATACCCCCAAGTCACGTAAAGGTTCTTGTACACGATATGCGGACAAGGACCTAAACATGACCGATGAAAGGCAAACGGCGACAGATCTATGGTCAGATGCTGGCTTTATAGAATCTTGATTTTGTTTTGGAAAAAGAGTGATTACTCTCCTGACTGTATGATCAGGAGAGGTTATAAGGGGCGCTGGTTGCCAACTTGTATGAGTTGGTTCCCTGCAGCCTTGAGCAGCCGATTCATGACGGCTGCTCCTAGCCCTTCGCGTGAGCAGGCTTCAGCCACAATATATGTGGCGCCTTGCTCATCGCAACTGCGCAGCGCGGCGTATAGCCGGCGCGCTGCTTCTTCCAGCTCGCTGGCGTCGCCCAGCGAGAACACGGCATCGGCGCGGTACTGCTCCGCGTGCTCGGCGAACGCCAGCACCGCGGTGCGCTCTCCGCGCTGCGCCGCCTCTGCGAGGGCGGCGCTGATCCAGGCCGCCACCGCTGCGGGCGGCCCTTCCACCACGCACAGCGCCCCTGCGGGTGCGTAGTGCGTGTACTTCATGCCCGGCGAGCGCGGCGCCGGGCTGCCCACGCCATCGCCCCCCTCCGCGAGTAGCGCGGGGTCCGTGGCGACACGGGCGGCAACGGCGGACAGTTGTTCCGCCGTAATGCCGCCAGGGCGCAGGATGGTGACGGTACCGTCGTCACCGACCTGCACAACCGTGGACTCGACGCCCACCCCGGTGGGGCCGCCGTCCACGATGCCGCCGATGCGGCCATCCAGATCCTCGCGCACATGGGCTGCGAGTGTCGGGCTTGGCCGCCCGGAGCGGTTGGCGCTTGGCGCGGCCACAGGGCATGCCGCCGCCGCGATCAACTGCAAGGCCACCGGGTGGTCCGGCATGCGCACGGCCACCGTGTCCAGACCGGCGGTGACACGCGGGGACACCGCCCCCGGCCTAACCGGCAGCACCAGCGTCAGTGGTCCCGGCCAGAAGGCCGCCATCAGCGCTTCCGCCGTATCGTTCACTTCCGTGACCAGAGTATCCAACTGGTCACGGTGCGCGATATGCACAATCAGTGGATTGTCGGAAGGTCGGCCTTTGGCGACAAATACAGCCTCCACGGCTGCTGTGCTACGCGCATCGGCACCCAAGCCATAGACCGTCTCGGTCGGAAAGGCCACCGTCTGACCTTGACGAATGCAGGCTGCGGCAGCCTGCAAGTCGGCGAGCGCCTGTTGATCGGCGCTCCCCTTTTTCACATCCAATAATTCAATATTACCCATTCCGTGATCATTTTCAGCGCTCACCAAGACGCGTACATCCCACATCTCGGTGACCAGCTCTCCCCGAGCTTTCATATCACGTTCTTCTCTACCATCCCTCATCTCAGAGGTGCGTTGCAATGGTTCATTTTCTCTGCTCATATATCATCATTCCTAAAATTCAAGTAGGTTAGTTCATATCCATATTCAATATAAGTAATTATAACATACCTGTACCGCCTCGGATGCCCTTCACACTTCACTCCACGCATGAGTCTCACTATAACCTCGCCACCGATTCATATCAAAAGGGCAGCTCCCTGAATCAAGAGCGCCCTTTTATATAGTATAAATAAGTTGTTATGCGAACAATCCAGTTATCCAACTCCACAGTTTCACAGCCATATCCCACAGAAAGAATCTCGCCTCCGGTGTGTCTCCGTGCACAGATGCCTCGGCATCTCCTGGTTCAGCCGCTGCGGCTGATACCGTTGAAGGTTTCGCCAGTGCATCCCCGGTTCCTGCATCAATGAAGCACAACGGCGGGAACAACACACACCACCAGTTCTGACCTTTGCCTTCCCCCAGCGTGATCCGAACCGCTTCATAATCTCCGGCAGGATAGACGGTGCCCCCATACAACTTGGTCGGAAACGGAACGGAACCCAGCTCCACCTGATACTCATAATTTAAACCGCGACTGCCCAACTCTTCTCCTACTCTATTCTCAATCTCGGACAAATGCTCACGAATAACCTTGCGCGCTTCATCCAGACTTTGCGGATTCTCCAGTTCGGCTACCCACTCACCCATCTGAGCAACGACAGCATCCCGAATCTCGCGTTTCACCAATTGATCTCCCGGTGCATCCGAGTTTGCTAGAATACGCAAGCGAATCGATTGTTCAGGAATCGCTGTGGCCGCCACAGCTGCATCCGTTTTCTGACCTTCCCACATCATGATAATCAACATAAGACATACAATAATAAGTCCAATTTGCTTTACAATTCTTCTGCTCATTCCGTTCTCCCCCTCGGCTCTCTGATCACGTTGCCTGCAACTCTCTCATGTCTATCAGTATGCCCGGTAGAGACGGAAGTAAACCTAGCATTTGCAATAAATCTACTAGAGGTTGTTCAAAAAGTCTCATCCCATCTTCTCGGTCCTGAAAACCCACCTTTTTGATCACGTACTACTAGAATGTGTGTTTAAACCCAGGCAAGTTATACGAAGACAAAATGTCAGCGTCCAAAAAGCCTTGAAGACTGTACTGGTTGACCCTAAGCGAATGACTCTCGCGAGTGACCAGTCGATGTTCTAAGGAACCGAGGACGTCTTATTTGCCCTTCAGGTCTTCTTTTGAAATTGTAAGGAACATAAGGCACGTTATTTCCCAAAATCATCTAATCAATACGCTACAAAAGGCTGTTTATGCTGATATAACGTGTCTCAGATTCCTTAGCTTTCTCCGGACACTTCAAATCCCCGAATAAGACGTGTGTGGTTCGTTAGCTCCTAACACCACCTAACTCCTAACCCGCTAACAGCTGGCACCTGAAGCTCCACATCATTCCCATATACGCTGCTCCAGATTCTTTCAGATGCTCCTCTGCATACAGGCTCGAAGAGACCTCTGCAATGCTTCAATCATCTCTCATTCTATCGTTCTCACCAGTCATATTAAAAAGGCTGATCCGCACCTGGTTACAGGGCAAACCAACCTCTTTATTCCTATGAACGATCACCTTATACGTCCCACCGCTTTACTTTTCACCTACATCGACTAAACAGTTACACAGCACTTTTCTCTTTCTTGAGCATATTCCATAAACGTTCCGACAATCGAGGTTGCTGCTCCCCTATGAGAAGTTCATCCTCCTCTTCTTGTCCGTACAACTTAATGCTCATGACTACACCGATACAAGCCATATTAATGAGCAGAGAGGTGCCACCGTAACTGATAAAAGGTAACGTAATACCTGTGAGTGGCATCAGTCCAAGGAACGCCCCCACGTTCTCAAACACCTGATACAACAACATTCCGATAATACCTACAATGATGACGGGTCCCGCGCGATCTCTGCATGCTAGAGCAATCAGCACCATGCGGTGGATCAGGATAAAGTACAACAGAATCAGTACAGATGCACCAACAAAGCCAAACTCCTCTGCGATCACGACAAAAATGGAATCAGAATACGTATAGGGGACTCGTCCACTCTGAACGGATGTTCCTTGCAAGTAACCTTTTCCGATGATACCACCTGAACCAATGGCCAAACCTGCATTTTTCGTATGCCAGGAAGCTTTGGAGGTAGCCTTTTCCGGTACAAGCCAGGGATCAATACGCTCTGCCCAATGCTCACGTTTTATCTTCTCAAGAAAAGTGAATACTTCATCATGGTAGAAGGTATAGGCTTTAACAAAACCAAAGAACGCCACTCCCACGATCGCCAGTGCAATCAATGCGTGCTTCAGCCTCATATTTCCGATCCAGAATACCGCAGCCAGAATCACCACATACCCCAGCGCATTCCCCAAATCATTCTGAGCCATAACAAGGGCAAACGGAATAAATGCCCAGCAGCCAATTGGCACAATATCTCTCCAAAATTTCAGCGTGCCTCGTTGTCTTTTCACAATTAAATGGGCAAGGAACAGAATAAGAATCATCTTGAACAGCTCTGCCGGTTGAAAAGAAAAGTTATCGCCCAGCTTCAGCCAGCCGTTAGCATTATTGATCGAACTGCCCAGGACATTGGCCAGGATCAGTAGTATGATCCCCAAGCCATACAAATAAAACGCATATTTCACGTATAACTTGTAATTCACAAGCCCGATCATAAGCACCGCAATAAACCCGGCTACATAGAAATAAATCGTTTTGACATGATGATTCGCCAGTTTGGCATCTGTCTGCGTTCCGCTATAAATCGCAAATATACTTATAATCATGAGCAACAGCATTACAAAAAGAATCACACCATCCATCTTCTTCAGCATTCTCAACATGACTCCGTCCAGCCCCCTGAAATCTATCATTCTATCATTTCCAATTGAACTCAATATTACCATTGTATATAATTGGATAATAAAATGGAAATTTAGATCGCTTCAGGTTAAATGTGAACTATTCAATGGTCTTGAAGTACGCCGTAAAAACAATAGAACCCCAAAACATCCACCCCAATGTGACTTGGGCTGATCTGTTCCAGGGTTCTATAGTTATCTAGCTTATATACATAAATCTAACGTGTTTCACGGTTTGATTCGAGAACGTTATTGCTCCTGCTGGGATGGCTTGCGTCTTAGCAATTTCCTTACCAGATCTGTAATACTTGGTTGTTCCGCAGAGCCAAGAATATCCTCGTTCTCTTCCGTGTGGACCTTAATGCTCATCACAAGACCCATGCTGATCATGTTGATCATAATGGAGGTACCACCCGAACTGATAAACGGCAGCGTAATCCCTGTCAAAGGCATCAGACCAATGAATGGACCAATATTGACAAAGATCTGGTAGAGCAGCATCGCTATGATCCCAACAATGAGATAAGGCCCCGCGCGATCCTTACACTCCAGTGCAATCAGCACCAGCCTGTGAATAAGGATAAAGTACAGGAGAAGCAGTACCGAGGCACCGATGAAACCAAATTCTTCCCCAATCTGCACAAAGATGGAGTCAGCATAGGCCAGTGGCACCCGATTTGACTGAATCGTCGTGCCTTCCATATAGCCTTTGCCTGTAATCCCACCAGAACCAATCGCAAGCTTTGCATTATACGTCTGCCAGAGTACATCTCTTGAGGTCAGCTCTGGTACAAGCCAAGGGTCAAAACGATCCGCCCAGTGCGAACGTCCAATCTCATTCAGGAATTTAACAATCTCATCATGATAATGAATATACGCCTGTGTACCACCGATAAAAGCAGCCACTGCGATCATAAAGCCAATGAGGGCATGCGTAAATTTAATGTTACCAATCCACAGTAGGCCCACAAGAATGACTACATAGCTTAACGCATTTCCCAAGTCATTTTGAAGCAATACGAGTAGTAACGGCGGCAGAACACAGAGCGAAATCGGAATAACATCACGTCCGAAATAGAGCGGACGATTCTTCTTTCGGGCCAAAAAGGCCGATAAAAACACAATTAGGCATAGCTTGAACAACTCAGCAGGCTGCAAGCTGACCCCGAAGATGGACAGCCAGCCTTTTGCACCGTAATACTCTTTACCAAAGAACATTACGAAAATGAGCAGCAGCATACCCACGCCATAGATATATAAATAATTTTTGATTATGAATTTATAGTTGATCATCGACATCCCAAAAAAGACTACGAAGCCCAAAATATAAAAGATCACTGCGCTTTTCGGGAGTCCCTCCAGCTTTGGACGACCAAACGTTGTACTGTAAATCGACAAAATACTGATAACCATAAGAATAACGAGTATAAAGACAATAGAATAGTCTATCTTTTTAAATTTGTGCAGCATGTAATTATGTTCCCCCAAGCATTCAGAAATCTTCGGTATATCTCATTGTAGAGGATTTCACGGTAAAAAGAAAACCCGCGGAACCTTACATTTTCGTCACCTGTTCCGAAGTACGAACACCCAGGACATGCCGCTCGATTCCGGCAAGGTCCGGTACAATGATTATTTCCGGCCAATGTCCCGCCGATTCAAGCAAAGCCGCGATGTCGCGAGCTTGCCCCTGGCCCAGCTCAAAACCAATGATCTGCGGCGGCGCAGGCAGCAGCGCCAGTTGCTCCAACATGATACGGTACGGTGCAAGCCCGTCCGGACCGCCGTCCAGTGCCATGCGCGGCTCATGATCGCGCACCTCTTGTTGTAACCCGGCGATATCTGCCGCCGGGATGTAAGGCGGGTTGGACACCAGGATGTCCACCCGAGCCCCGGCGAACGGGGCCAGCAGATCGCCTTCACGGAAGTCGATCTGTACGCCGTTCGCGGCCGCGTTCCGCGCGGCCACTTGCAGGGCAGCCACCGAGAGATCCCCGGCGCCGACCTGCCAGCGCGGGCGCAGTGAAGCCATCGTCACCGCGATGGCACCACTGCCCGTGCCGATATCGACGGCGAGCGGAGCGCCGTCAGGAAACACGCGGTCGGCTTCGCGCAGCACAGCCTCGACCAACAGCTCGGTCTCCGGCCGCGGAATCAGCACGGCCGGCGTGACCTCGAACGGCAGCCCATAGAATTCCTGGCTGCCGATAATGTATTGCGCCGGCTCACCCGCAGCCTTGCGCGTGACGGCGTCCTCCCAGCGGCTGCGATGCTCGCTGGGAAAGGGCTCCGACTGCATCATGTAATACGCGGCGCCATAAACGCCGAGTACATGTTCCAGCAGCAGCCGGGCATTGTTTTGCGGCTCGTACACGCCGCACTTCTCCAAAAAAGAGGAAGCCTCCACGAAGGCTTCCCGACAGCTCTGTTCCGGCGTCATGACAAACTGCGCGCGGGTCACAGATTATTCTCCTCTATCCATCAACTCGGTCTGCTGAGCAATCGTCAGTGCAGACAAGATATCTTCAATCTCCCCGTTCATGATCTGATCCAGCTTGTGCATCGTCAGACCGATACGGTGATCCGTCACACGGCTTTGCGGGAAGTTGTACGTACGAATCCGCTCACTGCGGTCGCCCGTTCCCACTTTACTTTTCCGCTCAACGGAGATCTTCGCTTCCTCTTCCATACGTTTCATATCGAAGATACGTGTACGCAGAACCTGCAACGCTTTTTCCTTGTTGGAGTTCTGTGATTTTCCATCCTGACATGTCGCCACGATTCCAGTTGGAACGTGCGTTACCCGTACTGCGGATTTCGTGGTATTAACCGATTGTCCACCGGCACCACTGGAACAGAAGGTATCAACACGGATGTCTTTGTCATGAATTTCAATATCAAAATCTTCGGCTTCAGGCATAACCGCAACCGTTGAAGTTGACGTATGAATACGTCCGCCAGACTCGGTTGTTGGAATACGCTGCACACGGTGTGCGCCACTTTCGTATTTCATTTTGCTGTATGCGCCGCGTCCGTTAATCAGGAAAACAACCTCTTTGAATCCACCGAGATCATTTGTGTTAACGTCCATCAGCTCTACACGCCAGCCTTGTGCATCTGCATAACGTGTGTACATCCGATACAGATCTGCTGCAAACAACGCCGCTTCATCTCCACCAGCTGCTCCGCGAATCTCAACAATAACGTTTTTGTCGTCATTCGGATCTTTTGGCAACATGAGTACACGAATCAATTCGTCCAGTTCCTTCTGGCGAGTGCTCAGTTCGTCAATTTCCATTTTGACCATTTCACGCATCTCATCATCCAGTTTCTCACCCTGCATTTCCTTCGCAGCTTCGAGATCCTGACTTACCTGTTTGTATTCATTGTACGCTTCATAAGTCGGTTGCAGATCGGATTGTTCTTTGGAGTATTCCCGCAACTTTTTGTTGTCACTTGCCACATCCGGGTCACACAAAAGCTCGCTCAACTTGTCATAACGGTCGGCTAACGCCTGTAATTTATCCAACATGTATAGTCACCTCACGCATTATTTTGTCCATGCAAATATCGTTTTTAATAATTATTTCGGTTTCATTATTCATAACATCTATAATCTATATTCCACAACGCACAGGATTCTCACTGAATCCCCTGACCGCAGCATGTATTCACATTCCTGTATGATCGACGTATAACATCGCTACAACGTCATCAAATCCTTTACTTATAAAGTGAAATCAAGAAATCGCGTACCCTGTATGAAACTCGCTTAAGCTCATCTGTTCAAGCGCGAATTTTAACGTGGTATACGACTCTTAATTATAGCATATTCTTATGGTTCTGAATAGTAACTGTTCCGCAGGCGGATGAACTAATTTTTTGTGCTGCAAAACACAAAATGAAATTGTTGTTCGATGTTGTTCCGAAATGTAAAATAAACAAAAGCCACGATGCGCTAACATCGTGGCTTCTCTAACAAAGGCCGGTGGGCGACCACGCCGAATTTCAATCAAACGAATGAAAAACCACCGGATTGCAAGGCGACCAACCTAATCCCGGTTGTTTTTCTTGTTCCTCATCTGCAAAACTCTAAGTCAAAGACCCCACGAACTTCACGAGAAGGTCGCAGGGTCATGTTATTGAATCTACATATAAAGGTGTAACAACTATACGTTGAAACGGAAGTGCATAACGTCGCCGTCATTTACAACGTACTCTTTACCTTCAAGACGAAGTTGTCCACGCTCTTTGGCACCGTTCATGGAACCCGCTGCAACCAGATCGTCGTAGGAAACAACTTCTGCACGGATGAATCCACGTTCGAAGTCGGTGTGAATGACACCCGCTGCGCCAGGCGCTTTCGTTCCTTTACGGATTGTCCAAGCACGAACTTCCTGTACACCTGCTGTGAAGTATGTGTACAGACCGAGCAATTTGTAAGCCGCTTTGATCAACAGGTTCAGACCGGAATCCTCGATACCGAGTTCTTCCAGGAACATTTGTTTATCTTCGCCTTCCAGCTCAGAGATCTCTTCTTCAACCTTCGCACTGATCGGCACCACTTCTGCGTTCTCAGCAGCTGCGAATTCTCTTACTTTTTGCACGTAAGCATTGTTCGCCACATCGCCGATTTCGTCCTCAGCTACATTGGCTGCGTACAAAACAGGCTTCAGGGTAAGCAAGTGCAGATCGCGCACGATCAGAAGCTCATCATCCGTAAGTTCCATGCTGCGTGCCGGCTTGTCATCGTACAGAACAGCCTTCACTCTCTCCAACACTTCTACTTCTTGAGAGGCAGTCTTGTTGCCGCCCTTCATGTTTTTCTTGGAGCGATCGATTTTCTTCTCAACACTCTCGATATCGGCCAGGATCAGCTCCAGATTGATCGTCTGGATGTCGCTCACCGGGTCAATTTTACCATCGACGTGTGTAATGTTCTCATCTACAAAGCAACGTACCACGTGTACAATTGCGTCTACTTCACGGATGTGGGCAAGAAACTTGTTACCAAGACCTTCGCCTTTGCTCGCACCACGAACAAGACCAGCGATATCTACAAACTCAAACGCCGTTGGTACTGTTTTCTTAGGTACAACGAGTTCTGTCAGTTTGTCCAAACGCTCATCTGGTACTTCAACGATTCCCACGTTAGGGTCAATTGTACAGAACGGATAGTTTGCCGATTCGGCACCTGCTTGTGTAATTGCGTTAAACAACGTAGATTTTCCGACGTTCGGAAGCCCTACAATTCCTGCTTTCAAAGCCATGTATATGACAACTCCTCATTGATTACTTGTTCGGTATGGATAATCCTATACATTATATATGACAAACCTCAAGGCATCAAGGAACTTCGCCAATTCGACCAGAGTCCCATACGCTTCCCGAAATCCCCGGTTAATGCAGATAATTCGTTTTGCGCAGATCTTAAGTTTGGCCTAGAATATCCGCTATTAGGTTTACCCTTTGATTTCCTTGTACATGGTTAGATCCGTTACCTCATATCCCATCTTGCGATATAGGCTGCTCGCCCGCACATTATGTCCAAAGACATGCAAACCAATGCGATCCACGCCAAGACTCAATGCTGTCTGTTCAAGCGCCTGCATCGTCTCTGTTCCGTATCCCTTACCACGGTGTGCTTCTTCAACCACAATATCCAGCAAAAAAGCATCTTTTCCACGACGATTATCCGTGATATTAAACCAGATATACCCCACATTGCCGTCCACAGGATGCACCAGATTGTAGAGATACGCTCCGGGTGTGTTCAAGCCTTCTGGCAGATAACGTTCATAAGATTCCTCCGCCAGTTGCTGCGCCTCTTCCTCAGCCCAGGTGCCCGCTTCTACTTTTTCCTGTGCAAAATCCTTAATCGATCGAATGCGAAAACTCGCATAATCTTCCTGATTCATTGGAGAAAGTTTCAACTTATTTCCCTCCTTATTTCGAGTGACTTAATTATGTATGATCTCTGTGCAATCCTTTTTGCACTACTAGTATCTTATTGTATCCTTTTCTCCTATTAAGCGCATGAAGTTATTCTGACGATTCGAACTTCAATTTTTATATTATCCATTTTATTTATAACTTTTAATCTCTTCCCATCGTTTATACCTCATGAAAGAAAGGAGTGGATCATATTGAACACACGTCGTCGATTCTCCAAAAAGAAAATAATTATCTTGTCTGTTATCGTACTCGTGATCGGCATCGTCGCTTTTAGAAGCTTTCTGAATGCAATCGATCCCTTTCGCCACTTAAGGATCACGATCCACAATCAGTCCGACTATGACCTCACCAATATTCAGGCTAGCCTAGTCCAAGGCGACAACTCGTTTAACAACAACAATGAGAATGGCTCCACCTACGTATTCAAAAAAGATATTCCCAGCCGAGCAAACGTGAAATTCGCCCCGCAGCTGAAACGTTCCGGGGAGGGGGTCGTCTCCTTGGCGTTTACGGACAGTCGCGGAAAAACCTATAACAAAACAGTTTGTGGTTATACCGAATACTTGTCCGGCAATTCCTACGTTACTGTAACCAATGAGAATATCACCGTGAAAGATGAATGTATGTAATAATTCGGCAACACGATTATGTAAGTAATTGAAACATTATTACATAATACTGAATAAGGAGGGAATTACATTGTTATTCAATATAATTTTAGGTGCAGGCGTAGCTTTGTCCATATTACTTTCTGCACATCCAGCTAGTACTGTTGAATTAGAGGATAGAGTGAAAGATGCTTTTACTAACCCTCAAATCACTGTGGAGAACACTGAGGATCCGATTATTAATCCAATGGATGTACAGCTTATCAGACCATTCAATTACAGCAGTTACAGTGCATACGAAAAATCCTTCACATTGGATCCTGACAATGGAGAAGATGCCGATGTTTGGATTCAGAACAATAGTACGGATACTATTTATGCCAAACTTACTGTGGGCAATCTTTCCCCAATTGATATTCCAATCAAAAAAGGGACTCAAAAAACAACAAGAATAGGTGTCATAGGCACAACAAACGTCAAAGTTTATATCTATAGTTCAACAGGTCATAAAATGGATATGAATATCAGTGCCCGACAATTTTAATATTATAAAAAGTGTAGAGGATACTTCTTAATGAAGTATCCTCTACATTATTTTTGTTCCAGATTATATAGGAAGCAATATGAGTAGACTCAAAATATATAATTAAATAACTCCAATGAAGTTTATATCATCTTCATTTTAACCCCGGCCTAACGCCGTTCCACCAAACGTGTCGTCTGCTTCAAATCCTCGATCCGCCCAGCCCCGATGCCAAACATGACGGTACGCAGCTCAAATTCGACCTGTTCCAACCGCTCATTCAGCGCATCATCGGAAGCTACTGCGGATTCGAGCAGAGATCGGCCAAAACCAGCCAGATCCGCGCCGAGCGCGAGGGCTTTGGCCGCATCCACGCCAGTGTGCAGTCCACCGCTGCCAATCAGTGCACCAGTAGGATTCAGCGCTCGTACTTCCTGAATACACTCTGCTGTCGGAATGCCCCAGTCGGCAAAAGCTTCCGCAGCCGCCCGGCGTACCGGGTTATTGTTGCGGTACTTCTCCACCTGTACCCAGCTTGTGCCCCCTGCTCCGGCTACATCAATGAACGCAACACCCGCTTCATATAGGCGTTGAGCCGTCACACCATCGATGCCAAAACCTACTTCTTTTACGCCAACAGGCACGTCTAGCTCACGACACAAGTTCTCAATCCGTTGAAATAACCCGCTGAAGTTAGTATTACCTTCCGGCTGGAAGACTTCCTGCAACGTGTTCAGATGAAGCACGAGCATATCCGCACCCGCAATATCTACGGCACGCTGGAAGTCAGCCGTGGTGAACCCATAGTTCAGCTGCACCGCGCCCAGGTTGGCAATGACCGGGATGTCCGGTGCCCAGCGCCGCACATCGAAGGTACTTGCCAGTTCCGGCTGTTCTACAGCAGCCCGGATCGAACCTACGCCGAGCGCCCAGCCTCTGGCGTTCGCTACTCGGGCGAGTCGCTCATTGATGGCGCCCGTTGTTTTGCTTCCACCCGTCATCGAACTGATAAGCAAGGGTGTACGTACTTTTTTGCCAATAAACGAAGTCTCCAGATGCACCTCTTCAAAATCCAGTTCCGGCAGTGGGTGATGGCGAAAAGCAAACCGCTCCATACCGCTGGTTACCCCTTCTCCTGCCACATTCTCCTCAAGACAGAGGCGCACGTGTTCCAGCTTCCGTTCTCCCGTAGCCACTTCGGGAAGCAGCCGTTCGCCGGCTCGCTCTTGTTCATTCATGATGAGACCTCCTATGTGAGAATCGTGCGGATCGACAGGATAACCTGCCCGTTCCTTGCTTCTATGTATATACGTCTTTTTGCAAAAGACAAAAACATCAATCCTATAAGCATTGCAGCTCAGCAGTTTAACTCTATCCAGTATAACGTTCCAAACCCTCTATTGAAAGGATGCCCCGACACCAAATGTCTCACTTAAATCTCGGAGCACCACTATTTTATACCTACGCAAAAGCACGGATCATCTGTCGCATCTTCAAAGCTCTGGTTAGCGCGGACGACGCACATAGGTGTGGATCAACAGAATGCACTTCCACTCCATCATCCTGCACAACAAACTTATCTCAAAATTTCCGATGCCAACTGCTCACCAACAAGCTGCCCGGACAACGTTACAATCGGGGTTCCTCCGCCAGGATGCGTGGTTCCGCCGACGTACCAGAGTCCTTGGACATCTTTGCTTCGGTTGCCTGGTCGCATAAAGGTCTGCTTCACTGAGTTGGACGAGATGCCGTAGATCGATCCTTGATGCGCCAAAGTATCCCGTTCGATATCTCGCGGCGTGTATCGGATCAGCACATCAGATTGGTTCAACCCGGTAATTCCTCGCGCCTCCAATCGTTCCAGTACAAACGCACCGTAACGTTCCGTCTGCTGCTCCCAATTCCACGAATCCGACAAGTAGGGGGCATTGACTAGAATGAATAGGTTACTGGCTCCCGCCGGGGCCATGCCTGCTTCCGAATAACCGGAATAGCAGATGTAAATTGTGGGATCAGCAGGCATTTTACGTTCACGGAAAATATGGTCGAACTCCGGTTCATAACGTTCCGGGAAAAACACCGTATGGTGCAGCAGTGCATCATATTGTCTTCTCACACCTGCCAGCGTCACAAATCCCGAAATGGATGGCTCATACTTCCGTATGCGAGCATCGCTCATCTCTTTCCGATGTTCCGGTGCGAGCAGCAGTCGATTCACGCTAAGTACATCGCCATTGGCAACCACCTGATCGGCTTCGCGGAAACCTTGATCTGTATCCACGCCAGCCACTTTGCCATTACGAACAACAATCTGCCGGACCTCTGTGCCGGTAATGATCTGTACACCTTTTTCCCGAGCCAGACGAGTCATTCCTTCGATCAGTTGATAGGTTCCGCCTTTGACCCCGTAGATGCCCACATCTGCTTCCACATGACCCATCATGGCAAAGATGGAAGGCGATTGATACGGCGATGATCCCACATAAGTTGCGTACCGCCCGAACATAGCCAGCGTATGCGGATGCTGGAAATACGACCGCAGCAGCTTATCCAGCTTCACCGTTGGCCGCACGCGGAGCAGACTGCGCAGCATCTGGAGATTGTATTTGTCAGAAGGAGACAGCAGCAACTTACCGAGAAAATGACGATTGGCTTCCGCATACAGTGCAGCAGACTCATCCATAAATGCATCATAACGAGCCGCATCCTCCGGACTGTACGCCGCGATCTGCTCCTTCATCCACCCACGATTACCTGACAAATCTACCACTGTGCCATCTGCGAATATATTACGTGTGCGCGGCTCTAACTCATATAACTGTACGTAATCTTCCATTGCTACACCCGCATGGTCGAAGACTGAACGAAAGGTGGATGGCATCGTGATCGTGCTTGGTCCCCGGTCAAAATGATACCCGTCCCGCTCAATCTGCTGCAGCTTGCCACCTACGTGTTCCTGCCGTTCCAGAATGGTTACCTGCACACCTTGAGAAGCCAGTCGGATCGCACACGACAGACCTCCGAATCCTGCACCGATTATAATGACGTTACCTCTCAACTGTACCGCCTACCTTTCCATACATACCCCTTGCCGGAGCGGCCTGCCTGCCAGGAAGCGAGTCCGATGGCAATGACAAAGGCCATGCTGACCGGTTGCAGAAGGGCAAGCCACCAGGGTTGTCCGCCAGCATGATCTGCTACTCTTTTCACAGCCATACCTAATAAAGTTCCTATCAATCCATACAGAATGGACACTGAATTCCCCGTCACGAGTCCAATAATCAAGCCCAGCGGAGGCACAATATACATCAGTGTATAGATCAACATCGTGCCCAGAAGCAGCACGTCTTTACGTCCCACACCTTCGTACATATTTTTCTTGTATCCGTTCCATACTTCTGCCCCGTTCTGATACATGCGGGTATTCGTTACGTCATGCACGTCGGTCAGCATCACCGGATGACCTGCACGCTTGACTGCTTTGGCGAGACTCATATCATCCACCAGATGCACCTGAATGGCAGCATGACCGCCGGATGCTTCGTAACTGGAGCGATGAATCAGCAAAAAAGCCCCCGTAGCGGCCACAAACATCGGACTGGATGATCTGCGTATCATGAAAATGGGTAGATGACTGATGATGGTGAAGACCATCATGGGCACAACAAGCTTTTCCATCCATGTCTTTGTTACCTGATAAGGAAAACCCGTTACCAGACCCCCGCTCTGCTCACACCCTGCCGCAAGCGTCTGCCGAATGGCACTTGGCTCCAGACGCACATCCGCATCCACGAACATATACCATTCTCCCTTGGCCTCCTGAACCAGCCTGTGACACGCATGGGATTTCCCCATCCAGCCTTCGGGAAGATCAACGCCATGCAGCAGACGAACACGTGCATCGCGATCCGCAATCGCTTGTACCATGGCCGCTGTCTCATCTTCAGAGCGATCATCCAGCACCAATACTTCCATCCTGAATCCCGACGTATCGCTCGCGAGCACACTTTCCAGACATCCTTCGATATGTAGTCTTTCATTTCTGGCTGGAATCAGCACTGAGACCAGCAGGTCTGGTGGTTGTATTCGGTCTGCTCGAAATGAACGCACTTTGGGCAGACAGGAGACGTTCCATAGAGCGAACAGCAACTGTATGCCCAATATGCATGTAAGCACAATCCAGAAGATTTCAGATGCATTCATGCTAACGGTTCACCCGCTTTCGTGCCGCATCGTATTTTTCACTTGTCGAACGTACATGACGAATCAGCGGAAGCGCATCTGGCAAACTTCCCTGCCCCATCCGTACAAGTGCTGATCTATGATCGTCTAACTGCTGTTCCAACACATGGCCGAGTCTGGCGGCAATCTCTTCACTCTTCAACGCCTTCCAGTCTTCTAGCACAGGCGGGCCTGCCTGCATCGATATTTCCGGTCGATCATGCTGGACCATCCCATGGCACAAGGTTACCGGTACGGCGATGGCATTCGGGGAGCGACGAAGTAGCAATCCGATGCCTGGACGGAACCGAATCGGTCTGGCCTCCTGATGCAAAATTTCTCCTTGTGGAAAAATCCAGACCCTTTTGCCCGAATCCAATAGTTCACTGGTGTACTGTAGAGAGGTCCGAATACCAGACGCACTCTCCTTATTGATCGAATACGCACCCAATTTACGAAAAAAAGCATATTGCTGAAGCTGTTGCTCCTCCATCATCACATAATGATCTCCCCGCGATGTCTGCCTGGCCGCATGATAGAGCAGCAGACCATCCCACCAGGAGCTGTGGTTCATGAAATAGATCACCGGACGAGTCGGTTCAATCGGGGAGTTGTCCCTGATGTCCACCTGCGGGTCCAGTGACCCTGTGAGCGTGAAGGAGCGGAAGCGCCGACGTAGCAGATAATAGTGATTGTATAAGGCAAAAATATAATTAAACGGTTTTGATTTTACGGCGCGAATCATAGAGCCAGCTCCCTTCGGCAAGAAGCACACCAGCAATGGCGATGATAAAGCTGCCTGTAATCCCTTCCTTTAGAGCAAGCAGGCCGAACAGAAGAATAAACAGCTGATACAGCCATTTTGCACGCAGCAAGGTGCTACTGTCATTAGGCATGGCCGGAAGGAAGAGGGACAGGAATGCACCCATGATAAACCAGCTTATGTAATTGGTCCACGGAACACCGTAGAAACCACCTGGAGCTTGCCATTCCCAGAATCCTCTCGCATGTGCAACAGGGTCGAGTACCAGATCAAGAACAATCGCCCAGAACCCGGTCTTCACTGCTCGAAGCAATTTGCCAGTCCAGGTTGAACCACCGCCACTTAACAGCGCCGAGTTACCCACCACTGCGATCCAGGCGAAACCCAGCGTAACTGGCACACTGAACAGATGAATCCCGAAGAAGTCTGAGTAAGCATACTCACCAAAAGGCCAGTGCGTATGCACTCCTACCCACTCTACGCCCATACCTCCAAGCCAGATGATCACAGAGGATATCCAGAGTCCGGGTTTCAGCCAGATGACTGACTGGTCGGACAGGCCTGTCCGATTACGCCCTTGATAGATCAGATCCAGCACATACAATGCATAGAAGATTAGAAATAAACCATTTGAAAAAGATAATACGTCAGGCACACCGATCGTTAGCATCAAGGTTGCTCCAATGACATACCACGCCCAGTAAAGCCACTGGATCATCAGGATACCGCCGTTCGGGAGGCTTGATAGGCCAGCATCGGGTAACGTTTCACAATCGCACCCAGCATCTCCAGTTTCAATTCATCGCTAACATATGCCCGTTTGGTATATACGTCATAGTCGTTGCGTTCAACCGCGTGTAGAATGGTGGAGTAAAAGGCTGCTGCCAGCTCGATGGAAAACGCACTTTCTGTTGGGTACGTATCCAGACGATCCATGCCAATACGGAACCAGTTCAATGCTGCAGCTTTTAATTCATGAACAATGGCAATAAAACGTTCGTCCACGATTCCGTCTTCAAAGTCCTGCTCGGTGTAACCATGCTTCTCCATGATCTCCAGCGGAACATACCGACGCACTCTGGCCCGATCTTCACCAACATCCCGAATAATATTAACGATCTGCATCCCTTTACCCAAAGCAATCCCATTCATCGCTACTTCTGCGCCGTTATCATCTCTCAATACAGGCAACAACATCTCGCCTACGGTTCCGGCCACCAGATAACAATAATGCTCCAGTTCCTGCATCGTTGTATAATGCGTTACTTTAAGATCTGTGAGCTGCCCTTCCATCTGACGGAAAAATGGCCCCTTATCCAGATGAGGAAAACTGCTGAACAACCATCTCAGTGCGGGCCAGATAAAATGTCCTTCCGCGTCGTCTAGCCGATCAAACAAGTCATGGATCTCGTGAATCGTATAAGGCGAATGTTCCGGCTCGTCCACACTGTCATCAATCATGCGGCAGAAGGCATAAATGACATATACCGCTTCCCGACGTGGACTAGGCAGCCCTCTAAAGGCCTGATAAAAAGAGGAAGAACCCTTTTGCATCAACTCTTCACACCTGCTCAAAATCGCTTCATTCATGTTCCCATCTCCTTCATGAGTTGATTGACGGCCATCCGTGCACTCTGCATTACAATCGGCACTCCGCCACCTGGATGTACAGATGCTCCTGCAGCATATAATCCCTTTATATTAGGGAATGGTTTGGGTTGCGGTCGGTATACACCGGACTGGAACAATACAGGTGCTATACCAAAGCTACCGCCCCCATAGAGCCCGTCTCGCTCTGCGTCAGCGGGTGTACGTACCTTTTTCCACTTGATCGCTGCACGAAGTCCCGGGAACCCTCGTTGCTCCGCTTCTTCCAGTACACGTTCTGCCAATGCTTCACTCTCCTGATCCCAGTCGACACCTTCGGCATCTGGTACGGGAATGAGGAAATACAATACACTCTGTCCTTGAGGCGCTGCAGTTTCATCCAATGCGACCGGATTAAATACGTAAAATGAGGACTTTGCCGGAATACGTCGCTGATTGAACACTTCCTGCAGACTGCCTTCAAGACTCGGTGGCAGGAAGAACTGGTGCGTCGTTGCATCTTCCCAGGTTTTGTCCACGCCCACATAGAGCAATACACATCCGGAAGAGGGACGATACGGTTTTCTTTTACGCGCTACCTCTGGTGATTGTCCAAGCAAACCTGATAGATGGGGGAAATCACCATTGTAGATAACTGCATCCACATTTTCTGCGCCTGCTGCCGTTTCTATACCTTCACACACACCATTTTTAATCTTGAGTCCGGTAACTTCCGAATTCAGCACGACACGTCCACCACGTGATATCAGTTCCTGTTCCAGAATAGCCGGCAATGCTGCATATCCACCTTTGACCATCCAGATGCCATATTCATGCTCTGCGTAAGGCAAAAGGGAATAGATACCTGGCGTCCCAAACGGTGATCCACCGATGTATAAACTTTGCAGAGAGTATGCATCGAGCAATTCCTCGTGCTCAAAATAATCGCCTACCGCTTTTCGGACACTTTTGTGGGCACGCAATCTGCCCATGAGTGACATGAGCGAAGGGGTGAAGAAATCCCTTTTGCGCGGAAAAGCCCTTTCCAGAAACGCTGCCCGGCCTGCCGGGAACAACGTGTCCATATCTTTCATGAATCGTGTGAATCCCCGGCTCTCTCCCGGGAACAAACGCTCAATCTCCGCCGTCTGCTCTTCACGTGAGGTCATCTTGGTCATGACACGACCACTGTGGTAATGCACTCTGTATAACGGATCACAGCGAAGTAACTCAATCTTCGAACGATTTACGCCTGCTTCCCCCAGTATGCCAAGTAACATCTCCGGCAGCAGTACGATGGTTGGCCCCTGATCGATCCGGTATTCCCCTTCCTGCTCATATCCAATGCGTCCGCCAACGCGTGAACCCCGTTCATACACGGTGACATCCCAGCCTTGACGGTTCAACAACAGTGCCGAAGTGAGTCCGCCAATCCCTGCGCCTACAATAGCGGCCCGCTTCATGAATGCCCTCTGGCTTCTGCCGTCTTCACGTACGAGGATGGTTTGGAACTTGTGCGTGCGTCCTCTTCCTGAATCAATCTGACACTGATCCGTGCCGATTCAAAGATCGTGGGCAACCCGCTGCCCGGATGTGTTCCGCCGCCTACCAGCCATACACTTTTCAACTCTTCAAACTGGTTATGGGGACGCAGGTACATCATCTGACCCAGATTATGTGCCATATTAAACGTTGCTCCGCGGTACACATCCAGTTCAGTCTCCCAATCAAGTGGAGTGAACAGCATACATTCTTCAATACGGCTGCGTATGTCTGCCAGCTCAGGAATGCCTTCCATGCGTTTCATCATGGCCTCTTGCACATTCTCCCGTTCTGCCTCCCAATCAATGTCTGCGGTAAGGTTAGGCGTAGGCATAAGAACATACAAAGCAGATTTCCCTTCCGGTGCCAGCGTCGAATCAAGTCTGGAAGGGTTATGAATATATAGAGATGGATCGGCTGATAACATTTTATGCTTTGTAATCTCATCAACGTTTAACCGGTAGTCCTCGGGAAAATAAACCGAGTGATGCGGCAGGTCCACTTCACCATCCACGCCCAGATACAGCATTGCTGTCGAGCAGGAATACTTTTTGCGTTTCATTTTCTCCGGGGTATATTTCTTAAGCACGCCTGGTTCGAACAGATGATTCACCGCATGTGCAAAGTCGGCGTTCACCACCACATGGTCCGCATCGATGCGTTCACCGTTCTCAAGCAACACACCTTCTGCACGACCATTGCGAACGATGACCTGTTTCACCGGGGTGGAAGTATGTATGCGTCCTCCGTATTCTTCCACGACATCGGCCATGGCTTGGAAGATCCGATTCACGCCGCCAATGGGGTGGAACAATCCGTAGTGATGCTCAATAAACGATAATATGGTAAAGGTACCCGGACAATCCCAGGCAGACATGCCAAGGTATTTGGACTGGAATGTAAATGCCCAGCGTAGACGCTCATCTGTAAAATAGCGGGACAAGATTCCATAGACTGTATTGTGGACATCAAGCTTGGGTAGAGCTGTTACCGCATCCTTGCGCAGATAGTCAGTCAGCTTGCCAAAAGGACGACGGAGCAGAGGCATGACTTTGCCAAACTTCACTTCTTCTTCTTGCATGAACCGAAGGTAATTGTCCTCATTGCCCGGAAACAATTCCTTAATCTGTGCAGCTGTGTCTTCCCGATTACGAGAAGGCGTGAACACCTTATCACCAAAGTTCAGTGCGTACAGTGGGGTTAACTCTTTCATATGCACATAATCGGATAACTTACGTCCCACAACGTCGAACATCTCTTCAATCAGCTGAGGCATCATCAAAAATGTAGCACCCCGGTCGAATCGATATTCACCCAGTTCCAATCTGGCAGAACGCCCCCCGATGACTGGCTGTTTCTCATACACATCTACCTCGTACCCCTGACCGGACAATAACATCGCTGCTGCAAGTCCACCCGGACCTGCGCCAATGACAGCTGCACGTTTGCGTTGTTGATTCGGTATCATGCCACTCACCTTTCTATGTAGGGAAATCCTATAGTTCTCTAGCCCCTAACCTATTATTAAACCGCCCAAGAACACTTCAAGCGGTAACTAGCAAAAACATTATACAAATATAATACAAATATTATACGACCTTGTAAACCAAAAAATGACCCGTCGGTCAAAATGTCTGGTAATCCATTTATAAACACAAAAAACACCCTTTGATCACTTTCGTCAAAGGATGTCCTTTATACACTAACCTATTCATATCATTTGAGATTATGTTTAATTATTGGCCTGTCCGAACCGTGCACCAGGTGATCGCTCGGAGAGATATTCACGCTCCATCCACGACTGCCAGTCCGCAGAACTCTCCGGCATAATCCATTGCGGATAACGCGCATGCTCTGCACGCTCATAGCCTTTACCTCCAAGTACAAAGCGAATATGCGGGAACTCGTTCATAATCCGCTCGACGAGCTGATCACATTTTTCAAGAAGTCCTGGACTTGTGATCGACAGGCAGACCAACTTGATCTTTTGCTCCCGGATAATCGGGAAGATGCCTTCTTCTGGCGTGTTCGCACCGAGATACAGTACTTCTGCTCCATTTTTACGCATAAAAAGAGAGAACAGCAGCAATCCGACCTGATGGTGCTCCCCTTCCGGACACAACGCCAGAACTTTGGGCAGATGCGGATAGATCGGGAACAGATGGAAAAACTGATAAAACCGCTGTGATATCAGCTGTGTCATGAAGTGTTCCTGAGCCACCGAAGCCCTGCCTTGCTCCCATGCATCTCCAACCCGAACCAGAATGGGTACCAGCACATGATAGAACATCGAGTCATATCCATACATGGTGAAACCAAAATCAATCAGACCATTGGCACGTTCACCCTGAAAGTTGTAGAGCGAGTCATAGATCTGATCTGCCATGCGTGCGTAGGCTTCTTCCATCGTAGGCACCGGAGCCATGATCGGCGTGGGTATAGCTTCGGGCGGATTTAATTTGTTTACTTTCAGCATCCGTACCGCTTCCGAAATATTGGTCTGATGTAGCTCAACCTGTTCTTTCAACCAGCGCAGATCCGCAACATTCTCTTCGGTATACATTCGATAACCCGATTCCGTCCGCTCAGGGGTGACCGCACTATACCGATTCTCCCAAGCCCGGAGCGTCACCGTCGGGATACCGAGCATGGCAGCGACTTGTTTGATGGAATACACCTTATTACCCACTTTCTTTCCTAAATGTCCAGATTTCACAGGTTATATCATTGGTTCCCCGTCCTTGTCAGGCATATGAAAACCCTAACATTCTACAAAAATAATACACTCATTATACACAACGCTCAGACACCTGTCGATTGCATCCTGCCAATTTTGCCATATGCATTTTACCGCTACATTCGTTATGCTAGCGGGTTCTCCTGCGTCAACGTTATCATCCGTGTGGTAATAGAAGTCAGCAAGTATAGAAGGGGGAGTCCACCGTTGGTCTCATTACGCCGCCATACATCAGACCGCAAGTCTTCACGCGGCAAATTTCCATACCTACGAACAGGAATCGTCCTATTGGTCCTATGGCTCATCGCCGTCATGCTCTATCAAACCTACAAACCATTACCAGCGGGCATTTCCTACGAAAGTCCGGAGTATCGTGTGGATCAAGTCGAGTTCCTGCATGACCTCACTTATCCTTCCTCCGACGGACAGATGGAGCACGAACAGCAGATTTTCCAGCGCATGATGCAAATTGTGGAGGAAGCAGAGCAGTTTGTCCTGGTGGATATGTTCCTGTTCAATAATTATCAGCACAAGGGACAGAACTTTCCTCCCGTGAGTACTGAATTCACCGAGGCTCTGGTCGCCAAAAAAAATCAGCATCCTGATATGGATATCTGGTTCATTACAGATGAAGTAAATACCAACTATAACTCAGCACCCAATCCGTTACTGGAACAAATGAAACAAGCAGGCATTCATGTGGTCATCACGGATGTGGACCCTTTGCGTGATTCAACTCCAGTATACTCTGCGGTCTGGCGGACCTTCTTCCAATGGTTCGGCCAATCCGGAGATGGCTGGATCAAAAACCTGATGGCGACGGATGGTCCAGATGTAACTGTACGTTCCTATCTCAAGCTGCTTAATGTGAAAGCCAATCATCGCAAAGTTGTGGTTAGTGAGAAGAAGGCGATTGTCTCTTCTGGCAATATCCATGATGCGAGTGCCTACCACTCGAATATTGCATTTGAAGTAACAGGTCCAATCATTGGCGATATTCTTCAGTCAGAGCAAGCTGTTCTCGACATCTCAGGCGGAGGCCAGGTTCCTGCCTACACAGCGCCTTCCACGGATTCAAACACGGGAGATATACGAATACGTTATTTAACTGAAGGCAAAGTGAATGACGCTGTACTCCATGAGATCAATCAGGCTGGCAAAGGTGACACCTTATGGATGGGCATGTTCTATGTGGCCTCTCCAAAAGTATTGGAAGCCCTGCTGGAAGCCGCAAAACGAGGAACCGAGATCCGGCTTGTACTTGATCCAAATGAAAATGCCTTTGGTCAGGAAAAGATCGGCATTCCGAACCGTCCTGTCGCTGCTGAATTGCATGATAAATCCGACGGTAAAATTCAGATCCGCTGGTATAACACCACCAAGGAGCAATACCATACCAAGATGATCTATCTTGCCAAAGCAACCGGAGATCATATTGTCCTGGGGGGTTCAACTAATTTCACACCCCGAAACATGAATGACTACAATTTGGAAAATGATTTATGGGTTGCTGCTCCTCCAGACAATAAGTTCACGCTTGATATCGCGAATTATTTCGAGCGTATTTGGAATAATGATGATGCGGAGTTCACGTTAGACCTGGATGAGTTCCAGGAGAAGACTACGTTTTTGAAAGGTATCTTATACAAGCTGCAGCTGATTCTGGGTCTTACGACCTTTTGATCAAAAACCACATTCATACCTGTTATATCCGCCTGTACTCTACTGTGCAGGCGGATATTTTCATCTTGACAGGCAATGTGAAGTGTGAAAATATAATTACCTAACGACCGTTAGGAAGGTGATTGAATGACTGCACAATCGATTCGGGATGCAGCCCTGTTCCATTTTGCCAGAGATGGCTATGAGGGAGCTTCTCTAAGGGCTATTGCTGATGAAGTCGGGATTAAAAAACCGTCCATATATGCGCATTTTAGCTGCAAGGATGACTTGTTTTTGCACACTCTGGCCTTTGCTTTTCACGAGGTAAAACGGCACACACTGGAATATTTCCGCGATCATGCGGATCTGCCATTGGAGCAGAGGCTGAAAGGCTTGTTGATCTGGTTCGAACAAGAATACAATGCCCATGCTTCGGCTCGTTTGATGTTGCGCAATTGTTTCTACCCACCACTTTCTCTGTATAGCGAAGTGATGGATCAGGTGTATCCGTTTATCGATGGCATGGAACGTGCTCTGAATCGTCTGCTGCAACGGGCAATGCGTAATGGAGATATACCGCCCCTTCCGGCGGAACAAGCCGCCATTGCATTTATGACTTTTCTGGACGGTATTACCGTGGAGATCATTTATGGAAGTTCCCGTCGATATAAGAGACGGTTGGAAGCAGCCTGGCCTGTTTTTTGGCATGGCATTCATTATCTGAACGAAGAGGCACAAAGCGTTGTGCCGGAAGGAGATTCAACATCATGAACCGCAACTGGTTATATGTATTTATCGGTGGAATTATAGAGATTGTGTGGGTAAGCGGGCTGAAACATGCCTCGAATGCCTGGGAGTGGACTTTGACGGGGATTGCGATCGTGATCAGCTTTGGACTGATCATTGCCGCTTCCAAAAGACTGCCTGTGGGTACGGTGTATGCCGTCTTTACGGGAATTGGTACGGCGGGTACCGTCCTTACGGAAATGGTACTGTTCGGTGAGCCGTTCCGCTTGGCCAAAGTATTGCTCATCGGGCTGCTGCTCTGCGGCGTAATCGGACTGAAGCTGGTTACCGATCAGCAAGAAGCCCAAGGAGGTGCAGTATAATGGCTTGGATGGCAATTGTAGGTGCAGGGATATGTGAAATTTTCGGCGTGATCGGTATCAATGGTGCTTCCACCAAGAAAGGATGGCCATACATCGTTCTGATGCTGGTATCGTTTGTGTTCAGCTTTTCGCTGTTGTCCTACGCCATGACGTCCATTCCCATGGGCACAGCGTATGCCGTGTGGACGGGGATCGGGACGGTCGGCAGTACGTTAACAGGCATGTTCCTGTTCGGTGAACGGAAAGAAGCGAAGCGGATCCTGTTTATCGCGATGATTTTGGTGGCAGCCGTTGGTCTGAAACTGATCACATAATGGAACAACTGAATTACACTTTATATCTCCGATTGCAGTACCACTTTCCGATCGCTGTTATCCCCAGATTTCTTTAATTCCCTTTGAAGAGGGATAAATCCGGTGATAAAGGCGAATACTTCGTTTCTTCAAGTTGGTTCTGCAATCTCCGTTATCATGTAATTCTTAGCCTCCATTATGATATCTATTAAATTTTGTAATCTAAAAAAGACGACTTCGATCAGGAAGTCGTCTTTTTAGGATATGATATAAATAGGAAACCTCTTTAAACTTTGCTACGTAAGAAAGGATGTCGTAATCATGAAAAAATTATTGGCACGCATGGGCTCTTATACAGGGTATACCCTTCTGATCGGCATGGCCATCTTCTATCTCATCGCTCTAGTCGCCATTATTATACTCGCCTTGTACGCCTTCACTGGAGAAAACTAACTTAAACGTTCTTGATACCTTATCCATAACGTACATACAAGCTACACCTTGTTACTTGCCGTCTCTACTTCCACTTGATCAACCTCTTTTCTCCGCTCTAATTTTCCAATTTACTCCCATTTGAATTCCTTCAACCAGATCGTTTATACTAAGTTTGACCCTAGAGTCAATTCAAGAACTCATAAGTTCCCTGATGAGGTGAAAGTATCGTTAATGAACCCTATACATGAGATGAATGAGAAGAAAAAACTCATCATTACTACAGCACTCAAGCTATTCTCGGAAAAAGGCAGTGCCGCAACCTCCATGCAGGAGATTGCAGAGATATGCGGGATGTCTAAGGGAAGCCTTTACCTTATATTCAAATCCAAAGAGGAATTGGAAGACAGCACGATGGAGTACTGCTTATTTACACTCATAGACGAACTATCCCAGATCGAACATGAAGCTGACCTTACTCCGAGAGAACGTTCACACAAACAGATCGAGACACTACTGGGCCATGTGTCCGAGCTAAAGGAATTTTTGCGTGTACAGATGCAAAGCATGATGATGAATGATGAGCCACATCGCAAGGAAAAATGCAGCCCGCAGCATAAAGATCTGGAGATCCTTACCCTACACGGTTTCAAGGACAAACTGGAAGATATGTACGGACCGGAGATTGAACCCTATACGATAGATCTTATTTTGCTCATACAGGGTATGTTCCTCTCCTACGTTAAGATCTGGTTTACCGAAATGCCTTCCCTTACCGTCTCCAAAATGGCAACCAATATGCTGCAAATGATTGATTATGCAGCTTACGGATTGCTCGATCAGCGCCCTGCGCCTTTGATTTTGTTGGAAGACTGGCCCGCATGGAATAGTGATCCAAACACAGACTCCACTGTGATGCGTCATCCCATTCACATCATCAAGCAAATGCAGGATATCGCTGGTTCCGAATTGCCCGCAGGGCAAAAAAAGAATGATGTGCTCGAAACTATCGCCATTCTCAGACAGGAGATGATGGAATTCACGCCTCGGCGTGCCATCATTCTCGGCATGATGCACAATTTGGAGAGCGTATCTGCCATTAAACCTTTGCACTCTGAGCTTAAGCACAGTCTGGATGCCAAGTATAGCCGGTTTATCCAGGCTGACTCGTCACACATATAAACAGGAGAAACAGAGAGGAGAAGAAACCATCGTATGAAAGGTATTATTAATTTTTCACTGAACAACAAGTTTGCGATCTGGATTCTGACAATTATCATCTCTTTTGCAGGTCTGTACAGCGGACTGACGATGAAACAAGAGACAATCCCGAACATCAACGTACCGTTTCTGAATGTCACTGCCATTGATCCGGGGGCTGCACCGGAGGGAATTGTTGAGGATGTCACGAAGCCGCTGGAAGTAAAACTACGTAATGTAGATGGCGTGAAGACGGTGACCTCCACTTCCATGGAGAATGCAGCATCGATCACACTCGAATTTGATTATGGAACAGATCTGACCAACGCAACGGCAACCGTTCGTGAGGCACTGAATGAAGTACAACTGCCTGACAGTGTGCAGAAGCCGACCATTTCCAAGTTCAGCATTAACTCTTTCCCGGTTGTATCTCTGAGCCTGTCCGACAAGGACGGCGGTGACCTGGAACAATTGACACGACTGGTTGAATCGGATATTCAGCCTGCACTCGAAGATATTGACGGTGTAGCTCAGGTTCAGGTGTCCGGTCAATATGTGAAAGAAGTTCAATTGAAGTTTGATCAAGCCAAAATGGCCGAGCTGGGCCTGACCGAAGATACGGTAAACGGCATCGTTCAAGGTTCATCCATTCGTGTGCCCCTTGGACTGTTTGAACTGGACAAATCCCAGAAGGCCGTTGTTGTAGATGGAAACATCGTCGACATCGATGATCTGAAAAACCTTGCCATTCCAGTTGTACCCGGCGGTGCTGGCGCTTCTGCAGGTAATGGTGCAAGCGCAGCCCCACAAGGCTCTGGAGCACCAACTGGTGAAGCTGGTCAAGGTACCACTCCTGGCTCTGCACAAGGAACAGACCAGGCTGCTGGGCAAGCCGCTGGTGGTAATGCCAGTGTGGGTAGCCCTTCAGGTGCTGCCAACGCAGCTGGTATCCCGACAGTAAAATTAAGTGAAATTGCCAAGATCGAAGTCATCGGTCAAGCGGAATCCATTTCCCGGACAGACGGCAAGGAATCGATCGGTATTTCCATTGTAAAATCCAACGATGCCAACACAGTTGATGTCGTTAACGCAGTCAAAGATAAAGCGGAAGAGTTGCAATCGCAGTTCAAAAATGCTGATTTGACTGTCCTGCTCGACCAAGGTAAGCCGATTCAGGACTCGGTGAACACGATGTTGGGCAAAGCCGTTTTTGGCGCATTGTTTGCCATCCTGATCATCCTGCTCTTCCTGCGTAATATTCGTTCAACCATTATCTCCATTATCTCGATCCCGCTCTCCTTGCTCATGGCATTGACTGCGCTCAATATGATGGATATCACCTTGAACATGATGACGCTGGGTGCCATGACGGTTGCCATCGGACGGGTTGTCGATGACTCCATCGTTGTTATCGAGAACATCTACCGCAGATTAACACTCAAAGGTGAGAAACTGAAAGGCCGTGAACTGGTTCGCGAAGCAACACGCGAGATGTTTGTGCCAATCCTTTCTTCCACGATCGTAACAATTGCGGTATTCCTGCCACTGGCATTGGTAAGCGGTATGGTCGGTGAGTTATTCACGCCATTTGCACTGACCATGGTATTCGCTTTGCTGGCATCCCTGATCGTTGCTATTACCATTGTGCCGATGCTTGCGCACACCCTGTTCCGTGGAGGGTTGAAGAACAAGCAAAATCACGAAGAAAAACCAGGCAAGATGGCCGAAGGTTACAAACGCCTGCTGAACTGGACACTGTCACACAAACTCATCACAGTCAGTATTGCAGTGATCTTGCTGGTCGGCAGTTTGTTCCTGTACCCGTTCATCGGTGCTAGCTTCTTGCCAGAACAACAGGATAAATACGTGACTATTACGTACAGCCCACAAACCGGAGCTTTGCGTGAAGATGTCGAAAAAGAAGCACTCGTTGCCGAGAAGTGGTTGTTGGAACAACCAGGTCTGGAGAAAATGCAATATTCCATCGGCGGCACGAACCCACTGAGCAGTATGGGTGGCGGTGGCGGAAACTCGGCTCTCTTCTATATTGAATATAACGAAGATACGAAAGACTTTACCAAAGTGAAGGAACAGCTTGTAGAAGGTCTGAAGAAAGAAGTTACCGTAGGAACCTGGAATGAGCTCGACATGTCCGGCGGTCTGGGTGGCAGCGGCCTGAGTCTCTCCATCTATGGCGATAATGTAGAGCAACTCAAACCTGTGTCGGACGAAATTCTGAAACTGGTTGAAGCGGATACGGATAATTTTGAAAAAGCAGACACCACACTCGCTGACACCTACGGGCAGTATACGCTCGTGGCAGATCAGGAGAAACTAAGTTCCCTGGGCCTGACTGCAGGCCAACTGGCCATGGCACTGAGCCCGGCACGGGAACGTCCTGTGCTCACGGAAGTCGATATTGATAATAAAACGTATAAAGTATATGTAGAGACAGATGACAAAACATTCAACAGTATTAAAGAGATTGAGGATGAGACCGTCACTTCACCGCTTGGCATCGAAGTACCAATCAAAGATGTTGCCAAAGTAGAAGAAGGTACGTCCCCGAACTCCATCATGCAAATTGATGGTAAAGTTGTTGTACAAGTAACAGCCAACATCCTGGCTTCGGATGTAACGAAAGCTTCGAGTAACCTACAGGCTGAGATCGACAAACTGGATCTGCCTGATGGCGTTGAAGTGAAGTTCGGCGGTACAACCGAACAGATTAATGATACCTTTACTCAACTGGGTCTCGCCATGCTGGCGGCCATCGCCATTGTATACTTTGTACTCGTTGTTACATTCGGCGGCGGATTGGCACCATTCGCAATCCTGTTCTCCCTGCCATTTACGGTTATCGGTATTATGGTAGGTCTGTTCATCGCTGGTGGTACGCTTGACGTCTCCGCCATGATGGGTGGACTGATGCTCATCGGGATCGTGGTCACCAACGCCATCGTGTTGATCGACCGTGTTATTCACAAGGAAAAAGAGGGTATGCCTACCCGTGAAGCCTTGCTGGAAGCCGGTGCAACTCGTCTGCGTCCAATTCTGATGACCGCTCTCGCGACCATCGGTGCCCTGTTGCCACTGGTTACGGGCCTCGAAGAAAGTGCGGGGATCATCTCGAAAGGATTAGGAATTACCGTAATCGGTGGTCTGATCAGCTCCACGCTGCTCACGCTGGTTATCGTACCGATTGTGTATGAGTTCCTGATGAAATTTAAAAAGAAAAGAATCGAAGATTAAGAAGTCGTTGATCGTGCTCATGTAACGGTTCGAGTACAACTTAAATGTAGACTATACTATCTAACTTCTCGCCCCTTAGCGCATATTGGAATGGTTGAATTCCGATGTGATGCTAAGGGGCTTTTTTTATTTAAGCATTTTGCATAAATCCCATGAGCGTCTTCCAATCAGCAAGATATAGATCGAAATGATTCTATTCGTCTATACCTTGTACCCGTGAGCGATTGGAATCGAATTATGCAAAATGCTGATGTAAATTTACACGATACATAGACTGACATAGAAATTCTTCATTTTAATCAAAATCACAAAAAGAATAGACTTGATTGTCATTTGAAACAAATGAGCGTGAGATTTCAGCCCATCCGCTGTAAATCAACTTATAATATGGATTAATTATGTAAGTTGACGGATTCCAGACTTCAGATAGATCACATGTGATTGGGGAAGGATGGTGGTTGTGTGGGGGAGACAATGCTTCATATTCAGATCAGAGACATGTTAAAACGTCCCGTATTTCGCAAGGCGGAAGTTCTGGCCAGTGATCGTGCATTGGAGCGGTATGTTCGCTGGGTTCATATCATGGAGGTTCCTGAGGTAGGGGACTTGCTCAATGGCGGGGAATTGGTACTTACGACAGGCATTGGCTGGCAGGAAGGTGAGCAGCATGGCCTGTCTTTTTTGCGTCAGTTAATTGCACGTGGGGCTGCCGGACTCTGTATGGAACTGGGGGATCACACCAAGTCGCAGCTCAGGGCTATGAAAGAAATTGCAGTAGCAGCGGATTTTCCGTTGATCTGGTTCCACGAACAAGTCCGTTATATCGATATTACGCAAGACCTGCATTTCACTCTGATTCGTAGTCATCAGCGGATGATCGCTGAACTCGATAGTCTCACCACCTCATTTAACCAACTTCTTCTGAATGGAGATGGCGTACAACCCCTGCTTCGATTACTGTCAAGAACAACCGGATGTGCCGTGGCGTTATATCCACTTGAAGGGGAAGCAAGTGCCGTTCCCTACTGCCCTCCAGAGCAGCTGGAGACTCGTCGGCAGGATTGGTTTTTGCAGCGGGAACATTTGACGGGAGAAGATATTCCGAATATAATGCGGCTGTCAGATAACACATTACATGCACTCAGCATGCCTGTTCAGGCGTTAGACTACACCTTTGCCGACCTTGTGCTGATGCATCAAAAGCTGACGGATCAAGATTCAAGCATACCGATCAAACCTTCGGATGAATTCGTCATTCAGGCACTGGAACGTTGCGCGGCCGCAATTGCCCAGGACTGGATGCGAACCAAATACATGGAAGAGAAACGCCGCTACAAAGAAGATATGTGGGTCATTGACTGGCTTAACGGACATCACTCCACGAAGGAAATCCATGAATATGTATCCACCGTTAATCCCCTTCTCGCAACGAGCAAAGCCACCATAATCTTATTCGACAGTAACCCCGCATACACAGACAGCCTCAAACTTCAGAAATTATTGATCCAACGCAACATCGTCGCCCGTTCCGTGTTCGCTCGGGAGAACTTCACCCTCTACAGCACCGTTCTGAATCACCAGATCATTCTTATCATTCTCGACCCACTACCTGGATCTCAGCGCAAAAGCAGCCTCTGGCGCTGCATCGAACAGCTGCAGCAGCACGAGCAGGAACAGACCCACTGCCTCTTCTCAGGCTTGATCGGTATCGGTCATAACTGCACGGACCTCTCTCGTCTCAAGGATAGTCTGGAATCCGCGAAGGAGACACTGCGAATTCAGAAGGACATCGGCGAGATGCAGCAGCCCTTTTACAGCAACCTTCATTGTTATCGAATCATTGCCAGCATGAAGCAGAGCGGTAATCTGGATGATTTTATCGAAGAATATTTGGGGCCGCTCATCCGTTACGATGTAGAGAAAGGAGGTCAGCTGCTGCGCACGCTCAAGCAATATTTGGTCCTGTGCTGCTCTAAGCAAGAGACGGCCACCGCGCTATATATCGTCAGACAGACGCTGTATCACCGTTTGGACAAAATCGAAGCCCTTTTGGGAGAAGACTACATCCTCCCCGAGAAAAGGGTTGCAATCGAACTTGCCATCTACGCCTATGAGTATGTTCATGGTCCAATCGCGTGAAGAGCTGAGCATGGTCTAAGCTCCCCGCTGCTCCTGAAGCTGACGAATCAGAATATGACTGAACCACTTCCGTCCAGACGCCGTGCCCACGTATTGCTCTTGTTTCTCTTCGGGAAGATCCGGGTGCCCCCATATGACGTGAGCACCCTCCAGATGTTCCCGTACCGCATAGATCCGATAACCCTGCGCAACCATTCGCTCTATGGCGATCCTCTCGGCCTCAAACACATCATGATCCGACATCAGCTTCTCCCTCCATTCACTGCCGTCACAGGCTGTTTCATCGGTATGGGTGCGCCTGCATCATACTTCTTGCGCTTCACATACTGGCCTGACCCTGCCAATCCGGCAAATTGCCGATCTCGAATGACATACTCCCCGCGGCACAACACCGTCACCGGACAACCTTGTACCTGCATACCTTCAAATGCACTGTAATCCACATTCATATGATGCGTATCTGCCGAGATCACCCTGTTTACAGATGGATCAAAAATAACGATATCCGCATCTGTCCCTACAGCCAGAGTCCCTTTCTGCGGAAATAGTCCAAATAACTTGCTCGCTCTTGTCGAACATAGATCGACCCACTGATTGAGCGTAATCCGCCCCTTGACTACGCCTTCCGAATACAGAATGCTGAGGCGATCTTCGATGACAGGTCCCCCGTTCGGAATCTTGCTAAAATCATCCTTGCCCAGGTCCTTCTGCCCTTTGAAATTAAACGAGCAATGATCAGAGCCAATCGTCTGCAACTGACCGCTTTTCAATGCGTTCCACAGTACTTCCTGATGAGCCGCTTCCCGTAGCGGTGGTGACCAGACATACTTTGCACCCTCGAAGTCCGGCTGATCCATGATCGACTGATCCAACGTCAAATACTGAGGACAGGTCTCCCCCCAGATTCGATAGCCCATTTCACGCATACGCGCGATCTGCTCCACAGCCTCCGCACAGGTCACATGCACCACATACAGCTGTGAATCCGCAAGTGCAGCCAAACGGGCCGCCCGGCCTGTCGCTTCTCCCTCCAGCATGGATGGGCGTGTTAAGGCATGATGAATTGGTTCCGTGCGCCCTTCGGCGAGCGCCTGTCGAACCAGCAGGTCAATGACATCCCCGTTCTCGGCATGAACCATCACGAGTGCGCCGTATTCTTTTGCCTTTTGCAACGTCTGGAAGAGAATCCCGTCATCGGCCTGAAACTGGTTTTTGTACGCCATGAACACCTTGAAGGATGATACACCCTCTTCTTCAATGATCTGCGGTAACTCTTCCAGCACCTGATCATTCATCTCGCCGATCATGAGATGGAAACCGTAGTCGATGGCGGCTTTACCCTCGGCTTTGGCATGCCACTCTTGGAGGGATTCGATTAATGGACGGCCTTTTTGTGTCAGGCAGAAATCAATGATCGTTGTTGTACCACCAAAGGCTGCCGCTGTTGTTCCCGTCGCAAAATCATCCGCCGTTACCGTTCCACCAAATGGCATATCCAGATGTGTATGCGGGTCGATACCGCCCGGAATGACGTAACAACCCGCTGCATTCAAGATTTCCGTTCGTTCGTCAGGCACCAGTCCGATGCCAATCTGTGTGATTTTACCCTTTTCGATCAAAATATCTGCTTCAAAGGTATCTGACGCTGTCACCAACACACCATTACGAATCAATTTGCGGGTACTCATGATATCGCCTCCTTGGTTGATTGATCTCTAACCGATTGCAGCATCGCAATTGCAGACTGACGTTCATTCCAGGTTACAGGTTCCTGTTCAGGTACAAGTTCAACCATCTCAATTGCCCCATCCACCGGGCAAACGATCGAACACAGATTACAGCCAACACAGTCCTCTTCCACCACTTCCAGATAGGAGCCAGACGGGTCAGTCAACATATCAATACATTGATGCGAGGTGTCCTCACAAGCAATATGGCATTTGTTGCAATTGATGCAGACATCGCGGTTGATGCGGGCGACCACTTTGTAGTTCAGATCGAGATTGCCCCAATCCGAGTAACGTGGAACCGTCTGACCTACCAGTTCTGCTACACTGCTCAGACCCTTTTCATCCAGATAATCGTTCAGCCCATCAATCATTTCCTCCACAATACGGAATCCATGATGCATCGCTGCGGTACATACCTGAACCCCTGTAGCGCCCATGAGCAGAAACTCTGCGGTATCCCGCCAATCAGATATGCCGCCTATGCCAGAGATCGGCACACCCACCTCCGGATTACGTGCACACTCCGCAACCATGTTCAGTGCAATTGGCTTCACAGCTGGGCCACAGTATCCACCATGTGCTCCTTTGCCGCCCACATGGGGCACGGTATTCCACGAATCCAGATCCACACCTGCCAGAGAGTTAATTGTATTGATCAGGGAGATCGCATCTGCGCCACCGCGGACAGCTGCCCGGGCAGTCGCCGTAATATCCGTGATATTCGGCGTGAGTTTCACGATCACCGGTGTGGTCGCCACTTCCTTCACCCACATCGTCTGGAGTTCGACCAGGTCAGGTTGCTGACCAGAGGCGGCTCCCATACCACGTTCGGCCATGCCATGCGGGCAACCAAAGTTCAGCTCCAGGCCATCGACGCCGACAGCCTCCACCTTTTTGACAATCTCATGCCACTTCTCCCGCGTAGGTTCCACCATCAGTGAAGCGATAACCGCACGGTCCGGGAAGCGTTTTTTGGTCTCGGCGATCTCCCGCAGATTCACTTCCAGCGGACGATCGGATATCAATTCAATATTATTAAACCCCGCCACCCGTTGCCCACCAAAATGGACCGCCGCGAAACGCGAGGATGTATTGATAATTGGCTCACCCAGTGTCTTCCACACCGCACCACCCCAGCCCGCCTCGAACGCACGCTGGACCTGATACCCCGTATTGGTTGGTGGTGCAGAAGCCAGCCAGAATGGATTGGGTGATCGAATACCTGCCAGATTAATGGATAAGTCAGCCATAACGATCCCTCCTTGGTGTTGTTTGAACTTACTATATAAGTTGAACTAAAGATTATTTACACTGACACTACGATGACAGAATAACCTTCCAATCGCTGTTATCCCCAGATTTTTTTGATTCCCTTTTCCGAAAGGGAAAATCCGGGGATAAAGGCGAACGCTTTGCTTTTTCAGGTTTTTTCTGTCCTCTCCGTTATCGTGTAAATGATTAGTTCAACTTATATAGTTACACTGGAATATTTGGTCATGCTCAGGATCTCTGCGTAGTAATGGTGTTTCTGGATAACACCTAAATTCTAACGAGCCGTAGACCTCTTATTCCGTCCCTATGCGGTGAATTCAAAATCTTACGAATCGTAGAAAGCTTATTTTGCTGTATTCGCTCATTTCGGCTTCATTTCAACGGTTTATTATCAAAATAAGACGTGTAAGATTCGTTAGATTTTTTCAATCCTCCATAATTGCCACTATAAGGTGTGTAGGGTTTGTTAGCGTGTCAGGTACACGAGAATTTGATGTACCCACACTTCTTGCTCAGATCTGATCTACACCTCTATCACTCTAACAGTCCCTTGCGCCCTCCCACCCTCGCCTCTCCTTGTACTCTCTCCTTACACCCTTTCATTGCACGGTTTCCGTGTACTCTCCACTTTTCCTTGTCTCGCTCACAACTCACGCCGTCTCTTCCACCTGTCCAGGCAACGCCTTCACGACTGCCGCAGCAGCCAGCTTACCTTGTTGTGCAGCCGAGACAACCATCGCCTCACCCTGGCCCTGACCAAAAATGACATCTCCTGCCGCATAGATCTGAGGGTGTGAGGTACGGTACGTATGCGGCTCGATCTCTACGACACCCCAGTGGTGACGAAGCCCAAACGCTTCGATTAATGGTAATAAACGATGCTGCCCAATCGCCCGGATGACGGTATCACATTCAATCATGAACTCCGATCCCTCCACAGGCACGGGCAACGCACGCCCACCCCCAGGCGGGGTAATTAGCTCCATTTTCATACATTCCACAGCTTGAACCCGACCGTTCTCGTCTCCAATAATACGCTGCGGCATCGTAAACCAGCGGAACTCCACACCCTCCTGCTTGGCAAACGTATATTCAAACGCATACGCCGTCATCTGGCTTTCCCCGCGCCGATATAACATCTGCACCCGCTCGGCACCAAGACGTACCGAACAGGTTGCTGCATCTACCGCCGTATTACCCGCGCCAATAACGGCGACCTTCAGACCATTCAGCGCGGGTGGAACACCCTGCTTGGTAGACTCCACCAGTTCAATCGCATCATAGACACCTTCCAGTGTCTCTCCTTCAATGCCCAGCATAGGTACTGAACCCATGCCACAGGCCAGAATGACTGTTTCATGCTGCTCCAGCAACTGCGATGCAGGAATATCCACACCGATGCGCACTCCATAACGGATCTGTACACCAAGCGCTTCTACCTGCTCCACTTCCCATAGCGCAACCGATTCGGGCAAACGGAAAGATACGATGCCGTACGTATTCAGCCCACCGCCTTTGGGTTTGGCTTCATAGATCGTCACCTCATACCCTGCACGCCCCAGTTCACGTGCCGCCGACAATCCCGCAGGCCCGGCTCCCACAACAGCGACGGTTCTCCCATTGGCAGGTGCTGCCTGGAATAACGGCTCATTCTTCGCCCGTGCCCAGTCGGTGGCATAACGCTGCAAGTCACCAATCCGAATCGGCTTCGACGATTCGTTTAGCACACATGCGCCTTCACACAATTCCTCTGTGGGACAGACACGTGCACAGCTGGCTCCAACCGGATTCGCATCCATAATGGTGCGGGCCGAACCTTTCAGGTGCTCTGTGGATATTTTGCTAATAAAAGAAGGGATATTGATGTCGGTCGGACAGGCCTTGATACAAGGTGCATCGTAACAGTACAGACAGCGGTTTGATTCCTCCATCGCTTCCTTGCCTGTCATGGCGGGTTTCATCTCGGCAAAACGACTCTCCCACCCATAATCGGATAACGTTGTTCCTGAGCTGTTCATCAATGTCATGCACCTCCTGAAGTTTGATTCGTGCTAGCTTCCATCTACTTTTACTGACTAACCAGATGTTCGTACGTTTCCGGCCTGCGATCGCGGTAGAACTGCCACACATTCCGCACCTCACGAATCATCTCCGTATCCATCTCACCAATAACGACCTCATCCTGATCCCGACTGCCGATCGCTACCATTCTGCCTCGCGGGTCGACCAAGTACGACTGTCCATAAAATTCACCCATATTCCACGGCGCTTCCACGCCGACCCGGTTGATGGCTGCAACATAATAGCCGTTAGCTACCGCGTGAGCAGGCTGCTCCAGTTTCCACAGATATTCCGATGTACCCGCAACCGTAGCGGACGGATTGAACACAATCTCTGCCCCCGCCAGTCCAAGCAATCGTGCCCCTTCCGGAAAATGACGATCATAACAGATGTACACCCCGACTCTGGCGTAGGCTGTATCAAATACCGGAAACCCGAGGTTACCTGGTTTGAAATAATACTTTTCCCAGAACCCATTTGTACCCTCACCTGCTTCCACATGCGGGATATGATGTTTGCGATATTTGCCCAGATACGTACCATCTGCATCAATCACGGCTGCCGTATTGTAATACGAAGCAATGCCCTCCACCTCGTATACCGGCAAAATAATCACCACTGCAAGCTCCTTCGCCAGCTCCTGAAAAAGCTTGGTCGTAGGTCCTTCCGGCACCGGTTCAGCGGATGCATACCATCTGGGATTCTGCTCTGTGCAAAAGTACGGGCCATAGAATACTTCCTGCAATCCAATGATCTTGGCCCCTCGTGCAGCAGCTTCACGGACCAGCGCAATGTGTTTCTGAACCGCAGCCTCCTTATGCACCTCAACGGGAGCCGAACCTTCAATCTCATGAGAAGCCTGGATTAATCCGATGCTGATTTTGCTCATAACGTCACAACGCCTCCTCAGGTAAAATGATTGGTTGGTTCACTCCACTACACATCCTCCGAATGGTGCGATATAACACTTCCGTGCCCAGCCCAATATCCTCTGGCGAGGAATATTCGCTGGGATGATGACTGATGCCGTCCTTGCTGCGGACAAAAATCATGCCATAATCACACACAAGCGATAGGGCCAACGCATCATGGAACGGACCACTCATCAGTTCTGGCAAAGTAACCCCGATCTCTTCCGCGGATGAACGAATCACCGACTTGATTGGCTCTGCACAATACCGCGGCTCACTATTCGTATCCTCTGTCAGTGAGTAGGTTAGACCATATCGGAAACTCACGTCATCCAAAATGTTCATCAATCGGGCTTCAAGCCGGTTCCTGCGCTCCATCTCCATATCTCGCAAATCAACCGTGAAGCTGACTTCCTCCGGAATGATATTCCGCGAGTCTGGAAACACCCTCAGACTTCCCACCGTACCTACGGTTGGAGCTTCCGGGTCTTCTCTCACCATATCGTCAAAAGCCGCAATGACTTTGGCGCTGCCTACCAAAGCATCATGCCGCATCCCCATCGGAACGGAGCCCGCATGACCCGCCATGCCTTTCATCGTCACCGTAAGCCACAACGGACCCGAGATGCCCGTCACCAGACCTACTGGTGCATTCAACGCTTCCAGCACCGGCCCCTGCTCAATGTGCAGCTCCAGATAACTGCCTATGGAACCCGTCGGGTAGATCGCTTCTTCAAAATCGGTAGGAGAACAGCCAAAGGCTTCCAGCGCCTCCCGGCGGGTCACTCCGTTTTTATCCTGCCGCTCCAGTTCGCCTTCTTCCAACTGACCGGTTATGCCACGTGAGCCGAACAGGCCTTTGTTAAAACGGGAACCTTCTTCATCACAAAAGGCAATTACCTCAATTGGCATATGGGGCTGAATGCCATTTTCGATCAGGCACTGCACGGCTTCGAGTGCACCGAGCACACCAATCGCTCCATCATATCGACCGCCATACGGCTGAGAGTCGATGTGGGAACCAATCATGAGGATTGGCAGCGCCTGATCCGCACCTTCCAGACGACCAATCAGATTGCCGAAGGGATCAAGTCGCGTTGTCAAACCGGCATTTTCCATCCAGAGACGAACTTGTATGATGCCGTCCATATCTTCCGGGGTCAGGGCAAGTCGGCAGACACCCGTCTCCGCGATTCGGCCAATCTGTGACAACTGCTCAATTCGCTCATTCAGCCGAAGCTGATTAATGACTTTTCCTGTTGTGGTCTGCATCCTTCCTCGCCTCCTTGCGCTTATTTTCGCGTAATGATATGAAAATTTCATTTTGCTTGCTAAACCGTAAACGCCTGTCGTACCTGTGTATGGCAACTAACCTGCGTCCAGACTACGCAGCGCAACGAGCAAACTTCCAGCGATCAGATCCAGCTCTTCCTCGGTGGTAACAAACGGCGGAGAGATCGTCAAAATGTTTGCAAACCCCGGCACAGTATCGCCGTTCTTGCCAATCAGGATGCCATCCCTTTTACAACTGGCGAGTACCTTCATTACTTTGTCCGCCTCCGCAGGAGACCCGTCTGCTTCTATCAATTCAATGCCACAGGCAAACCCGAATGAACGGATATCCCCCACAATGGACAGCTCCAGCAATGGCTCCAGCTTCTCACGAAGCAGATGTCCCAGTTCTTCCGCGCGGCTGACCAGATTCTCTCGTTCCAGAATCTCCAGATTCGCCAGTGCAACTCGGCAGGACACCGGATTCCCACCAAAGGTATTCACATGGCGAAAATGGGCATCCGGTCCGGGTTCGCGGAACGTGTCATACAGATCGGCTCGCACGGCCGTTGCCGATAGCGGCGAATACGCACTGGTCATGCCTTTTGCCATCGTCACAATATCTGGCTGTACGCCATAGTTCTGATGACCAAACTTCTGCCCGGAGCGGCCAAAACCACAGATTACCTCATCTACAATGAGCAGCACGCCATAGCGCTGACAGATCTCTTGCACGGTGCGCATATAATCCGGCGGGGGCACAATCATGCCGCCTCCTGTGATCACCGGCTCCATAATTACTGCGGCAACCGTCTCAGGACCTTCCCAACGAATCACCTCTTCATAGATGGTTGCACATTCGAGTCCGCATCCATCCTTGTTCCGTCCAAACGGACATCGGTAACAATACGGTGGTGGAACATGAGAGAAACCTACGCCGAGCGGCTCGTATTTGATCTTGCGGGCGGCTTGCCCGGTGGCGCCCAGCGCGCCCATGGAGTTACCGTGATAGGCACGGTGACGGGAGATGAATTTGTGCCGAGTAGGCTCACCATTCTGATGGTGGTACTGACGGGCTATTTTGAAAGCCACTTCATTCGCATCTGAACCTGAGTTGGAGAAGAATATTCGATACTCCCCCTCAAGCCATTCATTCAGCTTCTCCGCCAGCAAAATCGCCGGTTCGTGACTCTGCGTCATCGGTACATAAGCGAGTGCTTTCATCTGTTCGTAGGCACTTCTCGCAATCTCCTCACGGCCATGCCCCACATTCACACACCACAGTCCCGACATCGCATCCAGATAACGCGTACCATCCTGATCGGTGATCCAACTGCCCTCGCCGCTTACTGCAATCATCGGATGATCGTTATGAGGCGAGATGTGATGCCACACGTATTTGCGATCCTTCTCCAGCCATTCTTCCTTCGTACCGCCAAACGGCTGCGGCTGCTGATCTACAGAACTCATTCGTCATCCTCCTCCACACGCTTATTTCACCGCTTCTTCATAGATGCTTTTCTCCAGCGCTTCATCCAGATTTGCGGCTTTTTTGATCAAGCCATAGTTCAGTGCAATATCCGCAGTTCGGGTAAATGACTCATCCACAAAGCTGCCAACTTGCTGCTCCGTAAATCCTTCCGGTCGAATCAGCTTTGCAATCTCTTCGAGCATCGTGACCTGGTGTTCACGAGTGGTGCTGCCCTCCGTCACATTACTCATCACGATATCCACCGTCTCATCCTGATTGTCGATGGCGTAATTCCAGCCTTTCAGAATGGCACGGGTCACTTTGACCGCAAGCTCACGGTTGCTGTCTACCCAATCCTTCTTGGCAATCAACGTATCCTCCAGCATGCCAACACCGGCATCTTCAATGTTGAACACATCCAGATCGGATTCTTTCGTTCCACTTTCCAGCACCACGTGATATTCGTTATAAATCGTCGCCGTAGCCACATCCACCTGATCATTGAAAAACTGATCCATCGTGAACCCCTGCTTCACCAGTTCAATGTCTTTCTTCGGATCCAGGCCATTCTTCTCCATGAACGCGAGCACCTGAAACTGCTGACTGCCGAACCAGGTACTGACCTTCTTACCTTTCATCTGAGCCGGATCAGTAATACCCAGGGACTTCTTGGCGATTAAGCGATAGCTACTCTTCTGTGAGATCTGGGCGAGCGAGACGAGCGGTAGACCGTTATCCCGGCTGACCAGCAGACTATCTACTCCTGTGATCCCCACATCGGCCGCGCCATTAACCACCTGCTGCTCAATCACGATATCCGGACCACCCGGAATAATCTCGGCATCAATGCCTTCATCTGCAAAAAAACCTTTTTCCTTCGCTGCATAGATCCCGGCAAACTGCGCCTGCGGCACCCATTTCAGCTGAATTTTCACTTTGGTTAAGGGTTGATCTGCCTCTCCCGCTCCTCCTGAACTCGCAGCAACAGGCTCAGCCGCCGGCTCGGACTTCGTAGAACATGCGCTCAGCATCGTAACAACCAACAGGACCAACACCAGCAAACCCGGCTTCAACATTTTGTACATGTACAGAACAACCCCCTGTTTATATACGATTTATCAAGCATCAGTCCGTGTTCAAAAAGTCTGCTTTTCAGTACCGTGGACTTTTTGAACAACCTCAATCACGTATTACGATCTATGGATGGTTGGTACCCTGATGTATGTTAGTGATCTGTGCGTGCACGATTCCACGGAATGAGTCGCTTTTCTGCCAGGACAACCGCTTCATACAATGCAATACCGAGCGCGGCTGCAATGACAATGCAGGACCAGGCCAAGGGCATGTTCGCCAGTCGAATCTGATCCGAGAGCAAGTACCCCAGCCCCTGGGAGGCGATGAAAAATTCACCCACAATGGCCCCGATAATACTGGTCGACATGTTGATCTTCAGACCGGCGAAGAGGGAAGGCAGGGCATGAGGCAGTCTCAGCTTCCAAAAAAACTGCATCCTGCTCGCGGCAAGGCCACTCAGCAGATCACTGTACTGCGGCTGAATGGAAGTCAGCCCTTTGAACAGGCTAACAGCCATCGCTGCCATCGTAATCACCGTGACAACAGCAATACGGGACCAGATCCCGTCACCAAACCAATTGTTCATAATCGGGGCAAGAGCCACGATCGGAACAGCGTTCAGTGCTGACAGAACCGTAACCGCAGCCCTGCCGCTTGTTGGAAAGAACGATGCACCTGCCGCTGCCAGAGCACCCAACAATGAACCGAGCAAAAAACCTCCCAGCATTTCGGTTCCGCTGTACATCGCATATCGAAAGAGCATATTGGCATTTTCCTGAATGGATACCGCAATCGCGGAAGGCACAGGCAGTTGGTAGCTTTCCAGCGAGAATATCCAATGAAACAACCTGAGTTGCCAGAGGGCGAGAAACACCACACCCGCCCCCCAAGGAAGCATACTCAGTGCAACCGATCGTCCGCGAACGCCAGGGCCTAATCTGACCTTTTCGGCTTGTCCCTGTTGTCCATGAATTTCCGATCCTGGGACAGCTGCCGTCTGTGAACCATTGAGGGGCATAGCCGCGCCAGTTACAGCAGCAATCGCCACACCTTCATCACTTTTCCGGCTCAACACACTACCTTCACTCATGTGGTCTGACCTCCTTTGGCCCTGAATTCAGGCTGCCAAGGGGTTAGCCAACGTTCGGCCAGACTGATGGCCAGATACGAGATCAGGCCAATGCCAATGCTAAGCATGATGGTGGCCCAGAACATGCCAACTTGGGCATGACCGTAATATAACGAACTGACCATCAGGACGCCGAGTCCGTCGGGAGCCCCCATCAATTCCACAACGATGGAGGAAGTCACCGCCAGCGGAGCAGCTATTTTCATACCGGAAAATAGTCCCGGCAGTGCAGAAGGCAGCAGACATTTGATATATCGTGCAGTCAATGAAGCTCCACAGGAACGCATAAGCTCCAAATGCTCTGGTGCTGCACTTTTCAATCCTTTCAACGTATGGATGATGATCGGGAAGAAAGTGACATACGCGGCCATAACAATTCGGGCCCACTCCGCATTGTGGATGATCCCGTACACAATTGGTGCGAGACCAATAACCGGAACCATCTGTGAGGAGACAACATATGGCGATAACGTGCGCTCCAGCCAGACAGCCGCGCTCATGAGCAACGCCAAACCCAGACCCAGCAGCGTTCCCCCTGCAAAACCAATGGCGGCATTGCCAAACGTGACAGCCCCCTGCTCTGCGAGCGTACTCGAGTAACGAAACAAGGCTGCAAGGACTTCGTGCAGATAAGGAAGGCGAGACGCCGCCTGCTGAGGTGACAGGAACAGTTGGAGCATCCAGGCGATTCCTTCCCATAGCACCAATATGGCCATAATCCAGATGACAACCCAGGATCGATATCCCGGTTTAAAGAACCGCAGGGACATGAGATTCATCACGCTCCTCGTAGAAGCAGTTGCGGATGGTTGTAATCATGTGGTAGAAAGCTTCCGTTTCTCTCAGTTCACTATGACGTTCGGAAGGCAGATTGACGGAATGAATGGAATGTACTTGCCCCGGATATGCCGAGAGCACGATGATCCGGTCGGACAGAAATACGGCTTCGGGGATGCTGTGTGTGACAAAGAGGAAGGTCTTGCCTGTTGAGCGCTTGATCTCAAGCAGCTCCAATTGAAGTTTTTCTTTGGTGAATTCGTCCAAGGCGGAAAAGGGTTCATCCATGAGCAGCAATGGCGGATCAAGTGCAAGTGCACGTGCAATGGATACACGTTGCTGCATCCCGCCACTGAGCTGCCATGGATAATGGTCGGCGAAGCGAGTTAACCCTACCATTTCAAGCAGTTCACCGCTAATGCGGCGGCACTCCTTACGGCGGGTACCCAGCAGTTCCAAGGGCAATTCCACATTGTGACGAACGGTGCGCCAATCGAACAAGGCGGGTGTCTGAAAGACAATGCCGAACTGTCGCTGTAGCCGAGCCCGCTCAGGCTCCTGACCTGCGATGCGAACGGTGCCTGAGGTAGGCTGAAGTAGATCCCCCACCAGCCGGAGCAAGGTCGACTTGCCACAGCCGGAAGGGCCCAGCAGAGAGACAAACTCATTAGACTGGATCTGGAATGTAACATCCGACAAGGCAGTCACTTGTTGTGTACCTGTACCAAAAACAACGGACACATTATCTACATCAATATGGCAGGCTTCGGGGACTGTGGCTGAGGATATGGAGGACATGGGCATTCTCCTTTGTGGGAAGTTGTTTTCATTGCACACCAAGGCTGAATGGGAGGTTTATATACACGAACGTAACAGGTTTTGCTTGTTAGATAATACTATATCGCTTTGGGCGGGGATTACATTATACAGTGTGTTTTGAGTATGGGCCTGTTCATGTTACACAATGTAAAATGAGACGGATTCTCAGATACATACATGTGAGTTTTCTTCGTAGATAGCTAACATACATTTCACCTAACAACAAGCGCACGATCATTTGTATTTATTGATTAAATATTCGGAAAATATGACATATCCCCTCGTATTCTTGTTCGTTTTCTTGTATAAAGATTGAATAGACGTACAAGGACTTCCACCTCCACGTGAGTCAACGCTCCTGAATGATGAAGGCGGTATCACTATTCGGATTAATCACTACGCAGGTTGGAATCCTCATTCATGTATCGCTTTGAAAATCACATATATAGGTCTATCCAAGGATCAGTAGAACGAAGCTTTCAAATCCAGAAATCGGGGTGGTCATGATGTTTGATTGGCTGGGATGGAGAAAAGGATTGCCGCTGTGGCGATCGTATCGGTTGAACGCACATATGAAGGAAGATGTGGAACAGATTTTTGAGGGAATTGCCGAAACGAGACGGCAGCTTATGATGGACTGGGCAGATGAACAATGGAATCACCTGGATCGTTTGCTTCAACAGATACAGTCGGTCCGATTACAGGATGTATTACAAGGTTCACAGCAACGAAGTAAACTAGATACATGGTTTCAATCCAGTTATATTCGAGCCGTAGACAGTACGGAGCTATTTATGCTGAACGAACAGAATCAGGTGGTATTCTCTACATATAAGAAACATATTGGACAGATCTATGAAGATTACGAAGCTTTAATTGGACCAGGATTGAAATACTCCAGAGCAGATCGTCAGGGCAAAAAATGCTTGTATGGTCCTTATTCTGATCCACTGACGTTGGATATTGGTCCACGCTCGTCCGCTTTTCACGATGATGTCACCTTGCTGTTTATCTCCCCAATTCTGCAGGAAGGTCGATATGTCGGTTCATTATGCAGCCGTGTTCCCGGGGATGTACTCGGTGACCTGATCCAACGAGAATCAGGTCATATCTACCCCGATTCCGGTGACAATTACCTCTTTATGGCTGAGTCGATATTACGGCCCCATCTGCAACCTGGCACCGCCTTATCCCGAAGCCGCTTCGAAGACCGTACCTTTACACATGGGGAAAATCTCAAAGATGGCGTCACCACCGAATGGGGTATCGTTTCCGTCAAGGAGCATACCGAACTGGAACTCATGTTCACTGACCCATCGACCGGAGAACTACACCCCGGAGTAGCAAACACCATTCAGAATGGTTCCAATCTGTTCGTAGCCTTTCCCGGCTACTCGGATTACCGCCATATTTCTGTGATCGGCAAAGGCATCACCTTCCAGCTGCCACACTGTCCTGATCGTTGGGGCATGATGTGTGAAGGGGATCTGGAGGAAGTGTATCGGATACGAAACATCGGCTGGCGCCAGTTCAAGCAACACAGTCTCTTCACGCTCTTGTCAGGCGTTGCAGGAGCGGCACTTGTCTATGCCCTTACTGGCAGTGGTTGGAGCGCGGCAACAATGGCCGCTTTTAATGTGTTATTTGGATTCTTCACTGCATTACAGCTCCATCGTAGCCAATCTCAACGAGTTCATGAAGACTTGCGTCGCATCAGCCGATTTATTCGAATTAACGCCGAAGGCAGGGGTGATCTGACCCAGCGCCTGGACACGTCTGCTTTTGCCCAAGATGAATCAGGTGAACTGGCGAAGTGGATCAACAACATGATTGATTCTCTGGAAGGCATTATGCTGAAAGTACAACTCGCGACGGTAGACGTTATGGATAACCAGTATCAGATGCGAACTTCAACAGAGACAACCCAGGGAACGACTGAACGTGTGAACCACAAGCTTGGTTCGATGATTCAGGCCATTCGCACCCAACTGGAAGATCTCGACCAGGCCAAGATCGCTGCCGATCACATGCGCATAACGCTTCAACAACTGGAGACCTCTGCAACCGAACAGATCGGCGTGGCCCAACAGGAAGTGGAACGAATCGGCGACAAAATGACCCAAATCTCCGGAGCGGTATCCGATACCAACCGTACCATCCTGTCCTTCATGGACACGATGAAAGAGATTTACCGCGCACTGGCTGTTATTGATGAAATTTCTGCTCAGACCAACCTGCTGGCTCTGAATGCCACCATTGAAGCTGCACGCGTGGGCGAACATGGCCAAGGCTTCTCGGTCGTGGCAGGGGAAATCCGCAAGCTGGCCGAGTTATCCCGCTCCTCTACTGAAAATATTCATCAGATTCTGGACCGAATCTCAACGGCAGCAGGAGCTGCATCCCAATTAATCACAGAGGGTGATCAGGTGCTGGCTGAAGGAACAACACTGGTTCAGGCCGCTTCGCAACTTCTGCAAAATGCTACCGCTGAAGAACCTGAGCGCACACAAGTCGTGGATCAAGTGGTCATGCTGATGGAGAATATTGCTGCAATCAGCCATCAAAATCGGGCGACTTCTGCTGAGGTAGAAGCTGAGATGATGGAGCTGATCCGTGATATGTTGCAGGTTCAGTATTCTTCGCATAACGTGGAAGCCATTACGGTTTTCCTGCAACAACTCGTGGGACAATTCCATCTGAATCACCCCGCCAAAAATGCTGTCATCTGACGTCATCGTTGACGCGGATTGGAGAAATAGCTAAAATTTGATGCAACTGTTCCTTTTGAAATTGTCGTATCATTTATAATAGAAGATTTCCAATCTGAACCGATGAAAGGGTGGTCTGCATGGAACTGCTTCAGGATTCATTTGGCCGGATACATGACTACATCCGTATTTCTGTTACGGACCGCTGTAATTTACGCTGTGTGTACTGCATGCCTGCAGAGGGCATGGAGTTTGCTCCGCATGATGAGATTATGAGCTACGAAGAAATAGCACAGGTGCTGAAGGTACTTGCCCCGATGGGCATGCGCAAAGTCCGACTCACCGGGGGCGAACCGTTGGTACGCAAGGATCTGCATAAGCTCGTCAGCATGATCTCGGCAATTGACGGGATTGACGATATTGCCCTGACTACCAACGCTCTTCTGCTGGACAAACAAGCTCAGGCGTTGAAAGATGCTGGGTTGAACCGGATTAACATCAGTCTGGATTCCCTGCGCGCTGATCGCTTCTCCATGATTACCCGCGGCGGAGATGTGAACAAGGTACTGAAAGGCATTGAAGCTGCAACTGCCGCTGGCCTTGCTCCGATCAAGCTGAATGTTGTGCTGATGAAGGGTATCAACGATGATGAGATCAAGGATTTTATTGCAATGACGATGGATCAACCTCTTCATGTGCGTTTTATTGAATATATGCCGATTGGACAGGCTTCAGATTCATGGCGCAAATCTTATTTGCCGCTGGAAGCCGTAACAGATGTATGTGCTGAAGCAGGGTGGACGGTAGAAAATACAACAGGCCCTGCGGGCAATGGCCCATCACGCAATATGAAAATTGCGGGCTCCGAAGGCACATTTGGATTGATTCATCCCGTGAGCGATCACTTCTGTGACAATTGCAACCGACTTCGGCTGACCGCTGACGGACATATCAAAGCCTGCCTCTACTGGTCAGATGAGTATAATGTTCGCCGCTTCGTGGATGATCCGAATGCCATGGCGGCACTTTTCCTCAAAGCGCTGGGTACGAAACCGAAGAATCATGAGATGGCTCTGGCTTTGGAACAAAAAATGCAATCTCATACACCGACGGTACGCCGCATGTCCCAGATTGGCGGATAGCAACTACGCATATAACACAACCGCGCATTCCTGCGTATGGATATATATCTCCACCGTCAGGATGACCTCTTCACACAACGGATGAGGTAACGCTGGCGCGGTGAACCCTTAGGTAAATCAGCATTCATAATGTGAAGTGGAGCGTGTCATAAGGAATAGGTGGATAACCAAAGCAGACAAGAACATCATGTTCTTGTCTGCTTTTTCGTTATATTTTCATAAATTTCTGAAAATCATCAATTCTCCTGTTTCATTTGTTGAAAATTTAATTAATATACGTTATGCCCTTGTTGGGTCTTCAAGATTAACCTCATTCTGACGATGTATACAATACATCTAGATGATACACATACATTATAGGAGCTGAACCTTATTGAACATCGTTGAAGCACTCGTTGCAGCAAGTCCATATTTTAAAATTATGCTGAAAGAACACGATATCATGATTGCAGTAACTGACACGGAGAAGTTCTGGTATTATGTTCCCAGCAACGAGCTTGATCTGGGCATCAAGGCAGGAGACCCCGTTTCTCTCGATGACCCTACACTCCGCCGGGCACTTATACATGGGGAGACTTCAGCGAACCGAATTGATGCAAAATTCTATGGCACATCAATCAACTCGGCGGCCACCCCGCTTCGGGATGAGCAAGGAAATATCGTGGGTACACTTGCCATTGGTTTCTCTCTTCAGAATGAGGAAAAACTGGAGTACTTCACTGAATTGATCGGGGGGATCAGCGGAAAATTAACAGATATGGTGCAGACGGTAGCTGCCCAATCCGAGCAATTGACGGCCTCTTCCACGCAGATTCTGGATAATACCCGTATGGCTGTGCAGAATTCAGGCGAAGTTAATAAGGTCGCTGCATTCATCCGTGAAATCTCAGAACAGACCAATCTGTTGGGCCTGAATGCGGCTATCGAAGCCGCCCGAGCAGGCGAAGCAGGCGCCGGATTTAGCGTCGTTGCATCTGAAGTGCGTAAACTTTCAACGGGTACCAAAGAAGCTACGGTGAATATCGAACGTTCCTTGAAGGATGTTCAGCATTCCATTCAGCAGATGGAGCAAGAGATCACATCCATCTCACAGTCTAGCAGCCAACAGGCTGTGATGGTAACCGAGTTCAGCGAGGTCATTGATCAGTTGAACAGTGTAAGCCGTGATCTGAAAGTGTTTATTGAATCCATGCTGCTGAAGGCAGAATAGATCCGATTACGATGACCTTAACTCAAATGACTAACCATATATAAGAGACGCTACACCAAAGCGTTATCGAGCACTACATGTTCCAACTCAACTAACTAGATCAGCAGGTTATGCTGATCACCAAATTCAGCACTCATATTGAACTCCCTGCGCGATTAACGTCACGGGGAGTTTTTTTATTTTAAACAAGACGAGCCACATCACGGTCCTTCTATGAATAGATGAGCTTCCACAGCATCATAACCGCCAGTCCAACCATGACCACAGCGGACAACCGATTAAACACCAGACTGATGCGTCCAGTTCGATCCGTTCTGCCAATCACCCTGCCTACGCCTGCAAGTCCCAAGAACCATATCCACGATACAGCCGCGGCTGTTAGGGCAAAATAAATGCGCTCCACCCCTTCATACTGAAGTGAACTGGTGCCAATCACGGCAACCGTATCCAGCAGAGCATGGGGATTGAGTAAAGATACTGATGCTGCGAACGCAATCTGTCGCCCTGCTGACATTACCGTTTGCGAACCTTCCACAGATTCGGACGACCTCCAGATACTCCAAGCCATATATAGCAGAAACAGGCTTCCTACTGCATACAACACATTCGCCAGAACTGGCCATTGCAGCAAAATGAGCGACACCCCTCCAACGGCTGCCCCGATCAACAACGTATCACTGATCCCTGCCGTTATTACAGCAGGCAGTGCATGTATATAACGCCTCTGGCTCATGCCTTGGTTAAAAATAAATACATTCTGCACACCCAGTGGCAAGATCAGGCCAAACGCCAGAATCACTGCGTGAATAACAACCTCCATCGTTCTTCCCCCTTATCTCTGTATTCCATAGTAGGGCAGATGATGGCCGACGTAACCAACCACTTGGATGGCATCAGACCCAACCAAATGATATAGTGTTTGTTACAAAGATAAACGGAGGTGATTCTGCCAGTTATGGAACGTTCTGATTCTCGGCTAAACATGGGGTGGAAGCCGAATCCCTCTCTCGACTTGCCCTTGTATCGCCAGATTGAAGCCTATGTTCGGCAGAAAATCACAACGGGCGAATGGTCAGCAGGATACCGTCTCCCCTCACAGCGAATATGGGCTGAGTCCATGGGCGTAAACCGCAGTACATTGGTCACTGCCCTTGATAATCTGGCCGCCGCTGGTCTGATTGAAGGCAGACATGGCGGGGGAACTTATATTTCCGGCTCCGGTTGGCATGGTATGGCTCACGGAGCGATGCCCAATTGGAACGAAGCCATTGAGGAGGGCTGGTATTATCCCAACCTGCCCGAAATCCAGCAGATTAATCAGGCTGAATTCCGGCCTGGCATCATACGACTCGGTACAGGGGAGCTTGCCCCGGAGCTGATGCCTCAGGATGCTTTTAACGACATTCTGTATGCCCTGTCCCATCGTTCTCGTACGCTCAACTACCTGGAACCTCAAGGAAGCATGGAGCTTCGTGAGGCTTTATCCGTCCATTTGCAGACGACTGGCATTCAGGCCTCTCCAGATTCCATACTGATCGTATCCGGCTCTCTTCAGGCACTGCACTTGATTTCGGTCGGACTGCTCCCTCGCGGATCAGCGGTTCTGCTGGAAAAACCATCGTATCTCTATTCGATTCACGCCTTTCAGTCGGCAGGGTTGAAAATGAGTGGCATCCCGATGGATGACGAAGGATTGCATATTGCACGTCTGGAGAACGCGGCGCAGCATGTAAAAGATCAAGACCACATCTCGCTTCTCTACACGATCCCGAGCTTTCACAATCCCACCGGCTCTGTCATGAGTGATCACCGCCGGGAAGAACTCATGACCACCGCTCGAACTTTGGGCATCTCCATACTGGAGGATGCCGCCTACAGTGATCTGTGGCTGGATACACCTCCTCCACCATCGCTGAAGGCGCGTGATCAGGAAGGACGGGTGCTGCATATGGGTACTCTGTCAAAGGCAGTCAGTCCCGGTCTGCGCCTCGGATGGCTGGTTGGGCCAGAACCGGTTATACGCCGACTTGCAGATATTAAGATGCAGACCGATTACGGCACCAGTTCACTCGCCCAAGAAGCTGCTGCCCTGTGGTTCGCAGAAGGACATCACGCTGGACATATGGAACGCCTTCGCCCTGAGTTACGCAAACGAAGAGACTTCATGCTGGATCTGTTGCAACAGCACTTTCAGGGCATAGCGGATTGGGAAATACCCTCTGGGGGCTTTTATATCTGGCTGCAATTCACTGTCTCCCCTCTCTCTATCCGCCAATTGTTCCATACTTGTCTGGAGCAGAACGTACTTATCCACCCGGGCTATCTATATGACCGCTTGGACGCGAGTCACATTCGGCTGTCTTATGCCTATGCTCCCCCTGATGAGATGGAACATGGGTTAAAACGCCTCGCAGGAGCTGTCCACAGGCTCATGGATTTTGGCTCCTGACTTCGAATGTTGGTTCCTGATTTCACCACAAAAAAACAGCCTTGACCTGGAAGGACCATGTCCTTCAGATCAAGGCTATTCGCGTAAGTTTCGAAGGTTTGGCCAAATACCAGAGCGGACAAATACCAGCTGTGCTTTGGGATACCTTTGAATGTTTTACCCCTTTACCGCACCCTCCGCAATACCTTCCATAATGAACTTCTGGAAGAAAGCATAGATCAGAATAACCGGAATCGCAGTCAGTACCAGGGATGACAGAATCAACGGCCATTCCTTGTTGTATTCCCCAAACAGCATGTTCGTGGACAGAATCAGCGTGTACCGATTCACATCGGTCAGCATGAGCAGTGGCAACAAGAAGTCATTCCAGATCCACAGGAAGTCCAGAATCGCGATGGTGACTGTGATCGGCAGCAAGAGTGGGAAGATAATCTGGAAGAATGTCTGGAACTCATTACATCCGTCCATCTGAGCTGATTCTTCCAATTCACGCGGAATGGACTTTACAAACCCGTGATAGAGGAAGATTGCCATGTTCACGCCAAGTCCGATATAGATCAGGGCCAATCCGTACGTGCTTCCTTGCACCCCCATGCCTTTGGCTACCCGTGTCAGCGGAATCATGATCGAGTGGAACGGCACCAGCATGGATGCAACAAACAGGAAGAAGATCAGGTTGCTCAAACGTCCGGAGGTACGTGACAGCTTGTATCCCGCAAGTGAGGCACAGAAGACGATTCCCCCAATCCCCAGAAAGGATACAATTGCCGAGTTCATGGAACTGCCCAACAGATTGATTTTGTTAAACGCGTCCGAGTAATTCTCCCAGTGAAGCGTTGTTGGCAGCGCGATAAAAGATTGGAACATCTCACCCTGTGTTTTGAAAGAGTTCACAACCGCCATGTAGATCGGCAGCATGGCCACGAGAGAACCCAGAATCAGCAGCAGTCGAATCAGATAACTGTTCAGTCGTTGCATCCTCATGCTTCCACCTCTTTCTTCTTCATGACGGTGATCTGGATGAGTGTAAAGATGAGTACGATGATGAACAGCACAACCGATTTGGCACTCGCATAGCCGTATCTGAAGTTGTTGGAGAACGCTTCTTCATAGATGTTCATCGTGATCACCTGTGTCGCCCGACCCGGTCCACCACCAGTCAGTCCATACACCACTTCGAACACTTTGAATGCTCCGTTCAGCGTCAGGAAGAAACAGATGGTCACGGCATGAGTAATCATCGGCAACACCACATTGCGCAGCACCTGGAATGCGTTGGCCCCATCAATAACAGCCGCTTCTTTGAGACTTTTCGGCACACCCTGGAGAGCAGCCAGATAGATGATCATCATATACCCTACACCGTTCCAGAGCGATACGATCAGAATGGAGTAAAATGAAAACTTCGGATCACCCAGCCATTGCTGGTCGAGGAACGAAAAGGCCAGTTTCTGTGCGAGCTGTGGCAGCACCTGAGAGAAGATGAATGTCCACATGAAAGCACTGATGATTGTACTGATCATGTTAGGCATGAAGAACAGCGTCCGGAAGAGCCCTTTGCTGCGCGTCCGTGATTCAATCAACACCGCGAGCAGCAAGGCAATTCCATTTTGCAGAATCAACATAAATATTACATATTTCATCGTGAACCACAGAGAGTTCAGAAAGTCGGGATCTTCTTTGAACAATTCCACAAAGTTGCCCAGACCGATAAAGCTGTAATCCTGATTGAGTCCGTTCCAATCCGTCAGACTATAGAACATGCCACTAAACGTGGGATACAACAGGAAAATCGCATAGATGACAAAGGCAGGCGCAGTGAACGCGAGCAGTGACAGATACTTCTTGAACACATTCGTAGCCATTGGTTCTCCCCCTTTTCACTCGAAGCGGATGATTGTAAACGAGGGAACGAAGAACGTTCTGCCTGCCGTATCATCTGCTTGGCGACTGTGACGAAACAAAGTACCGCTCATTTGTTGACAAAACTCTCAGACCGTTGAGATTTGCCAACAAAAGCGGATACTCCATTCCTCACAGCTCCTTACTTGTTGACTTTGTTGTAGGATTTCCACGCCTTGTCGAGCGCATCGATAACCTGCTGTTGATTTAATTGCCCAGAGTAGTAGCCTTGCAACGCTTTGCCTGACTCGTCTTTCACTGCTTGAGGGAGGGATGGGTCCTCATAAGCTTTACCTTCACTCACATATTTTTGGGCATCGTCTACCCACGGGAAGCTCTTGAAGTCATGGATCTTGGCAATCGGATTGAACTTGAGTGCTTCGAAGAATGCACTTGAATCCTTGTCATCGAGAATGTAGTTCACGAAATCGAGTGCCACTTCTTTATTTTTGCTTGATGACGATACTGCCAATGAAGTGGAGGTGCTCAGATTGATTTTGGTATCATCCGGATTGTCATTAATCGGCATCGGTGCTACACCAAAGTTCAAGTCCGGGTTGGATTTCAGAATGGTTTCGGCAAACCAGGGTCCCTGAATCCACATCGCGGCGCTTCCTGATGCGAAGGCTGCTGAACCATCATCTCCGCCCACTTCCAGTGCTTTGTCCGTTCCATTGGCATTGACGAGATCAAAGATATCAAACAATGCTTTCATATCGGAGAAGGAGCCCTGATCCTGATTCATCTTCTCCACGAAGTCTTTGTGCTCAGACTGAGTTAATGCACCCACGGTAAGTGGCAGGAATAATTGCGGAATCCAGGCTTCTTTGTAGGACAGTTCAAACGGTGTAATGTTGGCTGCTTTGAGTTTCTCCACGACCGCTTTCATTTCCGTTAAAGTCGTTGGTACTTCCAGCCCTTGCTCTTTGAAAATATCTTTATTGTACAGATAGCCCCATGATACTGTTTCCAATGGAACAGCTACGATTTTGCCCTCCGCATCCGTTATGGAAGGTTTAACCGAATCCAGCAGCTTATCGACAAAAGGTTGGCCCGACAGGTCTTCCAGATAACCAGCTTTGCTGAATGGTGGAATCTCATTGACTGCATGCAGGGCGAACACATCCGGTGCATCATTGGAGGCGAGACGAGTCTTCAGAATCTGAGGGGCATTGTCCGCTGGCGGCATCTCCAGTTGCACGTTCACCTCAATGTTTTTCTCTGCTTTCTCCTTGGCTTTGAACTGTTCTATATATTTATCGTAATGTTCTTTCAGCCGAGGTTGTGCAACGAATACTTTGAGTGATACCGTGCTGCCTGATGCCAATTCCTCCTGCCCATTGTCCGTTCCTGCATTGGAACCGCAACCTGCGAGCAGAACACTGACCAGTACTGCACTTGCTACGCTTTTCCATACTTTCATCTCTTATGACCTCCCGGTGTGTAACTGGTTTGTCTTTCATAGGCTCATTATATATCAGAAAATGAAAGCGCTTCATTGGACAAAATTAGACTTGTGTATTGGATTATTTTAAACCTTAATCCTGCCGCAAATGCTCTCTCAAACGTCTCATTCCGTGCTACTGCCTGATTTACCTGATATACGAGCCTGTCCCTTCCGCATCTCCCCAGGTGAAACTCCGAAATGCTTCTTGAATACCCGATAGAAGTAGGACACATCCTCATAACCAGCCATCTCGGCAACATGCTTGAACGGAATCTGTTCATCCATCACCCATTCTTTCGCTCGCGTCATACGCAACTGGATAACATAGTCGGTCACATTCACCTCATATTCCTTCTTGAATACCTTGCTGAGATATTCCTTGCTGACAAAAAAGATCTGAGCGAGCTGCTCCAGCGTAATCATCTCCATACAGTGCTGCTCGATGTATTGCTTCACCTCATTCAGGTTCAGCTTATTCTTGAACTTACGCTGCGCAATCAGCTGCTCCAAAGCCTTATAGTACGGAGTCGAAATCCATGCGATCGTGGATTCGATGGAAGCCAGTGCAGCCGCAGGAGGTAGCGCCGTTGCTTCGGGCCGCTCGTACAAGCCATTGGAGACGCACAGTTCATCTAACAAAGCCTGTAATTCATGAGCCACCCTGCCAAGCTGCCGAGGTCTGTTAATCTCGCATCGTTCCAGCTTCTGCTGCAATTGCTGGAACCACTCCCGCAGACTCTGACCGTTCAGGTCATTAAACCGCAGGCGGGCCTGCTGCTGAAACAGGGAGAACTCACCTGCGAACGAAGATGGGTACGATTCCCACGATTCAGGTGCTGATTCAACCTTTTCCAACTCCTTTGCACATTTAGCAAGTACACCATTCAGTTCATCCGGATTCACCGGTTTGAGCAGATAATCTGCAGCCCGATGGCGGATCGCATGTTTTGCATAATTGAAATCGTCATATCCGCTCACCACGATCACCTTGATCTGTGGGTATTGTCCGCTCAGCGTCTGTAACAGTTCCACACCGTCTGTACCGGGCATGCGCATGTCCGTAATGATAATGTGAGGCTGATGCTGCTTGACCAGTTGTATGGCCTGCTCGCCATCCTCTGCCTCACCTGCAACGGTCATGCCAAGTTCATTCCAATCTCCCAGGTTGCGCAAAATATCCCGGTTCCACGGTTCATCGTCCACCAGCAGCACTCTGTACAGTTCCTTGTTCACAAGGCTTCGCCTCCTGTATTGCAGGGGATTCGTACCGTAACGCTTGTCCCCTGTCCGTATTCACTTTCTATGCCCATCCCATATTCAGGTCCAAAATGCATTACCATTCGTGAGGCCGCATTGACCAGTCCAATACTTGTACCTGAACTCCACACCCGATCTGCCTGCCGGGTAAGCCGCTCCAGTCTGGACTGCATCTCCGTTAGGCTCTCAGCATCCATACCCACGCCGTTATCACGAATTCGAATGGTTACATCTGTAGGTTCACAGACAACCTCAATGCCCAGTTTCCATTCGCCCTGTTTCTTCTCCAGACCATGCAAAAATGCATTCTCCACAATGGGTTGCAAAGACAACTTGGGAATATAACAGGCCCGAAGTTCTCCGGTAATCTCCAGTGTATATTCAAGCCTGCCGGCAAAACGTTGCTTCTGAATCAGCATATAATGCTCCAACTGATCGAGTTCAGACTGTAAAGGGACAAGTCCATCCGGCGCTCGCACAATATAACGAAACATCTCGCTTAAGGCTCGAATGACTTTGTAACTGTCTGCCGGTTTTTGCGAATAGACCATGCCGCCAATCATTTGTAGTGTGTTTTGCAGGAAATGCGGATGGATCTGGGATTGCAGTGCTTTGAGCTCGGCCGTCTGCTTCTCCAGATTCATCAGGTAATTGTCGCGAATATGTTCCCGGATACGACTAGCCATGCCGTGCAGATTTTTCTCCAGCAGGCCAATCTCATCTACCCGGCCGCTTCGTACCACTTCCCTGTCCTTGATCAGCTGGATACCCTTCATGGAATTTGCCAGTCTGACAATGGGCTTTGATGTGCGCCAGGCCACCAGCGCAGCTAGTCCCACAGATATGACGGTGGCCAGGCCACCCACGACCAGTCCGTATTTCATCGTGTCCAAAGCACTTTCGTTAACGACATGGGCAGGTACAATCTTGATCACACGTAGTCCTGACGGCTCAATGGAATGAAAGAATACGTATTCCTTGGCTGTACGAATGAAGCCCGAACTTTCTTTTGTGCCTGCCAATTTCTCTAGTGCTTCCGCTGAAGGCTGAATCTCTTGGTTTGGCTGATAGACCGGACTGCCAGTGTTGTCCGCAATGTATACCGCATATTCACCCCGACTATCCAGCAGCTCCAGGGTCTGGTTGAACTCAGCCCACTTGACCTCCAGACTGATGGCGCCGATCTGTGCCTGATCCTCGAAGCGGTTCATGCTGCGGGTCATGTGAAACTTTTGCGGATCGTCCGGATCATTGATAATCGTAAAATCTTTATGTTGTTCAAAAAGCTCATGATACCCTTCCGGTATTTCCGATACCGCTTTGATGCGAGAATCCATGGAGTTAAAGGTGAACAGGGTGTCCAATTCCTTCAGATAGAGTTCAACGCCAAATACATAATTGCCAGCAGAATAGTATACACTGTTCAGCATATTGAACATGGCCTTCTGTTCATCGAATCGGCTGGCCGCCGGCGCTTCCTCGTTCAACGCCAGATATTGATGCAATTCGTCACTGATCTGAATGGAATAGATAATATTATTCATGCGGGCGAACTGTTCACCCAGATAGATGGAGGCCCAATTCATATTGGCTCGGTTGGTCTCCATAATCTCCTCTTCCATGGAAGAGCGGGTATTCTCAGCAGCCATGGCGGTCATGGCAATGACGGGCAGAACAGCCAGCAGCGTCATGGTAAGAATCAATTTATTGCGAATGCTGCGTTTGAAAGGATCTGTCAGCTTCCGATAACATTCGGTAAACACAGCGCATCCACTCCTGAGCTAAAATAGACAAACGCCCCAGCATGGAAGCCGAGGGCGCATTGGTCTTTATATTCGTTTGGAAATGTTAAAATATCACGTTATACAATAGAATGAATGGTTACACGAGATCACTACGTGGTCAGAACAACCCTCTGATCGCTGTTATCACCGGATTTTTTTAATTCCCTTTTCTAAGGGGAAAATCCGTTGATAAAGGCGAGGTGTATGCTTCCGATGCAGCTTTCTTTCAGAAAGCTTTTAGCTCCGCTTCCTCAGGTTTCTTCTGCCCTCTCCGTTAACGTGTACATGTTAAATTCAACTTATATACCTATATTTATTATTTCCTATTATTGTTCAATGATCCGTATGCCCCATGGCTCCAGTTCGATCTTCTCTCCCGCAGCAATCGGGGTTCCTGCCAGAAGTTCAGTCCCTTCCCCATAGGCATTCACGAAGGATGTTGCCTCATCCGCATAATTGAAATAATAGCGAATCGTGTTCCCTTGAACATTCACACCTGTCTTCACAATGATAGGAAAAGCCAGTTCCTGATCAGCTCCCCAAACTCCTGCTTCTTTCATGACACGCTCCAATACCTTACGGATCACCGCAGAACTGGTAAAACATCCGACATAGGTTGCTTTGCCTTTTCCATAGACATTCTGGGTAATTGCCGCATATTCACCCCAATGTGGATGATCATACCAAGCGAGTACTTCAGCCGTTGTCGGTGTAATTAGTTCCATCCAGGTGTGAACCTGGTTTTGCTCCTCGCCAATTCCAAATGGATCATCCCGCAATGAAACATGTTTTGGCTCTACAAAAAGGTTATAACTGATCCCGCATGCCTCACTGATCAGGCCGGGCTGGCGGGTAGAGCGTACCTTGATATGCTCATTTGCAAATCCGCTTTTGAACGAGTAGACGATATGTCCACCATCCTGTACGAATTGATTTAATTTTTCCAACAATGCATCCGAAGCAGCATACAGAGCAGGTACAACGAGCACGTCATACTCCGCATAACTCTCAACCGATGGGTCGATGAGGTCACAGCCAATATTCATTTTGTACAATTCATCGTACATCCAGCGCACCACGTCATTGTAGTTCTTGTCACTGGTGAAGTTAAAACCAAACCACTTGATGGATGTCAGTGCCTCATTACTGAACAGAACTGCCACCCGATTCTTTTTCTTCAGATTCACAAGCTTAGGACTCAGTCTTGCAAAATCCCTACCAATGGTCTTCGCTTCGTTGTACACCGGATTCGGTTCGAAATCATGACTGAGCAATCCTTTCCAATACGTCTCAAAGGAATTGTGCAACGAATGCCAGTGCCAGTAAGCGACCATGTTCGCCCCTGATGCCAGATGACTGAATGCCTGCAAACGCAGCTGTCCCGGATAGGGAACCCAATGCCAGAAAGCCTGCGCTTCGGTCTCCAGTACCAGATAATTCGATTGTTTGGTGGAACGCGCCACGTCCCCGCCGAATGAAATTTCAATGCCGGTCAGATCATCCTGGGAAGGGTGGTAGATGTCCACACTGGTGATGTCAAAAGGTTTCGATGCTGCAAAATGATCCACATCCCCTTGAATACCGTAGGAATATCCACGCCAGTCAAAGTCAAAGTTCTGGGTAACAAACTGTCCTTCCTGTTTGTATTCATTCACGATCCCCACTTGCCAAGCCAAAAAGTTGGTTACCAGCTGTCGCTGGAACTTGGCAAATTCAGCGCCCAGACTACCGTTGATCGTTCCTACAACAGACGGGAAGTCTTCCCAGCTATTGATTCGATTGCTCCAGTAGTCGAGGCCAAATTCCTTGTTGAGTTCATCCAGAGAACTGTACTTGTTCCGCATATATTTGACGAATTGCAGTTGTACATTATCTCCGGCCGTATTGTAATGCTTCGTCTCGTTATCTGTCTGATATCCAATTACCGCTGGATGTGTGCTTACCCGAGAGATCAACTTGCGGATGATCCGCTCGGCATAGAATAGATAGGTTGGATGGGTAATATCCATGATCTGTCTTGCGCCGTATTTACCAGGTCCCTGTGAGGTGGTAGCCAGAACGTCCGGATGTTCCTTGACCATCCATGTAGGAACAGCATACGTTGGTGTGCCAACGATAACCTGAATCCCTGCCTCATGCATGGCATTGAGCACACGGTCTACGGAAGAGAAGTCAAATACGCCATTCTGCGGTTCATGGGTACTCCAGGTTGATTCAGCAATGCGGACCACGTTGATCCCTGCATCCTTCATCATCTGAATGTCTTTGTCCAATCTTTCGTAAGGCATATATTCATCATAGTAAGCTACACCATATAATAATTTGTCCATGATTTAATCTCCTTTTTAGGTGGAAAATATAATGATCTTGACGTGTGCAAGAGTTGACATATTCCAACCCATAATGGTAGCGTTTACATTAATATTGGTTGAAGAACTTGGGTTGTTCAGCAACCACTTCAAACGCTGATGCGTTCCATGGATTAACCATGCTCACGTTAAACTGATTATAATGAAGTATACTACGGGTGCCGATTGTATAAGGCAAGTTGTTTTTACCCTTTTCCGAGGTGATGTTATGGATATCCGATCACAGCTCCGAGAAATGCCTCACCATACGCTGGCCCACTGGCTGCCTATTATCGACTGTAACATCAAATTCTATGGTGCTCACACCCAACAAGTACCCTATGGATGGGCGATGCCCGAGGAATCACATCCGGGCTTTGAGATTATGTTGATCATCGAAGGTACGCAGGAGAGTGTGATTCATGGTTATACCTATACCGTGGAGGAAGGTTCCATTCTTCTCATTCCTCCCGGGTTCAAACATACAAATCAATGTGTATCCACGGAAGGCATGACTTATTTTAGCGCTCATTTTAATGTGGATGATCCGGTCTTCACCCTGAAGCTGATGTCACAGCACAGCCGAATCTACGCAGCAGGTACGGCTGATAATAGGAAAATACGCGTTGTGCTGGAGAGTTGGATGGGGATGATTAACGTATCTGAAGCCTACACGTCCACTGATAAAATGATCATGCAGGCCCGCATGTTTGAACTGTTCGCCCTGTTGTCCCAAGCTGCTGACAATGAACCGGAGTCCACCACTTCCGTTGCTGCTTCACATGCACCAGCGCCAACAGCCATGCATTATGCGGGAGCTATAGCGGAGGCGATCAAGCAGGCATTCCATGCCCAGCTTCGAACCAAGGAAAGCAGTGTATCCACGGTCAAAGTAGAGCAAATTATATCCTCGTTTGGCATCAGCCCGGGATATGGTTTGCAGGTCTTTCGCAAGGTGTATGGGCGATCGCCCAGGGCTTACCTGTCCAGCTTGAAGTTGCAGGAGGCCAAAGTGCTGATCGAACAGCCAGAGCTGTCGCTCGGGGAAATTGCGTGGAAGCTCGGCTACACCCATCTGTCCCATTTCAGCAGACAATTCAAACGTTGGACAGGCCAAAGCCCGCTTCAATATCGCAATCATCATGCAGATGCATCAGGTAATCCTGTATCCTACAGATCGGAATCGAGTCCACAATCTTGATTACGGATACGTTCGTACTCTTCCGGCGTGTTCATATTACTCAATTGCATCGCAACTTGATGAACACCCGCTCTCTCAAGCTCTTCGGCTTCGACATATCGGCAACCGATCTCTTCAAGCCATCGCATGACTCGAAGATGATCCTGAATCAGACGCTGCTCAAGATCAGGGAGCACTCGTTTGTGGTAAGCCCCTGCAAGAGGGTGGACATGTCCATCCACGCGTGGAACGATAGCAGAATAAGAGTCACGCGACTCGGCCAGTTTTTTTATTCCATCAAAAAAGGACGTTTGCAGGAGCGGCATATCGCAGGCGCATACCAGATTCCAGTCTGTATCGGAAGCTTCCAGTGCCGCGTGAAGACCGGCGAGTGGCCCCTTCCCCGGATAGTGATCCTGAACGCAGTCGTAGCCCATTGCACCGTAGGTTGTCACATTGGGTCCGGCAGCCACGATGATACGGGATACTGCGGGTCTAATGGCTTTTGTGACATGTTGCAGTATAACGGAACCGTTCAGTTCCAGCATGGCCTTGTTGGTCCCCATGCGACTGGATAATCCTCCTGCCAATATGATGCCTGTCCATTCACGCGTGTTCATGTTGTTATCCTCCCTCAGATCACGATATGTGTTTGACTGCATCAATTTCAAAACGTTCGCTATGCATTGAATCCCCTTTCAACAAATGATACATTGAACAATATGCATTTGAAAGGAATGGCTTAATTGGACAGACCTGCACCTTCAAGAGGCAATCCCTCATTGGTTTCTCTGAAACTATATAACTTTTTCATATATGGAGCTATCTCCATCTTCGCCGGATTCCTGCAGCTTTACCTGCAAGAGATTGGTATGACCAAACTGGAGATTGGCAGTCTGATGGCGATTGGACCCTTTGTATCCTTATTCGCCAACCCGTTCTGGGGCTTCTGGAGCGATAAATCTCGCAATATTCGTATCATCCTGATGATTATGATGGGAGGCACATTTGTGCTCGCCCAGGGTGTGTTCTATGCGCCCAGTTATACATGGATCTATGTAGCGATGATTTTCTTTTATTTTTTTCAAAGTCCATTATTCGCCCAGACGAACAGTCTGATTCTCGGATATATCGATGGTACAAGCCAGAAATTTGGGGCATTCCGGCTCTGGGGTTCACTCGGTTGGGCGCTGACTGCTGTCGCTGCCGGACCGCTCATTGACCGTTTTGGCATCGGCAGTGTATCCATTATATTTGCGTGCATGATTGCCGCAGCCTTTGTATTATCCGTATTTCTGCCCAGACAGCCCATCGCTTCGGATACCCCCGTGGTTACTTTTCGGCGGTTTGGCAAAGTCATGTTCAATCCGTATTTTATGACATTTATCGGCCTGGGTGTACTCGTCTCGGTGCCCAATGCGATGAACAGTACATTTATGTCGCTATATATTGTAGAAATGGGTGGCGACAAACAGATGGTTGGCTGGGCCATCTTCACTTCATCCATTCTCGAAGTCGGTGTATTCCTGCTGCTCGACCGCTTGCTCAAACGCAAAATGAGCATGCTCCTGGCATCGCTCATCCTGATCAGCCTGCTGTTTGCACTGCGCTGGCAGCTCATGGCACTAGCTACCAATCCGATGGAGATTGTATTCATTCAGTTAATGCACTCCATTACGTTTGGTGGGTACTTCTATGTAGGCACACAGCTGACCATGCTGTTCATCCCAAGACCTTATCGTTCCTCCGGTCAAGCGGTCTACACGATGGCCTGGGGCGGTCTCTCCGGCGTGATTGCCGGTCTGTTCGGCGGCTGGTTGTTCCAGAGCTTCGGTGCGGAAATCATGTATAGCATCGGCGTATTCTTCTCGCTCATCGGCGCTGTTGGATTTAGCATCATGTGGTTGTCGAATCGACGCAACGGCTATCAACCAGTTGTGTTGACGGAGATGGGTAATATGGATGAGGACAGATAATCTTTTGTTGCAGGGGGATATTTGCACGATTAAAGTTACACTAGCGCACTCCGATGCCAGAACAACCTTCTGATCGCTGTTATCTCCGGATTTTCTTAATTCCCTTTTCAAAGGGTAAAATCCGGGGATAAAGGCGACCGCTCCGCTTCTCCAGCTTTCTTCTGTCCTCTACGTTAGGGTGTAAATAAAACGTTCAAACATTCAGACAAAAGATTAAGCATAGGTGCAGTAAAGAGAAAGGCGCCTCCATGGGCTCGTTGCCCCTCACATGGCACATTTCCAACGTGAACTGTGCCCCACTACAACTCGATAATGGCAAGCTACATGAACTCCTACTCCGATTTAGTCGTCCCTATCTCAACCTACCTCTAAGCCACGCAATTTAACTTATCCTGAGCTTCATTCCGGTCTTTATAACTCCCCTTCATCCAGTGCTTCATTTATACTCTCAACACAACCCTGCTTCTAATGCTAAAGAACCTTAGACGCCTTATTTGCAGCAATTTCACGAAATTCTAAAGCTAAGGAATCTCAGCCACGTTATTTCGCGTAAAAGACGCTGAAAACCCCAAAAAGACAAGCCAAATGAGGAAATAAGGTGTCTACGATTCGTTACGTTGCTGGAACGCCCAAATACACTTGACTAACGTGTCTTCGGTTCGTTAGATTTTTGCCTCATACGCACATCTATGGCCTCAGCTCATAGTCATGTTCATGTTCATGTTCATGTTCATGTTCATGTTCATGTTCATGTTCATGTTCATGCGGAATTGTATTGTCTAAAACTGGACCTGGCTAATGCAGAAAAACAAAAGGGCACCCTTCGCCATGATTATGACGAAGGATGCCCTTTATTTAACTTATAACTTGGCTGCTTACCAGCACTCTAATGAACAGGCCATAAATTTCATCCAGCGCCCTTATGCCTTCGGCAGTTGGAACGAGCTTTTCAGGGATACAACCCGGTTAAATACAGGACGTCCTGGCTCGGAATGTTTTGGATCTACGCTGAAGTAACCGTGACGGAAGAATTGGAATTTATCCTGAGCGTTCGCTTCTTTCATCTCTTGTTCCACAAACCCATTAACAATCTCAAGGGAGTTCGGGTTCAATTGATCCAGGAACGTTTTCTCCGGTTGCTCTTCCACAACCTCAGCTTCAGCACCAGCTACTGCCACTTCGATCTCTGCTTCCGGTGCTTCATCCAGGATCAACGGCTCATACAGACGGAATTCAGCAGGTACCGCTTGAGTCGCTTCTACCCAGTGGATTGTTCCTTTGACTTTACGGCCAGTGAAGCCACTGCCGCTCTTTGTCTCCACATCATAGGTACAATGAATCTCAGTTACATTACCTTCTGCATCTTTGATCACATCGTTACATTTGATGAAGTATGCATGTTTCAGACGAACTTCGTTGCCAGGGAACAAACGGAAATATTTGTTCGGTGGATTTTCCATGAAATCATCTTGTTCAATATAAATCTCACGGGAGAACGGAATTTGGCGATTACCCATCTCCGGGTTCTCCACATTGTTCTCTGCTTCAAGCCATTCCACTTGTCCTTCAGGATAGTTGGTGATGACCACTTTGAGCGGGTGCAGGACAGCCATCGTGCGCGGAGCTTTCAGTTTCAAGTCTTCACGTACGAAGTGCTCCAGCGTTTGCAGGTCGATAACTCCATAGTTTTTGGAAATGCCTGTCTCATATACAAAATCACGAATAGCTTCCGGTGTATATCCCCGGCGGCGCAGACCCGAAATTGTTGGCATACGTGGATCATCCCATCCATCCACATGTCCTTCATCTACGAGCAGTTTCAGCTTCCGCTTACTTGTTACCATCTGGGACAGATTCAGGCGACCAAATTCATATTGATGCGGTTGGTTCTCCATCTCACACTCGGCAATAACCCAATCGTAGAATGGACGTTGATCCTCAAACTCCAGGGAACAGAGAGAGTGCGTCACACCTTCAATTGCATCTTCGAGCGGGTGAGCAAAGGCGTACATTGGATAGATACACCATTTATCGCCCGTGTTATGATGATGTGCATGAGAAATCCGGTAAATAACCGGATCGCGCAGATTGATATTCGGTGCAGACATATCGATCTTGGCACGCAGCACTTTCTCTCCGTTCTTGAATTCGCCTGCACGCATACGTGTGAACAAGTCGAGATTCTCTTCCACCGAACGATCACGGTACGGGCTGTTCTTACCCGGTTCCGTCAGCGTTCCGCGCATTTCACGGATTTCGTCGGCGCTTTGGTCGTCGATGTAGGCTTTACCTTTTTTAATCAACAAGACAGCACGGTTGTACATTTCGTCAAAATAATCCGAGGCAAAACGTTTCTCGTTCCACTCGTATCCGAGCCATTTCACGTCTTCCTGAATCGATTGAACGTACTCTACATCTTCCTTGACCGGGTTCGTGTCATCAAAGCGCAGATTCGTTTTGCCGCCAAATTCGCCGCCCAGCGTAAAGTTAATCCAGATCGCCTTGGCATGGCCGATATGCAGATAACCGTTCGGTTCCGGAGGAAAACGGGTAATAACTTCCTGGACTTTCCCAGACCGGAGATCTTCGGTAATAATATTTTTGATAAAGTTAGGTGGGGTTGTACGATTGTCCACAGGTATCAAACCTTTCATGAATGGATTGGAGCCTTAGGGAATTGCAGCAATTCCGGCTATAATTCCTTAATAACGAAGTCATTTCCTGAAAAAAACTATTTTCTTGGAAAGTTTCGTACGCGTTTCATTTAAATATACCTTTAACGGGGGAGGAGTTCAATAAAGAACGGCACCAAAGTCAGGATTAGCCGTGCATAAATAGGCCCTAAACCATTTTGACGGGTTCGCTCGAATCATGTAGCATGATAGTAAAAACAAATTAAAGGGAGGGTTTCCCATTCCATCGAACTCGCTTAAACTGACCAAAGAACAGCAGGATGAAGCCATTCGCACCATCCAGTCGTATTTCGAAGAGGAACGTGGCGAAGAACTCGGCGATCTGGCCGCTTGGGGTGTCCTCGACCTGTTCATGACACAGCTCGCTCCCTACATATATAATCAGGCACTCCGTGACGCACGCACAACGGTCAATCAACGCATGGCCTCAATGGAAGAAGACCTGTTTGCACTGGAGCAAAAGTTACCCAAGACTTCCCGCTAATCCACTACAAATACGTGTTCAAAAAATCTGGTTTTCATATTCGATGCTGATAATGCCGTTAGGCATGATTTGTAATCAAAAGTGGACTTTTTTGAACAACACTATACAAAGAAAGAAGGTTGCATTCATGTTTACCTATTCATTGGATGAATATACCGAACTCCGGCCACTGGCTATGGAACATACTAAACCTCTGTTTGAACTGACGGATCGCTCGCGGGATCAACTGAGACATTGGTTGCCGTGGGTGGATCATGTGACAGAAGTGGAACACACCTCAAACTTCATTACCAACGCGTTAAAACAAGGTGCCGAAAATGGCGGATTCACCGCCGGAGTATGGTCAAAAGGGGATCTAGCCGGCGTCATTGGATTCCACGAGATTAACTGGACCAACCGCTCGGTAAGCATCGGATATTGGCTTGGCAAAGGTTTTGAGGGTCAGGGCTTGATGACAAGCGCTTGTCGCGTTCTGGTTGATTATGCTCTGGTGACCCTGGATCTGAATCGCGTCGAGATTCGCTCGGCAACGAATAACAAACGGAGTCGCGCCATCCCTGAAAGACTCGGATTTGTTCTCGAGGGTGTCATTCGTCAGGCAGAGAAACTGCCTAAAGGATACGTGAACCATGCAGTTTACGGCATGCTTCAGCATGAATGGGAACTATTACGCTAATTCGCTTACATAATGAATCTGGAGTGATCTCTCCCAACATAATAGATCAACACGAATACCCTCGATCTCCACGGAATGTGGTGACAGAGGGTATTTTATTATATCCATGACTTTTATAGGGCTCGGACCATGCCACCATCCACGATCAATGAGGTTCCGGTAATGTACGTATTGGCCCCGGATAACAGGAACACCACCGCTTTGGCAAACTCCTCTGGTTGACCATAACGACCGAGAGGAATCTCCTTGCGGAACTGTTCAGAGACCTCGTCCTCACTGACTCCGTTCTGCTCTGCCCGTGCAGTATCCAGCTCACGTATACGGTCTGTTGCAATACGTCCCGGCGCCACCGTGTTGATCAAAATTCCGTATGGAGCCAGCTCCTGAGACAAGGTCTTCGCCAATCCGAAAACGCCGGTACGGAACGTGTTGGACAGAACCAGACCCGGAATGGGCTGTTTCACCGAAGTTGAAGCGATATTGACAATGTGTCCTCCGCTTTCTTTCATATAAGGGAGCGCACCACGAATCAGCCTTACATAACTGAGCACATTTAATTCAAATGCACGTTCCCAATCCTCATCCGTCAGTGACTCAAATGAACCCGATGGTGGGCCACCCGAATTGTTCACCAGAATATCAATCTGCCCAAACAGCTCCGCTGTCTTATGAATCAGAGCCTCAATGTCTTCCTTGCGTGTCACATCGGTTACACAATATTCCACACGTCCACCACCACCAAGCGCCAGAAGCTCCTGCTTCACTGCTGCGAGCTTTTCTTCGCTCCGGCTGGCAAGCATGACGTCAGCACCTTCTGCTGCCAATTGAGCGGCTACCGCTTTACCCAGCCCTCTACTGGAAGCCAGCACCAGTGCTTTTTTACCTTGAAGTCCCATGTCCATTGTTGTTCCTCCTCCTCAGCTAGTTTCTATTTGTTCTGGATAAAATAACCCATAAGAATATCGTCCACATACTTGCCTCCGATATAAAACTCGGACACCAGCCTGCCTTCCGTCACAAATCCACACTGTGTATAAAACGTGATCGCTCCCGGATTGCTGGAAAGTACGCGCAGCCTGAGCTTGCGAACGCCTTGTTCAATCGCATGCTGCTTGATGGCGTCCATCAAAGCTGTAGCAATACCACAACGCCGATCATGAGGGTGAACTGCAATATGAATCTCGTAGACATGACGGTTGACCGGCATACCTGTGGCTGGATTAAAGCCCACATAACCACATACCCGCTCTCCCTGCACCGCAATCAATTGACTGCCTGGCGGGCAATGCTGCAGATATTGTTGTCTGGAACGCCATTGCATCGGTGCAGGAGAAGTGTATTTGTCCCATACCAGGGTGTCTAGCTCCATTAGCTGGGCTGCATCTTTAATCTCGGATGGACGAATCGTAAATGTATGGCTGGTAAGCATAATGATTCAACCTTTCGTGCAATAGTCGACAACGCTGTGCATTACAACGTCGGGAAAGTTAAGAGAGTTAAGAACGTTGAGAAACTTAGGAATAGGATGACATTGTTCTTTTACTTCACAATTTAAGTTTTTTCGTTCTATATATTGTAGCATAGCCTCAGCTTTGACTAAAATTCCACTCGGTATCGAACCTTTTCGCAAAATGAAATAAACACTTAACCTTGCCGTAACGTCATGGTTTATACTGATTCGATAAGGAGGGGATGCATGATGAATATCAAAGAGGCAGCAAGCAGGCTTGGTATATCGGCGAGAGCCATTCGTTTTTATGAAGAAAAAGGATTAATTCTACCCGCCAAACAATCCAGTAACGGTTATCGCACATACACCGAGAATGATATCTGGCGGCTTCAGACCATTGCTGCACTGCGTGAGATTGGCATGTCCCTACAGGATATTACACACGCGCTCGGAGAGATTGATCAAGGGAATCAGCAGCGGCTGGAAGAATATCTGGAGCTGCAACAGGCCGTCATGTATGCCCAGTGGATTGAGCTCAAACGTATGATGGATACAACCCAGCGCATGATTGACCTGAATCGTCAGGACGGACCGCTGGATGTCAGCCATCTGCACGATCTCGCGGACAGTGCCCGTCGCCTGCGTGAAGCCCGGCAGAACTGGCATGATCGGTGGAATTATGATACGCAGGCAGCCATCCATGATCAGCGAGTGCAGGCGGCGGGAAGTGCCAGTACTGGACAACCCAATTCAGACGGCAGGCATCATTCAGACAACGCCTCGCCTATAAGCGATGAGAATGAAGTTCTACATCCACACCATAATGCAGATCATTCCACGCCTAGCGAATCCAAGGATATGGTACAGTCTTCCTTTTATCTGTATCACAACTATGACGAAGCGCTCGAACAGACAGCTCATTGGATCTCTCCCGCCCTTGGTGAGAAAGGACTCGATATTGGTACAGGCACAGGTAATCTGGCTGGGAAACTGCTACAGCACGGCGCAGACATCACTGCAATCGACCAATCCCGGGAGATGCTGCGCAGATGTCGTACCAAATATCCTGAGATGCATGTGAAACTTGGTAATTTTCTGGCGCTGCCTTTTGCCGATCATTCCTTCGATTTTGTTGTATCCAGCTTTGCTTTCCATCATCTGAGTCCAGATCAGCAACTATTGGCATTACAGGAGATGCAGCGGGTATTAACCTCGCGCGGACGTATCGGTCTAACGGATCTGATGTTTGTTGATGCGACTCACCTTGATTCCTATATTCAGCAGGCAGAAACCACAGGACACGAGGAACAGCTGCGCGCCTTGCGCGAGCGTCACTTCCCTCTGCTGAGTGAGCTATGCAGCTGGCTGGAGCAACAGGGCTACGTAACCAAGCATGTGCGGCATAATGAGCTGTTGCATACGTTGCTGGCAGTTCCGCTACGGTGAGCAATCATAAGAGCATATGGCAAAAAGGCCATCCCGCCTTGAATAAAGGAGGATGACCTTGGTGTACATCATGCTATGAGATTACATATAAATATCAACAACCGTGCGCTCAGTAGCACTACGTGCTTGTCTGAACTCATCCAGTGAGATGCAGACCCCGCCCTGACGGTAACGGTTCGCTGTACGCTCGGTACGAATATCCTTACCATTTACCGCTACACGGCTCACAGCACCTTCATTCAAGTGATAGATAAACGTCACCGGCTCACCTGCATATTCAAACTCGAATTGCATGCCGTTCAGCTCAGCTGGCAATACCGGGTCAATGACCAGATCGCCGCCCTCTTGACGAATGCCAAGTGCATTGGAGATCAGCTGGTTCATGTAGATTCCAGGGCCGCTGGAGTAGATTCTCCATCCGCCTTTCACCTGTACAGTCCCTTTACGAAGCTGGTCAAAATGCTCCTGTGCCTCGTAACGCGTATTAAACTTACCGTCCGAACTACTGAAGTATGAGTTCGCTTGGCGAATCTCTGCGTTAGGTACAACCTCGCCGATACCAACCGGGTTGATCATCGCGAGACCATTCCACACCTGATCTGTCTTACCTAGCTTCGCCATCGCTTCTACGTAACGGATATGAGCGTGTACATATTGCAACCCAATTTCCCGACCGAAGTTGGACGCTTGCTCTGCACGTTTGAAGTGTGTGCTTACTCCGCCAGCATACTGAGCCGGACGATTCATCAGACGCACGCCATCCGGGCACAGGAACTGTTCACGGATCAATGCGTAATGAGACTCTGCTTGCTCCGCATTCAGCAACTCACCAATCATGCTGCGCGTCATTGGCAACAGGCGATATTGAATGCCTGTCTCTGTATCCGTTGGATGAAGCATCAGCTTCGCTTGGTCCGCTTCTTCCATGTATACAAAGCCTGGAATCACATCTGTGCCCAGCATGTAACGGTTAAAGTCCTCACGAATGCCTTGAGCCAGCACATCAAGCTCCTGTGCAAAGTCCGCATCCTTGAATTTCAGCGCTTGCGAGAGCACATTCACGGACTGATACGTCAATGCCACCGTCCAACTGCTCACCATGTATTGCTTCAGCTGTGCATTGGCTGGTTGGAGCGTATCATCCCAGTCGCCATCGCCGTAGGAAGACAGGAACGTATCGTGCAGGAAGTGCGAACGGATATATTCGATTTCTTTTTTCGCGTGATCCAGTACCGTTGCCGTTTCTTCCGTGAACCCGAAGCTATGTTTAACCGTATAAGGTACTTTCTCATCCAGGATTGCATAGTCGCGAGTCGCTGTCAGGTAATCCGCCAGAACTTTCAGCGGCCATACGATGATGTCGCCATGGCTCTCTTCCTGTTGGATCGCAAAGTATTTATCAAACATGAACCATTGCGGCCAGTTCCCATCATCTTCATATTGGTGGGTATAAACCATTTTGATGATATCGCGAACTTGCTCATATTTTTGCGTTGCCATAAAGTACTCCACCGGACCTTGGCACACATCCCGTGTACCCCAAGCCGCGCCGCCATACTGCTCCAAACCGTGAGGCACGGAGTAGTGAACCAACATGTTGTGGGTGTACCACCAAGCCAGCGCATTTACTTTGAACAGATCCTCTGCACTCTGACCTTCGCCACGGGACAAACGGAATCCGTTCATCACACCTGCGAAGAACTCGCGGTATGCCTGCACTTCCTCTTCAAACGTAAGACTTGAGCCTGCTACCACTCCGCTGTCCGCTTGGCCTTCCAATACCCCTTGTACCTTCAGCGTCCATTCAGCACTTGCTTCCAGACTAAGCGTAACCAGTGATGCGGAACCACTGCGGATACCACTTGCCAGCAACGTTTCGTCCCCTACATTTACAGCTGCGCCATCGACCGACATACGGTATTGCAGATCTGGATACGTTCCTGCACTAATCGCTTGTGGATCAGCCTTGAAGATCAAAGTATCGCTATCCTGCGTCATATGCAGCGGATATTCGTACTCATTCACATTCATCGTAATCTGGTTTGTTACCAGGTAACGGTATGCCGTGCCACTTGTGGAGCGTACGTTCATGCTCACTTCAGTGGTGTGTGCCCCTGTGTAGTTCGTCACGATGATCGTATCGGATGCCGTTTTGTAGATCCAACGTACATAGTTGAAGCCAATCTCGAACAGGGAAGGCATCGTCAGCAGACGATATTGTCCGTCCATTTCCACATAGATGCGTTGTCCCGCCGACTTCGGCACGTTTAATGCATTGCGGGCATTACTGATCATTTTATTAAAATTGGTGTTACCAATAACGAGTTGTGAGTTGAAAATACCGTACATATACGACGTTGTCGTAATAACCTGAGCTCCAAGTTGCACGTTGCCACCACTCATCAGAATGTGACCGTGCGGACGCTCTACGAGCAATTCTTTTGCTTTCAGAACGATATGTTCATAGCTGCCTGTGAAGAAGGATAACAGTTCCTCACCGCTATGCTCTTCCTGATGACGATCAGGGAACAGATCATGAATCTCATCTTGCGTCAGATCAAGCGTAACCAGCGGTTCACCCAGGAAGGAGGACAGTTTTACCTGTTCCAACGTGTCACCATTTTCCACAGTCAGAGCCTGTACTTCATTCCATGCTGCGGTAACTTCATCTCCGAATTCCAATGCAGAGATTCCTTCGGCATGATTAGGCTTCGCCAGTCCATAAAAGACCACCTGAGCTTCTCCGTTCAGATTCAGCAGTTCAGATTGCAATGCCGTGTAAGCAAATTCATACTGATACGTCTCATTCGCCAGCGTTGGGCGATTCAAGCTCTCTGGTTGATTCGTTTCCTTGTACGACAGACCGAAGAATTGGAATCCATCTGTGGAATAACCAATTGCTTTCGTCAGGGAACCTTGTTGCATATATGGAAATGCACCGCCCTGAGGCTGGTTTTGACGGGAACAAACGACATAACCTTTCGCTTCATCTTCAAACACCGTATGGTCAATGTATTGTGACAGATAAGCTTCATTGCTGCGTACCGCACCTGGATCAGCAAGACCTACATCCTGTCCATATACCACGTCTACGTTATGTTGTTGTCCTGTGAGCTTCACATCCCAGAACCATACACCTTGCGGTGTAGCCGTAAATACGACCTGATAGCCAATGCCTTTTTCGCTACCTTCCAGCTGGACTGTACCCTCCCAGATCAACTGGTTGCTGGACTGTGCTTTGCTTGTAATCACCTTGCTGTTCGAACGTACACCGAGCAACGGGAACGAGCTAATATTCTCTCCCTCATGTACACGCAGGTACAGGTTGTTCAATGATCCATCAATCTGGTTGCTGAGCAACTGGTTCAACATCGTTGTACCGGATGTAGCCTGGTATAGATCGCCACTGTTCAAAAAGGTAAAGGATAACTCTCCGGCACTTAACCGGATCGGTTCATTAATCATCGTTGTCATAAGGTTCACTCCTTGAATTAGTTAAAATCGAAACGTTTCGATAAATTTGAAAAAGAATAGGGGCCTCTTCAAACCGGCTTTTTACAGCCCGTCCGGACGATAACCCCATCATTAAACTTTTACTTCAGCATGCAGGCAGTTCTTTGTTGTTCAGACTCGGTCTAAACCGAACGTACAGAGCTGCGCTCGATCATATTAATCGTTAACGTATATGAAGGGTCAACCGCTTCGCCATTGAGCATCTGGAATAACAGATGTCCGGCGAGCGACCCGGCTTCATGCTTCGGCTGGCGTATCGTTGTCAGCGGTGGATGCACATATTCGGACAACTGAATATCGTCAAAACCGATCACGGAAATGTCATTCGGCACCGATATACCACGCTCTTCCAATGCTTTCAAGCCACCAATCGCCATCTCATCGTTACCGTAAAATACCGCTGAGGGAAGTTCGCCCTGCATGATCATCATTTTGGTTGCACTGTATCCGCCCTCACGCACAAAGTTACCGTTCAGACGCCATTTGGACTTTTCTTCAAGTCCCGCTTCCCGCATTGCTCGCAGATACCCTTGGTAACGGAGCGCGTTGTCATACGAGTTGGATGGGCCACTGATATAAGCAATCTTCTGATGTCCTGCCTGGATCAGGTGGCGGGTTGCAAGGTAACCGCCCTGCTCTCCATCCACCAGAACGTTGACCAAATGGTCACTCGACAGCTGACGATCCATCACAATAATCGGAAAACGATGACCGGCAGATTCTACCAGAATATCATCATGAATGTTATGCGCCAGGATGATGGCTCCATCTACTCTTTTTTCACGCAAAAATCGCACTGCCGTTGAGTCCCGTCCACCCATGGAGCTGCACGCAATCAGGTCATACCCGTTCGCAAGGGCTACATCCTGTACACTACGGATCAACTCCGAGTAATACGGGCCCGACAGATCTGTCAGAATTAAAGCGATCGTGTTTGTCCGGCTCCGTTTCAGGTCCATGGCAAAGCCGTTCTTGCGGTAATTCAATTCTCGTGCTGCCTCAAGCACTTTAGCCTTGGTCTTGGCACTAACCTTGCTATCCCCGCTCAGCGCATAGGAAGCAGTCGAAAGTGCTACACCAGCCAGCTTTGCCACATCCTTAATCGTTGCCATTCCACGTTCGCTCCTTCTAAACTATATATAAATTGAACTACAGAATATTTACACTGACCACTCCGATGACAGAACAACCTTCCGATCGCTGTTATCCCCAGATTTTTTGTTTCCCTTTTATAAGGGTGAAAATCCGGGGATAAAGGCGAACGCCTTGCTTCTTCAGGTTCTTTCTGCCCTCTCCGTTTAGTGTAAATGTTAGTTCAATTTATATAGAACAAATTCTAAGGTTATCTACATTTTATACGATACATGGTTAGAACAACCACTAAATCCTTCATTATCGTTTATTAATCTTTATACATATCATAGCGATGGATGTCAATCGAAACGTTTCGAGGTGTTCTCAAAAAAAATCCTCGTTCCCATCCTTATGGGGCCACGGTTGAATGCGTCCCGTTCCAATCCATACCATTAGTGATGGTCATGACACGTCTTTCAATCTGGCGCTCTATAAACAGTTCGTGCCTAATACAGTGAAACTGGCAGTAAACGCCAGATTGAAACGTTTCGACATTTTCATTATAGTCGGTGTTGATAGCGATTTCAACCACTTTATCTATTTTTCAAATAAAAAGTTGATTTGTTCAATCTGTCCATCCACGTCACTCCGTTTATAGTATATACTGCATAATAGTTGAGATCCGAGAATTACGCCAGTACACCAGGGGCATGAGACGAATACTTTCCCTGCTGACTTATGTAAGGAGACAGTTATCTAATGAATATTTCCAAGCCTATTTATCATAAAAAATCGCTGTCCCGTCCCATTTCCTTGCAGAAGATTCAGTCCATACCTGTTGCCCTCTTCAAGCTATGCCATCTGGTGCAGCTTCACGACCGCGAGGCATTCTCCCGCATAGATGAGATGTGGAGCACTCTTCATGTGCTATACATCATTACTGCTGGCCAAGCCAGGCTGATCAGTGCAGAGGGTAAACTGACTTTAAATGCAGGCTCTGCAGTCGTTCGGCAAGCTGGAAGCCTGCTTCAGCACGAGAACAAGCGCGGCTCCCTGTCGCCAGTACAGGGCATTGCTATTGCTTTTGATTCCACTGAAAATGAACAGCTGTTCTGGCCGTTCGGGATACCAGCTCCCATTGCGAGTCGTACTCTCACCGATAGGGCAGTAGAGCTGGTTCAAGCAAGTTCAAAGGGCTACGATTCCAGTCCATTCAGGCCACATATGCTTTTCTATGAGTTACTGGATATTTTGCGGGATCATGCGGCTCATTCTGCTCATGAAGATCACTCCTGGCTCGACGCCGTGCTCAGACATATCCATCAGATGTATACCCATCCGTTAACCCGCGAACAATTGGCACGGGATGCAAATGTGAGTCCTGAGCATTTTTCAAGGGAGTTCAAGAAACATACAGGTCTTACGTTTGTTGAATATGTAACTCGTCTCAGAATCAGGATGGCTCAAGAACATCTGTTGTTCGCGAACCCTACCCTACAGGAAATTGCACAACTGACAGGCTACAGGGACACCTTTTATCTAAGCCGAAAATTCAAACAGATGGTTGGATCAGCACCAACACACTACCGGAAAATGCCCAAAAAGATTGTATCTTTGACTTACAACTATACGGCCTCACTCCTGGCATTGGGCCACACTCCCCACATGGGCGCCGTAGCAAGCTGGATGGAGGGAAAACGTGGTGAACATGGTCATGATGGTCATGAGCAATTTGAGCAACATTCCGAATATGAGCTGGTTAAACATACGGATCTGATTGCAAACGCTCAGCCCGATGTCATTATCGGGTATGCACCGCATCCCGCTTCCGATGAACTACGTCTGATCGCACCGACCATTCTGATGCCCTTCGAGGAACTTGATTGGCAGGAGCAGCTTCTTCATTTGGGCCGAATTACCGGGCTTGAGTCCAATGCACAGACGTTGTTAGATCGATATCATCAACTTGAGCAAGAGGCCAATCATACATTGGATCAATGGATGGAAGGGACTCGAGGGTCCGCTATTTGCATGTTTATGATTGGAGAGGACGGCGCTTATATCTATGGTCATGGCTGGGGCAGAGCTTCTCATGTACTGTATCAATCGCTGGGCTTCACCCCACCTTCACGGATGGAGCAGGATGGGCAGTTACTCACGGGATACATTCATGTTCCGTTGTCTGAGATTCACTTGTATGGCGCAGATCACATGTTTGTCGCCTTCCCTGAGGAACCTGCCGAACGAGAAATGCTGACTAACCTGCTGAATCAGGAATCCTGGGGCACTCTATCCGCCGTTCGTGAAGGACGTGTATACGAGATTGATGCCGACATGTTCTATGGATTTGATCCCTTGTCCGTTAGGGAGCAGTTGCAGCATATCATGCGTCACCTCACATCATAATTGTCCATGCAGTAGTGATCATAGTTGTCCATGTACAAATATCACATCTTCCTCTATGTTATTAATGAGAATAATAATCATTATTGATTATACACAGGGGGAACAAAAATATGTTTGCTGCAAAAAAACGCTTTTCCGGCTTGCTGCTTATGCTCGCCATTATTATGATTCTGGCTGCATGTAGCAGCGGAACAGGCTCGACTGCCACTGAACAGACATCGGCAGCGGGAACCGAAACGACAACAGCCTCTTCCGAGACGAGCACAGACACGGCGTCCGGTTCGGACAATTCGAATGTTACACGAATCTACAAGTCATTAAGCGGGGATGTTGAAATTCCGGCTGAACCGAAACGGATCGTTACCGATATGTACGTAAGTGATCTGCTTGCACTGGGTGTGAAACCCATTGGTGCTGTTCAATATTATTTGGAAAACCCGTTCTATGCAGATCAGGTGGCGGGCATCGAGAGTATTGGTGATCGGGCGGCGGTATCCATGGAGAAGGTTATTGCCTTGAACCCGGATCTGATCATTACCTACTCCGATCAGGCCAGCGAAATTGAGAGTTATCAAAAAATCGCACCTACCGTAGTGATTCCTTATGGTACATTCACCAATGTGCATGACGAAATCCGGGGATTCGGAGAGCTGATGAACAAATCCGAAGAAGCCGAAGCTTGGCTGAAAACGTACGATGAACGGATTGAAGCCGCTCGTGCCAAGGTGAAAACAGTCATCAAACCGGAGGAAACCTTCTCCATCCTTGAAGTATCCGACAAGAGTTATTATGGATATGGAGACAATTTCGGTCGAGGAGGACAAGCGGTCTACAGTGCTTTGCAACTTGCCCCACTCGAAATCACCAAAAAAGAACTGATGGGTGATACCCAATGGAAAGAAATTTCGCGTGAAGTTGTTGGTGATTATGCAGGGGATCATATCTTTTTAACCGTTGGAGAGAACAATAAAAATTACCAAGGTGATGCCATCTGGAAATCCCTGCCGGCTGTAAAAAACAATCAGGTGTATGAGTTGCTGGAAGACCGTTACTGGTACTTCGACCCGATTGCGATTCAAGGTCAGGCTGAAGAATTCGCCGATATGATCGTAGAACGTGCCGAGCAAAACCGTAAATAACATAAGCATGAATACAGGTGTCCGGACAGGCTAATGAGCCTGCTCGGGCATTTGTGTCATATCGAGGAGGACTTACATATGCTTCGCCGTTTTATGTCTTATTATCGTCCTTACAAAAGGCTCTTTATCTTGGACTTCTCCTGTGCCATCGCTGCCGCTCTGCTGGAGCTGGCCTTTCCACTCGCCGTTAACCGGGTGGTCGATCAACTGCTTCCGGCTGGCAATTGGTCCATGATCTTAGCGGCGTGTGTCGGGTTGCTCGGCATCTACCTGCTCAGTTCCTTTTTCCATTATGCAGTGACCTATTGGGGCCACAAGCTTGGCATTAACATCGAATCCGATATGCGGCGTGAACTGTTCCAGCGTGTTCAGAAGCAGTCCTTCCGCTTCTTCGATAACAATAAGACCGGGCATCTGGTCTCCCGCATGACCAACGATCTGATGGATATTGGTGAGATTGCGCATCACGGACCCGAGGATCTATTCATTGCCCTCATGACACTCGCCGGAGCTTTCGGAATTATGCTGGGGATCAACTGGCAGCTCGCTGTGATGACGTTCATCATTGTACCGCTGATGATCTACCTGTCACTGTATTTCAGTCGCAAAATGTCCAAGGCGTTCAAGCGCATGTTTGCGGATATTGCCGATTATAATGCACGGGTTGAGAACAATGTGAGCGGCATCCGTGTGGTACAAGCTTTTGCCAATGAAAAACATGAAGTTGGACGTTTCGTTGAGAACAACGAACGTTTCCGGCTTACAAAACTAATCACCTACCGTATTATGGCCTGGAACTCTTCACTCAGTTTTATTCTAATGAAATTTGTATCGCTGTTTGTACTGGTATGTGGAACCTGGTTTGTCATTCAAGGCAGTATGACCTACGGGGAGTTCATCGCTTTTGTAATGCTGTCCAATGTATTCCTTGGACCAATTGAGAAGATTAACTCCGTCATCGAGACGTACCCCAAAGGCATCGCCGGATTCAGACGTTACCTGGAGCTTCTTGAAGCTGTACCGGATGTAGAAGATACACCACAGGCAAAACCGATTCCGGATGTCAAAGGAGATATTGCTTTCCATAACGTTACCTTTTCTTATGGAGAACACAAACCTACGCTGTCTCAGGTCAATCTGGATATTCAGGCAGGCCAGACGGTTGCTCTCGTTGGACCTTCGGGCGGGGGTAAAACGACACTATGCAGTCTGATCCCACGTTTCTACGATGTGGATGCGGGACATATCTCCATTGATGGCATTCCGGTGAAGGACATGACGCTGGAATCACTGCGCTCCCATATCGGGATTGTGCAGCAGGATATTTTCCTGTTTGATGGATCAATTCGAGAAAATATTGCATACGGGAAACTGAATGCTTCCGATGAGGAAATCTGGCAAGCCATTCGCAGGGCCCAACTGGAAGAGCTGGTACAATCCCAGCCAGATGGACTGGACACCATGATCGGTGAACGTGGCGTGAAGTTGTCCGGCGGACAGAAGCAACGGTTGTCCATCGCAAGAATGATCCTGAAAAACCCGCCAATCCTCATTCTGGATGAAGCCACCTCCGCGCTCGACACCGAGACGGAAGCTGCCATTCAACTGGCGTTGTCCGAGCTGGCGCAGGGACGTACGACATTGGTGATCGCCCATCGACTGGCAACCATCAGACATGCCGATCGCATCGTGGTGGTGGAGAACGGCAGCGTCGCTGAACAAGGAAGTCATGAAGAACTGCTCGCGCGTAAAGGCTCGTACAGTCGACTGCATCAAGCCCAGTTTGGTTAAAGGTAGGGCTTAAAGGATTCTAAGTTCAATATATGAGTTGTACAAATAAGTCACTAAACAGCAAAACAACCTTCCCTCTGTACTAGAGGGAAGGTTGTTCTTTTATTTACTATTCGTTATATAAATTGAACTATATATTTACACAAAACGAAGAGGACAGAAATAACCTGAAGAAGCGAAGCGTTCGCCTTTATCCCCGGATTTTCCCCTTTGAAAAAGGGAATCCAAAAAATCTGGGGATAACAGCGATCAGAAGGTTGTTCTGTCATCGGAGTAGCAAGTGTAAGTGACGATTAGTTCAATTTATATAACTTTCCACCCAGTATTCCGTTCGCCCGTTCACGAAATTCCACCGCCGCCTGCTCAGGCGTAATTTTGCCAAACAGCAGAAGATCATACAACTCACGCAATACCGCAGTGACCTCGGGTGCACCTACAGGATCAGGCGGGTCCATCTGAGTGCTATTATCCGCAACCCAATCAATATAGTCAAACACCTGCGCCAGCTCCGGTTCAACCACCAGCTTCATCCGCTCTTTGACACTGGATGAGACAGGCACACCCCGCTCCCCTTTGAGCAGCAGATTGGCATCCAAATCATTCACAAAAAAGCTGATAAACTTGGCAGCCTCTTCCTTATGTCTGGAATTACCCGCCATGGAGAAAAACATGCCTGGCTTCAAGAACAATCCATCCTGGCTGTTTGGCCCAGGCATCGGGGAGATGGTTAAAGGTTTGCCATAACGCTGAGCGGTGCTGATAAATTGGTTGGAATACCCCCAGCTAAACAAAGCCTCTCCCAGATAAAACGGGTCGTTATCAGGCTGGCCAATATCTGATGTCCAGATATCCGGTGCAAAAATAAGCTGCTTCTCCGCGAGCTGCTGCATCCTGCCAAAGTATTCAATAAACAACCCATCATCTTCATAACCCAATCCCTTGCCATCCTCCGCGTACAGCTTGGAACCGTACTGTCTCAAGTAATACGCGAAAAACTGTTCAGGCGTGAAATAGGTTCCCAGATAGATGCCTTTCCCGAGCAATTGCTCGCCCATCCGGTCAAAATCTGCCCAAGTCCACGTATCCGTTGGCAATTCAATATCATTGGCCTTCAACACTTCCGGATCATAGATGCTGAGCATGGCGTTTACACCCAAACTGAGGCCGTAGGTTTTCCCATTCAGGCTTCCACTTTCCAGCTGTTCCTTCTCAATATCCGTCGTGTCGATGAGCCCACTCTGCATGTACGGCGTCATGTCCTCCAACAGTTGCAACGAACTGTACTGGGACAGATAGGAGATATCCATCTGAATAATGTCGGGCAACGCATTGCCTGCTGCATGTGGTGCAAGTTTTCTCCAGTATTCGTTGAAACTGCTATATTCGTACTCAATGTTCACATGTGGATTCAGTTTCTCATACAGGTCGATCACGGCAATCGTTGCATTGTTGCGGAACTCCCCACCCCACCAAGCGATGCGCAGTGTTATCGGCTCTTCGTCCACAATCATGCCTGGCCTTTGATTCAGCTGGTTCACGCAGCCAGGAAGAGTCAGTATAAGACAGATCATGCCTATCGTTCGCAATAATCTTCTCATAGCTTCTCCTCCTTACATGGTGATGGGGGTGGCAGCAATACCGTTACTCTCGTTCCAAGCCCTGGCTTGCTCTCCAGCAGAACATCATATTCTTCGCCAAAAGCCAGACGCACCCGCTCCCTGATATTCAGCAGGCCAATGCCTGTTCCTCTGGTTTTCACTTCTCCGCGAAGCACTTGCTTCACATATTCAGGTTCCATGCCGGGACCGTGATCCTCCACGATAAGGACCAGCTTGTCACCTGCTATCTCGGCAGACACTCGAATGAGACATGATCCAACCTGTGGTTCCAATCCGTATTGAATGGCATTTTCCAGCAGGGGCTGTAGGGTTAACTTCGGAATGGCACACCCCAGATAGGCAGCGGGCACATCCAAGCGGAAATCCAGCCGCTGCCGAAAACGGTAGGTCTGAATGGTGATGTAATGATTGACGATCTCCAATTCTTCGGCAATGGTAATGATATTTTGCTTGAAACTGATGGAGGAACGCAGCAAATATCCGAGTGATAACACCATACTGGAGATTTGCTCCTGCCTGTTCTTTTTGGCGAGCCAATGGATCGAATCCAGCGCATTATACAGAAAGTGAGGATTGATCTGCGACTGTAGCGCTTTGAACTCTGTTTCCTTAATGACCAACTGGCTTGCATAATTTTCTTTGATCAATGTATTAATATGTGTAATCATCAGTCGATACGTACGCTGTAATAACCCCAGTTCATCCATGTGCTGATGTGTTGGAATGGACAGATTGGCATCCATATTCTCCAGATCCCCATACTGCACTTCCTTCATCTGACTGATGAGCTGTCTGATCGGCCTTGTCAGACTTCGTGCGAACACCATACCAAGCGCGAGAACAACCAGAATGGCGATAAGATAAACGACAATCAAACTATTTTTCAACCATATAATACGTTCAAAAATTTCATCATAAGAGGCCATATTATAATACACCCAGCCGGTGTATGCGGATTTCTTCTGGGAAAGAAATATCTCCCTCCCATCCAGATTCTTGATCTCATATCCCCCACTGCCTGGAAGTGGATTCAGCCCCGCGGACACCGCTTCTGGAAGCTGGCGATAAGGATAGACCACCTCACTGCCTGCTTTTAAAATAATGTCACTGTCCTGGCTATCAATGCCCGCATACTCCTCAACGAGTCGCTCGATATTAATACGCAGAAACAGTATGCCTACCGGTTCCAGGGTCATCGGTTCGTAGGCTCGCACCTGACGAACCATAACCAGCATCGGGTCATCGTCATCCGGGTATAACCAGCGTACTGCACCATTGGCCTGCTCCGCAGCCGCAATCATCCGATCATACTTTTCCTTGGATACGGTGAGCGTCTCGCCATATTTATTCACTCTTCCCCTGGAATCAATCAGATGAACGGACTGCACATAACGTGCAGCCCCACTAATATGCTCCCATAACCGATCCGTGATCTTCTTTCGTTCAATAAAGCTTGAATATGCGCTATCGTCATCCAGCAACGACTTCAAGGCTCTTTGAATCTGCGTATCGGAGATCATGTTTAATGACAACGCTTCCAACTTCTGAAGTTCAACATCCACTGTAGACGAAGAAAGGTTCAGAAGTCGGGAAGACTTATCAAACAGCTGTTTGTCATAAACGGAGTACGTATAATACAAGGACCCAAACGCCAGGATGATGATAAACGCCATCATGAACATAATCATCAGAAACATTTTCATTTTGATGCTGAGTTTACGGTAGGCTGTCATGACCAAAGCGCTCCTTTGAACCACGTGATACTACTAGGTATATCACATACAGGAAGGTTTCCCCAAAGTTTTAGCGCTCGATTTCTCACGTATTATTTGGACTGATATCGATCATACGCAGCCTGATGAACCTCAATCGCCCGGTCAATGTCCATGCTCTTGATCGTTTCAGCCATCTTGTCAAATTCGGTGATCGGCTTCTGTCCGCTAATGATGGCAGTCATCGTCTCATTTAAATACGTATTCACCTGGCTCATGATGGATGTACTTGTGGTCACCTCATCTGTTGACAAACGAATTGGAGGAAGTGTTAATGCTGAGCTTGCTTTCATCCATTCCGCATTCGCGGCACGTTGACCGTCGTCAAATAATAATGCATCCAGATAACGGCTATCCTGATTGATCGGACCGTCCATAATGGATAAGGCATAGGAAGCCAGTGCCTGATCATACGTCAGACCGTTCGGATTATTAATGATGGTATCTGTGAATTTGACACCTTCCCCGTCACGAACATAGCTGTCATTTTCGATACCAAAGTTGAACAGATCACTACCCTCTTCGCTATAGTTGTAGTCCATCCACTGTACAATGTATTTCAATTTGTCTTCGTCTGCGGAAGCCGTAATAGCCTCACCATAAGACAACACTTTAGCGTCCAGATTAAATGTCGCATACGAAGTTCCATCCGGAGATACAGGCCACGGTACACCAGTCACGTTAAAGTTCGGATCCGTATCTCTCATCAGATTAAAATATTTCCCCATGCCGCTGAACACACCGCCCTGATATGCGCCTGCCAGATTGCTGGTGACCTTGTAGTCGAAAGCTTTACCGTCATTGGTCATGATCTCGGGATCAATCAGCCCTTCTTTGTACCACTTCGCCATGGTCTCCAAGAAATCACGGTAGCCCGGCTGAATCGGTCCAAACTCCACCTTGTCTCCATTCATCTGGAAGCCGCCAATTACGCCAAAGGCCGCGGCAAAATCATGGAGCTTGGTCAGGTTGCCCGGTCCCCAGTTTCCGGTGAATGGCAGCTCATCTGGCTTGCCGTTGCCGTTAGGGTCCTGTTCCTTGAATGCCTTAAGCACCGTATACCACTCATCGATGTTGGTAGGTACCTTAAGGTTCAATGCATCAAGCCAGTCCTGGCGCATAATTAAACCTGAAGTGGCATTCAGCTTCAATGCATCCAGCTTGAGCAGCGGGAACATATAGATCGTTCCATCGTCGAGTGCAATCTGTTTCTTCACATCCGGATCGGATTCAATAATCCGCTTTAAGTTCGGTGCATAACTGTCGATCAGTTCATTCAACCGGATGATGCGGCCGTCCTTGATCATTTTTTCCGGTCCGCCAACCGCATCCGCCCAGTTATAATAAATGACGTCTGGAAGCTCCTTCGTGGAGATCAACAGATTGAACTGGTCCCGCTGTTGTCCAAGCGGAGGATGAGTAAACTTCACTTGGATACCCGTCAGCTTCTCCTTTTCCTTATAAGCCGCCATATCGCCAAAATTGTTCAAGGAAGCCGTCAATTTGGCATCATTGGCGCGCCAGTAGTCAATGGTAAAAGGCTCACTTGTAATCGGTAGTGGAATCTCGGTCAACGCCTGAACCGCAGGTTCTTTTCCCTCTGCTGGCTCTGCGTTACCTGGTTCATTATCCCCCGTACAGCCCGCCAGTAAAGACATGGTAAGTAGCGATGACAACAGGATGGACCCCATTCTTTTTTTCACGTAATTCGCCTCCATAGGATACATTTTTTATTGTTTCACAGCACCAATTAGAGCGCCCTGAACAAAATAACGTTGGATGAACGGATATACCAGCATAATCGGCAGCGTGGAGATAATAATGGTCGCATATTTGATGTTCTCCCCAATGGCAAAGCCGGTATCAGCGCCAGCGCCCATGGCCTCCGTACTGCTGCTGATCAGAATATCACGCATAATAATCTGGATTGGATACAGTTCCTGACTACGCAGGTAGAGCATTGGTCCGACATAATCATTCCAATGGTCAACCGCATAATACAGCATCATGACCGCCAGGATTGGCTTTGACAAAGGCAATACAATTCGGAACAAAATCAGAAAGTCATTGGCGCCATCAAGCTTCGCCGATTCGATCAGACTGATCGGAATGCCCTCAAAGTTTGTTTTCATAATAAGGAAATAGAATGTGCTGATGGCACCCGGAATAATAAGCGAAAAACGGGTATCCACCATGCCCAGATTTTGAATCAGCAGAAACGTCGGAATCATACCCCCGCCGAAGAACATCGTGAACGTAATTAACTTCAGCAGCGTTTTTCTGCCCATCAGATCACCGCGTGACAGCCCATATGCGGCCAGCGAAGTCATGAGCAGATTGATGGCGGTACCCACCACAACATAGAACAAGGTGTTCATATATCCCGTATAGATGCGAGTATCCTGAAATACCGACTTGTACGCTCCCAGCTGAAAACCTTCAGGAATGAGCATCAGTGAACGGGAACGCAGCATCTGGTCCGGGTCGCTGATTGAAGAATTGAACACGTACAGCATCGGGTACAAGCATAAAACCATGATCAACAAGAGCAGCAATGTATTAAATACATCAAAAAGTCGTTCCCCTATAGACTGTTTCATCGCTTCACCTTCCGATTACCAGAGACTGGTTGAGTTAAGCTTTCTGCTGATCGCGTTTGCGATAATGAGCAGCGCGAAATTAATGACGCCGTTAAATAGTCCGATGGCGGTTGAATACGTATAGTTCCCCTCCAAAATACCGGATCGATAAACAAAGGTGGATATGACATCCGATGTCTCATAGGTCGGTGCCGTTTGCATCAGCAATATTTTCTGAAAATCCGCGTTCATGACCGCCCCCATACGCAGAATTAACATGATCACAATCGTGGGCATAATGCCCGGCAGTGTAATATGTAACAGCTGTCTCCAGCGGCCTGCGCCGTCAATTTTGGAAGCTTCATACAACTGAGGATCAATACCACTTAGTGCTGCCAAAAAGATAATCGAGGCCCAGCCTGCGCCCTGCCATATGTTGGACAGGATGTACATCGGACGGAACATATCTTTTTCCGCCAAAAACATGATCGGCTGCAGATCGAAAAAGTCACGAATGACGTTAAATAACCCACCGTCCAGAGATGAGAACGTTTTTAACATTCCAACCACAACGACAACCGAGATGAAATGCGGCATATAACTTATGGTCTGTACTGCACCTCTGAACCACTTCTTCCGGACTTCATTCAGTAGCAGTGCTAGTAGAATCGGAGCCGGGAAACCAAACACAATACTGTAAAAACTCAAAATCAGTGTGTTCTTAATCAGTCGCCAGAAATAATAACTTTCAAAAAACATGGTGAAGTTGTCAAATCCAACCCATTCGCCTGCCAAGATTCCTTTGATCGGGTTGTAGGATTCCTGAAATGCCATCAGTAGCCCGTACATTGGCCCATAGCTGAAAATCAGATAGTAGGCTACCACAGGAACGAGCATCAGATAAACGTATCTGTTGCGGACAAGTTCCTTTTTCACCGAACTCCATTTGCCAGCTGGCTTCAAACGCCCAGGTTCAATCCCCCGGCTTCGATTCAGCTCCATCCACTCAACCTCCACTCTCGATGTTCATTCACTAACATGACACTTCTAATGATAGAAGCGAGCGCCTTTTCTTCCCATGCTCATTTCCGATAAATGGATGTTCAAAACCGAGTTCCGTCCGACAAAAAAAGACCCTGCCGCCGATGAATGGCGTACAGGGCCCGATCACAGATTAGATGTAGATCGGATATAAAGATTAGCTATGTAGAAGCCGGTAGCAACGCTGTCTTAGGGTACTTTTCTATACTCGGAAGGGGAGAAACCCGTGTATTTCTTGAACATTTTGCTGAAATACGGCCAGTTGGCACCAAACCCTGTCTGTTCGGCGAGCGAGGATACGGTATAGTTCCCGCCCTGCTCCAGAAGCTCCAATGCTTTACGGAGGCGGTAGCTTAACACATAGTTCGTAAATTTCTCACCAGTTTCTTTTTTGAACATTTTGCCGATGTAGTCTGGATTCATGTATATTTCCCCAGCGATAGACTGGAGTGTTAATGTCTCGTCCCTGTAACGCTTCTCTACCAGCTGTTTCACACTCCCTACCATCTGCGATTGTCTGGAGCGATGTTGTTCATAGCGGCGCAGGGTGATTTCCTTGCCGACGGCAAGCAGAAACTGTTGAAAAGAATGCAGGGTGCTGGATTCAATCATACTTGGCAACTGGTCCATATACCTTTTCATCTCGGCAGAGCCGCTGAGTCGAATCATCTCCATAAACATCTGAATAAGATAGGACTTCGTTTGGGATATATCGTATCGCAAGCTGGCAAGCAGCTGAAACATCCGGTTCAGCTCTGATCCCACTTCCTGCCAGTGTCCCGCCTTGATTGCAGTAACCATCCGCTCTGGATCGTATTCGAATTCAGGAAGAATGCGTTCTCCGGGAGAGTAGACATCCCGCTCCATAATGAGACTGCCCTCACCGAGGTAAAAGCGGTAATTGAGATAAACCAGCGTCTGCATGTACAAATGGCGTGCCTGCGAAAGGTCTCCTGGCTCGCTCAGCGCAATCGTGAGATCATCATGGTAATATCGGGTAAATGTGGCGCGAATCTCATCGATATTATGGAACAACTGCGTTTCAGACAACTTGTCCTCCATAATTAGTAACACATGCCTTCCAACCGTGGCACTTAAGATGGGATTGTGAAAAATATCTTCGGCAATGTTCTTCACCGCGAACAAGTGCAAATACTCATGATCCCCCTCAATCTCTACCAGCAGCAACCGCACACGTTGGTCCTGAAACTGTACATCGAATAATTCCTCGAAATACTTCCATTCCTTGACCCCGTATGTTCTGTTCGTGACTAGCTCTTTCAGAAAATATTCCTTGGCATGTGGCAGTACACGCTCCAGATTATATTGGATCGACTGTACAAAGCGCTCTTGATCGGTTAACTCTCTCTTCTCACTGACCAATTCACTAATAGCCTCTACGAGATGTTCTTCACTGCAGGGTTTGAGCAAATAATGCTTCACCCCATACTGCATGGCAGTCTTCGCATATTCAAACTCCGTAAAACCTGTGAGCATGATAAACGAGATATGCTGATACTTCTCGGCCACTGCTTCAACCAGCTGTAACCCATCCATTCCCGGCATGCGAATGTCCGAGATGATAATATCCGGACGTTGCCGCTCAATTGAAGCGAGCGCTTCCAATCCATCTTGAGCAATGCCGATCAGTTCTGTTCCTAATCTGGACCAGTCCACCACACTGGAGATCCCGTCCGAGATCATAAATTCATCATCAACCAGCAAAACCTTGTACATCGTATGCATCCCCCTGCCTTTAACCAGATCCATTCTATTATATGAGCATTATGCACAAATAGAGGCAAGGACATTGAATGACATGGAATTGTACCCTAACAAGTCTGATTTCTGAACATTTGTATCACATGCGAAGTTATTGACAACTGAATCATGGTCTATGTTGATCCTTCGTTCAAACCAAACAACCCTCACCCTGCCACAGGGTGAAGGTTGGTCGTTGTTATGCAAATGCGGGCTATATAAGTGACCATACATGCCCGGATCGATTTATTTTTTTACCGCGTGAATAAAATGTATCGTTTCAAATGCCCTTAGATAATCGGTTCGATCCTGGAAAAACTGTTCCTGAATCGCCTCTGGAGTCAGATGCTCATAGATAAGCAACCCCGCTTTATCAAGCAAGGCCTCCATCTCCACATATGCATACCCGGATTTCATCGGCTCACCGCCAGCTGCTGCCATCTGGATCATATGGTCCACGGGATTAGATATGCCCTTCGTTTCAAAAAGATGTTCGTCAGCGTAGTCAAAAACAATTGAACTTCCGGAAGGCAGTTTCGTAAACAACATTTGCAACATCCGGGACAAATTTTCTTTGGTCAAGTAAAAAGAGACGCCAAGTAAACTCACAAAAGATTTCTCGCTGCTTAACTCTTCAGTCACGAGTGTTGAAAGGGAGTCCTTATCGGTCAAATCCATAGCCACAAAGTGCAGATTGGATGGAATAGGTAGTTTCGCGGACGACAGCCGACTGCGTTTGAATTGCTGTGTGGCCGGGATATCCACTTCAATGATGTTCAGTCTATCCTTTAATTCCGGATACCGAAACGCAAACGTATCCAGACCGGCTCCAAGTATTACATATTGCGTGCCTCCCAATGCCATTTCATGAAGCAGCACTCGTTCGCAATATGCGGCACGTGCCAAGGGGGTTGGAGCAATCTGGGTCTGTACAATCCACCTCAGTATATCATCCGGGTCGTCCTTGATCATATGAGCCATGTCCGGGTTGAAAAAATGGATACCTTGAATCATATTCTCACGGATATCCGAAAACTCTTGAGGAGTGATAAGCGCACTGGCTATATAATCATCCAAAATAAGAGGTGTATCGTATTGGCAGTGGTAAGATCGACCAAAAGCCGAAATCAAGGATGTAATGCTGGACTCATTTTGCTTCATATTTCATCCTCCCGTACAAACAAAAATAAGATTCCCCCTGGCCAGGAGAACCTTAGTATATACTGAATATTTCAATATGTAAATTATTGCATAAAAAGATTTTTTTGTCAATATAATTCTAAGGGATGAATCTGACAGGTAAAAGTAGCTTTCTTTTCTCCTCCACTCTAACCTGTCCTCTCCCTTCATCATACGACTCACCCCAAAAAGGCTAGGCGTCCATTCCATACTCCTTCACTTCACGGTTACGGTTCAACACCGCATGCAGCACAAAACCAAGTACCGCAATCGCTGCTGTGCCTGTTGCCAGCCACGCTACAGGAATAAGTCCCTGTTTGTCATACATGACCCCCATCGCATAGGGCCCGATAACCCGTCCAACCGCACCGATCCCACCCGATATCCCGATGTAAAAAGGTGCCGCCCTGCCAGCATGCTCCGAGATAAACGCAGGCGTTGCAGGGGAGATCAACATCTCCCCAAACGTGGCAAGTACCATTGCAAGCACCATGCCTGGATAGCTGTACATGGTAATCATGACAATGTAGGCCATACCATAGAATACCGCACTCGCCGTCATCTGGGCAGTGGAGGTACGGGCCATGGTCCGTTTCACCCAGCTGGTGAAGGGTTGGCCCACAAATATCAGCACCCCGTTGAGGGTCCAGAGCAGACCGTACATTCTTTTTTCCATACCCTCAGAGATGATATACGGGGACACACCTGTGTTCCAGATGGAGTTGCCGAATAACAGGAAGAGCACGCCCAAGCTCATAAACAGATATAATCGGGTATTACCCAGCAATGCCCAGACGCCCGGCCCATCGGGGACGGTTTTCCGTTTCGTCAGATGTACTTCCCCCTGATCCGGTTCAACCCGCGACAGATAATACCAGAAGAAAATTGCAAATCCGGCTGAGGTCACCCCGTTCAGTACAAAGCTGAGGTGATAGGAAAAGTCAGCCAGAAAACCGCTCAGCGCCGTACCAATCGCCACCCCGATATTGTTCGCCACATAGATAATATTGAATAATTCACCGCGTCGCTCCGCAAACCGGAAGCCAATAAAAGCCTGAATCGCTGGCAGCGACAATGAACTGAACAGGCCAATCCAGCCCATAGCACATATAAATATGACCCAATACGCGCTAATCCAGGGCAACGCAAACAAACCTAACGCATTAAGCGCCAGTGAGCCAATGATCAGCTTCTTCACGCCCACCCGGTGATACAACGAACCTCCGAGCAATTGTCCGAAGATGCCACCCAGGGACTGAATGAGGATCACAAAACCCGCGTTTGCCATCGTCCTCCCAAGCTCATCAAACACATACATGGTGGTCAGCGGCCACATCAAGGCACTGCCGGTTGCGTTAACCAGACTTGCCAGTAAAAATATTCTCACTTCTTTTGGATAGTTATCCAGCCATCTCATCATCGTTAATTCATTCTCCTTAGTACCTCTGCACAAACAAATAGCCATAAAAAATAGACCTTTGCCCTGACGGCATAACCATAACCAGCCAGAGCGAAGGTTTTATGAAGTGTTACATCTATTGCACTATAATCCTGCTCAAATTCTAGCCTTTGTTCATCTTACCTCAAAAAAATCATGCTGCAAGCACACTCATTGACGCTTCACTTCAACAGTGGCCGAGAAGAAGGTAGCCCCGTTGCCCATGTCCGACAACCGATTGGACGTCAGTGAATTCGCTCGCTGCTTCTTGCCATCACCATCCCACCATAAACCCTGGCTGATGACGGTTCCCGGCAACATGGCTTCACTCACCTTGGCAGTAAGTTCGATGCGCCCGCGTTCATTCCATACGACCACTGCATCGCCATCCTCCACGTTTCTACGGATGGCGTCCTCGGGGTGTATCTGCAATAAAGGCATCTTTTCCAAACGTTGATGTTTGGCTGAATTGCCAAAGGTGGAGTTCAGGAAATTATGGTTTGGCGGCGACAGGAACATCAATGGATACGTATCGGCAGGTCCAGCCGGATGCTCCCCATCGTATCCTTCAACCAGAGCACTATAGGTAGGGAGCGGCGGAAGCCCTCGCTGTTCCATCGTCTCGGAATACAATTCGATTTTGCCTGAAGGTGTGGGCAGCTGATCCAGATATGCAGCATGTGGCGTCATATCCAGCTTCACGAATCGATGTTCCTTCAGTCCTTCCAACGTGACTCCATTCATGTAGGGGTTGCCTGTGCCCTGAAGTGCGTCCTCAATCATCTGTTCCGGTGTTTCTCCAAAGATTGCAGGATCGTACCCCATAGCCTGCCCAAGCAGCGAGAACAGTTCCACATTGCTCTTGCTCTCTCCAATCGGTGCAATTACCGGCTCTTGCAGATGAACGTACTGATGCCAATAAGAGGTGTACAGGTCCGTCGCTTCAAATGAAGATGTGGCTGGCAATACGATATCTGCATACTTCGCCGTATCCGTCATGAACAGATCATGCACAACCGTGAACAGATCCTCCCGTGAAAAACCTCGCTCCACCCGCTCGGTATCCGGTGCCACCACCAGTGGATTGCTGCAGTAGACCATCATAGCCCGAATTGGCTGCTCTGCTTCCAGCAACGCTTCACCAATCCGGTTCATGTTCACCACTCGCGGCTCCGGATTCTGCCGCAGCTCCGGACGTTCCAGCGCGTCGCTATTTGTGCTCGCGTAGCTGTTGGTGCGAACGGCACCGCCGCCTTGCTTCAGCCATTGCCCTGTAATGGCAGGCAGACATGCAACGCTACGCACGTTCATCCCCCCATTATCATGGTGCTGGAGACCATTGCCGATGTGAATATGAGCTGCTTGTGCGTTGCCGTATAGTTCGGCCAGCTCCACAATGGTTTCCTCCGGCACGCCCGTAATACGTGCAACGCGGTCAGGGGTGTAACTGCGGACATGATCACGTAGTGCCTCATGACCTATCGTATACTTTTGCATAAACGCTTCATCCGTTAGTCCCCGTTCGAACAGCACATGCATCAATCCCAGCGCCAGTGCGCTGTCCGTGCCCGGATACAAAGGAATAAACCAGTCGCCCCATTGGGCGGTACGATTGCGATGAACGTCGATGACGACGATCTTGGCACCTTTCTTGCGGGCTTTCTCCGCCAAAACGACCTGGTGCATATTGGTACTGACGATATTGCCGCCCCACACCAGGATGAGATCCGCATGCTCCGTATCTTCCGGCACCGTTCCACGATTGGCACCCATCGTATATTTCCAGCCGGTATTTCCAGCAGAGTTACAGATCGTCTGCTCCAGTACACTCGCACCAAGCGCATTGAAGAAACGTCGATCCATGCCGTCTACGCCGAGAATGCCCATGTTACCGTAAAAGCTGTAGGGCAGGATGCTCTCCGGGCCGTAGGTTTCGGACAATGCAGTGAATTTGGTCGTAATCTCGCGAATCGCTTCATCCCAACTGATTCGTTCGAACTTGCCTTCACCTTTGGCTCCTACACGTTTCATCGGATATTGTAGACGTTCGGGGTGATACACCCGCTCAGTCATATTCCTAACTTTATTACAGATGGCACCCTTGGTTATGGGATGATCCGGATTGCCTGCCACCTTCACAATTTTGCCGTTCTCTTTATGTAATAACAGACCACAAGTGTCCGGACAGTCGAGCGGGCACACCGCCGCAAATATACCATTCTCCTGATCGATCATCGTAAGGCTCCCCTCTATAAAAGCTATCCCTATATCATATCTTCTTCGAGGTAATCGCGTAAAGAGAACAGTATGTTTTTGCTTCATATTCGCCGCTATGGCGGCTTTAAATTATTTTCAAAAAAATGTTTTTGAGTTGATTCAACTTCAGAATTCAGGGGTAAATTAAAAATAAGGCATTAGGCTAGTGTTTCCCCACTTCCTCCTCATGCCATATCATGGACCACTCCCGAAATTCGCCATGAACAGGTTTCGTTCCCCCGAACCTTGTCATGGCGAATTTATTTTGCGTTAAACTCCAACAAGGACCCCATACAAAAAAACGATCCCGCCCTGCTCCATCACAGCATATTCGCCATGAACCGAGCAAGATCAGAATCGTCTTCACTTCTGCTATAAGTGTATATATGCCCCGCTCTGTGCCCTCTATGCCTGCTTACTCAACATCACTCTAGCCTCTGTCTCCACAGGTTCGATCGACGTCGCCATCTCTGGCTTCACTTTTGGTTCAACTTGGCGCAGGTACACCACCCAATAGGCTGCAGCTACAAACAGAGCACCACCAGTCAGATTCCCGAGCCATACCGGAATGAAATTCATCACATATTGGCCCCACGAATAATGTCCTTCGAAGATTGCCGCCGGGATGAGGAACATATTGGCCACAACGTGCTGGAATCCAATCGCCACAAACGCCATCGTTGGAAACCAAATCCCTAGTACCTTGCCACTCATCGTATCCGAAGCATAAGATAGCCACACGGCCAGCGCGACCAGCCAGTTACAGCCGATGCCAGAGATGAAAGCTTGCAGGAAGCCGTCATGCAGCTTATGCCCAGCCATATCCACCACTTTTGCCAGATATACACCCTCTCCGGTCAGACCCAGCACATGTCCAAACGCGTACGCGACAAACAAAGCTCCAACAAAATTACCAATCGTCACTAAGGTTAGATTTTTCAACATGCTACCCACGGATAGTTTTCGTGCAATCGTTGCAAGTGGTACTGCCATCATGTTACCTGTCAGCAACTCGCCACCACCGATGAGCACCAAGATTAGTCCCACCGGGAACACTGCTGCACCAATCAGATTGACCAGACTCCCCCACTCTGCCGGCGCAGAAGCAATCACCCGAATATCCAGTAGAAAACCCAGCGCAATAAAAGCCCCTGCCAGAAAACTAAGCACCAGTACAGAAGACACCGGATACTGAGCCTTCTTCATTCCTGTTTGCGCCGTATATTGTGCAACCTCAAGAGGTGTTTTTGCAGCCATATCATTCATCCTCTCCTTCATTGTTCATCATTGGATAAAACATCTGAAATTCATTAGTTATGCGTTGAATACCACATCCTAATTGTATCTCGGTCCTAAACATAACTTTGTGCAAATTATCACAATGTTGTTTAAAAAGATACTTTAAAAGTGTCTTGGAATAGTTATGACAGCAAGAGTATAGTAAAGCCTTTTGAAGCTGTAAAATCACAAAAAAGACTGACGATATACTCGCCAGTCTTCTTTTTCCTTTATAAACGTCTATAATCCGTCCGCCTTGTTTCGTAATCCTGGCAGTTATTGTACACCTCTTATTTACGGACAAGCATGACTTATCTTCGTATCGCGTTTATCATGCAATCTGTTCAACCATCTATTCTCTTCCTTACACCATTGCTGGTGCTTTTACTTCTATTGGAGGCAGTGCTTGCAGACCCGCCGTGTTCAGGAAGTTCCACGGTTTGTTGTAATGTGGCTGGAAGAAGAAGTCGATGAAGGCCAGCTCATCTACGGTCATGTTGTTTTGGATGCAGACCGAGATCGTATTAATCGATTGGGTCAGATCAACCTGAGACATCACCTGTGCTCCGACGATCCGACGAGTTGCCTGCTCATATACCACTTTAAGCAACAGTTTCTCAGCCGTTGGCATAAACTCCGGACGGTAGCTGTCTTCCAGTACCACGGATTCAACAATCAGACCTTCGTCAGCAGCAGACGTTTCTGTCATCCCGGTACCTGCAATATTTTGCTCATAAATTTTGATACCCGATGTGCCTTGTGTACCCATATACGGTGTTGTAGGACGAACCAGGTTACGGGCTACAAGTGTACCCATCCGCACGGCGTTGGTTGCCAGTGGAATGTAAGCTGCTTTGCCTGTTGGGTTGTAATGAATAGCACAGCTGTCACCCGCAGCGAAGACGTCTTTTTGACTCGTTTGCATATATTTATCCACGATGATTGCGCCGTTTGGCAGCATATCCACTTGGCCTTTGAGCAGCTCGGTATTTGGACGGAAACCAATGCACAGAATAACCAGATCGGTTTCAAACTCTCCTTTGGACGTAATCACCTTAGTTACTTTGCCATTTTCACCAGTAAACTTCTGTACCGTTTGACCAAGAGCCAGCTTGATGCCGCGTCCAGTCAACGTATCTTCAATCGCATCCGTGAATTCAGGGTCCAGGTATTTGTTCAAAATACGGTCCACACTGTCGATCAGGGTAACTTCCTTGCCGTTCATCTGGAAAGCCTCAACCAGTTCTACGCCGATATATCCTGCACCTACAACAGTAACACGTTTGGCATCTTTGGCTTTTTCAATAATCGTGTTGGAATGATTGTAGTTTTTGCAAAGTAAAATGTTATCCATCTCGATGCCTTCAAGCTTTGGAACGACAGGCCATGAACCCGTTGTCACGATCAGTTTGTCAAACGTATCTTCAAATTCTTCCCCGGTTTGCAGGTTTTTAGCCCGAAGGGTATGACCCTTGGCATCAACTGCTGTAACTTCATGAAGCATCTTGGTCTCAACACCAAGCTCTGCCAATTGATTAGGCGAAGAATAGAACAAACCGTCAGGGTCTTTCACAACCCCACCTACGTAGAGCGCAATGCCACAAGATAGGAAGGAGATATTGTCATTGCGCTCATACACCGTGATGGTAGCATCCGGGTACAATTTGGCGGTATTTACGATGGCTGCGGTTCCTGCGTGTGTACATCCGATAACTGCGATTTTCATTAAAAGTTCCTCCTCGAAATATATAAATGAGTTTGAATATAAGGTTGTTATGGTTGTGAAACATTTCACTTCTTGTTCGAAACTGTGTATGTGATTTATTTCACTTTATACACTCATTATAATGTGATATTTTTCACATTGCAATAGGTTGAGCAAAAAAAGTTTGTCGAAGGAGGTCATTTCCCTGTATTTAAGCCTTTCTTCCCTTCATTGTGTTGATTTCATTGTCCCCGGATTCGAGCGGGTTTATGCTATGTAACGGCTTCCGTGATCCCTGTATGAACGCAGTGTGGACGTATAAAGTTAGAGGCGTCTCCTGCCTTCATGTTTGACTTATACAAAATTAAATACTTCAAATTTCAATACAGGGTTGATTTCATGGATCCAACTCCTACCTGTGAAGAGAAAAAGCAACGTATATAAAATAATCAAAGAAGCCTATCCTTGCATAAGCAAGGATAGGCTTCTCACACGTTCATGTATTAACCGAGCAATTTTTCGATATCTGCAATCATTGTCTCCGGAGATTCTTTTGGTTCAACACGACCTACCACTTCACCTTCACGGTTAACAAGGAACTTGGTGAAGTTCCATTGGATGTCGCTTGTTTCACCTACGCCAGGTTGTTGCTCCTTCAGGTATTGGAACAGGGGATGAGTGTCCTCACCATTCACATCTACCTTGGCAAACACCGGGAAATTCACACCATAGTTAATCTGGCAAAATGATTCCGCTTCCTCACTTGTACCTGGCTCCTGCCCTCCAAACTGGTTACAAGGGAAACCCAGTACAACCAAGCCTTGATCGCGATAACGATCATAGAGCTTTTGCAATTCACCGTATTGCGGGGTCAGCCCACACTTGCTGGCTGTATTGGCAATGACCAATACCTTACCTTGATACAGATCCAGTGAGACTTCTTGGTTAGCGGTGGTTACCGCCTGATATGAATATACGGACATGACTGATTCCTCCCATGACATATGTTGGTTTGGGCTGTTGCGAGCACGTTGGCATAACCAATGAACTCACAGCCTGTCCTATTATTATAGACCTGATCCGATACGATTACCAAATCCCGGGTCTACCCGTCCCCTTTGCTCCCATGAGTTGCAAATTCCCCATGAATGCAAAAGAGCCGCGTGCAATAGCGCACAGCGGCTTCATTCTATAATGTAAGGACCACATATGGCCCATTTCGTTAACTTCCTGTCGCTTGAACACGTGGTTCTGTCCGTCCTCCAGCATGAACCATCGCACTGTTCATGACCAGCTGCTCTGGCGTCTTCGATTGCTGGCGTTCGCCTGCAAGAGCGTAAGGCAAGCAGAGCGGTACACCGGAACGCGGATCAATCACGATATCTGCTTCAATGTTGAATACTTCACGAAGTACATCCGAATTCATAACTTCTACAGGTGAACCATGAGCAATGGCTTTACCTTTTTTGATACCAATCATGTGATGTGCGTAGCGGGAAGCATGATTCAAGTCATGCACAACCATAACAATGGTACGGTTGGCTGTGGCATTCAGTTGCTCCAGTAATTGCAATACTTCGAGCTGGTGAGCCATATCCAGGAACGTAGTCGGCTCGTCCAGGAAAAGGATATCTGTTTCTTGTGCAAGTGCCATGGCAATCCAGGCACGTTGACGCTGTCCACCGGACAGTTGATCAATCGGACGATCATGGAATTCAGTCATGGCTGTCACTTCGATAGCCCATTCAATCATACGTTTGTCTTCCGCACGCATGGAGCCAAATCCTTTTTGATAAGGAAAGCGACCATACGATACCAGTTCAGTAACGGTAAGACCTTCAGGGGCTGTTGGATTCTGTGGCAAAATCGCAAGTTGCTTGGCAACTTCACGCGTGGACTGTTTATGGATGGACTTCCCGTCGAGCAATACATTACCTGCTTTTGGAGCCATAATACGTGCCATCGTTTTCAGGATGGTTGACTTCCCTGAACCATTGGCTCCAACAAGTGCTGTAATTTTTCCTTGGGGAATCTGAATATTCAGATCCTCTACAATTAGTCTTTCCTCATAAGCGATATCCAGCTTGGTCGTCTCCAGACGAAACATGCGATCATCCCTCTCTCATTTATCCCGGTTATGTAATCCGGCTATGACAACAAAAACGAAATTGTAATTCTGTGTATTTCCGACGCAAATATCTTCTACACTAAAGATACTGATAATCATTATCATTTGTCAACATGAAAAACCAAATTTTCTTCTCTTTTCGTGCTTTATTTGGTCTTTCTGTAGCAGAAATCCCGCTCTTTTCCCAAGTACACATGAGATCTTTTCTCATTCATTCCGCGCACTTTATCACTTCTGACTGTTTTTCAAACTCTTGAATCGCAAATTTTGTGTCTGAATTGTGAATATATGATTTTTTTCATGTGATTGCTGCATCCGGGATGTGAATCAAAAAAAGATGACCTTGAAATCTAAAGTTCAAGGTCATCTCACATACGCTCGTTTAATAAGGTATGAAGTCAGCATTTCATTATTGGATCAAAAGACACTTAATGAATCTATGCAACATGTTCATATAAAATAACTTACAGCTTAGGCTGCGGCATCAATTGGATCACTGTCATATTGCCCTGCGTACTCTTCACACTGACAATGCTCTCCGCATCCATATTCGCTGGAAGATCGATCTGCAATCCATACGGATAGAGACGATCTACCTCTCCAATAGACATCTGTGCAGGAGTGTTCGCATCCGCATCCTGTTCATTGGATACAGATGTGTCAGGCGATGTGGAACCAGTAACTTGATCTGCATCCGTACCTTGATCCGTGTCTCCACTCGCAGCATTAGACGATGCATTCGTCCCTGTATCCGTTGTTGTATCGGTAGCAGGATCTGAAGTGGAATCACCAGATGTTGAAGGATCGTCCTGTTGATCGCCATCCTGCGTCTGCTCTGTGTTCCCCGCATTTCCCGCTGAAGAACCATGCGTGCTTCCTTCGGAAGTACTTCCTGAACTACTATCGGAAGGAACTTGGTTATCTGGCTCCTCATTCCGATTAAAACTCTCCCACTTACCTGTAGTGTCCAACTCCTGAGTACTGCCATCCTTCAACGTCAATTGAAGTTTGCCTTGCTCAAACTCAGTGCTTCCCGTATCGTTCCTGAAACGGATCACCAGTTGAGCAGGTGACTCCGTACCCTCCTGTTCACTCGCAGGAATCATATAAGCAATCTGCTCCGCGAGCTGCACCTCCGGTTCAGCCGGTATGACAGGCTCCTGGGTAGATGGAGGGGATGCCGCTGGCGGCTCTACAGAATCTTTCATCCATGCATATGTACCGCCAGCAATACCCAGAACCAGGATCAAGAGGATTAATCCGAACAGATTTTTCCTTTTACCCGTTAGCATCCGCACCAGTGGAGAGGACAATTCCGTCTTCGCACGGTCATAGACCGGCTTCATTGTCTTGCTGGCTCTCGCATAATACGGTTTGAAAGCCGACTTCGACTTGAAAGCTTCACGATCATGGGCCTTGAAATACGCCACGATCGCATCCGCATATCCTTTATGCGCATTGGAACCCCGGACAAACATTCGATGATCTCCTGACCATTCGAAGAATGGATACAGCCCTTCAGCACGACTTGCATTGGTGCGGATGAATTCAATCAGGCCAGGATAATCCAACCGATTGCTGCCGCTTCCCCCCCGATAAAAAGCCATCGGCAAAGCTTCATATGCTGCGATCCCCGGATGAGCCTGCAGCTCTGCGGCAAGCCAGCGACGCGTCCAGCGTTGAAGTTCATTGCGTTCTGCCAGGGAAAGTGCCTCCAATGCCTCTTCTTCATTCCCCTCGCCACTAAGCCACACTCTCGCAGCCAGCATCATGTTCGTTCGAGCAGATACATCAGAGCCCTGACGTGCCGCCCAATCCCGAACCTCATTACCATGCTGCAAAATATCAATGCTTAATAGCTGTTCACGGTTAACCCGTTCCAGATCCAGATCCTGAATCATAAACAGGTTAATGACATAAGCCAGCTTGTCTGCAAGGCGGGTTAACTCCTCCTGATATGCCGGATCTTGACTGGCAGACAGAGATCCCCCTTTGCGATTAGGGCGGGCTGTAGCTCCAGATTGACCAATTCGTGCCGTAATGCCTGTATCATAGGTGACATCAGCGGATACCCGATCCAGTATGCTAACTCGTTGTAGTGCTTCATTCGCAGATTGTACCGGATTAGGCGCAGAACATAACCGTTCACGCAACTCATTGGCTGTCCGCTCCTGCAAGAAGCTGTAGTGGATCGCAGATGGATGGGACGTAACCCATCTTCGGATCACTTCAACAACGTTCGCTGCCGATTCCGTGCGTTTCAGCTGATTGTCCAGATAAGGCTCGAACAACAGCTTAGTGAGCGATTCATTGGCCAGCACTTTATCAAAGAAAGCCCGATTCAGCTGCGGATCCCGATCCAGCACAGCATACAATTCCTGTACAGCACGCATACGCTTCTGGGCGCGGGCATTATTCACACCGTAGATAAAATAGTCCACAATCCGGGATTGCACCACGGGCGCGGCAACACTGAAATATTCTCCAATGCGAGCTGCGACGTCTTCTTCGGGTACGTTCTCACGCTTCACGCTGTCCAGTTCCCTGCTGAGCAAGGTCAGGAACAGCTCGTTCAGACGGGAACGTTGCTGCGATCCACCATCCGGCTTCAAATAGGTCAGCAAGCCACTCAGGACATGACTTTTGTTATCCAAATACAGGTCTTCCATGCCCTGTTCAAGACCATAGAACACCGCAAGTTCGCCATAGGCTTCAATGGAAAGTTCCCGCCCAGGCTCCATGCCGGACAGCATCTCATCCGCAAACGTATAGAACGCATCCGCCGCCGCAGGTTCCTGCAATAAGGCCCAAGCGAATTCCGCATAAGGTAACTTCGCCACAGATGCATCCGCATGTGTCACTCTGCCGGATACCAGATCAAAGGTGAAATCCTTCTCTGTATTCCGGTCTTTCGGACGTAACGTTCCTCGCTCTACAAACTGGACGTGAATGCCTTTCTTGGCCTGCGGCTCCTTGGCAAACGTCATGAATCCCAACTGCCGCCGGAATGCGTATGGTAAAGCCGTGTACAGCAAACGTAACAATCCTTTGGCCCCTGCGGTCACTTCCTCTGCGGGAAGGTCCAGCGCAATGTATACTTTTCTGCGTGTCGCTACAGACTGCATTACGGCGTAGAGCAAGCGCTTGAACAGCACTTCGTTCATTTTCAAGACACTCAGCACTTGGGTTGGTGATGAATCAGGACCACTTCCCGGTGAGATGGGCAATTCAGCAAGCGCCGGCAGAACTGTACCTTGTTCGATGTCATAGGACGTAGCGAACACGGCATCCAGCCAGCCGCCTTGTTTCATCTGCTCTTCCGAGCGCTCGGGAGACAAGACGTAATTATGTGCAAAAAAGGCACTGCGCAGCCCGGTGAAATCCGCAGACTGGTACACATTTTGCCCAAGGATTGTCTCCCCACTCTCCAGATGAAGCAGGTGAATGGCAGCTGGAAACTTCGTCTCGTCCTTCTCGCTACGGCCTGTTAGCTCCGCTGGAGCGTCATAGACACAGTAGGGGTGAAGCACTTTTTTGATAAAAGAAGGGTCCAGTCCCGGCGATGCCGCAACCGTATCAAACCCCTCTGTTGTGCGAAACACCCCGCGCCGCTCTCGGGTATACAACTGTTGTTCAATGGGCGGGGTTACGGAAGAACGCATCATCCCACTCTCCCCTCAATGTACTTCAGCTTGTACAATAGCCATAAGAAGGGTTCATCCACGCGAATCGGGCTAACCACACCCTGCAATTTCATATCCACCGGATTGCTGCCTAGCGCAGATACTGCGAAATAAGCTGTATCCTTGAAGTACACATCCATCGTGCCCTTGAACGGACGATCCACCTTCTCAATAAAACGCCGGATCTCCCCGTCGATATTTTCAAACTCAGTTAGGTCGAACCAATCGCGGTGCACCATGTTGCGGAACACGTTACTGTTCGATTTGATATAATCCCCCTCTTCATCCTTGAGGGAATGCAGCATGTCGCTTTTCGTGAGCACAACAGCCGTTGGAATATTGGTCTTGGCTTTGTCCTGATAGGCGATAAAATCTCCAAACATCGTCAGCACCACATCGCGCGGCTCATCGTATCGTGGTGTCCACTCTCCCGGCTCGTTGCCGAGGTTAATGCGGATTTTGTCCCGAATCGAACGAATCTGAAGCGGGTCCACCATAAACAGGATTCCTGCAGAGTTCTTAATGTGCTGCCCGTGAAGTCCGAGGTAATCCTGCTCCACCATACCTTCACCTGCAACGTCAAAGAAGACTAGAGTCAGCGGCGCTTTATCTTCGTCCTTGAACACAAACTGGAAGATAAACGGCTCCTGCAACTTCTCCTTCTGTGTAGAATCCAGAAGATCGCCTCGTTCGAACAACGGTTCTTCATAATCCGCGCGGAATCGGCGGCTGATCTCCGCATTCAGTGGCATGCAAGCCGCGTCAAAATGATCGGCCGTATAATGCTGCAATGTATGAATTAGTGAAGTCATGTAGACGGATTTTCCCACCTGGGATGCACCAATAATGGAAATGATGTTGCTCGGTGCTTTACCTGCTGTAACAGGCAGCTCGTTATGACACTGCGGGCATAACCGGCGACGTGTAACGACACCGTACCGATCGTTAAGACCCATCACGATGTTGTCGGAATAAATCCGATGTTCCTCCGGTACATCATGCGGAGCCAATACGGCCTCCATATCAAATACCGTATCAAGTCCGAACCTTTCGCGATACCGATTCAACTTTGCATCTTCCCCGAGTGCGTAGTCTTCATCATCATCGCGGTGATGGGCAGCTCGGAACACGACCTCTTCCGGTGAAAACTTGCTGAAACAATAAGGGCATACAATATCGTAAAACAGCGGACGTTCCTCCGGCTGTTGTCTCTTCAAAAACCGACTAAAAAAGCTCATAGCCACTCCCCTCCCCTGATCAGTCAGACTAAGGTGATTTACACTTGCACTACGATGACAGAGTAACCTTCCAATCGCTAGTCCAACTATCTAGTCTGATATAAGCCGATAGGCAGCTCCATACTTTGGTCCGTCCGTGAAGAATAATCGCACATAATCATCCTTAGCGACTTCAACGGGCGGCATCTCATTTCTTCCGGGAGCAAAATCACTCACAAAAGGATACACCGTACCATCTTCCTTATTCAGCGGAACCCCGCCCTGTTTGCGAACATAACAGAGGGCTTCCTTTGGAACAGGTACTTCCGCTGTGACGGTGATCAATACACTTTTTCGTTTCTGAAAAAAACCGCTCTTGTAGCGAATGGAAAAGCGGATATCCGCCTTCCCTGCGCTTGCAATCACCATGTTGTCCTCGTCTCGTTGACGGATCAGCACAGGTCCCTCTTCCTGCATCTGACACACATAAACCGTATACTTGATGGCACCAAAACCCGTGATCCGATCCGTGTATCCATTGCTCGCCTTATATTCCTCTCTCGTGTACAGCTTCAGCTTGCCCTGTGCAGGCTCTTCCCCGATATGATCATCGCTCATCATATCCAGCTCCAGCCGTTCCACATACACAGCTTCTACCCGTTCCGGCCAGAGCCAGCGAAGTGTACAACGTCCTTCGTCCACCGCAAGTGTCAGTTTTCGAATCAAGGGTGTCGAAGGGTCTGCATCCGTAAACCGCATTTCCATTGACCTCCCGACGTTAGAATCCTTTGCTGCGTGTATCTCTTGGTCTCTGACCAAACCCTTCGGCAGAAGAAGTTCCGCCGCCAGCTTCACGACGACCCCTGCTCTTCCGCGGCGTGTTCTCCTTAATCGGAACAATCCAGGAGAAGAGGGTCAGTACGCCAGACAAAATGAGCATCGCACCAAGTCGTACGAATGTATCACCCACGTTCGAACCGTCGAGGCCCCATTCCAGCAGAAGCCCTGCCAGTAGACCCGATACCGCACCACCAATACCGAAGCTGAGCGCGAGATGACGGTTATCAAACACAAGTCCGAGTGACACACCCAATGCTACTCCAATCAGTAACACGGCTGCTACACGGAAAATCGCCAGATAAACGCTATGTTCCATCATGCCTGTACGCTCCGTTACCAGCGTCCGTTCATCAATCGTATCGTAGATCTGCTGGAATGCCAGATTCAGACCACCGGAATCCGGTACATCATAGTACATGCCACCCGTTTGCTGAGCAATATTACGCAGCAGATCCGTACCTGATGGGTCCACCAGGCTTAGGCCAACTGTATTAATAGAAATCTGTTCACTGGTATATTGGGACAAAATATCTGCCGTATCCGCTTCACTGAAGCCATCAGATAACAAGATGACAACTGTACCGCGTTTCGGGTCCTGTTTGCCCTGAATCTGTTCCATGCCTTCCCGCAAAACGGCATCAAAATTGGTGCCGCCCGAAGTCGTGACAATGCCATCGATTTTGCTATAAACCTCATTCTTGGCCGCTTCACTATCCAGCGCAATAAACGGCTGTAACAACTGCGGTTGGTCATCAAATGTAATGACAGCTACCTGTTTGTCACTCTCCATTTGGCTGATCAGTGTCTTGGCGGCTTCAAAGCGTCCGTTATCCGGATCTGTATCATTCATGCTGCCCGAGTTGTCGATCATTAGTACGATATCTTTGACTTGCTTCGCACCGCCCGGATTGATCTGATACAACAATTGCAGGGCGAGTCCAACAACAAACAACAGAGCCAGTGTTGCCGGAACAAGCAATTTCCATGACAGTCCCAGATACCGGAGCTTCCATGAAGCACCATTCAGCTTGGGTGAGATCATTTCTGCGATCAAACAGAACAATCCAACGCTCAGCGCCAGTACGCCAAAGTATAATCCCATCAGCAACAGACGTGGCATCTCCCCAAGCCATTGACGCAACATGATTTCTCCTGCCGCAAAGCCGACTGCCCCGCCAATCAGGCTGAACAGGACCAGGAGAAGATTAATTTTTCGCTGCATGTGTGCATGCATCCTTTCCAAACCAGCCTTAAACAGGCTGAGTTAATACAAGATTGGTGCTGGGTGTCAGGACACCGCCGCCGGCGTCTTAACGAATGGGTGACAACTTTTCCACCAGACCAGCGGGGTGAAGTTCATAGCCATTTTCCGTATACGAGTCGTAATATACCTTACCGTTCCGATACACCATGAGATCCTCCAGATGGAAACCTCCCATCAGATTGAGCTTCTCCACACCACTGCTACGTTCTTCGTACACCACACCCAGCTTGTAGATGCGTGACGTCTCTTCGGCATGCGCCGCGTAGTCCATGAAAGCACTATGATGGTCACCAAAGAAATACTTCTCTTCATACCGATGTTCCTGCGTATAATCGAATACGCGTACCCGAACAACCGCCTGATCCTCCAGCGTGTGGTACAACCTGCGGAACAGATCATCGCGGGTTAATACATCTTTATCTCCGTAGGCAATCGTAACGTTAGCACGCTGCAACAGCTCTTCTTCAAATGGCAATCGTAGCGGCTCGGCCGTAAGCAGCAACGAGTGACATACCTCCATCAGACGTTTCAGCAGACGATCATCACCTTCTGTGGCGAGCCGGTTCATGTCTCCCATGTAACGGTCCTCAAACCATACATCCCGTCCGCGCTTGGCTTCCAGGTCGATGATTAGCTCTTCCGTCACTTTGCCGTAGTACTCCATCACGTTCTGGCCAATGTATTCATCCGCAGCGGCGATACTTTGGGTAGCTGTCTCGCGCAGTGTGCGCTCCAGCGCTTCAAGTGCTGCTGTGACGTGGCGACTAAAACGATGAAGCTCTTCCATCTCCGTATCGTAGATGCGCAGCAGATGTAATTCATTTTCCAGTCGCAGTAATTCTACCTTGGGTACATATACTCGCTCGAGCATGCAGTCAATCAGATTGCGTACATTCTGTTTATCACGGAACAACGCTCGTTTGAACGACTGATCTTCCACTCGCTCTTGCTGACGTTGCTCCAGCAGAGCACGTGCCGATTCAAGCTGCATCGATTTATCCCGAATCAATCCGAGCAGCGCTTCACGCACACTGCCAGGCTCACTGTCACTCCAGGCCGCCCACTGGAAGTAACCAACCTCTGGATGCTCCGCGCGGGAATGTTCAGCATGACGGCGCAGGGAACCGCTAGAGCTGCGCTCGCGCACACGCTCTTCGACAAGACGGACAACGTTATCGCGGAAGTACGCTTCAGCTCCTTGTCCAAACAACGCTCTCTCCGCTTCACGAAGTGAGAGCGGCTTCAGATCAGAGAAACTGACGTTATGCGTCATGATGCCGCTCATGCCACTAACCAGATCTTCATTGGGCAGAAGGCCTTCGACTTTGCGTTCCACCGAGGCCGCGTCCAGTCCAAAGAAAGCGAGTTTGTCCTTAATGCTCCAATCCGGCTCCTGCCGCATGCGTGCGAGCAGATACCGATACATGTGATATAACACCGCCAGTGCAATCGGCTTGTTTGGCCGCCTGATCTCGGCAAAACCCGCGCTGGCATAACCATGCTGATCAGAGGTGGTACGAATATTGTTTTTAAAGGATGTATTGTTGTACGTGTTCGCTCCCGTGCTTGAAACGCTACCCGAGTGATCCGTATCCTGCTTCCGGTTCTTTAGCAGGCAGATGCGGCAGATGATCTCGGCATTTTCGATCCAACCACCAGGGACACCGGTTCCACGCTCATTTTTGTCAGACAACAGATATACCAGATCAAACAACGGCGAAGCGGGATGTGTAACCGGAATGGAGATCCCATCCTCCGTCACCAGCAGATTACCGCTGAACGTGTAGTCCAGCGACTGCATATAATCCAGTTCCCGCAGAAAAGCGAGGCCTGCTGCGCTGGCATACCCAAAGGAATCCACCTGTTCCATCTCGCTGACTAATACATGCAGATCCGTCTGCACCGACTTGAAGGCTTGGGACAAAATGGTCTCCGTCAGCTTGGTGAGCTCCGGCAACAATACATTCAACGGATCATCCGCTCTGGTTACCACCGTAACGTAAATCCGATCAAATGACGAGTATAACCGTCCATATTCGGCAATTCGGTTACTGACCCGCCGAAGCGTACGATTCAGATCAAAGAGCGCCTGATCCGATTCGTGGAAACTGCGGTGTACATCCTTACGCCTTGTTTTGGATGGTCGCTCTGTCTGCCCAGCGGACAAAGGCAAGCGGTGACGAGTCACCTGACCATCATCGGACGAGCCACCATTCCTCGTTTCAACCGGACCCGCTTCCTGATCTTCTGTCCCAATTTGAACGTAGACCACACCGTCTCCGTTATCCCATTTCAGCCGATTGATCTCCTGCACGGCAGACACAGCAGGTGCAACCAGATCACCCACGAAAAGGAACAAAGCCGGGTAATGGATACTGCTGCGTCCATCACCCAGGCTGCCTTGACGCTCCTGCTCTATTGCATACTGTGCTGCATACTTCTCCAGATCACGCTTCAGGGTATTGTTCGAATTGAACTCCATCCCGGTCACCATCTTATTTCAGCCTTCTGCGAATGTCGTTCAGCTTGGACGACATCGTTCTGTAGAACTGATAGATGTCTTCTCCGTTAGCCAGTTCTACCCGCTCGTATTCGAGACGATCGCGCGATTCCATGAACAGCGCAGCCAGATCATCCAGCTTTGTCAGCAGTGGGGTGATATCCTCTGAAGCCGTGAGATCGTTATCGCGGCGGGAGGCTTTGCGTAGCAATGTACTGCGATCCTTCTCCGCCAGACCACGGAAGTTGCCAAACACTTCATACTCGGCAAAGTTACGGCTCTTCATCAGGTTCGCGAACGGCTCCCATGCGTCTTCTTCCGGATCACGGTCATAGACGTAAAGCGCACCTTTTTTGACGATGGTGTCGGTATATAACGCTTCAATGAAGCGATCATACCATTGCTCCTCGTCCTGGTACTGGGCAAGAATGCCTTCGAGTTCGGCGACTTTGGCCGAGATGGTATTCATCTTCGCCAGTTCCTCACGTACGCGCGCGATCAGCTGCGGGGAGCGTACCAGGTTTTCTTTGGCCATATCTTCATTAATACTGCCGAAAATATCCTTAACGCCTACACGCGGCAACCCTTCAGATTGCAGACGCTTCAGCTCGATCACGGCCCGCTTCACTTCACCGAGGTTCGGCGTGGTGGACGTCAGACGCATGTCGTAGGCCCCCAGTTTGGCGGACAAATCAAACGCTTCTGTTGTCACAATCGCATACCGGTTGCTTGTATTCTCATCAATCGATTTGGCTGTCACAATGTTGTATCCAAGCGCCTGCTCAAATTCGTTACGCACACGGGCGTTATACTGCTTCACGCGGGCGTTCTCGTACACATCTCCCCATGATTTCTCCGGAATCGGAGACGGCAGATAGGTCCAGTTGTTTTTCTCCGTTTGCACCAAGTGACGACCGATGCCTTCTTTGTCCAAAATGGTACGTTCATAACTTTCCTCATATACTTTGAGCGGTGTATACACAAAGAGTGGTACCCCGTTGCGGGTATTAAGCCAGAAAATCCGGTTACGCACTTCACTTTCCTTAACGGTAAAATGAGATTTGCCCACCGCATTGTTCTGATAATTGCGAATCCCTTTCAGAATGCCCGGCGCCTGTGCAGGTACCGATACAAATCCCCATGAAGGGAAATGCAGACTGCCTGTACTGTTGCTCAGATTGAACACCGGAACGGCTTCATCATCCAGCTTGCCAGCAATGAAACGTTCCACGAATTTCTCGACTGACTCATCCTGACCGTATTTGATTACCAGGAAATCTTCCATGGAACGCGTAATCAGATCACCGAATTTCTCACTCAGGAAGTCGGAGATGGAGCTGACGATATCAATCTCGTTTTCTTTCACCCACTGGCTGGAGTTTTCCAGCAATTCACGGGAGAAGTCACGGATCAGATCATCTGTATCACGCTTATCCAACAGCCCGTCCACCACACTGACGATATCCGGTACACTTACAACGTTCCAGTAATATGTTTTGTTGCCTTTGTGATCGGCTTGTTCTTCGCCGCGTGTCAGCAGGTCACCGTTCTTCGCGAATATCGAGCTAAGGGCATTCAGCGTTTCGGTAAATACGTTATAAATGCGGCTGTTCTCCTGGTTCAGCAACTCATACAGATCTTCATAGAACTCGATCATCTGATCGTTGCGTTCCACGTCGGCGTGCAGCCAGTACTCATGAATTTTTGCTTCAATATAAGCATTCTTTTTCTTCTCTTTGGAGACAAAAGCACTCTTCGCATCGCCCAGCTTCTCTTCGGACTGCTCCTGAGCTGCTTCAATATCACGCGGAATGCGGAAGGCATTCTCACGCAGCGTTTCGATGTACGATTGAATCATCTTCAGTACACAGAAACCTTTTTCCGTATAAATTAGACGAGAGACATAGAACGGACCTTGTTCGGGATGCAAAAACATACGCCGGATCTGTTCGGTGAACTGACCGGCAATCTCGCCTGGCAGTTGTTTCTTCGCCTTGATATATTCTTCACGGGCACGCGCCAGGAAGTTCTGTTCCAGTTCGGTGTCCATATTCACAACCTGTGATTTCACCACGTTGCCATAGGATAAACGCTCACTGTTCTGATAACCAGGCAGCGGCTCTGGCACGCGCGCTTCAAAGGATTTGACCACACTTTCGAGATCAATACCCAGCTTGCGGGCAAATTTCTCGGTATCCTCCTGGTTCGGTGCTTTGGAGAACATGGTGTTCATTTTGTCGAACATCCGATAAGCCAGATACGTGGTCATCTCTTCAATCGGCAGTACAGCCGAAGAGGCACCGATGATGTTGTAATCATAGTTAGCCGGGTACACCTTGTTCATCTGTGCAATGTTGGTGCGAATGTTGCTGATATAATCATGGATCGCGAACTCCTCGCCCGACTGCTTCTCCTCACTTGCCATGAAGTTGGTAATGTTCTCGGCCGTAACGTTCATGCAGTAATCGTAGGCGTTCTCCAGCAGTTTGCCTTCGGTATTCGTAGCAGAGATCAGATGACACAGGTTAAATGGTGGCAGTGGTGAGTTAACGGTTAAAATATTGCCGTACTTCTGTGTAAACCGCTCACCGCGGCTATCCACGTTCATCCAGTAATCCAGCTCTTTGAGCGCAGCATATCCGTTCTTGCGAATGTATTCGCGAGTGTGTTCGCTTAAGCTTTTGTTGGACAGGTTCACGTCTGGCGTGAACAGATATCCAAGCGTATTCACGCGGTCAATCCCGGCAGAGCCATGATCACGTTCAATAATGCCACGCACGATATAGGAAATATCGAGGAAACAGCCGCTTCCTGTACCGCCGGATAGACCTGTCAGCAGGAACACCATCAGTTTTTTGTTGGTGCCTACAGATAAGGTTTTGATCTTTTTGTCGATGGCCTGTACGACCTGATTAATCTTGGTGAACAGCAGCAGACGTCCAGCCTGACGCACACCTGCGGCACCGTTCATGCCATCCGTGATGCTCAGTTCGGGAGACAGCCAGTCCGTAATGTACGGTTCCAGCACGCTGCGGTTTTGAAGAAGTCCACCGATCTCGGCATTGGATAGCAGCACGAATTCATTGATCGGATCGAGTCCGATTCCTTTATACTTTTTGGCACGATCCTGTTCGTTTGTCTCAAAAGCCAGAAACTCCACATTGTCCGGCTTATCCATTTTTTTCTTGGATACCGGGTCCTGTGGCAACTTGAAACGACGGTTGATCTGATATTTAAGGCGCAGCAGCGCATCAATTCCCGTTCCTCCCAGACCAATAATCAGAATGGGATTATCAATCGTATCAACTCTGATCTTCTCACTGACAATACCTCCGCCAAGTGATACATCCAGTTGCTGAATATGTTCTCTAACAATCGGTTTCATTCCATGTCCTCCTTAGATTAACGCACGTATGCTTCAATCTATATAATTCAAACTAAAGAATATTTACACTTGCCACTCCGATGACAGAACAACCTTCCGATCGCTGTTATCCCCAGATTTTTTGATTCTCTTTTTCAACGGTGAAAATCTGGGGATAAAGGCGAACGCTTCCGCTTCTCCAGCTTTTTTCTGTCCTCTGCGGTCTCGTGTAAATGATTAGTTCAACTTATATAGCTTACGTTCACTTAGCTATAATCCTTCACACCAAGTACTCAATCAAAATCGTTTTGTCCGCCTGTTGCAGCGGGATGCTCAGTCGGTCACCGTTCTTCAGTTCAACGCCTGAGCTTGCATCAACTGCACGACCGGATTTCTCCAGCGTACCGCCTGCGGTGTTACGAACTATAATTCGATCCCCATTGCTGGGCGTAAATACATATTTTTCGGTTTCCTTCAGCTCAGGGTCCAGTTGCAACAACTGATGCAGATGGAATCTGCCCCGGAAGGATACCAGCTTTTTATATTGCGGATATGACTTGTCTCCCGTGTTCTCATCACGAATCTCCACGACCATCTGGCCTACAAATCCTCGATTTTTTCGTTTCAGCCAGCCCATCAGGAACCAGGCACCAACACCGACCACAATCAGGGCTATAACACCCAGAATGACAGGTAACCAAGGAAACGGCTTGTCCTGTTCACCACCTGACGTTGTCGGTTGAGTCCCACTTCCGGCTACTCCGCTCGCGTTGATCGTGATTGGCTCACTTTCACGGTAGAAGCTGTCTTCTTCCGCACGGATGACTAATTCATAGTTATGATTGTCTGGTACTTCAAACGTTCCGGCAAAACCAGAACCTGTGTTTTCCAGCGGTTGTTCCTCGCTTTTCCCTGTATCTACATCTTTCACAACCAACGTGGCCTTCATATCTGTATACAGATCATTATCCTGAAGTGGCTGACCGCCGTTCTCCAGTTTGGCTGCAAGATCAACCTTGTCCCCTTTGGTATAGGACTTGGTCTTAATTGGGTCCACAACGAGCTGAAGATCATAGTTGAACAACAGGTTGATATCGATGCTGTCTTTCGGAGCCCCTTTTACCCGAAGTTTCCAGTCTCCCTCTTGGGGTTTCAACAGCTTCACGAGTGAATAACTCTTCGAAGTCGAGAGCTTGGCTGCATCCGAATTCAGATCCACGGCTTGTCCGGAAGGGTCCGTCAATTGTACTTCCACCGGCTTAGAGGACATAATCGAAATGTTTGCTTCCAATACACTGTCGTTTGGCACGTTCACGGTAACTTCCTGATAACTGCCGTTTCCCGTTACAGAGGGCAGCTTCACGACGTTCAGTTTGGCATGATCGGCGAAGATCTCACTCAGAATCTGTGGCAGATCATCCGGTGTATCGGTAATGAATGACTTGCCTCCGGTCTGCTGGGCCAGGTCTGCGAGTGCATTCTTGTTCAGCTTGCCATCCGCGTTCAGTCCAATCGTATACACCGGAATGCCCTGATCCTGTGCTTCCTTCACGGCTTTTGCCAGATCAGCGTCGGATTGTGCCTGTGTACGGCCTTTGGTTTTGTTAAAGTCATTGTTACCATCCGCCAGCAGCACAATCATCGGCGAGTGGGATGGGTCTGCACCATGATTCAGTATGTTCACGGCTTCGGCGACACCAACAGAGACATCGGTATATGGCCCCCGGCCGAGCTGATCAATAAAATCTTTCAGGCTGCTCTTGTCCGCATCGGACTGAATCTCCAGCATAGCCTTTTCCCGCTCCACCTGATCGGTATAAGCGACAATCCCTACCTTGTCCCCCTGGACTGGCAGCATATCAATAAACATTTTCATGGCTTCATTACTGATCTTGTCACGGTCACTTGTATTCATTGAGTTACTTACATCGGCTACAAGTACCGCATCGATTCCGCTTGTCTGTGCCTGAGCCGCTGCAGCTTGTGGCAGCAACGCTTGAGGTAACAGTAGCGTTAGAATTGCCAGCAGAACCATCGTTCCGCTGAGCAAGCGTATTTTGCGTGTCCGCAGCATTAGGTGTACTCCTTCACGTTTGAGATTAAAATGGGAATAGTTTATTATAGGCGTCAAGCCTTAAGGAAATCTTAACAGTCTACTAATAAATTCTGAAAAGCACCCCTATCTTGAGTTACAGTTTTGTAATGACTGACAAAAATCGACGATTTCATGCCTGTAACTGGCACAAAAGTACCAACTATGGAAATATGATATAGTTATTGCCAGCAAACTGCAATATAACAGCGCTTGTTTACCAAGCCATAGAAGGGAACGAATTATGGTTACATACGGATGCCTCGCCATATTGTTTCTTTTTGTCATCATAAAGGTAATTGCACTCCAGCTTCATCGGCGGAAACCGGTCTCCCGCGAAGACACGGATCGTACCCTCTACACTATTCTGAATGGTGAGCGTGATTGAGCATGAGTACTAAACTAGTTGTATCCATACGACCATTTCAACGAACGACCTATGCCTATGAAAAGTTGCAAGTCTGCGCCCGTTGTGGACAGTATACCTGCCTGTGGGAAGAAGAGTGCACGGCCTGTGGCCGGGGTACCCTGAATTCCGTTCAAGCGAAGGCAACTTCCCGTGTGAAACGCCGCATTGCACGTGACCTGTTCATTACGATATTGTTCGGTGCAGCTGCCACCTATTTCGGTGAGACCATAGATCAAACCATGGCGGCAGCCAGCGTTTCCCTGCTGCTTCTGGCCTTACTGATCTTCATGCAGAAACGTTCGTTCGAGGTAGAGCAGCAGCGCGAGTTGAAGCGCACGTTGCAACAGGATGAGGAACTCATCCGCCAGGGCATCAACCGCAACTGGGCTCTGGTCGCCGAAGCTCGAAAGCAGGATGAAGCACTTGCCTATGAGATGCTCCGCGAGATCGGCTCCCTCGTCTACAATGACCGGATTCGACTGCAACAGGTTGCGCTGTTACAATCCTTTGTCCTGCGCAGTGATATGGACCTTCAGCTCAAGCCCTTACTGCTACACAGTTTCGAGCGGCTGCTCGCTGAATATATCGGTGAGATTGCACGGCTTAAGCCGGATCTGATCCGTGAAGATGCGATTCGTTATATCGCGACCTATGAAGTGAACATTTTACAGCTGCACAATGGAATTCAGATTCTTACAGCCGTAGCTGCTGCTGCCGTGCGCAAGAGCAAATATATTGAGTTATTCCCTAGTCTTATTACCCGCTACGCCCGCTTTATGCCCAAAGATCGCTTCATGAGACTTTATCACACGATTGAACGCTATCCGAGCAAGGCACGAGGGGGATTGGCAGAGTCGGTAGGTCGGGTGTATAACGAGAAATATCGGGATCAATACGCAGATGTTCAGCTGTAGGGATGATATATTGAGAAAGAAAAACGTAATTTAGTGCAAACTCATTCCCTGTATATAGACGAATGCAATTTCATCCACCCCTGCATGCAAGTCAGCACCACAAATTGAAGGTTATGATTCTAATGATATAAGAATTAATCCAAAAACACCCCATCCTTAGGTCTAGGATGAGGTGTTTTGAATTTTATGGCAGTCTGCCAAATGCTATGTGAAGTACACGAAAAGAAAAGAAAAACTAGATGGGGAATACCTAAATGGCATCTTCCACGGAACCAAGCAGACGCGCAAACAGGCACTTGCAGATGACAAAAACAATAAGCGGAAATGATCATCTGTCCTGTTGAAAAAGGGCCGCGACGTGGTTCCGTCGCGACCCTTGATCTGAGGGTTCGGTACATCTGAACCCGAACCCTCTCATATGTGCCATGCCAAACCCTGTGGCATGGCATGGTGCCTGCGCAATTGCCGCTACATTGCCGCTTGCGCCAAGGTTTTACCGTCCGCGACGAGAATCGCGACGGTCACCCTTCGCCGGTCCGCGTCCTGCGGATTCCGGACGGCGAGAGCCTTCGCTGCTGCGCCCGGAGGTGCGCTTGTCGGCACTACGGCCAGCCCAGCCGCTGCTAGCTGCACCGCGTCCGCCTTGGCCCGCTGCTCCGCGACTACTGTCGCTGCTGCGCGCGGAACCACGACCTGCGCTGCGCTCGTCGCCACTGCGACCCGCACCGCGTCCACCTTGACCCGCTGCACCACGACTGCTGTCGCTGCTGCGGCCACCGCTACGACCCCCACTGCGTCCGCCTTCACTGCGGCCACCTTCGCCACCGCGGGAACCACGCCCCCCACGTCCGCCATCTCTGCGATCGTTACGGCCTGCACCGCGACGGGCACTGCCTGTTCCGGAAGAGCGTCCGCCTGAACGTTCGTCATCCCCTTGACTGTTGATGGAACGTCTAGCTGCTCCAGTTGAAGCAATTGGACCTTCGCTTGTCCACTGGATACGGGACAGCTTCTGGTCGATCCCTTGCTCAATACGTGCAAGTTCCGGTCTGTCGTGCTCTGTTGCAAACGTTACAGCAAGACCTGTACCGCCTGCACGGCCCGTACGACCAATCCGGTGGATATAACTTTCCGCATCATGCGGCATATCGTAGTTAAATACATGCGTTACGCCTTCAACATCAAGTCCACGTGCAGCTACATCTGTAGCAACGAGCAATTGCAGTTTGGCATCGCGGAACGCTTTCATTACGTTCTCACGCTTGGATTGGGACAGATCTCCATGAAGTTCATCACTTGCATAACCTGCTTCACGCAGATCTTGGTTCAGCTTGGATGCACGACGCTTGGTCCGGCAGAAAATAATCGCCAAGTATGGGCGATACGTATCAATCATGCCGCGAAGTGCTTCTAATTTACCACGATCCGTACATTCCAGTACTTGCTGGCGAATTTGTTTGATCGGAATAACGGATTGGGAAGATACTTTTACATCTTCCGGATCTTTCATGTAGGTCTTCGCCAGGTTGCGAATGCCTTTAGGCATCGTTGCTGAGAACAGCATTGTCTGACGTTTATGTGGAAGCTCGCTAAGAATCGTCTCCACATCATCCAGGAAGCCCATGTGCAACATTTGGTCGGCTTCATCCAGCACCAGTTTTTTCACATTATCCAGCTTCAACGTGCCACGGCGCAGGTGATCCAGAAGACGCCCTGGTGTACCAATAACGATCTGGGTACCGTTCTGCAATTTACGCAGTTGTTTGTCCACATCCTGCCCGCCGTATACGGCAAGCACGTGCAGTTTATCGTCATTTGCCGTGAGCTTCTTCGCTTCTTCCGTAATTTGCAGCGCAAGCTCACGCGTAGGCGCAATAATCAGCGCTTGTGGCGAACGGTCGGATACGTTAATTTTCTGAATAATCGGCAGCAAAAATGCCAGCGTTTTCCCTGTTCCTGTCTGTGCCTCAGCGATAATATCGCGTCCACCCAGCAGTACCGGAATCGAACGCTCCTGTACCGGAGTCGGCACGGCGATGCCCTGATGTTTCAGGATCTCGCACCATTCCGGGCGAATGCCCAGTTGTTCAAAGTTTGCCAATCGTTACACCTCTGTATATTCATTTAGATAAGTCCATTTCATAATGACCTTAGTATCAGTATCTGCCATCAAGACTAGTTTTCCTTATATCAATCATGATTATGAAATGAATTTTTTAAAAAGCAATCCACTCGTTGCTCTTCTTCTCCATACCCTGTAGTTTACACGTTAGTCAAGCAAAACAAAAGGGGATACAGCGTTACACCCTTAACTTGTAGCACAAAATTCCAAGATCAGCGTAACTTGTATCGACCAAGTGAGTTTGAGGTTGGTTTTGAGAGAGAGTAACTACAGAAGCCCCTCTGAGAATGATGATGAGTGGAGTAAGCTAAAGCGCTAGCTCGAAGTATGACCCTGACTCTGTAGAATGGGGTTCAGAATAGTACTGCACGTGGCCAGGCGGAGGGTATAGCAGTGTACACTATCTAATGGTACTTTTGAGAAGGATGTAATGGATCGTTATGTTCATAATCCCAGGATAGTTGAGAGATATCGTTGAGATAGAGATAGAGATAGCTGCTATGATTCTATAAATTGTTGTGAAGGTCATCCTGAAAAATGATCAAATGGAAGCTATTTTGCAAAAGTTTCAGGAATTGAAAGGTATCTTACATAACTCTGTACATTGAGATCAGGATTCAAGATTTCTCGCGGTTCGAAAATAGCTCTCACGATGAAACTCCCACGTACCACTAATTCTAACGAATCCAGGACACCCTATTACGACAATTAGAGCCGTTTGGATTTTCTAACGAACTCCAGTCACCTTATTACTCGGAAATACCGGGGAAACGGCATCAGTATAGGTGGAATCAGCAAAATAAGATGTCTAAGATTCGTTAAAATAACGAAAACATGCAATACCCCCACATAAGACGTGCCAGGTTCGTTAGAGTTTACACACACTGAAGGACACAAGCTTGAGCACAATAACATCAGCTAGGGAAATAACAACATTTACTAGAACCAGAACACCAACTACAAAAACTAGAAACCAGGAACAACAACAACAACAACAACAACAACCAAAAACAATCAACACTACCTATACTTTTGCTTTTGCTTTTGCTTTTACTCCAACTACAACTACAACTTCTACTAGAACACCACTACCACCATTAGAACTACTACTACTACTACTTCTTCTTCTTCGTTCTTTTTCTTTTCTCTTCTTCACTGTACACACCACACACTCTAATAATAAAAAAACAACGACGCCCTCCCCCCGAACTTACATTGGGAAAAAGTGCGCCGCTGATAAAAAGTTTCTTTTTATGTTATCTACTACATAGGGCTGTCGCATGTCTGCTCAACACTACTTTAGGACAGTAGCCTTCATAACTTTATACTTGTTTAAATTCTTAATTCCAGATTTACTAAGCCGTTCATTTTTCACCTTGTCTGCGTAACTACGTTTCGACATTGCACCTTTGTACAACAACCTTCGTCCAACCAAGTTACGAACCGTGCCCTCCAGCTGTAGCAAATCCACTCCGCTCAAGAATACGGGAGCTTTCCTCGTTTAACCCGCGCAGGTGCACAGTTTTGCCCAGCTTGGCGTATTTGAACTTCACTTTTCCAATAGCCACAACCGCAGTGTTATCCCAGATATGTGACCCTCCGAAATCAATCGTGATCTCCTTCGGATCGGCCTCTGCATCGAACTCATCCACGAATCGGGACGAAGAACCAAAGAAGAATGGTCCGTGAACCCGGTATACCTTCTGCCCTTGCTCTTGGCTCGCCTGTACACGAATCTTGGTCTGTTTCCACCCAAAATGCAGCACACTGAGCACAACGCCGACCATAACCCCGATCGACAGATCGTGGGTATAGACCACAATTGCCACCGTCACGATCATGACAAATGCCTCCGCCCGCGGCACGCGAGTTATATTTTTGATGGAACTCCAGTCGAATGTCCCGATACACACCATAAACATTACACCGACGAGTGCACCCATCGGTACCTGTTTCACCACACCACTAAACAGCAGCAACAGGATCGCGAGAAACGCACCCGCAGTAAACGTAGATAATCTTCCACGTCCGCCAGACTTCACATTAATGACCGACTGCCCAATCATCGCACAGCCGCCCATGCCGCCAAACAAACCGTTCACAAAATTCGCGATACCCTGACCACGCACTTCACGGTTCTTGCTGCTCTTGGTCTCGGTCATCTCATCCACGATGGTTGCGGTCAGCAGGGATTCCAGCAAACCAACCAGTGCCATGGTGAATGAATAAGGCAGCAGAATCATCAGCGTGTCCCAAGTCCATGCAATATTCGGCAAGTGGAACATCGGCAGAGTGCTCGTTATATTTCCCATGTCACCAACTGTTCTTACGTCCAGATGGAACACCACGGTAATAATCGTCATCACGACGATTGCAATCAGTGGAGCTGGAACGCCTTTGAAAAACCGTGGCAAAATATAAACGATCGCCAGCGTGCCCGCTACCATTGCATACATGATCCAGTTCGCTCCAGTGAAGTGGGTTAACTGCGCCATAAAGATCAGTATAGCCAGTGCATTCACGAATCCGGTCAGTACCGAATGAGGCACAAACGAAATAAACCGTCCAACCTTAAATATGCCCAGTAGAAACTGGATAATGCCCGTCAATATCGTCGCTGCAAAAAGATATTCCACGCCATAATCCTTGACGAGTCCAACCATCAGTACCGCCATGGCACCGGTTGCCGCCGAGATCATGCCTGGTCTTCCACCAGCAATCGAGATCACAATCGCAATCGTAATCGAAGCGTACAATCCGACCATCGGATCAACACCGGCAATGATGGAGAAAGCAATGGCTTCCGGAATTAACGCCAGCGCTACCGTAATGCCTGCCAGCACGTCTCCGCGAATGTTGCCAAACCATTGTTGTTTTAAAGTATTCATATGTTCTTTGCCGTTCCTCCTACGTGTATTCCTTATAATGGACAATCCTACTGAAGAGTAACGGAAGCCGTTCACACTAACCAACTACCCAGGACAGCACAAAACAACGGATTCCTCTCCGCATCATTCGCCTATGCTGTGTTGCCTGAATTGCATCATTCTTCACCATCCGTATAACCTTGACGGGTTAATGAGCGCTCACGTCGTTTCCGTTCCAGTGTGTACCGCTGGTGTTCCATTACTGCATCAGTTAACTTACTCGTGCGACATCAGGAGCTGATCCTGATGCCAATAGGTTTTCCCCTCTCAGAAAAACCGGGTCCGTTAATGTACTGACCTATTATTATAGTCACAGGACTGGATATGTACTAATACAGTTATGGCGAAAAAACAGAACCTTTTCTTCTATTATCTTAATCTTTCTATAATTTACTCACCAATTCTCTATTCACAAAAAATAACCCGCAAAGATCCTTTGAAGAAAGTCTCTTTACGGGTATTCTTGTGATGTAATGCTGTTGCTAGAATCTTCCTGATTTGAATATCGAATAGAGCAGGAAAGCCACCATCAGAATCGCCACCAGGAAACCAATCTCAATGACCGGAATATCCCACAGCATCGTGGATTGATGACTGATCGAAGATCCGATAATCAAGCCCACCATGATGATACAAAAAGCGAGTAACACGATACTGAAAGACAGCCGATTACTAATCTGGTCCATTCTGCGCATGAGTGCGTCCAGTTCAGGGACACTAATCTCCAGCCTCAGCTTGCCTTTGCTAATGATGGATGATAACTGCCTTAACTGCCCTGGCAACCCAATGACACTCTCGGCCATATCGGCCGCACTGCGGAACAACCGATTCTTGATTCTTCCGGCGCTAAAACGTTCCTTGATCAGCTTACGGCCAAAGGGCTCGGCCATATCTACAATGCTCAGGGAAGGATCGAGATGCTCGATCACACCTTCCATCGTTAGCAACGACTTACCGAGCAACAGAATATCCGCAGGCATGACAACCCTGTGCCTCTGAGCTACGCCGAACAAGTCATTTAACGCCTGACCCACACTAATCTTGGAAAAGGGAATATCGTAATATTTGGTACGCAACTTTTCCAAATCCACATGAAGCCCACGCAGATCCATGTCATCAGGCATCATACCAAGTTTCTCAATTGCCCGGATCATACTGTCCGTATCTTTGCGCATTAACCCAATAATAAGCGAAGCGAGTTGCTGTTTCATCTCATCACTCAGACTGCCCACCATACCGAAGTCTATAAAAGCAAGGCGTCCATCCTTCAATACCATTAGATTGCCCGGATGTGGGTCAGCGTGAAAGAAACCCTGAATAAAGATCTGATTCAATAATGAATCCACCAACCGCTCTGCAATATTGTTCAGATCATGGCCGCGTTTGACCAGTTCTTCACGATCATTGAGCTTGATACCTTCGATATACTCCATAGTGAGCACACGTGAAGAAGTCTGATCCCAGTAAATTGTCGGGATTTTCACCTTTTTGTCCTGTTGGTATTGCTGTGCAATCTTTTCCGTATTCCGGCCTTCGACCGTATAATCCAGCTCGGCCATCAATGCCTGAGCGTATTCTTCTACCATTTGCGGAATCTGATATTGCTTCACCCAATCCCAGCGCTTCTCAGCCATGGCTGTCAGCTCACGCAAAATATCGAGGTCACGCTGCACAATACGCGATATACCCGGCCGCTGAATCTTGATGGCTACCGATTCACCGCTTCGAAGTTTGCCCAGATGCACCTGTCCAATGCTGGCAGCAGCTACAGGGGTATCCTCGAACCGGGAAAAGATCTCCTCCAGCGGTGTATCCAATTCCTGTTCCAAAATACCCCGTGCCGTCTCGGAAGAGAACGGCGGGACCTGATCCTGCAACTTCACCAGCTCGCGAATGACAGACTCAGGCAATAGATCTGCCCTTGTGCTTGCGAGTTGCCCCAGCTTGACGAAAGCTGGCCCCAGCTCCTGCAGCACAAGCCTGATGCGTTCACTCAGCGTTTTGGTGGTGTGTGCTTCACGCGACATCCACCGTCTGGGCAGAGCAAGCAGCTGGAACAAGCCCAGCTCCTCGACCATATAACCGAAGCCATGACGCACTAGCGCCATGGCAATTTCACGGTATCTGCCGACATGTTTGATTCGCACTGCCATCTACTCGATCTCGTTTCCTTTGAGAGGAGGAGGAACTTCAAGTGGAGCTGGGGATTCATCAGGTTGAAGCTGTGGTGAGTGGCCCAGTTCGGCAAGTTTTTTCTCCAGAACGGCAACGCGCTGTTCCAGACTGGTTACATCACTTTCGGATGCCACACCAGCTTCCTGAAGCACACGCTTGACCTGTTCCTGAATCACTCTCTTGAACTGGCCTTGCTCTTCATCGCCCCGTTCCAGCAGACGTTCAACCAAAGCTTTGGATTCACCGGGTGCAAGTTCCCCGCGCTTGACCAAATCATCCACGGTTTTCTCAATTTTTTCTTTGCTTACGACAGTAAGACCAAGCCCTAACGAGATCGCCTTTTTGAACAAATCGCTCATTTTTGTCATCCTCCTCTTCGTTGATCTCTATATTATACCCCTTACACTCCGCATGCAAAAATGTCAGTCCGATCAGACGTAACGTGCAGCCCATTTGCCTGCTTGCAGCAGTAACTTGCGGTACGTTTCGTGTGCAAAAGACGGTACATGGTGACCCGGCATCAGATAAACAATACGCCCAACACCATATCGATGAGCCCAAACCGCAGGCTTTGGTCCATCTTCGGATTGATATTCCAGCAAGATCTTCGTTTCGGCAAAAGAACCAAATTCGAACTGATACGGCTCTTCTTCCATTGTGAAATTCGAAATGCCCTCCGTTACTGGATGGCTTTCCGCCGTTACAGTGAATTCAAGCGGTGCATACGCGGGATGATGCAGGAACTTGGCACCGATCATCTGTTTGAGCTCATAACGATTTTGGAGCGAAATGCCGTTATGTATAATGACCAGTCCACCCCCATTACTTACATAGGACAACAAACCTGCTGTCTGCTGTGGAGAGACTTTCCCCTTCCAATCGTCCATGTATGAGATACATACATCAAACCCGGTTATATTTTCTTGCAGCAACATATTCCGATTCTCACTGCACTGCACAGTCATAGTATCATGGAAAATTCGGCTAATCTCCGCATCCACCCCTTGAAGCGGGTGCCAATCCGGATGTGTATAATCGCCAAGTAGTAATGCTTTTTTACGATGATCCATTCAATTAATCTCCTTTCTTGTTCACCTCACTGTATAAAACCAACTACCAGGGGAGCTTCTCTCCCTTGTAGTCCACATATGCGGGCTGATCTCCTTTAAACTGTTCATGGCGGTCGATAAGTACAGCAATATGCTGTGCAGATTGCTCGGGCGTGAGATCCGCAGCAACATCCAATTCGCCCCTCATATAACTCTGTACCCAACCGGGATGCACAAGCATCACTTGTCCGCCTTCATCCTTCAGACCATTGTGCACAAGACGGGCCTGCATGTTCAAAGCAGCTTTGGACATACAATAGGCATACCACCCATCCCGACTGCATTGTTCTATACTTCCAGCCTCGGAAGAGATATCAACAATCAGCTTGACCTGTCCTTGAAGAAGGAGGGGTAACAGGGAATGAGTCACACGCAGTGTACCTAAGGTGTTCACATTAAATACTTCAGCCATCTCCGCCATATTCAACGGCCCGCGGATATGATCCGTAATACTTCCTAGTATAGCCGCATTATTGATCAGCATATCCAAATGATTCGTATCCAGCTTCAATGTCTCCGTGAACAGAGCTACCGACAGGTCGTCCGCGATATCCAGTTCGATGGCGCGCAGATGGTCAGGATATCCTTCTGCAAGCATACGAATTCCCTCGGAATCTTCCACGTCCAGACCGGCCGCATACACAAGGTACCCTCTCTTCAGCATCTGTGCCGTCAAAGCCAATCCCAATCCCCGCGCAGCTCCCGTTACACATACGGTTCTCATCATGATGTCCCTCCCTCGCATAATGATTCTGTCTTTTATTCATTCCACATATTCATCTGAAAACCTTTAATTCAGAATGGGATCGCCAACTTCACGACCAAAGACTCAGGAGGTAAAAGTGAGATTAGAGCCATTTTGCTTATTGAATTCAGCTATCTATTCAAGCTATAAATAGCTGTTATTATCTCTGTATATATCGCTCCTGCCGATAGGCTGAACAATGTTCCACCCATCTTCGAGCGGCTGCCGGATAAGAGCCCAGATGAACGTGCGTATACCCCGCCACGATGTTGCCTGCGGCATACCCTTCTTGCTTCAAGCCACGTAACCCCTTGGTCTCATACGCATAAGGGATCGTTTCTTCATCACGATAGGTCATTGTCGAATAATGAAATTCATGACCCCTAAGTACTTCACCCTTTTTCAGCAAAAAGGAATCCTGAACGCTACTCGCTTCACGATAGCCAAGCGCAGCGCGCTTCTTCTGCATCTGCACCTGTGCGGGGATAATACCCGCCATGTCGAAAGTGACTCCCTCTCGGTCGGTCAACGTTTCTCCAAGCACCATGTAACCACCACACTCGGCAAATAAAGGCATGTTGGATTGTGCTGCCCGTCGAAGTCCTTCCAAGAACTTTTGGTTACCGGCAATCTCTGCTGCAAACTCCTCTGGAAACCCGCCGCCCAAATAGACGCTATCTACATCTGTTGGAATACCCTCACCAGCGAGCGGACTGAAGTATTGTAATCGAGCCCCGGCTGCTTCGAGCAATTCCAGATTATCAGGATAATAGAAATTAAATGCCGCATCGCGCGCAACGGCAATGACAGGCTGCATCGCATATGATACATGTCGATTATTAACGTGGATCACTGAATCGAATTGTGAATCGTAATTGGAGCCGGATTCAGCATTAGCCGAATCCGTGTGGGCAGTCGTGGCAGGACTCACTTCTTCTGCATTTAACGGCGTGGCGCTTGCCGCCAGTTCCAGTAGAAGATCCAGATCGGTACCTTCCATTAACACATCGGCAGCCCGCTGAAATAATGGCTCCAGTTCACCGCGCTCAATGGCAGGCACCAGTCCCAGATGTCTCTCAGGGATGGACATGCCCTCGTCCCGCTTCAGCCAGCCAACCACCGGAATGCCGCACATCTGCTCAATGGCTTTTTTCACAATGGAATAATGACCCGCACTTCCACACCGGTTGACGATCACTCCGGCAATATGTAATTCAGGCTCCAACTGTTGAAAACCCAGGACAATCGCGGCCGCACTGCGAGCCATGCTGCGTACGTCCACAACCAGGATCACAGGAGTCTGGGTCACTAGAGCAATCTCTGCAGTTGAGCCTGTATTGCTGAGCGGATCTTTGCCATCGTAGAGGCCCATAACGCCTTCTATAATAGAAATATCATGCCCGGCCGATGCCTTATCGAACGTATCTCTCACATACTCAGGCGATGTCATCCATGCATCCAGATTGCGTGACGGTCTGCCCGTAACAGCGGTATGGTAGGTCGGATCAATATAGTCTGGGCCGCATTTGAACCCTTGTACACTCAAACCACGCTGAGCGAGTGCTCTCATCAGCCCCAAGGTTACTGTCGTTTTCCCTGCACCACTTCCGGTGCCTGCAATGATCAGTCGGGGTCTGGCGTTACGATCTGCAATGGTCATCGTCATATCCACCTTTTCTTCGAAATAAGAAAAGCTTCTGATCGAAGCACTATCAAGGATGTACATTCGTGTTTTAGTTGTAACGTATAAATTCTATAATCTAAACAAAACCGCATCATATAGCGATGCGGTTAAGATTAATGCACACTCTTTATTCATGAAGCGACGCCAAAAGCTTTTTGTCGAACTGATCTAAAAGCAGGCCACTAATCTCTAATCTTGGCCGCACGCCCTGCTGCAAAGTAACGTCCAAGCTCAACGATGAGTGCTCCCATCTTCTCTTCCTCCGGAATGACCAGTGCCTCAATGCCTTCTTCACGCATGGAGTTTGCTGTAACTTTACCTACAGACGCAGGAATTACACCTTGTCTGAAGGCTGCAAGCATCGGCTCAAGCTTGTCCTGGGAGGCCGCATATTGCGTCAGAAATCTGACCTGTGGTCCACTTGTGAACGCAACAGCATCTACTTCGAAATTTAGAATCTCATTCAATAACTGTTCCAACTCTGCCTCTTCTGGCGGTACATGGCGATAAGGAAGCACTTGTCTGACGATGGCACCTTGTTCTTCCAACCATGCAACGAGTTTGGGAGCTGTCTCCCCATGAAGCTGCAACATAACCTTTTTCCCTGCGAGATCATGTGGGGCGAATTCTCGGATGAGACCGTCCGTGCTACCGTCATCATCTCGTACCAGCGGTGTTAACTTGCGCTTTTTGAGCGCATTCACCGTCTTGTATCCCCTTGCCGCAATTGAGGATTCCGATAACACATCCAACAATTGGCCTGCCACTTCCATATCCTCAGCCATTTCAAACAATGCATCCAATCCCATACCCGTAGTTAACACCGCCCAGTCTGGCGGGTCTGAGATCCAGGATACCAGCCCATCTCTGATACTCCGATCATCCAGGAATACGGTCCCCTGTGCCGGTCGCACAAGCGGGATTCCACCCATTTTTTCAACCAGTATAGACATTTCTTTCGATTTTCGTGGTCCTGTCAATGCTACACGCACACCTGCCAAATGTTGAGCCATTCATGTTCCCCCCGTTAGTTCAGCCGAATGTTCATCAGTCTGACTACAGTATACAGGGTACTTCTGTGAAGGGAAACTGCGCTTTCCCTCTTTTTGCCCGTTCATCTATAAGGATTTTTGATGGAATGCATCAGGAAGGCTGGAGTTCCCCACCATGAGAATCCTGCCTTCTTTTCTCTCCGTTCTTCTCCGAATCAGAGGATTCTTGTCCCTGTTCATGCTTCTCTTTCTTTGACTGGTCTCCCGATCTCTGTTGGGTAGATTCTTTTTTATCCTTTTTGCGAGGGCGAAGGAAAAGAAACAGCACAATGGGGAACAACACTTCAAAAATAATGGCAATCCATGTCCATTCCCGAGTAAATCGATTGAGCTGAATAGCATTTCGGAAGAACCAGAACGCACAGACAAATCCGACCAGTGCAACCGGGCCTGTCAATACCTTTCCCGATACGTTCGGAATCATTCGCTTCATTCCCCAGCAGACAAAGTACAGGTCAAATGCAATCTTCGTGATCATGGTAGGCAAGGTTGCCGCAGCCAGCGCAAGGTCAAACCGATCCAAGAAATCACTGATTTGCAGCTGCCTTGCCAGCTCATAGGATGGGTATACCAGTCTGGAAGCAATAGGAACTCCGATCGCAGTTATCGTCTCCACAAGGATTAGCATCATCAGGATTGCGGAGAGGATAATACCTGACACAACCGATTTAAATCGAAAATCACTGCCCTTGATAACAAAAGGCAATGCAATCATCTCTCCGTAAAACGAAAATATGTACCAACTCCCCTTGCCCACTCCCGTAACATCAACGTGAAAATACGGCATCAAATTATCCATATTGATCTGTTGAATGAGCATGAAAGGCACAATCACGGAGTTTAAGAGAAACAATGTCACATACAACTCCGACATACCGATTAAGGAGCCGAGCCCACCTCTGACGATAAAAACTCCCATAACGATCAGTGATAACACAATGATGGAGATGGGCGTGGTCTCTAACAAAGTTATGCTGATATAATCCCCCGTTAACCGGATATCCCTCGCAAACACAAAGAAAAAAAACAAAATGTACATCAATCCTGCGAGCCTTCCCAAAAAGGGGAATCGCCCAGCAAGGGCTTGAAATAGATCCTGATCCGGAAATCTCCGCTGGACCCGACTTAACATCCACATGGATGCAAGCATCACTACGACTACAGGTATATACGAGAGATAAGCGTGTTGTTCCGCATAGTAGATAGCTTGCGCGTGAGGCTGAATTAACGTTCCTGAAATACTGAGCAGCAGCACGAGCAGGATCATCTGACGGTGTGTCACTCTCTGATTCATGATATACCTCCTTTCCCTCTCGCGATCTCGCAAACTTAATGCATCCTGTCCACAACCTAGGGCAGTGGCAGTAAGCGCTGGATAACGTGGCTTATCCATACCGACACAAATAAGGTTTTGCTTAGATTAGTCACATAGAACCAAATGCCTGTAGCCACTGCTATCAAACTATAGGATAGCCAGCGATTAATGGCAGCTGCCTGTTTCAAATGTCTGAAATCCATCAAAATGACCACGATTACCATGGCCAGGAAGGTAAATAAGAGTGGTTTAATCATGTACAACTTCATCCTCTCCGACGCCAATTGGTTTATTGCTCACCCCAACGTTTTCAATAAGGACATGGGGGGTAACCGTCACCTCAACTTCAGGGTATATGTCATCCCAACGATCCTTCATCGTGTCCCACTTGGCCGGCAGATGTTGATGAATGGATCGACCGATTCCAAGGATGTCCGCATGGTATTTTCCCTGAACCAACCGGACACCTTCCTCGATATCCAATTTTATTTTCTCGTGAATGGCTTCATGTAACTTCAGAATCTCATTCTCACGCCGGTCGCCATAATTGGATTCGTTATCTACGAGAACTCCCTTGGCATATAATTCAATATTCACGGTGACCTTGTCAGCCTTGATACTGGGATGTAGTGAAGCGTTGTTCTCGTTCAACTTGATGAACATATTTCCATCTCCGCCAGGAGCTTTAACCATAATCTCCGGTGCATTGGCCTCGCCCATAGCAAGAATGAGCGCATCGGCTGGAGCTTTGTCAATCATGCCAACCAGCTTATCTTTCTTGAAAATGGCCAACCCATCCAGCTTGATGTTTGTTTTGGCGTCCTTCCACCCTTTTGGAACATTGGTCACTTTCGAAGCGACCGGCAGGAATGGATCCACACCTTCACTAAGAATGGCATCGATAAACGTTTTAAGTGAACGTGGATTACGCATATTGAGGAAGCACAGTTCCCGCACCATCTCGGATGGAAACTTCTCTATAGGTGCATCCGTATCCATGACCTCATATGCTGCACCTTTTGTGACCACTGGCAATGCAGAGAGTCGGTTCAGCGGATACCGTGTAAACAGATCGAGCATGGGGGCCACGCCATCCCGGGCAAGCTCCTCACCAATAAGCATCGTACGGCGATGCGCGTAATAGATTGTTCGTGAGAGTTCCTTTTGACCTTCAATAGACGTACCATGCACAGATTTGGCTGTATTGGATAACATGAACCAGGATTTATCCCCACTCGTGCCGCCTCCGCCTCCTTCACTACCGGAAGAACCGGATTGTCCCGGCAGAGCAATCTGAAGACTGGATCTGTAATTGTCCCCCTCCTTATCGACAGCAATACCAATCACAAAGGCAACATCGTTAATCTCCTTACGATCCCAGCAACCTGAAATAAAAGTGGTACATAACAACAACGCTATTACTGCCCGGTACTTATATATGAACTGCATGGGTTCACCACCCTTCCTCAGCTTCAGGGGAACCGTTGATCTTTTCGGTCATCCGTTTCTGATCCCGATGTACCGTAGAAGGACGATTGATCATTTTCCACCACGGCACACGAATGAGAATGTCTTTGGTATCTGTTTTACTGTACGGGCTAAGACCAGAGAGATATGGGACACCGAACGAAGTCATCTGTGTCAGATGCACCGAGATCAGGACCAAGCCGATGACGATGCCGTATAGTCCAAGCATACCTGCCAGTAACATGATCGGAAATCGGAGCAGACGCACCGTAATCGCAAAGTTAAATCGCGGGATCGTGAAGGAAGCTATGCCTGTCATGGATACGATAATAACCATCGGGGCGGACACAATCCCGGCCTGAACCGCAGCCTGCCCAATCACAAGTGCACCAAGGATACTGACAGCCTGACCCACGGTCTTGGGTAACCTGACCCCCGCTTCCCGGAGAGCTTCGAACGACAGCTCCATGATGAGGGCTTCGACCAGTGCCGGAAAAGGTATAGCCTCCCGTGCACCCGCAATACTCAGAATCAGCGTAGTTGGCAGCATGTCCTGATGAAATGTTGTAATAGAGATATACAGGGCTGGCAGGAACAGAGCGATGGCTACGAACAGGAAGCGAATCCACCGCACCAGATTACTGATGAAGAATCGCTCGTAATAATCCTCGCTGGCTTGCAGCATCTGCCACATCGTGACTGGAGCAATCAGCGCAAAGGGGGTGCCATCTACCATAATGGCAAAGCGTCCCTCCAACAGATTGCCTGCAACCGTATCCGGCCGCTCTGAGTAGTGCATCTGAGGGAAAGGGGAATACGGATGATCTTCAATTAATTCCTCGATATAACCTGTCTCCAGGATGCCATCAATATTGATTTTTTCCAGACGTTTCTTGACATCTTGAATCGTTTTTGGATCAGCAACACCTTCCAGGTAGGTCAGCACAATATCTGTCTTGGTGTCTGTGCCAAGGGTCATACTCACCATCTTGAGAGAAGGTGTTTTCAGCTTGAACCGCAATAAGGCCGTATTCACACGGAGCGTTTCGGTAAACCCCTCCCGCGGTCCCCGAATCACGGATTCTGTCTGCGGTTCCTCCACACCACGTCTGACGCCGCCTTTGACATTGAACATCCAGGCTTTGTTACTTCCATCGACCACCAGAAGGGCAGAGGATGCCAGCACCCCTTCTGTCGCAGCAGCCCAGGTATCCACTCGCTTCACCTGTGTTAGCTCAACGGTTGTATCATCCAGTGGAACATCAGGTTCATCTGTACGCTGCTGTACCAGCCCTCGAATAATCGGACGCAGCATGTGTTCCTGGATATCAGCCGAATTAACAATGCCTTCGATATAGACCAGAAGTCCTTTCACTTCAGGCGTAATCATGACGTTGCGAAAAACCACATCAGAACAATCGGAGAAGATTTCCTTTACCGCCTTAATCTGAGTTTCATGTACTGCACTAATCGGCTGCCGAAGAAAAGGCGGGGACGGCAGTCCCAAAGGAATATGTTTTTTTTCTTCTGAAGCTCGTCCCGGTTGCCGGGACTTGTCTTTCCCAGATGTTTTGTCCGCCATATGCCGCCCCTCCGTTCTTGTTTTTATACAAGGTAGCTTGTGCCAGACAGCAGGGAATTATGTGGTCTTTTTTGCAAAATTACGATTAAATCCTCTGCGTTTTCAGACAGCAAAAAGGCCTCTGTATTTAACAGAGACCTCTGGGATGTTCCAAGTTCTATAGGTACTTATAAGTTAATCCGCAAAATAATCTTCAGGCACATAACGAATCTCCGACTTCGCATAGATGCTTAGCGTGTGACTCTCCCTGTCGTACACTACCCGTTCACCATCTACGTAGTACCAGTGTTTCAAAAGGGGCTGATCCTTGCGTTGGACGAAGCGAAATACGTTCAGTTCCTGTCTAAGCTCCATAATCTGTTCCACAATCTGCTCGTCCAGACCCGTAACGGTAAATATGAAACCTGTACCCTCCTGTTGGAACCGATAGGACAGCGAATCTGTTTTGCTATTAGCTAATCCTCGCCCGGTCACCGCATGTTTAACCATAAACCATTCCTGTTGCGCCATACGTGTATATCCTCCTTCATCTTGGAGTTCATTTCATCAGCCATCTACGGCAAATCAATAATCATATAGAACGTATCTTCGTTTGCTTGCAGTTCGATTGAATCCCGCTGTTCCACACGAGCCGTGTCGCCTTCGTTCAACAGGTACTCTCCGTCCAATCCCAGCTTGCCTTCGATGGAGAAAATATACATTCGACGGCCTGCATCCTGATTAAAGGTTAACGTTTCGTCTTTGGCTAATCGGCCAAGGTAGATCGTCATATCCTGATGAATGGTCGCAACTCTTGGTCCCCCATCTGGGGATACAATCGGCACGAGTGCTCCTGCCAATGCCGCTGGATCAAATGATGTCGTCTCATAGGAGGGCTCCAACCCTTTTGTCTGTGGCATGAACCAGAGCTGAAGCAAACGTACTTCTTCGGTATCGGATGCATTATGTTCGGTATGAATCATGCCACTGCCTGCTGACATCCGCTGGATACCACCAAAGCCTGTAACGGCTACATTCCCCAGGTTATCTTCATGTCGCAACTTGCCGTTCAGTACGATGGATACAATCTCCATGTCACTATGCGGGTGAGCCCCAAAACCGCGACCAGGCGCGATCACATCGTCGTTCGCTACCCGCATCGGTCCAAACGCCGTATTCTCCGGGTCTTGGTATTCTCCGAAAGAAAAGCTGTGACTGCCACGGAGCCAGCCTCGATCGAAGCTGGAGCGGGCATCGGATGGAATGACGTTAATCATAAAATGCATCCTCCTTATTTTTTCTTAGTAGCATACTTATTCTCATTGTAACAAACCTTAGGCATGTCGTCCAAACGAAAAAAGTTCTCTACTGATCAGCCCGGTTCGCAAATCAATTCCCGAACCGGCCTGGCCAATAAAGAACCTCATTACAGGAATAATCCTGCACTTCATTATTTTTTAGCAATCGTTAGTCAATTCAAGCACTCACATTCTGGCGAGCGTTCCCCTGTCTGGAGAACAGATAATCCACGGCCAGGAAGCGGCTTCCTGTGAAGAGCAGTGTCAGGGAACCCGCCAGCAGCAGGTAATCTAACTCGGTACCACTCAGGAACGGCTCACCCATTTTGGCTGTAAACAGAACGCCAACCATCACGATGGCAAACAGGGCAGCAAACACACGAGTTCCCAGACCCAGAATCATCGCTGCACCACCCACCAACTCAATAATGGCTACAACGGATGCAAGAAATCCGGGAATACCGATACTTTCGAAAAAACCTACTGTACCGCTGATTCCACCTTCGAATTTACTCCAGCCGTGCAATACAAAGATCAATCCGATCATAATCCTTGAGAAAAATAATCCAATCTCTACACTTTTATTATTCATGTTCATCATCCTTCCTAGTGTTATACTCGACTTCACATTTAGCCAATTAATTTATCCGATGGACCAAACAAACAAGATAGACAGCAACAGGAAAACAGTAGCCGACATCAGAACGGCGTAGCGTGGTAGCCTCAGCGTGACGTCCTGTTCCGGGTCCAGCAGACGTGAAATTCGGACATTCACCGACGTATCCGCAAATGAGGATTGAACGGTCAGTTCTTTAGCACCCCAAGGTTCAGGACAAGCACGGAGCAGCTTAAGCAAAGCACTGCCAATGCCCGCCACATTGCCTGTACGCTCAATGGCCTCATTGTCTGCCAGAATTTCTCTAACAATATTGTAATGTTTCGAAGTATGCTTCAATACGGGAATATACGGCATCATGATTGCAAATACCGATAACAGTGTTGTCTTCAGTGGGTCACGGTGCCACAGATGATGGACTTCGTGATACACAACTGCAGTCTCCTCTTCTGCATCCAGCATCGTCAGAAGCCCCGTGGAGAGTACGATGCAAGGCCTCCATAAACCAATTGTGAATGCAACCGGAGAATGCTTGTCCACCACAATGAATCCTGGCTGTCCGAGATGGTGATACTTGGACTCCAGTTCGCGAGACAAGGCACGCACCTCCATGGAGCGAAGCTTACGTACGGCTGCTCTGGTTTTCATCATACGCACCATTAACAACCAGCCTGTTCCCGCAAATGTCAGCAATACCAGTGCCAGCAGGAAATGTCCCACGGATAACCATCCCAGTCGACTCATCCAATGATTGCAGAGCCAGAGCAGGTTAAACGGGATATCCCAGCCAAAAATTTTGTACATCGCGTACATGAACATCTGCATGAACACGAGTAACGGAATGCCAAACCCGACGGTAAACAAAAGTTTCGAGCGGGTCTTCCACATCTTAATCGCTATCCTTTTTCCATTGTTTGATCTTCTGTTCCAAGCGTTCAATCAGACCCGCATCTGCTTCGTCCAGCGCATCCAGCATATGATTCAATGCCAAAGCTCCGAATTCATCCACCAACTCATGTGACAGTTCCTTGGATTGGTCGTTCATAAACTCCTCCTTGCTCTGTACCGGTTGGTACAAAGATGTTCTGCCTTTTTGTGACTTTCCGAGAAGTCCCTTGTCTACGAGCCGGTTCATCACGGTCATAACTGTATTAAAATTGACGTCTTTGTCTTGTTCAAGTGCGGTCTGCACTTCACGGATGCTGCTGCCAGGATGAGCCCATAAAATGTCCATAATCTTGGCTTCCAGCGGACCGAAAAATCGGTTGAGCCCACGCTCACCCACTTTGAAATTGTGTATTCTCATTTTCTGACACCCCTCACACTACCCATTGTAGTGCCATCAAATGAGAAGTCAACCTCTATGTCAGCTATTTTATGTAAATGATTTGTAAATTTGTTTTCCATTTCAGTAAAAAAGGCCAAAGACCGGGAGTTCCGCACGTTCGCGGTTTTCCCGGTCTTCAACGAATATCAGTCCGTATGATGTTGTAGAACATGGTCAAACTGTACTTTATTTTCCATCCTGTGACGGCATATGTGCAGAAATATCCACGCCGAGTCCATGAGCCAAACGTCCGCCAAGCTGTCCATCCGCCCGGAAGAAGTGGCACAAGGCACGCATTTGAATATCAACAGATACGCCCTTGAGGTCATTAATCAGATTATCAAGCAAATGCTGCTGCTCTACAGGAGTAAATGAACGGAAAAGCTCACCTGACTGCGTATAATCATCCGTCTTCTCGATTTTCTCTCTTGTAACATGCCCTTGCAACGGAACCTGACTGTCCCGGTATGCCGGATCTTCTTGCGGGCTGTTTCCTGAACTGTTGGGCTCATAGTTCACCGGAGATGGGTCCTGATTCACATTCATGAGTCCATCACGCTGATGATTACGAACGGGTGCGTACGGGCAATTCACCGGGATTTGCAAATAGTTCGGTCCAAGCCGGTGACGCTGTGTATCTGGATAGGAGAATAGGCGTCCTTGCAACAATTTGTCTTCAGAAGGCTCAATTCCGGGTACAAGCGCACTAGGAGAAAAGGCCGCCTGCTCCACTTCAGCAAAGAAGTTTTGCGGATTCCGATTCAGGGTCATGGTCCCTACCGTATGGAACGGTAATACATCTTCAGGCCATGTTTTGGTTGGATCGAGCGGATCAAAAGCAAAATCATCCATTTGCTCCGGCTTCAAGAGCTGTACCTGAAGCTTCCACTGCGGGTATTGCCCGTTCTTGATATGTTCATGCAGGTCCCGGGTAGCATGATTAAAGTCTTGCCCCTGTACTTCGGCAGCTTCCTGACGAGAGAAGCCTCGCACGCCTTGTGCAGACTCCCATTTGTATTTCACATAGTGTACCTGTCCCTGTGCATTAATCCATTTGAAAGCATGTACGCTGAAACCATCCATCTCCCGATAACTTGCTGGTGTGCCCAGATCAGAGAACAACCAGGTCATCATATGTGTTGATTCCGGTGAGAGGGTCATAAAGTCCCAATATCGAGCAGGTTCCTGAATATTTGTATCCGGAGCCGGCTTCAAAGAATGCACCATATCAGGGAACTTCATCGCATCACGAATGAAGAAAACAGGCAGATGATTACCGACAATATCATAGTTGCCTTCCCGTGTGTAAAATTTGACGGAAAATCCACGTGGATCTCGTGCAGTCTCTGGTGATCCCGTACCATGGATAACGGTTGAAAAACGAACCAGCACATCCGTCTCCGTACCTGGATCTTGCAGGAAGTCAGCTGTTGTATAAGCCTTCATACTCTGCTCCAGCGTGAATACACCATGAGCTCCGGCACCTCTCGCATGTACGACTCTTTCGGGAATACGTTCACGGTCAAAGTGGGCTATTTTCTCAATGAGATGGTAGTCTTCAAGCAGTGTCGGCCCTCTTTTGCCTGCTGTGCGGGAATTCTGGTTATCACCTACAGGTGCGCCCTGATTTGTAGTCATACGTTCTGTCATCATGTCGTCCTCCTCTAATGGGTCTCACGGCTGTTATATATCTACTATTAAAATCATATTCGGCTTCGGTTTAAATATACATTTAGACTTGATCTAACTGTTAAATTGATTCTAACATGTCCCACTCTGCTCTTGCATGAGGTTCACATGAGATTAAGATGAGGTTCTTCAACACTTCATGAATGAACTATGAACATGTTTTAGGGAATGATTCTGATCTGCCTATCTATTAGGTAGTACCCGAAAAAGCATGAAGTGAAAGATAAAATTTGGGCAAAAAAAAAGCGGACTAATCCGCCAGGCGGTAGCCCACTCCTCTTACTGTTACAATATATTGCGGCGAAGACGCATTATCGCCCAATTTTTTGCGCAAGCTTTTGATATGAACATCGACCACATTACTTCCACCTGTAAAGTCCGTCTCCCAGATATCGCTGAGCATTTCCTCACGGGAAATGACTGCACCTTTGGCATCAATCAGCTTGAGTAACAGATCATATTCGGTCTTGGTTAGATGAATCCGTTTATTATCGCGCTGTACACTCATCCGTTCACGATCAAGCCACAGATCTTTAAATCCGATACGGTGCCCTTCCTCAGGCAAAAAACCACGGTTGGGCAAAGCAGGACTGTTTCCAATCATGCGCTGCACCCGGTAAAGTGCTTCCTGCGGGCGTGCAGGCCACACCAGCAACTCCTCCTGAAGCATCGGTCCACTTGCGCTGCCAATCATCTTCTCACCGACCAGATACAGACAAGGGGTTGTATGCTCAGCCTCACGATTCAATCGGCTGCTAATGCCGGCAAATGCATCGATAGTTCCGGCCACAGACAGATCATAGATCAACAGATCAAAGACAAGACGCTCATGCAGATCCGGTTCCCAGCGATGGAAGACCAGTACATCAAAGCAGCTATCCGTTAAGGCCTTTACCAGTTCATGAACCTGTCCCGGCATCGGGCTGATCAGAATAACACGCCGTGTAACAGGACAATTGTCCACAAGGGGTGTTGAGTCAGACAAGGCTGGTTTAACCCTTAGGGGTAAACGGCGGCCAGGCAGTTTTATTTTTACTTGATCCGTTTGTTTCTGCATTCCCCGCAGACACCTCCAAAGACCACATGAGCATGATCGATTGCATATCCGGTTTCTTCAGCTACCTGTTTCATCCATTGTGGAGGAACCTCTGTCATCACCTCGTCCACTTTGCCGCACACTTCACACATAATGTGCTGATGATCATCCATACGGGCATCGTACCGGCTTGCTGTCTCTCCGAGTTTAAGTTCCCGTATCAATTCTTTGTCCGTCAGATAGCGAAGAGAATTATACACTGTACCATAAGCAAGATTATATCCTTGTTCCACGAGTCGATTCATGACATCAGCAGCTGTCGGGTGATCCTCTGAATGGCGCACCACATCATATACTGCTTGCCGTTGTATCGTCAGATTTAAAGTTCTCACAACCATTTCTCCTTTATTATTGATCCATTTTATATGAAATCAGACACTGATCTTCTACTTATGATGGTCTTCCCAAAAAGAAGGAATACATTTTGATTTAGATTAAGTATAAATCTCATTGTATATTGAAGTCAATATCACTCTAACATCCTGTATATGCAAATAAAACATCTTTCCCAGCAATCCCCTCATAAATTTGGGATAATATGGTTCGCTACAGCACCGCTTTTCAGATAAAATGTAGGGATGTGCGTAAAAAGGGGGAATGTCGGTTGTTTAGCACTTTTTTCATTAATATCTGTGTCATGATTACGTTTATGTATGTGTCCGGGATCATCGCAAAGTTCTATAGTATCCGATTGCCATTTCCCTCGTTACGTGTTCAGTTGATCGGCGGCTTATTGTTCGGTATATATGGCACAGTACTCATGAACTATTCTTTCCCTCTGAACGAAACTACAATTGTAGATCTACGTCATCTGGCCATCGTTACCGCAGCGGTATATATGGGAGGATTGGCTTCGGTCGTTACGGGACTTATGATCTCGGTCCTTCGTATTCTGATGTTCGGCTTATCATCCTCTGCCATAGATGCAGGATTTGTCATGACTCTGATCGGACTGTCCGGTGTATACTTCGCCTATGCTCCCTGGTCCAGACTGACCAAAATAATTACAATGAATCTGCTTGGCATGACATTAATCTTTATCATCCTTATGTTGAATACAGACAGCATGAATTCATTAATGAAGATATATCCGTTACAAATGACCATTTCCTTTGCCGGTGGAATATTTATCTATTTCATCGCAGAATTCATTAATAAATCCAATGAAATGTTATTTCTATTGGAAAAAAGAGCTTCTACCGATCATCTTACCAACCTGAGCAATCGACGACAGTTCGAAAAATCACTTCAACTGGAACTCCAGCGTGCGAGGGATTACCAACAGAAACTTTCCTTGCTTGCCATTGATATTGACCGATTCAAAAAGGTAAACGACACCTATGGTCATTCCGCTGGCGATGCGGTCCTGAAGCAACTAGGACAACTGCTCGTTGAGCATGCACGTTCTGCTGATATCGTGTCACGAAACGGTGGGGAAGAATTTGCCATTCTCTTGCTAGACTGTGGACACCATCAGGCCGTGGCTACCGCCGAATCTATACGACAGGCTGTAGAGAAATACCATTTTGCTCTGCCCGACGGGCACACGACACGTCTAACCATCTCCATTGGTGTAGCCGTGTATCCCGATCATTGTGATGATCATGACGATGACGACTTCTTCGAACAGGCCGATCGTGCTTTATATGAAGCCAAGAATACAGGGCGTAACCGTGTGTGTGCCTTATCTTTTCGTTCCTTGCCTCTTACACTTTAAAGTAAGATCTAACCTTTCAATAAACTAACATTTCAACGTTCTCCAAAAAAAGGGATGTCTCGTTCGCCCATTCAGGCGCACAGGACATCCCTTTTTTTATAGATCATTGCATATCATCTCAGCTTGTGTACTGACAGGAGATCAAGCAAGGATGCTCTCAATCTCCTCCACAATGGCAGCATCCAGCTTCACGCCAGATGCAGCCGCGTTCTCTTTTACCTGCTCGGGACGACTCGCCCCTACAAGTGCACTGGATACATTGTTTTGGCGCAGAATCCAGGCCAGGGCCAGTTGCCCAACCTTCAGATCCAGCTTGTCCGCCACTTCAATCAGTTGACGAACTTTCCCGATACGATCCGCATTGATCTTACCTTCGTCCCATCCTAGCTTGGCAGCACGGCTATTCTCTGGGATATCGGAAACGGACGTATATTTCCCAGTCAATAGACCTTGAGCAAGCGGGGAATATACGACTTGTCCGATGCCTTTACGCTCGCCGAGCGGGATAATTTCATTTTCGATATAACGGTCAAACATGTTGTACACCGGCTGATTGACCACGATACGATCCAGAAGCAGACGATCTGCTGTACCCAACGCAGCTTCCATCTGAGCCGCTGTCCACTGGCTGACACCTACATATAACACCTTGCCTTGGCGTACCAGATCATCGAGCGCGCGGAGTGTTTCTTCAATTGGTGTTTCGGTATGATAACGATGGCAGTAATAGATATCCACATATTCAACGCCCAGGCGCTTCAAGCTGGCTTCACATTGCTCCTTGATATGTTTGCGAGACAACCCCTGATCATTCGGACCATCACCCATTTTGCCAAATACTTTGGTTGCAAGTACATAAGAGTCACGGGAATATGCTTTGAGCGTCTGCCCCAGCAATTCTTCTGCTGCACCCCGTTCGTATACATTGGCAGTATCAAAAAAGTTAATGCCTTCATCAAATGCAGTTTCAATTGATTTCACCGCATTCTCACGTTCCACATACCCTCCGTACGTCAGCCAGCTTCCCAGGCTGATCTCGCTCACTTTCAGTCCGCTTCCACCTAATCTGCGATAATCCATTGATTGCATATCCTCCTCTGTTGGTTATAAAGATGAAGTTCACTTACTATTGTAACGTAACCAGCTCGGAATAAAAGGGCTTTGGCTCAGAAAATGGAAAATGAAAAGAAGCGCACCTATAACCGGTGCGCCGAATAAAGATTTATCTATGATCATGATTTAAGGCAAAGTAATACTCAATGCATTCAACAGATCAGCCTGTCTGACCGGCTTGGTCAGAACAGCATCAAATGCTTCTGCTTCATGCAATTCAATGTGCATCCCATAAGGAACAAGAACAATGACGGGCAGATTCTCCAGGCGCTGTTTCAGTTCATGTACAAAATCAACTGCGCCGCCTTCCAGTAATCCCATATCCACAACGGCTACATCCGGCATAAATCCTTCCTTGATCCAATCATGCGCTAATGTCAAACCCGAGGTCATGTGTACATCCATCTCCCACCTACGCATCAGGGAAGAGACACCTTGCAAAATGTCAGGGTCCTTGGCAAGCAACACCTTTTTCCCTTTTAACCGCTGCTGAACACTTGCGAGTTGAGGTAACTCCCAGTATCTGCGCAACGGAAGGGAGATGTTGAATTCCGTCTCATTTTCCTTCACACTGCTCACCTGAATACGGCCATGCATGAGAATGGCAAGATTCTGGCTTACAGCTAAACCCAGATTGCTTCCAATCAGTTTTTGGATATTCAAATTTTCATCTTGGCTGTTAAAGGTTTGTGTCTTCTTGTCCGATAACATCTGACCCGTGTACTTCACCTTGAGCTGAAGTGTACCGGTCTCCTCCAATTCTTCTCCGTTCACCACTGCTGTGATCAGAACGGAACCTTCACGCGTTGAATCGAGAGCATATTGAATGACGTGTGCAAGCAACTGTCCAATCTTGACTTCATCCCCAACAAACACTTGAGATACATTCAGTTCAAGATTTAATCCCAGCTCAATGTTCTTGCCCGTCGCAATCCCGGCATAGAGATACACGGTATTCTCAATGGTGCCTACCAGATCAAACGGATCATCATGTATAACCGTTTTACCTGCTTCATTAATGTTGAAATTCATCATATTATTCAGCAAGGAAAGTAGAATATTGCCGCTTGTCTCAATCATGTTCACATATTCGGACTGCTCCTTGGGCATATCTGGTGTGCGTATCAGATCTGTCAGTCCCAAAATACCGTTCAAGGGATTGCGAATCTCGTGACTCATTAGCTTCAACATCTGTGTTTTGGTCATGGCCTCAGATTCGGCACGTTCTTTCTCTGCCTGGAGTTGTTCTTGCATTTGTTCCGAATCACTCAATTTCAGCTCCTGAACATGCAATGTGCTTTCCAGATCGACAACATAGCCCAGAAATACAGCCATCGCCTTCAGTGTCTTCATATCGGTTTCGCTGATCACATAACCAGGATCATCCATCAGACAGATGGTGCCAAATGTTTCGCCCGATCTTCTCATAATAGGCACGCCCACGAAGAAGCGATTGCCAAGTCCGCTCGTAACGCCCATGGATCGTGTCATCGGATGTTCACATGTATCCGGGATCGTAAGCACGTTACCGTTGTCTCTTAATACCAGGCTGCAATATGAATCCGTAAATGGAAGTGCACTGCCTTTAACAACTAACTCTTCCGTACGATTAAAGGCCTCCAAAATGACATTGGTCACCCCGTCATTCGTGGCAACAAAGATGGTATTGACCTTCAATATACCGCTTAATACGTCTACGATATGGGCCGCAGCTTCCTTTATATCTTCATAGAAGCCTCTTGTAATGCCTTCTGCCGTCCCCATGATTCACCCCTCTTATCTTAGCTGCACTTTCAAATCTGTATTTCAGAATGTTTAATCACGTACAGGGGTCATCAAAAATCCGAATAGCTGTCACAATCTATACTTATATGATTAACACCGTAGAAGTATAAGAGAATCATACTCCCTGCCTATTGCCCATTTGCGGACAAAAGCAGGTCTTAAACGGATGGTTTAACGATCGCGAATTCATTGCAACTCGCCTTTTCAGCTTGATTAAAGTCCATCTTGTCCGACTTCGGATATTATACTTGCAGAATAACTAGAAATTATACGCTTCCGCTCAGACTTTGGGAACCTTTATCCGCAGCAATTAAAGGAAAGTCCATTTTGTTCAGTAAGCTGTGTGATCATTATCACACCCAAAAAACCACATATAGTTTATAAATGGATAAGACGAATCTACATATAGTATCTAACGTGAATTGAATGATAACCAAAATCAATTTAGGAGGAACCTTACATGAACATGCTTGAGTATGCCACCCCACCGGGATCCGATCTATTATCCGACCTGGGAAGACGAATTATTGGCGCAGAAGACGCCGATACGCTGAGGGAAAATGCGAATCTGAACGGGGATTCCTTCAGTGGTAAGATGAGCAGGCTCGGTTCGGAGACCGCCAAGTGGCATGCTCTGCGTCATGTGTTGCCGGAAGAGCTTGCCCAAGCTGTGGAGAATGGGGATCTGTATGTACACGATCTGGATCAGTATGCACTTGGAACGACCAACTGTATCTTTATCCCGTTTGACCGTCTCCTTGCTGCGGGTTTCAATACGGGCAACGGATCAGTTCGCACACCTCAGACGATCATGTCTGCCATGGCTCTGGTTGCGATCATCTTCCAATCCCAGCAGAACAGTCAATATGGCGGTGTATCGGCCAATAAGATTGACTGGGATTTGGCCCCTTATGTACAGAGATCGTTCCGCAAACATTACCGCAAAGGGCAACGCCTCTTTGGTGAGCATGCCCTGCTCGAGGATGAACAACTTCATTTGGACAGCATTGAAGCGAAGAATCAGTGCCCGCGCGCATATGCTTTCGCCTATGAAGAGACTGAATTGGAGACAGGACAAGCTGCTGAATCACTGATTCATAACCTGAATACAATGAGCAGCCGGGCAGGTGGTCAGATTCCATTCACTTCACTGAACTATGGATTATGTACTTCTGCGGAAGGACGGTTGGTATCACGCTCGTTGCTGGAAGCAACCATTCGTGGTCTGGGAAACGGTGAGACTCCCGTGTTCCCTCAACATATTTTCCAGTGCAAACAAGGGGTCAATCAGGCTCAAGAAGAGCCGAACTATGATTTGTTCCGGCTTGCAGTCACCTGTTCATCCCGGCGGATGTATCCTAACTTTGTCAATGTGGATGCCTCTTTCAATCTGCCTTACTATCATCCGGAAGATCCGGATACGATCATTGCAACTATGGGATGCCGCACACGTACACTGGCTGACCGGTTTGGTCGCAATCGTCAAAGTGGTAAAGGTAATCTATCCTTCAACACCATTAACCTCGTGAAGCTCGGCATCCGGTTTGGCATCTGCCAAGGTGCCAGAGCTGTCGCTGACCGGGCCGGATTCTATACTGCTTTGGAGTCGGTTATGCATAATGCCGCTTCCGGCCTGCTGCACCGCTACCGAATTCAGACAGCACAGCCTGCCAAGGCATCGGATTTCATGATGCGGGAGGGTGTATGGGAAGGTGGAGAACAGCTTGGCCCGAACGAGCCGGTTGCCGATCTATTAAAGCATGGAACCTTATCTCTTGGTTTTATCGGTCTCGCGGAATGTATGACAGCTCTCTATGGGCGCCATCATGGGCAGGACCCTCATGTACACCGGGAAGCGCTCAACATTATTCGGACCATGAGAGAGTTCTGTGATCGGATGAGCGAGCAGCATAACTTGAATATCACCCTGTTTGCCACACCTGCTGAAGGGTTGTCCGGCAAATTCACGAAGATCGACAGAGAGCGATACGGCATCATTGCCGGGGTTAATGATCGTGAGTATTATACGAACTCATTCCACATCCCGGTATACCACACTCTTCCAGCTTATCAGAAGATTGAACTGGAGGCCCCGTTCCATACGTTATGTAATGCAGGTGCAATCTCCTATGTGGAGCTTGACGGGAACGTTCGAGCCAACACCACAGCTTTCCTGCGAATCGTGCAATATGCACTAGCACAGGATATCGGTTATTTCTCCATTAATCATCCGATTGATCGCTGCCCTGCATGTGGTTATGAGGGGGTCATTGGGGATGTATGTCCAGGCTGTGAAGCCCACGAGAACCATGTACACTTCCAGCGGTTACGCCGCGTAACCGGTTATCTGACTGGAGATTACAAAGTACGCTTCAATGCTGCGAAGCAGGCCGAAGTGCGGGATCGGGTGAAACACCGGTGAATCTATATGGTTACATTCCGGAATCGGTAAATGAAGGGACAGGCCTGCGGGCCGTGTTGTTCATCAGCGGATGTCGACACGCCTGTCCGGGCTGCTTCAGTCCGGATTCATGGAGCTTTCGAGCGGGTGAGCCTTTTACAGAGGAGCGGCAGCAGCAGATTCTGCATGAAGTGACGACTCATCCGTTGCTGGATGGCGTTACGTTATGTGGTGGTGATCCCTTTTTCTCGGCAGCAGGATGTACGTCCTGGGTTCAGCAGCTCCGCGCTGCACGTCCTGATCTGACGGTATGGGCATACACGGGATTCGAATATGAGGAACTGGTCACCGACCCTGCAAGAGCGGAGCTTGCCCGGTTGTGTGATGTGATTATTGACGGTCGATACGTTGAAGCGGAGCGTGATGTTTCCCTTCCCTTCCGCGGCAGCCGGAATCAGCGTTTGATTGATGTGCCTGTCACGATGGCAAGTCACACCATTGTGACGCACAAACTCATATGAGGCAGTATATTACCCAAACATTATCCAAACCATGGCGAAGCGAGTACAATCGCTGTAATGAACAACAATTGAAGCACCAGACGTGGGAAAACAGGCCACACAGCTTTGCCACCTATTGTTAACTTCTCACGGGCCGCATGGACATTAGCCGGGAACATGACAATCAGCATGAGCAGCAACCCTGCTGCGGCAATCCATGCAACACCAGGAATAAGCAAACCAACTGCGCCTGCGATCTCCAGGATTCCAGTCCACGTGACGATTTTCTCCTTGTGAACTAATCCACGAGGAACCATCTGAACCAAATCAGCTCTGCGTTTGCCCCAGTGTGCGGATGCGGTCAACAAAAACATGACAACAACCGCACCTTGCAAAGCAGGATGCCAATGATTAAACATTGGAACCCCAAGCCAGCCAATCCCCCGAAGTATCATAAAAGTTGTGCATAATGCAATAAGTGGTGCCATTTCTTATCCTCCTTCATCATCTTTACTATAAAAAGATCCATATCAGTCTTGTTGCTTAAGCATGGTAGACATGAGATTAGCTATATCTGTAGAGTTCAAGTGTGACCGTCCGCTTGTATGCATTGAGGTGCGTACCCGCAGTCCCATGGAGAGCAGTACAAAAAGTTCCCCCATCTGCTCAGCATTAATCGAGCTATCTATCACACCATGTTTTATTCCCAACTCAATCCACTGCATCGAATAGCTGACCGACCTATCGTGAAATTGCTGAAGTGCTTCGGACACCTGAGGTTCGTCCTCTTTGCCCAGCAAATAAAGCAAGACCTTATTGGTTATTGACCCCTGCTCCTCCAGACCGACTAAATTCGCAGCGATAATCTGCATTGGACCTTCAAACGTCTTGATATCTGCTTCGGCAATGGTAGCCAGAACGGCAGAGTGCACCGTCTCTAGATGCTCCATCAGAACCCAGATAAATATTTCGTCCTTGCTTCTTACGTAATGAAAAATCGCCCCTTTGGACAAGCCCGAGCGTTCCATAATCTCTTTTAAGGTAATCGCATGGCAAGCTTTCTCCTGTAACAGTTCCTTGGTAGCTCCCAATAACTGAGCTGTTGTATGTTTCCGTCTGTCTTCATTCTTCAAGTACGTTTCCTCCCTTGTTTATTCCGCTACTCTTAATAGAGATTATACAAACCGACTATCGGTTTGTAAATAAGAATAGTTAGTAAACAATCTTTAACTGGTTCTCGGACCATTTCCCGCATAATTGAAGCATTCGTAGAGACCTGCCTTAAAGAAATAGGTTTTATCCATTCTCTCTATTTTCTTCTCTATTGCATGACGATATATAATATAGGTAGTTATTAAGTTAGCATTTAAAATTTAACCGTTTACATAAGGTAACCAGGGAGGAATCATCTTTTATATGGATATTGTTCAAGCATTAATTACATGTATGCCTTTCTTTCGAGATACGATTCGTCAGGATGTAACCCTCTCCGTTATTGATCATGAAAAATTCTTATATTTCTCAGCAGGGGAATCGTTAAAGCAACTGAATTATCAACCCGGCGACCCTCTATTGGATGGAAATCGAAATTTTGCTGATCTCAACGGCGGTACAGTCAAACGATTCGATCACTATCCTAAAGATTTATTCGGTGTTCCGTTTGACGTGGCTTTCATCCCCATTAAAAATGAGAAAGGTGAAGTCATCGCCCTGTTTAATCTACTCTACAGTATGGATGACCAAGACCAGTTGCAACAGCTCATGGATGCTACCGAAAATCTGACCAACCAGTTAATTGACAGTGTACAGCATGTAGCTGCACACTCCGAGGAACTCAGTGCCACAACCGAAGAAATTCGGAATAACTCCAAACAAGCCGTACAGAAATCAGGAAATGTCACTCAGGTCGCCAGCTTCATTCGTGAAATCTCCGAACAGACGAATCTGCTCGGCTTGAATGCAGCCATTGAAGCTGCTCGTGTAGGTGAAGCTGGTGCAGGTTTTGGCGTTGTTGCCAAAGAAATTCGCAAACTGTCTGTGGATACCAAAGAAGCAACGGCCCGTATTGAAGATTCTCTTCTCTCGGTTCGGCAATCCATTCAAGGCATGGAGAATGAACTTGGTGAGATCACTGCAAGCTCCCAAGAGCAGGCTGAACTCGTAAACAATTTCATGAGCACAATTGAGCAACTGAATGAAACCAACAAACAGTTGAAGCAATTTGTGCAAAAAATGATTACGTTTGACGGTAAATAAAAATACGTTTAATGAAACAAACGCGGTCCATATCATAGAAATTTGCATAATTCGATTCCTACCGCTCAGGGGATTTATGCAAAATGGTCATTAAACAACAAACTAAGCCTCCGAATGTATTCGGAGGCTTTTTCATTAGCTATTTGACTTAACGAATCTCGAAGTGACTGATGCGCACACCTGCAGACAACACAATGTATACATCCTGCGCACCTGATGCACCTGTGAGTTCCGCCTTCACGGTAGACCACTGCTGGGCTTCACCTTGCGCCAGTTCCACACGTCCTGCGAGCGTACCGTCCGGTGAACCGAGTCGAACTTCTAACACAGCGCCTGCTTGTTCTGCGGATACACGCGCTTCAATTGCCGTTGCCCCACTACCCAGATCAGCATCTTTGAAGACAATCCATCCTTGCTCCCCAATTACGCGGACAGCACTTCCGCCCTCTTTGCTCTCATCCAGGTCAACGCCCAGGTAAGCATCATAATTCTCGGCACGAGTAGCCACAGCCAGATTACGAGCAGGGATTGTCTCTCCTTCTACCGTCAGGTCTGCAACCAGCTGAACATCAGAGGATGACTTGGCAACCATAATGGAGTAAGTTCCACTTTCCACGACATAGCGATCACGTGTTACATCCCAGATTGCCAGTTCCTGAACAGGCAAGGTGAAGCTGACTTTCGCTGTAGATCCCGCTTCGATATGAAGACGACGGAATCCTTTTAACGTTTTGAGTGGACGTTTTACCCGGGATTTGCCTGCACGAACGTACAACTGTACAACCTCGTCGCTGGGAATTGAACCCGTATTGGTTACATCTACAGTTACCGTAACGTTGCCCTCTGTACCCACTTGAGCTGGGCTAAGTTCCAAATTGCTGTATTTAAACGTTGCATACGTCAGACCATGTCCAAACGGATACAATACATTACCTTCAAAATATTGATACGTACGACCAGATTGAATAATATCGTAATCTTTGATGTCGGTCAGTTGATATGCCGATTGTACCCATGTCATATTCAGACGGCCTGCTGGCGCATAGTCTCCATACAATACGTCAGCCACTGCGTTACCCAGTTCCTGTCCTGCGTGCGAAGTATACAATACCGCCGGGATGTTCTCCTGGACCCAATTCGATGTAAATGGATAACTACCCACGATAACAACTACCGTGTTCGGGTTCGCGGCATAGACCGCCTCAACCAGACGTTGCTGAGATTCGGCCAGATCCAGACTTGGACGGTCAATTTCCTCTTTACCATTTACAAGCGGATTATTACCAACAAAGACAATCGCCGTTTCCGCAGCCTTGGCAGCTGCTACCGCTTCCTCAAGTCCATTCACAATCACATCCTGCTTGAATGTCTCTGTAGCACCGAAAGACTTCAGTTCTTCGGACACCACAAATGCATCGTTTCCACCATTAGGGGCAGTCACCGTTTTGCCATTCCAAGTGGTCAGACCTACACTTCCGTCCTGTTGTGGCAACAGGTGGAATACTTCCTTCACAAACCAGCCGTACACTTCATCTGCGGAAGCCGTTACGGTCTCTTCATCTGTGGTCAGATATTTGCCGTTGCTTTCGGCCTGCAAGGTATAACTTCCGAAGCCCCAGTCGGACACCATAAATGTCTCCGCTTCTCCTGAAGCAATGACAGGTGATTTCTCACCATCCGCCAGTCCAATCTTCTTCCCATTGGCTACGGAAGTTAACGTAATGCGATCATTTCCATCCTTGAACGCCACTTGGTCGCTGCCTACTTTGCCACGGATCGCCTCAAGCGGGGATACGTTATACGGCATGGTGCCTGCATACCAGTCACGGTAGACGGTTCCGCCCAATTGACCAATTACAGCCACTTTACCAGCCTTAGTTTTGTCCAGCGGCAGTGTGCCTTTGTCGTTCTTGAGCAATACCACTTGTTCTCTCGCGGCTCTGAGCGACAGTTCTTTTGCTTTCTCCGTCATCATGGACTCTTCACCGATCGCAGCGTACGGGTTGCCTTCTTCCGGATCGAACTCACCCAGACGGAAACGCACACGGAACGTATTAAACAACGCCTTGTCGATGTCATCCATCGTGAGTGTACCTTGTTCCAATCCTTCACGCAGTGCCTGTTTGGACAGCTCAGCATCATCAGTGATGCTATCAATGCCTGCCTTCACGGACTCTACCGTACCTGGTGTGTGTGAATCATAGTATTTATGATCATTCTTGATGCCCATTACATCACCTGCATCACTGACAACGAAACCATCCATGCCCCATTCGCCTTTGACAATCTCGTTCACAAAAGGATGCAACAACGCTGGCGTACCATTAATGGAGTTGTACGCCGTCATCATCGACTGTGCGCCGCCTTCTTTGAACGGCTTCTCGAACGCTTTCAGATAATATTCACGCATATTGCGCGGATCAATGCTGGACGAACCACTTCCGCGATCCACTTCGTTATTATTCGCAAGAAAATGCTTCAAGGTAGCGACCGCTTTGTAATACTTTGGATGGTCGCCCTGAATTCCTTTGACCAATGCTGTTGTCAGCTCGGCTGTCAGTTCCGGATCTTCACCATATGCCTCTTCATTCCGTCCCCAGCGCGGGTCACGTTCCATATCCACTGTAGGTGCCCACAGCGTAAGACCGTTCACTGCCGGATTTCGTTTATAAAATACACGCGCCTCGTCTCCGAGCACGGAGCCAATCTCTTTCATCAAATCCGCATCCCACGTGCATGCCAGCCCCACCGGTTGTGGGAAGGATGTTGCTTCTCCAAGCCAGGCCAGACCGTGTGCCGCTTCTGTTCCATGTTTGTATGCAGGCACACCCAAGCGGTCTACTGCTGGCTGATATTGCAGCATGGATTCAATTTTTTCATCTTCCGTTAAGCGGGATACAAGGTCCTTCACACGAGTGTCTAACTCTAGTGCTGTATCTTGAAACGGATATTTCGTTTGGTTGGTCGTCATATAGAATCTCCTTTGGTTATCGGTAGTTAATTAAAATGATAGCGAATACATATATCAAGAAAAAACGGGGGTTAATTCGGATAAAATCTTTCTTCCGGTGGATCAATTAACCCTTTTATAATCAACGTTTAAAGGTGTGAAGTTTTATCTCCTTTTCAAAACCTAAAACGATTTCGGTAATCTTATCATAAAGCATGTTTAACAAAAAAAACAGAGGTTCTGCGCAGGAAATTGTGAACATCCCTTCTGCAAAATCTGAACAACACCGTTTTTTCCTGGCATAGTCTGGCAATCATGAATAAGAGTACAACGATGTGCGCTGAACGACAATCGCATCAACCGAATGAAGATGATTAAGGAGGAAGACAAATGAGCGACAATCAGCAGACCAAGACGGGTCTGCCCCCGGTCCCCGAATCACTGTGGCGTGCTACGCATGAATTCGATAGCTATCCGAAACTGACAGAAGATATTACCGCTGATGTAGCGATTATTGGTGCCGGTATTGCCGGGATCACTACAGCCTATCTGCTCGCGCAGACGGGTATGCGTGTAGTCGTGCTGGAAGCTGGAAAAGTATTGGATGGCACGACCGGTCATACCACTGCCAAGGTATCTGCACAGCACGGCGTCATATTTGATGAAATTATGCATCACTTCGGACAGGAACAGGCTCGGATGTACTATGAAGGCAATGCCGATGCCGCCAAGTGGATGCGCAATCTGGTGAAGGAAAAACAGATTGATTGCCAGTGGGCAGAGGAAGATGCCTACGTCTACATCCAATCAGAGGAAAACATTAAAAAACTGGAGATCGAGCTAACCGCTTATGGCAAACTCAATATCCCTGGCGAGTGGGTAGATCCACTCCCTATTCGAGTTCCCGCAAGGGCAGGTATTCGCATGCCGGGTCAGGCACGTTTTGATCCGCTGGCCTATCTTCACTACTTGCTCGATTCAGCCGTAAAACAAGGGGTACAGATCTACGAGCATACGACAGTTATCGATGTAGAGGAAGACGCTTCACTGCATGTACGAACCTATGGAGATGGCCCATCCGTAACAGCGGAACATATTGTCGTGGCCTCTCATTTTCCCGTCTATGATCCCGGATTTTATTTCACACGATTACACGCCGAACGATCCTACGCTGTATTAGTCGAACCGGAGAAACCCTATGCGGGCGGCATGTACATCTCGGACGATACACCGTACCGCTCCTTGCGTACCGTCTTACATGACGGCAAGGAACTTATCCTCTTTGGCGGCGAAAATCACAAAACCGGACAAGGCATCTGCACCTTCGGTCATTATGAACGCCTGGAGCAGTTCGCAGCGGAGACATTTGGCATCCGCAACATCCCTTTTCGTTGGTCAGCCCAGGATCTGATCTCCATTGACAAGGTGCCTTACATTGGACCGATTACCGGAAGACATGAACGTGTATATGTGGCGACCGGATTTGCCAAATGGGGAATGACAACGGGTACCATGGCCGGTCATATTCTCGCAGATCGCATCACCGGACGTGACAACCCTCATGCTGCCATATTCGATCCAGCAAGATTCAAAGCCGATCCTGGCATGAAGCATTTTATTGTGGAAAATGTGAATGTAGCCAAGGAATTAATCTCCGGTAAAGTAGGCATTGTGCACAAAAACGTTAGTGATATTGGCGAAGATGAAGGTGCTGTCGTTCGTCATAACGGCAAACGGGCTGGCGCCTACAAGGACACCAGTGGCAAGCTGTTTCTGGTGGATACCACCTGCACCCATCTGGGGTGCGAAGTGGAGTGGAATGAGGGGGAGCGTTCGTGGGATTGCCCATGCCATGGTTCCCGCTTCGATTATGCAGGCCATGTCATTGAGGGCCCTGCTGTGGAAGACCTTAAAGTTCTGGATGCACAAGAATAACCGACATTTAACGATTAACCTGTAAACCAAAGAAACAAAAGTTCATCTCACAGACCGGATCGGAATCCGCCTCCAGACGGAAGTAACCGATCCGGTTTTTGCGTATGCTGAATTATAGCTAAACAGACAGCTTCAGCTAAGCATCAGTATTAAACGAACTTATTATCGATCAATCGTGATACGGAACTATTTTAAAGTCACTACCTTGCATTAAACAGTACTGGATGCTATGATAAATTCACCACTACTGAACAATATACACTAGCGATAAATGAAGCTACTAAGGAGGAACCTGTGTGAATGTGAACATCCAGTTCAAAAAAGGAGTATTGGAGCTGTGCGTCCTGGTATTAATTAACCGCCAGGATCGGTATGGCTACGAACTGGCTCAGGCGGTCTCCAAACATATCGAAGTTGCTGAAGGTGCACTGTATCCCTTGCTTCGCCGGCTTGTGAATGACGGTTACTGCACCACCTATCTGCAAGAATCAACTGAAGGCCCGCCGCGCAAGTATTACCGACTATCCGATACAGGTCGCGACTACATGACGGCACTGACGACAGAATGGAATGAATTTGTGCGCAATGTCGCAAATCTGATTGAGGAAGGAACTCATAATGAATAGACAACAATTTATGCAGGCCATGGAAATTCATCTACGGCCGATGGAACCGCAGGAACGGGCCGAATTGCTCGCAGACTATGATCAACATTTCGAGCTTGGACTACGAGAAGGCAGGCTGGAAGAAGAGATCGCTCGGGAACTGGGGCACCCGGAAGAGATCGCCAAGGAAGCACTTGGTGATCGTTATGACATTCATACACCGGGTTCAGATGCGTTCTATGCACCGACGTATCGCGAAATGCGGTCACCTAGAAACAGCACCAGAGCCACTCGCAACTTTTTCACAGCCATCGGCCTGTTATTCCTGAATCTGATTCTTGGCATTCCTCTTGGTCTCATGATGTGGTCGGTATGGCTTGTTATTGCCAGCCTTTCCTTGCTGGTATTGGCTCCTGTGGCAGCGGTTGTGGATTTCGTATTCCTAAGCCAACTCGATAAAGCAGAGACCTTCGTTGCGATTGGCGCTTTCGGTGTCGGCATTTTGTTTGCCATCACATCGAAGTATGTCTTTAGAGCCTTCAAACTCGTCACTCTTCAATATATTAGATGGAATAAAAACACGATGAAAGGAGATGTTTCCGCATGAGCACCAAAAAATGGCTTGCGCTTGCCGTGATATGTATCGGAATAGGTTTACTTGGGACATCCATCTATGGCGTTCAGTTCGGGGATGAACGGGAGCATTATTCTAAACGATGGGATTTCAAAGAAGATGAATTACAGAACATTATCATGAATGCTAATTTCAGTGCAGATATTGAATTTGTTGTAAGCCCGGATTCGAATGGTTATATCGAAGTGGATGGAAAATGGGACCCTGCCGTAGTCAAAAGCTTCGAACAAGCCACTTTATCTAACGGCACATTCCAACTGGCGCAGACAGAACGTGAACGATTGCAATTTTTCACCTTGTACTGGAATGATCAAGACTCCACAATAACAGTTGCCCTGCCTGAAGGACACCAATTAAATGAGGTTAAGCTGGACTCCTCTTCAAGTGAATGGGATCTAACGGATCTGAGTGCCAATCAGCTTGAGCTGAATAACACCTCAGGTTCCATACGTCTGGCAAACATCAAGGTACCCAATATTGAGTTGGCTCTGACTTCGGGGGACATTACCGCTTCCATGATTAATGGAGACATGACCGTGAAACAGACATCCGGAAGCTTCACTGCTGATCAGGTAGTTGGTCAAGTAAACAGTAAGATTAAATCAGGAGATATTGAGATCACTGAATTAAACGGCGCAGCCGATGTTCAATTCACTTCGGGTAGCATTCATATTGAACAGTCCCATTCCGCCCCGATTAATGCGTCTGGAACATCAGGAGATATTTTCATTCAAGCTGCACCTGATTTTGACGGAATCTACGACGCTAAGGCTACTTCCGGAAGTGTAGATGTACCTGAATCGCCAATGGTGAGCCGGGAAGTGATCAAGGCCCGTACTTCTTCTGGCAGCATCGAGATTACCAAATAGTGATGAAGCCAATTTCCGAACTGTGGGTAATAATAGTATAATTGAATGCTAGTCCATTTCTAAGGAGGAATTACCCACATGGAACTTAAAAATAAAACAGCTATCATTACAGGTGCCGGAAAAGGTATCGGCCGTGCCATCGCTGAAGCACTTGCCAAAGAAGGTGTGCACATTGGACTTATTGCACGTACCGCTTCGGATCTTCAGGCTCTTCAACAATCACTCAGTCAAGAATACGGTGTGAAAGTAACCAGTGCTGTAGCAGACATCTCGGATCGCACACAGGCGGAAGCCGCTGTAGCCGCCATTGAGATGGAACTCGGCGCAGTGGATATCCTGATCAACAATGCAGGTATCGCAAGCTTCGGAACATTGCTGGATATGGACCCAGAAGAGTGGGAACGCATCCTGCATGTCAACGTTATGGGTACATATTACGTGACACGTGCTGTCCTTCCAAGCATGATCAAGGAAAGTAGCGGCAGCATTATCAATATTGCTTCCACTGCAGGTGAGCGCGGATTTGCTACAGGTTCGGCATACTGTGCATCCAAGTTTGCGCTACTCGGTATGACCGAATCTCTGATGCAGGAAGTGCGCAAATCCAACATTCGTGTGACCGCACTGACACCAAGCACCGTTAATACGGAGCTTGCGACTAATGCCGGACTGAAAATTGGCGACGAAGATCGCATGATGCAAGCGGAAGATGTAGCAGAACTTGCACTCGCAACACTCAAGCTGTCCGACCGTGTCTTTGTCAAAGCAGCAGGCATCTGGACGACTAATCCGCAATAGGCAGAGTCTCCCTCTGTCTTTTCTAACGAACTCCTCGCACCCTATCGTTGTCATATGCAGGAAATGAGAAACGTAACGAATCTCAGCAACGTTATTTCGCTAAAAGTCTGTGAACTGTAGCCAAAATACACACACAGCAGTGAAATAAAGCGTATGAGGTTCGTTACATCTCTGCACCTGCTTAAAATCACCTAATAGAGCTCGCTCAGTTCGTTAGAAATATAAAAGGACGTTTCCCATTTTACATGTATGCAGGTTCGCATGTTCATGACTTGGGAGCCGTCCTTTTTTTATTCTACAAATGATCCAGACCCAATTCTTTGGACACTGCAATGAGCACCACCGCAGGCTCCTCACCGATATTGGTCACTTCATGGGGCACGATTGCATTCCAAGTAAACGAATCACCCGCTTCCAGAATTTCCACATCTTCACCTTGTTGCGCACGAATCATGCCCTGCAATAAAAGATGACTCTCTTCTCCCGCATGTTTGCTTACCCCGGTCGATGCACCTGGCGGCAACTCCACAATGGACATACGCATCGCACCTTTGGCTGTAAGATGCTGCACTTTGATCTGTCCGCTTCCGGCCGTTGTTTCCTTGCGCTCGTTCTTACGTACCACATTCATCCGTTGCTCCGGTGTCAGCAGCAAATAGGGAAGTGGCACTTCCAGATAATCCGCAATACTTTCCAGCGTAGCAATGGAAGGTGACGTTTTGTTATTTTCTACGTTGCTGATAAAACCTTTGGACAACCCCGTTCCCTCACACATCTGCATGATCGTAATCTGTTTCTGTTTGCGGATCGTACGAATAGTCAAGCCAATATCCATATCGCGTCCCTCCCTTCTATTGATTTTTAAACACTAGACGTCCGCTTCGCTTCTTCAGGTTATCTATTCGGCGCTTGCCTCAACAAATATAATCCGATTACCAAACGGATCTGTCACGGTCATTTCTCTTGATTGCCAAGGGGTCTCCTCTATACCGGGTCTCACATTTTTGTACTCTTTCTGACGAAGTGCACCATGGAATGTATCCAAGTTATCTGTTTCCACGCGCAAGGCAGCTCCAGGTGTACAATCTCCATGATGTTCGGACAGATGAATCACGATGGAATCGAGTGAAATCTGCATATATAAGGGCATATCTTGCTCAAATCGATGTTCCCAATCCAATTGGAAACCGAGGTATTCAAGGTAGAACTCTCTAGCTTTATTTTCATCAAATATTCTCAAAATAGGCACGATACTCTTTAACATCCTGATCACGTCCTCGGAATAAGATATAAACCATGCGCAGCGGCATATATGTAGATACATTCAAGATTTTTTATAAACAACATATATTCATCATACAAAAAAAGTATTGACCCTACAATGAAACCATGATAAATTTTGTTCATAAATAAGAATATTTATTTCATATTGGTGAACTTTATTGTCAGAACGATATATTTAATTCATTCCTCTTCAGGTGGTGTTTTCAATGAATTCTCCTTATATACATGAAGTCCGATTACCGTCTCATTACAATCCAGATCAACGTTATCCTGTCATTTTCGCCTTACATGGCATGGGATCAGATGAGCAAGATATGCTTCGTTTAATGGAGCCTATGCAGTCTGATTTTATTATTGTTGCCATCCGTGGGCCTATCGTTCAGGGTAGTGGTTATGCTTATTTTCAGATCAAAAGCATCGGCAACCCCATCCGTGAATTGTATGATGCCTCCGTGTTGGGGCTGCAACAGTTGATTGTTGATCTGTCCGCCAAATATGCTATTGATCCCAAGCGGCGTTATATCACCGGATTCAGCCAGGGCGCAATTATGGCCATGACCCTATCGCTGATTATGGGAGATGCAATTAAAGGCATTGTAGCGATGAGTGGGTACATCCCGCAATTTGTGAAAGACGAGTACAAGCTGCAACCCGATTCGGAGCTGTCTGTGTTCATCTCGCATGGGGATCAGGATCATCTATTCCCGCTGCAACTGGGCGAAGATAACGCCAATTTCTTCCGTCAACATACCGATCACGTCACATATTTACCTTACAACGGTGGGCATCAGGTGACCCCCGATCTATATCAACAATTCCAACACTGGCTTCGGACGGATGCAAATCTGACTACCGAAGACCCGAAAGGACTGAATTCATAATGATGCCATCTCTGTTTATTGCTCACGGTGCCCCATCACTGGCACTGGAGGAGAATGTGTACACTGAATTTTTGCAGAAACTTGGACAGGAACTGCCGAAACCTAAAGCAATCGTATTGTTCTCTGCTCACTGGGAATCCACAACTCAGCTTGTATCCTCGGTAGCCAACTATGAGACCATTTATGATTTCGGAGGTTTCCAGCCCGAGCTGTATCAGATCAAGTACCCGGCTCAAGGACAGGCAGAAACCACTGCGGAAGTGGAGCGCCTATTCGCAGAAGCAGGGATTCCAGTACAGACCGATGACGTCCGTGGCCTGGATCACGGCGCTTGGGTTGTTCTGCGCCTGCTCTACCCGGATGCGGATATTCCCGTAGTTGCCTTGTCCGTGAATCGATATCTGACAGGTGAGCAGCAATATCAGGTCGGACAGGCGCTCGCTTCCTTGCGTGAGCAAGACATACTCGTCATTGGCAGCGGCGGGACCGTTCACAATCTGCGTCGATTGAACTGGGAAAGTAACGGCGTTGACCCGTGGGCATCAGAGTTCGACAACTGGCTGCATGACAAGCTGGTGAGTTGGGATACGGAGTCTCTCTTCTCCTATGATAAACTGGCACCTTCAGCTCAAGCCGCCGTGCCTACACCGGAGCATTTTGTACCGCTGTTGCTCGCCATGGGTGCGGGAGATCAGAACAAACAGGCATCGCTCCTGTTCAAAGCCTATCAATATGGTAACCTGAGCTTGTCCTGCTGGAAGTTTGAATAAAGAGGATTATGTAAAAGGTTGGTTTTATTTATAAAGTAGATAAAAAATGTAGCGTGGGTTACAGGGATCATTCCTGTTGCCCACGCTTTATTTGTTGTTACCTCCCTTGAATAATGAGACCATTGTAGTATGTAAGCAAGGACTCCGGTTTCTTGTGTGCTTTTCTGGATTATAACTATAATATGAGGTGAAATCAGGCACAGTTTGCTCGCATACAATCACCATATTATCTGAATAGCTCATACGGAGGGAATTGGATGCCAGAACAGCGTATATATGAATTGATGGATGAACTGGATATGTTGCTGGAGGAGAAGGTACAGGATGAGGAAAACCGGGAACTCTTGGAGGCTTATCGCAAGTTTGAAGGCGTGACGGATGAGCAGCTTGACGCATTCGAGCAGGAACACGGTATTCGATTACCTGCTGATTTCCGGGCCTTTTATAAACGTAAAAATGGGAGCGGTTATGCCTTTCACGTCTTGTATCCAAGCCTTGAGGATGGACAGGAATCCGAACCATTTTATCTGTTATCCCTGGAAAAGATTCAAAAGGAGCAGTCCACGCTGGTGGAGAACCGCATGGATGATTATTTTACCGAAGAAGAGATCCGTGAGCTTGATCCCCGAATCAAACCCTACCTTTTTCAAAAGAAATGGATCACGTTTGGCATGCTCGGAGGTGGATCACTGTATCTGATGTTCGACTTTGATCCGACAGAGCAAGGAACCTTTGGGCAGATTATTATGTACGTGCATGATCCGGATTTTGTATATTATGTCGCTGGGACGTTTACGGAACTGTTGGAACAGTCCAACCGGAATTTACGTGCTATTGAGGCCATCGAGTACTGAGAAAGTATAACGTATCCAAACTGGCATCAGCCTACTCCCTATGGATCACATGATCAGCATGATGATATGACCTATTTTGCATAATGCTGGGATATGTCAAAGCGGTTATAATAACATTTAGTGGAAATGCACATGCTGTATAGATATGACTGCCTTTTCTACACCTAATACATTGATCTGGGAGGAACATACGAAGTGGCTGAACAACCGAAGTCTGAGAGCTTTATGTCTCTCGTCAAAAAAGGAAACACATCCTCCGCCGTAGCGATGGCAGGTAATGCTGTTCTTGCTGTATGCAAAGGGGGAGCCTTCCTATTCAGTGGCAGTGGTGCCATGTTCGCTTCGGCGATGCATTCGTTGGCCGATGCCATTAACCAAGGGTTTGTCTTTGTCGGAAGTGTGTTGTCCGAGAAAAAACCTACACGCCGCTTCCCGACCGGATTCGGACGGGTCATTAACATTTTCTGCATGATCGCCGTTATTGTTGTTACCATTATGGCCTATGAGACGATCCATGAAGGCATCCATCTGTTGCAGCATCCTGTTGGTCATACCGGCGGTCTCTGGATTAACATCGGAGTGCTTGTTCTAAACATTGTCATTGACGGGGCCATTCTGATCAAAGCCATGAAGGAAATTCTAAAAGAAGCACGCGCACCCAAAGCCGCCGGATTTGCCTTGGTCCCTGCTGCCATCAAAAATGTAGGCCGTGCTGCGCCACCAACCCGTCTCGTATTCTACGAAGATGTTGTAGCAGTACTCGGTGCAACACTCGCCTTGATCTCCGTTGTAGTCATTGCATTGACCAATTTTGCATTGCTCGATGGCATTGTGACAACAATTATTGGATGTCTGATGATCGCTGTAGCCTTCCGGGTTGGTTATGATAATATGATCGGATTGATCGGTGTAGCGGCTCCCCAAGATATTGAGGACAAAGTGTCCCAAACCATTCTGGCAGACACACACGTTGCCGATATCCAGATGATGCGTATCATTCAGGAAGGCCGTTATTATCATGTGGAAGGTCTGATTGAACTGACCAAAGGACTCAGCCTGGCTGATGCGGATGACATCAAGTTCCGTATTCAGGAGAAACTGATGACAAACCCCGACATCGCCGACGCTGCCATCTCCATTATTGAGGATGACGGTGTGAACAGCTGGGGCAAGAAACATTCGGATGTGGTGAAATAACGAGCTTCTATTTTGATAAAAAGAATGACAGAACCCACTCTCAACAGAGTGGGTTTTTAGTATGTTCAACTACACACTCATCTACAAAGAGGTAGTTGCCCAAATGCTTACCTAGACTTTGGTCTAGGTTCACTTTAACTCCAAAGACGGAGGATAGACTTTTCCAGTTCATGGTATGCTGTGAGTAACGAAAGTATTGCTCTACATACAACCGTTCGGAAATTGATCTTGTATTAAGAAGGAGAGATATTATGGCTAAACGTACGATCCTTGCGCCTGTTCTCATTTTGCTGGGCGTGTACCTGATTCTGAACCAGGGAGGTTCACTCGGTCCGGGTACGATCTTTGCGACTTTCTGGCCCACGTTGTTCGTGATTCCACTAGGACTGTTCTTCCACTGGCTCTACTTCTCCATGATTGGCAGAGGGGTTGGACTGCTGGTTCCCGGTGGGTTGTTGCTCACGGTTGGTATCGTCTGTCAGATCGCTATGCTGTTTAACAACTGGGGTACGATGTGGCCGGGCTTCATTCTGGCTGTAGCTGTTGGTTTGTTCGAATTGTACTGGTTTGGTGGTCGGAACAAATGGTTGCTGATCCCCATCAACATTCTAACAGTTATATCGTTGCTATTCTTCGCTGTGATGTCGATTGGCACGATGCTGAGCAGTTTGAGCTTTATCCAACCGTTTGTGGCGATTGTGTTGATTATGGGCGGGGCATGGATCATGGTGGGTCGCAAAAAGCGCATGTAGTGGCAATTATATAAGATGAACAGGGTGCGATTAACTGAGTCACTGCGGTGACAGAACAACTTCTGATCGCTGTTATCCCCGGATTTTTTTGAATCCCCTCTGGAATGGGAAAATCCGGGGATAAAGGCGAGCGCTTCGCTTCTTCAGTTTTTTCTGTCCCCTCCGTTAACGTGTGTACGAAAATAATATGACCTGAGCTTTTGCTCTGATGTAGGTAATAGAAAAGGGTTGCTGTTCGTCATTCAAATGAAATGACGAGCAGCAACCCTTTTTGTCTTTTTTTTCAGAATCTAACGAACTGTGCACACGTTATTGAAGGTTATTTACTGTGCATTTTAAACTCCAGGAACAGGTCGTTATAATGCGAGAGCATTTTTTTGCCCAGATTATCGTAGACCTCCAGCTTGCCTGTCAGTGTCTCGTCTGGATAGAAGCGTTCATCCTCCGAGATGTCCTCTGGCAGCAGCTTAAGGGCCTCAGCGTTTGGTGTGGAATATCCTACATACTCCGCATTGCGAGCGGCATGGTCTGGGTCCAGCATGAAGTTGATGAACTGGTGTGCCCCTTCAATATTACTCGCCGTCTTCGGAATAACCATGTTGTCGAACCAGAGGTTCGAGCCTTCTTCAGGCACCATGTAATCCAACTTGTCGTTCTCATCCATAATCTCGGATGCATCCCCGGACCATACAAGTCCAACCGCAGCTTCCTCGTTCGCAAGCAGCATCTTGATCTCGTCACCGACAATCGCTCTCACGTTAGGTGTCAATGTAGACAGCTTCTTCAGCGCTTCTTGCAGGTGGTCTTCGTTGGTATCATTCAGAGAATACCCAAGACTGTTCAATCCCATCCCAATGACTTCGCGTGCACCGTCAAGGAGCAGGATTTGATTTTTCAAACGCGGGTCCCACAGGTCATTCCAGCTATCAAACGTCAATCCATCCACCAGCTCAGGATTGTACACAACCCCTACCGTTCCCCAGAAATAAGGGATGGAGTACTTGTTGCCTTCATCAAAGGACAAGTCCATGAACCGCGGATCAATGTTGTCCAGATGGGTTAATTTGCTATGATCGAGTGGAACGAGCAGGTCTTCCTCTTTCATTTTGCTAATCGCATATTCAGAAGGAATTGCAACATCAAACGTGGTCCCCCCCTGCTCAATCTTGGTCAGCATCGCTTCATTGGAATCAAACGTCTGATAGATGACCTTAATGCCGGTCTCGTCCTCAAATTCCTTGAGCAGATCGGGGTCGATATAATCGCCCCAGTTATAGATGGTCAGCGTGTTGCCGCCAGAATACCCCTGACTCTTGTTCAGATACGAAGCCAGGATCATCAGGGCAAACGCGGCCACAAAAACAAGCGCAAATGTCCGTACCAGTTGCTTCATGGTCGCAGCCCCTTTCCTCCGGGAGGTATCCGTGTTGCACGGCGGTTAATGAAGTAATATCCGACCACCAGCAGCACCGTGAGCAGGAACAATAGGGTGGACAGGGCATTGATGGACAACGAAACGCCCTGCCTTGCTCTGGAGTATATCTCTACTGAGAGTGTGGAGTATCCATTACCCGTGACAAAGAATGTTACTGCAAAATCATCGAGCGAGTACGTCAACGCCATGAAGAATCCGGCAAAAATACCCGGTTTCACGTATGGCAGCACCACACGCGTCAGAATCTGCCATGAACCAGCGCCCAGATCGCGCGCCGCATCCATCAGTGTTGGGCTCATTTCCTGCAGCTTTGGCAGTACCATAATAACGACAATTGGCACACTGAACGCAATATGAGACAGCAGAACCGAAGTGAAACCCAGTTTGATGCCAATCATGGTGAACAGAATCAGGAATGACGCACCAATGATGACATCCGGACTAACGATCAACACGTTATTGAGTGACAGCAGTGTGTTCTTGGTCCGTTTGCGACGCACGTGGTAGATCGCCAGTGCTCCTGCTACACCAAGGATTGTCGAGATCGCCGATGACAGGAGCGCAATGATAAATGTATTCAGAACAATGATGAGCAGCCGTGTATCGGCGAACACCTCTCTGTACCATTCGAGCGTGAATCCTTCGAAGCTGCGCATATGGCCGCCACTATTGAAGGAATAGAAGATCAGATACGCAATCGGTGCGTACAATATGGCGAATACAACGGCTAGATAGACGTTAGACAGCTTTCCGTTTCTTCCCATTACGCACCTCCTTCTTGCCTGATCCAGTCAGGAACATAATAATCGCCATCGCAATAATCAAAAAGACGGCAATCGTTGAACCCATCCCCCAGTCCTGGGTGACGAGAAAATGCTGTTCAATCGCTGTTCCCAGCGTAATTACACGGTTCCCCGCAATGAGGCGGGTAATCATGAACAGGGACAGCGCAGGAATAAACACAGCCTGACAGCCTGATTTCACCCCGCTAATCGTCAGTGGAAAGATAACCCGGCGGAAGGTCAGCCACGATGAGGCCCCCAGATCCCGCGCCGCGTAGATCAACGATGGATTCATCTCTTCCAGCGCATTGAAGATCGGCAAAATCATGAATGGAATGAAGATGTACACCGAGACAAAGATAAAGCTGAAATCGGTGAACAAAATCTGCTGTGTACCAATACCCACGACTTCAAGCAGGGAGTTGGTCAGACCGTACGTTCCAAACAGGCCGATGAAGGCGTACGCTTTTAACAAGAGATTGATCCAGCTTGGAAGAATGATCAGCAGCAACCACAGCTGCTTGTGCTTCGTCCGGGTCAGCATATACGCCGTTGGGTAGGAGATCAGCAATGAGAACGCCGTAATCAGAAATGCATACCAGAACGAACTTAGAGTCATCTGCAAGTACACCGGTGTGAAGAACCGGGCGTAGTTGCCAAACGTGAAGTTACCCTCCACATCAAAGAATGAATAATAGATGACCAGCAGAACCGGCGCCACAACAAACAACACCATCCATAATACATATGGAATCAGATACGCATTGCGTGTGCTGGCCTTAGTCTGCATGAGCGGCCTCTTGGTAGGCTTCGAGTCGTTTGTCGAACTCTTCTTCGGTCTCGTTAAAGCGCATGACGTGTACAGCTTCCGGGTCAAAATACAGTCCAATCCGTGCGCCTACAACGGCTTTCTTCGTTGAATGAACAAGCCACTCATTGCCCGCATCGTCGTAGGTGGATATCTCGTAATGCACTCCGCGGAATAACTGGGAGTCCACATTAACCTTCAGCTTGCCTTGGCCTTCGGTTGTAATCTCCAGATCCTCTGGGCGAATGACAATCTCAACCGGCTCGTCCCGCTGGAGACCCTGATCGACACACTCGTGCTGTGCGCCAGCGAATTCCACCACAAAGTCCTGCTTCATTTTGCCCGATACAATGTTCGATTCCCCGATAAAGTCTGCCACAAAGCGGTTAATCGGCTCATCATAGATATCATTCGGTGTACCGCTCTGTTGGATCACGCCGCCATTCAGGACAAAGATCTCGTCGGACATCGCCAAGGCCTCTTCCTGATCATGCGTAACAAAGATAAACGTGATGCCCAACCGCTGTTGCAGCTCCCGCAGTTCATACTGCATTTCGGTCCGCAGCTTCAGATCGAGTGCTGACAAGGGCTCGTCCAGCAGCAGAATTTCAGGTTCGTTCACAATGGCACGTGCAATCGCAACACGTTGTCGTTGACCACCGGACATTTCGCCGATTTCACGGTTTTCATAACCGGACAGATTGACAAATTTGAGGGCTTCCAACACTTTGCTGCGAATTTCAGCCGTTTTCATCTTTTTGATCCGCAAACCAAAAGCTACGTTCTCAAATACATTCAAATGTGGAAATAACGCATAATCCTGAAATACGGTATTCACCTGCCGCTGGTGGGCAGGCACCCGGTTGATGAGCGCACCATTAAAATAAATACTGCCCTGTGTCGGCTCCGCAAAGCCGGCAATCAGCCGCAATATCGTTGTTTTCCCGCAGCCCGATGGGCCGAGAAGCGTATAAAATTTACCCCGCTCAATCTCAAAGCTGACCGCCTTCAATACGGCTTCATCCTGATCGTATTGCTGAGTCACCGCTTCGAAGCGGATAATCGGTTGTTGTTCTGACATGCTTCACATCGCCCCCTTATACTTGAGGTACCTCTTAAGTCTGTACACTTTTCGTTCATGCATCCTTATAGATAACCCATCTATTATATATGATTCAGGTATATCCGCAATGGTTTTGATGTAAACGCCGCGTGTCATTTCTTCTTATTTTCAAAAATCCTGCATACATTACGGGTAATGTCGATAATACGTACCCATATGGAGTAAATGAAGGACTTTTAGGATTCCATTTTATGTGTGAGAGGAGTCTTGGCTCTTGGATATTCGTCGTAACCTGCCTTTGCTGATGACCATTTGTTTCTTAAGTCAGATGGGCGGATTCATGATCCTGCCCCTGTTTCCTTTGTTTATTGAGGAATTCGGCCTGTCCGGCTGGATGATGGGGGTTATTTTTGCGCTTTTTTATGTGGGGAAAGTAATTGGTGGCGTTCCTGCTGCGGCAATTTATAGAAGGCTTGGAGGGAAAAAGGCGCTCATCCTGATGCTAATCCTGCTGGCTGTCTGCATGGGCGGCTTCGCGGTGTCTACTGCTGCGGTGTTATTCGGCCTGCTCCGACTTCTACAGGGGCTCGCTTCCACGGGCCTTACCGTGGTCGTGCGTTCCATCATTGGGGATGGGGGCAGTGTAGACAACCGCGGCCTGTACAATGGATATATCAGCAGCAGTGAGGGCGGCGGTATGGTGCTTGGCCCAGTCATTAGTGGCTGGCTTGCGCTGCACTGGCCATTGTCGGTGCCTTTTCTGCTCGTTACCGTCTGTTGTCTGATGGCCGTGGTTGCTGCGATGGGGATGAAGACGACGGCACAAGCTAGAGCTACACATGAATCTGGGGGGACGTTAAGTGATTATCAACTAGAAGAACCTTCGGCTACTGTGAACCAAGAACCTCTGGACAACTTAACACATTCACTACTCCACACGAATGATGTTTCAGATGATGACACTATTATTGACTCCCCTCCTCATACTACTATAACTGCTGCTCCTTTATCTTCATCACCGTCTGATGCAAAGTATACTCAAGTTGAGTATACCTCCCTATCCGATCAAGCTCCCGGATCAACAACGATTGGCCCACCTACAGAGCTTACCCAGCGTCAACAGCTTCTCGGCTACGGCACAGTACATTTTCTGGAGATGAGCGCGTATGCGGTATTCCTCACCTATTTTGCACTGTATGCAGCTCACATCATGCATTGGGACCCGTTTGCAACCAGTCTCGCCTTCACCGTCTCCGGGATTTCTACGCTTGCCGCTGCTCCCTTTGTTGGTTATCTTTCTGACCGAATGGGCGATCGTCTGTTACTCTGTATGCTCGGCATGTTCCTAATTGGAATCGAAGTTGCTGTATTTCTAAGCACGTCCTCCCATCTATGGGTCTACGTTGGCATGCTCATTGGCGGGGTTGGTGGTGCATGTTACATGGATTCGTTCTTTGCTCATATTGGCGATCATATCCCAGACGAGAGTCGAAGCTCTGTCATAGGCAAAATTGTCTCTGCGGCCGAGATCGGCTCCATCGTGTCTCCACTGATTGCAGCGCTACTTATGGAGGTTGGCTCGCTGTACTCCGTGTTTGTGTTCAATTTGGTGCTGATTGCTGCTGCCATTGTAGTTCAGGCTGCGATGCGGAGTCGGTACAAGACAAAACGGGTGTAAATGCAAAAGGGGGATGCCCCACAAGTCATAAACACGACGGAGGACATCCCTTCATTGGTATAATTTACTCTAACGAACTGCACAAGTGTTATTTGCTTCAATTTTCACAGGGCTGTATTTTAACGAATCACAGAGACGCTATTTCCTTGATCTGTTGCTCCTGCATCGGTTTCAGGCAGGTTGATATCGGAATAACGCCTCTGAAGGTCGTTAGATTTATCATTCCACAATAATTCGTCCTATAAGGCGCGCTCGGTTCGTTAGCTCTACAACTCGTGAGAGAAACCATTTCGGTGGCAACCCTCTCGATTATGCTTTTCCTGATAATGTTGCTATATGCTCTGCATTTTCTTGGATTTTGCTTTTTAAGTAAGGGTCGGTCGTGTCAGGTAATTCTGTTGGTTTATAAAACCTTGCTTCAAGAACTTCTACCCCATCTGGCTTCAGTTCTCCCTCATACTCCGTGCAAATATAACCAATGACCACATTGTAGTATTCATGCCCATTTCTTAATTTCGTGTATAACTCTTTTCCTGAGAAGACGCCATACAGATGAAGTTTCTTGATCTCTATCCCAATCTCTTCTCTGACCTCTCGCATTGCAGACTCTTCCACCGATTCGCCGAGCTCCATAAATCCACCCGGTACTCCCCACGTATCATCCAGATGTCGAACTAATAGAATCTCACCTGTCTTGTTCAAGATCAATATACTCGGTCTCACCAAAATAACAGGAGCATTGCCAACCATTCCTCGCAACGTTTCAATATAACCCATGGATTGTTCCCTCCCCTATGTGAAGTCAAAGTCATGGCTTCATTATAGGCATGTTATATATTTCCATATAGAGAAAGAATCTTTTCATTTCTTTCCTATTTTAAAGCCCTTCGTTTGATAAAAAAGGATCACAAAAAATAACCCGTCTGCACAATTTAATGTGCAAACGGGCATTTCATTGGTGCATCTCCGGCCTGCGGCTGGGGATGCTCTACCTGTGCATTCTGCTGCTCACTGCTTCGCGGCTCTGCGGCAGATGCCACGCCATCTTTCAGGGTATACGCCTGATCCTGATGGAAAAAGTTCGGCTTCACAATCTCATTACGATAGGAGCTGTGGAAAATATGCGTTGTCGCCGGAGATACCGGCGGAATCAGCCACACCCAATCCCCGGTCAGCTCACGCCCAGCCTTCTCTTCCCGCTGTTCAAACATAGCAAATTGCGCTGCCGCCGTGTGGTGATCCACAATGCTCACGCCTGCTTTTTTGAACGAATGCAGCACAGCCACATTCAGCTCAACTAACGCACGATCCTTCCACAATGTCGTTTCACTCGACGTATTCAATCCAGTTGCTGCCGCCACCGCAGGCAGCTTGTTATACCGGAACGTGTCCGCCAGATTACGGGCGCCGATCTCGGTACCCATATACCAACCATTAAACGGCGCTGCCGGATAAGATATGCCGCCAATCTCCAGTCGCATATCAGCAATCATCGGCACACCATACCAGCGCATGCCAAGCTCCGCAATCTCTTCCCGCTCCGGGTGTTCGATAAGAACTTCCACAATCTCTTCTTCAGGCACAACGTACCACTCTGGGGCTTGTCCTTGCGCCTGAATAATAAGCGGTAACACATCATAGGAGCTACCTGCCCCCTGCCAGCCAAGTGACATCGCCGCCTTGGTCAGTTCCACCGAAGCAGGATCTCCAATAATGCCTTGCTCTGTCTCATATCCCGCATAACGAATGAGCTGATGATTCCAGAGTCGTACCGGAGCTCCATTCGGCCCATCCGGTGGAAGGATGGTAATCATCGGGATTACTTTGCCACCGTTGGATGCCACATGAATATGATTCAACACAGCTTCCGCTGCCGTTCCTGCCGTATCAGCCTGACGGGCGTCCACGATCCGCAATTTATCCCAAAACAGACGCCCGATGCAGCGATTGCTGTTCCGCCATGCCATTTTGCAACCCTGCTCCAATTCCTCTGTGGTATGCACATAAGTACCGGTTACTTCGATCTCTCCAATAACGGTAACAAGCCGGGCCTCTGCGTCTTTACGCGAATGGCCCAGCTCTTCATAACATGTATATATAAACCGTTCAGCTTCTTCCTGCAATTGTTCCAGGTCTGACCGCATTGTTCATTCCACCATTCTGTACATCTTGAATGCCATCATTATACGGCAAGCGCACCGGATTTGTAAGCGAACGGACACTTTGTTCACGGACTCTACATATCGTTGTCAGGATGTAGGGTGACTTTGCTTATTTGCCCAGAAATGCGTTTAACATCCAGACCTCTTTATCCAGGACAGCGGTGAATCCAATCAGCATATCTTCCGTTGCGTTATCCTCTGCTTCTCCCGCTTCGTGAATGCCTTGATGAATCACTTCCACCATCGTACGCAGATCAGCAACCACCGACTCTACCATACGCTCAGCAGACAACTGGCCTTGTGCCTCTTCAATTGGAGACAGCCGCAACTGTTCACCCATCGTAGCTACCGGACGACCACCAATAGCAAGCAAACGTTCTGCAACTTCGTCCATATTTGCCGTAGCCAAGTTATATAGTTCTTCGAATTTGGCATGTAGTGTGAAGAAATGAGGCCCTTGGACATACCAGTGAAAGTTATGCAGTTTCGTGTATAGTACGGACCAACCTGCGATCTGACGGTTCAGAACCTCTTGAAGTGCTGTGGCACTATTGGCAAAAGTGTTGTTTCTAGTTTGGATTGTGCTCATGGAATTTATCCCCTCTCGAATATAAAAATAGAATTTGAAATTTATAATGGATTGCTTTGATTCGCTTCTTTTAATTTAGACTTAATCTAAATCTTGTTTTAATTATAACACCGCATATCCTGTTTGGGAAGGCTCCGAACTACTCTTTCAAATGAAGATTTCATGAAGCACTGCTTCATAGAAACATTGGCATAGGCTAAGTAAAAAAGATGATTTTAAGCAAACTCTCCCCAACCTATTGGAGTTATGATAGACTCATCTGATCGGATTATCCATAAATCAGTGAAATAGGATGATACCCATCATAAAGATAGTTACCATTATAGGAAGTTAACTTAGTCACTATTGCGGAGGTAAACATGAGGATATTTCAATTTAAACAAGAGTCAGGGAAAAAGATTACTAAATTCGATTCTAATTTTGTAATGTCACGTATTACGCAGACTAACAAAGCAGCTCATATCGGATGCATGCACTTGGCTGAGGGTGGAGTAGTAGGTTATCACCAAACAGTGGTTCCTCAACTCCTTTTGATCGTAAGTGGAGAGGGCTGGGTAAGAGGTGAAGCAAATGAATACATCAAAGTGCATTGTGGCGAAGCCGTACTCTGGGATAAACATGAATGGCACGAAACCAAAACAGAAGCTGGACTCATGGCAATTGTAATTGAAAGCGAGGAGTTAGACGCCTCATTATTGGTGCCTTTATAGAAAGTACAATTAAAAAAAGCAGACCTGCACCTAAAAACGGTAACAGGACTGCTCCTTTAAACATAAATCTCCTTAAACTCGAACATATTCAAAAGTCAGAATACGACTGATTTCTTCATAACTCCGTGCTACAAAATGGGGCTGATGAGCGGACTCCGGCAATGCCTCCCGATGATTGAACCAGATAATTTTCCACCCCGCATCGACTGCACCTACCACATCATTACGCCACGAGTCTCCAATGTAATAGCTGGAACGGGCATCTGTCCCGGACTGCTTACTCACATATTCGAACAACCTGCGATCCGGCTTCGCATAACCAGTCGTTCCGGAGATGAAGACCAGATGCTCGTCCACGAGACTGAGCACATCCAGTGCTTCAAGCTTGCGCCGCTGGTGCTCTCCTTCTCCATTGGTGATTAGACCAACGGTATGTCCTTCTGCCTGAAGCCTTCTGATTAACTCATACGCTCCTTCAAAAGGCATAATCTCGAACTGTCTACTCAGATACTGTGCTTGTAGTTCTTCTGCCTGTCCCGATTGTATGGGAAGTCCAAACTCCTCCATCGTCAGCTCAAACCTCCGACGGCGCATTCGCTCCACTGCATCCGGCTCCGGTACAGCGGACAGATCTTCTTGTGCAGACAGCCAGTCACTATAATAACGAAAACGGTGATAGGCCTCAGCATAAGGGAACTCATCCGGCAGGCCGAGAACGTCCTGCAACGCGCCACGAAGTGGTTGCAAGTGATCATATAAGGTATCATCCACGTCAAAAAATATGGTTTTAGCATTATTTATTTCTTTCATAATCGTTGTCTATCCTCCTGCTTTGAGTCCAAACATTCTCTTCTTACTATATATGTATTCAATTGTCCCGTCCAAAATAGGATTTCTGGCTGTGTATCTTCAAAGTGAGGATTATGGTTCCAATCAGATTAAGACATCGGGAAGACACGTTCTAATTATGTTAAAATTAGGAAGAATAACATCAGAGGTGATGCTTATGTTTAATCCAAAAGTCTTCTTCTATTAGTTGTGCTAAGGCCATGGCTCTCGAAGCCAAAATCTAACCCGGCACAACGGGGATGAAGATGTTTACACACGAAGAGATTCAATCTTGGGAAAATGAAACAGCTTTTGTACAAAAACACAACAAGAAGTTCATTGATCCAAGAAAAGCAAAGCTGAAAGATCACCGTAAAGGAATCAAGAGCACGCATTACAACAAAGAATGTAAACCTGCTCGTAAACAGGATTATCGTCTATATAAAACCAGAATGAAACGCCTGATGTACCGTGAGGAATACGATCTCCTGCACAATTATAAACGTACGAGTGGTTGGCTTACCTGGTAAGCAAGAGTTAGAAAAGGTAGTCCTACATAACTCTTCCTATTGTTATTTGGTATAAACGGTAGAGCCAGTCTTGAAGGGCTGCCTTCTTTTCATTGAACAATAAGACGATATTTCATACGAATCATATAATTAAATTACATAATGCCGGGAGGACTCCTTCATGTGGAAAGATTATTTCAAGGGAATTTCAGAAGAGTATGCATTCAGTTCTCCTGCATCTGGAGATGAAATCGCAAAGGTTGAGAGCTCATTTCAGGTCACTCTGCCTCATGAACTAAAGGAAATATTGTTGGAAACCAATGGGGTAAGAGCCATTTATGATTTAGGACTAATCTGGTCAGTGGATCGAATCAAAAATGAAAACAAACACTATCGTGACGACCACTTCCAAGAATATTATATGCCATTTGATAACCTTATTTTCTTCGGCGAAAGTGGTATTGGTGATTTATTTGCGTTTCCAGTGACCGGAGAAGGAATCTGCAGAGACGACGTATTTGTGTGGAATCATGAGAATGATAGCCGAAAGTGGGTTGCACCGTCAGTGTCCAAATATGTGGAGTGGTCATTACAAGGGAAGATCCTAATCTAGCTCAGGTTTATCATGCAAGATTAAGCATACAGAAACATAATTTAAATCTTTTACTTGAACAAGAATACCCCGTCACACCACTTACCATGGCGAAACGGGGTATAAGACTTTTTATACTACATTTACTCCACTATCACACAATCTAATTAGAGGTACAACACAGTATGTGTGTATTCTAGTTAGATTACTAACGATACAACCTTACCTGCATTCACATCAATCAGGCCATGGTCCGTGATCTTCAGCGCTGGACTTACCGCAAGAGAGTGAGTACTGATCGACATGATCGGGTTGTAATGCACATATCCAAGAGACAACATCGCTGCTCTCAGTTCCTTCACTTGATGGGACACCACTGCCAGTGGTTCTTCCGTCAAAATGCCACCTACGGGAAGTTCCAGATGGGACAGCACCTTACCATCTTCCACCACACAGAAACCACCTTGGCTCGAAATTACCGTGTTAGCTGCCAATATCATATCTTCACGATTACGTCCTACAACCAGCAGGTTGTGATTGTCATGTGAATATGTCGTTGCAATAGCACCGCGTTTGATGGTGTCTCCACCGATCAGACCGTGTGCACGATTGCCGTTCACGCCATAACGTTCAAAGGTAGCAATCTGCGCATATCCGCTTTCTTCCCATAACAATTCGCCATCCGCAGACTGAATCGGTGCAATATGTTCTTCCACAAAAGTAGAACCATCCTTCACCATCATGACACGGCATTGGTACTCACCTTCATCAGCGAGATCAACACCTACTCCACTGACTTTTGGGTCTGACAACTGAATTGCAAAATCTGCTACGCCAAGCTCCTCCAACTGCACACTCTTATAGAAGTGAGGTGGGAATTGCCCGGTTACTCGTTCTTGCTTATACGGTTCGGAATTGTCATAAGCTTTGCGGCCGTTTTTGTACACCTGATCAATCGAAAGCTCCTCCAGGTTGGATAGCAACACATAATCGGCCACCTTGCCTGGGGCCACGCTGCCACGATCGGTCATTTTCATCCGCGAAGCAGGGGTAGATGTTGCGGCATAGATTGCATCTTCAGGACGCATCCCCATTTGAATCGCTTTGCGTACGATGTGATCCAGATGACCATGCTCCACCAGTGAATCCGGCATCACATCATCCGTTACAAAGCAGAAATGCTGCGCCACATCATGTTGAATCAGGTACTCCATAACTTCCGGGGTCATTGATTTCTCCTGAATTTCAATAAACATACCTGCGGCAATCCGCGCCTGTAATCCCTCAATGCTCTGATGGGTATGGTCGGAATCAATACCTGCGTAGATCAGTCGATGCAGATCGAGTCCAAGCAGTTTCGGTGTATGTCCTTCGATCACAAGATCCGGATAGTTTTTGCGAATATGCTGTAAAATCTGGTTTGTCTTGCATTCCGGATCACGGATGACATCGACATAATTCATGATCTCGCCCAGACAGATGATCTCGCCAGTGGCGAGCAACACGTCCATATCTTCAATCTCGATCGAACCACCTGTTGTCTCCATCGGGGTTGCCGGAACGGAACTCGGGATCGCATAGAACATATCCACGGTGGTCTCCCGACTCACAGCCATCATCTCCTGCACACCCTCTAGCCCGAATACATTCGCCATCTCATGCGGTTCTGCGACAATGGACGTTACCCCGCAGCCAATCAGACCATGAGAAAAGGTTTCCGGTGTCACCATCGTGCTTTCGATATGCAGATGGATATCAATCAAGCCAGGAATCATGTATCTTCCCCGCGCATCGATGACTTCGTCTGCCTGAATCATCTCAGGCCCACCGGGTCCAACATACAGGAATCTGCCGTCCAACACAGCGACGTTGTTCATTTCAAACCGTTTATAATAACTGTTATACACATGTACATTCACAATTAGTTGATCTGCACGCATGGGGCATAATCTCCTTCACAAACATTTCACCACGATCCGGACTGGACAATGAACCTGTACTTTAATCTGATGCAATGCAATGATTGCGTACCACTGCCTCGTCCGGAATCATCGTATGAAATGCCTTCTTTGCTGCTCTTATTTCTTAAAGCTACTCCCTACATTCACGGCTATTCCACCAGTACAAGCTTGTCCTGTGGGAAGATCAGGCTAACACGCTGCCCACTAAGGTACGGTGTTTCCATCTCCTGATTTGCTGTAAAATCACCCAGTTCCGTCTCAATTACATACTGATAGCTGCGTCCCAAATACGTGCTGACTTTGATAATACCCGGCAAGGCGTTCACCACATCCGCAGAGGTATCTCCACTAACGATCAGATCATCCGGGCGAATCGCGCCTTTACGAGCACCGGGACGTGCTGTTCCAGGATGTGCGGTTGCTGTAAATGTGCGTCCACCTGCGCTCAGTGTGATTAATTCACCTGCATCACTACGCTCAGCGAATTCAATGAAATTATGGAACCCGATGAACCGTGCGACAAACTCCGTTGCCGGATATTTGAAAATCGTTTCCGGGCGGTCGAGCTGCTCAACCACACCTTTGTTCATAATCGCTACCTGATCCGAGATCGAGAAGCACTCTTCCTGGTCATGAGAGACATACAGCGTTGTAATGCCCAGCTCTTGCTGAATCCGGCGAATTTCCACCCGCATGTTGAGGCGCAGGTTGGCATCCAGGTTACTAAGTGGTTCGTCGAACAAGAGCAGGTCAGGCTCAATCACCAATGCACGAGCAATAGCTACACGCTGACGCTGTCCACCGGACAGTTCTTGTGGAAAACGTTTCTCAAATCCATTCAGGTTAACCACTTCCAGGATTCGCATCACACGAGAAGAGATATCCTTGTCTTTTACCTTACGCATCCGCAGGCCAAAAGCCACGTTGTCATAGACAGACAGATGCGGGAATAACGCATAACTCTGAAATACAAATCCGAAGTTCCGCTTGTTCGCCGGAACCTTCGTATAATCCTTGCCGCCGAACATAAACTTGCCCTGTGATGCTTCCAGAAATCCGGCGATGAGGCGCAGCGTAGTTGTTTTGCCGCAACCGCTCGGTCCGAGCAGGGAGAGTAGTTTACCTTTTTCCAGCTCCAACTGAAAATCCTTCAGGATTGTCTGCTTATCGTATGCCACGGATACGTGGTCTAATGTCAGCAATGCCATAGCGTTCTGCGCCTCCAATTAACGTTTAGTAAAGTATGAAAATCCGCCCATGATCCGTTCGATCACGAACATTAAGAGTCCAGTCAGTACCATCAACAGCACGGAAATTGCTGCAATCGTTGGGTCAAAATAATTCTCCACATACGTCAGCATCTGGATCGGTAATGTGCTTACCCCTGGTCCGGTCATGAACACCGAGATGTCCACGTTGTTGAAGGACTCCAAGAAGGCAATCAGCACGGCAGCGATAATTCCTGAGCGGATGTTAGGAAGCACGATCGTGAAGAACGTTCTTACCCGTCCCGCACCAAGACTCAGCGCAGCTTCTTCCACTGCAAAGTCAAAGCTCGACAGACTCGATGCGATAACTCGAATGATAAATGGAAGCATGATAATCGTATGACCGATCAACAGTCCAAGGTACATCGGCAGATGGTAGATTACGATCAGGTATTTCATCAATGTAAAACCAAGCACGATTCCCGGGATTAGCACCGGGGACAGGAACAGTGCGTTCAGCACAGACTTGCCTTTGAAATCGTAACGACTGAGTGCATACGCAGCCGGAACTCCGAGTACCAGTGCCAACAGGTTCCCCAGCAGGGAAATGATGATGGACGTCTGGAATGTGCGGAGGAAACCGCCTGTGTTGAAAATATTCTCATACCAGCGGAAGGAGAATCCTTCCGGCGGAAATTTGAGTACCGTTCCCGGTTCAAACGAAGTGACCGATATGATCAGAAGCGGGCCCAGCAGAAAGATAAAGACCAGCAGACTGAACAGGCCCAGCCCGATATGTTTCTCCCGCATATGTCTACCCCTTCGGATTTAAAGTTTTGGCCATTTTGTTCATGACACCGACCACGACAAATGTAATCACAATCATAATCGCGGCAACAACCGAGGCCAGATACCAGTCGTTGAGGGTCATGGCGTTCTGATACAGGAACGTAGCAATCACGCGTTGCTTACCTCCTAGGAGGGCAGGTGTTGTATACGCCGTCAGGCTTCCGACAAAGACAAGCACGGCTCCGATCACAAGTCCTGGCACAGCCAGTGGGAACACGACCCGGCGGAATGCCGTAATACGCGATGCCCCCAGACTTTGCGCTGCTTTGAGCAGGTCACCGTCTATGTTCTCAAGTACACCGACAAGAGAGATAATCATCAGTGGCAGGAACAGATGCGTCAGACCGATCATCATCGCTGCCGGCGTGTACAGAATGTCCAGCGGCTTGTCCACGATACCTAGACCAACAAGGGTGTTATTGATCAGCCCTTTGCGTCCAAGAATGATCATCCAGCTAAACGAGCGCACGACCGGGCTTGTCAGCAGTGGGAAGATCGCCAGTGCCAGCAAAATGCCTTTGCGGCGCGGCGCTTTCTGCGAAATATAATAAGCTGTCGGGAATCCGAGCACCACACAGACAATCGTGGTGACCACGCTGACTTGCAGCGTCGTAAGCAATATTTTCAAAAAGTATGGGTCTCTGAAAAAATGCATGTACCCTTCAAACGTGAAGGAGTTTTCTTGAAAAAACGTCGACCCGATCGTCAGGACAATCGGAATGATCATAAATGCCGCCAAAAACACGAATCCCGGCAGCAATAGCCAGTAGATTACTGATTTCTTCATCGCGATACTCCTGACTCTTAAAATGGTTTTATTCACACGTTTCACTGGCGCACATTTCAAAATAAACTCCATGTTCATCGCACCAGCCGTTCCGGTTACGAATCGTTCTTACGATCGCTGTTATCCTTGGATTTTCTTGATCTTTTCTTATATAGAAGGAAAAATCCAAGGATAAAGGCGAACGCTTCGCTTCTTCAGAATCGATTTCGTCCCCTACACTAGCAGCGAAATACGTAAGGATTGATTTTGAAATTTAACTCCATTGCCGTGAAGATCATAACTACGCGTTTAACGCGTTGATAAACAGTTCAAGGAACGCTTCTGCGTCCACGGTTTCGCAGACGAGGGTGTTGGGCTGCTCGCCCAAACGGTTTTGGAAGTCACATACCATTTGGCCATCGCACAGGCGGCTGGCGGTTTCGACATCGACATAATACGATTTACGTCCAACCAGTTCAGGGGCAAGGGCTACGCCAACGGCCAGCGGGTCATGCAACGCGCAAGCGCGGACGCCGTTCATTTGTTCGTAACGGTTGATGTAAATCTCCGTGCTCTGAGCCACGTACGCGCGCAGTGCAGGATCAGTGAGACGCTCAATTGTTGCTTCATTTAGCAGCGTTTGACGCGTTACATCCAATCCGACTTGGGTAAGCTTCTCGATGCCTGCATGCAGTACAATGCGTGCAGCCTCTGGATCAGCGTATGTGTTGTACTCGGCGGTTGGTGTAATATTGCCATGTCCGCGAACAACACCACCCATGAAGATGACTTCCTTCAATAAAGAAGGCAATTCAGGACACTTCATCAGCGCGAGTGCCAGATTGGTTAAGGGTGCGGTCATGATTAATGTCAGTTCGCCCGGATACAACTTGGCTTGCTCCACGATAAAGTCTGGCGCAAAACCTTCCTCGGCTTTCTTAGACAAGGCCGGATCAGGTAGCGCACCGCCCAATCCGTCCTGTCCATGTACCCGGTGTTCATAATGCGACTTGCGAGTAAGGGGTCCTGCCGCTCCAGCAATCACCGGAATTTCAGGTGCACCCGCAAGTTCAAGGATTTTGCATGTATTCTCTGTTGCCTGCTGGAGTGATACGTTCCCACAGACTGTGGTGATACCGAGAATGTCCAGCTTTCGGCTTTTGACCGCCAGCAAAATTGCCAGTGCATCGTCAATCCCCGTGTCCACGTCCAGAATGATGCGATTTTGCGCTTCACTCATCCGTTCTCAACTCCTATGCGGTGATATGGTTGCTTGCTGCAAATGATTAAGTTAAACATGTTGACCAAAGATAACTTTTAAGAAATTCGGTTGTTTATTGCGCAATCTCACGGTTCCAGCGATCTGTCCAGCCTTTAACCTGTTGATTCACGAATTCCATATCCAGCTTGTTCAGCTTCTCAACAACTTCAGCGCCATATGTTACGCCTTCTGCTTCTTCAGCAGTCAGTTCAACCTTTGTGTTAACCGGGGAATCGACTTTCGCTTTAGCAGATTTCGCTTGTACATCCTGGCTCAGCTGCCAGTTGATGAACTCTTCAGCAAGCTCTTTGTTTTTGCTACCCTTCACGACATTGATCGTGTTCATCACGGCATATGCACCTTCGCTAGGTGTAACAAATTTCGCATTAGGAATAGCTGCTTTCAGATCTTTGAAGTACATTTCCATGATCGGTCCGCCAGCAATTTCTTCTTGGGAGAACATGTTCACGAACTCGGACGTTTGGCTATAGAATTTCACCACATTGCCGCTCAGTTTTTTCAGTTCAGCAAATGCCGCATCTTCATTAAACGTATCGTTTCCGGCTACACGGGAAGCCGCATCCACAACCATTGGGCCTGCTGTTGCCGTAATATTCGGGATGGTCAGGTTACCTTCGAACGCCGGGTCCCACAGGTCACTCCATGAAGTCACTTCTTTGGATACGAGATCCGGGTTATAAGCGATACCGAGCTGTCCTACCGTGTAGGCTGGGCCATAATCTTCACCAAGTGGTGCTTTGGCAATATCATAAATGTCATTTACATTTGGAATTTTGGAACGATCGATTTTCTCAAACAAACCTTCATCGATACCTTGTTGTGCATAATAATCAGACAGGTAGATAACATCGACATTTGATGTACCTTGACGAATTTTATTCAGACGTTCAGCGTTATTGCCGACTTCGAGCACGATGTCTACATTATGTTCTTTTTCGAATGGACCAAATACTTCTTCATTAAAGAAATCTTCGGAGAAGCCCCAAGTGGAGATAACCAATTTGTTAGCTGCTGTTCCCCCACTGCCTGATCCGCCTGTTGCATCATCCGTGCTGCTGCCACAACCTGCAAGTAATACTGATGTCATTGCCACTGCTGCCAAACCGCTAATCCACTTTTTCATCATGATCCTGATTCCCCCTGATATATGTGATATGTATGAAAAAACAAAAAGAAAAGTGCTCTTGTATAAACAAGAACACTTTTCTTCGTAAACAAAGGAAAGCGACACCCGCTGCCGGTACATCATCGGTTTCTGCTTCAGAATCAATCCGAAGACAGACGCCATCATATGAAATTGTACGGAACCTGATCATGAATCCGGGCCATAACCTCCGTATGGTTCAACAAGAATTAATCCTGCCGCTCCATCCTTAGGCCTGTTCCAGAATCACATTTGTGATTGCCCACTGAGTGGACGCATCATAATCCCGCAATATAGCTTCAATTGGCAAACCCATGTGTTGCTCGAGCTTCTCCCGGAATTTCTTCTTATATAAGACAGACATGCGGAAGTCCACTTCCAGCTTTAAGCCGGGGGCCTCCCCTTCCAGGGCGTCAGAGCGCGGTGAACGTCGGTGCTTCGCGTAGAAGGTCACAATATTCTGGTCAATGGTCACTCTCAGGAGAGTGGTGCCAAATCCGAACAGTTCCTTCGAAATTTCGTTATAATACTGGCACATCTTCTTCTTGCTCTCATTGCTGTCCAGTAGTTCCATGAACTCACCCACATCTCTTACTACCGTACATTCGACGTGTTAACACGATTGATTATACATAAATATACGATCATAGGCAACCCAAAAGATATAGTTAACATGAGAATAACACATAAAAGCGAACGATGAGACATTAACAGCTAAAAACAATTCGTCTTAAACCACAGTGAATTTACATTAATATGCCTGCATGTCATTCCTATACTATTGTTGCTTCTACACTCCGTTTTCATACACAGGATTCGAGGCTTCGTTTCAACTTTCCCTATAAGGGTATTAATTCCTGCGAAACATAGACAAACTTCGTCAACAACCGTTAAAATGAGACACAATGTTGACATGTTTTTATTTTCTAGAAATTGGAGGCTTATACCATGCAATGTCCAGTATGTAATCATGAAAATGGAGATGCCCATTTTTGCGAGAGGTGCGGAACTAATCTAACGCAAACTACCTCTTCACCCTCACTTGTAAAGAACCCGGAATCTGCTGCTGCTTCAGAACCCGAATATACTCGCTGGTCCAGTACGCAGAACACATCTTCCGAGGCACCCGTTCGACACAACACACCATCCGTATCTATTCACAAGGAACAGACAAGAGAATCAACAGGCACCAATGACCATGCTTCTGCAGGAGACAATAGCTCCAATCAGTGGAATAATATCGTGCAGAATGAGAAAGTTCAGCAAGCCAAAGAAGTAAGCAAACAGTATCTATCCTATTTCCTCAGTGTATTAGCCCGTCCTTATCAAACGATGAAAACCGTTGGTGACCAGCATTCACTAAACGGATGGCTAACGATGGCGCTAATTGCAGTTCTATCTTCTACATACTTCTTAATTACCTTTAGTCGCATAGGCATGGACGGCTTGTTCATTGGTGGATTTTTAAGACCACTGTTGTTCACCGTCATTATCCTGATTGCCTCTATTGCACTGATGTACGCTATTCTGAAGATTGAAAAAATAACCTTCCGTCCCAAAACACTGGTTGCCCAGTTTGGTACATTGCTTGTTCCTGCTGTCGTATCCCTTGTTCTGGCGAATCTGTTTATTATTATCTCGTATTCCATCGCGATTTCATTGCTTGCTGTCTCGTATATCATTATCTTTGTTGCTCTGAACTCGGTGCTGTTCCAGTATCCACTGAATCGTACCAAAGCAGCCATCGACAGCATGTACAGCGTGCTGATCGCCAATGTGGTCGTGTTCTTTATTCTGTATCGATTGTTGGGTGAGATTATCATTGGACTGATTGGCATGATGCTTTCACCGTTTGGACGTCTGTAAACTATATCAGTTGGAATAAAGCTGTTTACACTCGTTACTTCGATGACAGAACAACCTTCCGATCGCTGTTATCTCCAGATTTTTTTATTCACTTTTACAAAGGTGAAAGTCTGGAGATAAAGGCGAAGCATATGCTTCCGAAGCAGCTTTCTTGCAGAAAGCTTTTAGCTTCCGCTTCTTCAGGTTCTTTCTGTCCTCTACGTTTCGTGTAAATGGTTATTTCAATAAATATAAATCTTACTGACTCTTTGGATTTATATTAAGGCCTTCCTTGCTCATGCCGGGAAGGCCTTTTTTAGGTTTTCTATAGCAGCGTTGCGCCGAGCATGTATCATACACTATAATGTGTAGTGCAACAGGTATGTTCTTATTTACGTAACAACCACGAACCCAGCAACTCTCGTTACGTAATGAGGTTTCATCGTTGCTACCAACACTACAATGTGTAGTGTATTAATCACTCATTTTACAAAGAAAGCAGAGGAACTCTCTATGGACATGACTCATATGAATCATATGCAAATGGAGCACGAGGCAGGTACATCCTACCTGTGGCTCATCGTAGGTGTAATAGTGTTGCTGTTCTCCATCGCCGCCTATATCTGGGCATCACGCACACAGGGCAAAATTCTGGGCCACATGAAAAAGAAAGAACGGGCGGACATCCAGAAAAAAAGTCGCTCCCTTCGGCTGGCTGCACATGTAATGATGGCAGTGTCGATTATTACGTTTGGCCTGTTCTTCATACAAGGAGCAGGTAAAACATATAATGTAGCCGATCTGGAGTCCAACGCGACAATCGACGTGACTGACGATAAATATTATGGGCCTGCCCATACGGAGGACCCCATTCAGTATGAGATGACAATTCCAACATCGGGGCCGCATAATCCGCATGATATCAAGTTTGGATTTTACACCGACTTCCCGGGTTATAATTACCTGGTACACAATCTGGAGCACGGGGATATCATCATCTATTATCGTGAGAACGCAAGCGATGACTTGAAGGAACATCTGAAATACCTCGCTAAATTCCGCGAAGCCGGAGCAGGTATTCTGGCTGTACCCAACAAGGATATTCCCGAAGGCAGTGAAGTCGTGGTGACCGCATGGACCAAAACGATGAAGCTCGACCAATTCGACGATGCCAAAGTAGGTACTTTTATCAATAAATATATTAATCAGGGACCTGAAAAGATTCCTGCCTCTGTTCGCCAGGGCGGCGGAACGATGTAATGACGTAATCCCTCAGTCATGTGAAGCCCCTCTACGGAGTAACAATGAAGTATGTTCCAATGATGGGCATGGTCAATATAGGATTGAAACGAAACTAGCTCCCGGATCAAATTGACTCGGGGGCTAATTCTTTATCGACCAGATGCCGATATTTCAAGTAGAAAACTGTATATTTGATATACAATACATACGAACCATAGAAGAACGACAATCACCAAGTAAAGAGACACAGAGACGATTGATTCAACAGATCAAGGGGGAACACTTTTACCAATGAACAGTTTGTTTATGAGGATCTTTTTATTTTTTTCCTGTCTGATGCTGGCCGCGGGTGCAGTTCTTGGCATTACCATGTACCGTTCATCGGCTCAACTGGTCGAACAATCCATGGGGATGCAGGCACAGGCTGTGGCTGAACGGGCAGTAGCATTAATTGACACCTCTCTGTATGCACCACTCAGTACCGGAAAGGACGAGACAGCGTATTACGGCACATTGCGTGAGCAGCTTAGTCAACTACGTGAGGCCAATGGACTCAAGTATCTGTACACCCTTGGTACACGCGAAGAAAATGGAACAAATACATATTTCTACGTTGTGGATGGGGCTGCTGCCGATGTGGCAGAGGATGACTTCTCCCCTTACGGTTCGGCAGAAGAGACCCATTATGAAGGAATGCTGCAAGCTTTTGAACAGAATGAGCCTATTCGGGGCGAACTCACACAGGACGAATATGGCGCCACCATTACTGCGTATGTGCCGATCCATGGGGCTGACGGGAAAGTACTAGGATTGGTCGGTGCAGATCTGGACTCTACTGCAGTCTATGAACTGATGTCCCGCAACCGTATGACCATGATCTGGACAGCCTTGGCTATTGTTCTGCTGAGTGTCTTGTTGGTGTATGGATTCGCCCATTACTTGACCCGACCATTGGTGAAGTTGAAGAAGTTAATTACCCAGGTAGGAAAAGGCGACCTGACCGTCAACGTCGAACTTAGTCGTAAGGACGAGGTGGGACAGCTCGCTTCCGAGTTCAAACATCTGGTTACAGGTACTCGTGATGTCATGACGGGCATTCGTCAAAGCTCCGATTCTCTGCTACAGGCTGCAGAAGGTGTATCCAGACATTCGCAGGCAACTGCCGAAGCTAGCCAGCGTATTGCCGAACATACCAATCATACGGCCAGTGGAGCTGCCGAACAGGTGGCTCGTGCTGGCGAAGTTACAGTAGCCATGGAAGAGATTACGCGTAGCATGCAGCACATTGCGAATTCTTCTTCTATGGTCGCGGATGTCTCGCAGGAAACGACCAATAACGCGGTGCAAGGTCAAGCCAACATCAACACCGCGATGGACAGCATGGACAAAATTCATCAAGCAAATGTGCAGATGGTGGCCTCCACCTCTCAGCTGGAGCAGTACTCAGGTAAAATTGAGTCGGTAGCACATCTGATGAAAGGCATCGCTTCACAGACCAATCTGCTCGCACTTAATGCAAGTATTGAAGCGGCTCGTGCAGGAGAGTATGGCAGCGGGTTTGCGGTAGTTGCCTCCGAGGTTCGCAAGCTTGCGGGGGAATCAGAGCAATCGTCCCAGCATGTAACCGAACTGATCGCCGAGATGACACGCCAGACTGCCCTGTTGTCAGAACATATGTCTGCCAGCACATCAGCAGTCCAATCCGGTCTCGCTGTTGTTCAGGAGGCAGGCCGTTCATTCACATCCATTCATACCGGGATTGAGACGATGAATGAACGTCTGCACGAAGTATCCGCAGCATCCGAGCAGCTGTCTGCCAGTGCAGAAGAAGTGTCCGCTTCTGTGGAGGATATGGAACATATCTCACGCGAATCCTCTTCAAGTATCCAGAAGGTATCGCACGCTACCGGTAGCCAACTGCAATCCATGGATGAGATGAGTGCATCCGCCGAATCTCTGCGGGTATTGTCCAGTGAGTTAAACGGATTGATTAGTCGATTTAAAATATAGCGGGTAGCTAGATTACTATATAGTTGGACTAAAGAATATTCACACTTGCCACTTCGATGACAGAACAACCTTCCGATCGCTGTTATCAATCTATATAGATCAGCCCAAAACAAAAAGCCGCACGGCAGGGAAGGGATCATGGGGTTCAACCCCATACCCAGACCACTGCCTGCGGCTTTATTTTTGTTGTACCTTTAAGGATGGCAAGCCCTAAGGCTGCCTGAATTAGTAGCGCTGCGGAGCAGCTTTTTTACCCAAATCCGTCATGTACGTAAAGAACGCTTCCGGATCGGTATCATACACCAGTTGTACTGGACGTCCGTCTGCTTGCTCCACCGTGCGGCCCTGGCTAGGACCATCCGGGATGACAATACAGTTTACAGTTTTCTTCTTCACGATGTCCTCGCGTCCAACGGAAGCCGTTGTCAGCACATCCCACAGATAGTAAGTGGAATTCGTCTCACTGTACACCAGTGGCGGACAACCTGCGTAACAGTTACCCAAGAAATCAACGCCTTCAAAGCGACGCTCTGCTGCCCAGCGGTTACGAACGGCTGGAGTCAGAGGTACTTTGTTCGTGCTTTCCAGTGCAACCAGATCGATTTGGATACCGCTCTGCCACACACGGTAAGCGGCTTCCGGATCCCAGAATACGTTCCATTCAGCTGTGCCATCATGCTCAGGCTCTTCTACGTTACCACGCTCGAATGTACCACCCATCCATACCAGCTTGTCGATTTTCTCTTCAATGTCTGGTGCTTCGTCCAGTGCACGCGCAAGGTCCGTCAGTGGGCCTGTGAACAGAAGCAACGTTTTGCCTTCGGTATTGCGCACTTTCTCAATCAGATGCTGGTGTGCCGGAACAGCAGAAAGTGGCGCTTCCATTTTGCCGGATTCGTTCAGTACAGGAAGTGCATCTACATAGAAGGAGTGCAGTCTCCACGCCGCAGGAAATGGATTTTTCCCTCTGGAGTTGGATTTGGATACCTCTACGGAATATGTACCGAAACGATCGATAATTTTACGACTGGCATCTGTGGCTGGCTCCAGATATCCGTCTGCCGGAATAACCGATACGCCGGTTACATGTACATTGTCCATTTGCAAAAGCATGAACAGCGATACGAGGTCATCTACGCCGCCGTCATGGTTGAAATACACATTAAGTTGGTTCGTCATGCTTGCTTTCATCCTTCCCCTGGTTGTCCCATTGTTGTTAATTCTTCCGTCTGCCCTAAGCCGACGCTTCCTCTATTATGTCCCAAAACACTTGGCTACGTAAACCTTCCCCATGCAAAGAAAACAAGGATAGCGCCTCATCCTGCGGATATTTTACAGTTCCACCATTCCATCTCAGGAGGAGAACTGGTAGAGGTCAACATCGTTCGGAAAATAAAGAAATGGACAGCAGGCTTGAAGCCCCGCCGTCCATCCCCCCAATCCATGCATTACATGGACTGGTTCTGTTTCTCCTCATTCTTCTCTGCAATCGACACATACTTACCTGGCCAGAAGGCCCATTTACCCAGCAATGCAGTGATAGCTGGTACCATGAACGGACGAACCAGGAAGGTATCCAACATCACACCAACGGCTGTGATAATACCAAACTGCACCAACACCTGAATTGGCAATGTAGCAAGTACCGCAAACGTTCCTGCCAAGATCAGACCTGCAGATGTAATAACAGAGCTTGTCTCGCCAACACCTTCTCTAATCGCTTGACGAAGCGGCATCGTTTTACGTTTCTGCCAGATGCTAGAGATCATGAAGATGTTGTAGTCTTCACCCAGTGCCACGAGGAATACGAAGGAATACAATGGAATCGCTCCCTGGATGGCATCTGCGCCAAGGCCATAGTGAATGATGATCCAACCCAGACCCAGTGCAGAGAAATACGACAGAACGACCGTTGCAATCAGATACGCCGTGGCCACAACGGAACGCAAGTATAATAGTAACAACAAAGTAATCATGCCGATGACTACCGGAATAATGATCTTGGCATCCCGTTCTCCAGCCACTTCAATGTCATACTGTTCAGCCGTCTGACCATCGAGCCAGACATTACTGTCCGCATTGGTTACTCCGGCATCTTGAAGCGCCTGTTCCGCAGTAGCTCGCAGATCCGGGATATGCTGCATTGCCTCCATGGAATATGGATTCAGATTGAACTCCACATCAAAGGCGGTAATGTTGGCATTCTCGGCACCCTGTTGAGCATCGCCTACTTTGCTAATGTAATCCAGCGATTCGAGACGTTGCTTCAGATCAGTTTCTTTGCCTTCGGCATCAACAATCACTTTGACTGGAGCCAGCTCACCTTGGGAGAATTGTTCGCCGATGACGGTGAAACCTTCGCGGGAAGGCACATCCTCCGGGAATGAAGACAACAGATCATACGTGAATTTAACCTGAGTAGAAAATGCCGCCAGTCCTCCCAGCAATACCAACGTAATTGCAAGAACGGTCCATGGCTTCGTTACTACAACACGGCCAATCCAGCTTTCCTTCACTTTGCGTGGAGCCGGGACCGGTTTGCCTTTTTTCTTCGCACGTTCCACTTCCATCTCATGTGTACGCGGTACGAACGGGTAGAATGAACCCCGGCCGAAGATTGCGAGAAGTGCCGGAACCAGCGTCAGACTTGCAATAAACATAATAAAGATGGACAAACTGAATGGTACGGCAAAGCGATGATATGCACCGTATTCAGCCAGCAACAGCACCAGTAGTGCTGCAACAACCGTGAATCCACTCATGGCAATGGCGCCAGAAGATCCGGTAATTGCCTGGAAAATGGCTTTCTTTCTGTCCGGCTCATGATAGAGAATTTGGCGGTATCTGGAGATCATAAACAGGCAGTAATCCGTTCCTGCTCCAAATAACAATACGGTCATGATCGAGATCGACTGTGCGTCCACCGTGATCCAGCCCTGATCTGCCATGAATCCCAGAATGGGGCTGGTCACCATATACGCGAAACCAACGGCAATGATCGGAATAATTGCCAGTACAGGCGAACGATAGATCAACAACAGCAGTACTAATACCAGTACAACCGTAGCAATCAGCAAGGATACATCGGCGGAGGAGAATAGCCCGCTCGCATCAATGGATATCCCTACTGGTCCTGTCACACGGGCAATCAGTGTATTGGTATCATCTATAGCTACATCGAACGGGGTTGCCCCGAAGATGTCTTGTGTTTTTTGCTCAAGTGCTTCAATACCTTCCTTCAATTGTTCCGAATCGGCACCTTCATTGAAGAAAAGTGGCATAACCAAGGTACTTCCATCTTCCGAAAGCTGGCCTTTCAATGCCTGTGGTGGTAATTGATAGAGTGGCACAACGGACTGTTGTTGTTCTACCGGATCTTGATCCAGTCGCTCCGTTAATGCCTGAATGTTCTCAATCTGCTCATCCGTCAGACCGCCGGCTTGACGCCATACGATCAGCGCGGGCAATCCTTCACCGCCAGGGAATTCCTTCTCGGCAAGTGCAGCTGCCTGAACCGATGGTTTGGACTCACTTAGATCCTGCGCGTTATTAGTTTCACGATCACCTACAGCAGGCCATACCATGCCAAGCACAACGGCGATAATGATCCAAACCAACAGTGTAATCCATTTGCTTCGTTTGCCAGCAACCCAGCGGCCGTAACCCGAACCTTCCTGCATTGTCTCTTCATCTCCCTATTCTGTTTCTATGAAGCCCTAATATATATGATGGTGTAGTAATGAACCACGGGTCATAGTATAATCGAGTTAATTATATATACCGGAAGGTTAATTTTGCAATGCCTAATTTTGTGAACACTTCTAACAAGCAATTAAATACGTAAAGAGGTATGTACTTATGAGCAAAAAAACAAACATTCCCCGGTCACCGGGCAGACCCAAAACGGGTGTGGATCAAGCATCTGTGCAATCCAACATATTGATGACAGCGTCACGTCTATTTATGGAATACGGGTATGAACCCGTCTCTCTCCAGCAGATCGCTTCGTTATGTAATGTGACCAAAGCATCAATCTATTATCACTTCTCCAGCAAAGCCGATCTGTTCACCGTTGCCATAACCCGCATGATGGCGATGGGCATGCAGCAGACTTCGCTACGCCTGGATGAACCTGGTACGTTGCAAGAGCGGCTGATCAAGGTTGCGGAAGCGAAGATGCAGCACTCCCATATTGAAACGGAGACCATGATGCGAGAAGCGGAGAAACATCTGGATACAGAGCAACTCGCCCAGATTCGGGAAGCCGAGGTGCGCATTTTCGAAGTGCTTGCAACCCAATTCCAGCAGGAGATGGACAATGGTTATTTGCGTGTCGGGAACCCCATGCTGCTTGCCCATGCTTTTACGTCACTGCTCATGCTCGCGAACCGCGAAGATGTGCGTAACATGAATGGCGGCAGCATTGAGGAACTTGCGCAGGAACTGGTAGCCCTGTTTCTGGATGGAGCGGTTAAGCGTAACTAATAATCGCCCCAGACTCTAGCCAATGCGGCAATACCCGGGTCAATGCGTTCCGGTTCTATTCCGGCAAAACCGATAATGAACTCTCTTTTGCTGTCTGCCGGTTCGCTCCCGTTCGCCCACAAATATTCCGTTGAACTGATCTGTATCCCTGCCTCTATCGCTATGGTTACCAATCCTTTGGCTGACTGTTTGGTCGCCATTCGCAATACCAGATGGAATCCAGAATGTTGGCCCCTTATTTCAACCCGATCTCCAAAATGCATCTGAATGGCCTGAACGATCAGGTCATGCTTTCGTTTGTAGACATTACGCATTTTACGAATATGCTTGCCCAGTTCACCTTCACGCATGAACATCTCCAATGTCCGTTGATGGAGCCGGGGAGCTGATTGCTCGAATAGAATAGTCTTATACATTTCGCGAAAATCATCCATTAATTCTCTCGGAAGTACCATGTAATGGATACAAAGAGCAGGTGCGAGCACCTGCGAGAAACCACCCATATAGATCACGCGACTTCCCTCACGTAGACCTTGCATGGAAGGGATTGGCCGTCCATAATACCGGAACTCCCCATCGTAATCATCCTCGATAACGTATGCCTCTGTTCGTTCCGCCCAATCCAGCAATGCCAATCTGCGGGTAATCGGCATGGTCATACCTAAAGGAAATTGGTGAGAGGGTGACACACCTGCCAATTTTACTCCGGCCTGTTCCAGCTCCGTCAAGTTTATGCCATCAGAATCCAGAGAGATTGGGACAACCTGATAACCATAATTTCGGAATGTGCCGGGTAGTAGTCGGTATCCAGGATTCTCTACACCAATGGATTGCTGCGATCCTCCCTTTTGAAGCAGGGTCTGTGCTAAAAGGGACATCAGCAGATGCTGTTCAGCGCCCACAACAACCTGCTCGGGAGAACAGCTGACTCCCCTGAACTGCGCAAGATAGACAGCAATCTCACATCGTAGCCCCCATTCTCCCTGAGGGTCTCCATAGAACAATAGCTCCTTCGCTTCTTCCCGCCAGATTCGATTAACATATTGGTGCCACTTGGCAATTGGAAACAGGCTGAAATCATTGCGTGACATATGAAAATCATATTGGCGTATGGTCTGATGATCTGACCCAGTCGTCCAATTCTTGGGGGGCTGCTCGACTGTCTGTGTATCTATTTTCTCGATTTGCATGCCATGATAGCTGTCTACCATGGCACGAACACGATAGCCACGACGTGGCTGGCTGTATATGTATCCTTCAGCAATCAATTGTTGATAGGCCCATTCCACCGGAGTGGTGCTTATCCCAAGCATCTCGGCAAGCTTTCGCACCGAAGGCAATCGGCTATGCTCAGCCCATTCCCCGTGAATGATCTCCCTTTTGATATGATCCGAGAGCTGTACATATATTGGCGCACTATCGTTCTCATCCAGCTTCGGCAATTGAATCATGCTACTGCACCTCATCTGTCCTGTGAAATTTATTTAAACTGTATATTTGGAAGTATACAGTATTGGGATATACTCGTGTCATCATCAATATGTAACGCCAACTTTAAGAGGCAGGACACTCTCAGTCTGTCACACGCTTGAACCCATAGGAGGAAACAACTTATGTCACATTCAAAACCATCCCCACGTATCCCCCGTCTACTGGAAACAAAGCGCATATATCTGCGTCCTTTCGAGATTACAGATGTGGATGCTTATTTCCCTGGCCTGTTTGATGCCGAGATGCGCAGGATGACGGGTACACAGAACAGTTTTACACGAACTCAGGTTGAACGTTACGTTGAGAATGCAGCACAGGATGACTCCAGACTGATGCTACTGATTGCTTTGCAGGAAAATGACCAGATCATCGGAGATGTCGTCCTGATGGACATGCATGCCAAAAATCGCAGTGCACACATCCGGGTTGCCATCGATCAGGCGGAGCAGCAAGGAAAAGGCTATGGTAGCGAGGCATTACTGCTTATGCTGGACTACGGCTTCGGCATCTGTAACTTGCATCGAATCGAGCTTGAGGTGTACGCCTTCAACGAGCGAGCCATTCGCACGTATGAAAAACTCGGATTCCAGCGCGAGGGTGTGAAGCGGGATGTCTTGTTCTACAATCATCAATACCATGATGCCATTCAGATGAGCATGCTGGAGGATGAGTTCAGGCAACGTCATATGAGAGATCAGCCAGAGAATGTTTAAGTTTTCGATCAGCTAAAATCAAACTAAAAAACCGGGGGATTTAATAACCCTCCCCGGTTAGAAACTTCAGATGACCCGTCAGCACCGAAAGCTCGGCGGGTGTCTTCATATACAATTCGCCGTCCGTGTCAGCTGGCATCGGCGCATCAGTCTTCACTTTTAACGTAGATGCCTTAAAGTATGAAATGCTCTCACTCTGAGGTTGCCATTCTTCCTCTGGCTTGTGCGACAGAATCTCTCGCAGCAGCGGTATGCCTGTCTCATGAATAATGAGCACGTCCAGTTCGCCATCCTGCAACGCATCCGGTGCAAAGGGCAGGGCATTTGTTCCCAGAAAACGGCCATTGGCTGCATAGATCATCACCGCTTCGCCTTCCATCTCTTTCCCATCCGCCTCCAGTTGGTAACGAAACGGCTCTGTATGACTAATTGTCTGTAAGGTGCTGATAAAATAACTGAGCTTACCCAGCGCGCCTTTCAGATTCTCGTTAATATTCTGCGATGCATCACTGATTAAGCCAATACCGAAAAAGTTCGTGAACACCCGATCATTGGCTCGTCCAACATCAATGGATACCACCCGACCTGCAAGCATTTCTTGTGCGGCAGTCTCTGCATCCGGTGAAATGCCGAGCGAACGTGCAAAATCATTACAGGTACCTCCAGGCAATACACCAATCAACGGAGGATGTTGCAGATCAGCCAGTCCATTCACGCATTCATGTACCGTGCCATCCCCACCCAGGATAAACACCACATCGAATTTTTCCCCGCGCTCACGACACAGCTTCTCTCCTTCACCCGGTTCATCCGTACGCACAATGACGAGTTCATGGACAGCGGGAGCCAGCACACCAGCCACAAATCCCACTGTATTCTCACGATTGGCCTTGCCCGAATGATGATGATGAATTAACAACGCTTTGTTAAACTCCATCCCTCTTCCTCCATTCCAATGCTTGTTACCCTTTACCCACAAAGGTCGAAGCTGTAAACAAGCCCTTCGCTAAGTACTCATCATGATTCCGAATAGGTTTCCCAATCAGGTATGCATCCTAATCCTCATTCATTCGTAATAGCTATATAAGTTCAACATAAGAATATTCACACTTGCCACTCCGATGCCAGAATAACCTTCCGATCGCTGTTATCCCCAGATTTTTCTGAATTACTTTTACAAAGGTGAAAATCTGGTGATAAAGGCGAACGCTTCGCTTCTTCAGGTTATTTCTGTCCTCTACGTTCTCGTGTAAATGTATAGTTAAACTTAAATAGATAACCCTTTTATCTAACTAGCCAATTCCTTGTTTAACCAGATGTATGCATGGAAAAAAGGGTTTCTCCGCACCTTAATGTCATAAGGCTGCAAATTTTGCTGGTGAGAACCCATTCAAATCGAGTCAAAACGGTTATATCTATACCATATACGAATGGAGGGATTCCCTATGATTCCAGCAACGTTGGAACAATTGGAGCAAGTTCGCAAGGAATGCCGTACTATGGTTCGTAAAAGAGCTACCGCATCTGCCGGTACAACACTCGTTCCGCTGCCCGGTACAGACATACTGGCTGATGTGGGGATGCTGATGCAGCTGTTGCCTGCCATTAACAATAAATTCGGATTATCACAAAAACAGCTGGACGGTATGGACCCCGAGACCAAATCCATGATCTATGGATTCGTGATGTCCATCGGAAGCAAAGTCATTGGTCGTATGATCACCAAGGAATTGGTGGTACAGGTTCTGAAAAGAGTCGGAGTACGCGTAGCTACCAAATCGGTCGCCAAATTTGTCCCATTTGCAGGACAGGGATTGGCTGCCGCACTCAGCTTCACAGCCATGCGCTATGTGGGTAACAAACATGTGGATGACTGTTATGAGGTTGTGAAACGTATGATTGAGCAGCGCGAATTAATCCCGGGTGAACCCGCTCCGTTTGCACTGGAGGAAGCTAACAGCGACGACGTGAAGGAAGAAGTAAAGTCGGTCTCTAGCAATGACACTGATGAACCTGCGAACGATTCTAAGGATAAATAAAATGCGGGTCATGCCCTGTTCGAACAGAGGCTTACAAAGTATCTCATGACCAATCTGGATGTCCCAATCAGCGAGCTTATGCCCGTGTGGTTGTATCTAGATTGGTGTACGATGAATTCAAAATATAAACAAACGGGACAAAGCAGTGTAGTTACACCGCTTCGTCCCGTTTTTATTTTTGCAGCATGGCATATGTAAGACAATTATGACTAAGGTTTACTAGAATGTTTTAACGAACTCAGCACACTCTAATAGGCACAATTCCACAATACCGGCGTCCTAACGAATCATAGACACTTTATTTCCTCATTCTGCAGTTTATTTTACCGCTTTGTGCTGCTTATCCGAGAAATAACATGTCTCAAGTTCGTTATTAGTTGGGAGTGCTTGATAAACCTCCATATAAGGTGTCTACGATTCGTTAGTATGGACGAAGGATGAAGACTCCCCTGTCTGCACCTCACGCAAACAACTGAAAGGCTGACGAGAACCTCAACCCAGTTACTATGCAACGTTCCTTCACATCTTATAGATCCATCGTATCCAAACGAATCCAATCAGCTCCACATTAGAATCCACTCTTCTGGATACACAACAAATAGCCGGGAGCATCTCTAAGAGTGCTCCCGGCTATTCTAGTTAGTTACAGTGTAATCAGATCGCCTGCGGTTGTTGCTCCGCAAACTGACTATTGTACAGATCTGCGTAGAAGCCCTGACTGGCCATCAATTCCTCATGATTGCCCTGTTCAATCACGTTACCGTGATCCATAACCAGGATCAGATCGGCGCCGCGAATGGTGGACAAACGGTGTGCAATGACAAAGCTTGTGCGATCCTTCATCAGATCATTCATTGCTTTCTGGATAAATACTTCGGTCCGTGTATCCACGCTACTCGTCGCTTCATCCAGAATGAGGATGGCGGGGTTCGCCAGAATCGCTCTTGCAATCGTCAGCAACTGTTTCTGCCCTTGAGAGATGTTCGACGCCTCTTCATTCAGTACCGTATCATAACCATCAGGCAGTGTACGGATAAAGTGATCCGCATGTGCCGCAACGGCTGCCTTGATTACATCCTCTTCCGTAGAACCTTCTCGACCATAAGCGATGTTGTCCCGAATCGTTCCGTTGAACAACCAGGTATCCTGAAGCACCATGCCGAACAGACTGCGCAGCTTGCCACGCTCCATGTCCTTAATGTCGACACCGTCAATCGTAATCCGACCATCCTGAATTTCGTAGAAACGCATTAACAGGTTGATCAGAGTTGTTTTACCGGCTCCCGTTGGTCCAACAATGGCTACCGTCTGTCCCGGTTTTACATCAATATTCATGTTATGAATGAGCAGTTCATTTTCTTTATATCCAAAATTAACACCTTGGAATGCAACCGCACCTTTAGGCTGCTGTAATTGCACGGGTTGTTTGGACTCCGGAACTTCTTCCTCTTCATCCAGCAACTCGAATACCCGTTCTGCCGAAGCAATCGTTGATTGAATGATATTGGAGATATTTGCAATCTGGTTAATCGGTTGAGTGAATTGACGGGAGTACTGTGTGAAGGCCAGAATATCCCCAATAGAGATAGATCCGCGTGTAACGAAAATCCCACCAACCACACAGATCAGCACATAACCCAGGTTACCAACAAAACTCATGAGCGGCATAATAATACCGGAGATAAACTGGGCTTTCCAGCCAGATTCATACAGCTCTTCATTGACCTTCTCAAATTGCTGTACGGATTGTTCTTCACGTCCAAATGCTTTGACGACCTTGTGTCCCGTGTACATCTCTTCGACATGACCATTCAGTTCCCCAAGGGATTTCTGTTGACCCGCAAAGTGTTTTTGCGAACGGGATGCGACCAGCATGACAACAACTACACTGAGTGGCAGCGTCAAAATCGTGATCAAGGTCATCCATGGACTAATCGTCAGCATCATGATAATTACGCCGACAATCGTGACGATAGACGTAATGAACTGTGCCAAACTTTGCTGAAGTGTATTACTGATATTGTCCACGTCATTCGTGGCACGGCTAAGTGTCTCCCCAGTTGTGCGGGAGTCAAAATATTTCAAAGGAAGACGTCCAACCTTCGCACTGATCTGCTCACGCATGTCATACACAACACGTTGGGCCACACCGGCCATCAGGTATTGCTGAACATACATAAATGCAGCACTGAACAGATAGAGTCCGCCAAGCAGGTATAATACTTTCATCAATGCAGGAAAATCAATCCCGGCTCCCTGTACACCCTGAAGGATGGCAATGGCGCCTTTACTGAGAATATCCGTTCCTTCGGCCATAACTTTTGGACTGATGATGCTGAATACGGTACTCAAAATGGCTGCAACCAGCACACCTAACAGACGAGAACTATGGGGCTGAAGATAACGAATCAAGCGCCGCAGTGTGCCTTTAAAATCTTTTGCTTTCTCAGCGGGAGGTCGCATGCCCATTCCGGGACCTGGACCAGGCCCACCAGGGGGACGATGCGACTTGCGTTCTGTACGTTCACTCATGCGATCTCCTCCTCTGTCAGCTGGGAGGATACAATCTCGCGATACACTTCATTGTGCTCCAGCAGCTCTTTATGTGTTCCTGAACCGACAATTCGGCCCTCATCCATAACCAGAATGCGATCGGCATCCATTACTGTACTTACGCGTTGCGCAACAATCAGCACAGCCGCTTCTGTCGTTTCCGACTTCAGTGCAGCACGAAGTTTAGCATCTGTTTTGAAATCGAGAGCAGAGAAACTGTCATCAAAGATATAAACTTCCGGACGACGAACAAGTGCGCGAGCGATGGACAGACGTTGCTTTTGTCCACCAGATACGTTGTTACCACCTTGTGCGATAAGGCTGTCATATCCCTCTTTCATCTCGGTAATGAAGTTCTCCGCCTGAGCTGTACGGGCCGCATGAACAACTTCATCCATTGTGGCATCGTCTTTCCCGTGACGGATATTCTCCGTAATCGTACCCGTAAAGAGGACTGCCTTTTGTGGTACAAAGCCAATTTTGGCACGCAGATCTTCCTGCCGAATTTCACGCACATCCGTACCATTGACCCGAACACTGCCTTCGGTCACATCATAAAATCGTGGAATAAGGCTGAGCAATGTCGATTTCCCAGAACCCGTACCACCGATAATGGCTGTTGTCTCACCTGAGCGAGCTGTGAAGGAGATATTGGACAAAGCTGGATTCTCTGCACCCGGATAACGGAAAGTTACATTGTCAAACTCAATCATACCCTGCATGGATTTCATACCACGAGGCTGCTCGGGATTGCTAAGATCCGGCTGCATATCAAGCACTTCGTTGATCCGTTCTGCCGATGCTGAAGCTCTTGGAATCATGACAAAGATCATGGAAACCATAATCAGTGAGAACATGATTTGCATTGCATACTGGATGAAGGCAATCAATGCACCGATGTTCATATTGCCGCTGTCGATCCGCATTCCACCAAAATAAAGGATGGCAATCATCGAAAAGTTCATAACCAGCATCATCACAGGCATGATGGTCGCCATGAGCACATTAACTTTGATCGATGAATCTCTCAGTTCTGTATTGGCACCGTTAAAGCGCACTTTCTCATGCTCCCCACGGTTAAAGGAACGAACAACCCGAATCCCTGTTAACTGCTCACGCAGCACCAGGTTGAGTCGGTCCAGCTTTTTCTGAATGGTTTTGAACAAAGGTAAACCCTTGGCACCAATTAGCGCAATGGCTCCGCCCAGTACCGGAAGCACGACCAGGAAAATCGTAGATAATTTGGCGTCCTGAGATACCGCCATGAAGATACCCCCGATACACATGAGCGGAGCCATAATCATCATGCGCAGCATCATCGTGAGTACATTCTGTACCTGCGTGATGTCATTGGTCGTACGCGTAATCAGTGAAGCAGTCCCCATCTTATCAAACTCCTGAAGCGAGAAATTCTCCACATGGCGGAAAACTCTGCTACGCAGTTGTTTGGCAAATCCACCCGCTGTTCGAGATGAGAGGTAACTCGCGATCACCGAACACGCTGTTCCGCCAATCGCGATGACCAACATCCATCCACCAATCTGCCAGATATACGGGATATCCCCTTTAATGATGCCGTCATTCACAATATCTGCCATTAACGTAGGCAAGTACAATTCAGCAAGCGACTGAAACAGTACCAAAACCAGAATGAAAATAATCGGAATTTGGTATGGCTTCAGCATGCGAAACAGTTTCATCATGGCGTATCATCTCCTCTTGTCGAATCATCCTTTTGCAAGGAAGTTAATGTATCAAAAAAGGTGTATACCTTTGTCAACAACTCAGCCAGCTGAGTACTGTCTTGCTCACCCAAATGCTCAACTAACTTATTGAATATTTCCATGCGCTCTTGGTGAGCAGCCCGAATAATTTCACGACCTGCTTCAGTAATCGTGATGCGGACCGCACGGCGATCCTCCGGGTCCATCGTCCGTTTGACCAGCCCCTCATCTTCAAGGCCACGAATAACAGGTGTAATGGTAGGTGACTTCACTCGTAGCAATGCGCTGATTTCCGAGACTTTCATCCCGGGATGATTGGATTCGATCGTGTCATTGAAATCAGGCGGATTGTCCTGCCAGTTCAATTGTTCTCCCGGATGCATCCCGTGGAGCAAACAACCCAGCACCATAATTTCATTGTGATTGCGCCCATGAGGTTTATGTTGCCTCCATTTGCCTTTATTAAACTGCATAATGGAGTACAAAAGCTTCTGAGCGACCGGATCTATACCAGTCATAATGGGTCCCTCCTTCTTTCTTTATCATTCCATAGACATCCAATATCATAGGACATCTATTAAATAGCAGTACAATTAGATAGATGCACAATTAATTAGGTGTACTAAGTATATTATCGCAAGAAACGAATGTCAAACATCTAAAAATAACCAATATAAACCCATAACCAAGAGCCCATACGCGCTTGATTAGGGTTTTGTCATTTGGCCGTTATTGGAGCATTCTATACTTATTATGTGCAATTCCATGAATTCAACTTACAAAGAAGCTCCCATTCCTTACTCCGGTGGATAATGACCCGGGGGTAAGAAATGGGAGCATTTTATTACGATTGAAAAGTAGACACAAAAGAATCTTCTTACTACATAAATTGCATGATTAGGTGCGTTTGTTACTCATTAAGACTGTGAAGCAGAGACTGTTTTAGGCACTGAAGCAAACGGGAAATACTCTTTTGCATTGTTGTAGGCGATGCCCTGTACGATCTGACCAAGCAGCTCCAGATCCTGCGGTGCCTCCCCTTGTTCGGCCCATTCACCGATGAGGTTGCAGACCAGACGACGGAAATACTCATGCCGGGTGTAGGACAGGAAGCTGCGTGAATCGGTTAGCATGCCGACAAATCGGCTGAGCAGACCAACATTCGCCAGGGCCTTCATCTGGGCTAGCATGCCGTCCTTCGTATCATTGAACCACCAGGCTGCACCAAGCTGGATTTTGCCCGGAATGCCCCCGCCCTGGAAGCTGCCGATGATCGCCGCGAGCACTTCGTTGTCCCTTGGATTCAGAGAATACAGAATCGTTTTGGGCAGCGCTTGTTGCTGTTCCAACGCGTCGAGCAATCCAATCATCGCTGCGGAAAGCGGCGTATCATTCACGGCATCGTAACCGGTATCCGGCCCAAGCTTGGCAAACATCCGTGTATTGTTGTTACGGGCTGCATTAATGTGGAACTGCATCACCCAGCCCCGCTCTGCATACAGTTTGCCAAGGAATGTCAGCGTCACTGTCTTGTACTTGTCCTCTTCCTCACGAGTTACCTTCTGACCCGCAAGTGCCTTGGCAAAAATGGCACCCGCTTCTTCGCGTGTAGCCACGCCGTAAGGGACATAATCGAGTGCATGGTCAGAGACTCTGCCGCCGACAGAATGGAAGAATTCCACACGTGACTCCAGCGCAGCAAGGAAGGATTCATAATCTGAAATGGCGGTGCCAGATGCCTGCGACAGCTTGCCCACCCATTCCGCGAAGGTATCCCGATTCAATTCCAAGCCTTTATCTGGGCGGAAAGAAGGTAATACCGCCGTATCAAAGCCTTCGATTTCCTGAATTTTCAGATGATACTCCAGAGAATCCGTTGGATCATCGGTTGTGCACACAACAGTGACATTGGATTTGGTAATCAGATCACGTGCACCGAATCCGTCACTGTTCAGTTTGGCATTTACTTTTTCCCAGATGGCCGGTGCGCTTGTCTCATTCACTACTTCGTAGACGCCGAAATATCGCTGTAATTCTAGATGAGACCAGGCGTACAGCGGATTACCAATCATCATCGGTACCGTTTTGGCATAAGCCAGAAAACGATCGTAATCGGTTACTCCTTCGCCGCCGGTCACATATTGCTCTTCAATTCCGTTTGCGCGCATGAGCCGCCACTTATAGTGATCACCGTATAACCAAGCCTCTGTAAGATTGCCAAAGGTTTTGTTCTCGTAGATCTCCTGAGGACTGAGGTGGCAATGATAATCAATAATCGGCATGTCTTTGGCATAATCCTCATATAACTTGATCGCCGTTTCATTGTGCAGCAAAAATTGTTCATCCAGAAAAGATTTCATTCGCCTCGCACGCTCCCTTTAGGTGAGTTTACGTTCATATGGGTTCACTTCCCATCTTTACGCTACACTGTTTATCATCAAAGTTCAATATAAAATGATAGCGTTATCAAAAAAGGTTGATTTAGGCATATATTCGGGAACAAGGTATACTGGATTTAACGCAAGGATGCTGATCTGAAGATCACACAAGGAGATGAAATGAATTGAAAGTTACTTTTCTCGGCACAGGAGATATGTTCAGCGTGGAGCAGCACCACAATAGTATGCTGGCTGAATTCGGAGACACGCATCTGGTCATTGATTTCCCAGAATCAAATGCTAAAGCACTCAAGGAATATGGATTCGCCATGACCGATATCCACAATGTGTTCATTACGCATCTACATGAAGATCATATTAACGGTGTACAGATGCTCGGATACTACTCACAGATCGTAGGCGACCGCAAACCTCGTCTGTTCATCCACGAACAATTGGTAGATCCGCTCTGGAACATTCTATCCCCCGGCATGCGCTACACAACGGATGGTGAACGTACCATGAGCGATTACTACGATGTCGTCCCCCTGCCAGATGGAGGCACATTCGAACTGGGCGGCGTGACGTTTGAGACGTTTCGGACGCAACATGTTCCCGGTATGGTCAGCAATGGGCTACTCGCCAAACCTTACTTCTATTACAGTGCTGACAGTACACTCGATCAGGAACGGGTGGAGCAAGTTGCCGCTGATGTGCAGCTGATTTTCCATGAATGTCATATGCATGATCTCGTGATCAAATCCCATACCTCATTGAAGGATCTGGAGCAGTTACCCGCGGAAGTGAGACAGAAAACCGTACTGATGCATTATCATGATGAATATGCTGATGCCGACAGACGGGAACAATTCAACCGCGCGCATGATCTGCGGATGGTTGGCACGTTAGAATCATTTGAACTGGAGTAGGTAAAACCACAAACCCGAAAAGCCTGGAGCATTTTCAAAGGAACGAAGTGAGTTCAATCGAATGTGGGATACGATGAATCAGTATTTTGAGAAGTAATAACCTTACTATCTCAAATAGATGAACCGGCAGCGTCTACTCAGATTCCTCATACGGAACTGGTGGGCGTTGCTTTTTCCTATTTTACTATCTCCCATGACTTCATATACTCAATCGTCCTTGAAGACGGCTCGGCCTGAACATGAAAATAATCTTCCGTTCGCTGATCATTTGGGCCATAGGAAATTTTGATATACATATCTGCATAACGCTGGAGGATATTGCTGTCGATCTCCGCCTTTGGCTTCAAGACGTAACTTCTGCTCAAACTCAATCCAAGCGGTTCCTTGTCAGACTCTAAACTAATCTCGTGTGTATTGCTCACATTGGAATGAAATAACTCTCCGGCATCTATTCGATTTATCATGTTGGGATCGAGGGTGAAGGACTGAATGACATTAACCATGGGCACCCGAGCCTCATTCACCAAAATCTCATAAGTAATCCGATCAACTCCGGATTCATGACTCACATCCACCGTTGCAGTCAAAGTATAATCATCAGGCGAGTTCGTCTGAAAAGACTCAAGGTTCTTCGTAACCCGCTCTTTTAAGTCTCTTCGCTCCGAATTCAACGTATACTCATCGGTCCGCTTCGGTTCACCCGCTGGCCCCTGGTTTGGTCCCAAACTGCAAGCCCCCAGACACACGGCTATTACAAATAGGTACATGACCAACGGGAAGAAACGGTTCATCTCTCTTTTGGGGCTCATGCCATCCCTCCTCTTCTCCATCTTCTGCAAAAAATATCGCTTATTACGTTCTCTCATTTTGTTTTCTAACACTCCATATTTGGATTATTGTACCATGTATTAAGATGTGGAACCGAAGTGTTCCTTTCTCATTTCATGTTTTTACTTGTAGCAATGATACGTTTGCCTATGGTGAGCCTTAACCCACGTGAAGCTAACGAATCTGAGAGGGCTTATTCGGCTGAAATCCGAGTTACCAAGTATTCTAACGAATCTCAGACGCGTTAATTTGGTAATATTGCTCCAATTGGCGCTATTTCAATCGTTTTTGAGAGAAATAAGGTTACTGAGGTTCGTTAGAATTCCAATAACGCTAATTCAGTGCAAATAAGGCGTGCTGAGTTCGTTAGGATGGAGTTTTAGTTGTACCTAGAAAAATGCAAAAAAACCACCTGAACACAGGCATGCATGCTCTCCTGTTCAGGTGATTCAACGATCTATCTATATACTGTTTTTATGCGGTCGGTGTACCTTTTCTTATCCTGCCTAGCACTATGCCGTTACTCAGCGTCAGCACAGTCCTCATTCTGTTCAGGAAGGGCCCATACCGAGACGCCTCCACCACACACATGGAAGGTGGCCCAGCCGTCTTCCTCAATGGTAATCTGATCATCACAGCTCTTCGTCAGATCCACCCAAACTTCACCAGCACGATGCTCTCCGATGAACATTCTCTTCTCACCGTCATCCCCGTTGGAGATGACCACTGCACAACCGGAACCTTCGATTTCCTCTACGCCACGACGTACCCAGCCAATCGTATTGGCGTGATCGAAGTAATCTTCCTGCTCCCCATATGCCTTGTTGCAGCGGGCAGATAACAGAATGTCCAGAATTTCTTTTTTGCCATCCACAGGTTCAGGTCCACCAATGCCATAATAATCTCCGTAAAATACAACCGGATACCCATCACGACGTAATAAAGTCAACGCATACGCGCTCGGCTTAAACCAATCACCAATCCATGATTCCAACGCTTCATGAGGTTGGGAGTCATGATTATCTACAAAAGTTACCGCATGGGTAGGATGCGTCTGAACCAGGGTATCATCAAAAATTTTGGAGAGATCAAAGTCTCTACCTGCAAGCGAAGCCTCATGCAACTTGTAGTGAAGAGACACGTCAAATAGGTCGATCTGATAGTCTACCGTATCAAGGAATTCACGACATGCATCCAGGTTCGAATTCCAGAACTCACCTACGATGTAGAAATCCTGACCGCGTTTGCGGATCATCTCTGCTGCGAACTCCTTGATGAATTCGTGGTTGATATGCTTGATCGCATCCAGCCGGAACCCACCACACTGGAGGGTATCGATCAGCCATTTCCCCCAATCGATCATCTCGCGCCGAACATCCGGGTGGTTATAATCTATATTGGCGAACATCAGATAGTCATAGTTGCCAAACTCATCATCGACATTCTCATTCCATTTTTTATTCTCTCCTGCGATGCGGAATACACCTGTTCGTTCTCCCTTGGCATCAAAGTCCGTGCCGTTGAAGTGTTCAGAGTTCCATTTAAAAGAGGAGTATTGATCCCCGCGACCCGGGAATGTGAATTTGGTCCAGCCCTCAATTTCGAAAGGCTCAGAAATTTCCTTCGTCCGATCATTCGGATCAACCTCGATCACTTTGAACACTTCTGTCTCATCTGCTCCGGCCTTGTGATTCATGACCAGATCCACATAGACGGCGATTCCGTTCTTCTGACACTCGGCAATGGCCTCCACCAGTTCCTGCTTGGTGCCATATTTGGTCCGTACGGTACCCTTTTGATCAAATTCGCCCAGATCGTACAGATCATATACACCATAACCTGTATCTTCTGCGGACACTGCCTTGGTTACAGGTGGTACCCATACCGAGTCAATACCTTTGGCTTTCAGTTCCGGGGCCATTTCAGCCAGTCGCTTCCAATGATCTCCGTCTGCAGCCAGGTGCCATTCAAAAAACTGCATCATGGTATGATTTCTCTTCATTTTAACCGACCTCCTTGATTGCTTTCGAAGCGGACCGCGGAACGGATAGGGTAATCGCCGTTGTTCGTTCGTTGCTAACCAAGTTATAACCCTTTCACCCTACCCTTCAATCATATAAAGGAAAGAAATCTGAGAAAAATGTTAAACTTCTTGGTTCAGCATTTGCCTGATTCCATTCAAATTGCTGTGAAGATACATCATATTCAAATTCGTTTATAGTCCCGCCACTCCTCGGGCAGCAAGGAACGATAAGGTTCTTGGATAAAACGATCGTCGACCAGCACCAGCACACCCCTGTCTTCCTCCGTCCGAATCAGCCGTCCACCCGCCTGCAGCACCTTATTCATACCGGGGAAAATATAGGCATAATTGAATCCGTTGCGTCCTGTCCGATCATAATAATCACGTAATACGTTGTTCTCCAGACCAATCTGCGGCAGCCCCGCACCTACCACAACCACGCCATTCAAGCGGTCTCCCGGGAGATCAACCCCCTCCGAGAATACGCCACCCATGACGGCAAATACCAAGCGTGTTCGTTCAGGATTCGGCTGAAATCCATCCAAAAACTGCTCCCGTTCCAGTTCGTTCATGCCTTGCTTTTGTATGACCGTATCCGCTTCATTAGGAAGTTGTGCATAGGTTTCATATATCTCGCGCATATATGGATAGGAAGGGAAGAACACCATCAGATTGCTGCGAGGCCATTCACTTACCAGCTGTTGCAGCATCTCCGCAATGGGTCGCCGGGATTGCTCCCGGTCTTTATATCGCACAGATAAAGGCAGGAGTCTCACATCCAATTGTTCGCGCTGAAACGGCGATGGAATCTGCAATGTATAATCCTCTTCCTCTGCACCCAGCATATCCCGATAATAGCGAAGAGGTGACAATGTGGCCGAAAAATGAATGAGAGAGCGAAATCCTTTAGCCGTCTGACGAAGCAGTACGGAAGGATCAAGACAGAATAACTTCACTCTCACTTCACTTCGAACACACTCTGCATAAGTAATAAAACGTTCATCATACAGCTTGGCAATACGCAGGAAATTCTGTGCCGTGAAGTAGGCATCCAACAGCAACTGATCCGTCTCGGCATTCCCCGAACCACCTTCAACAAGACATTGCTCCGCGACCATGACAAAAGGCTCCAGCCGTTCAATCAGTTCCTCCGGTGCTTCCTGCTGGATGATCTTTCCTTCTTCTCCACCGTTCTTTCGAAGGGTAATCAGATACTTATCAATGGCCCCGGTGTAATCAACAATGGCTTTGGCAGCAGGCACACTGCTGTCCAGCGACTGGAACTCTCTTTTCACATCCAGGAACACTGCCTTCTCCAGTTCGGCGGAAAACATCATTCGGCCACGATCGACCAGATTATGAGCCTCGTCCACCAGTAACACCGTCTTGCGTTTCTGCTCCTCCAACATTCTTTTCAGAGAGATCCTCGGATCGAAAATATAGTTATAATCGCAAATGACCGCATCGGCTGCATACGCCGCATCCAGGGAAAACTCAAACGGACACACCCGATGTTTGCGCGCATACTGCTCGATGACCGGACGTGTCATCAACGTCTCATGTTCCAGCATGTCCAGCACGGCCCCGTTAATACGGTCATAATATCCTTCACACATGCCGCACTGCCCCTTATCACAAGCTTCCTCTTCCTTAAAACAAATCTTGTCCTTCGCGGTCAGACTGATCACATGCATCTTCAATCCTTCCGATTGCATCCGGGCAAAAGCTTCTTCTGCCGCCACCCGTGTCGTCGTCCTTGCGGTCAGATAGAACAATCGGCTCGCTTCGCCTTCGCCAATCGCTTTGACTGTGGGGAACAGCACGGACATCGTTTTACCAATGCCTGTTGGTGCTTTCGCCATCAACCCCTGACCTTCACGGATCGTCTTGTATACGGCTCCTGCCAGCTTCCGCTGTCCCTCCCTGTATTTGCGAAAAGGAAAAGGCAGCTCTTTCACACTGATATCACGCTTTTCTTCATATGCAGCGATCATCTCTGCATATGGCGCATAACCGGCAATCACTTCTGCCGCAAACTGCTCCAGTTCCTGCCGTTCTGCCATTCGGCGAAACCGTCTTTCTTCATGGGTTACCGAATGCACGTACGTCAACTGCACTTGCATGCGTGGTTCATCTTGCTGAACAGCGTACATGTAGGCATACATCATGGCCTGCGCCCAGTGCACGGGAAGACCTTCTCCCAGATCATCCAGATTGCCCGCAGTTGATTTGATCTCATCCACCGTCAACTGACCCTCCAACCGGATCAGGCCATCACATCGTCCCTCCACCACATAGGTCAGATCCCCATGTTGAATCTCAGCTTCGAGCACAATCTCTTTCAGATCCTCTTCCGTGTACTCCTTCTGTACCCGCTGGTGAATTCGAGTCCCCTCTTGCATCGAGGCATTGGTCCGGAACCCTGGACGTATGCTGCCACTGCGGTACACATACTCCACCAAAGGTCTAACCGATATCCGAATTGTTGTTGTCATACGATCACCCGTTCTGTTTGTAGTGATTATACTTTATCATGAAATATGCTTTTGGACACAGCATCACCTCGAAGAAGTGGAAAATATTATAAAGAGAGATTGACATTCCATCGTCGCATAAGTAAAGTTAGCTTTACGTAAAGTTAACTTTACTTATGGGAGGATATACTTGCAAAATCTAATCAGAGACAAACGAATACATATGCACATCACACAGGAAGAACTGTCTCAACGTCTTAAGGTCTCCAGGCAGACCATCATATCGTTGGAATCCGGAAAGTACAAACCTTCTCTTGTTCTTGCTCACAAGCTTGCCCAATTATTTGGCTGTCAGATCGAGGAATTATTTATTTTTGAAGGAGATGAGAATATTGAGTTCTGAATTACTGAATCGGATGATCGGGATCGGTGGAATTGTAGCTGGTTTGTTATTTGCAATAATCATTATTTTCTTCACAAGGATGATTGCAAAAAAGCACAACGGGCTGGATGAGCGGTACCTCTATTGTATCACGAGGGCAAAGGCCTTCTCCTGGAATGCGACAACCATCAGTCTTGCTCTGGCTTGGATCCTCGTAGTTATACTAGACGGGATATCGCTTTCCTTTTTCATTATTACTGCAGTGTTTGTCATTCATTGTTTATCTTCTATTGCGGCAAACCTATACTACTCTGCTCGGAATTAGCCCACCTGTCCGATACATGTGAACCGATTGGACTCACTGATTTCCATATGCTATCTTGAAATAGAATGTACTTAATGAGGAGGCAGCTTCTATGTATATCTATTTGGTTCCTTCACCGATTCCAGATGCACTTGCTGCATACCCGCATCTGACATTGCGAAGCGAAGAGCACGTGCGTCTGGCTATTGAATCCGCAGAACGCCTGATGAATATTGAGTCTGATGATAAAGTAGCCGCATATGAAGCTTTCGATGCCGCAGGCTCCTGGACTGGCGGTAGTTATGCTGTTCTCAACAATATCCCTGTCACAGAGGATGGTCGGAACGATTTTGAAGAACGGTTTAAGAACCGTGCCCGCAAGGTAGAAGACGAGCCTGGCTTTGTCGGTATTCGTGTGCTGCGTCCTCTCAAGGATGACACGTATGTCGTACTTACACTCTGGCAGTCCGAGGAACATTTCAAAGGCTGGCAGGAATCCCAAGCATATAGTCACGCTCACCGTAACCGCAGTACAAGCGAAGGCCTGACCGCACAAAAGCCTACCATGTTCCCCAGACCTTCTTACGTCACAACGTACACTATAGAATAACGAAATTGGGTCACATCTGGCTTTTATCGCAGTAGCCCATGTTTTTCAAACCTCTTCCTGCATGGAAGAGGTTTTTTGCCATCAAATGTTGAAGGCTCTCATTTTTGACACAGCCATGCTGAGATAGGATAATACTTGTTAAATGAAACTTCGGAAGGGAAGGCGGTACCTTGTCACGCAGTTCACTCACCCGATTTCTAAGCGGACCGTTTATATTCTTTACCATTATCATGATGATCAAAAGTTCACTGGCCTGGATCGTTATCTTCGATGACATCCCTGTCTGGAAACCACTGCTGACCGAATTGCCGCTCATCTGGATCGGATTCTGTCTAATTGAGTGGTTTGCTGTCAAGCGGCGAATGTGGATATACCTTGCCATGAATTTGCTGCTCTCAGGGATTTTCTTTGCAGCCATCATGTACTACAAATACTATGGCGTAATCGTTAACTATCACGCGCTGGCACAGGTGAATCAGGTGACCTCGGTCAAGAGCAGCATGTTCTCTTTGCTTGATCCCTATTATTTGTTTATTTTTGCAGACGTTCTGATTATCGGGGGGATACTCATTCGTCGTCGAATCAAGCTCGGGAGTACAGAACGTCCGAACCGCATTCCGCTTGAACGACGTGCCAGAAGACGGGTTGCCTCGGTCATTCTGACCCTTTCCATGATCCTGTGCATGCTTAACATCTATCCCAATCGGGCCAGCATGAGTGAACTTACACAAGCAGAACAGATGGGCATCCTCGGTTACGAGGCGTATACCATCCTGGATCGACCTGATAAACCTGTGCCCATCGCTCACATTGATCAGACTGACATCGACCAACTGAAACAAACGACCGCACTTCCTGCGATTGTGGAGAAGGGTGCCGCAAACGGACGTAACGTGATTATGCTCCAGTTGGAATCGTTCCAAAACTTTCTGATTGGATTAGAGGTAGATGGACAGGAGATTACGCCTAATCTGAATCAATTGGCTAGACAGAGCCTGTATTTTCCGAACTTCTATCAGCAAGTGGGACAGGGAAATACATCAGATGCAGAATTTGTTGTGAACACATCGTTCTACACCCCGCCGAACGGGGCAGCAACAACTGTATATGCGGATAAAGCTCTGCCGAGTCTACCCAAGTTGATGTCAGCAAACGGATATCAGACAGCTACATTCCATACAAATGATGTTCGCTTCTGGAATCGGGATCAGTTATACAAGGCACTTGGATTCGACCAGTATTATGATATTGATTATTTCGGCATGCAGGACTCTATCGCCTTTTCGGCCTCGGATGAAGTCCTATATTCCAAAACACTGGATAAGCTGGAATCCATGCAGTCTTCGGGTGATCCCTTCTATGCCCATGTCATCTCCATGTCAGCCCACCACCCGTACACTTTGCCTAAAAACAAGGTGAAGCTGACGCTGCCAGAGCGTTACAAGGATACGTTGCCCGGTGATTATCTGATATCACAGCATTATGCCGATCAGGCGGTTGGACAGTTGATTGCTGGATTGAAAGAACGGGGATTATGGGAAAATAGCTTGTTTGTCTTGTACGGGGATCACCTGGGGCTTCCCATCTACTCATTGGATCGGGATGACAAAGTCCTTATGAAAGAGTTGTATGGTCGGGAATACACATCGGCAGATATGATTAATATCCCACTCATTATCTCGGCCCCGGGCATTACCCCGGGTGTACAGCTGGAACAGATCGGAGGCCAGGTGGACATTCTGCCAACGATTGCCGGACTTACTGGAGTCTCACTGGAGGACCAATTACACTTCGGACAGGATTTGTTACACGAAGGTGGAAATCTCCTACCCGAACGTTATTACCTTCCTTCCGGCTCGGTGCTAAACGATGCTTCTCTCTTCATACCGGCGAAAGGATACGGGGACGGAACGCATTATTCCCTAGCTGATGCGGGCAGACAAGATGAAGGGCAACAGCAGAAGAATGTTCCGTCAGAAGAGGTACCGAAAATTTCGGCGGACAAGGTACCTCCAGCACTCACCACACCCAATAACAGTGGGGTGTCCTCTTCACGGTTTATAACGAAGGAACAGTATGATCGAGCATTGGATCTTGCACACTTGTCCAACAGTTATTTGAGCCAGCTACCGGACCGAAAGGACGTTAAATAAAAACTAATCGTTACATGTACGGTTAAATAGGCTTCATTAACAATGAATAATAATCTAGGGTATGTTTTCAAAATTAGGTAAGCTATATGATGATAGATATCAGCGTACAGAAAATAAAGTTTCGGAGCCCCCTCTTGAGGTCCCAGCTAGCCGGATCCTGGCCAATGGGTAGACGAATTTCTAAGGAACTCAGGAAGTCTTATTTGACCTTTAGGTCCTCCTGATACATTGTAAAGAACATCAGTCACGTTATTTCCCAAAATCCCTCGAAAAAACGCTGCAAACGGCTGTTTTTTCGGATATAGCGTGTCTCAGGTTCTTTAGATTTCTGCGGATGCTTCAAACCCTTGAATAAGGCGCCTCAGATTCGTTAGGCCTCGCTTCGTGCCTTGCTCCAAACGCAAGCTTAGCAATCATTTTATATCTACATCCAATATCTTTAATGAAACTGAAAAGCCCATTAAACAGAACCGATAACGGTCTGATTAACGGGCCTTTTCTGGTTTTATTGTGGCATAGGACATTACAACACCATTCTCTGTGACAGCCCCGCTTCCGTTTACAACGGCAGTAACGCAACAGACTTACGAGCAGTCAATTGCTCTACCATGGCAAGCCATTCCTGCGGTTTGTTTTGTAACACCGCATAATATCGATTCAGGAAATCAGCCACCAGACTGGCTGGCAGTTCACCAAGCGACTCATCACCTGGCATAAAGCACAGATCCAATCCTCCAACTGCTTCACCGTCCCCTTGCCAGGATGGATGAACATACGGGAAGTCCAGGCGCTGATATCCCAGATGGGACAATACTTCACGACGTACATACGGGTCCATCGGCTTGATACCGCCGAACTCGTGATCCTGACTCAGATAAGGATTATAGATTTCGGCAAACATACCGAACAATTCTTTCCCGTTTGCTGCAGCCAGCTTTTGCAGATCACGCTTGCGGTGATTCGCCAGGAAACTGCCAATTCCCAGACCTTCGCGCCCAATAATCGTGAAGTCCGTCATGGCTACGTTCCAATCCTCGTAATAACGGTACTCCGTCGCTCCAACAACCTGTCCCTCATGCACAGCCACGAACACCCGAATACCCGGATCTTCCAACGGCTCTTCCCACAGTGGGAAGTCCAGTACTTCTTCCCGCGGGAAAATCTCCTGCATCAACTTGTGCATTTGGGCAAACAATGGATCTTTAATGGATGTAATACGCGTGAATTCCATGAATAAATACCCCCTCGATTGATGATGTATTTCGTTTAACATTTCTTTATCTGAACGGATTCCGCCACTCCATCAGGGCAGCATAGTTGCAGGATTCCTCATCGTCCAGATAGTCTGCGGTCACACCAACAGGCATGCGGCCACAGCGAAGCAGGAACGATATCACCGGGTCACGCCTCTCTCCCGCTGCTACCTGATCCAGATATTCCTGCGCAGACAGTTGGTCTGCAACCAAATGATAACCGGGCATTCTACCAGCACCTAGTAACCGATCCATCCCCTGAGCGATGACAAGGTGGTACATCGCCTGCATCATAAGCTGAGCCAGTCCCCATTTGCGGTACTTTGGACGAACACAGAGATCGACAATATACAGCGTGTTGCCATCTGGCTGGTGGTTACGAATATAACCGTCATCCGTTACTTCGGCCCAGGTATGACTTGCTGGATGTGCAGGGTCCCACTGCATCCGCAGCGAGGTCATTGAGCCAGCCAATTCTCCATCCACTTCAATACAGATGGCACCCTCCGGGTAATGCTGCACATGACTGGTGAGCTGCTCGTGACTCCAGAGCAGCTCTTCCGGATAAGGAGGAGGGAAACTCTCCGCCTGAATACGAATGAGCTCCTCAAAGTCGGCAGTAACATAATTGCGGACGACTGCCCTTACCCTTTTGCCACTTCGCTCCGGGTCGGTGATCAGCATTTCTTTGGTATACATGTTGCCGGGTCACCCCTTTCCACTGACAAATGAACTCCAAAACTCTGTTTTGCTTCGGTTTTAATTATGTGTTCAAAAAGGTCGGTTTTCAGTACCGAGAAGATGGGATGAAGCTAGAAATGGAGTAGCGGAGCGTAGGGAAGACTACGTGAGCAACGGACATTTCGGCTGAATTCCATATCCGATGCTGATGATGCCACTAGGCATCCTTCGTAATCAAAAGCGGGCTTTTTGAACAACCTCTATAAGGTTGCCTACTCCCAATCGGTATATAGATCAGTACGGCGGTCACGCCAGGTCGTTACCGATCCACGTTCGCGCACCTCGTACAACAAGTCCAGATCCAGATCGGCGGTCACGATCATATCGTTGTTAATCTCACCCTCGGCCAGAATGCCACGTGGCGGGAACGGAATATCATTCGGCGTAATAATTGCAGCCTGTCCATAGTTTGCACGCATGAAATCAACGGTCGGCAGGTTACCCACTGTTCCGGTTAACACAACGTACACCTGATTCTCCACCGCGCGGGCATGACTCGTATAACGCACACGGTAGAATCCGTGACGATCGTCCGTACAGGAAGGACAGAAAATCACATCAGCACCTTTGGCTTTGGCCATCCGCACAATTTCCGGGAACTCAATATCGTAACAGGTCAGCATGGCAATACGGCCTTTATCCGTGTCGAACACCTCAAGTCCATCCCCGGGAGCCATATTCCATTCCTGTACTTCGGTTGGTGTAATGTGAATCTTGTCCTGGCGCGCGATGCGACCATCCGGGTAGAACATGTGGGCTGTATTATACAGCTTCCCCTCACGTCGAATGACGTGGGTTCCCCCGATAACGTGCATACCGTACTTGGCAGCAAGTGACGTGAACAGTTTTTCATATTGCTCCGTAAAGTTTGGCAGATCCTCAATTGTCAGTGCATTGCCTTGTTCGTCCCCAATGGACATTAATTGTGTTGTGAAAAATTCCGGGAACAGCACAAATTCGGTTCCGTATTCGCTCGCTGTCCGTATGTAATGCTCAGCCTGAGCGGCGAACTGCTCAAACGAGCTGATTGTGTGCAATTGGTATTGTACAGCGGATACCCGCAGTTTCATGTTCGTACACCTCCATCATGATTATGCTTCCATTGTAACAACGATCCGGGGTCAACAAAAGAGTATTTACACTGGGCACTACAATGACAGAACAACCTTCCGATCGCTTCCCTTACTCACCCAGCATCGACTGCGTGAATCCGATCCACTCTCTCGTGGCAAAAGACAGATAGCGGTCCTTCCGCCAGATCATGCCGAGCTGCCATGGAATCGCCGGTTCCACCACGGGTATAATGCGCACGCGCATGTGGTCTACCTCACGACAAATCGTTTCCGGTAGCAAGGCTACCCCCAGATTGGCGGCAACCATCGCGCTGAGCAGATCCCACTGGGAGCTTTCATATACTACCCGGGGCTGGAATCCCGCATGCTGACAAGCCACAATAATCCGGTCATGCAACGCAAAATCTTCCCTAAACAGCACAAAGGCGTCGTTTTCCAGTTCATGCAGCGCAACCGACTCTTTCCCTGCAAGCGGATGTGAAGGGTGTACAAGCAGGTTCAGCTTCTCTTTCACAAACACAAAATGATCCAACAACTCATCCACGGTTGGCAGTACGGCAACGCCAATATCCAGTGCACCACTGATCACATCGGCCTCCACTTTTTTGGCACCATCCTCAAACAACTGAATGGTCACCTGCGGGTAGGCTTTGTGAAATTCACCAATGATCATAGGGAAAAAGCTGGATCCCACCATTGGCGGTAAGCCAATCCGCAGGTGGCCTTTCTTCAAGTTCATCAGATCGTCCAATTCGGACGAAAGACTGCGGAACGATTTTTCAATCTCCAGTGCCTGACGAAAAAACACATGGCCTGCATCGGTTAGTTCCACTTTCTTACCATAACGGTCCAACAACGTGATACCCAACTCCTCTTCAAGACTCTTGACCGTCTTGCTGATCGTGGGCTGGGTGATATACAGAACTTCGGCGGCTTTTGTGAAGCTCTGCTGCCGGGCAACTTCCAGAAAATATTGCAAATGGCGGATATCCATCGGTTGATTCCCACCTCTCATAGATAAATGGAATAGTAAACATTCTTAATATGCATTTTACTCATGAAAGAATGCAATGTAAAATTTGTGATATCAAGTAACGTTTCCATTCATTTTCATAATAACTCAAAGGATTACGTTGATTATATAAGGAGGGATTGAAGTGAAAAAGTGGGGCCTTGGTATTGCACAGGTTGCGCTCTTAATGGTTTTTTCACTGCTCATGGACCTGTTGGCCCGTACTCTCCATCTTCCTGTACCCGGTTCAATACTCGGTATGGTCGTGTTATTCATTCTGCTTCAGACCCGTGTCGTGAAGCTGCGCTGGATTGAAGTTGGAGCTGCCTGGCTGCTCGGTGAACTATTGTTATTTTTTATCCCGTCAGCCGTTGGCATTATGAACTATATGCCCATGCTGGAGCATGACGGACTGCAGATTTTATTCATCGTACTACTTAGTACTTTCCTGGTCATGTCCTGCACAGGCCTGGTTGCTACACGAATCGCCAAACGAAAGGAGCGTCACACCGGATGATTGGATTTCTCTGCCTGCTGTTAACCGTCGGTATCTATGGGGTCGCAAAACGAATGTATCGTAATCTGCCAAAAGTATATCTGTCTCCGTTGCTCATTACACCGCTGCTTGTTGTTGGCATATTGCTTGCAACCGGAACGGATTATGCCACGTATAGCAGTGGTGGCAAATGGCTGAGTCTGCTTCTCCAACCGGCCACGGTGGCTTTTGCCGTACCGCTCTATACCTTTTTCCATGTACTCAAAAAACATATTTCCGAGATTGTCTTCAGTGTCATGACCGGCTCGGTCGTTGCCGTACTTTCTTCTGCCCTGCTCGCCAAATGGTTACGTCTGGATTCAGGTCTAATCCACAGCTTGATCCCGCGCTCCATTACAACACCCATTGCCATGAACGTATCCGCCACCATCGGTGGCATACCCGCAGTGACAGCTGTTTTTGTTATTATGACCGGTCTGCTCGGAGTAATTATGGGACCTTCGATTGTCAAAATGCTGCGCATCGATGGGGAGATTGCACGAGGCACACTGTTTGGAACCGGTGCCCATGGCACAGGGACATCCAAGGCGTTTGAACTGAGTTCCCTGACCGGTACCATCTCCAGCATCTCCATGGTGCTCGCTGCATTGTTCACTTTAGCCGTTGCACCCGTACTTTCCAAACTTATTTTTCCATAATAGATGGCATTATCCCACTTTTTTGAAATATTATTGTTGTATTAAAGCCCTTTCTTCCTTACAATAAGGACAGGTTTTTAATTGTGAATATTGCGGGGGAGATGCGATGAAAAGAACCGGAATGAAGAGATCTCTGGACCGTCTTGGACGAATTGTCCTTCCCAAAGAAATGCGGGATACGATGGAAATCCATATCGGCGATCCGCTTGAGTTTTTCATTGAAGGGAAAGAGTTGATTTTAAGAAAGTACAAATCAACATTATGTATTTTTTGCGGTGATGTAGATACGGAAATGTATTTCAAAGAACAATTCATCTGCCGGACTTGTGCAATTCAATTAAAACACCCGGATGACTCTCCCGACTGGTTCGTACCTCAGAACAAACAGGCTCCTGCACCCGTGGAGCGTCCTGCTTCCAAATCCGCCCCAGTCTCATCTCCCGCTAGGGAAGAAGGGACCACAGCTGACAACCAAGAATACCCGGACCTGCGGCCAAAGACGGCACGCATGCTGCAACAGATGAAAGAAATTGTTGAACAGAATCCCGGTTTGGCTCAACAGCAAATTGCGGAAAAGCTTGGCATCAGCCAAGGACGCGTCTCTCAATTAAAAAAGTTACTATAATCAAAATGGCATTTGATCATTTATAGTCAGAAGACCTTCCGATCAGGAAGTCCCGCTGCAAGAGAACCCGTTGTTTTTCGTGGGTTCTTCTTTTTTTTATATTAAATCCATTCAATCATAAAAAAAGATGACCTATGCTCATCTGCAGCGGCCATCTCATGATATCGTTTCATATCTTCTATACATCTTTAACTTACGCCTGAATAGCGTCCATCTGGCCTTCTTCTTCCGCTTCCAATCTGCGCATACCCACAACCAGGACAATGATGTTAGCTACCAACAACACAGCCGGGAACGGAACAGCAGCATATTGTGCATAGATCAGATGACTTCCCACGGCTCCAATCAGAATGAAGGTCAGTATGCCAGAAGCCAGGATGCGAGTACGTGGAATCAGCAGTCCTACAGCACTAAGCAACTCCGCAGCGCCCAGCAGATACATGGTCCATGTCGGATAAGAGAAACTTTCGAATGTCTGAATCATCATGTCTGCTCCACTAATCTTGTTAAACCCCGTCATGACGAAAACACCTGCTAACACAACCAGAAAAACGTAACCCAAAATCTTGTTCATATGTAGATCCTCCTATAACAAATTATATGTTCCTACTATGTAATGATTATTTTTGCTGCAAATTGTAAAAAAAGAATCTATGTAAAAGTTCCCAAAGGTCACTTTGTTTTCAACCGTTCAGCCCAGTTCATTTTTCAGAATAGTACGCGTTCATATTATACGTATTATTTATCACCAACTTACTTTTGTGAAGTTAGTATATAATAATAATATAATTTCTTCAAGTAATTTTTCACTGTATGATGTATAATACATACAAAAGGTATGTTACAGTATATTTTGTAGTAACCCTCATTTACTTGGATGTCCTATATTCTTAAAGCGGCAGAAATCATGTCCTTTCATATACAACTTTGAAGAAAATAATTATGAATCGAGGTGAACACGTTGAAGCTGAAAAAAGTAAAATCACCAAGTCCCTGTATGATCACTCAAGCCATAGACATCATAGGCAAGAAGTGGGTACTGTTAATCATGTACCAACTGTTGTCCGGACCCAAGCGGTTTACGGAGCTTGAAGCAGAGATGGCGATCAGTGGACGACTTTTATCGGAGCGATTGAAGGAAATGGAGACGGAAGGTATCGTAACCCGACACATGTTTCCCGAGATACCTCCCCGTGTAGAGTATGAATTGACACCGAAAGGCAGAGCCATTGAACCTGTCATTGATCAGATCTACAGTTGGTCATCCGACTGGTTGAAACAGCAGAAATCCGAGTAGTTGAATTGCTGCTCAATAATCTCTACTCAACACAAATACGCCTGAATCAGGCTGATCTGCGGATCATTCCCTGATTCAGGCGTATTTATATTACCTTCAACCTTTTAATGAGAGAGATGTTTTGAAGGTTGAAGCTGTACAGGCAGACCGGAATCTGCCGATGCCAAGGCCGCCGTCGTAATCTCCTGTGTACGGCAGGCATCCGCATAATCGGACAGAATCCGTGAACGGTCTCCCGTACGCAGGGCGTGAATGAACGCTTCATTCTCACGCTCGTATGGATTATGTCCTGCCGGGATCTCCAGACCTGCCATCGCATGTTTTGCCGCACTTGGCAGAAGCAAACGTTCTGGCGTCCAATCCCACACGCCTGCATCCGTGTAGAACTGGAGCCCTGCGCCGCCCTCTCCATCTGGCAACAGACATGTATTGGCGATACTGGCAATCGCTCCACTTTCCAGCTTGAGCGTCACATTCGCCACATCGGCAACGGTGACATGCTCATGCTTCTCATGCATGCTTCGCTGAGCTGCTACAGCATACACTTCCGTAACTTCTCCTGCACAATACCGAAGCAAGTCTACAATATGTGTAGTCTGCTCTACGAATTGTCCTCCTGAACCGTCCTGACGCCGCCACCAGGCGACCCCTGGCATTCCGCCCATCCAGCGGCCAAGAGCCATGCCGACCGTCTGTTCTTTCATCGATTGCTGTAGGACCTGCGCGGCCTCCTGATAACGGAAATGGTATCCTACAGAGGTTAACAATCCACTCTTTTGCACCTGATCCAACACCTGACGCGGAACATCCATTCCGGTGCTCAACGGTTTCTCCACCAGGAATGGAATACCGCGGCGGATTAATTCGGACTCAATCGATCCGTGAGACATCGGTGGCACACAGATATACACCGCATCCAGTTTCTCACCATCCAGCATATGTTCAAGTTCCCCGTAACCAACAGCATCATAAACGGAGGCCATAGCCTCTGCCTTTTCGAGCGATGTTCCACAGACACTCGCAACACGAACACCTTCCATCCGTGCGAGAATATCCGCGTGTACCTTACTGAACCAGCCTGTTCCAATGATTCCGATCTGTAATGTCATGGATGTAATCCCCTCTCTATGTTACACGCTTACATGTTCCATTCGACTCTCGATCTTGAAATCCTGCCTTAGATTTTGCCGGATGCTTCCAGCAACAGCTGATCCAGTTCCTGTGTATGTTTAAGCTCTTGCTCTTCAGACCAGTTCAAACAACCTGCCATATATGAGATAACCGCTGCTTTATAGCGACGAACTTCATCAATACGGAAGAATAAATTACCTGTTCTTCGTACCAAAAAGTCAGACGGGGTTACAGCCATCTCTTCATCAATCGCGTAACGCAGCATCAACAATAGCTCCTGTGGCATGCCATGAAGCTCGGACTTGGTGCGTGGATCGGGCATTCGCTCATATATTGCCTCCACATTGGAACCATACGTGCGAACCAGCCGCTCCGCAGCAGGTCGGGCAAGCCCGAGGGCAACACCGTCCTTGATCTTGCGCTCCGCATACGATACAAATCCAGCCGATCCCCCTACATCACCGCCGGAGATGGGCATCTTCTTTGTTACACAAGGACCTATGGAATGCCCACTCTCCTGCTCCATCTGGCGTGCGACCAGATCAACAACCATCTCGGCCATTTTACGGTATCCGGTTAACTTGCCCCCGGCAATCGTAATCAGATTGGATTCGGATACCCAGACTTCATCTTTACGTGATATTTCGGAAGGATTCTTGCCTTCCTCATGAATTAGTGGACGTACACCCGCCCATCCGGATTCCACGTCCTCGGTACCAATGTGTACATCTGGAAACATGCCATTAACTGCATCAATCACATAATCGCGATCCGAATCGGAAATTTGCGGGTGTGCAGGATCATCTTGATATACAGTGTCGGTTGTTCCTACATAGGTTTTGCCATCACGTGGGACAGCAAATACCATTCGACCATCTGGTGTATCAAAATAGACGGCCTGTCTTAATGGGAATCGTTCACCATCAAAGACCAAATGAATGCCTTTGGTCATCTGCAGCGTTTTCCCCTGGCGCGAACCGTCCAATTCCCGCAGACCGTCCACCCATGGACCGGAAGCGTTGATCACCTTGCTTGCTTTTAGCGTATAGGTCTGCCCATCGATCTGATCCATAGCTTCAATACCTGTAATCTTGCCATTCTCCTTCAGGAACGCTTTCGCCTTGACGTAGTTCACGGCCTGCGCCCCACGTTTGACAGCTTCTTTCATGACTTCAATGGTGAGCCTAGCATCATCAGTCCGGTACTCCACATAGAGTCCACCACCCAACAACCCCTGTTTGCGTAATAAAGGTTCACTATCTGACACCGCTCCAGCACTCAACATTTGGCGTCGTTCACTACGCTTCACCCCGGCGAGCCGATCATACACCATCAGTCCAATGGATGTGCTGAAGCGGCCGAACGTGCCTGCCGTATAGATCGGTAACAACATCGGTTCCGGTGTTGTCACATGTGGCCCATTTTCATAAACAACAGCCCGCTCCCGTCCTACCTCAGCAACCATCTTCACTTCATATTGCTTCAAATATCGCAATCCACCATGGACAAGTTTGGTCGATCGACTGGATGTAGCTGCTGCAAAATCCTGCATTTCGACAAGCGCCGTCTTCAATCCACGCGAAGCCGCATCCAGTGCAATCCCTGCGCCAGTAATCCCACCACCAATAATTAATACGTCAAAATGTGCATTCGCCATGCTTTGCAAATATTCGGTCCGGTGTGCTGACGAGAACGTTTCTGTCATTCTTGAACCTCCTATTGATTTTCTCAATTTTTCCGTAAAAAAACAAAAAAAGGACCACGTCATTCGCTCAGCAATTGCTGAGCGGCACGTGGTCCCTCCCGATCTCCAGACATCATTTTTTAACTTGTGCCTTTATCCTATCACAGATTTTTGACGGCGTGAAGTCCTGAAATGACACATTATTCAAAAAAAATTCAAAAAGTTGTTCTGCCAAAGGATGGAATTTCAAATGAATCCACTAACCTTGTATTTTTCCTTATAGTGGTTATATATTTTGCCTTCTCCAGGAAGAATAACCCTGTAAATCATGCATCATTTTCCACCAGTAAATATCATTTCTAACATATGTTTAGTTAAAAAGTACAAATACCCACACCAAGAAATATTCATTTCATTCCTTTTATTTAAAAGCCATTGCTGCGTTAACTGCACGCTTCCAGCCTGCATACAGTTCTGTTCGTTGTTGCTCAGCCATAACAGGCTGGAAGACACGCTCCGTATTTTCATGATCGGTCAATTCATCCGCACTCGTCCAATATCCAACCGCCAATCCTGCCAGATAAGCCGCACCCAATGCTGTTGTTTCATTCACCGTTGGGCGTTCGACAGGAATGCCCAGAATATCACTCTGGAATTGCATGAGAAAATCATTGGCCGCCGCCCCGCCATCCACACGCAGAGCATGCACGGGAATACCTGAGTCGGATTCCATTGCCTCCAGTACATCCTTGGTCTGATACGCCAACGCCTCAAGCGTAGCACGAATAAAGTGTTCCTTTGTCGTGCCTCGGGTCAGGCCAAACACCGCACCCTTAACCTCACTATCCCAATACGGACTGCCCAGTCCCACAAATGCAGGTACCATATAAACACCGTCTGTGGAAGGCACACGTGAGGCGTAATCCTCGCTATCTTTTGAAGAGCGAAGCATCCTTAATCCGTCACGCAGCCACTGAACCGCAGACCCTGCAACAAAAATGCTGCCTTCGAGCGCATATTCAACCTTGCCATTCATCCCCCAGGCAATCGTTGTAATCAGTCCGTGATCGGATTGTACCGGGCTCTCTCCTGTATTCATAAGCATGAAACAACCGGTCCCATATGTATTTTTCATACTGCCCTTGGTGTAACAGCCCTGACCAAACATCGCTGCCTGCTGATCTCCTGCCGCTCCCGCAATCGGAATCCGATGACCGAAGAAATGATAATCTGTCGTATGTGCATACACCTCGGATGAACCTCGCACCTCTGGCAGCATGGCCTTGGGAATGTCGAGGATAGCCAACAATTCGTCATCCCATTGCAGATCATAGATGTTATAGATTAGGGTACGTGAGGCATTGGATATATCCGTGACATGTGTACCCCCGCTCAGTTTCCAGATCAGCCAACTATCAATTGTGCCAAATAGCAATTCACCCTTCTCGGCCCGCTCCCGGGCACCAGGGACATGATCCAGAATCCACTTTACCTTCGTTCCCGAGAAGTAGGGATCGATCAGTAATCCTGTTTTGCTTCGGAAAAGGTCTCCGAGTCCCTGCATCTTCAATTCTTCACAGATATCTGCGGTCTGTCTGGATTGCCATACCACTGCATTATAGATGGGTCTGCCTGTTTCTTTGTCCCATACCACAACGGTCTCCCGTTGATTGGTAATTCCAATTCCGGCAATCTGAACAGGTTTAATTCCGCTCTCTGCCAGACATGAAGCCATCACGGCAAGAATGGAACTCCAGATTTCGTTGGCATTCTGCTCTACCCAGCCCGGTTTGGGGAAATACTGAGGAAATTCCTGCTGTGCAATGTGCACAATCTCTCCGCCACGGTTAAACAGAATAGCTCGGGAGCTTGTTGTTCCCTGATCCAGAGCCAATATATATTTTTCCATACAGCCAACCTCCTGTTGTGGGTTCTTTTTAAGGTGTAAGCGATTTCTCGAAATGTCGGATCAGATCTGTGTTGGATGTGGTCACTGCCGTAGCCCCGACGCCAAGCGCAAGTTCAACCTCTTCCGGTGAACGGATCAATCCCCCTGCAATAATGGGTATCCCTGTACGCACAGATACTTCCGCAATAATATGCGGAATGACGCCAGGTAATACTTCAATATAATCAGGTTGGGTTTTGGCCAGCAGCAGATAACTTTTCTCCAGCGCATGGGTATCCAGCAGAAAAATACGTTGAATCGCTGTAATGCCTTTCTGCTTTGCCTTCTGAATGACACTCGCTCGTGTAGAGATCAGTCCTGCCGGGCGAATGTGCTGACACAGATACTCTGCCGCATACTCATCGTTTTTTAATCCCTGAACCAGATCTGCATGCAAAAGTATCTTCTTGTCATACCGCCGCGCCTCGTCCATTACACTCTGAAGCTGTGCAATATGGGTTTCCAGCATCACCCCATAGGTATAAGGGCCTTCAATCATCGCTTCAAACTGCTTCATGCTCTTTGCAGCCGGCAATATACGTTGTCCCTCAAATGGCACCTTGGTTCCTCCCGCATTCATCAGATGACTATATTGTATAATCCGCACTGTGGGAACGGCAAGCCATTCCGTGAATCAGAAAAATCTGAGCGCTACGCTATCATCCATGCAAAAAAAGCCGCTGTTGTACTTCTCCATAACAGAGAGTACAACAACGGCTAGCCATCTATTCGTATACGTCTATAAATAATGATTAAGCCTGCGCATGCGGAAGCAGCGTCTCTGCCCCAGCCCAACCATCATTTTCAGCCAAGTGACCGGAACGGTTCACTTTCGTTTGCAGATACTTCTCGTTAAAAGCAGAACGATCTCCCCATAGCGGAACACGTCCACCCACATTCAATCCCGCTTCCTGCAAAGCAGCCAGCTTCCGTGGGTTGTTCGTGATCAATGTAACCGGTGCGGAGCGAAGCGCACGCAATACGGCAATCGCATCGTCATAATTGCGGGCATCGTCTGTGAATCCGAGCTGCAAGTTCGCATCTACCGTATCCAGACCTTCTTCTTGCAAAATGTACGCCATGGCTTTGCTGAACAGACCAATGCCACGTCCCTCATGGTTCGCAAGATAGAACAGTGCACCCGCTCCATGAGCGGCGATCATTTTCATGGATTGCTCCAATTGGAAGCCACAATCACAGCGTTTGCTGCCAAAGATGTCGCCTGTATGACAGATGCTATGCATCCGGATCAGCGCTTCTTGTGCTTCAGCAAAGTCACCGTACACCAGAACACTGGATTGTTGACGCTCTGCCAGTTCAGCCTCAGCAAGAGATTCGATTAACTCGCCGCTCTCCATCGCTTTGTCCGATTTCATCCAGCTGTACCACTGGAATGTCTTGGTCTCCCCATCGAGGTTAACCGGAAGCTTGATTGGTCCCACCAGGTATATAAACTCTTTTCCACTCGGAAAAGTCTGAATTTTGGGGGCAAGCAGTTGAATAATATGTGAATTGATCATTGTCGTTCCTCCTGTTTAGGCCAACTTGTATGTTGATTGATTCGCATCCAGCATGAAATTGGATCACTTGGATGTTATATAGTACGTATCTATATTATTCTCATCATCATTAGTTACTTTATGTAAGTTAGTTTAGAATAAAAATTATAATGTGTCAAGTAACTTTTATTTTTAAAGTAACTACCCAATTTATGTTACGCAATCGACACAAATATGTGTTTCATTTTAGGAATATTGGGTATGAGTTTATAAACTGCTCATACACTAATGTTGTAGTCCAAAGCACTTCATGCCTCGAACTTAATGATGAGGGGGTAATACACATGATCCGCCGGAAAAGAACATGCTGGACAGCCATACTGATGGTCTGCGTCCTGCTCATATGCGGATGCTCCATCTGGCCCGGACAGGACGATTCAGCGAACAACAAAAAGGTAGCGCTTACATTATGGTACTGGAATCGTTCCATCGATGATAAGTTGATTGCCAGGGCTAAGGAAAAGTTCCCCAATATCGAACTGACAGCTCAGAAAATCGGCGGTGATTTCAAAGCAAAGCTCAAAACAACACTCGCTGCACGCTCAGGTGAACCAGACATTGTGGCATTGAACGACTGGATCATGGAGCTATTCCCCAGTGAGGACCGTTTCTATAATCTGTATGATCTCGGTGCAGGCGATATTGAAGACCAATATCTGCCGTGGAAATGGAAGCAAGGTGTTACGCCAAGCGGACAGATGATTGGTTTCCCGATGGATACGGGGCCAACAGCCCTCTTCTACCGAGAAGATCTGTTCAAGGAGGCCGGATTGCCATCTGATCCCGAAGACGTTACACGCCAGATCAACAGCTGGGATGCATATGCTGCTGCCGGAGAACAGCTCAAGGAAAAATTCGGAGGCAAGGTTTTTCTAACCGACAATATTGCAACCGTTTACAATCAAGTCATATCGCAGTCTGCGGAGCGTTATTTCCGGCCGGACGGGTCCTTTATCGGCATGGATTCCCCTATTGTGGGCAAGAGCTGGGATACGGCCGTTGCTTTCAAAGAGAAGGGACTGCTAGCCAATGCAGATGGCTGGACTCCAAGCTGGAACGCCGCGATGAATAATGGCGAAATCGCCTCTTTTGTAGGTGCCGTCTGGATGAAACAAGTGCTTCAGGAAGCCGCTCCGGATACATCTGGGAAGTGGCGGGTCGCTCGGGCACCGGGGGGAGATGGCAACAACGGGGGATCATTCCTGTCCATCCTGAAGTCGAGTGAACATCCTCAGGAAGCCTTTGAACTGGTTCGCTGGCTGCAAAGTCCCGAAAATCAACTGGAGCAATATCAGACATTGAATCTGTTCCCTTCTGCACCAGGTGTGTTTGATGATCCTGCCATGAAAGAAAAAGAACCTTTCTTCGGTGGACAGGCGACAGGGCCTGTATTTGCCGAATCGGCACAGGATGTGCCGGATGCTTTCTTTGGCGAAAGATATCCATCCGTACACAACATTATCACTCGACGGCTGAATGATGTCGCGAAGCAAAATGCCGATCCACAGCAGGTCTGGACGGATACGGTACACCGCGTCGAGCGGGAATTGCAGCGTTAACCTGAACAACGTGTGGTTTCGTTATCCGCAAAGGAGGAATTCATATGGCTGTAACTGAACCTCGTCTTACTCCCGATCCCGGAAATGCAAGACCTGATCTGGATCGGCAGAAGTCACTATGGGCGAGAATGTGGGAACATCGTGCACTCTATGTTGCGATATCGCCGTTTTATATTCTGTTTGCGGTATTTGGGCTGTTCCCAATCGGGTTCTCACTCTATCTGGCTTTTCATAAATGGGATGGCATCGGTGTCATGACGTTTAACGGACTCAACAATTTCAAATACATGCTGACCGATGCCGAGTTCTGGCAAGCCGTGGGCAACACGTTCATGATCTGGATCTATTCGACGATTCCGATGCTCTTCTTCGCCCTGATTATTGCCTTTTTGCTGCATGCACCATTTGTGAAGTTCCGGACCCTGTTTCGGGTCGGTTATTTTCTGCCAAACGTCACATCCATTGTAGCGGTAGCCATTATCTTCGGTGCTTTATTTGCCAACAATTATGGCTTTCTCAATTATCTGTTGCAGTCGGTCGGGCTACCGGTTGTGGAGTGGCTTAATGCACCATGGGGCATTAAAGTCGCAATCTCCTCCATGGTGGTCTGGCGCTGGACCGGATATAACGCCGTCATCTATCTGGCCGGACTTCAGAGTATTCCGCAGACATTATACGAAGCGGCCAAGATTGACGGCGCATCAGCGATACAGTCGTTTTTCCGAATTACAATTCCGATGCTGCGTCCTGTGATCCTGTTTACAGTCATTACATCAACGATTGGCGGTATGCAGCTTTTCACTGAGCCGCAAGTATTGGTAGGTAATGATGGTGGCGCAGGTGCAGCAGGCATGACGATTGTATTGTACCTCTACCGTGAATCCTTCATTAACAATTACTTCGGATATGGCGCTGCCGTTGGTTGGGGCATGTTCCTCATTATCGCCCTGTTCTCGATTGTGAACTGGAAGCTTGTTCAAGGCAAATCATCCTGATGTGATAAGGGGGAGCGCACATGGCGACCAAACACCTCAAATCGCTGGTGTTGTATACCGGTCTTATCGGGGGCATGCTCATATCCATGTTCCCGTTCTATTGGCTGATTGTAATGTCCACCCGGACAACGTCCGATATCTACAAGTTCCCACCCCAGCTCTGGTTCGGCGGTGAACTGTGGAATAATATTACGCGGGTGTTGCAGCAGATTGACTTCTGGGGCGCCTTTCTGAATACGTTGTTTGTGTCAGGCCTTGTGACCATTCTGGTGCTGTTTTTTGACTCACTGGCGGGGTTTGCGTTTGCGAAGTTTGAATTTCCCGGCAAAAAGTGGCTCTTCATCCTGCTGCTCGCCACCATGATGGTACCTTCCCAGCTGTCGCTGGTGCCTTCCTTCGTACTCATGGCTACGTTCGGCTGGGTCGGTTCCTTCAAAGCCCTCATTATTCCGGGCATGGTGAACGCCTTCGGTATCTTCTGGATTCGCCAGTATGCGACAGAGTCGATTCCGAACGATCTGCTGGATGCAGGTCGGATCGACGGCTGTAATTTCTTCCGACTTTATTGGAACGTGGCGTTGCCGATTTTGCGACCTGCCTTTGCTTTCCTCGGCGCGTTCACCTTTATCGGCGTATGGAATGATTATCTGTGGCCTTTGATCGTCCTGACGGATGAACGCAAATACACGTTGCAGATTGCATTGTCTCAATTAAACGGACTGTATAACACAGACTATGCCATGGTTATAGCTGGTACGTTGCTTGCCGTCATTCCGCTCATCGTTATGTTCCTGTTCATCAGCCGTCAGTTTATTTCGGATATCGCCGCAGGAGCGGTGAAGGATTAAGGATCGAGATTGACGTAACCTGCTCCATTTTGATCCATCCCTCAAGTCTGATATTCTTATCTATAGATGAAATAACAGATGCCATATAAGTTGGATGAATGGCGCCACGTACGCGAAGGGGACAGAAAGGGCCTGAAGAAATGGAGTTAAAAGCTTTCCAGAGGAAAGCTACTTCGAAAGCATATGCTTCGCATTTACGTGATCAGAAGGCTTTCTGTTCCCGAAGTGTTAACGTGTAACAGCATTCATTCACTTATATATTTAAGAAAGAGGGATGACAAAATGGCTTCTTCACCCTATATGATCGGCGTAGATATCGGCACGACCTCCACCAAGGCCGTCTTGTTTGAACAGAACGGAACCATTGTGGCACAAGGCAGTGCCGATTATCCGCTTCACACCCCCACACCTGCGATTGCGGAGCAGGATGCGGAAGATATTTTTAAAGCAGTCATTACATCAGTTAAACAGGCCACTTCCAAAGCGGGAGTGAAGCCAGAGGAGATCCTGTTTGTATCCTTCAGTTCGGCCATGCACAGCATTCTGCCTGTCGATCAACACGGCAAACCGCTGATGCGGGCCATGACTTGGGCAGATAATCGCAGTGCCGAGTGGACCGAAGTACTCAAATCGGAGATGAATGGTCACGAAATCTATCTGAGAACAGGTACGCCGATTCATCCGATGTCCCCTCTCACCAAGATCATGTGGCTCACCCGGGATCAACCGGAACTGTTCCAACAGACGCACAAATTCATATCCATGAAAGAATATGTCTTCTATAAATTATTTTCTGAATACGTCATTGATCACTCCATGGCCTCCGCCACCGGACTCATGAATCTGGAGAAACTCGACTGGGATGCAGAGGCGCTACATGTGGCGGGCATTACGCCGGAACACCTCTCCCGATTGGTCCCAACCACACATGTGCTGAAACATGGATTGCACCCGGAGTATGCCAAGGAGATGGGCATTGCGGTCACCACACCGTTTGTCATCGGGGCAAGTGATGGCGTGCTCTCCAATCTGGGCGTTAACGCCATTGATCCAGGCGTCGTGGCCGTGACCATTGGTACCAGTGGAGCGATTCGTACAATCGTAGATAAACCGGTGACCGATCCAAAAGGACGTTTCTTCTGTTATGCGCTCACGGAGGATGCCTGGGTCATTGGTGGACCGGTGAACAATGGCGGTGTTATTTTCCGCTGGATTCGGGACGAGTTTGCGGCTTCCGAGGTGGAGACGGCGAAAAGACTTGGAATTGATCCATATGAAGTGCTCACTCGTGTTGCGGAAAATGTACCTCCGGGTTCGGAAGGTCTCTTGTTCCATCCGTACATGACAGGTGAGCGGGCTCCGCTCTGGAATCCGAACGCACGTGGCTCGTTTTTCGGCCTGACGCTACATCATAAGAAAGAACATATGATTCGCGCTGCGCTCGAAGGTGTATTGTTCAACCTGTATACGGTCATGCTGGCAATCGAAGAAAAGATCGGCCGTCCGAAAAAAATCCAGGCGACAGGCGGCTTCGCCCGCTCTGAGTTGTGGCGCCAGATGATGGCCGATATTTTCGATCAGGATGTCATCATCCCCGAAAGTATTGAAAGCTCCTGTCTCGGCGCAGCCGTACTGGGCTTGTACGCCCTTGGCCGCATCGATTCCCTGAGTGCCGTCTCCGGCATGATCGGATCAACGCATCGGCACCAACCAGACCCGGACAGTGTCCGCGTGTACCGTGAACTGCTGCCGATCTTCATCCGCATCTCCCGCAAATTCGAAGAAGAGTATGCGGATATCGCCGCTTTTCAGAATAAGACGATGCAAGGGTAGGGAAGGCGTGGGATGTTACACGTAGAAGATTCAAAAAGTCGAACATAGAATACGCTAACGAATCGTAGACGTCTTATTTGAAGCTTTTAGCATGTTTTCAAAATCTAACGAACCTGAGACACCTTATATCGGCTTACATGGGCACAAAACTGCTCTAAAACCTAATATGTAGCCAATTAACGTGTCTGTGGTTCGTTAGAATCTTGAATTCACGAAATACCTTCCAATAGCGTGCGTCTGGTTCGTTAGAATTAATACGAGATGCCGTAAGTTAAAGAGGCCCACCCCGCCATGGTTATGTCCATATGGCAATGGGCTTTTTTTCATGCACAGACTATATAAACTCTATTTAGAATGTATCAATTTATCTCTCAGCATTCTTGGAGCTTCCCTTTATATTCTATTAAAGTATCCAGGGGCCGCCACAGCAACCGTCCTAAAATAGAAAAATCTCTTTTCCAGTTCCTGATTCTCTGGTGAAAACTCGGTCAGAAACTCAACTGAATTCAACATTTCTTCGGTCATCACGCTAGGTCTCCACAAAGCCAATTGGATGTCTTTGAAAATAAAAGAAAATCCTAACTCCGCATCGATGTCTCGAGTATATGGTGTCTTACTATCTATTAGCTTAACGAGATCATCAGCCTTTGTTCGAAAAACATCAATATTATCATATGTAAGGACAACATCAGATTCATCAGGTGGATAATCGTGTGGATTACTTACTTCAATAAAACAGAGTTTATTTTCCGAATTATACTCCAATCGGTTATAGAGCTGACTAATCTCCGGGGCGATGCGCTCAATGATCTCTTCTACCTCTGATTTACTCATTCCCAACTTAAATGGTCCAATGCCGACCATGGGTATGACTTCTAAAGGTTCCATAACGTTTCGGTTCCCAACTTCGTTCATGTAGCTCACTCCTCTTTATTTCAACAAATAAGAATTATAACGTTGATCCCTATACTCTATTCCTACCCTAAAAAGAGTGATTGAGCATGTTGGGTATAACAAAACCCCACAGCATGAAAGAACAGTGGAGTTAAGGTTTCCTATCTTTTATTGAATCAGATTTCTAACAACTATAGCACTGAGATCCTAGATTTTAATTACTGATTATACTTGCTGAACGCATTCTGGTCGGCCTGTACATTCTCCAGGTACACGATCTGCCCCGCATCATTCACACGAGCGATATCGATGCCTGCTTTGGCATATACCGTTCCGTCTGCCGCTTGTCCGCATACCGCCCAGTTAGTCTGGTAGCTGCCGTCAGGCTGTTGCACCCACGCGTCCCACATATGTTTTACATCCTTATTGTATTCGTAAAAAGCCTTCATAAAACCATCAAACCCTGATCTGCTGGTGCCGTTAAGCACAATCTCTGCATCCGGTGTAAACAGGGACAATAAGTCCTGCATGGCACGCTCATCTGTGCGTGAAGCATCAAATAAACGGAAATAGTTGTTCAACAGTGTAGTGGTACTCATAGTACTCATAGTACTCATTTATATTCCTCCTAGAATAAAAAGCCGTTTTCCAATCTTTAAGTTCGAATATTTTCGAACTAACTGAAAAGAAATGTATCATACTTCTTATACTGCCTGCAAGATATAGTTCGAAATATTTCAAACATTGAAAGAGAAAGCCGAATATGCTAACGTCATAGATATGAGAACTCCAACGATACCTATGGCTTCGGAATTGAAACTGACCACGGTCTGCAATGCATTGGGCGATCCGATCCGCATGAAAATTGCACACTGCCTGGCCAGCTCTGGCGAGAAAAATTGTTCCGCCTTCGAAGTAGACCATATTTCTAAATCCACGTTGTCCCATCACATCAAAATTTTACGTGAAGCTGGCGTGATCCAGCCGCGCATTGAAGGTAAACAGCACTTCTACTCCCTACGAAAGGACGAACTAAACACACGTTTTCCAGGCCTCGTTGAGATGATTCTGAATACAACCGAGGAATACGTACATTAAAGTAAGCAGGTTTGAGATTGAAGAACTACTTTCATCATGATCGCAATTCCCATAAAGGAGGCTAACCATATGGACAAAAAGGCGGCAAAGATACTGCTGAGCACCTTCTGGGGAGGTGGTGGTTGGAAAACAACCTCTGTACCCTTCTCTGGAGATGAATTTGAATATGCCAAAAGCAAAGGTGTTATGTTCGATCCACTCACGATCACGCATGACGAGATTGTCCAGCGTCTATACGACATGCATCAGGATGACTCGTTCAAGGAACGGGTGATTTCGGCATTTCTACATAGTCTGTCCACCAAAAAAGTCTATCTGCGCAGCGCATTATCCAGCTGGGCTTTAACGTCGAAGATGCCTTTACATACCTATGCGGAACGCCCTGCCCTTCACCCTAATACCAGTGCTTGTGGGGATTGTAATTTCCTGCGTTTGCAGTCAGACAAGGAATATACCAACGTCGATTTAAATGTCCTGAACTTTGAACGGATCAAGTGGGGCGGCGTGCGTCATGGCTGGTTGCTCTACTGCCTGATGGATCTGGAATTACTGCTTCAGGACAACGATGCAAACTATGAAGTAACCCCGGAAGACCAAGCCATCCTGGTCAACCTGCTTGAAGCAGCTCAGACGGAAGACCCCAAAGACAGTGCTCGTTCCCTCGAGAAGAAGTGGAAGAATCTCTTCCCTTCCAGCAAACAGGAGCGAGATGCCCTGCTGGAAATCTGGGCGGCAGCCGGCATACTGGTTCCTGGAGATAAACCGAGAAAACGCAAAGGTGGTTCCAGTGATTTCGTCTTTGCAGCAACTTGGCAAGGTGATGATGGATATAATGCGGAAGTCGCAAATCATTATTTCGGCTCCTATCTTCCTCAAATACAATAAAACCTGAACTTTTGCTCACCTTTGCGTACGTCTGGTTACAATAATGACATCGACAGATTTCCTGTTTAACTCGTATAATAAGGGGAAATTGGTAGATGGGAGTGAAACAAGCGAGTTTATGGTATACATACTGGCTTTTATAGTGTCTTTTGCTGTCGTGGTTCTGCTTATTCCGCCGCTTGGTCGACTGGCTCACCGGCTCGATTTTGTGGACAAGCCTCGGGAAGATGTGGAGCGTAAGCTACACAGGCAACCTATCCCGCTCACGGCGAGTTACGCGATATTTACTGGATTTTTCCTGACATACATTGCTCTGACGAAAGAAATCACATGGGAAACAGCGGCTCTGGTGGCTGGTGGTATGCTTCTGCTAACGATTGGTACCGTCGACGACTGGTACAAAACAAAAGGCAAAGATTTTCCTGCCCTACCCAAAATGCTCGTACAAGTCTCTGCGGCAGTGCTCGTATTTGCTTCTGGCATTGCGTTCACCGGATTCGTGAATCCCTTCAACGCGGAATATGTCATGCTTCCGATCTGGTTGCAATTCATTCTCACGATCCTGTGGATCTTCGGGGTGACCACCGTCATCAACTTCTCGGACGGCATGGACGGACTGGCTGGCGGATTATCGGCCATCTCGGCAATTACCCTGTTCATCGTGGCGCTTGCCAAAGGTCAAACTGATTCCGCACTCATGTCGATCATTCTGGTCGGTGTAACGATTGGTTATCTGAAGTACAACAAAGCTCCTGCCAAAGTGTTCATGGGTGATGCAGGCGCTACGTTCCTTGGCTTCATTTTGGCGGTTATCGCTCTGGATGGTGCATTCAAACAAGCAACCATGTTGTCCATCTTCATTCCAATTCTGGCGCTGGGTGTACCGATCTTCGACAACATCTTTGTCGTCATCAAACGTTTCATTCAAGGTAAAGCGATCTATCAGGCCGATGCGAGTCAAGCCCATTATCGGTTGCTGCGTGCCGGATTGAATCAAAATCAGGTGGTAGGTGTACTGTATCTAGTCAGCACATGTCTGTGTCTATCCTCCATTATTCTGATGTTAGTGGAGTTATAAAACCAAAATAACGATGAAAATAATAGAAGCCACCTTCATTGCGTTGAGGGTGGCTTTCTTATGATGTTTTTTTGGATCGCTTGCCTTTTTTTCGTACTACACTCTGTACGTCCCACTATCCCTGATGCCTGCGTGACTCCTCCTTAAGAGGCACTTTCAGTTAAAGCGGAGTGATTCTAACTTACGATTTAACAGCCCCTGCCATAGCACCTCCAACAATGAAACGTTGCAAAGCAACATACAGGACAACCAGTGGCAAGGTAACAATCAGAATGCCACAGGCGAGCAGCGGCCAGTTGTTCATGTATTGTCCATAAAATGTAAAGAGTCCTTTGGTTACCGGCTGATAATTCGGATCAGATAAATAAATGGTTGGCCCGATAATATCGTTCCATACACCAATCGCGGTAAGAATAATACCTGTTGCCAGGATCGGTTTCATTAACGGAACAAGGATGGTGAACAGATACCTTGTATACCCGCACCCGTCCATGGCAGAGGCCTCATCCAGTTCACGCGATATTGATTTGATATAACCCACAAACATGAGAAAGGCAATGCCCGTACCTGTCGTCTTCAATAAGATGTACCCAATTTGGGTGTTGTAAAGACCCAGATTATTGATGAGGGAAAACTGCGGAATGAGCGGGTTGGGAAGGTACATGGAAATCAGAAAGAAAATATAAATGAGTGTGCTGAATTTAACATATCTGCGTGCGAGCGGGAATGCAGCAAATATAGATAAAATCAACGTCAGCAGGGTGGACATCCCTGTATAGAGCACACTGTTCCACATATACTGAGAGAAGTTCCCTTTGTTCCATGCTTCGGAAAAGTTCTCAAGCCGGATCCCTTCGGTAAGAGCTACAGGATTGAGCAGATACTCTGTCTGTGTCTTCATGGATACATTGAACAGATAGAATAGAGGGAAAACGTACAACGCAAGCATGAGCAGAACGATAACGTAGCTGACCATTCTGGACGTTTGACTCTGTTTCATTACGCTTCCACCTCTCTTCTGCGGAGATAAAATAAAGCAACCATCGATATGGTAAATACAAAGAGGAACTGAATCATCGCGACAGCAGAAGCCAAACCGTAATCAGCCGTTCCTGTGCCAAATGCCGTAGCATAAACATCAAACGCAAGCGTCGTTGTATTGAACTTGCCGCCTGTAAGTACATAGATAATATCAAAGGTTTGCAATGCCCCTATGATAGACAAGAGCATGTTAACCGTGAATGCAGGAGCAATCATGGGGAATGTAATGTTCGTAAATGCTTTCCATCCCGAAGCACCATCCATGTAACCCGCCTCATACAGATCGCTCGGAATGGACTGCAGACCTGCAAGAAAAATCGTCATGGAGTAACCCATGTACATCCAGATTTGAACAAAAATAATCAGTTCAAAGGCGATATTATAATCGCCAAAAAAGTTGGAACTGGTACCAAAGAAATTCAGAAAGGACTGGGCTGGTCCGCCCAGCGGATTTGCAACGAGTTGCCAAATGAGTCCAGACACAGTAACCCCCAGCACCACTGGCAAAAAGAATACCGCGCGATATAATTTATCGCCTCTAAGCTTTTTATTGATCAAAATCGCTATAAACAAACCCACTGCATTTTGTATGATCACAACAGCAAATGCAAAGTATAAGGATCGCCCAATAGCATCCATTCGGTCTCCAGCATTGGATGCACCAAAAAATGTTTTATAGTTTTCAAAGCCGATAAAGCTCCATTCCTGGCCCCGAACACCAGTAGCATCTGTAAACGAAAACAGTATCGTCACAAGTGATGGACCGAAGCCAAACACGACATAAAGTAACAACGGAATGCTCAAATACAGATAAGGAATAAGTCTTGCCTTACCTTTCCCAAACGGATACATCGTCCTCACACCTTTCATGGGGTAAAACTAAGACATAAGAAAACCGGAATAACAGCCTTGTCTGGCCTGAAGGCTCAGACCCGAGCGCTATTCCGGCGCATGCGGCCAACTTGTGCCATGAATATGAATGATTATGAATTACTTTGGAGCAGCAGCATCCCAGTCCGCTTGGGATTTACCTGCAAGCTCTTCCGGTGTTGCAATCGGTCCGGCTGGCTTGAGCATCTCTGCGTGAACGCTGGCCTCCGAAATGTACTGTCCTACATTCTGACGGTTAATGAACAACTGATCCCAAGAAAGTTTAAAGTCCTCCAGGTAAGGCTGAATGCCTTGGATAAACTCACTTGTCATCTCCACATCAGGCTGTGTAGGCAGGAAGCCGGCTGCATTCACAAATTCCGTGTAGTTCTCTTTCTCCGATAACATATCAAGCCATTTCATTGCGTAATCCTTGTTCGGTGAGTTATCCACCACCATCCAGGTCATATCGTATTTACCCGCCAGATTTTTGTTCTTGGCTGCATCATTGCTACCTGGAATTGGGAAATACCCAAACTTCAGATCAGGGTTGGCTGTTTGAATTGTTGTTGCATCCCAAGTGCCGTCAGCAATCATAGCCACCTTGCCTGTAGCGAACAAACTGGGCAATGTTCCGTAGTCAATACCCATGAAACCAGGCATTGCATTGTTCATCAGATCCTGAGATTTCTGCAAGACTTCAAGTTGAACCGGATCAGTCAGCTTGGTTTCACCAGTCCATAGACCTTTGATATAAGCAAGCTGATCTTCATGAATAGAGGCCTGAAGCCCTTGCACTGCAAGACCTATTGGCCATACATCTTTACCCGCCAGACCCAGCGCTTCGACACCATTGTCTTTGAACACTTTGATAACATGTTGCAATTCATCCCAGGTTGTAGGGATCTCCAGATTATATTTTGCGAAGAGTTCCTTATTGTAGAACAGTCCTGTGAATGCCACCTTGCCCATGTTTACACCGTACACCTTATCGTTATACGTCATTGCGTTCTGTACATCCGCTTCATTGTAGTTTTTGATAAAAGATTGATCAGACAGATCACTGATTAACCCGGCATCGATCCATTGCTTCCACATCGGACCAGCAGCACCACTGGACCACTCCTGTGGTGCGCCTACAAAACTTGATTTGAGTGGAATGATATCCACGTCCCCATTACTTCCGGCGTTCATCCGTGTTTGCATCAACTGATCGTAAGTCGCGTCTGCCGGAACCGTTGTATATTCCACCTTTACGTCCGGATATTTCGCTTCAAATTTCGTATTAAACTCTTTGATGTAGTTGTTAATATTCTCTTGCTGCCAGTGAATGATCTTCAAGGTAACTTTTTTGCTGCTGTCTGTAGCCTGAGTTCCTTCTGATTCCGAAGAGCTGCTACTACAAGCGGCGAGCACACATAATAAAGCGGTTACAAGTACAATGGCTAAAGTCATTTTCTTCATTTTCGTTGTCCCCCAAATTTTTGAATTAAATCTACGAAATTAGTTTCGTTAATTCCACCCTTATTATGACTTCAGATCTTTATTTTGTAAATAGTCATTTTGTTTTTTTGATTTTCATGCTCCAACCCGCTTGATAAAAGCTTTATTTATTGCTGTATACGTTGAAATCAAGGTAACCTTTACGATAATTACGAAAGTTACGAAACACAGCATATAACATAATTTCATATAGAGCCCCAGATAACCCGGTATTCCTTTAACTGGACTCAAAATCTCTAAAACAATTAAGATTACGAGCTAAAATTCGTCCTTATTTTCGTTACAAACCTCCTTGATCACTTCAAACCTATGGATGCATATTATTTCAAGTGTGAAACCCCCTCTCTGCTGTTGACTCTCCGGTCTATGTAGCATAGAATACTTGCAAGAAAGCGAAAAAACCGATACAGCCCCAGTTTACGAAACTAGTTTAGGAATCCGAGGGATGTTTATGAATATCAAAGCGATAGCGAGTTTAGCCGGCGTGTCTGTAGCCACGGTGTCCAAGATTATCAATAACTATCCAGATATTAGCGAGGAAACGCGCCAGCGTGTGCTTAAAATTATGGAAGAGACAGGCTATCGTCCATCTTCTTCAGCCAAAACACTGGCAACCAAAAAATCCAGCCTCGTTGGCGTTGTGTTTGCAGGGAAGCTGAACGTGGATTTCAGCCACCCTTTCTTCGTACAGGTTATCAATGCGTTTAAGAAACAAATTGGCTTGCTTGGATACGATCTACTCTTCTTCTCGAATGAGAAGTTTCTGGATCAAGGTGAGGACTACTTGGCGAGATCCAAGTATTTTCAAGTGGATGGCTGTATTATTATTGCGGGGGATGAGGTCGAGAGCAGCATATTCGACCTGGATGCCAGCCCGATTCCTTGTATCGGAATAGATATCGAGCTAACAGGACAAAGCTCCTGTTACATCATGTCCGATAACGATAAGATCTCAACCAAAGTTGTAGAACAATTTTATATGAACGGTTATCGAGATGTTGGTTTTATCGGGCTGGAGCGCGCCTCTCTTGTGATGCAACAGAGAGAGATGGCTTTCAAACGTTCACTAAATCAGTTTAGTCTTGATGAAAAACCCGAGTGGGTTGTATACAGCAAAGATTATGCTGCAGCGGATGGATACGAAGCGGCCAAGAAAATGCTCGCCTGCAAGACTCTGCCACGTGCCGTGTTTGCAGCCACAGATCTACTTGCCTTTGGAGCTATTCGCGCCTTTAAGGAAGTGGGGTTACGCATTCCAGAAGATATAGCTGTGGCAGGTTGTGACGACATCGAAGCCTGCCGTTATACCGATCCACCGCTAACAACCGTCAAGCAGGATACGGACAAAATTGGACGCCTTGCTGCCATGATTCTGTTCGATCTGATGAACAAACAAATGGATAATCGTTGCATTAAAGTAGAGCCGGAACTGGTTGTGCGTCAATCCTGTGGCACAGCCATGCTGCTGGCACAGGAAATCTGAGCATTAAGTCTTTGGGACTGGCTGCTGCAGATCAATTCACATCATAGACATAGCGATTTTTCATACTATATAAATTGAACTTAACATTTACACGAGAACGTAGAGGACAGAAGTAACCTGAAGAAGCGGAGCTAAAAGCTTTCTGAAAGAAAGCTACTTCGTAAGCTAAACTTCGCCTTTATCACCAGATTTTCTCCTTTGTAAAGCCGAATATAAAAAATCTGGGGATAACAGCGATCAGAAGGTTGTTCTGTCATCGGAGTGGCAAGTGTAAATATTCTTTAGTTCAATTTATATAGAGTCCACACCAGGAAGCGAAAAGAGGATGTCTCCTACGTCATGAATATGACAGGGGGCATCCCTTGTTTGTGTTATTTTGTTTTTAATGAACTTGAGACACGCTAATTCGCTTCCATTTGCCGAGATCTGAGATCTAACGAATCACAGAGACGTTATTTCGTCGATTCGGTGGATTTTTTAGGTTTGATCACGTTTTATGGCGAAATAGCGTTACTGAGATTCGTTAAATCTTGCAAGCGTTGACGATCCGCCTTTTAAGGTGCGGCAGGTTCGTTAGCGCTTGGAGCGAGGCGGAATTCCTTTTGAGACAGCCCCATTTGCGATGCTGAGTGAACGTACAGTCCTGCTCTGAGATCATGGTTATATCGAGAAAGTTCCTGCTATCTGGAAGCGGCAGTAGGCAGCTTGCCCTCTACTGTCTGCAAGTCAGACCATCCGGGTCGATCAAGTTCAATGAGACGGCGGTATCGCTCTTCCCCAGCCAGCAATTGTTCGTGAGAACCCTGTATGGCAATCTTTCCATTTTCCATAAAAATAAGTTCGTCCATCTGTTCCGCACCAATCAGGTGATGGGTGACCCAGATCATCGTTTTGCCTTGCAAGCTGTCCAGAATGGTGCGCATCAACTCGCGTTCCGTCACTGGATCAAGCCCAACGGTTGGTTCATCCAATATAATAACGGGCGTCTCCCGGAGCAGTACTCTGGCCAGAGCAATCCGTTGCCTTTCCCCACCAGAGAAACGCAGCCCCGTCTCCAGCATCGGTGTGTCATATCCCTGCGGCAAAGATTCGATCAGACCGGATAACCCTACTTGGGCGGCCACCTGACGAATCTCCTCATCCATTGCATGTGGACGACCAATCCGCAAATTATTGGCTACCGTGGTGTCGAACAGGTGTGGACTCTGATTCAGCACTGCGATGACATCAGTGACACTCTCACCCAAGGTCTGCACAGGCATATTATTGATCAGAACTTTCCCCGCAGATGGACGCAAAGCCCCCTGAATCAGCTTCAACAATGTCGATTTGCCACCGCCGCTTCGTCCAAGAATGGCTAATCGTTTGCCTTGTGGCAGATGAAGAGATACGTCCTGTACGGCGTAGGAATCATCCGCTGCATAACGGTAACTTACGCGATTAATCTCGATGTCTGCTCTGAGTTTGGGTGGAATGCGAAGACAAATTCGTCTGTCCGGGATATCATTCGCAGCTGGCAAGGACTCGGATGGCTGTCCAACCATCACGTTGCCGTTTTTTACTACAGAGATCGATTCGCCCGTTCCATCCGCATCACCGGCTCCATTCTGCAACGGAAGATAATCTTTCCCTTCGAGCTGCTTCAAGCGATCCAGTGATTCTCGGTACTGTGGAAGATGCTCCACCGCATCCCCTACAGGGAGAAGTGTTTCCGTGAGCGGAAATAACACCAGTACAAAAGCAGCAATCATCACGGCAGGTAATTGCCCGACAGAAGCGGCGTTCCCGGCCCATAACGTAACCGATACCACCAGCAGGCCAATGACGCACTGGGCCATCAGATCACGCCAGCGTGTCCAACGCCGCAACTTGCGACGAACTGCGTCGACCTGTTCCTCCGCCTCTTCCTGCTGCTGAACAAATTCTGCCGCTCGTCCACTTGCAAGCCAATCTCCCAGTCCAAGTACACCGTCAGTTAGACGGGTATACAACCTGCTGTTATCCTTTTTCAGCCGCACACGCCATTTCCAAGTCACTTTCAGCGAGATCACAGGTAACACGGCAACGAGAAATAACATATACAAGCCCATCCACACCGCAAATCCAAGATCCACACTGCCAAAAGCAATCACAGCTGCACCGTACATCACAAGCGCGGTAACGGCAGGAAACACGGTACGCAAATAGATATCTTGCAACCGCTCCACATCATCGGCAAGTGCTCCGAGTACATCTCCTGTCTGCATACGAGAGCGCAGGAACAGGGCCTGTGGCTCCAGAATGCGATATAACTTCACCCGCTGATCAGCCAATACGCGCAGTACGGCATCATGTCCTGCCAATCGTTCGATATATCGAAAAACAGCTCGGAATATCCCAAATGCACGTACCCCAACAATAGGTACATACACCATCAGAATATTTTCAGGACGCAGCGCAGACTTGGAGATCAGAAATCCGGAGGTGAACAGCAACAGTACCGCACACAAGGCAGCGCATGTGCCCAGCGCAATGACTGCGATGAATCTCAATCGGTACTGTGCCACATACGGAGCAATCCAGCTATTTTTTTCTTTTCCGTTACGGACGTTCTCCATATGTTCATATCCGGACTTCATTTTATATCGCCTCCATCTGGGCCTGAATCATCTGATAATATACACCTTGTCGTGCCAGTAATTCCTGATGTGTTCCCGTCTCTGCCACTGTGCCGCCATCCATGACAATAATTCGATCCATATGCGGCATCCAATGCAGACGATGGGTAGCCAAAAATACAAGTTTTCCTTCAAACAGCGGCAACATCGTCTGCTTCAGTTCATACTCTGTTTCCACATCCAGATGTGCTGTCGGTTCATCAAGCAGCAGAATGCTGCGTTTACTAAGCAAGGCTCTTGCCAGCGCTACCCGTTGCTCCTGCCCACCACTGAGTTGTCTGCCGCCAGCCCCAATTAGCTCATGCAGCCCACCGGATAATGAGGTCAGAAGCTTGGTTAATCCAGCTGCGCTAATGGCCTTGGCCACTTCCGCATCCGAAGCCTCCGGCATATAGAAACGAACGTTATCGGCCAGGCTTCCACTGAAAATATACGGATGCTGCGGGATAGCTGCCGTCTGTCTTCGCCAGGATTCAAGCATATCCTGTGTCACAGGCTGGCCGTTAGCCAGTACTTGACCCGAAGTAGGCAGCTGAAATCCAGCCAATACATCAATCAACGTGGATTTGCCTGCTCCGCTGGCACCAATAATACCGATTTTGCCAAGACCCGTGATCTGAAATGTGACATCCTTTAGCGAATAAGGACCTTCATCATCATGCCGTACCTGTACATCCGTTAGAGCCAATCTGCTATTCTCATTCCAAGAGAACCCTGAGGAAGAGGAAGAAACAAGCTCAGGAGTAGTAGAAACAGAAGCAGGATCAGGAGCAAGATGCCCCGCAGCCGTTTTATCATTCAACACGACACGTATGGTCGAAGTAGTAGCTTTCCCCTTACCCGAAGATAACGATGATGCAGATCCCGTCCCATCCTCTGCCATGTCCGCGTGCGCAACAACGTTTGCATAGGCTTCTTTCTGTTTCCGCTCAGCAGCTTTCCCCCGTTCAATCACCTGATTAATGGTCGCTCCGGCTTCCTTACCGTCCAATGTGGCATGATAATCAGCGCCTAGCATACGTACAGGCAGGAAATATTCGGGTGCCAAAATCAGTACCGTCAACGCAGGGCCAAGCAGCATATGCCCTTCCGTCAGACGTAATCCCAGACCAACCGCCACGGAAGCAACGGACAGCATGGTGAAGAAATCGAGTGCAAACGAAGACAGAAAGGCCATGCGCAGAGTAGACATCGTCGCCTTCCGATACCGCTGACTGACCCGCAGAATGGACCCTTCATGTGTTTTGCTCTGTCCCAATGTTTTTAGCGTCTCCAGCCCCCGCAGGGTATCAACAAAATGGTTAGCGAGTGCTTTGTAGGATCTGAATTGTCCGTCTATCTTACGCTGAGCTGCGAGGCCAATCAGAATCATGAACACAATCAGGATTGGGAGTGTCAGCATCAGACTAACCCCGGACATCAGATCCAGCTTGAACACATACAGCAAAATGACGATGGGGGTGAACCCCATGCCCAGCATGCGAGGAATGAATAGTTCCAGATACGTCTTGAATTGAGCTGTTCCCTCACGTGCCAGTGTAACCAGATGGCCTGTGCCCTCTGTCTTGGCATAACGCGGCCCAAGCCTGAACCACTGCTCCACCATCTGTCTGCGCAGATCGGTCCCTGCCTTCTCCGCATATCGTGAAGTCACGAGTTGTAACCAGAAGGATAGGGCGTAGCGGGCGGCAAAAGCAGCCAGGAACAGCAGCAGTACCGGGTACTGCTCCGTTACGGATGAACCTTCAAACAATGCCGTGATGGCCTGTGCCAGCCATTTGGCTTGCATAATGATCGTCATCGCCTGTAGCAGCACCAGCGCTGAGGCCAGCGCAAGTACCGGCCGGATGCCCGGCAGCTTCATCAGCCCCCGTCCCATATCAGTACTCCAGGTGGTGCTGCTCGTTCAGACGTTTGCGGAAGATATAATAACTCCAGATCTGATAACCGAGAACAAACGGCAGCAGTGTGCATGCTACAATGGTCATTACTTTCAATGAATAAGCGCCGGATGCGGCGTTGTATACGGTCAGGTCATATGCCGCTCCAAAGGAACTCACCATCACTCTTGGGAAAAGTCCGATAAATACCGAGGCAAAGGCAATTGCAATAACTCCCCCAGTCATACCAAAAGCCCAGCCTTCACGCTTTTGACGAACAAAGTAGGCCGCAAGTGCAAGCGAGACTGCGCCAAGTACAACCATGATCCAAAGAGCCCAGCCGCGTACGGCGAACACATCCGTCATGAAATACGTCATTAACGCGTAAACAGCGAGTAGTGCAGCCAGCGGCAGCATCAATTTTTGCGCTGTCTTCAAGGCACGCTCTCTGAGATCACCTACTGTTCGTAGTGATGCAAACAGCAATCCATGAACCAGACACAGCAGGGTTACGCTCAAGCCACCAATCACGGTGTACGGATTAACAATATCGAGGAATCCTGCACGCAACTGCATCTCCCCATCAATGGGCAGACCTTTCATCAACGTGGCAAAGACCACTCCGAACAGGAAAGGCAAGAGCGCGCTGGAGACAACAATGATGATGTCCCATGTTTTGCGCCAGCGCTGCTGTTTCATTTTACTGCGGAATTCGAAAGCAACTCCGCGGCCAATCAAGGCAAGCAACACCACCACAAGTGGCAGGTAAAAACCACTGAACAACGTCGCATACCAGTGCGGGAAGGCAGCAAACATTGCTCCCCCCGCCGTAATCAGCCATACTTCATTACCATCCCAGAACGGACCGATCGAGTTGATCAGGGTCCGGCGTTCACGGTCTGTTTTGGCAATAATGCCTGTAGACATCCCCACACCAAAATCAAAACCTTCCAAAAAGAAGAAACCAACAAACAATACGGCAATCAGCAAAAACCACAACTCACTTAGTGACAACGGAATAACCTCCATCCACGCCGAACGGATCGGCCGATTCATCGTGATCTTCCGGCTTCTCGACCGCAAATGGGCCTGCCTTGATCTCACGAACGAACAGGTATACCATCACGATTCCGAGAACCGTATACGCAGCGGTAAATGCAATGGTCGAAAACAGGATCATTCCTGCGGATACATTCGGTGAGACTCCGGCTTCGGTGGTCATATAACCAAATACCGTCCATGGCTGTCTTCCAACCTCGGTCATAATCCAACCTGATGTATTGGCGATAAACGGCAAGGATATAGCGAATACCATCAGACGCATAAACCACTTTCCAGCGACCTCCAGCTTCTTACGAATGGCCAGAAACGTACCGTATAGCGCCAGTGCAATCATCAAACCACCCGCTGCGATCATGATGCGGAAACTCCAGAATGTTGTCCGTACCGGCGGGATGTAGTCCCCCGGCCCATACGTCTGTTCATACTCAGCTTGAAGTTCCTTCATGCCTTTGACACTACCGGAGAACTTGCTGTAGGACAGGTAACTGAGCAATCCAGGGATTTTGATCTCACCCGTACTCTCCTGTTTATCCGGATCGATAAAAGCGACCACCGTCCATGGTGCCGGATCTTCTGTCGTTGTCCATGTGCCCTCACTGGCTGCCATCTTCATCGGCTGTGTCTCCACCAGATATTGCGCCTGGAAGTGACCCGAGAATGCGACGCCGAATGAGGAAACAAGAGCGATAATGATCGCAATATTAAACGATTTGCGGAAGATCTCCACATCCTGCTTTTTCATCAATTTGTAGGCACTGATCCCGGTTACGACGAAGGCTCCTGTCATCAATGCCCCAAAGATTGTATGTGGGAACTCAACGAGAAGCTGACCATTTGTGATGAGTGCAAAGAAATCATTCATCTCGGCTCGGCCGTTGTTAATCTCAAACCCAACAGGATGTTGCATAAATGAATTGGCTGCCAGAATCCACAGCGCGGACAGGAATGTGCCGACAAACACCAGCCAGATGCAGGCCAGATGCACTTTTTTGGACAAACGATCCCATCCAAATATCCACAATCCAATAAATGTAGACTCCATAAAAAACGCCAGTAGCGCTTCAATAGCCAGTGGCGCACCGAACACGTCCCCGACAAATCGGGAGTACTCGGACCAGTTCATGCCGAACTGGAACTCTTGCAGAATACCTGTGACAACCCCGACGGCAAAGTTAATCAGGAACAGTTTGCCCCAGAACTTGGCCATCGTTTTGTAGATTTCCTTCCCCTTAACAACGTACAACGTCTCCATGATTGCAACCAACAGTACAAGACCGATGGATAGCGGGACAAAAAAGAAATGGAAAATCGTTGTAAGTGCATATTGGATACGCGATAACATAATCGGATCCATACCGTTACCCCTTCTTTCTGTTCACTTCGCAGTATGCGTATTTGGCATTGAAGCTGCACCTTCGCTGTCTATCCGCCAAATACGTTGATGAACGTATTGTGCCAGATTACCTATTTTATACATGTGAGAATTATCACAATCTTCGTCTCTAGAGCAAAAAAAAGTGATCCTGGTCACACAAAAGATAAAATTCAGCCTATTATCACAGCTTGCCAACTTCATCTATTCATGGAAGATACTCATGTTTGGGACGGAATGCCCATATGTTAGTCTCAGGCATATCATGCGAAGTACCGTGAGGGCTTTACATATGAAGTGAAAGCATGAAACACAAGCAGAGCGAATGACGCTCCATATTACAGTCAAGGTGAGGTGAACTATTCATGGAAAAACCTGCACCACTACCAGGTGAAGACACCGAAGCCAGCCTGGATAAGGCCAGTACAACACAGTCCCCGGTCCGGTATGTTCTCTTCCCTCGCAAAGGAGGCTGGTCATCCTTTCCCTATCCCGATATTGCTGCACTGCTGTCGATCGAGGGAGAGGTCTACTATGTCAGCAGCCTGACGCAAACAGAAGATGTACCTCCGGTCATTACCGTCATCTCCCTCCCTGAAGCCGAGCAGCTATTGCTGGAACCTCGCACCGTAGCCGTAGTCGCCCATCCCTACTGGCTAATGGCTACAGCTTCGCTGGAGCCTGAGCTATGTATTGCCCTGCTCCCCGAACCTGCTGGAAACGAAGCAGAATCTCCGCTATGGGAGAGCAGTATTTCCAAACTGGTCGGCATCGCCGATCTGGTAGGCACATCCTCCGAAACACGTTATATGAAGCTGTTATTCCAAGGCGTACGTGCTATCTGGCTGGGCGGAGAAGACCCTGCACCTGCGGGTACGATGCAAAAGGATGATCTCGAAGTCCCTCTCCGGGACTACGAACTGCTCTTCTTGCATGCGCTGCGGCAGATCCTGTCAGGCACTCCAGATAGCGTCACCCTGCTTCAATGCAGTGTACGTGCCGACTTCTACCGTCAGCTACGTGCCAAAGCAGGTGCACATGAGACGATATCCTTTTTGCTGGCAGCCTATGAGTACTTGCTTGAAGATCCTCGGGCTATCCATTCACTTCAAGAGGCATTCTCCCATGCGGTCTTGAATGGTCGTAGTGATTGTGTAGTCTCCCACTATAGATTCCTGTCTGCCATTCATGCCCGGACCGGACAGTTGGAGGACGCCCTGCGGGTGTACGGAATTAGTGCAGCCGATGAACAAGAACAGCATCATTATGAACAGCTCTGTCGCTGGCTTGAGGCGGGAGAAGATCAACTTGTACGAGCGGAATTACTGCGTATGAACGATGATTACGGAAACGCCCTGCGTATCCTGGACGAACTTGGCGGAGAAACGGCGAGACATTGGAAATTCCGCATCTACAAGGAGACTGGACGTGTGGAAGAAGCACTGGCTCTGGTGCATGCAGTCGATATTCAGGATGATGCCAGTCGCCGGGAATATCAGCAATTATCCGGTAGTGCGCTGGCACTGCGAGGGGAACGACACGGGGCAGTCCGACATTTCCTTGAGACAGCACTGGAGGATGAAGATGCGCTGGCCCGGATTGTCGAGCTGGAGCTGTTGGATCATGCTGTACAGCAATTGCTTGGGGAGGTGCCATGATGCTGGACCCAAAGAAGCGTAGACAACAGTTGAATGGGCCAATGGTGCACAGGGATATCCGAACCGAAACCACTTACACACCAACCGAAACAGTCGATCGAACACATACAGACGCATTGGGAAATGGCGATTACACCCCGGATCATGCACAACCAACACAGGACATCCGAAGCCAAGTGCATCACTGGGGTGATTCACAAGGTCAGGCAGAACAGAGTGCAGCTATAACACAAGAGGAAACAAGTGTATTCAAAGAGCCCTTCTCCATTCGCCGGGTTCGCAAAAGCAAAGGCAACAAGCTGACCGCCATGCTTCAGGTTCGCAACGAACGTGGCCGATACCTTGAAGAAGTATTGCATGATCTGAGTGAGTTCGTGGATGAGATCGTGATTGTGGACGATGCCAGCACAGACGGAACACCGGATCTATGCAAAGCCTATCCAAAGGTGGTCCGTCTGGAGGTATTGGAGAAACCGCTGTTCGCCGAGGAATGGCGCCTTCGCAACACCTTATGGCAAGCGGCTGCGGGAACATGTCCCGACTGGTTACTCTCGGTTGATGCGGATGAGCTGTACAGCTCAGAGGCCAAGAAAGCCATACGCACTCTGATTAATCAGGAGTATGCGGACTGGTTTGCATTCCGTTTCTACGACATGTGGGGTGGCCGGACCCACTACCGGGAAGATGATCTCTGGTCTCTGCACAAACGGCATACCGCTTCACTTGTACGGTATATGCCTGGATATCCTTATTTTTATCCACAACAGAATCATCACGTTCCCCGTCTTCCCTTGTCCTGCACTGTATTGCCTGGGGTCAGTACGGAACTGAAGGTTCAGCATCTCGGCTGGGCCGGCAGTCTGGAGGACCGGGTTCGTAAATATTTGCGTTACAAGCGCATTGATCCTAGCGGTGAGTGGGGCAATCTTGCACATTACGAGTCTATTCTCGATCCGGAACCTCGGCTGATTCCCTGGAAGGAGGGACCGTGAGATGGGCGTGGTGAGTATTCTGACGCATAGTTTCACCGATGGGTATAACCGGGAATTCGGTCGTGTATTTGGTGGCGGACTGGAACGCTATATTCTGGATCTGTGCAGTGTCATCCGAGGACTCGGGCATATTCCCGAGGTTCATCAGCTCTCTTATTTTGAAGCATTCCAGACTCGGACGGAGCAGATTGACGTATTTGGTTATTCGTACGATATGGATAATGTACCGGAAGCCTTTGACCGGATGGCAGCAGCAGCGCGCGGCCCAGTGATCTATGCCAGCTGTCTGTGGCAACCCATCACCTATAAACCCGGCAGTCTTGGCATCTGTCACGGCATTAACTGGGATCGTCCCGGACTGCCACTGGAGACCAAACAACAAGTCGCGGAACATATTCAACTGGCTCTGGATGGACTCGTGCGCATTGTATCCGTGGATTCCCATTTCCAGACCTTTTGCCGGGCCGCTTGTACCTATACCGACCCAAGACAGGTTGTCCTGATTCCCAATGCAGTGGATACGTCCTATTTCACACCAGCCCCACCAACACGGACCTTCGAGCAAGAACAGGAAGACGAATGGCTTGCCGCATGGAAGAATGATCTGGCGAGTCATGAAGAAAATGTTGGTGCAGTTATATCAGGGGTGCAAGCTGTAGAAGGCAAGGGGGGAACGAGTCGTGATGAAGCGGACAGTGGTAAGGCTAACAGAGATGGAGGTGAGGATACAGATAGCGATCAAGAACGAGAGGGGAAAGAAACGGTAGATTTCCATTTGAATATATCGAAACTGGAAGAAGTCGAGGCAGATGGCGCAACGTATAGGTTTGCTCATAACCACCGGCATTCAAAGGATTGCGCTACGGAGATTCTAGTAGAAGCAGATGCTGAGTATCAGATTAATGGTCCGATTCAGGGACAGGTTGAAAAGAAAACTGTAGATGCCCGGATGACCTCTCCCCGCCCAATTCGCATTATCTATCCACGCCGCATCAGCATGGAACGGGGTATTATTCCAATGATGCTGGCGGCGGATAAACTACTTGGAGCCTTTCCGGATCTGGAGATTGAATTTGCAGGGGAACTGGTCGAAGGCAGTACGGTCGGGAGAGTCTTTCGTTACTGGCATCGTACTCATCCACATGCGGAGCGAATTAACCAGCGCACGTATGATTTCCGGGATATTCGGGAGGCCTACCATCAGGCAGATATCGCCGTAATTCCAACCGTGTTCTCGGAAGGCACCTCCTATGCCTGTCTGGAAGCGATGAGCTGTGGACTTCCGGTAATTGCCTCCAATGTTGGCGGATTGAATGATCTGATTCAGGATGGTTTTAATGGGCTGCTAGTACCTCCTGGTGAGCAGGAACTAACCGCCGCTCTGGTACGTCTTGTACAGGATCGGGCCGAGCGAGAACGACTGGGAATCTATGCGCGCGAGACTGCACTATCCTATGATCTTGCCAGGTGGCGGAGCCGGTGGAGCACGGTGTTGGAATCTTTTTTGGCAGAGACAGGATTAAAGGAGGGAATTCGGGGATGATGGATACGCCCAAGGCAACGGAATTCATGGAATCAAGATACATTCGGCAAAGTGATCCTAAAACGGACACACTGGTCTTCCCGCTGCATCCGGCATGGTGGAGCCGTCCCTACGAATATGAATGGGCCCGGCGGTTTGCACGTCCGGATGATGTCGTCCTTGATGCAGCCTGCGGCATCTCCCATCCATTCAAATTCTGGCTCGCCGAACACTGCCGCGAGGTTCACGCCTGCGACTGGGATGAACGTATTTTGTCTGAAGAGGCGATAAGACTGGATATTGTTTCTGATTTTGGCGAGCAAGCCGCCCAGGATCTGCCGGAATCAACTCTCGTCAGATTGCACCGTGCGCAGGCCAATCTGGCCCAGCTTCCGTACGAGTCGGGTAAGTTTGATCGGGTGTTCTGTATCTCTGTACTGGAGCATCTGGATACGGGCACGATGCTGCGGGCGTTTCGGGAATTCGCCCGGGTGCTGAAGCCAAACGGACAGTTAATCGCTACCTTCGATGTGCCCGAGATGCGGCCTGATCTGCTGGAGACGATTATGGCTGTCACCGGATTAACCATTGAAGATAAGCTGAATGTGGAGGAGCCGGACGATGCCATCTGGTCTGACATGTACGGCACGCCGATCCGCTGTTTTCGAGCGGTGATATGCAAAGGTTGAGACGAATTGGGTTGCGTTGGGTTAAGTGCAGAGTGGAAAATTAAGGGCTTAAGAGCTCGACCCATTAGCAACGGAAATATACACGGTTCGGGCAATGCTCCGATTACCAGTAGCTCCGTTGCTTTTGCAATTTCAATTGGAGATCAATTGAGAAACAGTTCGGGATTACAGGGATTGGGGGTTGGGGACTAGAGACTAGCAATCAGAAATTAGTGATTAAAGATTAAAGATTAAAGATTAAAGATTAAAGATTAAAGGAAATTATAGGTGTATCAGTAACATGTTGCACTGGTTGGTGTACTCTTTGGCAGAGGCTGCGCCGGGTGCTGTCAGGCGCAGCAGGGTTTGCAGGCCCGGCGGGATTTTCGTCGCCGGGCGACCTTTGGCGGCAGGTTGCCGCGCAGTGAGTTGGGCCAATTCGGCCCATTCACGCGCCAGGTTCTGCCGCCCGGCGAGCAGCGCGAGCGTGCCCGCAAGGAGCGCGTGAGCGGTGCGCTCCGGGGCGGGCACTTCGTCCGCGAAGGGCTGCTGCGCGCCGTCAGGCGTGCCGCATAGCGCAAGCAGCCCTTCGCGGACGCTCACGGGTGCGCGCAGCAACCCGCAGCGGGCCGCAGGCGGAAGCGCTGCGAGCAACGCCAGCGCGCCGCGGGGCGGCAGGGCTTGCAGCAGGCGCAGCCATGCGGCCCAGGCGCCTACGCCGGCGAGCGCTTGCGCAGCGGCGAGCACGCCGCCTCGCGCTGGCGCGGCCGGGCCAGCGGGCGCCGCGCCGCGGGGCTGGCTGCCGGCCGTGGCCCCGCGCTGAGCAACGCCTCAGCGGCGTGGGCCGCTGCGGGCAGCGCTGCCTGCTGGCGAGCCGCCGCTCGGGCGTTGCGCCTGCCGGGCTGCTTGTGGCCCAGCGCCCAAAGCGCCAGGGCCGCCTCTGGCCCGTGCTGCGCATGCGCCGCCCAGGGCTGCAAAGCCGCCCGAGCCGCGGTGTCCTCGCCCAGCTGGGCCAGCGCAAGCCCGGCGGCAAGCGGCTGTGCCCGCAGCGGTGCAGCCAGCGCCGCCGCATGGCGCAACAGCCACTCCGGCCGATGCGCGGCAAGCGCGGCCGGGATCAACGCTTGCCATGCCACAGGCGGCAAGCTTACCCGAGCGGCGACGCTGGCGATGGCATGCGGCCGCCCTATGGCTGCGGCCAGCAACAACAGCCGCTGCCATGCAGCCATGCTGCCGGGTTGCATGCCCAGCGCCGCTATGTACGCGGCTTCTGCCTCTGCCCAGCGACCAGTCCGCTCATATGCCATGCCTTCCAGCGTCAGGCTACGATAGGTCCCAGCACCAGAGACTGATGTATACCTGCTGGCTGTAAAAGCAGCTGATTTAGCCTGTTTTAACCAACCCAAGGCCACGTCCTCTCTCCCTTGGTCCAGTTCAAGTACAGCACCAAGCTCCAACAAATCCGGAAAATCCTCATACACGGGCGCCCATGCTTCCACTACAGCAAGTGCCCGTTCCGGGATGCCAATCTCTCGCCAGGCGTAAGCCGTTTTCAGCACCAGATCCGAGTGATATCCACACTCCGGCATAAGTTGTGCTAATAATGGCTGTAACAAACGGAGTGCTTCATCATACTTCGCTTGCTGAAACCACTCGGCAGCCAGAGCATATAACAACTCCGGTTGGTCGCCCTCCTGATTCAACGCGGAGCGGATCAATTGCATATTTCGTGCACCTTTATTTTTGGCAGTAATCACCTGCTCCAGATATCCATAATGAATGACCTCAAGTCCAGAATGAAACACACCTTGCGGAGCCAGTGCCAGGATGGAAGAAGCAATCTCTTCATGAATTCTGCCCTGAAAGGCAATTCGGGGATCATTTCGGAACAAACGACATACCGCATCCGTCACACGCTCTTCACCGGACACACCCAGCAGACTTGTGACCTGTATCCAGTATCCCCACACGTCATCCCTACTTGCCGCTAACAACCGCATGAGTTCTGTCTTCATCTGAGGGGTCTGTACCCATACCTCATCCGCATCAAGCACCAGAATCCACGGTTTCGTAGCAGCGGCCAGCGACAAATTACGGACTTCACTGAAATCTCCGTTCCATTCCGTATGAATTACAACAGCACCATGGAGACGCGCAATTTCAGTTGTATCGTCTACCGAGCCTGTGTCCACAACGATGATCTCATCCACAACATCCCTGACTGCATTCAAGCACCGCTGGAGTGAACCGGCTTCATCCTTCACGATCATACACAAACTAATCCCTATGCCCATATTCATCACCACCCCTCACCAACGGAGTTCAGCCCCATCCAGTACGCATCTGCATTACCTTTAGCTCCTGCACCTACCTTATATCATTTAGCTCTCGAATTAGTTCTCGAACCCATCCGCCCCTGGCAGTTCAAGCCGAATATGCTGAACAACAGGCCAACAACGGTGTCGATGTCCATCTGCATGCTGAGCGAACACCTCCAGATGATGATCCGCAGCACTGACCAATCTCTTCACCAGCCAGTTTGTTCCCGTCAGGGTATCCGAAGCCCCAGGGAAAGACTCCATGTAACCGGCCTTCCCGTTTTCCTTGTTGCCTTCCATCACTTTCTCCTTCTCTCCCGCTCGAACGCTCTCCCCAACAGATAAATCATCTCCAGCCAACTGCTGTCGACACATCTGAATTAGACTATGCAGCTCTTTCCATCTCCCTGACTGTACACATCCTTCCATCATCAGTCCAAGGGCCTGCCAACCATCATACTCTGTTCCTGCAACCGTTCCGTCTATGCTGGAGCCCATGTCCTTCTTCGTTGTTGCTCTCAGACCCACCGTTCGCCCTGTCGGCACATTCACTTCCTCATTCGTTACTGCTCCTAGCTGCGAACTACGCTTCAACCACAACGTCAGTGGATCATCTCCGTTGACTTCCTTGCCTTCTATCCACTCCAAACGTTCGAGCCATCGAGCAGACGAGATCGCGAGCAGCCCTTTTTTCCGCTGCACAGGTTCCAGTTTCAGACGCGCCTTGTTCCATCTTCCCTGTTGGATTTGGAGCATCGCCTCCGCCACAGATAAACGCTCCCTCATCTCTCCGGAAGGTTGTGTGGATACACCCGATAACAATTCCAGAGCCGCATCATAACAACGAGATTGCTCCAGAATGCCCAATACTTTGTGTGTAGCCTCTTCCGAACTGAGTGCAAAGCGCTCCCTCACCAGCTCTGGAATCTGATGTTCCTGCCCGGAAACTCGCATAATTCGGAATATCCGATAGAGCGGAGGTAACAGACTGGATTTGGCACGCACCGCTTCCACGTAAGCATCTACCGCACCCTCCAGATCTGCCCTTCCTTCCAGTAATCGTCCTAACGTATACCATGTCTGATAGGTGCCGATGCCTTCTTCCGTATGGTATATGGGGGGAGGTGGACCCATGCGAATAGCTTCACGGAGCGAATATTCTGCCCGATCTGCATCACCCAATGCGTCTGCACATCCCCCGCGATGGTGCATCAGATCCGTGTATTCTGGAAAGAGTTCAAGCGCAGCATCAATGCGATCCAATGCCTCCTGCCAGCGATTCAGATGCTGGAGACAACGAACTTCATATTTGAACAGCAAATGCGCGTAACTGGTCACCGCAGGATCAATCCCCATCCGAGCCACACCAAACGTCTCCAAGGCCCGCTCCGCTTCCCCCACACGCAGATACTCGACACCCAGATTATAGTGATGGAACGGCTGATCCGGTTCTTCCTCCACTGCCTGTTGCAGCAGGCGAACATTACGCTTCACCTTATCTTTGCGCTCCACAATCGCCGTCTGATACCCATAATGATGGATGACCATGTCCGTCACATGAAATGCAGCCTCTGGGTTCCTACGGCAAATTGCCGCCGCAATCTGCTCATGAATTCGACCTTCGAACCGATGCTCCGGGGCATTACGAAAGAGACGCAAAACCGGATTCACGGTAACCCCCTGCTGACCCGTACCTGTATAGTTATGAATGTTTAAAAACAATCCGTCACATCCGCTGACCGCCGTCCAGCTCCTGATCTGCTCCCGCGCAGCCCTATCGAGCGCCTCGTCCGCATCAAGAAAGAGAATCCAGTCGCCGGAAGCGCGCTCCAGGCCAGCATTCCGTGCTGCGGCAAAATCATCGCACCACTCAAATGCCACAACCACCGCTCCATATTGCTTCGCAATCTCCGCGCTGCGATCCGATGAACCGGTGTCCACTACAATAATTTCGTCCACCGCTCCCTGGACACTGGCAAGACAATGAGGCAGCAACTCTTCCTCATCCTTCACGATCATGCATAGGGAAATTCGTTCCGCTCGCAAGCTGATTCCTCCTTTCCTTCGCTTGGAAAAACGTACGCCAAGGGATGCCTTCGGTCGTTCGCAGCCTTTGTTCCAGTGCAGTATATTGTGCAGAGAGTACACCTGAAGACGAAGAACGAACCATTTCCTGCTGGATGGCCTCCATTGCCAACCGCATGTAACATACAGCTGCTCCAGCTCGGGCCTGCCGCATATCAGGCTCCCGCTCCAGAGCCTGCTCGAACAGAGAGAGCGCTTGATCATTGTGGCCTTTGGCATACAGCGTTTCACCCAGCCAGAATAAACCTTCAGCATCCAGTTCACTCTCGGTCATGCACTGAATCAGGATGTTCGCGGCTACCATGGTATACCCCTGACGATACAGCAGACTTGCAAACTTTCGCCTTCGAGTTAAAGTCGTTCCCCAATGATCACACATCATCATGGCCCGCAACTCATGCAGTTGCTCAGCAAGTGTAAGCTGTCCTGTCTTTACGGCTTGCTGCACAACCTTTTCTGGTACCATCTCTGCCTGCGGACCCCATTGCATAAGCTTTTGTTCTTGTGAAGCAGGTTTCATGCTTCGCGGCTCTTTGGTTAACTGATTCAGCAGTCGATCCATGACCTTCCAAACGTTCTTTTCTTGTGGAAGCGTAGTTGCGAGGAACGCCTCGGATAATCGTAATCCGTTGGTCCAACAAGCCAGTGCCCAATCCATTCTGTGCTCAGCCGGCAGATTGACTTCATTTATACACCCTGCGCTCCAGTGTTCTTCTGCCAGTTGCAGCGCTTCGGAAACCCTATTCGCACATAACATCCAATGTATTCGATCCGCTACATGGATACGAGCGGTACGCACATCAGTATCCAGCATTTTCAATGCCTGTTCATATACCCCACAGCCTGCTAGAACATAAATCACCTTCACCAGATGGTCCTCATTTGTCACTGCATATGAATGGGGCATTTCAACACGAATCGAATCACCGTGACCCGATTCCTCGAATCCTCGGCATCTGGCGAGCAATGTTTCTGCTATGTTCTCATCGGTTTCACCGCATTGTTGCAGCACATCTGCCAACCCTGCCCATGCCGGAGCATATGTGAACATGCTGTCCAGAGCCAGCCCGTACAGATGTGCAGACTCATTCAGGAATCCCCGTTTCTGTGCAAGTCTTGCCATGGCGGTATAAGCTCTGTAACTGTCAGAACCTGCTTCCGTTACATATGACGCGTCTAAAGCGCTACCGCCATCACTGTGTCCAACACGGTCTATTCCTTCCCGGCAGTCCGTTGCTCGGGCATACGATTGATATGCACGCTCCTCCAAACCTTGCAGCTCCAACGTCTCCCCATACAACAGGTGCAGATCAGCATAAGATGGATAACGCTGTCTTTCCACAGCCAGAATTGCATGCGCCTCGTCGTAATGTTCCGATCCCACAAGGGTCTTTGCATAATCTCTAACCAGTGTAGGTCGATATGGTGCGAGCAACTCTGTCAAGCGCAATGATTCACGGAACGCTTCAATTGCCTGTTCGACCTGACCAAGCTGGCAATACGTTACTCCCAGATTGTACAGGTGAAAAGGCTGTGCAGGCTCATCTGCGAGTTCCCGCTCAATCAGCTTTAAATTACGTCTTGGTTTATGTTCCTTCGCAATTGTTGAGGCCAGATATCCATCATGAATCAGACATAGTGGAGCAAGCGGTTCAGTCTCGATCAATTGGCTTTGTTCATCTGTATAGGTCTCGCTCTTATTCATATCAGCAGCCTCATCCAGGACAAGCTTGCTTGGCATACAACGAACCAACTGCTCATGGACGCGTCCCGCATATCGATACCCCTGATGAGCACGGAACAGCCTCACTGGCTGAGAGATAACACTCTCTTCTACCCCTTCACCGTATCGATTCTCTATGGTAATACGTAATCTTGAAATGCTTTTATGGACTTTAGGTAAATAATTCAGCAGTTCTTCCAATCCCTGCGTAACGTACTCATCGGCATCCAAACACAGGACCCATTCCGTGCTCGCCAGAGGCAGACTGATATTTCGTGCATTGGCAAAGTCATCTTGCCAGCGGGCGTGAAATACCGTTGCTCCGTACGTTCTGGCGATCTCGGGTGTACGGTCGGATGAGCCAGTATCGGTGATAAAACATTCCGTGCTGATATGCTTCAAGCTGTCGAGACAGCGGGGCAGGTGATGTTCTTCATTTTGAACAATCATATGGATTCCAAGTAAACGGTTCTTCAAATGCAACCACCTCCAATACAAAAAAGTACATGAAGTCCACCAAAGGAACTCCATGTACCTATATGACAAATAAATGGGTTATGTGCCTTGTCCATTGAAGAACACATCAATCGTGCTAGGTGCGCCGATTAGGCTGGAGCGGTAGGAAAGACGCGTGTATTTGAGAAAACGCTGCGGTACCAATACATCGACTGACCCGGACAAAATGCCCGTTACCGTCGTCACATCCGTGTACCAGTTCGTTCCGTTTGCGCTGATCTCAACAAGAGCATCTACCCGGTTTACACCCGGCCCCCGGTTATATACAAAGAAAGAATACGTGCCAAATACACTGGTCGTAACCGCTGGGAGCGCTGTGAAGGTGTTTGCGGTCGGGGTGCTTATGAGTTGGGACTCCTGAAAACTCTTCTGTGAAATGGACGTCACACTGCTAAGTGTTCCCGCTGTAATTGTAGCACCCAGCACACTGGTAATCGTTCCGTTCAACAAATTTGTCAGGGTTCCTGCGGTGATCGTTGCCCCGAGTACACTCGTAATCGTACCGTTCAGCAGGTTCGTCAATGTACCAGCAGTTACGGTTGCGCCAAGTACGCTTGTAATGGTTCCGTTCAATAAGTTCGTCAGGGTTCCGGCTGTAATCGTTGCTCCCAGTACACTCGTAATCGTACCATTCAGCAAATTGGTCAACGTACCCGCTGTTACCGTTGCACCGAGTACACTGGTGATCGTACCTGCGGTAATCGTTGCTCCGAGTATACCTGTGATGGTACCCGCCGTGATGGTCGCTCCAAGCACGCTAGTGATCGTTCCAGCGGTAATCGTCGCTCCCAATACACTGGTAATCGTACCATTCAGCAAGTTCGTCAATGTTCCTGCGGTCACCGTGGCCCCGAGCACACTCGTGATCGTTCCGGCGGTAATCGTTGCTCCCAATACACTGGTGATCGTACCATTCAGCAAGTTCGTCAGTGTTCCTGCTGTCACCGTGGCTCCGAGCACACTCGTGATCGTTCCGGCGGTAATCGTCGCTCCCAATACACTGGTGATCGTACCATTCAGTAAGTTCGTCAACGTTCCTGCGGTCACCGTGGCTCCGAGCACACTCGTGATTGTACCATTCAGCAAGTTAGTTAGTGTTCCTGCTGTCACGGTTGCCCCGAGTACACTGGTGATGGTTCCCGCCGTGATCGTTGCTCCCAATACACTTGTGATCGTACCATTTAGCAAGTTCGTTAAAGTACCCGCTGTTACTGTGGCTCCAAGCACACTGTTGATCGTACCTGCCGTGATCGTTGCTCCAAGTACACTCGTGATCGTTCCGTTCAGAATGTTAGTAATGGTTCCGGCGTTAATTGTAACCGTGGTCAGACCTGAGATGTTACTGATCGTTCCGTCCAAAATAATGCCAACCACGTTCCCGCTCGTATCCGTTCTGACAGGCTGGGCTGTGCCTGTACTATCCTGGCCAAAAATCAACGTTCTCAGATTATCCGGATTCGTATTAAACGTTGTAAAGTTAGGCATGTGTCTCGTCCTCCTCCCTGGTCAAATCTGTGAGATCATACTCCCTTACGGCATACGCTGTGCCTGAAAGTAAACATCGAGCCGGGTCGGCTGATCCGGTTCAACGGATCGAATTGCAAGCCGGGTATAGTGCAAAAATCGCAATGGTACCAGCGCTTTGGTCTGGCCTCCCGCGACCACCTCCTGGCTGTCCACAGCATAATCCACGGCATTTGGGCTGATCTGGATCTGTACAAGAGCCGGATGTTTTCCCCGATTCACAACGCCATAGGTATACATGCTGAGTGATGAGGTGTCTTGTGCCGGGAGTGAATCCATGCTGCTACTGGTTTCGGCTCCGACATACGTATGCTCTGTAAAACAATGAATAGCACCAGGGAGTTTCGTGCGTGAGGAAGCACCCTGCTTGAACCGGGGACGAGTAATCCGGGAACAAGGGGGTTTCAGCAATTTAGCGCGGCAGGAATGACGGGAGCTGCGGCGACTGACATATTTAGTTGGTTGCTTCATTCTCTTCTTGCTTTGCTTTGCTGTTCGACTCATCTCGATTTCCCCTTAAAAAATGTGCTTACGCATCGTATGCCCGGATTGGATATACGGGCACGGCAACCGCCGTTATTTCCAGATATACGGCTCAGTCCCCAATCCATTTTGCTTCTTTCACATACACTGCAAGTACAATGAAATGCGAATCAATCGGAATGTTGCTCAAATGAACTGGTCTATGGGAGGTGGATGAGATGACCAACTATAATGTATTCAACCAATCCAATCGTCCCCTGTTTACTCAACTGACCAATACCTTCTCAGCCCCGGGCATTGAAGCGTCACCAGACAGCGGTGCAGCTGCTGCTGGCAGCTTTTTTGCCCTGACGACCAACAATACCTCGATTCCTTCCAACCAGAACCTTCTTCTACAGATCTTGAATGCGGCTGGCAGCGGCCGAACAATACGCATATCCAGCCTCACAGGAGGCACAACAGCGGCGGCTACTCTTGTTATCTATTCTGGAGGAACCGTGACTGTTGGTAGCACACCAGTGCCCGTCAATACGTTACTTGGAAATACCAACGCCAGTGTAGTTACCACAAGACAAAATACAGGTACCCTGGGGGGAACCTTCACGAGCATTGCAAGTATTCCGCTCACCGCAGGAATGTATTCGCTGGATCTGAATGGCTCCATTATTGTTCCACCGGGACAAACATTATCCATTAGTTTAGGAATTGGGAGTCAGACGGCAGCCATTAATCTGTTCTGGTGGGAGTTCTGAGTTTGATTCTGATAAAAGGAGGTGCACACTATGCCGAATAATAATGTATTTAATCCGTTAAGCCAGCCCGTCTATACGTCCAACACCAACACGTATATTTCTCCCGGCATTGTTGCACCTCCGGAGAATAATGCTGGCAGTACGGGCAATCTGTACAATGCAGGTTCCACCAACTCTACAACACTGGGGTTGCTGGGAGGAACGGTTATCGCCACCGTACAATTGGCCAATCCCGCAGGGAGCGGGAAAACCCTATACGTATCCCGGCTCTCTGGTGGAATTACGGTCTCACTCAATCTGTTATCTTCCTTCAGCGGTTCCATGAGTCTGAGCGCTAATGGAACACTGACATCCCCCACCACACTCACGCCGGTAAACAGTAATCTTTCCAGCAGCAATACCAGCGTAGCCACGGTACGGTTCTCTGCTGCTGCACCTTCAGGAGCGACGCCATTGATGGCTATGCCCCTTCAAGCAGGGCCGTTTCTGTCCAATGAATTTGGCCGTTACGTGGTTCCTCCGGGTCAAGCCATTAACCTCTCTGTCAGCGGATCACTTTCGGTTGGTGGACTGATGGCCTCTACTGCTTATTTTGCTTGGTGGGAAGTGTGATTCGTTCAACGATGTATAACAAAGGCAACGTGCAAACAGCCGCCTTCGGATGAGTACCGAAAGCGGCTGTTCTTTATATTGTAGATATATGATTAAAAATGGTCCGGACAAGGCTGTCAGACCGATTCCTGCGGAATGATCTCTTTTGCTTCAGACACGAGAGGTTGCTTTCCCTCCCACAAAATGCGCTGCAGTAGAATGCCGGCAAGACCAATTACCAGCGTAGCTAGACCGATATATTGAAAGGTGGGGCTCGGCCCCACAACTCGAATGAGCGCTCCACCTGCAAGTGGAGCTACAACCAGTACAACACTGGATAACGAGTTTTGAATGCCAAAGACGCGCCCTACATAGGCAGGAGGGGTTTCCTTTTGCAACAAATAATTCAGTGTTACCATAAAGAGTCCATTGCCCAGCCCGATACAGAGGCCCCAGATAATGACCCAAATTTCAGGTGTTTGTGGGCCGATCCACCCTAGCGCAGCAATTCCGGCACCCACGAACAGATATCCTCCACCCAGTCCCCACCCATACCCAATTCTCGGCAAGCGATTTAACAACAAAATGATGACGACTGCCCCTGCTCCTGCCGATGAACCCAACCAGCCGAGCAGTGATTCGTTACCTGGCTTGATCTCCCGAAACAGGGTCGTAAACTGATAATCAATCATGAGAATGGCCATGAGTCCAAAACAGCCGAACAAAATCGTACTCAGCACGGTGCGACTGCTCTGTATAAAACGCCAGCCTTGCTTCCACTGGGAGAACAAAGATTCCGATCCATCCTTTTCACTAGCAGCACTTCCGTCTGATTCAACGGAATCCGACTTTTCCACCAAACGCCGCAAGGGCCATAATACCACACCCGACAACAGGCGGGTACAGGCATTAATGACAATACAGATTTGTGGTGAGAAAAAGGCCAAAATGACTGCCCCCAGAAGTGGTCCCGCCACTTTCGAACACTGGCTCACAAAACCGTTTAGGGACGATGCCTGAAACAGATGCTCCTCTGCCACCACCTGACGGGTTAACGCCTGCTGAGCTGGAACGTGGAACACTCCCATCATGGCCCGCAGGGCAAGAAGTGGCAGCAACCATGCCGGGCTTGGTGCGAATAAAATAGCAACGGTTAATCCCACGGTGATCACATCACACAAGATCATGATCTTCACTTTGTGCAGTCGATCAGCCAGAGCACCTGCAAAGGAGCCCAGCAGTATACCCGGGAGAGCCATACATACAGGAATAAGTGCAATGATTAGTGGATCAGCACCCCAGCGGTAGGCCACCATCACCTGGATGGCGAGTGCATCGAACCAATCTCCAAACGTAGCCAGCGAGTATGCGATAAACATGCGGACAAACCGGAGGTTGGTCCATAAGCTTTTGGAAGATTCCGCAGATGAGGCGGGTGATTCGGTGGATTCATTGGATGTGGGTTCATTTGAAATGACGGTCATACATGTACTTCCTCCCTTGATTACAGCCGTTTGCGGCCTATATGTTCCTTGGCTGTAATCATAAGGGCGTTATATCAGAGGAAGATCAGAGGATGGGATGATGGGGGATAAAAAGTTACGTATTTCATCTACAATTTGTTGTCCATATGCGGGTACACCGTAACTTTTGCCGATCTCTGCATACACTTGACGATACTTACTGCGAATTCTACCTTCGATTCGATGATGACCCAGGAATAGGAGAATCTGATATGCAGCATTCAGATATAACGGTGCGTTCAGCGACATTTTCAATACATCCAGACCGTCATCCATTCTTAACTCTGCCTCACGAATCCGTCCCTGGCGAAGTAACCATAATCCTTCCATCACCTGAAAACGTCCGATCTCTCGCAGATACGGGGCATCCTTCAATCCTGACCGCATAACTGCCATCTGAGCCTCAACAGCTTCACCGCTGCCACCCCACAGTTCCACATACAACGCTGCAAGTGCTACAGGCAGTCTGAAATTCTTGAGCTCGTCAGTCTCTATTACACGATACGTTTCCTCCAGCTGTGCTTTGGCCCGTTGATATTGGCCCACCTCTACATAGACTTCAACGATGTTCAGAATGCGGAGTTCGCGAAGCTGATCGGCAGACAATGCCGATGAATTCAGCGCCTGTTCATACAAAGGTAAGCTTGCTGATGGTTCAATTAGCGAATGAACAAAGATCAATAACCAGTATAAGCGCTCCTCAAAGGGAATTTCCTTTGTTGTAATCAGCCACTCCAGATCTCCCTGTATAAAACGGATATACAACTGATAATAAGGGGCAACCTGAATGCCGAGTGCTTCCTGCTGTTGAACCAGGATCTGTATGGCATTTCCCTGCCCAAACAAGTGATATTTACGAAGTAATCCGTAAATGACTTCCTGCATTTCTGGGTCCTGAGCAGAAGGGCTAACGGGTAGAGCGGACTTGTTCTCATGCACAGCAAGCCGATATCCATAGCCCCGTACTGTATCCAGACGGATCTCATCCCAACGTTTCAGTTTCTTGCGCAGGCGATAGATATGATCGTCCACAGTGCGTTCAACCGGATATTCCAAAGGCCATACCCGGTCCAACAGTTGACTGCGGGTGAAGGCTTTTTCCTTGTTTTCATACAGAAAATGCAGCAGTGCAAATTCCTTGGCGAGTAGACGAATGGATTCCGTTCGCCGCGTGACCGTATATGTCCCTTCATCCAATTGCAAAGACATGCCTGGTTCCTCCTACTATGTATAATTCGCTGATCCGAAATCGTATAGATTCATTCCATTTTTTCAACGTGTTCAACATACCATAAAAACCCTTTGCGAGAACGCAAAAGGTTTTTATGGTCTAACTTATAGATGGCTTAGATTGTGGATTACGATACGTATATCTGTTCTTCCAACAAGTGTTCCCTTGTCTTAACCCAGCACGACACGATCGTCCGCCATTTTTTTGCCGCTAATCCGTTCGAATTCACCAAGCAACTCAGGGACAGTCAACGTACGCTTGCGCTCTTCGCTGACATCCAGAATAATTCGGCCTTTGTCCATCATGATCAGACGGTTACCCAGACGAATGGCCTGCTCCATATTGTGCGTCACCATCAATGTAGTCAGTCTCATCTCTCGCACAAGTGTCTCCGTCAGTTCCGTGATCAGTTCGGCACGTGAAGGGTCAAGGGCTGCCGTATGCTCATCCAATAGCAAAATCTGCGGCTGGGTAAAGGTCGCCATCAACAGACTGAGTGCCTGCCGCTCCCCGCCAGACAAGAGACCCACTTTTGCATTCAGACGCTTCTCCAGTCCAATTCCCAGCTTCTCCAGTTGCGTGTTAAAAATCTCCCGTCTGGCACGGGTAACTCCGAAGCCCAGTCCGCGTCCTTTGCCACGTTTGTATGCCATCGCCATATTTTCTTCAATGGACATATGTGGTGCTGTTCCTGCCATTGGGTCCTGAAACACCCGGCCAATCCAGCTGCTGCGTTTATGCTCTGGCAGGTTTTTAATGGAGCGGTCATTGATCAGCACATCACCCATGTCCGGCTTCATCACACCCGAGATAATGTTCATCAGCGTGGATTTACCCGCTCCGTTACTGCCAATCACCGTCACAAAGTCTCCCGGATTCATCGTCAGATTCACACCAACCAGCGCGGTCTTCTCATCCGTTGTGCCTGGGTTGAACAGCTTGGTTACTTGCGTAATCTCCAGCATGATCACATACCTCCCTTCGCCTGATGACCCCCGGATCGCATCAACTCTTCCGTTCGTTTGCGAGCCAGACTACGCTGCTTCATGGAGCGCTGCATAGTAGGGAACACCAATGCAATAATGACAATTACCGCGGTGATCAACTTCAGATCAGATGTATCAAACCATTCCACTTGAAGGGCAAGCGCGACCACAATCCGGTATATAATTGAACCAACGATCGCTGCAAGTGTAGCCCAGAAGACCGTTCTTGCACCAAGAATGGCTTCACCGATAATCACCGAAGCCAATCCAATGACGATCATACCAATGCCCATCGTGATATCCGCAAAACCCGATTGTTGTGCAATGAATGCACCAGACAATGCAACCAATCCATTGGATAAGCTGACCCCTACAATGGTAGTCACATCCGTATTTGCACCAAAGCTGCGAATCATACGTTTGTTATCACCTGTCGCGCGGAGTGCCAGTCCAACATCTGTTTTCATGAACAGATCGAGCATGATTTTAAACACCAGCACCACGATGATAATTAGCACCATGACATGCTCACCTGAGAATGGATTATCCATACCCATAATGGATTTATTCGGTGCGCCAAGAATACGCATATTAATGGAGTAGAGCGCGATCATCATCAAAATCCCGGACAATAATCCGTTGATTTTGCCTTTGGTATGAAGCAGACCTGTACAAGCCCCAGCCACCATGCCGCCAGCCATTGCCGCCAAACAGGCAAGCCAAGGAGAGAAGTCATTGGAGATCATAACCGCCGCGATTGCGCCTCCTGTTGTAAAACTTCCGTCTACGGTAAGGTCAGGAAAATCGAGTATGCGGAACGTAATATAAACACCAAGTGCCATCAGTGCATATAAAAGCCCCAGCTCGATTGCTCCTTCAATTGAATTCCAGCTTATACTCACACTACTTCCTCCCTGTCTATCGAAAAGAATGAGGCGAACCCGTTGCATGTTCGCCTCGCATCCATACTGCCGGATTACACTCCGGTCAGATTATTGAATCAATCTCATAACTCATTAAATTTATGAATTGATTCTATTGAATAATGTTGTTTTCCTGATCTTTTACTTCCGCTTTCATCTCATCCGTAACCGTGATACCTTGGGCTTCAGCCGCTTTCAGGTTCAGGATCAGATCCAGTTTGTCCGGAACGGTGACTTTCATATCACCAGGATTCGTACCATTTTTCAGAATGTCCGCGGCCATCTCACCCACCTGATATCCATGGTCATAATATTTGAAGCCAACGGTTGCGAAAGCTCCTTTTTCAACGGTATCCCGATCACTGGAGAAGAACGGAATTTTATTACTGTTTGCCGTTTGGATGATCGTATCCACCGCACTCACAACAGAGTTATCAAGCGTGATGTAGAAGGCGTCTACTTTGCCAACCAGAGAATCCGTTGCCTGTTTTACTTCAGATGTATTCGTAACTGGTGCTTTCACCAGCTTGATATTATGTGTTGCCAGCGCTTTTTCTGCGTTATCTGCCATAACCACTGCATTTGGTTCACCTTCGTTAATGACCAAGCCCACCGTTTTCACATCCGGCAGATTTTTAGCGATAAAGTCAGCCAATTGTACAATGGCCTCTGGATTCGTATCCGATGCACCTGTAACATTGCCGCCCGGCTTGTCCATATCGGTCACCAATTTGGCACCCAGTGGGTCTGTCACTGCTGCGAACAACAATGGCTTGTCCTTCACTTGTTGAGCCAGCGCTAGCGCAGATGGTGTTGCGATGCCGAGTACGAGATCGTTTTTGGAATCACCTGAGATTTTCTGTGCAATGGACAGGTTGTTCGTCGAATCACCTTGCGCATTATTGTAATCGATTTTGAGGTTCTTGTTCTCTTCAATGCCTGCTTCCTTCAGGGCTGCGATGAATCCTTCACGTGTAGCATCCAGAGATGGATGTTCAACAATCTGCGAGATGGCAATCTGATATGATTTTTCCTCACTGCCTCCACCTGTTGTAGTCCCTGATCCTTCGGATTCCGAGCCTGTACCGCTGTTATTTCCGCAACCTGCTGCAACGATCATTGAAGCAACCATCATCAGTGACATCCAAAATTTCTTTTTCATGTGTGAGAACCCCTCTCCATCCTATAAAATGTGGTTACCCTTATCGAATTCCATTGACACGATAGGGCGGGACAAAACAAACGCTTCAACGCATTGTTGCTTTGATCGACAAAAGCAGACAAATATAGACTTTTCTCATGCGACTGAAGTCCATGACCCGTGTTGGTGTTTTATTGTTCCCCTAATATTAAGGGGCGTCCCGATATCCGTCAATGGTTGAACCGCTTCCAATTTACTTTCATCGTATGGTTGTGATAGAAAACATTACATAAAACTTAAAAACCACCCACATTGTTCTGTAGATGGTCGCCATGGGTACAGCAAAATAAGGTCCTACTCATGAAAATGGAGTATGAAGTCTTCTTCTAATCTCGTCCACAAGCATTGTTTTCTCCGCTTCCGATACGGCATCCGCGATCAATTTGCGTGCCGCAACAGGCGCAATCCAGGGTTCGATATCTGCATAGCCAATACCGGACAACTTCTCATACTCCTCCATAAAGAGGCGAATGCTGGCCTCTCTGGTAACATCAAGAGCAATCGTCGCTTCATGTGGCAGATGCGGGGGCAGTATGGCGCATCTAATCATAATGATGTATTCGGCCCCAAGTCGGCTTCCGGATTTCCGGTAGAAGCATTGTTCCAGTCAATAATAACGGTATCATGATCTCGAAGGAGTATGTTACCCGGGTTGGGATCACCGTGACATAGTTACTGCTTCATCATGAGATTTTTCATATTTAAAATTTTCAAAAAAAAGAGGCATCCCTCCCAATGTACTTTGGGTATGGTCACCTTATATCGATCAATGGATAGCTCCAGAGTGCTTTATTCCTTTTCTTTTTGCAGTTCTTCTAATTCAGATGGTGTTAGCCCGGTAGCTTTAATAATAGTAGCCTGATCAAGACCTAAAGTGAGCATATTCATTGCGATTTTCCGCTTGCTCTCAGCTTCACCTTCTTTGATTCCTTCTTTGATTCCCTCTTTGATCCCTTTTTCGATTCCTTTTTGAATTCCTTCCTCCATGCCTTTCTTGAGACCCTCTTCTCGTGCGCCCTCAATCATGGAAGCTTCGTCCCATAGAAATTTCTGACGGTCGATATATCGTTGACGTGCTTGCTCATCCTGGCTCAGAAACTCCAATACACTCATGGCTTTTTTCAAAGCCGGTTCGGGTTCGTGCATCATTAACGCCTCCCAGCTTGATTTAGTCATTCCTTTCAGAAATAACAGCCAACGCACCAATCCATCCTTTATTTGAATATTTTCATCATTCAGCTTTGGTATTTCCATAAAATGAATCTCTATAACATCCGTCAACGGAATATCAGTATGGTCTTCTCTTAAATGAAATACGTTGTGGTACTGATCATTAGCGAGCATTTTGAAATTAACAATGTTGATCGCTACGCATTTTTTGAGTTGACTATATCTCTGTCCTTCAAGTAATTGTCCGGAATATTGTTTACCCCAATAGAACAAAGTCCTCTTCTCCAAATCATACTGATTAAACAACTGCATTTCAACATTGATTAGCTCACCTTGATCTGTTTTGGCCCGTATGTCCAGTATGGACTGTTTATCTCTCGGTGTATCCTTGTCCAGATAAGGGTTGATTAACACAATCTCGGTCAGTAAAGATTCACCTGCATTTTTGAAGGTATGATTCAGAAAAGCCAGAAGAACATCCTTATTCTCTTCACTTCCAAAGATTCGTTTGAACACATAATCGTTCTTGGGATCAAGCAACTCTGTCATTATTATTCACTCCTACGCGCAAAATGAACAGAATATATCTGCTGAAGTATCAGCAAATATAAGGATGCGAACATACACTGGATGTTAACTCTATTATAACACGCATTGCCATACGAAAATAGCGTTTATACGTAATTCACTATCAAAAAAAGAGACTATTTCGACGAATCGAAACAATCTCTTGTGTATAAACCTATTAATTCCCCGACGCTTCGCGAATCTCATACTTGCACCTTTTGCCGCCATCGGCGTAACATTCGGTACGCTCCACCTCAGCTTGAAGCAGCGAGCGAAACAGTTCCAGTTCACAGCGGCAAGCCTGCTTGTAGACACTCGCGACTTGTACAATCGGGCAGTTCATTTCCGTAATGACGTAGGTTCCATCTTCTTCTCTGGACGCATCCGCCATATATCCATTGGCATTCTGGATTCGCGCGAGTTCCTCCACCCGTCCGGCCAGATCCTGGCCCTCCATCTGTGGCAATCCGCTGCGAAGCAGTTTGTCCCGGCGACTCTCGAACAATGCATCCACCACACCGCTACCGGCAGAGTCAGACAATTCTTCAAGAAGTTCCAGCGTAAGGGACGAATATGATTTTGGAAAAAAGCTGTCCCCGCGCACCGTCAGTTGGTACACCGAGGACGGACGTCCGGCCGTAGCCCGGGCCTCCCGAACCTCGATCCATCCGTCCTGCTCCAGTGCCGTCAGATGACGGCGAATGGCCATGCCGGTCAGACCCAGATCAGCTGTCATTTCCCTCGCGGTCAATGTACCTTGCTGCTTCAGCATGAACAAAATCCGTTCACGCGTCGTTCGTTCCTCTTCGCGCTTCACGATCAGCACCTGCTCTCCTGCTTATGCGTGTACCGGTGCTGCCTCCCGGCAGGCATCCGAGCAAAAGCGGTTATGCGTCTCTTCGCAATCCTCACAGCTTACATGCTGTAGGTTGCAGGTTGGACAATTAATATATCGGTCATGTGTCGTTCCACAGTGATAACAGCTGGCAATGACAATATCCTCTTCTGTCCGGTTAATCGGTACAGAGATCCGCTCGTCAAACACGTAACACTTACCATCGAACAGATGGCCTTGTACTTCCGGATCTTTACCGTACGTGACAATACCGCCGTCCAATTGAGCCACATCCTGGAATCCTTCATTGATCATGAACCCGGTCAGCTTCTCGCAGCGAATGCCACCAGTGCAGTAGGTAATAATCGTTTTGTCCTTCATGTCACCCAGGTTCTCGCGGATCCACTCCGGAAACTCACGGAACGACTCGACATCTGGACGAATGGCCCCGCGGAAGTGACCAATTTCGTATTCGTAATCATTGCGACCATCGATAACGATGACATCATCACGTTGCAGATGTTCATGGAACTCTTTCGGTGAGAGGCGTTTGCCGCTAATCACATTAGGATCAAGATCTTCGTCCACGCGGAACGTAACCAGCTCTGCTTTGTGACGAACAAAGATCTTTTTGAACGCATGCTCTTCCACATCATCAATCTTGAACACCATATCGCTGAACAGCGGATTAGCCAGCATATCTTTCATGTACTGTTCCGTCTGTTCAGGCGTTCCGGATACCGTACCGTTAATGCCTTCGGATGCGATCAGAATACGACCTTTCACACCGAGGTCCTTACAGTACTGCAGATGCTCTTGTGTAAACGTCTCAGGGTCTTCAATCTTCACGAACTTATAATATAAAAGCACGCGGTACGCGCTGTTACACATGTATATCACCTGTTCCTATTCCATGTTGTTATTAGCCGGTCATCCGGCAAGACGACTACGTTGCACCCTTACTTGTAAAAAGAAAATAAACAGCCGCTCGAAACATCGTCTCGAACTGCTGCCTGACATTCGACTTTTATTCCTGCATTCTAGTTTATCGGAAGCGGAACAGCTTAGTCAATATAAATGTATAGAAAGGGATGAAAGATATGGAACATATCTGTCTGCACCATTCACCCTATTCGGAGATCGTAATGATCGATGTTACAAAGTGATAGGATTCATTCTCCAATATCGCCTGTGATAACAGAATCTTATTGCCTTCCGGGCTCCAGGCGAGTGGGTCAGAAGCGTTGTCCATATCCGCCGAGATCTGGAACTGTTCTGCCGACTCCGTGTTGGAGACGAACAGTCCTTTCTCATTATCATTCTCGGAATTGATCGTATACGCAATCTTGGAATCATCACCGGACCAGCTTGTGCCGAAAATCTGTGTGCCTCTGGCGAGCGTGGCTTTTTCATTGCCTTCCAGATCGGTGAGCACCAGCGCCCGTTTGGTATCCGCTGTTCTTTTCACAATCGCAAGCCTTGTTCCATCATTAGAAGGAATGACCCACTCCACACTTTTCAGCACCTGTTTCACTTCACCCGTCTTCGCATCGTATGCATTCAACTGGCCATCTTCGCCCGTAATATAATAGAGCATATCGCCTGACACCTTGATACTCCGTACATTGAAATTACCTGTTTCCACCAGTACCTTTGTTGTACCGTCCACACTTGCCGAGATCAGATCACCCTTCATATTTGGGAAAACGACATGTTCATTATCCAGCCATGCGCCCTCTTGGATAAATCCATCCTCCTTACCCGCAGGGGTTGTCTCCCCGTTATGCAGGTTCAAGAAGTAGCCTTTACCCGTATTTTCCTCCGGCTCCCGGTAGAACAGGTACTGACCATCCGGTGACACCAGCGGTGCGCCCAGACTGGCTTCACTTTCCTTGAGCGGCGTGTCTGTGCCTTTGGTCAGATCATACATATATAAGTTATGCGGGTATCTTTCCTGACCTTCAACTGTGACGGGTTTCAAGGACTTGTTCTCTTTGTCGGATACAATCCAATCATCACTAAGCCATGTAATCCCGCGCATATTCGGCAATTTATCAATTTTCTCCAGTTTGAAGCTCTGGTACACGGACGTGTTGGTATTATCTTTTACTGTGATGTCGGTGCCCGTTTTCCCACCTTGTGCGTTGCCCCCCGGCTCCGTTGTTCCCCCACATGCCGCTGTCGTTAACAGGGCAATGGCTCCGAACGTGCCCAAAGCTGCTTGTTTCCAATTCATGATGGTCCCCCCTGGTTTCTCTTGCTATAGACCAAGCATACACATCGCATACTTCCAAAGTTATTCAGACTTGTTTCGAACTTGTAAACTTGAATCAGCCAAAGGGAACATGAGCTGGAACGTCACACCTTCCCCATCTTCTGGATCGCCCGACAGCAGGGTGATTGTACCGCCCTGTTTTTCAACAAACTGCTTCACGAGAGATAGCCCCAGTCCGGTTCCGCCGGTTTTTCTGGCTCTGTCTTTGTTCACGGTGTAAAAGGGTTCAAAAATCTTCTCCCGCGCCTCTGCCGGAATCGGCGTACCCGAGTTATAGATGCGAATGATCGCTTGACGCTCCTGCATCCGTAGTTCGCTCTTCACCCGGATCACACCATCCGGAACGTTATATTTAATCGCATTATCCAGCATGTTGATGAAAATATGCATTAGACTCTCCCGATCGCTACGGATCACCGCCGGTTCAAGATCCAGTTTCATGTTCAGCGCGAATTTCTCCGCTTTCCCCCGCATCCGGCCACAGGCATCCTCCAGCAGAGCACTGACCTCTACATCTTCAGCCTGGTTCTCGAAGTCATACTTCTCCAGAGCAGATAAATGTAGTACTTTCTCGACCATCTCGTACAGCCGCTCTGTTTCTTTGCCAATGTTACTTGTGGCATCATCGAGCAGTTGCGGATCATCCTTATACATGTCGAGCAGCTCCACATAAGCTTTGATCGATGTCAGCGGTGTCTTGAACTCATGGCTGATGTTACCGATATATTGTTTCTGCTGCTGTTCCAGCGCCTGAAGTTTCTCAATCGCCAGTTGCAGCTTCTGCTGCTCCGCATGCATCGCCGTGATATTTTGCTGGATGGATGTACTCATATAATAAATGCCCTGCCCCAGCTCGCCCAGTTCATCCTTGCGCTTTAAAGGAGACTCCGTAATGTAATTCCCTTCGCGAATGGAATCTGCGGACTTTTTCAGCCGAGTAATCGCAACGGCAAACCGATTGTAGAACAGATAACCTAATATGAAGCTCAGCGCAACAACGGTAATTCCTGCCCATATGAACAATTGAAGGATGCGAGTATAGAATTCATGATAGCTTTGGACCGGATATTGCATCCACACAGCACCCATCTGTCCATCCGGACCGTCCAGTGGTGCGGCGTAGAGCAAGGTATCCCCTTGTTCATGATAGGCAATTTTATTTTGTAGTGCATAGTTGAGCGTATCCTGAACAATCGCACTCTCCCCAGAGCTGATCGATGAACCGACTTGTTGGCCCTTCATATCATAGAGAGCTATCGGCAATCCGGTAGAGTTGGCCAGTTCCTGTGCCAGTCTGTGACCGTTTCGCTGTAAAAAAACGTCCTGTTCGAGATGAACGGACTCGGTGTAGTAGGCCTGTCTCACATTCAAATTCACCAGCCGTGTCTGCTGCGATAAAATACCTTCGATCTGTGACTGCTGATTGCGTTCAATACCGCGCAGGACCAGTGAACTAAGCACAACCACCGTCAGGATAAGCAAGGCTGCCAGAAAAACACTGAACTTCAGCTTGATGCTGACTCTCATATGGCCCCGCCTGTTTCAGGTGCAGATGCTTTGTAGCCAATCCCGTATACGGTCTGCAATTTTTGCTGATCCGTATCCCCGATTTTTTTGCGCAAACGCTGGATGTGAATGTCTACGGTTCGTGTACCACCCGCATACTCCATGCCCCAGACCCGATCCAGCAGATCGTCTCGTGTATACACACGCTCAGGATTAGACATGAGAATGGTCAGCAGGTCGAACTCTTTTGGGGTCAGATCCAGCTTCTCCTCATTTACGGTCACCGTGCGGTGAGCAACATGAATAAGCAGTGTGCCATTCACGATGGCCTGATTCTTCGCATCATCCGGTGGTGGACTGCTTTTCTCGACACGGCGCATGAGCGCTTTCACCCTTGCAAGCAGTTCACGGATCTCGAATGGCTTGGTCATGTAATCATCGGCGCCCATTTCCAGGCCGACGATTTTGTCTACGATATCATTTTTGACGGTCAGCAAAATAATGCCGATATCCTCGCGGTCCTCCAGCCTCCGGCATACCCCGTATCCATCAAGCCTTGGCATCATCACGTCCAGAATCATGACCTGTGGGTGAAACGATGCGACCTTAACCAAGGCCTCTTCGCCGTCACTCGCAGTATCTACTTCATATCCTTCGCGCCGCAGCGCGTAAGCAATGGCACTGACGATACTTGATTCGTCATCTACCACGAGCACTTTTTTATTCATGGGATTCATCCTCTTTATCTATGTCATGAGTTAGTTTATGGGTCTATGTTAGCAAGGTCCGTGTGAATTAGCTATGGATGAGTTTGCAATTTGTATGAGAGACTTGCATCTTCTCAGCTTGGACTTGGCTCTACTTTCTTTATACCCTAAAGGCAACAAAAAGAGCCAACCCATGTTTGGATCAGCCCTTAATCTATAGATTCTCAATTCATGTTACTGTTTAGGCAACAACTTCTTAATTTCATCTTCGGAGAGTCCAGATGCTTTAACTATAGCAGAGAGATCTACGCCAAGTGTAAGTAATTCACGGGCCATTTCTCTCTTGCCTTCCAACTTACCCTTGGCTGCACCTTCAGCTCGTGCGCCTTCAATCATCGATTTTTCGTCACTCAATGCTTTCATTCGAGCATCGTAGGCCATTCTGGTGGACGCATCCTGACTCAGAAATTCCAGCGTATCCATCGCCTTTTTCAACATCGGTTCATTCATGGCCAGCACCTCCCAGTTTGATGTATCTATTCCTTTCAGGAATAATAACCAATTCACGAGTCCGCCTTTTTCCATCGGAACAGAATACTCATCCAATTTGGTTAGTTCCATCACATGTATTTCGATATCATCCGTCAAACCAATACCTGTATGATCTTCTCGTAAATGAAAAACATTGTGATATCGCTCATTATCCAGACAGGAGTAGTTGAGTATATTAATAGTCACGCATTTTTTGAGTAGACTATAGTTTTCACCCTTTTTTATCTGATGAAAGTACATCTCACTCCAATAAAACAACGTCCTTTTCTCCATGTTATACGGGTTAAACAGCTGCATTTCAATGTTAATTAGTTTGCCTTCTACCGTCTTTGCTTTAATATCCAGAATGGATTGTTTATCCTCTGGACTATCCTTATCTGTATACGTGTTAACCACAGTGATCTCCGTAAGAGGAGATTCGCCGGTCTCTATAAACGTGCTGTTCAGAAAAGCTAACAAAACATCTTTGTTTTGCTCACTTCCAAAAATGCGTTTGAACACAAAATCTACTCGTGGATCGAGTAATTCCGTCACTCAGCATCAGCTCCATTCTCACCAGCATTATATCATAATTCCCATATAGCCTCAGCTTGATAATGGATCTGCACATATATTGCATTTACTCCTCAAATAACAGATTGAGCGGCTCGTCCGACATCTCGTACTCTGTCTCCATATGTGTCAGCGGTGTGTTCGGATCCACCTCCTCGAAGCGGAAGCTGTCGACCCACACTTTTCCTTTACCGTTCAAAATAACCCCGAATGAAATGACCGCGCTGCCCTCCGGCACATCAAGCACAATACTATACTGATTCCATGGCTGCGTACCCGTAATTGGCCGATCATGCATGTTATCAAATTGAAGTACATCATGAACGTTATTATCCACACGCATCCATAATCCGCAGAACGCATCCACACGCTCGGTCTTCACGAATCCCGATAATTTCATCCGCTTACCTACATACTTGTCCGCTCTGAACTGTTGCATCATTGTTGCGAACTCGTTAGACTCCATCGGCGTAACGGCCTTCAAATATCCTGAAGCTTTCCCCTGATGCACTTCGGCCGGATCAATGCCCATCTCATAATTTTGCGGGTGACTTCCCGTTAACATCCAACCTGTAATTGTTGACGTCTGATTCATCTGTAATTCTCCTCCTCTGGTTCTTCCTTCGAATAATTTCAAGTCAAACAATTTGCGAAAACGTCCCGGCGGCATGCCATATAATTTGCGAAATGCACGGGTGAAGGCTTCCTGACTCTCAAAACCACATGCCAGAGCGATGTCCAAAATGCCCGCATCCGTCGATCGCAGAGTCGTGGACGCCAGACTCATCCGGCGATTGCGGATATAATCCACGATGGTCATGCCCACCTCATTACGGAAAATTCGATGGTAGTGATACGGCGACAACAACGCCTCGGATGCCACTTCTTCCAGCCCGATCTGCTCATGCAGATGAGTCTCAATATAGAACAAACTTTGCTGAATCATTGCACGGTAACGGCTCAACTGAGGTAAAGCCCCCTTCCATATCCTTACTATACGTGAAGGATGTCATCGCCGTTTTGATCATTTTTGCTATCTTTATTTCTCCTTACCTCTGCCGGAGATGCAAAAAGAGCCAATCACGGATGGAATCCTTTCCGTAATTGACTCTTCTGGGAAACTGCTGCCCTGTGGCTACTGTGAGCCACTTCATTGATCTACTATCTATTCGTCAGACAGCCGGTACCGGCTGTGCACCAACCTCTTCGTCATCATGCTCCACCAATTCATGTTTCTCCCAGGCTCTACTCTTCCAACGGAAGTACATAATTACCGCGCGGGTCCACTCATCCGCCGCAATGGCAAGCCACACACCCGCGAGCCCCAGATGAAGCTTGAATATGAGCAGGTACCCCAGTGGCAGACTCATGCAGACCATGGAAATCAGACCCATGTATACGGGGAACTTTGCATCCCCTGCCGCACGCAGGGAACCAATGATCACAATATTGCAGGTACGCCCGGTTTCGAGCAAAAGGCTGAGCAGAATCACTTGAGCCCCCAGCTTGATAATTTCGGGATTATCCGTAAAGATGCTCATCAGCGGCACGCGGAAAAAAATGATGATTACATCAATGATAACCGTGGCCAGAAGGGCCCATTTTACACTGTCAAAAACACGTTTGTATGCATCGTCTTTGCGCCGCGCACCCACAAGCCGGCCTACAATGATCGATGTCCCCATACCAATCGCCATGCTGAACAAGTAGATATAGCTGGAGATGTTACCCGCATACTGCTTGGTTGCCATAGCTTCTGCTCCCAGATAGGTCACATACAGCGTGAACACGAGCTGGCAGGAATGATATACCATGGATTCCATCGCAGACGGAATGCCAATCCGCAGAATTTTGCCAATGAATTTCTTGGACAACTTAATGTAGTATTCAAAATCCACCCGCACCTCGCTCACACGATACAACAACCAGAAGAAGATCAGCAGGCAGATAAACCGGCTTCCCACCGTAGAGATTGCTGCCCCTTCCACTCCAAGCTTCGGAAGGCCGAAGTGTCCAAAGATCAATGCATAGTTACCAACAACGTGAATCACGTTCATGAATACAGCGACATACATCGTTTCTTTGGTATAACCATGTGTACGAATCGTCGCAGCCAGCGCATTAATGAGCGCCTGAAGGAAGATACCGCCACCAACGATATTTATATACGAACGGGCAAAATCATAAATTTCGCCTTGAATGTTCAGGAGTGATAACAAATGTCCTCCGAACAGAAGGAAGATTCCGCTCAGGACCAGACCTACGATAAGATTCAGTGTGATCGCATTACCTGTAACCTGTGCTGCTTCACTTAACTTTTTCGATCCGATATATTGTGCCACTACAATCGCAGCACCATGTCCAATGACTTCCAATACAAGGATAGCGATAGAAATAATCTGATTGGCTGCTCCAACGCCGGAGACCGCATTATCGGACACCGAGCTGAGCATGAGCGTATCCACGCTCCCCATCAACATAAATAAGAAGAGTTCCAGGAAAATAGGCCATGTAAGTCGAATCAGATTCAGATCCTTGGCATCAGAACGAAGGGACTCTTTGGTTGAGGATATTGCTGTCATTTTCTCACCTTTCCCATGTGGGCTTTAATTCTTAGGGTATGTTAGCACAGGTAGTTTGAAAATGCAGTAGTTTTGCGAAAATAGTTGAAAGTTTTTTACAATTCCATAAATAGGTATTTTCAGCGTTTTCATCAAGCTCCGTGTCTGTACACCTGCCTGAGGTTTTAGAAGACAAAAAAGGCCCCTCCCAACTCGCTTTTAAGCAAGTAATGGAAGGACCTTAGACCCTCGGCCTTTTAACCTTTAACAGAACCCGCAGCAATTCCCTCCACGATTCGATTACTCAGGATGAGAAATGCAATCAGGATCGGCAAAATACTAATCATTAGCGTCGCACCAATGGCTCCCCAATCTGTTGTATATTGACCGATAAAGTTCTGTACCCCAACAGTTAAGGTCTTGTACGAATCTGTACTGATGAACGTATTAACAAAGATGAACTCATTCCAGTTATAGATCATGTTGATGATGGCCGTTGTGGAAATGACCGAAGACGTCATCGGCAGCACAATCCGAAAGAAAATCCGATGCACGGAGCAGCCATCCATCACTGCGGCTTCTTCCACTTCCCGGGGAAGCGCGTAGTAGAATCCAAGTAGAATCATAATGGTAATTGGCATATTAAAGGCAATATAAGACAGGATGACTGACAAAGGATGATCTGTGAGATGAAGCTTCAGGAACAAGCTGAACAGCGGAATCAACGTGGAGTGTACAGGGATCATCAGACCTACCATGAATAGCCCCAGCACCAGCGAACGACCCTTCCAGCGCATACGTGTAATGGCAAAGGTCACCAGACTGGCAAACAGCACGGTGACCACCACCGAGACCACCGTAATCCATACACTGTTGAAGAAGTACAAGCTGATATTTCCCTCTGTCCATACCTTGACATAGTTTTCCCAACGCGGAGTAGCAGGAAGGGAAAAAGGCGCCATGTCGAATACTTCCTGATTATTTTTAAGCGAGAACAACAGCAGCCATACCAAGGGTAAAATTTGCAGCAAAGCTACCAGGGACAAGAGGAAATACAGCAGAATATATCCGAATCTCCTTAACCATGCCGAACCTCGGCTTGTCCCCGGATAAGTTGGCAATCTAACGGCCGTATCCGTCTTCACCGGATGGACCTCCTTTCATTTCACTAGGGCGTGTCTGGAAACTCCGAAGGTGGCAGATTTTTCCGAATTTTCGTTCCAAGCAAGGAAATTTTCCGCAGGCGTGCCGGGGCACGTCAAGGGAAAGTGACGCAGCAGGGGGCGAAAAGGCGGTAAAAGATGCACTTCAGCGAGTTTTCAGACACGAACTAGCGTCAGGAATACTGGATCGTATCTTTGGATGCTGTCGCTTTACGAAGCAGCCAGGTAACAAGCAGACAGATCAAGAGCAAGAAGAACCCTACAGCACTGCCGTAACCAAAGTCGAAGCTACGGAACGCCTGACGATACATATAGGAGGCCATCACTTCGCTGGAGCCATTCGGTCCGCCATTGGTCATCACGTAGATGAGGTCAAAATACTTGAGCGAGCCCACCACTGCCAGTACCACAGTCACCTTGATGACTTCTGTAATAAGGGGCAGCTTGATTCGAAAAGCGATCTGCCAAGGACTTGCCCCATCAATCCGGGCTGCTTCCACCAGAGATTCCGGAATATTTTTGAGGGCCGCATAATAGATCAAAATATAGAAGCCTGCATACTGCCATAGAATCGGTACGAACAGTGCATACAACACCAGGGATGGCTCCGCCAGCCAAGCTGGCGGATTGCTGAAGCCGATCGCTTCCAGAAAGGTGTTTAGCACACCATTGCTGGGATGATAGATCTTCAGCCATAACTGGGCGATCGCGACCGAAGACAGCAGCATCGGGATCAAATATATTTTGCGGAACAGATTGGCCCCCTTGATCTTGCCTGACAGCACCAAAGCGATCATCAGATAACCGATCAGACTCAGCGCAGAGAACAAAGCAAGCAAAAAAGTATGGTTCGCACTCTGCCAGAATGTCCCGTCTTGAAGCAGTCTGGCGTAATTATCCAATCCAATAAAGGTCATTGCACCGATCCCGTCCCATTGCATCAACCCATAATACCCGGTGAGCACGATCGGGATATACACCAAGACCAGCAGCAGAAGCAGTGCAGGAAGCACGTACAACGCAGCAACGAGACGGTTGGACATGACTTTGTCCATCACATTATCCTCCCTTCAAGCGTTCAAACGTGTGTACGTCAATTGCCTTTATCAATTGCAGCCTGATGATTCTTCACAAAGTCCTCCGGTGTTACCGCTTTGCCAAACAACGCCTGAATCATGTCCAGATGTGCCTGAGCGGCTGCCGGTTTCATCTGCACGTCGGCAAAAAGCGTCAGACTGCTGGCCTGATTCAATTCGTTCAGCAGGTCGATGTAGAGCTGTGGCAGCTGTACTGCAGCCGTATCCACTTTGGTTGCCGGGATGACGCCTGCTTCAGTTACCGAACTTTCACCCCATTTTTCCACAAAGTATTGCACAAACTTCTGCGCTTCTTCCTTCACTTTGGAGTTCTGGGCCACGAACAGCCCTACGCCTGGACCACCTACCCAGCTGTTAATGTCGCTCTTGCCATCTTCCATTGTTGGGAATTTGAAAAATCCGATCTTGTCTTTGAATTCCTGCGGGATGTCCGGGTTGGTCGTGAAGTTTGGCAGTTCCCAGGTGCCCATCAGGTACATGGCAGCTTTTTCGTTCATGAATTCGGATTTGCCCTCATCGTTAGACAACCCGTTGAAGCCTTTGTTGAAAGCATTCATATCCACTAGTTTTTGTACCTCGGCAGCAGCTTGAGTCAGCGCAGGATCGTCAAACTTGCCAGAGCCATTGATCGCCTTTTCCAGTGCATCTCCACCTAACCGATTCGCCAGATACATATACCAGAGTGAGCCGGTCCAGCGGTCTTTATTGCCCAGTGCGATCGGCACCTCACCGTTCTCTGTCAGTGTCTTCAGCACACTCAGGAATTCATCGTACGTTGCTGGCGGCTGCAAGTTATATTTCGCAAAAATGGCTTTGTTATAATAAATGGGGGAGATATTCAACTCGATTGGTAGCGCATATGTTTTGCCGTCTATGGCATAAGCTTCTGTTGTTCCGGCTATGAATTTCTCGCCCAGCGAGTCGCTCAGCAGATCATCGACCGGTGCAAACAGATTGCCCTTCACATAAGGCTCCAGAAATCCAGCAGCCCAAGTTACACCCACATCGGGAAGTTCATTGGATGCCGACAGAATTTTCAATTTGTTCTTATATTGTTCATTCTCCAGCACTTCCTGCTTAATGGTTACATTCGGATGATCCGTCTGATACTGCTTGATGATATCGTTGACCAGTTTGTTTTGCTGTGCGGAACTGCCTGCTGGCCAGAGGTGCATGAATTTGAGGGTTACTTTCCCATCTGTGCCGTTGCTGCCCGTCTCACCCTCTTGATCCGAACTTGAACTGTTACATCCGGATAAAATTACGGCGAGAACCAACGTCCATGACAGAAGAATGGCCATCGTCTTTTTGCTCATTATTCCAGACCCCCTTGGTTTTTTCAGTTAATGTAACCGCTTTAACCAAATTGTAGCATGGGCCTATTGCCTCTATAAGACCAGAACAATTTGGAAAAACTCCACTTTTTTGAGGTTATTTGTTATTTCGTTCAGATAGGGAATGCCGATATTTGCTTGGACTTAGCCCCTCAAGACTTTTAAATACTGTGATAAAATACTTATCCGTCTGATAACCCACCTGTTCGGCAATCTCCGAGATTGGCATCGTTGTCTGTACAAGCAACTCCTTCGCGCGCTGAATGCGTTTGCGGGTAAGATATTCACTAAAATTGATGCCGATCTGTTCCTTGAACAATACGCTGAAGTAACTGGAGTTGAGATGGAGTAGATCAGCGATTTCACGCATGGTCACATGTTCACCCAGATGAGCATCCACATAGGTCAAAGCTTCACTGATCTGGCTATTGAGCCTTTGTTCCCCGCGCTCCTTAACATCCAGCAGCTTGGGGTCAACCATTTCTTGCATCGTTTGAATACGTCGCTGTTGTTCGCTGAACTTCAAGGCTTTTTCGACGGTCTGCAGCAATTGTTCCTTATCAATCGGTTTCAACATATACTCCACAACACCCAGCTTAATGGCCTGTTGGGCGTACTGAAAATCGGCATGTCCCGACATAATCAGGACAACAGGCTTGTTCGAAAAATGCTGAATGGCTTCAATCAGAGACAAGCCAGAGAATTCCGGCATGCGAACATCCGTTATTAACAGATCTGCCGGCTTTTTCTTGAGCCATTCCACAGCCTCGACGCCACTTTCTGCAGTCTGAATGTGATTTCGTCCTGCTGACCATCCCTCCAGTGTTTTGCGAATACCCTCTCTTGTGCGCGGCTCATCATCAACGATAAGAATCGTTTTGTCATGAATCATATGCACCCTCCGTTTCCTTGGGAATCTCAAAACAAATGACAGTTCCTTCCCCAACCTTACTTGTTATGGAAAGCTTGCAACGTTCGCCAAGTTGGCTACCAAAGTAAAGCTTCAGTCGCCGATGTACGTTGATTAGACCTACACCTGTCCCCTTCTTAGACACAGCCGGTCCGCCATGTAAAGCATGAATGACAGATTGAAGCCGTAATTCATCTATACCGGGACCATCATCCCGAATCTCAATGCGAACCAGATTTTTCTCGGTCGAAGCATCCACATGGATGCTTATCTTTCCCGGTCCCAGTTTACTTTCAATCCCATGGAGAATCGCATTTTCCACCAAGGGCTGTATGAGCAATTTCGGAATTGCGACCTTACGCACCGTATCACTCAGCTGAATCTCCCATTGCATTCTCTCTCCCAACCGCATCTGCATAATTTGAAGATAACGCTCGGCGTGTTCCAGCTCGTCGGCAATTGTAACCCATTCATCCTGTTGCGAGCTGGAAATGATGTAGCGAAATAATCGGGACATCGCCACAACCATACGTGCCATCTCCTCGTCTCCCTTTTCCTCAAGGGACCAATAGAATGCCTCCAGTGTGTTGAATAGAAAATGGGGATTAATCTGAGACTGCAACGCCTTCAGCTCAGCCCGGGACTGCATGATTTCCTTCTCATGAACCACACGGGTCAATTCGTTCTGCCTGTAGACCATCTGGTTATATACGTTGTTAAGTTCATTGATCTCCATCGTAGAGCTGACCATTAGATTAGGTCTCATTGCTCCCGGCTGTGCACTGCGCATGGCCCGCATCAGCCGTATGAGCGGACGTGTAATCATTGTGGACAGAAAGAAAGACATGATAAGGAACAGAACAACACCAATCATTCCCGAGACGAGCAGCGCTGTTCTCAGGATGGATACACCTTCCGTTGTCTCCCGCAGCGGGGTCAGGACAGCAAGTGTCCAGCCCGTTAACTCCGATTTTTGCCGGACGACGATATAGGATTCCTCCCCGTTCTGCACGACTGATCCGCTGTTTAATATAGCTTTTGGATCGAGATTAATCTCCAGATCGGAAGTCACCACTTCTCCTGCACCATCCAAGAGCATGATAGAGTCCTGCGAACCATCTGTCCCATTCGAATCATTCAATTGAAAAAAACTCCGCTGCATCCGCACCACCACATAACCTCCATGTTCGAAAGAATGATCCAGCAGGTTAATCCGCCGAATAGCCAGAAGCACACCCGGATCTTCAGGGTCAGAGCCTGCCCATACCAGTCTGCCTTTTCCTTCATCCGCCAGGTTGATCCAGTTGCGCTCCACTCTGAGATCGAGGGATCGGTCATCCATCGGAAAGATGCGGTTATAACCCGTAGTGTATATCTCCATACTTTGCGCTCCGTTGATGAAAGACTGATAACTGCCTGCAATCTGCAAGAGAGCTTGGCGCTGATTAAAGGTGGCGGGGTTGCCTTGCTTCTCATCGCTAAGCAGACGCTGCACGTATGAATCATCCGCCACCTGGGCGGTCAGCGAATTCACTTGTGCAATGAGTGCATCCAATCTGCCACTGGCTTGGACAGCGGTTTGATGAATATGTTTTTCCGCATTGCTTTTCAGCAAAGCAGCTACCCGATCATAAGCCGATATGCCTGCGAGCAGCAGAACAACAAGCATCACCATAACAAAACCAATGAAGATCTGATTCCGAAGTGAGTTAAAATGTCCTTTTTTCCCGTGCAACTTCCCCAATCTCCTCTCTTTTTGGCATGTAAAAGAACCCACCACCTTACGCCCGTGCTCTTGAAGACTGGGTACAAACGATGCCGGATTTATCTACGTATTCAGTTCTTCTATATAAAATGAACAAAAGAATATCTACACTAGCCACTACGATGACAGAATAACCTTCCAATCGCTGTTATCCCCAGATTTTTTGATTCCCTTTTTAAAGGGGAAAATCCGGGGATAAAGGCGAACGCTCCGCTTTTTCAGGTTATTTCTGCCCTCTCCGTTCTCGTGTAAATGTTTAGTTCATTTATATAGTTAAAGCGCTTGCAGAAATAAACCTTACTCTTCTTCTCTCTTAGTCTTTGTTTACCGATTAAACTAACGACTAAAAAATAGCATAGTTTTACAGGTTAATCAATCCTCCCGAATAGTTCCCAAACGTTAAATGACAAGGATCAAAAAAAGAGAGGGTACTTTTAAAGTCCACCTCTCTTTGTTCATATCCCTTCACACATATCCTTCTCTGTGACACATCTTCAGTTATTTCACAGACCCTTGTGTAACCCCGTTGATGATCCACTTCTGTGCAAACAGGTAGATGATAATCATCGGCAGCAACGCGAGCAGGTAGGATGCAAACGCAAGGTTAAATTCAGTATTGAACTGTCCTTGGAATACATACTGTACCAGCGGCAGCGTGTACTGTCCCGGATCACTGATAATAATGAGTGGCAGCAAGAAGTCGTTGTACGTGGACAGACAAGTCAGAATACCAACCGTGGCACTGATGGGTGCCATGAGCGGGAAAATAATTTTCCAGAACGTGCCCCAGGTTGTCGCCCCATCCACAAACGCCGCTTCCTCCAGCGCTACCGGAATGGACCGGATGTATCCAACGTACACAAATACGTTAAATGCCAGGCCATATACCGTGTGCAGCAAGATCAGACCTACCAGATTTGTCATCTCCAGCGATGCGGTCAGCTTAACAATCGGCAGCATGATGATTGGAAATGGAATGAACATCGCGCTGACGAAGTAATAGTACAATCCTTTGAAAAACTTGCGTTTCTCCATATTCCGCGCAATCGCATAGGCCACCATCGAGTTACTGAGCAACGTCAAGAGCACAGTTGATGCGGTAACGATTGCACTGTTACGGAACGATTGGAAGAAGTTTGTCATGTCGATGGCCCTCGCGAAATTCTCCCAGTGAAGTGTGGTCGGAAATGCAAAGACCGATTGGGCCATCTGTTCCGGATTTTTCAAAGCAATCGTAACGGTCATATACAGTGGGAACAGGATAAACAGGGTGCCCAGCACAACGAGTAGCATAACGAGCCAATTGATTCGTGTACGGCCTCTCATTACAGATCCATCTCCCTTCTTTGCAGGAACCGGATTTGCAGAATTGAAATCACCGCAATAACGATGAAGTAAATAACCGAGTTCGCAGATTGATATGCATATTCGCCGCCTTCAAATCCACCGGTGTAGATCAAGTGGGAGATGGACTGCGTCGCCCGTCCGGGACCACCGTTGGTCAAGGCTACGATTTGGTCGAAGACCATAAGTGAGTTTTTCATCGCAAGCACCATATTAATGGTGAAGAATGGGGCAATAAGCGGGAAAGTAATGCTCCAGAATTCACGCCATTTGCCTGCACCGTCGAGGTTGGATGCCTCGTATAGTGTCGTTGGTATCGTTTGCAGACCAGCCAAATACAGAATTGTATTCAGGGCCACGGATTGCCATACTGCAACAATGACGATACCGATCCAAGCCAGACTCTCGCTACCAAGTATGTTGGTGGATAGCGCGTTGATGCCCAGATTTTGTCCCCAGATCGGGAATACGTTGGAGAACAGGTAGTTAAATATGTAACCTACGATCAGTACACTCAGAATATTGGGCAGGAAGTAGATGCCGCGGAAAAAGTTACGGAACTTAATCTTGGCATTCAGCCCGAGTGCAATGAGCAGGCTCAGAATATTGGTCAGGATCGTCACCACGATCGCAAATTTGAACGTAAACCAGTAGGCATTACCTACATTGTCATCCTGGAACAAGTTGAAATAGTTTTTGAAGCCAACAAAATCATACTCTTTCCCGAATCCGTTATAATTCGTAAATGAATAATAGATGCCCTGGAGGGCCGGCAGCGTCATAAATACAAAGAACAATACTACCGCCGGAACCGTCATCCAGTAATAGGGTGCGATACGCTTGTTCATACTCCATCCTCCTTCAGACAAGGCTTAGCGCCGATTAGCAACCTTGTCCCATTCTTTGTCGAGTGTATCTAGATAGTTGTCGATGTTTTGGTTCTGCAAAAAGGACTGTACGATGGAATTCAGCTGCACCGCAGCCGGAATATAGTGATCGGGAAAGTCAATAACTTTGCCCTGCTCGATATATGGCATCAATTCCTGTACGGCAGGATCATCCTGCTTCACGCCTTCTACCGCAGAGAACAGCGTCTGTTCGTCAATATATCTTCCGATATTTTCAGGCTCTAATAGAAACGCAATAAACGTCTCCGCCTGCTCGCGCTTAGGCGTGTCCACCGCAATGGTAAACAGGGAGTCAATCCCGTTCACCAGCTTGATCTCGCTTGCATCGTTGCCCGTAGGGAATGGGAAGAAACCGATGTCAACATTTGGGTTCGCTTTGCGAATCTCCGAGATGGCCCAGGTTCCCTGGATATACATAAAGGCTTCACCGTTAGCAAAAGCACGGTTACCGTCCGAATAAGCTTTACCAAAGTTATCGCCGTGACCATATTTCATGAGATCCAGTTGCTTCTCAGCTACCTCGCGGTACTTCTCCTTGAACGTCACTTTGTTATCGCGCCGCTCTTGGTAGAAATCAATACCGACTAGATTGGAGGCCAGTGCATTGAACGGCAGGCTTGTCTGCCAGTCATCCTTGTATGTGAAGTAAAATGGAATCTCACCTGCATCTTTAATCTTTTGGGCGGTCGCGATAAGTTCATCCCACGTCTTGGGCACGTCCAATCCCATTTCCTTAAACAGCGTTTTGTTGTACATGATGCCGTTTGCATTAGTCGCGTAAGGAATACCTGTTACTTCGTCCATGCCTGTGAGATCATTCAGCATTTGTATGTAGTTCGGATCAATCGTCTGGAGTAATGAGCTTTCCGTCAGATCGGTGAAAATATCACTCTGAGCCAGGATCGAATACGTATCCGTTGCGCCCATGGCCATAATATCCGGGATATCATTTTTGACGACACGGGTCTTCAATACCGTCTCCGCATCCGGCGGATTCACCTGTGTCACCTGAATATCGTCATGCTCCGCATTAAACGTTTCGATCAATTCATCAAAGGTTGTTTTGGCTTCAGGCTTGTTCTGGAAAAATTCAATCTGCACTTTGCCATTCGCGCTATCCCCACTGGTACAGGAAGATAAAAGTACAGCCATCATTCCACACAGCAACATTGTCCCGAGAGCCTTGGTAAGCGTTGTTCTCATGTTGTACCTCCCTCAGCTTAATAAATTGAACTAATGTGATTTACACGCTGTCACTCCGATTGCAGTACCATCTTCCGATCGTTGTTATCCCCAGATTTTTTTGACTCCCTTTCTCCAAGGGAAAATCCGGTGATAAACACGCACGCTACGCTTCTTCAGATTGGTTCTGCACTCTCCGTGTTCGTGTATATCTTAGTTTCACTTTATATACGTAAGAATTTACCCATTCAGATGGTGAAATAACCATTTGGTTAATCCTTCCAAACTAACTTCAATCTGAATGGATGATATAAGTCTTTATTATTTCTAAAACGGTTTCGGTAAAAATGAATCACGGCAGTTCTTCCCATGACCTGAATCGGGCATAATAAAAAGGACACTGGATGATATCCAATGTCCCTCATTTAATAAGCTTATATTCAGCCACTGTAACGCTTTTATCCCACCTATTAAGGACGCTCAACCTTCGGCAAAGCATTACGTAAACGCTTGGCGCGATAACTCTGATATGCACGAATCAACATGCCAATGATGATCATGACCACACCGATATTAATTGCGACATCAGCGAGATTCAAAATCCCGCGTCCTGACGGAAACACGAGGAAATCCGTGACCCGGGCATAGATAAATCGATCGATCGCATTTCCTAAAGCCCCACCGACCATAAAACCCGCGCCAGCTTGCATCCAGAAACCGCGAATCTCACCCTTACTCCGGTAATACAGCATGCCCGCTATGAACAGAACGGCGATCACGCCGAACAGACGCGCATTCCCCTGAAACATGCTTCCAGCCATTCCACTGTTCTCGTAATGCTGTAACTGCATGCCCGAGTTACCCAGTCTCATGACGTCGCCAACTTCCATATACATCCTCACTGCAATCTTGGTTCCCTGGTCCACCAAAGTCACCAGCAGTGCTACAAAATAAAACAGCATCGTGCTTCTCCTCCTGCCTACGTAGCGATAACTTATTTTAACTTTAAGAGTTTTGAGTATATTAGGTTCCCTTCACTTTAACACAGCCGATGTACGGTCTCCAAATGAGCCGTCTTCAACCACGCAAATAACGTCCACTAACATCGATCAGACTGCATCCAGAAGGGACTACACCAATCTATGTCGAATGTAGACATCAATCATATATGTAAAGGGGCTGCTTGTAATTTGAACCTGATCATGACAGAGAAATTAAAGGAAATGCAGCAGGAAGAAATGGACCTGGTATTTGGCACATTTGATTCTGAAACAGCACTCCAACTTGGCCTGCATCTGGTCGAAGAAGCGAAGCGTCGCTCCCAAGCCGTGACCATCGACATCACCCTGGAGGGGCATCGCCTCTTTTTGCATGCGATGGAAGGCACTCATCCCAACAACGAAGACTGGATTCGCCGCAAGAACAACGTAGTGAATCATTTCTCCTCCAGTTCTTGGCATACGGCTCTACGCCTAAGAAACGAGGACCAAACGCTTGAGCAGGATTTCAACCTGCCTGCATCTGACTATGTTCTGGCTGGTGGCGCTTTCCCGCTGATTCTGGAAAATGAGGGACAGGTCGGCACCATCACAGTATCGGGTTTGCCTGATGAGGAAGACCATGATCTGGTCACGACAGGCATTCGCTCATTTTTGTTGCAGCAGAGTTAGATTAAATGGAGCAAAAAAAAGCCCACCTGATCAATATAGATCAAGTGGGCTTTACTAGCTAAAGCAGCATGCTCAGGACGGATTTTTGCTTTTCATAATATGGTACACATTGCTAAAGCTGCCGGAGAGAATGCCTGTAATCGGGAATATGGCCCAATTGATATCCCACCGTTGATATACAAAGCCTGTGAACAAGAAGATGGCTGTCGCCAGCGGCCATACAATCGCTTCCACGGCTCTCACAACCTTTACTTCTTGCTTCTTCTCTACCGTCAACTGGTGCTTCTCCAGCAAGTTCGTGTAAGCCCCCTGAATATTACCGTAATATACAAACAGGAATGCTCCTACCCCAGCCATAACCATAAAGGCAGATACACCATAAGAGGCGTAGTTATCATTGATAGAGGAGGCTGCGAAAATAAACACAGGAGACAGAATGCACAGGCAGACACCCGTAATGATGGCTATACGATAAGTCAGAGCGAAGCTCTCCCGACTATGCTGAATACTCATTTTAAGTGTATAAGGAAGCTGGAAGCCCTTTTCCATATGACTGAAGCGTTCAAGCTTCATGCCACTGTGAATGAACATGCCTACCGCAATCGCAATCAGCACAAACATGCCGATCAGGCCCAGTACAGCCCCCGTTTCCACCGAACGGTTTGCAGCTGAAGTGACATAGTTCTCAAATAAAGTATCCATGAAAATCAGAAATGCCACACCCGACGCGCACAATAAAACACCCAGCCCGATCCAAAATCCGGCATTTCTTTTTGCAGTGGTATATGCGTAGACTTCTTCTTCCGTCAGCACAGGTACTGCCTCTTCCGCACTGACTGGTTGAATACCGAGTTCTGCAGTTAGCTCCTCGATATTACCGAATTCTGAGATCACAATACCGATGGCTTCATTCTCCGACTTACCTTCCCGCTTCAACTCCAGGTACTTATCTTCCATCCCCGAAAGGAGCTCCTGCTTCAGATGCTCCACCTCGGGTGTCTTCGGTAGACCAGCAAACATGTTCTCCAGATACACCATAATTGTCTCCATGTTCCGTCACAACTCCCTGATAAATAGATTAACAACCTCCTGCGTAACCTTCCATTCCTCACACTTTTCTCTGTAATAGTCGAGGCCGGGCGGCGTAATCCGGTAATAGGTACGACGCTTTCCCAAACTATTCTCATCCAGGTAAAACGATTCAATATAACCGTTCTTCTCCAATCGGGTGAAGGCCGAGTATAATGTCGTCTCCTTCATGACGTACTTTTCCTCTGTCAGCTGCCTGATGTTCTTGGAAATCTCGTAGCCGTACGACTCCCCTTCGAGCAGCATGTAGAGGATCAGCGTATCATTGTAGCCACGTATAACGTCACTGCTGATCACAAAAGATACTCCTCCTCATTACTTCATCTGTCGTAGTAGTTGAAGTATAGCACAATTTACTACGACAGGTGAAGTAGTTATTCCAAAAATGGGCAATAAAAAATCCGTACCTGGGATAGGCACGGATTTTATTCTTTTTCTTGCATTTACATTCCTGCGTTTATTGGATCGCTGAGAGAACGTCCAGCAGCATGGATTTGAATTTGGGCCGATCAATGGCTTCACAGACACGTACATTCGGCTCTTTGCCAAAACGTCCGTTGATATCAACCACACTGTATCCACGTGTCAACTCTCCTCCAGCTTCCACATCCACATAATATTGACCCGACTTGGTCATGATGGATTCATCTGCGGCTACAGCCATCAGCAACGTATCGGGATGAGTGGTGCCATTCAGCTTATGTACCGACTTGTTGAACTGCATAACTACTTTGTTGATTGCGGTGAAGAAATCAGCACCAGATGTACCGAGAGCCGCAATCTCTGCATGATCGTCATCGTCCATCACTGAATATTGGGTACACATCTCCCAGCCAACCATCGTGATTGGAATGCCAGCATGCAGTACAATTTTCGCTGCTTCCGGGTCCACGTAGAAGTTATACTCCGCTGCCGGTGTGATATTGCCCAGTGCATTATTGGTTCCGCCCATGATGTACAGGTGAGCAATTTCTGGAATAATCGTTGGGTCCTTCTGGATCGCCATCGCAATGTTAGTCAGTGGAGCAATAGCCAGAAGTTCAATTTCGCCCGGATGTGCGTGCACCTTCTCAATGATAAAATCAACCGCGTGTCCGCTCTCGGGACGCTGATCCGCCTTCGGGAAATGCGCGCCGCCCATACCATCATCGCCATGCACATCTTCCACTGTCCGGTGCTGAGCCTTTCCGTAGGCCATTAGCGGACGCTCGCAACCTTTATATACAGGCACCTTGCCGCCATGTCCAGCAACCTGTACCGTGTACAGGGCATTTTCAACCTCTTGGTCGAATTGTACGTTACCGCCCGTAATGTTGATGCCTTCCACCTGAAAGTGATGCAATGCCGTCAGGATCGCAATTGTATCGTCTCCTGCTGTATCTGTATCGATGATGACTCTTCTCATGATGCCGCGCTCCTTCTTCCATTTGATATTCATTTAGAACAAAAATACAACATTACACTTAATAACTCTGCGTACAGAACAATCTTAAGATCGCTGTTACCCTCGAATTTTTTTATATACCTTCTCTCAAAGGTAAAAATCCGATGATAAAGGCGAACGCTTCGCTTCTCCAGATTCTTTCTGTCCTCTTCGTTTACGTGTAAACACTATATTCATTCTAAATTATCGTTAATCCCTATGTCTTATTTTACATCAAAAACGTACCAATGACGATGGAAACGCCGATGATAATCGAACGCAGCAGCTGTGCTACCGCCATATTTCCTCGTGCAATTTCGTCACATACCCGCATTTTCGGAATCAGGAAATCAAATATAATATAGACCAGACACAGAATAATGATTCCCAACGCCGACCACAGCAGCATATCCAACCACGAGTGCGTCGAGAAAGATACCATCCCTACAATAATACATAGTCCCAATAATTTGCTGCCCATATACATCCCTGCCGCCTCGTTACCTTTGGCGATTTCCTCACTATCGTTATACCGGGTCAATTTGCTAAAAGCAAAATATCCACATACCAATACCACCAGCAGAATGCCTACACCCACCGCGACATTCACGAGGTTTAATCCCAAGTTTTCCATTCCATCTTCTCCTCCTCATCATTCATCCGTTCACGAACTGTAGCCGCGCAATAATAGGCCATATCTCCAGTTACTTTCTCCCCGACCCGTGGTAGTATCCCAGCCAAACGCCCACCAATAACAAACACCCCTGTAAGCAGATAACCGCTGTATGCTCCATCCTCCGTCTCGATCACGGCCTGTTCCATCGGAACCAGCTGCTGATAGATTTTGGGTTGGTTTTCGTAATAAGCTGTAATTTCTTCATCCTCGTCCGTTGCCCCAGATGCAAGATTGGATTCCAGCGCCTCGTTAAGAGGATCCTCCATATCCTGCTTTCCAAAGGCATTGTCCGTTCCACCCTCCAGCAAAAGAGTTCCTCTTCCCTCGCGTCCCCAATAACTTTTGGACACATACGGTATGGCATTCAGCTCGAAAGGCTCAGATGAAAAATAGGTGGGCAGCAGATATCGGGAAATCACGTCCATCTCTGCTTCATCAAAGAGGGTAAACCCGCAATACTCCGGGGTTTGCTCGTTCCGCTCGTAGAGCGACCAGATTGCCGCCATGAAGCCTTTGCTCTGCATGAGTACATGCTGAACGGGATTCATCAGGCCCAGCCGTCCCTCACGTACAAGTTCAAGCAGTGCAGCACCAATGTCCACCCCTGTCGTCTCATCCCGATCATCGATCAGATACTCCAGTGGATAAAGGCGATACAGTAGGTTAATCTCCCGACCCTGATGGTAAAGCGCCTCCCCAGGAACAATCTCCAGTTCCTCAAGTGGAACATAGAAAACTTCGTATCCCGCTTCCTGACAACGTTTCATCAGGTATTCCGTATTTGTTCGATCTTCGACATGTTCGCCAAAAGAAGTGAATGTCACCGGACCCTGCAATCCTTGGTTTGCGTAGAATTCGAGCCATATCCTGAAACACTCCCGAATACGTGTCTCCATCTCGGCAGATGGTGCGGTCAACGCGGCATCCTCAGCAAGACCGACCAGGATATTTTCCAATGCAGCAGCCTCCGGTATACCCGTAGGAGTGTCCGTATTATTTTCAATACACTTGGGCCCAGCTTCTCCGATAATCCAGTCCTGACGGGTAATGCCTCCAGTCACCATCTCCATACGTGCTGCCGGAATAAGCCCCGGATGGATACCCAACTGATGCTCCAAAAAGGAATCCGGCATATATTGCTGGATAAATCGCATCACTTTACAGTAAATGCCGTCTACCGCCTCCGCTGCCGCACGCAGCTCCTGCATCTCCGAGGGAGAATAGACCGTCAATGCAGGCACACAATATTGCTTCCCATACATTCGATGGTATGGAATCTGTTGTCCCGCTTCACCATGAAATACCTCTTCGTGACTAAACGGCAGTTGAACCACTTGCCTCATCCGGTTATCCTCCCGAACTGCGGAAGAAGCTACCGAAGCCGCTTGATTTGGACTTGGATTTGCTATAGGAGCTGTTACTGTCCTTGTTGCTTCGATAAGACGACCCACCGTAGTAATAGTGCCCACTGCTGGAATCATATTCACATCCGGTATCATACTCCGGGTCACATTCATCATTGTTGCTGCCACAACCGGATAACACGGCAGGAACAGCCAGCATCAGGGAGAAAGCAACCAGTTTCGCTTTTGACCCGGGTTTCGATGCTTGCCCCCGCTCTTGGTCACTCATTACAGATCCACCTCTTTCATATAAAACAACACTTTCTTGCGATCCGCATCCAGCACGGAATACAGGAACTCATATGTCTTGCCACCGCGAACCATGTAATGGTCCAGCAGTTGCTCGGCAAGCTCCATCGTATAGGTGGAGGATACTGTGAGTTCCAATTCCTGAAATGAACTTCCATTCCACAGCATATACTCTGCGCTGTACATGGAAGACATTTTGCACATCGCCAGCGCAGCATCCGCAATGGCCGCACCGTACACATCCGGCATCTGTTGCTCATACGCCGTTACATATACTGCATGTTCCCGCCCATCCTGGCATTCATTGGACAGATGCGCCCAGAGTTTGTTTTTCACCAGAGTGGCATCCACCAGTTTGCGCATGAACAGTTCATCTCGCGTGACTGAAGTCTGTTCCAGCACTCCCGTCTCCGCCTGTCGATCATCCGACCAACTCCGATACGTCAATGAATAATAGATACCGATAACCTCCCTTTTTGCGAGCTCTTAGGTGAGCCGTTTCAATTCATACAAACGTATTTAACGCATGGGGAGGTAAAAAGTTACACTATTCCCCATGACATGTAAAAATAAGAACAGGATGTCGCCCAATCTCGGATCATCAAAGCTTGAAAAAACAAGTAAATTCCGCGTTTGTTATGTTGTAACCCAGTCCAAAAAGGCCGGAGAAGACTCTCCGACCTCGCTTGTTCAATCTTATGCTCATGCCATTCTGACTTATAACTCAGCCCACTGGGCCAATACATCATTATATTCAGTGGACAATTGCTCGCGATCATTCCAGATTTGTTCCAGTTCAAGCGGATTGTTCTGTACGGTTTCCAACTGTTGGTCCAGCACCTGAATTTGTGCCTCAAGACGAGCCAACGTCTGTTCCAGCTTCTCCGCAGACTGGTTGTTGCCAGTGCCACTCCTATGATTCGATGCATTTGCTGCCGAAGGGGTCAACGCCTTGCTTGATCCTGTGGAAGCTTCATGATCATGACTTCCATCGGGAGCCGCAACAGTTAAACCGTTCATTGTCGAGGTTACTCCTGACTTCTTCCCTGATCTGGCATTTCCGCTCGACGCGGACGTTAAACCTGATTTCATTTCCGACTTGGCGTTCCCACGAGAAGAAACGCCCACGCCTGCTGTAGCCTGAGTTGTCGCCGCCGCACGAGCTTGCAAATCAAGCTTCTTCTCACGATACGCCTCATAGTCTCCCAGATAAGCGGTCATCTGACCGTCCTCCAGTTCCCAGACACGGGAAGCAAGGCGATTGACGAAGTACCGATCATGCGAGATGGCAAGTACGGTTCCTTCAAAATCAACCAGCGACTCTTCCAGCGCTTCTCTCGATGCGATATCCAGATGGTTGGTTGGCTCATCGAGCAGCAGTACATTGGGTTTACGTTGCACCAGAAGAGCTAGCCGCAGACGCGTCCATTCCCCACCAGATAATTGCCCGACAGAGCGGAATACATCCGCTCCATAGAACAAATATCGTGCCAGAATTCCGCGAGCCTCTCCCTCTTCCACGCCTGCTTCCAGACGGAAGTATTCGAGTACGTTCAGCTTTGGATTCGTAGGTTCCTCCTGTTGAGCCAGATACCCTAAATCCACGCGTGCTCCCCACTCCAGCTTGCCCGCATTGGGCTGCTCGTCACCAAGCAACAGCTTGAACAGGGTCGTCTTGCCGGAGCCATTGCGTCCAATGAGTGCAATTTTATCCCCATATTCCAACAGACCCGAGATTCCGCGCAGGATTTCACGCTCGCCATAGCTCTTCTCGACCTGTTCCAATACCGCTACCCGTTTACCCGTTCGATCCGTAGGACGCACATCGAACTCGGCATTGCGGCGCTCCAGTACAGGACGCTTCACCTGTTCCATCCGCTCCAGCGCCTTGCGCATAGAAGCCGCCCGTCTGAAGAACTTTTCATTCCCACCAACCCGGCCCCACTCCTCTAACTGGCGGATCGTTTCCTTCATTTTCTTGATAACCTTCTGCTGCTCTTTAAACTCCTCGAATTGCTGCAACAGCCGTTGTTCCTTCACTTTCATATATTCCGTATAACCGCCAGCAGATGTTTCCGCTTCTCCATCCTCCAGCTCCAGTGTTCGATTCACGACCCGATCCAGAAAATAGCGATCATGCGAGATCAGAACAATGGTGCCGGGATATTCTCGTAAAAATCCTTCCAGCCACTCAACCCGCTCCAGATCAAGATGGTTTGTCGGCTCATCCAGCAATAACAGGTCGGGTCTTACGATTAGCTGTGAAGCCAGCACCACCCGAGTCTGCTCCCCACCTGACAGGGAACCAAAGCGCCAACCATAGTGTGCCTTGGCGATATCCAAACCGTCCGCCACCTGATCGATCCGGGCATCCATTTCATATCCACCCTCACGCTCGAACTGGTCTTGCAGTGCCGCGTAGCGTTTCAGCAGGCGCTCCAATTGATTAGGGTCTGCTGCACATGCCGGATCGGACATTTGCTGCTCCATTTCCTTCATTTGCGTGCGACATATCATAAGCTCCTTGAATCCAAGACTCAGTACATCCAGTACGGTATGGTCATCCAATCCTTCTGGAACCTGAGCCACATATCCCATTCGTGTATCTTTCTTGATCATCAATTGCCCTTCATCCGGCTTGTTCAGTCTTGCCATCAGGCGCATAAGTGTGGTTTTGCCGCTTCCGTTGCGGCCGATTAGGGCGACCTTGTCACCTTCCATAATTTCAAACGTAATGCCGTCCAGCACCAGATGTGCTCCGTGGTATTGAGTCAGTTGTTGCGCGCTAATCATCATCATAATAAGGTTCCTCCTATGGTATGGAAGATCCTGACCGCAACACAAAAAGAGCCGCAGGAGGTTAGCTCCGCGGCCCTTCAGAATTCAAGCAATATCGCTTATCGTCCGAATGAGGTCAAGGCAGGCATCTTCTCGCAAATGTTAACTTCCGTATATTCAAAATTGGACAGACTTCTCCCGTTGGTCAGAAAAGTATGAACAATGCCAGCCATAGCAATCGGCAGCTGGCTAATACGGTTGTTAAGCATCTCGTGATTCACCTGTCTTCACCTCCCTTGTCATAATTAATGTCAATATATCACAGACGGTTGCGTTCCTGCAACCATCCCTTCGCCCAATTCATCCTTACTCCACAGTAGCTTTACTGCTCGGTCTAGTGCCTGCCCCGTCGCCGAAGCATTACATCCCTGATCGCCACCGTAATGAGTGTTAACATTCCCGCGGTACCCAGTGATGCGCCGAGCAGGGCATATCCGATGCCATTCCACCCGCCAATATCGATGCTAATCATGATTACAACGGCACCGCCGAGCAAGGCCACACATGGCAATATATATTGTACCCACGTCATTCGGCGCCCTTGCAACCGGTAGATAAACCATTCAATCAGCAGCTGCACTGCCCACATTCCCAATGTCCACAAGATCAGTATTTCCATAAGGTTCCCCTCCTGTTGCTGGATGGATTAAGCCCTTTGTTACAGACCTTACGTTACTTCAACCAATCTGAGAAAAAGTTCCGGTACCCTTCTTTCATCTTCGTGCGCGAAAAAGCACCAAAGGCATACTCACGGTTGTCTTCTGACACACTGCGCGGCGCAGCCGCAGCCATGTTCACCAGTTCAAACCAGTTATCCTCATTGCCTGCAAAGGCATGTGTGGATCGAATGTGACCGTAGCAGGCATGCTCCGGTTTCACGACCATTTTGCCCATCGCCATCGCTTCCGTCAACGGCATCGCAAACGTATCAAAGGCCGAACAGTTCCAATACACCTTGGATGAGTTCATCAAGGTAAATATCTCATCCTGCGTGAGCGCAAACTTCAGCTTCACGTTGGCAGGAATGTCGTACTTCTTCATGGTTTCCTTATAGCGTACACCGCCAAACACCATATATACTTCCTTGTCCGGGTTCTGCCGCGCATATTCCAAAACTAGATCCGGGCGACGATTCGCCTCATCCCGACCGATCCAGAGCACCCGATTATGCACAACCTGGCTCGGATCATAGTTCCGGTTCGCCAGCTCTTCGCTAAAGCCAATCGGAATAACGTTCACGTCATGTACACCGAAATTGCGACCCAGTTCTGTTTTCAAAAACTCGGTTTGCACAATTGCTTTATCCACCATCGTATAAAATGGCTTCATCATCTCATATCCCGTTAGCGCGGGATCGGGGAAACTGTGCGGGAACAATACACTCTTCGGTAAGAACATCTTCAAAAATGTAAACCCGGATACGGTGTAGATAACATGCTCTATATTTTGACTATGAATCTGATCCAGCACGATATCGTAGTTCACCAGGTCACCTTTCTCATGCTCATAACCCGGCAACCAGTCATATCCGCTGACATGACGCTCCGGCGAGATGAACACAATATCCACGCCCAGCTCCAGACCAATCTGCTTCAGCCGATCCGCAAATACGCGTGGCCCCTGTGCTTCCGTGAATTGAATTTTACGCATAACAAGTCCGACTTTACGCAAGCTTCTCACCCCTCATTTCTATTCCTCACCCAAGTGCTTCATGCACTGTTCCAGCGTCACTGCCGTCTCATGCCACTGGTTACGCAACTGTTCCTTCGGCCACACACATTCCTCACTTCTCAGGTCACCGTCAATCAACCGAAGCATCCAGAGTGAGAATACAATAGCATAGGCGTCGTACCATTCTGCAAAAGAAACCCGTTCAATCTGCACGCCCAGGCTCCCCAGCTTGTCCAAGTAAACATCCATGACCCGCTCTCGTAATACAGGCGTAACTGTTCTGGGAAACAGCGGATGCGAGAGATCAACTAGGTGATATATATCCCACAGTGGCGTATTCAGATGGGCATGCTCCCAGTCCAAGATGACCAGTCTACCGTCCACCTCAGCCATGTTACCTGGATGCAGGTCTCCATGACACAAAACAGTAGGAAGTTTTTCCTCTGCTGTGAGAATCAACGTGGCGATCTTGTCCCAATCGGATGAAGACAACCGCATATCCAGCCTGGATAACAGTTCATCATTAGATTGCCTATGCATTTGCAACTCATCCAACATTGTGCGAATGGACGGTTTCTGACCCACGCGAGGCAGTTCGCTCCAATTCGTAACAGGTAGCGCATGCCACGCCGCCATATGTACCGCTGCATCAAGCATCGTCGCTTCTTGTGAATCATGCACCAGTTGCCCCAGATCCTCGTAGATCATCCAGCTCTGTGCTGGAGCAATGGTAAGGTCTGACGTTGCAATGAGCTGCGGATAGATCGGTGGTAAGCCAGACATCACACGTTCGTACATCCATCGTTCCCGTCCATGCTGTGCAGGATTCGTCAGCGGTTTAAAAATATAACTTTCACCGGTAGGAACAGTGAATCGCTCCACATATCGTCCGTTCATTCCTTTATACAACTGTTCGCGGCTTGTTATATAGTAATCATTCAGCATCCCTTCGGGCGTCACCCAGCTGTATGCATCCAACTCTTCGTTCACGCTACCCACCATCCATTTCGTTCTCCCTACTACTCCGATTATGATTTCTATTCATCATACGTTGCCGCTCACAAGCCTGCAAGCTTTGGTCGTAAGCGCTTATTCAGTGTCTCAATTCAGAGTTTCAAAATTGCTTATTGCATTTTGGTTAGTAATCACTTACTATACAATTATGAAGAACAAATCTCATGTGGATAGCAAAAAGAAAGATATCCTACAAGCGGCGATGCGCTTGTTCGCAACCAAAGGCGTTGACGGCATATCCGTCAAAGAGATCGGTGACGCCGCCGGAGTAACCGATGCGGCGATCTACAAACATTTTAAAAACAAAGATGCCGTTGCCCTAGAAGCCTTCACCCAATACTGTGTCGACTATACTTCACTAATTGATGGGTATGTTCGACGAGAAGGTCCGGTGCTGGAACGCTTCAAGCAACTGGTGACCGAGGTTCTCCATCTGCATGATGAAGATCCCTACGGGCTGCTACTGATTTCACAGAATCATGAAATATTCATTGAAGCTGGAAGCAGCGAGGATTACCGTCAGCCATTGGATGCGTTAATGGATCTGATCGATCAGGGAATGATGAGGGGGGAACTGCCTCAGCAGGATTCACGGCTCACAGCCGTTCTGGTGATCGGTGCAATTACACGCATGGCGGTCTCCAGTATGCAAGGTGAGCTACCGGAGCTGTTGGTACCTTATACGGGGGAAACGGTTCACCGGCTTGCATCAATGTTGGGGCACTTACCTCAGAAGTAACGATGGAGATGGGATGAAGCTAGAAATGGAGTAGCGGAGTGTAGGGAAAACGACGTGAGCAACTACATTGTTTCCGAAGGAAACAACCTTCGTAAGCACCCCTCTTATTTCGGCTGAATCCCATATTCGATGCGGATGATGCCGCTAGGCATGATTCGTAATCAAAGGCGGACTTGTTGAATAACTTCTAAAAGAGAATCGTCAGCATACCATCAGGATATACGAATGGATTACCGGGTCATACGTGACCTTTTCTTTTTGCACATGAGGTTAGTGTTCATTAACTAAAATAGTCAGGACGTGTCATCTTCCATGAAAAAAATATTAATCATTCAAGGCAATCCCGTCTCCCCCAGTTACAACGGCGCACTAGCCGAAGCTTACCGTAAAGGTGCGGTGCAGGCGGGTGCCGACGTCCGCATGATCACCCTGAACGAGTTGGCATTCAACATGAATCTGGAGGGAGGATATCGTAATAAACTTCCACTTGAACCAGATTTGCTGGAGGCCCAAGAAGCAATCAAGTGGGCCGAGCATCTTGTATGGGTATTCCCAATCTGGTGGGGAGGACCACCTGCCCTGCTGAAAGGTTTCGTTGACCGAATCTTTATGCCAGGTTACGCCTTCAAGTATCAAAAAGGTAAACCTTTTCCAGATCAGTTGCTCAAAGGCCGCACCGCTCGCATGATCACTACCATGGATGGCCCAAGCTGGTATTTCAAATGGTTCCAGGGTGAGCCCGCACATAAAATGATGAAGATCTCCACATTTGCACTGACTGGTATCAAACCTGTGCGGATAACACCTGTAGATCAAGTTGGTAAAAAGTCAGATGAACAGAGAAAGAATTGGCTTGATAAGATTGAGCAGCTTGGGCGGAAAATGGGGTGAACACTTTTCTGCAAGAAAACTTCATGGGAAGTATATACTTCTCTCCAAGATTTTCAGGTTGTAAGATAAATCAAAAATCTGGGGATAAACGCAATTCGAAGGTAGTCCTGTAATCCGCGAGTGGCGCAATTGTAATCTTAGTTTAACTTATATCAGAGAGCAGAAATGTACCTATTTCCAGTTACAAAAAAGGGTTGTCCCTACGTCTTGTTCAAGACGCAGGGACAACCCTTTTAGCACTCATTATGGTCTAACGAACCGTAAACACGCTATTAGCGCCTTTTTCGATAAGTCTGAGGTTTAACGAATCGTAGACGCGTTATTTCCTCGATCTGTGTATCATTTGGAGGTTTTAAACTAGTTTGCACCGGAATAACTTCACTGAGGTTCGTTACATTTTGCATTCCACGCTAAATCGCCATTTAACACTCACTCAGTTCGTTAGCGACTTCGCATCAGTAATGCATTGGAAATAACCATGGTTAGCGCCCCAATGAACAGCCATCTACACCCATACAAACAACGCATTACCTAAACGAAATACGACCTGATGGGTGCTCAGGCAAAATAGCTGTAACCAGTTGCTGCACAGCCGGTTGATCCGACTGCATTACCGAATCTCCGGCATCACCGCTATAAACCAGCTTCCCCTGATCCATTACCGCAATGCGGTCACAGATCGTCATGGCGGCCCGAATATCATGTGTGATAAAGAGGTAAGACAACCCGTAGGATGCTCTGAGCTCCGCCAATAAGGATAGAATTTGCGTCTGGTGCACCATGTCCAGGCTGCTGATCGATTCGTCCAGTACGATTAACTTCGGTTTGAGCGCAATAGCTCTTGCGATGTTAACTCGCTGTAATTGCCCACCGCTGAACTGGTGCGGAAGCTTGTTTGCATCCTCTGGTGTAAGTCCGACCTGCTCAAGCAGTTGTCCGACCACACGAAGTTGTTCTTTTGCCGAAAATCGCTCGTAATTATTTAGTGGCTCACCGATGATCTGCGCAGCAGTCATGAGTGGATTCACAGCCGAATAACAGTCCTGGAACACGACTTGCAAATCACGCCGTAATCCCTTGAGTACTGGTTTGCTGGATCGGTAGATATCCTGACCTTGAAATAAAACCTGACCCTGGCTGGGCTTCTCCAGACCAAGAATGATTTTACCCAAGGTACTTTTACCAGCCCCACTCGTACCCAGCAGTCCCAGACAAACACCCTTTTCAATCGTAAGCGAGATGTCTGCCAGCACAGGAGGACGCGCTCCCGAACGATCCAGCCAATTGCGTTTGCCATAGCTATGGCTTACTTCACGTACCTGAAGCATCAGGTCATCCCCCTCTTTTGTACTTGGCAGAAGTAATCTCCGAAGAGGCTGAAATAACACATCACCATGCCAATTCCATCTCTACGACTGCCCACTCAAAATACAGTTCATACCCGCTCTACATTTACTCTCACTGAACGATTCATCCCACATGTCATTCGCTATCGTCTCAAAGACATACTGGGCCTGGCATTTAACAACATCCGGGTATATTCATGCTGCGGGTGATCGAATAGTTGGTACACATCCGCCTGCTCCACAATACGACCCTTCTGCATGACCGCGACTTCATCCGCCATTTGTGAAATCACGCCCAGATCGTGGGAGATGAGCAAGATGGATGTGCCATATTCGGTACGTAGCCGATCCAATTCCTGAAGCACTTTGAACTGGTTCACAACATCCAGTGCCGTCGTTGGTTCGTCAGCAATAACCAGGGCTGGTCGCAGGCACATCGATATGGCAATCATCACTCGTTGTAACATACCGCCACTCAGTTGAAATGGATATCGCTTCATCAGTTTGGCCGGCTCGGGCAGGTTCATATCTGCCAAGGCAGCAATAGCCCGCTCCCGGGACGCTGCTTTGGACATTCCCGTGTGCGTACGCAAGGTCTCAATGAATTGCGATCCAATCGTATACACGGGTGTAAAAGCATTCATCGGATTCTGCATAATAAATCCGATGTCCTTGCCCCGGATGCGCCGCATCTCCTCACCCGACAACGAGCCAAGCTCCCGTCCATTCAGACGGATGCTGCCCGATACTTCCATCCGGCGTGAATCAAGCAGATGGAGCAGCGCATTACATGTAACGGTCTTGCCGCTGCCACTCTCGCCGACCAGACCGAAGACACGCCCTTTTTTTAATTCAAAATCAATGGGCTCCAGTAACGGGACTGAACCCTCCGCTGTTCTAAGATTCACTTGCAGACCACGAACTTCGAGTACCTTCGCTGCATCATCCATCGTTACGTTCACCTCCATATGCCTTCGGTTCCGAATTACTACCTTTTTGCAATGCCATAACGCTCGGATAACGCTTCACCTAAGATGTTGAACGTAATAACTACCAGTAAAATCAATGCCCCCGGGTAAATCATCAACTCCGGATGACTGCGAATATAACCCGTTCCTTCATGAATCATGGCGCCCCATTCTGCATTTGGGGGTTGAATACCGAGTCCCAAGAAGGACAGAGCGGATATATCCATAATCGCCCACCCCATCTCCAACGTACCCATCACAACGATCGGACGCTGCACGTTGGGGATGATATGTTTTCGAATAATCGTCCACGAAGAGGAACCGCTAATCCGCGCCGCTGCGATAAAGTTCCGTTCTTTCAGACTAACGACCATATTCCGGCAGATACGTGCATAATACACCCACTGTACCATCATGAGGGCCAGAAGCACCTGCATCAGACCTGGACCAAAAATCCCCACAATACCCAGCACAAGCACCAGATTCGGAAATGCCATAATGCCTTCACACAAGCGCATCAGCAGACTGTCCACCCAGCCACCAAGGTAACCGGAGATTGAACCTACAATGACACCTATGAGCAAAGACGACAGAAAGATCAGGGTAGCAAATCCAAGTGACACCCGTGCTCCATACATCAGCCTGGTGAGATTGTCGCGTCCCAGATGATCCGTTCCGAGCCAATGCTCCAGCGATGGACTCGCCAGCTTCTGCAACAAATTCACCTTCACCGGGTCATGAGGAGCAATCCACGGAGCCAGTATCGCAATCACGAAGAAGAGCAATATGATCACAGAGCATATCTGAATGGCTCTCTGTCCTTTAAATACCGCACGCCATTTGTTTATCAATGTTCTGCCCGTCCTTTCGCTGAAATCCGTGGGTCCATAACGAGCTGCACCAGATCAACGAGCAGATTGCATACGATGAACAGGCATGCCGCCAGGAAGACATAACATTGAATCACGGGAATATCCCGGTTAAATATCGCATCGACAAAATAACGCCCAAACCCCGGCCAGGAAAATACCTGTTCTACAATAATGGTGCCTGTGAGCAGCTTGCCCATACTCATCCCCATCCCCGTAATGAGGGGCGATATAGCGATCTTCAGGACATGTTTCAGCATTATGACTCGTTCGCGAATCCCGCGTGTTCTTGCATACTGTACATATGTCTCCTGCAATTGCTCCAGTACACTGGAACGCAACAATCGGGTGTAGACCGCAATAAGAATCAAGGAAAGTGTAATCGTAGGCAGAACCAGATTCTCCCACGATCCACGCCCCTCCACAGGTAGCCAGTCCAATTTCACTGAGAAAAAGAAGATCAGCAGGTAACCGAGCCAGAACTGCGGAATAGATGCTCCAAAATAGGAAATCGCACGGCTGACCATGTCAATCCAGCTATTCTTGTACACCGCCGCCAGTATTCCCAATGGAATACTCACCAAAGCCGATAACAACATACTCCAGAAGGCTAGCTCAGCCGTAGCCGGAAGCCTTAATTTCACTTCATCCCATACGGGTTTGTTGGTGAGATACGAGGTGCCAAAGTCGAGCTTGGCAATTTTCTGAATCGTATGCGCATATTGGGTTAACAAGGGCTGATCCAGACCGAATTCATGCCGTTTTTGCGCAAGCAGCTCCGGTGTTGGATAGATATGAGCGGCTGTCAGATAAGCCTCGGCCGGATCAACCGGTGAGATATGAATAAGCGCAAAGGTCACAAGTGTAGCGATAAAAACGATAGGAATGATCGCGATCATCCGTTTCCCGATATAACTGATCACCAAACGTTCCTCCTTTTATCAAGCTACATGACCTTGCCAAGGCCTTACCACTTCCGAAATTAAAGTAATTACGACTTATTGATTGCCCAATTCAATGCCCACAAACGGATTCTCGTCACGGTTCGCCGGGAAAATAAAGTTGGAGATTTTCTTCTGATATACAGCCGTTTTCTTAATATAAGAGATCGGTACGATCGCCGATTGCTCCTGAAGTGTTTTCAGGATAGAGCCATATAACTCCTGGCGTTTCGTCTCGTCTGTAGATGACAGGGCTGCATGAACCTGATCGTCCAGTTCCTTTTTCATCGGCAACGCACTCAGGGTCTCGGAAATCCCGAATCCAGGGCTCGCCACAACGTTAATGAAGGAATGTGGATCATACGGTGCGCCATAGTTGTACCAGAAATACAGGTCGAAATCATTGGCTTTCAGACGTTTGATCTGAACCGTCAGTTCCAGCCCAGTGAGGTTAACTTTAACCCCAAGCTCGCTCCATTCCGCCTGAATGGTCTCAGCCATCGCTTTCTGAATCGGGTCCGTTTTGTCAAAAATCATCTCGAAATCAAGCTGCTGACCGTCTTTTTCACGAACCGTACCACCTGCAGGCAGCTTCCAGCCCGCTTCATCCAGTAATGCTTTGGATTTCTCCACGTCATACGTGATCGGTTCCAGGTCTACATTGGTGTATGGATAGTTTTTGGACAATACGGTATCGGCTGGTTCTTCCAATCCGGAAGTCACGCCTTCCACCATCGCCTTTTTGTTAAACCCTTGCTGGAGCGCCATCCGCACTCTGACATCGGACAGCTTTGGATTGGAAGAGTTCAGCAGCAGACTGCGTGTGCCCACCGGATCAGACAATTGGGTCACATATTTATCATTGTCACGCAGCTCCTGGAACGCATCCAGACTGATCATACCTTCACCATAGATCAGATCGAGATCGCCTTTTTCAAAAGCAAGGACACGAGTTTCACCGTCAGGAATGATTTTGACCGTAATCTGATCCACCTTTGGTGCTGTTCCCCAATAATTCGGGTTGCGTTTGAAAACAGCATATTCGTCCTGCTTGTATTCAGCCAGCATCCACGGGCCAGTTCCAACCGGCTCTTTGATTCCTTGGGATGTATCTCCGTCATCCGGGAATCCGGCTTCACCCAGGAAGCGGAAAGGACGAACCACCGACAAGTCCTGAAGAACAGGATAATACGGCTCTGTGAGTGTCAATCGGAAAGTCTGATCGTCCACAACCTCCGTCTTGTCGAGCACACCTACAATGCCCAGCCAGCTATGTGTATCTTTATTTTTCATTACAGCATCAAAATTCTTTTTCACAATCTCAGCATTAAATGGCGTACCATCTGAGAATTTCACACCTTGGCGAAGCTTGAATGTATATACTTTGCCGTCATCGGAGATGGTCCATGATTCTGCCAGAGCAGGTTCCAGTTTTCCGTCCTTCTGGTAACTGATCAGCGGCTCATAGAGCATGGATTGGGCAAATAATTGCGAAGGATTGTACGTATGCGGATTCATTGTACCGATATCACGTGGCCATGACATCGTAATCGACTTCGTAGATGTTTGATCCGAAGCCGCAGATGAGGATTCATCTCCACTTCCTGTATTGCTGCAACCCACGATAACGAATAACAACAAGAGCATAGTTGCCAGCGTGAGGGCCGAAGATTTGCGATGTTGTACAGACATGGATGTTGAACCCCTTTTCTCTATTTTATGATAATGATTATCATATTCATCCATTAAGAATATGCAGGAGCCCTCCTTTTGTCAACAAAATTCGACATAGTATGCATCACTACTAAATATGCCAAAAAAGCCCTTCCTGTAGGAGGAAGAGCCTCTCGATCTGAATATGAATCACAACTACAAAAATAAGTTCCATAATAATCTGCTATTCCTTGCTCACAGCAAGGTAATCACGAAAGTACATATGCAGATATATCCTGAAATCCATCTTCATATACGCCTTCTTGTTTCTCGTTTAAACGTCTACAGTGACACCCTCATAGAAGCGACGAATCACCTGCTCAGCAGGTTTACCGTAAACACCATATCCGTCATCGTTCAGGGCATCCTTCTCCGCGTGTAGATGTGCGCTCCAATCCCACAGACCAAATCCGCGTACCCAGTCACGCCGACTGACATGCCGGAACATCGCTTCATAGAAACGCTCCTGTTCCTCAGCACTCACATCACCTGCTAGTCCCCAATCATTCGGTACCTGGGCTGATCCGTTGCGGCTGGGACAACCGGCTTCCGCGAAGAAAAAGGGTTTGCCATAAGGAGCAATCGCCTGTTCAATGCGATCCAGCTGCGCCTCCCAATCTCCGATGGGATAGTAACCACTGGAAGAGATGACGTCCACAGCATCCCACCATTTCACATGACCTTCCTGATATTTGTCCGTGTTGTATGACACCAGCCCCGTGTACTCTTCACGCACACCGGCGATCACCTCGCGCCACTCTTCATCGAAACGCTCGGATTGCACCATCTCACAGCCTACGATGAACATCTCACACTGTTCCTGCTCTGCAATCGCTGCATAATGCTTCTGAAATGCCGTGTAGCTATGGAACCAATCCTTCCACTTCGGCTCACACGGCACATCGATATCAAAAAAGTTAATGTGTGCACGCCATGTGCCATCGGTACAGTTGACGGTTGGTTTTAAAATGATACGCAGCCCGAGTGTACGGGCATAACGAATCATGTCCACCAGTTCATCATCCTCCACCAGATGAGCACCCCGATACTTCACTTCTAGCGCCTGCGGATGATCCTGATGTGCCGCCAGTGCAAAAATGACATGAGAACTGCCTGTACGTTCTGCCATCAGGCGCAAGGATTCTTTGGCTTCCGGCTTGCGGAAGTCTCCCCTGCCACTCATCCAGCCAAATGTAAATCCCTTGATATACTCCATATACATTGCTCCCCAATGTTTCTGTTCACTTAATGAAAAAAGAATGACCTACTATATATACTTTCACTACGATTGCAGTACCATCTTCCGATCGCCGTTATCCCCAGATTTCTATCAATCCCTTTTATACAAGGGAGAAATCCGGAGATAAATGCGACCACTTCGCTTCTTCAGATTGGTTCTGCACTCTCCATTATTGTGTAAATTTCAGCTTTTCAAAAATTGGTTTCACTTCGATTACAGCTTGCCTTCCTCGTGGTCTCCGGCGATGACTTCGTCCGTCTCGATCACATAGTTCACGATCTCTTCAATGGTCGTGTAAGCCACGCCCACATACGTGTCGGCTGCGCCGTAATAGATGGCGATACGTCCGGTATCAGCATCATGCAGTGTTGCACACGGGAAGATGACGTTATCAACGAAGCCTTGCTCCTCGTACCATTTTTCCGGTGTCAGCACAAAGTTGGAGGAACGATATTTCACTTTGGACGGTTCATCCAGATCCAGAATGACCGCACCCATGCTATATACCAAACCGTTACAGGTTCCGGTTACGCCGTGGTAGAACATCAGCCAGCCTTCGGACGTTTCAATCGGAGCGGGCCCGCCGCCAATTTTGACCGATTGCCACCAGCCTTGGCCGCCCTTACTCATCACATGACGATGCTTGCCCCAGTACACGAGATCCGGGCTTTCACTCAGGAAGATGTCCCCGAATGGGGTATGTCCACTGTCACTTGGTCTGGACAACATCACATAGTTATCGTTGATTTTGCGTGGGAACAGCACACCATTACGGTTGAACGGCAGCATTGGATTTTCGAGGCGGACAAATGTTTTGAAGTCATCCGTCTTCGCCAGTCCCAGTGCTGCGCCGTAGAAGTCTGTACACCAGATGATGTAATACGTATCCTCGACTTTGACCAAACGTGGATCGTACGCATAGTTCGGCATAAACGGATCGCCATTTTCATCTACAAATGCAATACGTTCCTCTTCAATCGTCCACTCCAAACCGTCCTCACTCGCCCCCATATGCAAATGTGGACGCCCATTAACGGTTTCAGCGCGGAATACCCCAATGAATTTTCCTTTATACGGTACAACCGCACTGTTGAAAATGCGGGCAACACCTTTGACCGGGTTACGCGGGACTACCGGGTTCGCCGAATGTCTCCATACCGGGCCTTCCGTTCCCTCCGGTTTGGCTTCCCACGGCATATTCGGCAAAGCGTCCCCAACAATGTGTACGTTTTTCGTTTCGGCAACTGACATTTTTCATTTCTCCCTTCGGTTAGGCTTTATGAAATGAATAATTAAAATTGCACTAGACCACTTTGATGACAGAACAACCTTCCGATCGCCGTTATCCCCAGATTTTTTTTGATCCCCTTATAAACGGGGAAAATCCGGTTATAAATGCGAACACTCCGTTTCTCCAGCTTTTTTCTGTCCTCTTCGTTCCTGTGCATTCTCATATGCATTTCATAGAGCCTTTCGTTTTTTTATTTAACGGAGCCTTGCGCGAAGCCATTGTAGATGTACTTCTGTAACAACAGGAAGATGATCATGGTTGGAATAATGGCGATCATGATGCCGGCGCTGATGACCTCCCACTGCGATCCGAACGGTCCCTTGAATTTGAACAAGGCGGTGGATATGACCTGTAGATCGGTCTTCGGCATGTACAAGAACGGTGTGTAGAAGTCGTTATAGATGTTCACACCCTTCACGATAATGACCGTTACAATGGCCGGTTTCAGCAGTGGAAGAATGATTTTCCAGTAGATCGTGAAGTACGACGCGCCGTCCAGCATGGCGGATTCATCCAGTGCACTTGAGATGGAGCCAAGGAACTGCAGGAAGATATAAACCGCGATGATATCTGTACCCAGGTACATCACGATGGCCGCCCAGCGTGTGTTAAACAGATCGAGCGCGTTGATGATCTGGAATGTGGCGACCTGCGTTGTAACACTTGGAATCAGGGTAGCGAGCAGGAACGCCGCGACCATAATCTTCTTGCCTTTGAATTTGAACCGATCCAGCACATACGCGATCATAGAGCCCGTTAAGGTCGCTCCTATAATAGAGATGATCAGGATAATAATTGTATTTTTGAAACCTACCAGCATATTGCCATCCACAAAGGCCTTCGCGTAGTTCGCAAAGTTCAACCAGTTGGCTGGTGGGGAAAGCGGGCTGCTAGTGGCGTATTCCGCATTCGTTTTGAGTGATGCAAACAGGATGACCACGATCGGTAACAGTGCGATAAACGCCGCAAGGATGAGGGAAGCATATTTAACCACGCTCGCAAGGGTGTATTTGAGTTGTGTCACGTTTATTCCTCCCCTTTCATGGTGACGCGCTGCACAAGCGTAACGAGAATAACGATCATGAGCAGCACCACAGCCATGGCGGATGCCAGTCCCAGCTTGCCATATTTAAATGCCAAGTGAACCGTTTGGATTACAAAGGTCATACTGCCGTTAGAACCATCGGTCATGATATATGGAATATCGAACGCACTAATTGCGCCGCTAATGGCCAAGATCAGGTTGAGCTGCAGGATACGTGTAATGCTTGGCAGGATGATGTGGCGGAATTGCTGCCAGCGATTGGCGCCATCAATATCGGATGCTTCATACACATCCTTCGGAATAGAAGAGATTGCACCAAGGAAAATGATAAAGTTGAAGCCCATGTATCTCCATACCGATGCACCTGCGAGTGACACGTTGATAATATTCGGATTACCGAGCCAGAGCTGCGTGTATTGTCCCAGCCCTACAGCATGCATGAGCATATCGAGTGTACCGTCCGGTTTGAAGAAAAAGAGGAAGATAAAACCGATGGCTACCCCATTCAGCAAATAAGGGAAGAACAATATGCCTTTGAAGAAGTTTTTGCCTCGGACTTTGAAACTCAGAATGGTGGCAAAGTAGAGTGCCAAGCCCATCTGTACAAACGTAGCCACAAAGTAGTACAAGCTGACAATGAATACTTTGAAGTATTCGGGATCACTGAAGATGCGCGTGTAGTTCTCAAACCCAACATAATCAAACCTTTTACTGTATCCGTTCCAATCGGTAAAACTGTATTTGAACATGTTGATGACCGGTAAGTATGCAAACGTGAACAGCAACGCCAGCGGAATAATTGAGAAGGCACAGATGATAAATATGCGTTGCACTGAGTAACCCCAATTCGAAAGTTTTAAGTACTTCATGCTCTCCACACCTCCAAGCGGTTCACCCGCCTATATATCGAAAGACTCCCGTCCAATGGAATTCCCGCGGAATAACTGCCGGGGGAAGAGCATCTGGCATCATACTTTCAAATACCACATGCTCCATGCTCCATTCATAAATGGATTCCTATACCCCCGCAGTCCATTCATCGCCTGATCCACTTACGTTAATCCAATTATTTCGTGAGTTCTGCTCTTGCTTTGACCCACTTATCGTTCAGGTCCTTCATGATGTCGTCATACGATTCCTTGCGGTTACCGATACCTGCTTCGATAATGCGTTTCTTGAAATCAGGCTGCCAGAGGCCGATTTCACCTTCGTTATCGATCTTGTCAACGAGACCTTCCTGACCTTCTTTGGCAGGCGTGAGTGTGGAGAATTTCACATCCTTATATTGATCCAAAATTGGTGGCAATTCCGCATTTTTGTCCGCGTCCATACCGCCGCCCTGTTCAACTGCGTAGTTCGACTTCGCCAAGAACCATTCAATCCACGCTTTGGCAGCAGGTTTGTTCTCGCTGTTCACGTTCATGCCGATGTTATAGTCTGCGGAGAGCGGAACCACAACCTCACTTGCATTGGTTGGGAAAGGAAGGAATCCGATGTCGTCCGGTGTATCCGTCATACCTTGAATCTGTGTGATGGCCCAAGAGCCCAGTGCCATTGTGGCAATCTTGCCTTTGGCGAGATCCGCTTTGGAGCTTTCCCAGTCGGTTGTTGTTGGATCTTTCTCGATTAGACCGTTCTTGGCTGCATCATAGAGCACTTTATATAGTTCATAGTGTGGCTGACCAGGCACAAAGTTCTCATCTGTGTTCGGTTGGTCCACGTTAACGTAATCCACACTGCCTGCAACGGTTGGCAGATCCGATTCCCATTGTGTCAGGGCCCAGCCGGATGCATAGTTGGTGTAGAGCGGAACCGCGTCAGTATTGTCTTTGATCAACTGAAGCGCAGCCTGAAATTGTTCAGGTGTCTTAGGCACTTCATTGATACCGGCTTCTTTGAAGACCTGTTTGTTATAGATAATTCCCGAGAACGTGATGACCGTAGGGATACCGTATACCTGACCATCCACCATGCGTTCTTCAATAGCCGTGTATTTGTCTTTCAGTTCATCGTACGTGCCAAGCGGCTCGAAGAAGTCCGGGATATCCGCGATCGGAACACTGGTCGGGATCATCAATACGTCACCATAATCCTTGGTGCTCATACGGATCTTCACTTGTCCTTCATAGTCTGCCAGTGCCTGGAAGTTTACTTTCACATCTGGGTATTCCTTATTGAACTCCGCAGCGTAGTCTTTGAACACGGTATCCACAATATCTGTCCGTTGCGTCAGAACAGTTATTTCACCTTTGATATCTGCCGGATCTGTACTGATCTCCTCCCCTGCCTGCGAAGATCCACCTCCAGATGAACATGCAGCAAGTAGTGAAGTGATGAGCAGCATCGTCAGCAACATCATCCAACCTTTGTTTTTTCTCAATTGTTTCGACCCCTCTCTTAAGTTAATTAAGTTATCGTTAAGGTTACAAAATGAATTCTATTATGGTAACGCTTACCTGTCAATTAAATTATTTATAACTTAACAAGAAAAATTGCGATGCATTTCGTTGACATCTGTTTTTCAGAGCACTAATATGGATTAATAAAGTTACCGATAACTTAAATATATAAATTGATTAAACATTTACACGAAACGTAGAGGACAGAAAGAACCTGAAGAAGCGGAGCGTTCGCCTAAAAGCTTTCTGAAAGAAAGCTACATCGGAAGCATACGCTATCCCCGGATTTCCCCCTTATAACAAGGAATCAAAAAAATCTGGGGGTAACAGCGATCGGAAGGTTATTCTGTCATCGGAGTGACCAGTGTAAATATTCTTTAGTCCATTTATGAATTAAGATTTATGTAACACGTTGAAGGAGCGCTCACTTATGAATACAAAAACACCCCAACTCCAATCTGAGATTAAGGCCCATTGGGAGAAGCAGATTTTACCCTTCTGGTCCAACCTTAAAGATGCAACCCACGGTGGATTCTACGGCTGGGTTGGCAATGATCTTCAGGTGAATCCACAGGCACCCAAAGGCGGGATCGCCACGGCACGACAACTCTGGTCTTTTGCAGCAGCCTATCGGGTTACCGGAAACGAAAGGTGGCGCGATCACGCTGAACATGCATATCGTTTTCTCGCTGACCATGTGATGGATACCGAATATGGCGGTATGTACTGGATGGTAGATTACACAGGGGAAGCGCTGGACACGAGCAAACATGTGTATACGCAATCGTTCGGTGTGTATTCACTCAGTGAGTACTATCGTGCAACCGGGGATGCTTCTGCATTAGAACTTGCGAAAACGCTTTTTGCTCTTATCGAGGACAAAGGTCTGGATGCCGAACTACCTGCTTACAAGGAACAATTTGATCGTACATGGAAGGAACAGCCCAATGAAATGCTGAGCGAAAATGGGGTTATTGCGGATTACACAATGAATACACATATCCATGTGCTGGAGGCCTACACCACGCTCTATCGCGTGTGGCCGGATCAACAAGTGAAGGCAGCGCTGGAACGCCTGCTCGGAATTCTATATGAACGGGTGTATGACCAAGACACCAAGTTTCTCGGGGTATTTTTCAACAAACAGTGGGAATCCATCATCGATCTGCGATCGTTCGGACATGACATTGAAGCCAGCTGGCTGATCGACGAAGCACTGAAAGTTCTGGGGATGGAACAACATCCAGAGTATGCGGCGATGGTCACAGATATTGCCTATAACATCTCCAATGTAGCCGTGAATGCGGATGGTTCACTGTTAAATGAACAAGAAGGTGAACATATCGATGAGAAGCGCATTTGGTGGGTTCAAGCTGAGGCGATGGTCGGTTTCTATAATGCGTATCAGCGTACAGGTGATCCACTGTTTCTGGAGAGAGTGGAACGCTTGTGGACCTATACGCAAGAAAACATCATTGACCAGCGTGCTGGCGGGGAATGGTACTGGTCGGTGGACGGGAACGGCACACCGGATCAGAGCGAAATTGCCGGACCGTGGAAATGCCCATATCACAATAGCAGATTCTGTATTGAATTAATCGAGAGGATGGGATCAGAATGATACACCCGAAATACAAGGAGTTACTGGAGAAACAGGAGCAGTTGCTTACTCACCCCAATGAGATCAATTCTTCCTTCTACAACGGCATATATGATCGGTATCAATATCCGGTAATCACTCGCCATCATGTACCGCTGCATTGGAGATTCGATCTGGATGAGACGACGAACCCTCATTTCATGGAACGCCTGGGCATTAATGCAACGTTGAATCCGGGAGCCATCTATTTCAATGGCAAATACGTCATGGTCATCCGTACGGAAGGATTGGACCGTAAATCGATCTTTGCGCTCGCGGAGAGTGACAATGGAATTGACGGATTCCGTTTCACGGGTAAACCATTGGTCTGGGATGATATCGATGCGGATGAAACCAATCAGTATGATATGCGCCTCGTTCAACATGAAGATGGCTGGATCTATGGCATCTATTGCTCGGAGCGCAAAGACCCTGATGCTCCTGCATTTGATACATCCAGCGCAGTTGCACAGGCAGGACTGGTTCGTACACGAGATCTCACAAGCTGGGAACGGTTGCCCAACATCACAACGAATTCCCCTCAACAGCGCAATGTCGTATTGCACCCGGAATTCGTGGATGGAAAGTATGCCTTCTACACCCGTCCACAGGACGGATTCATCTCGACAGGCAGTGGCGGCGGAATCGCCTTCGGACTGTGTGAGGATATCTTGAACCCGGTCATTCATGAAGAGACGGTTATTGATGAACGGCAATATCATACGGTATATGAGGTCAAAAACGGCCAAGGCCCTGCTCCGCTCAAGACGGATCGTGGCTGGATTCACATTGCTCACGGGGTTCGGAATACCGCAGCAGGCCTGCGTTACGTGTTATACACATTCGCTACGGATCTGAATGATCCGACGCGTGTGATTGCCAAACCGGGCGGCCACTTCATTGCCCCTTATGACGATGAGCGGGTAGGCGATGTGTCCAATGTTATTTTCTGCAATGGTGCTGTAGTCAATGAAAAAGAAGAAGTCTTTATCTATTACGCATCCAGTGATACCCGCTGTCATGTAGCAACAACGACTCTGGAGAAACTGGTCGATTATACGTTCAATACACCGGCTGATCCGTATCGTTCCCTGGACTGTGCCAGCCAGCGGGGTCAGCTGATTGAACAGAATGAGAAGCTTTTACAGAAACAATTAACGTAACATCGGTAGAACGTCCTCTCAGGGAAACCTGCAATGTGCTGAAAATTAGCGAAACAACAGCCAGAATGGCTTTATTCCAAGTGGGTAACGATGTATACTGATATGGATTGTTATTATGTGCGGAGAAAGCGCTCATCATAATGACAGCACATTGTGCCTATACCGGCTTGAAGGAGGCGACCATACTGAAGAACAATATCACCATGCGGGATATCGCCGACAGGCTCGGGGTCAGCAGTGTGACCGTCTCGAAAGCATTGAATGATAAAGATGGCGTGAGTGGCGAATTAAAGGAAAAAATTAAAGTGCTTGCTGTTGAAATGGGCTATCGGTATAACGCCGCTGCCCGTTCCATGAAGGAAGGCTTAACCCATAATATTGGCGTAATTATCCCGGAGCGTTTTACCGGGCCTACGCAGTCGTTCTATGTACGCGTGTTCCAGCGCATCACCAAACATCTGGAGGAACAGGGCTACTACGGCATTCTGCACATTCTGAATGTGGAGGATGAGGAAGAATTAACGTTGCCCAAGCTGTACAGCGACAACAAGGTCGATGGTTTCATCGTGCTCGGACAGATCAGTAAAGAGTATATTGAACTGGTGAGATCAATGGAAGTTCCCAAAATGTTTCTCGACTTCTACGATGAGCATTCCGATATCGATTCCGTCGTTACCGATAACTTCTACGCTGCCTATGAGCTAACGAACTATCTGGTTCAGCAGGGCCACCGTGACATTGCTTACGTGGGAAACCTGTATTCCACGAGCAGCATTCAGGACCGATTCCTCGGATATTACAAATCCTTGCTGGAACACCGCTTGCCGATGAATCCAGATCTGGTTCTGAATGATCGGGATGAACGGGGTACGTTTATTGAGATTAATCTGCCGGAGCAGCTGCCAACGGCCTTTGTATGCAACTGTGATCAGGTCGCTCATCTGCTCGTTCAAAAACTGACTTCCATGGATATTCAGGTACCTGGCCAATGCTCTGTTGTTGGTTTTGATAATGATATCTATGCCACGCTCTCCGATCCCAAGCTGACAACTGTTGAAGTGGATGTGGAACAGATGGCACGCACGGCAGTTCAGTCCATGCTCAAAAAGGTCGACAACCCAAACCGCAGTTTCGGCCGTGTACACGTGAAAGGTAATATTATCTATCGTGAATCGGTGAGTGCTGCGTCTGCCTCATCAGATTCTATGGATGTCTAAATTATAGAATTAAATAAACGAACACAGATGACTGGCCTGTATCTTAGTGGCCAGTCTTTTCTGATGCATTGGGGCTTAAGGACGGCGATGATCTGTTGAATCCCTCAAAAATGTAGTCGTTCTCCAAATCGAGAGGATGAGGATCAGCTCATACACATTGGTTAAAGTTCCGGTTTCCACTGGTAGGGAGATTAACTGCCCTACAAACAACAAGGCAGTTCCAACAAACAGCCAAACCCATTTATGTTTGAAAAGAACGACCAGGCTAACCAATAAGAGTTCAAGCCCCACGATGATCACCATCATCGGCGGACCTCCATGACCTTCTGCCATATATCTCAGTACTCCATACTCTTCTATAACCTTGAGATTTTTAACCTCGGATAAAGTAAAACCTACAATCTGGTAGATAACCAAACCTAAAGTTATCAGCCATGCCACCACACTCGTTATACTTCTATTGGCAAACTTGGCACCTGAGCTGCGCAAGATATGGTAGCCAACAAGAATAAGGGTAGGGGTAGCAAAGGCATGTAGCCAAAATCGAAGGCTACTGAGGACCATTAACACTTCCCCATTGCCTATCAAATTACCTACAGCAATAATTCCATTGTCATATGCCAAGCTGAATGCTACGAATAGCTGAAAACTGGAATACGCGAGCCATTGCTTCCTCTGGGTTAAATCGACGGCCATCCAAACAACAAGTATCAAATAAACAAGAGTAAGTGCGGAGTATATCCATACATCCAAGCTGCTTCACCATCCTTATTGATCAATTTTAATAAATTATATTTACCGGTAAGTAAAATTACAAGAAGTACTTGTATAAATGGTTAATTTGTCATAAATTACTCACAAAGGTAATGAAGATAAATAAAGATTTAAAACGATCACCGGGGAGACCAACACATACTGTAGCTGGAGATGATCCACCCTAACAAGGAGTCACTTTTCAAGCGGCCCGCCGAACTTTATATGGAGCTAAATTATATAAAAAGAGCACCCCCGGCTATCGTAGCTGCAGGAGCACTCTTTTCCTTATTTGAAGAATGAACAAGCAACAGGGTACTCTGATATCAATAACTTGTCTTCAACCAATTGTCCTTGGACCAGGTCAATTTACCCGAACCCGCGCCATTGGAAGCCGTGAGGCGTGCATTCAACGTGGATGGATCATCCGTGGTATAGCTGTAAGGAAGTGTCGAGAAACCGTTCCAGGAGAACGATTTTATCACCGCCGGGATTGGCGCCAGTGGACTGCCAGACGTATCACTGCTGCCACGGAATGAGCTGCCATCCAAAGAATACATGGTATCAGTCACTCTGATTTTGCCGGTATAGGTTGGGTCTGCCGGATCGGTCTGATTGTTGCGAACAGGATACAGCACGTCCTTGATGACTGATTTCTCAACTAATACGGCTCCGCTCTCTGTGGAGATTGCCCCATTGCCAATGATATCGAATTTATAACCTTTGGACGCAATCGCTGTTGCCATCGCCGTTGTAATTTTGGCTTTAGCGGCACGTGCCCCTGTCGAATCCATCACGATGTTGTATGCATGTGCGTTTCCTCCACGCAGGCGTGGCATCCGGTCCTGAATATCCTTGTAGAGATTATGGTGCAGCGTCATGGACAGGTTGGCGTTAGCTGATTCCAGGCTGGTCGAACCGACCAGATGTCCTTTCTTTTGTGGTCCTGAGATGGCGATAATATCGGCTTTGCTAAGACCTACCGCACTGCTGCGAAGGTAGTTGTACATGGGATAGGAAGCCTTGTTTGCTTCCAATTCGTTAATCTGCTGAGTAACCCAGCTGTTCGAGCTGCCGTCATCCCCTTTGAAGAGGGACCAGGAGATGGTCACGCCGCTGGTTCCTTTTTTCGAATCGACGAGTCCGTCATAGGCTTTATTAAATGTGCAGTGATCAATCCATACGTTGCTGTTCTCCTCCAGAGTGATGTAATCCCAATCGTTCTTGTCGTAATCACCTTTGGTGGATTCATCCCATTCCCATAACTCATCAAATTCCAGGTTGCGGATGATGACATTCGAGCTTCGTTTCACGCTGATCGCAGCGTGTTTGATCTTGGAGCCATTGGCGGAGAAAATCGTGAGTCCATTGAAACCGTCAATCGTGAGCTTGCTGACACCGGTCTGTTTTAATACGGGATGCGTCAGCGCATCATTATGCTTGGCAAAAGGAGAAGTCTGCGCAGCGCTCGGAATTTCATTCCATCCCAGATTCAGATCGTTCATGATTTCAACAACTTTGACGCCGGAGTTCTTTTTCAGCGCCAGTGCCAGATCGGTCGCATTATACACTTTCTTATACGTGGCTGTGTTTGATTCGCTGACGATGCCGCCGCCCGCGTTCCCTTGGGAGAAGCCTGTAAGATTGTAGTCTGCGTTACCCGCCGCCTGCACACTTGCCGGGCCGGACAATAAAGTTAACCCCAACGTTAGAGCCAGGGCTGTGCTGCATAAGCTTCGAAATTTAGTTTTCATCGATTCCATTCCTCCCAAAATATGATGATGACATTCGTCCATCGCTGCCATGCCAGGTTACGAAGGACATGTTCTCAATGTAAATTTTGAAAGCGATTACAACAATAATCCCTATCTCACATGTGGTTAGGAAAGGCTGGTATGGTAAGGGTTTGTACTGTAAGCAACCTTGAATCGTACAGAGTTAACTTGGGGAGTAAGGTTTCAGGGATATATCGTGGTAACAAGAACATTCCAGATGGGATGAAATTAAAAAAGCAGGACTGCATCTGCCGCAGACCTGCTCGATTTTACTTTTTGATGGAACGTGTCCAGAAGCCGCCATGGAACTGTTTGGGCTCCACGGTAATGACAAATGCTTTCGGGTCCAGACTGAGAATCGTCTGATAGAGCAGTTTCTGGTTTTTACGTTTCGCCAGAATCTCCATCACAAGCCGATCCCCGTCACGTCCACTACCCACCCACGCAGTAACACCGTACCCTTTATCCCGCAGGGCATTCGCGACGCTTCCATCCAGCTGATTACAGATTACTTTAACGGTGATATAACCGAGCGCAATCTTTTCTTCAATCCACGCTCCGAGCAGCACACCCAATCCGTAACCTACCGCATATACAATCAGGGCCTCCGGTTGTTTCAGATAGTTTAACACCAGATTCAGACCGAGCACATAGATCACAATCTCACCCATGCTGATCAGTGCGGCGATGTATTTCTGTCCTTTGAGTGTCAGAATCATCCGGAGTGTATAAGCGGATACGTACACAATCTGGATCAAAAAGATAAATACCAATATTTTAAACAATCACAATCCCTCTTTCCTGGCCCTCACAACGGAATTGGCCCTTTGCTGCATATACTCGACGATTTCGTTTCATCTATGCTTCCTGTATGTTCGCTCTATCTCCATCATTGGACGTTATGCCCTCATTCTAAACGGTTGAATGTAAATCCGTAGGCATTTTCTGCTCTCTGGCATGCCGGAACTGCAATTATAGAACCGTTTGTACCGATTATCAACCCAGCAGAGGTCCCAGGGTCGAAAACGGGGGTCTTTGAATATGCTGTATCATCATAAAGCCAAGCACGCTCGCACAGGATATCAGGTCAGAACCAGGATGGATGGGTCAAAACAAAAAGGGGGTACCGTCATGCAGCTATGGCAGGAGATGGAGCGGGAAGGCATGGAGGAACTCATTTTTTGCCATGATGCAGATAGTGGATTGAGGGCGGTCATTGCCATTCATAACACGGTCCTTGGACCTGCGCTCGGCGGATGCCGCTACTGGACGTATGCATCCGAGGAAGAAGCTGTTCGGGATGCTGTGAAGCTTGCCAAAGGCATGACGTACAAAAATGCAATCTCCGGACTGCCGTATGGCGGCGGGAAAGTAGTCATATGGAATGTGCCTTTTGTGAAGAATACAAAACCGGATGAGGATGGTTGCGGATCTCAAAGTGTTGAGCAGGTCGCTGGAGATCTAGGGGTAGAGCAGCAAAAGGGCGCTCCCGCTGAACGGAAAGTCGCCGCTGATGAGATGACACATCCACAAGATAAAAGTCTGGATACGGACGTATCCAAGCGGGCGCAGCGCTTTCGAGCACTGGGTCGTTGTCTGGAGCGGCTAAATGGACAGTACGTGACCGGTCTTGATCTGGGTACCACGGCGACAGACATGGACCAGATCCGACTGGAGACCGCATATGTGACGGACACCACGGGTTCGCTAGGGGCGCAGGATGACTTCACTGCCGAGATGACCGCCTATGGCGTACACATCGGCATTGTGACCTCGCTGCGCCAGCAAGGCATTGCATCTTTGCAGGGCATTCCCGTTGCCGTCCAGGGACTGGGCAAGGTCGGGTATGCCCTGTGCCGTTACCTGCATGCAGCCGGGGCACGGCTCATTGTGGCAGACGTTGTACCGGAGCGTGTACAACGTGCCCTTGTGCAGTTCAGCGGCGCCATCTCGGCCGATCCGGCCCATATCCACGCCGCTAACTGCAAGGTCTTCGCCCCCTGTGCCCTAGGGGGCGTACTGACCCCGGCAACGGTGGAGGAGCTGCGCTGCTCCATCGTTGCCGGGGCGGCCAACAACCAGCTGAGTGAACGACAGCTAGTTGCAGGCCGCATGCAGGCGCGCGGTATCCTGTACGCGCCTGATTATGTGCTCAACGCAGGCGGAATCATCTCCACCGCCTACGAGCTGGAAGGCGCCGGGCCTGACCTGATCCGCCAAAAAGTGGCGGGGATTGCAGGCACGCTGAGCAAGGTATACGCAGAGGCTACGCAATCTGCGATCTCCACAGCGGATGCAGCCGATCGGCTGGCGGAATCCATCCTCCGATCAGGCGATAAAAAATAGGTCGCCCCACTCTGCCACCTGAGTATCTCCATACCGCCAACACCTTCTCCGCCACGCTATTGGTTCAAAGTTATAATATAACCGGAACTCATCATGGGCTTCACTGCATTCCAACGGATTCCGACGTGCCGAAAGAGAACCTCCACTGCTTTACTCCATGCTAACGAATCTGATACACGCTATTCGCCCCTTTTAGTATGATTCTAATATCTAACGAATTTCAGACACGTTATTTTGCCTAATTTGGTCCTTTTTCGAGGTAAAAAGCTACTTTTCGAAAGGATAGCGTTCCTGAGATTCGTTAGAATATATTTTTCTGATTATTCCCCTGAATAAGGCGCCTTAGGTTCGTTAGAGCTGCGGACAAGGAGATCTCTATCAAAAAGGGCTAACCTAGACATAAATGTCCCGGTTAGCCCTTCTAAGCTCTCATCACTATGTTCTTCTCATCTCTAATCTCTTATCACTTTGGTTCTTGGTTCTTGGTTCTTGGCTCTCTGTTTCTTTTGTCCTTGATTCTTTGGCTCTCGTTTCTCTGGTTCTTCGTTCTTTAATCTTCGTTCTTCGGTGTTTAACTCTTACTTCTCCGATGCACTGCACTTTAATTTCTTAGTTATCTAATACGTCAGCCCTTTGGCCACTTTGTTCCAATCGCTCTCTGCGCGGATTGCATTGAGTTTTCTTGTAACTATCCCTCTTATTGCATTCGCTCTCTTGTTCGTTCCTTATTTCCTTCTTTTATTCTTTTACTCTTTTATTCTGTTGCAACTTCTCAAACTGCAACCGACCTCTTCTTCGCTGTCTTCTTCTCTCGATACAGCAGCGTCCACAGCAACACATTCGCTACGATCAGTATTGCACCATATATCCATACGCCCCCCGATACCGAACGGAAAAAGACATGGACTCCCCATAACATGGCAAGCACAGGGAGGGCGGCGAATACATACCAACCATCACTTTGCTGCGCCATACTGAAGGATTGGGAGAACGGCGGCTTACGCAGCAACAACTTGCCTGCCAGTGGTACAAGGGCAGTCGCCGTCAGCATAATAATCGCAATATCCGGCAGTATCCGTGATCCAAATGTCCAGGTGAACAGAATGGCATTTGCCAGAAATATCGGTAGGAACATGTTACACAAGAACGCCTTCAGAGCGCCTTTATATAACGCGCTATCATTCGCCATCGGTGCAGCGCGAAAGGTCCAGAACGCCTTGTATTGTCCTGAAAATTTCAGCATGACCACCACCGTTACAACCAACATCAGTACGATGTAAAAGGTGTATACAAACGAACTTTGTCTAAACTCCGCCCAACTAGAAGATTGCAATTCGGTAAACCAAAATACATAAGGTAAAACAAATGATAAACCAAGCGATGGATACACCTTCAGCTTGAATTCCCGTTCATTACGCATCATGCTGGCTGACAGACGGAAGCAAGCCTGCTCCTCTCTGGAACGACTGACCACCTTGGAGATCAATCGATCCCATCTTCCGCGTCTGCGTCCAGAGGACTGACCCGAATGTGCCATCTTTTCCAAATACAATTCAAAGGAAGGCATAAGCTTCACATATATGATCAGACTTACCACCGGAACCAAGACTGCAAGGGCTGTGAACGTGTAGATCCACACATTACCGCCCCCTGCGAATAACCATTCATATGCGGCCGCATACCATAACGGAGGCAACAGCAACTGCCACCATGCCGGAGTAAATACCATACCAAAATCAATAATGCTGAACGAACGGATGACCAGCTGATAACCGATTGCAATCCCCACCGAGAGCAGAATCTGTACCATATTGATCATATCCTTCAGCTTCTCACCATCCAGAAACTTCATCATGAACAGATAGATCAGAGACGTTGTCACCAGAATCAGCATATTGATCAGAATCAGTTCTACAAGGAAAATCAGAAAGAATCCGATCCCATGCGTCACCAACGCGGCAATTAGCGGTATACCGGTTAATGAACCCGTCAGCAATAGCAGATAAACGCCCGCATGTATGGCTCGGGCCATACCTACCGTTCGTCCATTAACAGGCTTGGTCATAATAATATTACGGTCCCGAATGTCCAGCAGCACGGAGGAAAAATCCGAGATCATGGACGTCATGATCATAAACATTAATATGCCGAACACAAGTCCCATCTGAAGCATGAAATGCCCCGTATCCCAGACAATGAAGGGAACCATCATCAGTCCCATTAATCCATACAACCATAGGGATCGAAGAAACTGATTACCTTCCTTGCGCTCCTTTTTCCCTGAATTGTTGGATAAAATGGTAGGTACTCTACGTTGATCCATCTGGAACTTCACTCGCAAGATCAGGCGCAGCACATCATAATCCGCTCCTGTTCTGGCGATGATCGGACGAAAGCGATCCAGAATCTTGAGTGTGCGGAAGTCGGAGGATTCCTCCATATCAGTACACCTCCTGCACAATGGATACAAAACGCTCCGCAATGGCTTTATGCTCATTGAAGCCTGTCAATTGATTAAATACTTCCTCCAACGTCCCTTCCATGGACTGCTGTTGAAGCTGCTTGAACGTACCGTCTGCCACTACGCGTCCTTCAGCGATCAGTACAATTCGACTGCTAATCTTCTCCACCACATCCATGATGTGTGACGAATAGAAGATCGTTGTGCCTTTGGCTGACAACTGCGACAAAATCTCTTTGACTACCATCACACTATTGGCATCCAATCCGCTGAGCGGTTCATCCAGGAACAACAGATCCGGGTCATGCAGCAGCGCAGAGATCAACAGCACTTTCTGACGCATACCTTTGGAAAAGGATGCAATGCGGGAATGATATGATTTTTCCATTCCAAAACAATCCATCAATAGCTTGGCTTTGTAATCCGCATCCTCATAGGACATACCGTATAGCTCCCCCGTGAATGTCAGATACTCCGCAGGCGTTAATTGTTCGTACAATTCCGCCACCTCCGGAACATAGCCGATTCTGCGCTTATACTCTACATCCCCATCCGCAATATCTTTACCAAAGATCCGCACCGTGCCTACATATCCTTCAACCAGCCCGAGTAAAATCTTAACCGTCGTACTTTTGCCAGCCCCGTTTGGGCCAATATATCCGATCATCTCACCGCGATTCACTTCCAGATCGATGCCGTTCAGCACATAACGTCCGTTGTATCTCATACGCAAGCTTTCAATGGATAGCACTTGTTGTTCACTCACTTCGTTATCCAGCTCCTGTCTCTATCTTTTTCTACAATTCTACTAGCTTACCACAGATTGGGATGGTAATGATCGGAAATAGGTCACGATATGAGCCATCATCTGCATATCCCTTTCGAGTAAAAGCATCACGTAACATGCGTGAATACATCACAAAGCCCCTGTCCTACCTTATGGTAAGAGACAAGGGCTTCCACTTTATGATGAACCTTATTTTATAATATTTAAAACGTCTTATTGCACCTTAACAATCTGAAAATGCTGATTCGTGCCGCCATTATCCGTCCACTGGATGGCCGCAGCCCCATCTTCCAGGGATTGACTGGAGATGTCCAAGACCTTGCCTGTACTGCGGTTCTTCAGTTTATAATAACCACCACCTGCACTGACGAGCTGCCACTGCTGGCTGGCCCAACCACCATCATTCCACTGTTCAATGACAGCCCCGTCGTTCGTGGAACCATTCTCCACGCCAATTAGCTTGCCACTGGAACGGTTGATGATTTTGACATAGCCGCCACCCGCATCGGTAATCTGCCACTGTTGACTGGCTGTTCCCCCATCTGCTCGCTGCTCCAGATCCGCACCGTTGGCGGAAGAACCCCCGATGACATTTAGCAACTTGTTACTCTTACGACTAATCAGCTGATATGAAGCATTCGGGTCCCATACATCCGGTGTACTCACTCCGGTCACAGTCCCTGTTGCTGTATCAATCGTAATACTGCTGGCCCAGTTCATCGCCAGACTGGTTGCACTAGGGAATGAAAGTGGCAGCCAGACATACTTGGAATCCTGTACCGGTCCGCTCCATGCACCAGCCCAGCGATCACCCATGTAGAGATAGGATGTGGTCTGTGAACCTTCTACCGGAACAACATAGGTGGATTGAGAACCATACGTTGTGCTGTCTCCAAAGTTGCTGAGGCCGCTCCATGTGCCTGTAATGCTGGTGGCTGTGGCATATTTGGCCTGATTCGGATTCCAGCCAGTCGCACCCGAGGTGATCAGGAAGTAGACACCGTCTTTTTTGAATAGGGCAGGCGCTTCACGATATTGTCCAGGCCACAGCGTTGTGACTAAGGATTCCACACCCAGGAAATCGGGGGTCAGCTTATATATATTCAGATCAGCATTCACTCGGGTCGCAGAGATCAGATAAGCCGTTCCGTTATCGTTGTACACCGTCATATCTCTGGAATCATACCCAAGTGGACGATAACTGCCCACATACGTGTAATTACCATCAACCGTATTCGAAGTAGCTACGGCCACTCGGGCCTCGCCATAATCCAGACCATTCTCTTTATGCATCCACAGCACATATTTGCCAGTCGAACTGTTATAGATGACTTTCGGGCGTTCAATGTTGGAGATATTTAGCTCGGCTGCCGAGCTGCTGGTCAGCACATCATTGCGATACTCCCAGTTCTTCAGATCCGATGAACGATACACGGACACGGCCTTGAACGTTCCATTCGGATTCCGGTTCTCTCCAAACCAGTAATAATATCCATTCGCCTTGATCATCCCGCCCCCATGAGCATGGACGACATTGCCATTGGTATCCTTGAACTGTATCCCGTTCGTTACACTGAGCGGAGCAGCTGAAGCAGTCGGTCCGGATGCGAGCAGCATCCCTATTGATTGCAGCGCCAAAACCAAAGCAAGCAGATAACTTAAGCGGCGGGTAAAGCGACGGGAATGTGTATTCTTTTTCAACCATCCATCGTTCATAGCCATATCGTAATGCACCTCCATGTTTTTTATGAAGCGCTTACATAAATTTGAAATCGATATGTCGCATCTGCCTCCGATCGATGATGCATTTTAGCATTAGAATTCTTGGTAAAACTGGCTGGCATTCACCTCCCTGACTCTGATTGTATCCGCCACGTTCCTGCTCGCATAGTGAACAATCTGGCGGAAGATGTACAATTTTATACTCCGTTCTCTCCATAGACAGCAAAAAGACGCTTCCCCCGAAGCGTCCCCTGCTATACCTGCCCTGCCCCTCCATGATGTAACGATCTCTAGCTGTGTGCGGCTGTTCATAGGCAGGTTTTTATATGATGTTTTATCGGCGTATACTCGCCCTTATTGCTTAATCTTGGTCGTCAAAATCCTGGTCGAACGATAACACCTTGCCTGTGTTGGCATCAATATCTACATCTGCTTCACCTTGAGCGGTTCTCAGCTCGATCTCATACACATAGCGACCATCATCATGATCCAGCTCGACTTTGGTTACTTTACCACCCGTAACTTGTTTCAACGCAATATTTGAAGCTTGGGATGCCGTCAATTTGACCTGCTTGGAAGCAGAGGTGTTAGATGTTTTGCCTGTTACATTTTCTTGATAGTCATCGTCATCATCGTAGTCTTCATCATTCACGACTGCCAGGATTTTGCCTGTGTAAGCATCCAGACGAACAACAACATCATTGGTTCCTTTTCTGTCGATCTCAATTTCATAGAACGTTTGGCCGTTTCTGCGCTCCAGATCCACGTCATCCACTTTACCATCGGCTGCTTTCAACGCTAGCGCTTTCGCTTGGGATGCATTCAGCATTTTACCTGTGCTGTTCTGATTTTGTGTTACGGATTGTGTTGTTGACGTTGGTGTAGTTTGCACCGCTTGTCCGTTCACATTCCCGCTAGCCGCTACGGCTGATCCACCAAGTAATACTGCTGCTGACAAGCTACCAATCCAAAGTTTATGTTTGTTCATCATCATCATTCATCTCCTCGTTTGTTGTTTTCGTTCTCGTCTACATTTATAGAATAACCTGCAGGAATGAGAGATCAGCGAGAGTTAGATTAGAATTTGATGAGAAAATGAGGAGAGTACTCATTTAACGGGTATTCATGGTCCATGTAATTGAAAATAAATGAAAAAGATGACCCCTAAACTAGGAATCATCTCTCTAAAGCAGTTTAACACTATATTTAATGTGTTCCTTGTAACATGTTAATCATCGTCCTCATCCCAAGTCACGGAACGAATCGCTCCCGAGATGGCATTCACCTGCACAATTGCCTCCCGGCCATCCTCCAGATCAATTTCAACCAGATAATATGGATTCCCGCTGTTGGTTCCACGCAGTTCGATGTCGTCCACTTCCCCTGGAACCTCCGCAAGTGCCTTCTGTTTGGCTTGTTTCTCGCTCAGAAACTGAGGTTTGGGATCATCCTTTGTTGGTTCAGTTGTTGGGGCTGTTATTGTTTTGGAAGCTATCGTCTCCCCCGTATATGGATTAATCGTGAGTTCTTCACGGCTGTTATCCTTTGCCTTCACTACGGCGGTGTATACCGGACTGCCTTGTTGCTCCACAAGTTCAAGCGAGACCAATTGGTTATCTGTTTGTTGTTTTAACAACGCCGTCTTGATCTGCTCGCGGCTCCATAACGTCTTCTCTTCCGCTTGCGGGTTCGACTCCAGCCGTTTAATGGAATTCACAGCAGCTGTAACGGCATCCACTTGCACATCATATAGACCGGTCTCCGAACGGAGCTGCATGATATACGTCCCGTCCTTCAACGTGGAATTCACAATCTCCCCTGGATATTGATTCAGTACGGATTGGGCTGCCGCATCTGCCGTAAGTACCGCACCCGTCGATTGCCACGGCTTCCACCAAGCAACAGCTACCACAATCAGCACAACGAGAAGCCCTGTACCCCACCAGAGTGATCTTCGAGATTTCGCCCATTCACTGTTCCCCTGTTCATGCCGTTTCATCTCCGGTGGTCGCTGCTCATGCTCTGTCATCACGTTTCCCCCTATGCACTCTCTTATCATCCCCAGTTGATCTGATGCTTATCAGTATATAAGAGAAGAATGAGAATTTCATGAGAGCGGCCCGTTCTGAACCGATAAAGGCAAAATAATCGAAGCCTCGGTGCCTTCACCCTCGGTGCTGGTCAGTTCGATCCGTGCTCCAACTGCTCCTGCAAGCTCTTTGGCAAGTGACAATCCCAGACCTGAACCGCTTGCGCCTAAACTGCGTGTTCTGGCCGGATCAACCCGGTAGAATCGGTCAAATACCTTCTCCAGCTCGTCCTCCCGCATACCAATCCCGGTATCCACGATCCGAATACGGCACTCTTGCCCCTTGGCTTCCAGCCTGACTTCAATTGCATCTTCACTATACTTCCGGGCATTATCCAGCAAAATAAATAACAGTTGCTTCAGCTTGCTCTCATCGCTGATCGCCCAGATTGAACCTGGATCTTCACACCGGACTTCGCGGTGATAGGCTTCGCGAAACGCACGTGTGGAGTCTGTAGCCAGTCTCGTGATATCCACACGCTCCAACTGTACATTCCACTGCTCTGGCTGCTTCGCGAGCAGTAGCAGTTGCTCGGTCATCTCTCGCATGCGAACCGATTCGGACAGAATCGCTTCCACCGCTTCATCAAATACCTCGGGCCGCTCTTTCCCTCGCCGCTGTAGCAGACTGGCATAGCTTTCAATAATGGTCAGCGGTGTTTTGAGCTCATGTGATGCATCGGATACAAACCGTTCTTGTCGTTCAAAGTTGGATTCGAGTAGATCCATCATCCGGTTAAACGTCTGTCCCATCGTTTTCAGTTCATCCTTCGACCCTTCCTCCAGTGGAAGACGCTTGAATTGGCCGCTGGACTGAATGTCACTCATCGTGCGTGTCATCTGCTGAATCGGTCTGGTCATCCGATTCGCCAGAATCCGGCTGGAGATAATGGCTGGAATCAGAGCAATAATCGTGACCGCCACAAGCACAGTCCGAAGTACAGACAGACGATTCTCCGTCTCTGCAATGCTCTCAGTGACCTGTACATTCACCACCTCGCCATCAGGCCAGATGACCGGGACTGATACCCACACATAACCAATCTGTTCTACTTGGGTATACTCGGATTTCTTCTCACTTTCGTACTTATAAGGTAGCTTGCTCAGCTGCTCGGAAGCTGCTGTTGTTGTCACCGGGGAACTGGTGCCGTCTTCATTAACGATCCGAAGCATGCCGTTCACAGGCGCGTAGGCCCGCAACAAGTCATCCGGCGGAATGGAGCCGGCAGACTGACGCACTCCTTTGACAATAGATTCCGCTTCCGCTTCCACCCGATTAACCTCGTTATCAATCGACATCCGTTCAAACACGATGTAGACCGACAAGTTCACCGCGATTAACAGCACAGCAAATAATACAGACGAATACCCGTAGATTTTACTGCGCAGGCTCATAACTGTTCCTTCAGGACGTATCCTACGCCCCGTACGGTATGTATTAAGGGTGGTGTGAATCCGTTATCCACCTTTTTGCGCACATAACGGATGTACACATCCACCACATTGGTATCTCCATAATAATCGTATCCCCACACGGCCTGCACAATCTGGTCACGACTGAGCACCTGACGTTGATTCTGCAGCAGATACACGAGCAGGTCGAACTCACGTGGAGTAAGCTCAATGGCCACACCATCTCGGGATACCTCTCGCGTTCCTTCATTTAGTTTCAACCCGGCAGCCGTCAACCAGCCCGCCTCAGCTTCATCCTGATGCCCAGAAGAGTCATTCCCCGTATCAGCAGGTGTAGACGAAGAAGCGGAAGAAGCAACCGACGCCACTGCACTAAGCCGCAATGCAGCTCGAACTCGGGCAAGCAGCTCTTCAATCTGGAACGGCTTGGTGATGTAGTCATTGGCTCCGAGATCCAGGCCAGATACTTTGTCTTCTACCGAATCTTTGGCAGTGAGCATAATGATCGGTACTGTAGCGTCTTTGGCCCGAACTCGACGCAACACCTCAATGCCACTCAGACCAGGCAACATCACATCAAGCAGAATCAGATCCCACTGTCCTTCTGCATACTTCTCCAGTCCTTCTGTTCCACTACCAGCCTTGCCTACCTGATAGCCCTCATACTGTAGTTCCAGTTCCAGCAGACGTGCTATTTTGGGCTCATCCTCTATGACCAGCACGGCTTCGTTCATGCAGCGCTCCCCCTCATCCCCATCATTTCATTCTCCCGTTATCTTACAATAACATCTACAATTTGCCCAAGGCATCTTCAACCGGATGCTCCCCGGCAATCAGATCAAAGGCCATTCGGTACGTCTTCTCTTCCTGCAAAGAAGCCACGATTACGCGGGCTACATCTTCACGCGGGATGCTTCCCGGCTCCAGATCGGTTCCAACTGCAATCTTGCCTGTGCCCGGTTCATTCTTCAGACCACCCGGGCGAATAATTGTGTAATTCAGATCACTTGCAAACAACACACGATCCGCATAATGTTTCGCCACGTAATAAGGCTTGATGGACTCCGACCATTTCTCCCGTTGATCTGCGCCATACGCACTGACCAGAATATATCTGGAGATTCCTTGCTGCTCTGCGGCTTCCATCGTTTTCACCGCACCGTCGAGATCAATCAGCAGTGTTTTGTCCTGACCGGTAGATCCGCCAGAACCCGCCGTAAACACAATGGCATTATGATCCTTCATTGCCTCAGCCAAGTCCTCCACACTACCCTCCAGATCACCGATCACCACATCTGCACCAAGTTCCTTCAGTGCATCCGCCTGCTCCGGTTTGCGGATCATAGCCGTTACTTTATGTTTGCCTTCCTGTGCCAGCTGCTCCACCACAAACTTACCGATTTGCCCATTCGCTCCTATAACTAAAACGTTCATACGTCATTTCTCCTCTCAGTTGAACGGGCTGCTTGTTGTTGCTCCCCGTTCCTTTTATTTAAAGATGCTCATCCTATAATTTAAACGAAAGCCGGCGCTTCTAAGCGCCGGCTTCATGTCCATGCCTGTTCAGTACATCTATGAAATGTGAATTCTTCCGTTGTCCCATTAATATGCCATATACCCTAGGTGGTTTATACGCCACCTCACATTGACCACTTCTGCCATACCTTTTTCCCATCTGAATATCTGTTATCCTTTGTAATCGTGACAACCAAAAAGGACGCCCAAAGGGCGCCCTTGAATGGCATTAAGATTAGTAAGCCAGTGCGAACAAACCGTGAATATGAGCCAGGTAACGGATGTTACTTGCTTCTTTCATCATGGTTGCAGGCAGACCTTTCAGACGAGTCTGGTTGCCACCGATCATGCCGACAGCATCTTTACGACCCAGACTTCCCAGCGTACCGGAGAATACTGGTGTGAAGGATTCCATTGCGCCACCTTTGAACATAACGCCCAAGTTGTGACCAATAGTCTCACCCATTTGCCAAGCCAATTGTGCTGTTGGAGGGTAAGGGCGAGCGCCTTCGCTAGGGAAGACCACTGCGCTGTCACCAGCAACAAACACGTCTTTGTGAGAAGTAGATTGCAGAACTTCCGTAACTTTCGCACGGCCACGATCCACTTCAATTCCGCTGTTAGCAACAACAGCGTTGCCTTGTACGCCACCTGTCCATACGAGTGTGTTCGTAGGGATGGAGCTGCCGTCTTTCAGCAGAACTTCGTTTTCTTTCATCTCGGTAATCGCTACGCCAACGATGAAGTTAACGCCACGTTTCTCAAGACTTGATTTAGCACGCTCAACCAGCTCCGGCGGGAATCCTGCCAGGATGGAAGGACCTGCTTCAACTGTGTACAGGGATACTTCTTTGAAGTCGATGCCTTTTTCTTGACATACTGCAGGAAGCAGGTCAGCGAATTCGCCAACAAGCTCAATACCTGTCAAGCCGCCGCCACCAATAACAAACGTAGCGTCTGCTTTGTTGCCGGACTGTTTGTAAGCATCAAGACGCGCTTCAACGTGTGCACGAATACGGTTTGCATCGCTAACCGATTTGAGCGTGAAGCTGTACTCTTGCAATCCCGGAATTCCGAAGAATGCCGTTTCGCTGCCCAAGGCAACGACAAGTGCATCGTAAGAGTATGTGGAGCCGCTGGTCATCAGAACTTTCTTCTCGTCCGGCTTGATTGTATCCACCGTATCGATTTTCAAGTTCACGTTTTTGCCACGCAGCAATTTTTCGAGTGGAAGAGCAACCGCTTGTTCAGCAATGCTTCCCGCTGCAAGACGGTGCAGTTCCGTGATAATTTGGTGTGTAGGGTAACGGTTCACGACAGTAATTGTCGCTTCTTCCGGAGACAAGTATTGACGTGCAGTCAATGCAGTCAACAGACCGCCGTATCCTCCACCCAAGATCAAAATTTGCTTCGACATATCCATCCTCCGTTCTTCTAAGTCTTAACGTTTCGGTTGTTGACGCTCGTTCAAGATGCTCAAGAAAGATTGAGCAAAACGAAGCGATTGTTGTACGTTTGGATCTTTAAGCATTTTCAGCATTGCGAACAAGCCAACTGAAGTTTGCTCTGTTTGCGCACGGTCATTGGCTTCGATGGCAGCAGAAGCTACACCTTTAGCTTTGTCTACAACAGGCTTAGCGAACTCGCCCATTGCGCTCATTGTGTCGCTGATCAGAACTTTGTCTGTGGCTACACTTTGTGCAAAGTCATAAGCTTTTGTCATAGCAGTAACCATTTCAGCCAATTTAGGCAGGTTCTCCACCAGAACGGTTAAAGACTCCTGTACCTCAGGCTTCATCAATTGATCCAGAACGTCCAAGGACTGGCGCTCGGAAACGTTGGCACCTTCTGTAACTGGCACCTCTTGTTGAGTAGGCGATTGTGACATAAGAGAAAGTCCTCCTTTACTTTGGGATAGAAGTCCGCGACTTTCATGATGCCTGTCAAGCAGAGCCGAACCACAAAATACATCGAATACATCTAAATGTACCAAATTTCACACAATAGGATGAGCGTAGCTCAGGGCCACTCCCATATCATGCATTGTATCTTGGATCTATTGCGGACAACATGTGTTGACGCACAAAACGACAAGCAGGCCGAAACCGAACTCTATACCCTTATATTACACCTCTTACACATGAACATGAAAAAGAAATTTTTTACACTTGTGAAGATATTGTGAACATTGTAGCAAAATCGATTTTTTTGTCAAGCATTGCGGTCGGATTAAAATCGATTATTCTCCTGTCCCAGATCCGTCATCCTACCACATGTGGTATGAAGACAAGATCCCATATGACCATATGTGCGATATGTACACAAGGAAGGATTTTTTCAACTAATGATTCAGGAATTGTTTTCCAAAATCATGAATTTCATGCAACGAAATTGGTCACTGTCGTTATTATGCAGCTAGGGGTACAGCCTTATTCCTGAAATGACATCATTTCTTGTTCAAGTATGAACCTATTCTGGCATGAAAGCAAAAAAGAAACCAAGAAGGCCTGACGAATCGTCCTGCCTCCTGATATTTGCTTTACTATTCGCCCGATTGAATCATTTAGGTTATCCCATAACTATTCCTGGGGAATGCTGAGCCATTCCTTCAAGCAACGCTTTTATTACAACGACGGCGGCTCGCTCCAATTCCTCCACTTCCAGAAGTATCGAGATAGCCTGATCGGCATGAAGCTTCTCATTAGGCAGTCCTCCTTCTGGAAAAGGAAATAGTTCCGCGAGTGTATTTAACTTTTGGGACATGTTTCGATATAACTCTTCTGCCTGGAGACAGAATGGAATCAAGCTGGAATAACAGGCAGTCGGCGCCCACTGTAGAGAAAGTTCTTTGAAAAACTCACTTGCATAACGTCTTGCATCCCACAAAACCGCAATGTTATAGGCGTGACCGTTCGGTTCTACCCGTCTATATTCTAGGGCTTCTCTCCAGACTGCATAGGCAGCCACACCACTGACTGTGTTCGGCAGGGTATACGGGTCCTCCCCACGATAATGAGCCAAAACAGCTGTCAGTGCCGCGTTCAAATTCATTTCTCGTATCATGCCATCCGATTCCGCTGCCAGTACAAATACTTCCTGATTCACACCCCGGCCTACATGATCATAGGGAATTGTTCCTGATTTAATGAAATCGGTACCGTATAGGGTTCGGGCTGCATCATCATAGCCATAGATCAACCCGAATTCGGGAATATTCAAGTCCCACACGACGGCCGGAATTCCCCGATGAATGGAGTAACGTATCAGGGAGAGGGCCTGAACAAGTCTTGGATTAAGCAACCTTTTCCCCTTGGCTTTCTCCTCTAGCATCGAAGGATCAACCAGATTGGCATTGAGTCCCGCTTCGCTCGCCAAAGCCTCAACCGCATGGGAACGATAACCCATATGTTGCAATCCTCTTGTAAGCACCTCTTTGAAGTTATAGGCGGTGGGTCCAGCGATATGTATGTCCTGAGGCAGGATGGTTAAACGAAAAGAAAGTCCACTCATCCCCAGAACCATGGGGAGAGACGGAGATGGACCGATATAACCTAACATCTCGTGAATGGACGCTGCTGCCGAGTTCCAGGTTTGGGGAGCCCGAAACGAAAGGGGTTCCTCCAGAGTCACTCGATTTTGCCCGAGTGAATTCCACTCTGCCAGCATTTCTTCTACAGATAGATGAATATGAAGCTGAGACACTTTTTTACGTGAACGGGACAGAATTTGATACACATTGGCAATTGTCAGATTGAATTTGCAGGCCATTTCTTGCGGTGACAGCTGCTCCATCCAATATGATGTGAAGACCTGTTGTTCTCTTTCATTCAGACACCCCAGCAGCCTATGGAGATTGTTCCTCATTTCCTGCTGAGCAACAGCTTGATACGGATCATAGCCTGTTTCCTGCGATCTCCGATTTGAGTCATTCAAAAGATGATTCAGCGTCATGTCGAGCGAGTCTTGATCGCTCCATGAGGTATCATCGGCTCCAAATCCAAATGCAAAAAACGAAGAAAAATGTTGTTCCCGCTGCTGCTTTTGGCGCTGCATATGTGAGTACGCCTGATTACGCATAATGCGCTGCATCCAGGCCATAAAACGCTCAGCATTCTGAAGCTGTCCCATATGAATGAACGCACGAATAAGCCCATCCTGTAAAATGTCTTCTGCGAGATAAGAATCATACGTAAGTGCTCGTACATAACGAAACAATTGCCCACGGTAACGGTGAATTAACTCTCCAAAGGCCTCTATATCCCCAGTTTGGGCTCGTTGGATAAGCGCGATATCCGGCTCCTTTTGCCGATCCTCTAATGTCTCATCTTCCCCTGGCCTGATATGGCGATTGTTATTTAATCCATCCATGTATATCTCCCTTTCTTATAGCGTCGCTTCACTTTCATTACTCCATCTTCAAAATAGAAGCTTCGATCATTGCTTCCGTCTCCGCGAGTGCCACCATGATTGTCGCAGCAGCCTCCCAGTTCCGAGAGACAAGACGGGATTGGCATTCCCCAAATTGGCGGGATTGTGCATATTTCAAAGCAGAAAGGTCAGGATGGATTGTGTTAAAAAACAAACCATAATCATGGGCACGACGCGCGCCTACTGGAAGAGCAAAATACACATAATGAGCCCACTCATTATCATCGATTGCTCCAGTACGAACCTGTTCCGCCTTATGCAGAATGGCTGAAGCTCCGGTTCGTCCTTCCTGTGCAGCAAGATCATGGGTCTGTTCTGTAAGGGTTGATTTGAACCAAGTGAAAGCCCGGCGGTTAATCTCCTCCAGATCAGGATGTTCAATGCGTTCAGGACTCCACCATCTTCGATAAACACCGCTACTCCATGGGAATTGAGACTTCCATGCTTCCTCAAGTTTATCCAGTGTCAGGAAGACATTCGGAAATCCAGCCGGGTCATGCAGGCATATTTCATCGCCCCTCATATTGAGCGCCACTACATAATGATCGCAACCACCCAGGTTGGGAGAGTTGGGATTGTAGACGAGTTTGCCCATATCCAGCGGACCCATCACTACAGGACCCTGCTTCAAAGCCTCTCTTAGCTCATCAACAGGCATCTCTGTACCCCGTGCTTGCACACTTTCGCGCACACTAAATCCCAGAATGCTCATCGCTTTGCTAATCGCCTGATCAGGACTAGATGTACAGTCATCAAAAAATAGAAGGTCTTCCTGCGTGCGGAAAGCTCCCAGGGAAAAGCCACCGATGGTTTCAAGCAGACCGGGATCTATCTTTTCTCCAATGGACGACAGCAGCATTGAAGCTGAATTGGCGTAGCAATACGCACCATTTCCAATATAATTGTTCATATCATAACATCCTCTCATTCCTTTAATGAAGCACGCGATTAAGCAATGCCTATACTTAAAATGACTCTTCGTACAGATCATTTCTGACAGAATATCCAGAACAAATTTCTGACCGCCATGAAATAATGAACGTTTAGAATGCGGACATCCCGGTTAATAAGGACTACACCAGAAACGAAGGAGATGTTCGATATGAGTAATTCAACTGGCGACAAAATCAAAGCAGGCGTAAATAAAGCCAAAGGCGAAGTGAAGGATCAGATCGGTAATGCAACCAACAACAGATCCCTTCAGGCTGAGGGTAAAAAAGACAAAGCCAAAGGTGCTGTACAGGATAAAATTGCCGACATTAAAAAAGATCATCACTAGATCATTTTAATGTGAGGTCCAACAGCACGATCATTTCGTGCAATAGATCGTTATGAACTAGCCTAACTGTCCGTGTTCGGATGAAATCTGAAAATGAGACGGAGGCGCAAAAAAGCCAAGGAAGGTGTTACTCAATACACCCTTCCCTGGCTTTTTTTGTGCGTTCTATACTGCTGGAACTGCGTATCTTGCCATATCGATAATGAAACTGCGCGTTTCCCTTGTTGTATGGTATTCACGGCTGAACTGTCTGACCCATTCGGGGTGTTCCCGATACCAACGGAAGGTTTTTTCCAATCCCTTTTCCAATGTGGTTTGAGGTAACCATCCCAATTCCGCCCGTAATCTGCCTGAATGCACGACCAGACTGGACCCTCTGGACTGGGTTGGTTCTTGCTCCCGAATCTCTACAGCAGCTAAGGATCGATCCATTGGTTTCAATATCTCCCCGATCTCCTGCATGGTTGTTCCAAGTCCTGTCGATATATTGTAGACCTGTCCGTCTTTGCCTTTCAACATGATCTGTTCAATGGCCCGGAGGGCATCATCTACATACAAGAAATCACGCACTGCCGATCCCTGGATATCCAGAGGCAGTCCGTCCAACATCCGACCAAAATTTCGGGGAATAATACGGTCTGGCAACTGCCATGGACCATAGAGGTTGGTCAAGCGAAAGAGTTTAACTGGAAGCTGGTAACATTGAGCATAGGAGTGAGCCAGCATTTCACACGCGACTTTGGACGCAGAATAAGGAGAGACGGGTGCATACGGATCTGATTCGTGATAGACTCTGCCCCAATCGCCGCCATACACTTCAACGGATGAAGCCAGCAAGACTGGAATGTGATGTTCCGTAGCATATTGCAGGACAGCCTGTGTGCTGAGTGTATTATTGCGGAAAACTTCCCCTGGCTGATGATACGAATAATCCACGTGTGGCATTGCCGCCAGATGGATAATGTAATCTGTTCCTGGAGGTAGATGAATCCGGTCCGATGCAAGGTCACAACAGATGAACGGCATCTCATGCAGAGGAGAGATATGAACAAGCCTCTGACAATAATCATCCCGATCCAGAAGGGTAATTTGATGCCCCTTTTGCGCCAAATACTGTGAAAGATTAAATCCCACAAATCCAGAAGCCCCTGTAATCACAATGTTCACACACGATTCCCCCTTGCGATTTATACAACGAGTGCATTGAAGAGAGTATATGTACTGAGTATAACCTTAAAATGATACATTTTGTATCATTTTACAATTGTTTTTTGTTCGTCCTTGAGGTTATCGGGTAATTTAAAGTGAGGTGATGTGAGATGAATGAACGGAAAAAGGACATAGAGACTTTATTCTTTCAGGATGACGGTGTAATTCCTAATCATCCGACCCTACCTGTGCTTTTGTATAAGAACGTATGGGCTGAAGAGGCCCTTCACGCAGAATCGTTGCTGAACCGTAATGGATGGGGAAATAGCTGGTTGAATGGTGTGTTCAATTATCATCATTATCATAGTAATGCTCATGAGGCTCTTGCTGTGGTGAGTGGATTCGTGAAACTGATTTTAGGCGGAGAAAATGGTCAGAAAGTTTACCTTCAAACAGGCGACGTTGTCGTGCTTCCTGCCGGAACAGGGCATAAACGTCTGGAGTCCAGCACTGATTTTCGTATTGCCGGTGCTTATCCGGGCGGCAAGAGTTACAACACACGCACAGGTGAGGAAGACGATCGTGCCAAGGCTCTTCAGGAAATTCGAAAGGTTCCGATCCCGGATACCGATCCCGTCTATGGGCAGCACGGACCGCTACTAGAAATCTGGAATGGGAAGAAATTATAACCGACATATGGAGAGAAAAAAGAACTTTATTACACAATGCACAGGAGAAATTGGTCGAGTACTCAAGCATGGAGAAATAGACTGTTCCCCGGACAAGTAGGAGAACATGCCGGAGAACAGTCTATTTTAATTATCTATGCGCTTTAACCGTTAGTCGTTTAGTCCCTTCCAGTTCTCGGCAATATGTTGACTGCTCGCATATACGTGCGCTGCTCCCAGTTCGGTGTCAGTTCCCTTATCTTCTGCATTAAGTTTTAGATTTGAACAATCGGAATATAAATATCACAAGTAATAATGACAACAGTCCGATAAGCATAGGTTTAAAAATGTTGCCTAGGGATACAGGACTTCCTGTCAAATGCATGTCTTCACCCCTGTACTCCAAACGTCTGGCAGCATATTTCGCCGTCAGAACATCCGTGTGTTTCGCCAAGTCCTCCAGGATCGGCTCCAAAACATAACGATTTGGGGCATCGGCATTCAGATAAACCAGTTCAGTATTTTCGCTTTTCTTATTCCAATGTTCGATAACGGTGCTGGCTAATCCTTTCACTTGCCCCCCTGCCAACAGCATTCGGTTCACTTCGGGCGCACTTGCAACATCGTACTCAGAGAAGAGATAGAGATGATGTTTCGTTAGAATCGGCTCATACGAATCAGCAATCGTGATCAAACGAGTCGTTCCGGTCGCTGGATAAGTATCAAATACCGTTATTAAGGAAAGCTCATCCATTCCTGGATACAGAAGCACACCTGTTTCTTCCTTCTTTTTAAAGGCATAGTTTAAATAGACATAGGTATCACTTAGCTGCATTTTATATTGTTCCATTTCAGGGTTGCCAACGAAATGATAGGTTGGATAGTGGATGCTCGCAGCCAGATTCTTCGCCGTGTCTTCACCAGCAAATTTGCTAATTACATAAAGCGATGCATCTATACCAGAGCTGAGACCAGATGAGTTAACGATATGACCCGAATCCACATATCTCATTCCGCGAACCCAGTTCACCTCAGGATATTTTTTTTCGACCCCATTAATATCACCCCAGTGAGTTGTTGCAGATAACCCGTCCAAAAGACCTGTGCTCGCCAAATTTTCTGCTCCATTGCAGATGGACAATATGATTGTTTTCTCGCTTGAATGCTTTAATAGATAATCCCGTACCGCTTGATCTCCCTTGTCTGAGCCTGGAGGGATAAACGGAATGACAATCACATCCGGTTCCTTCTTCAGCATCTCATCAAGCTCTGCATAAGAATAATGAGGCATAACTTTAAGCCCGCCCGTTAGGGTAGTTGGCTGTTTATCAGGGGCTATGGCATACACATTAAAAGCCCCCGAGGCTGCGAACAATTGGTACGGAGCCATGAAGTCGATGGCCTCGGTTTTCTCAGCACCTAGCATGACAGCCACCGTTGGTTTTTGTGCATCATATGCAGGAGGCTCTGCATTTCTAGCGATCTGTTCCGCTGACGACTGTACGGTAAATTGGCCAGCCCTTGGCAAGCTGCTAATATTAACTAACCCCACCACAACAGGTGGAAGAATAAAGGCCAAGAAATACACAACTATACGTACCATCTTCTTCATGTCTAACGACTCCTTTTGCATTCCCATTGGAAAATTTCTATACTCCCAATTCTAAATGCGCCATATTATCCAGCATTAAAGAAGGTATTTTCAAAACATAAACATAGTTTAAATTTTGATAAACTTACTGATTGAAAAATAAAAAAAAGACTCCCAGCTCGTTTCGCTGAAAGTCTTGTTGAGACATTTAACATCTGTCAGGGCTTGGCTCGATATCCCGCTCCCCAGATGGTCTCTATGTATTGTGGATTGGAGCTATCAGCCTCAATTTTCTCTCGTAATTTTCGAATATGCACCGCAACGGTGTTATGATCCCCCAGCAACTCAGAGCCCCATATCCGGTCAAACAATTGCTCTTTGCTATACACCCGGTTTGGATTGGCTACCAAAAAGGCCAGAAGATCAAATTCCTTTGTCGTAAACTGGACTTCTGTTTCATTCACGAACACTCTTCTCGCTGTTTTATTAATCCGCAGACCCCCGAGGCTTATTTCCTCATGTTGCTGCTTACCTAGAAAACGCTCATATCGAGAAAGATGTGCCTTCACTCTGGCTACCATTTCGCTGGGACTAAACGGTTTCGTAATATAGTCGTCAGCGCCCAGACCCAATCCACGAATTTTATCAATGTCCTCCGTTTTGGAGGAGACAAGAATAATCGGTATCTCTTTTTCACTGCGAATCTTTCGGCAAATCTCGAATCCGTCTACTTTGGGAAGCATGACATCCAGAATAACTAAGTCATAAAGCTCATTCAAGGCACGGGTTAACCCCTTATCGCCACTGTACTCCACATCGACCTGATACCCGTTTATCTCCAAATAGTCACGCTCCAGTTCGGCAATGCTCTTCTCATCTTCTATAATCAAGATTCTACTCATGTGGCATCACCATCCTCAGCCTGATCCATATCCTTGTGCCAACCCCAGCTTCACTGGCAGCCTGAACTTCGCCGCCATGCTCTTCAATGATTTGTTTGACGATTGCCAAACCTAATCCACTACCACCCGTCTCTGAGTTTCTCGACAGATCGGAACGATAAAATCGTTCAAATATATGAGGAAGCTCATCCTCTCGCATTCCCTGTCCGTTATCTTCGATCTGCAAATGAACCCATTCGCCTTCATCTTGTAAACGGATTTGAACGATTCCCTGCTCTTTATCCATATATTTCGCAGCATTATCCAGAATATTGCTGATGGCTCGTTTGAGCTTTTCGCGGTCCGCCTTAATCAAAACAGGCTCACTCGTAGACAGCTCGAGTGTAAGGTTAATCCCTTTTTCCATCAGGACAAATTGCATCTCTTCGGTACAATCTTCGAGAAATTTGTTAATGTTCACCTTTTCAAAATAAAACGGTAGTTTCCCCATATCCAGCTTCGATAACATAAACAATTCATCGATTAACTTGTCCATGTCTTTTGTTTTGGCATAGATTGTCCGGATGTATCGATCCATCTTATCCGGGTTATCCGCAACACCGTCCAGAATGCCCTCAACATAACCTTTAATACTGGCAATCGGCGTTTTTAAGTCATGCGATATGTTAGAGACCAGTTCCTTCCGATTCTCCTCATACTGCAGTTGAACTGCCTTGGAATGCTTCAGTTGTGCTCTCATCTCTTCGAAGGCTTGAAATAGTCCGCCGATTTCATCTTTTTGAAAATGTACAGTCGAATCAAGATCACCCTCTTTGATCTGATCGACGGCACGTCGCAATTTTTGTAGCGGGGTAACTGTGCTGCGAAATACAAAATAGGTAAGCACACCGTTGGTGAGCAAGATGATAGCTATCAATAGTAGGAGGGAAATCACTAAATATTTTCCCAGATATTCAGACAAAGGCCCTATATCGGTCACGATATATAGATGGCCTTCGCTCAGATCTTTGTATTGAAATGTATAGTTATTCGAGATATAAAAATAATCAACAAAGCTACCGGGCATTTCAATGGAATCAAATGCTTTTGCAACCTCTGTTTGATCCAAGGAAGGCGATGCATATACCAATTGATTGTTTTTTTGCAAAACGATGCTCATGTTAATTGGATTAAGCTGGCTTTCCCAACTATCGAGCAAAGAGGGATTAAGCAGTTGATCTGGATCGGTAGAGGCCTGCAACTTCATATCAGTGAAGACCTCTTTTTGCTCGGTCATAATGACCTTAAAAGGATTTTTGTTATCGCTAAAATCAAGATGGTAGCGACCTATAAAATCACCAACAAAGGCATTTAATATTAGGTATAACGTAATCGCCAAAAGAATCAAGGGTAGGAAAGACATCAGAATATAAGATAACAATAAACGAGCACGAATCGACATGACATCCCTCTATATCATTAAATTTATCAAACCATAAATATTTAAGAGGAAATCGATTTTCCAGAGGGTTGATTCAGATCATGTAGATCTTCTCCATCTGACGATGACCGGGTAAAATGTCGCTCCAGTTTGCGACTTGCCCACAGGGATACCGCAATAAACAGCAACACGCCTACCCAGCGTACAGGGTGCTCCAGAAATTGTTCCACATTGGAACCGATATACGTAACAGAGAAAATCATGATCGCTTTACCACAGCCCACCGCAAGCAGGAAGGATAACAATCGCATTCGCGCGATACCTGCCGCCACATTAATAATGACAAACGGACCTACCGGGAAGATACTCAGCAGAAAAACATAACTGAATGCATTCCTTCGAATCCATACCATGCTGCGTTGCACACGAGGTTTGCGTGCCCATCGCTCTACAAAGGCGGATTTCCCAATCTCCCGCACAATCAGGAACGTAACGGTACAACCGAGCACCATGCCGATCCATGAATATAAAAACCCTGCCCACAGACCATATACCGCACCGTTCACGCCCACAATCAACAGCGTTGGAAGCGGTGGTACAAATGATTTCATAAACGTAAGCAAAATTCCCGGTAACGGGCCCAGGGAGCGAAACTTCTCCAGCCAGAAACGAATATTTTCTTCCGTAATATATGACATAATGTCCAATGCTGCCGGGGTCATCTGCATCCATCCAATCTATACAGTCTAAGTTCTCAGGTTTGATGTTCACTATACATTTCATCATTCATATGGATGATGAAGCTTCTTTAGCAACTCCCTCCCAGTATAACGTACATCTTCGATGAACACCGTTGTCAATTTGAAGAAATTATTGCACAGCAAACTCACTTCCCACCCAAATCAGAATTAAATCAAAAAAGCACACCTCGACCTCTGTGGTCTTGGTGTGCTCTTCATATCAAAACCCCGATTCCATGTTCGGGGGCATTTATCCTTCTTCCAACTGCGCTTCCTGCATGGCCAGTTCAATCAATTCTGCCTGATGGGCAGCATTCCATTCGGGAATACCGGAACGCATGAACTCTTCGGCATCCATCGCTGCTTTGGACTGGTTGCACAGATTACAGGCGCAGACACAGTTGAGCGGAGTGGTATGTCCACCTTTGGCACGCGGCAGCAGATGGTCAATCGTATCTCCATACGATCCACAGAAGTAACAGGTGTAGTGATCCCGGGTCAGAATATACCGCTTGAAATCCTTGTTGCTGAACAATCGGCGAATCGTGTACCGATTCACCACCACAGCGGCTTTTTCCTTGACCAGCGTGACCGCAAGCTCCATGTCCACTTCCTGATGCCAGCGTCTGCCCTTGTCGGTCTTGCCTCGCATCCGTACCATGCCTTGCCGGTTGGTCCGGAGCGAAGCCGGATCTTCCGGGTCGATAGCGACCGGGGCCGACGGCGTCTGGCGGCGGGGGCGGCCATCCGTGCCAGCCCCGTGGCTACGGCTGGCATGCGCGGGTCGCTGCCCGGATGCAACGCGGGCAGCGTCTTCGCCGCTCGCCTTGGGCGCACGCTCCTTGCGCGCCTGGCGCGGCTTGGACCCTGGCGAGCCAGGCTGGCGCACGGGCGCAGGAGGCCCTGCCTCCGCAGCAGCCCCTGGCGCTTGCCCGGGCTCGCGCATGGTGGCGGCAGGCTGCGCCTCCGTCGCCGTAGGTGCAGCGACCGTGGTGGCATCGCCACGGTCGCTCAGTGCCGGCGCATGGGCCTCAGCAGCTACGCTGCGGGCCTGCCCTGCGCCGGGCGCGAGCGCGCCAGCACGCTTGCGGCGCCGCTTGCGCTTGCGTTTGGCTGCGGTCGGTTGATCCGCAGCCATGGGCTCTGCTGCCGGGCCTTGCGGCTCAGCCGGCAGCAGAGCTTGGTGGGCCGCCGCAGCTTGCTCGGCGGCCTGCACAGCAGCGGCTGCTTGCGCGCCAGCCCGCTGTGCAGTGCCCTTCTCATTCGCAGCAGCATGCCCCTGCGAATGCCCTTCTTCCCCACGCCAGTGCTCACCTGGCTGTGGCTCATCTCCTACCTCACCCGCCAAACCATCATGCTCCAGACTCGTCTCTCTCAGCTCATTGCCCGTTATGCTCTCTGATCGCTTGCTCTTCCTCCGTCTTCTCCTCTTCTTCCGAATACCCGAAGAAGAGGGTGAGGAAGTCACCAAGTCAGCATGTTCATCGTCATTCGAAGATGACGAGTCTACTGACGGTTGAGACAACAGACTTCTGTCAGACTCAGACACCGTAGCTGATCCCTGCTCCATACCATGGGAGGTACGACCTGCCTCATCTCTCGCAGATGCAGAGGGTCTGGCAGTAACGGCACGTGTCTCCAAGCCATCCCGTTGATGCTCGATCCGTTCATTCGTTCGTCCGCTCACGCTTGAACCTGACTCGTGGTCAGCCTGTCCACCAAGCTGGCGACAGCTGCGGCAGGCTCCACGCCTGGCTCCGGGACCTGCCCGCTTTCCGGTTCTGCGCCGGAATTCGGACATCGGCCGCTGTTGTCCGCAATACATACACGTTTTGCTCAGTCGCGCTTCTTGTTCCGTCTTTCCTTGCCGGAAAGGGGCTGGACCCGTCTCCATGTTGTCACCTCGGTTCCGTATGAATCCGGTTTCTTTCTATTGTATCACATCTGCTCGTGAACACCCTCATGGCCATAGGCCTGATAATCTTTCGAGTTGTACTCCTGTGTCTGTTCACTACATTCGTGAAGAATGTGTTCCACATATTCCAATATATCCTGCATCGGTCTCCCGCATTTTTCGCATGTTGTCATTATATTCACCTTAATCCTGTTATCCATAATGTATTATCGTTCCGCCTTATGATTACCCCTCATACATGAAAAAGAAACACTCGTTCCCCACATCCAGCATATCTGTATAGACGAAAAAACCGCTCCCTGCTCTCCCCTAAGGTCGACCAAGAAACGGTTTATTATTCCTGTGTTGGAAATACATCTTATCAAACGTCCAGTTGGCCCGAGTTCTGTTGTGGGACCAGTCGTGGTTTGGGTTTTGGCAGATTGCCAAAGATGACCCATGCATATGGAACAAACCTTGCCGTCAATCCAACGACGATCCACGAAGCGATTAGAGCTACACCGAATCCTCCGGCATACCACAGATGCACTAACCAGGAAACACCTGTTTGCGGCGGAAATTCACGATACACCAGCAGGAAGAAGGGATGGATCAGATAGATCCCGAACGACAATGCCCCAAGCCGATTCAGCGGCTTGACAATGAGTGAAGGCCCTTTGCGATAGAGAAGATAGGCAATCTGGATAAGTACCAGCGCACAAGCAAAGGTATGCACATTCCAGAAGAATTCATACCACAGTGTGTTATATGTTGCGATCTTCAGACGCAGCAGGTAATAGATATAGACATGGCCAAGTCCGGCAATGATCCATACCGCCCAGAGCAGAATCCATGAAGCTACGCGTCCTTTGGTTGCATTGGCCCGACTGATGACAAACCATTGCTTGATTTTAGGGAAATACACCCCGATGAATGCCCCCAGCATGAAATAGGAAAAATACGAGAACGCCCAGCTTCCCTTGTTGGGTACCTGGAATCCATATTTATTACTTACGATGAATGCCCATTGAATCAATAGTCCAATCGGAACAGACCATTTCACCACAGCAGGATATTTCTTAAGCAACCATAACACCAATGGGAATAACAGATAAAATTGCATGTTAATAAATACAAAGTACAGATGTGTATAGGCCTTACCTGTAAACAATTTCGTGATGAAACTTACTGCGGATTCGCCGAAAGGTCGGCCCTGATAATGCGTGAAATGCAGCAACACAAAATACATTAATGAAAACAGGAAATACGGAAGCAAAATATACACAAATCTTTTCTTGTAGAAGTTACTCACGAGTTTCTTATCCAGTGGACGGGAATAATAGTTATAGAACAGCACAAAACTGCTCATAAAAATAAAGGTTGGCGTACCATATTTCATAAAGATATTAATAAAGTTGTACAGCCAGTAGTAGCCTGAACCCGTCATGTCCACCGTCGCATAGGACGTGGAATGCACGCACAGTACGCCGATAATTGCCATGGCACGCACCAGATTCAGCTCTGGAATTCGCTCTCTTTTCAGTGTTTCACTCATGTTTACGTTTCTCCTTAATGTGTTCGTCAATATGTCAGATATGACTTAATACAATAAAGCTCTCTATCTATTAAAAGCCATAATGCTTAAGATGGATAGTCTATTTTCTTAACAATTCCTAAATTTTCAACACATTTCACACTATTTTCATGTCTATATATGTAAAAAAGACCGCGAGTACGCGGTCTGTGGAACATCCTGCACTCAACCAAATGAATATTGGATCAACCGGATGAGAATGGTAAATTTGGGTTTGGGCATGGTCCCACCCCTGACTGAGTCTACTTCCCACGACTCGCCAAAATCTGTTTATACACGTCAATCGCTGCCTGTCTCGATGCCTTCAGATCCACAATGGCATCCTTGCGCGGCTGATGGATGTCCTTGCTATGCAGATCCTTCAACTCAGGCAACCACTTGCGAATATAATCACCTTGCGGATCATACTTCTCGGATTGCGTTACCGGATTGTTCACGCGAAAATACGGAGCCGCATTCTCACCAAGCGAGGCACACCATAACCAGTTACCACGGTTTTGAATGTTATCATAGTCACTCAGCTTGCGCCTGAAATAAGCTTCGCCCAAGGTGAATGGGCATTGCAGGTTTTTGGCGAGAAACATCGCCGTGAGAATCCGCAACCGGTTTGGCATATGTCCGGTTTCATTCAGTTCCGTCATCGCTGCATCAATAATCGGAATGCCAGTCTCCGCCTTGCACCACCGTTCAAAGTGATCATCATGGAGAGCCGAGAGATCGTACACCTTTTCATATGTAAAATAGTGACTCTCATAGACCGCACGATACAGATAGAAGTCGCGGAAGCACAACTGTCTGATCCATTCCCCCGCTTCTGCCGTGCGACTCGCCGCATCATACATTTTGCGAATGGATACAGCCCCCACCGCTACGTAAGAACTAAGATGACTTGGCTCGTACGCCTCATATTCGTCCCGATGATCCCCATATTCAGCAATTCGATCCGACAAAAATTGATCCAACAGCAGATGCGGGTCCTCGTCATTCGAACCACTGCCCTCCAGCAACTCCGGAGGTACCTGCATTTCATCCGGCCATTCAATCTGACGATCACTCACCTTCAACTCTGCAACCGTTGTTGCCGAAGGAGGGTTGGGATGTTCATTCATGAACTCCACCCACCGCCGATGAAAAGCCGCAAATACCTTATATGGCTCCGACTTGCCTGTAAAATTGGCAAATCCATTCAGATCCATCAGCAGATGATCCGTCAGTTGTGTGAACGTAACCTCGCGTGCCTCACTAACTTTGCGTATGGCCCTATCCCGCTCGATTGCATATGGCGTCATGTCCCGATGGACCACAATCTCGTTAATCTCACCTTTGAATTCGTTCAGGATGAATTCAACCACTTCAGCCGGTTTGCCATAAGCAACATGCAGTTTTCGTTTGGCTTCAAGATACTGTCTGCCTAAATCCGCTGCGTGCTGCCTGAAATTCACACCGCTGTGTTCCTTCTCTCGGCCTTGCCGCAGGAGGAATGAATCGTAGATGAGAACATGCACACTCTCTTCTTGATGTTCCCGCAAATAATCGAATGCGGCCAGATCATCCGTACGCAAATCTTTGCGGTGTATGAATAGCTTCATGCCTCACCCTCCTGTCTGAACTTACGTTACATGCGTTTATTGGTCCGTCAGGTTCTGATATAACCTGCTTGTTTCGGGCTCCGGCTGATACCCCAGATCCTCATTTAATGTCAATGTAAATGAATGATATAAACGAAGTATGCCTTGCTGATCATCCATAGATGCATACACTTCCATCATGAGTCGGCAGATCTCTTCCGAATAAGGCTCCCGTTCCTGTAATATCGTTAATTGCTCAATCGCTTCCTTGCCGCGACCATGCTCCATGTCCCATCTCGCGATATCCATAACCAGCGCTGTATACTTGCGTCTGAGTTCCCTTGCTTTGGCCTGTGCCCAACGATAATCATGTTCTTCCAGATAATCGCCACGATAAAGCGGAATCATATGTCTCAAGTCATCAACATTGTCTGATGTGATGACGTTGTAGACCATGGATTTTTCGAATTGATCCACATCACTTACCAGATTTCCTGATAACAGACGATAACGGTTCATATTGTACTCCAGCTTGCCTGTCATGTTCCATTCCTTAAACAGCTTTCGAATCTGGTACACGGAAGTATGTAGATGGGTTAATCCCTTTTCCTGGGAAACATCACCCCACAGCTTATCCAGCAGAATCTCCTTGCTTACCCATTCTTCCCTGTGATGAAACAAAAAAGCAAACAATTCCTGTGATTTGGTTGTGCGCCACTTATGTTTCTTGGCACCCTGATCCAAACTTCTGTAGATATCCAGATGTTTGAACGTTAGCAGCCCCGGAACTTCAGTATCCAACTCCACAGATACAGGTTCCGATTCCTGTACCTCGGCAGTGGCCGCAACTTGGGAATGATGCGACATTATGCCCGCAACTCGATCAATGGTTTTGGCCAATCGGGCGGAGCTTACCGGTTTCAGTACATAATCCAGTGCATGCAGCTCAAATGCTTCCACTGCATGGTCCGCATAAGCCGTAACAAAGATAATACGAATACTCTGATCCAATTGCTGTATATATTCAGCCGCTTCCAGGCCATTCATCTCGGGCATTCCAATGTCCAAAAATACAACATCTACACGTTCCTTTGCCAGAAAATGAAGACCATCACGAGCTGTTGAAAAACATTGCACGGGTGTAATTCGTCCGTCGGTTCGTAGTAGTCGCTCCAGATGAAGCTGTGCTGGCTTCTCATCATCAATCACAATGGCTCTCACCGTTCTTTCAGCCTCCTGCCATGAAAGATTCAATAGGAATACCGATTTTATCGGCATCCTCTTATTAGTCTGTTAACCATAATTGCTTCACTCGGCACACTAATTGGAATAATCCACCTTGTGCACAGGGATACGGAATCGGATCTGCGTGCCTTTACCCACATGGCTATGAATCTCCAGTCCCTGACCATAGAGAGACATCAGGCGACGGTTTATATTTTGCAGCCCGACACCTCCCGGACCTTCGGTGCGCCCAGACTTAACCTGAGCCATACGCTCAGGAGGAATACCTACACCATCATCCTGAACCTGTACGACTACATGCTCGCTCTCTTTGAATATTCTAAGCTGAACTGTCCCGCCTGCTGCCCGCTCCATCACGCCGTGGCGAATGGCATTCTCCACAAGTGGCTGAATACTGAGAGGTGGCAGATATAGATGCACGTCCGATTCCACCTCATACTCAACCACCAGTCTTTCCTCAAATCTCGCCTGTTCCAGATGCACATAAGACTCCACCAATTCCAGCTCTTTGGTCAAAGGAACAAGCTGCTCCCTGTTCTGAAAGTCAAAACTTCCACGCAGGTAATGACTCAATTCAATCAGCAGATCGGTTGCTTTGTCCGGATTCACTGCACAGGTCGCGATAATAACATTGAGTGCATTATATAGAAAGTGTGGCTTGATCTGGGCCTGCAAAAAGGCCATTTCGGTCCGAATAGCCTCCTGCACAGAACTCCGCATCTCAATTAACGTCCGAACCCGGGCACGCAATTCACCGGCATCCACCGGTTTGCTCAGGAAGTCATTGGCTCCCGCCTGGAATCCGTGTTTGATATCCTCAGGCAACCCACGGGCGGTCAGCATCAGAATCGGTAACTCCGACAAGGAACTGTGCTCGCGCAGTTTGCGACATAACTCAAGCCCGGACATCTTAGGCATCATCCAGTCCGTAATAACAAGATCAATGGACGGGAACTCCTCACGGAGTTTCAACGCAGTGGACCCGCTGTCCGCTGCAATCACACGATACCGCTCCGTCGACAATAGGTTAAGCAATACCTGTCGATTCACGGGGTCATCGTCTACAATCAGAATCGTATGCTCCGCTTCCGTAAGATCATCCTGTTCATCTGACTCTCTTGTCACAAGCTCCTTCACCCCTGCCCCCTGTGTAGCAACATATCGGGCGGCAGCTGGTTTCGAATGAGTTTGCAAAAGTGGCATCTTCATAACAGGCAGGGTGAAATGAAAGGTCGAACCTTGCCCCGGCTCCGATTCAACCCAGATCTCACCACCGCCAAGCTCAACGAGTTTTCGCGTAATACTCAGACCCAGTCCGGTTCCATTATTCAATCGCTCAATCGTGCCGTTACTCTGCTCATACGCCTGGAAGATATCCTCCTGTTTGTCCAAGGCAATGCCTACCCCTGTATCAGCGACCGATACCTTCACCCAATCCCCTTCAACACTGGCGTACAATCGAATCTCACCCTGCTCAGTATACTTATAGGCGTTACCCAGCAAGTTATACAGAACTTGCCTTAGGCGATCTTCGTCTGCCTCAACAAGAGGCAAGGACTGGGGCCATTGTTGAATCAATATAACCGGCTTGTCCTCGAATGTGAATCCCGATACCTCGACCACGGTACGTGCAACGGATTCCAGATCGACAGCTACCCGTTTCAACTCAATCTCACTATTTTTTAATTTGGCAAAATCCAAAATGTCGTTAACCAGCAGTGATAGGCGCTTACCGGTTGAAGTAATCATGGAGAGATTTTTGGCTTGCTTGGGCGTGACTGCTCCAGCTGCCCCTTCCAGCATGGATTGGGCAATATTAATGATGCCATGCAGGGGAGTTCGTAACTCATGAGACGTATTCGCCATGAACTCGTCCTTCAGGCTGTCGATGGCAAGCAAACGCTCCGACAGGGCTTCCACGTCTCGGAATGATTGTGCAAAGCGGATTGCGGTCACAATCATCTGGGCAAATACAAATAATAAAAGTTCAATCAGCGCAAAGAACGCTGTGTCTAGGGTAGTGAACGCACCAAGCGTATACAACACAACCACCATGAGTATGCTCATCATACTCACGAGTGCAAAGTGGCTATCATTCGGTCGTCCTTTCAACCAATAGAACATGGCTCGCAGCGTATAGAACATGACAACAAGCGAGATCAGCAACATGGGAAGCTCAAGAGACGAGAAAAGCGTCGGAGGGAGCGTAATACCCACAATGGTCTGGGTAATAATTAGCACTACAGCCAGACGAACAAACCACTGATGAACTGCTCCTGGCACACGGGCATCCATATACCGAAGCAAAAAGTAATAGGCAAAGGCTGAACTAAGAAGCTGAATCCGAAGTATCTCATTATTGGTCAGGAACGGTACAAACGTACCCAGTAACTTCTCCCCATGTGTCAGAGCGTATACCGCACCAGAAAGGCTGAATAATCCGAGAAAACGAAGCTCCTTCTCCGTACGTCGTAATCTGAACAGAAGTAGAAAAAAGGCGGCTGGCAAGATAAAACCGAATAAGGCCATCAGATCCTTGAGCCAATCTTGTTGCTGACTTTTCAGAATACTATGCTCGTCTCCAAACAAAATGGGCGCTACAATGCCCCCGGAAGAATAACTATAGTTTGATACCTGAATGATAATGTCAGCCGTGTTGCCCTCAATGGACGTGAATCCTGTAAAGGGCAGATTTAATTGTATATCTGTCGCCTTGGTCTTTCCTGGTAGCCCTTTGCCGCCAATCTCTTTCCCATCGATAAATACCCGGTGGGCCATGCGTATATTCTGTGTGCGTATACCATAATCATTTTTCATCGTCCGGGGTGTAAGCTGAACTTGCAAATGATAGGTTCCATACCCATGCGCCTGACCCAAAGATTTGTTCCATCGGGCAGGAACCTGAGTGCCAGACGAAGCTGGCAAAGGCTTGCGACCGGATACACTTGCTTCAATATCTGCCGGACTCAGCAACTGCCCAGGGTAGAAATCCCAGACACCCTTTAGAGATGCTGCACCCTTGCGATCGAAGTCCCATTGGGTCAGGTCAATTTTTCCATCTGTAGCCTGGGGGTTACTCCGCTCGCTAATTAACGTCTGGGCGATCCAACCCAGTGGAACAATGACAATACATATGAAGCTTATGGTCAGCATAATCCAGTGTTTTCTCATCTATGTATTCCTTCCATCCACAATGGCGAGAGACGTCTAATTTTGTCGATTTATCACTATAATTCATGTTACACGTTTCTGGTGCTCACGGAAATAGTTTCCGTATCATAATCGGTCAAATTCGTTATAATTTGAAGGATTTCTATCTTTTCCGCCAGCTCTTGGTACACCAAGGAACCCCAGGCCGAATTTCACCGGAATGAACGGGCGAAATGGCCTGGGGTTGATTGAATGAAGATTTATTTAACAACTTGAGCAAGTTTCTGAACGATTCCGGCCCATCCCTGTTCCATACGTTCGCGTACGATAGCGTGGGCCTGTCCAAACTCGGTCAGTTTATCCGCATCCCAACCGCTGTGAATCAGTGTGAAATCCGTACCTTCAGGCTGTTCATTCAGTTGGAACGTCAACGTCCAGTCCTTACCCCAGCGAAATGAAATCTTGTGCAGCGGAAGAACTTCCGTCACCTGACATGGTGATTGGCCGAAGGGGCCTGCTTCCAATATAAACTCGTGACCTTCCACGGGTTCCAGATTGCCTGGCATGAACCAGGTTTTCAGTCCCTGCTCGGTCGAGACCATCTCCCACACCTTCTCTACAGGTGCATGGAGCATAAGTTCCTGCCGGATATCTGGCAGTGCACTTGATGATGAATCCATTCGAATCACCTCCTTATACATTTCATTTTGTATACTATCCGAATAGAAGTTGACCTCCGCTTTATCCACACCCTATAATTGGAACATATTCCATAAAAGGTGCGTGATTCCTATGATAGTCTGCTCTGAAAAATCCAATTCCAACCGTTGCCGGAAGGGATAATCCTGCTGACTTCCCTTCCACTTTTTCATTTTAATACATTTGAATGTGGGGGACACCTATACTATGTCATTCAGTTATTATGGTCCATTATGCACCGCCGTTTATGATCTAACAAAACCTGTGGGACACTCCTTGGGAGGAGACATCGAATTCTATCGCCATTATCTTCAGCGCTGCAAAGGACGTATCCTTGAAGCCATGTCGGGATCAGGCCGAGTGCTCATTCCTTTGCTTGAAGCAGGCTTGAAGGTGGATGGAATTGATTATTCAACCGATATGATTGACTCTTGCCGTTCCCGTTGTATGGAGCGGGCATTACCCATACCTGAGTTGTTCGTTGCCGATCTGGAGAAGCTTGACCTTCCATATCGATACGAAGCAATTATCATTCCCGGAGGTTCTCTGCTCCTCATCCAAGATAGACAGGCGTCGATTAACGTATTACGTAATCTATTTCAACATTTGGAACCTGGCGGCAGGCTCGTGTTTGATCTGTTTCTTCCCGATGTGACAAAACCCTCTTCTGTAGAAACATCAACCGTTTCATTACCCGATGGTGATACGATCACGGTAGAAGTGAAAACCATTGAAGTGAACCTTCTTCACCAATATAAAGTGAGTCTGATCCGCTACGAACAATGGCATCAGGGTGCTCTTGCTGCTACGGAGCTGCAACAACTTACCTTGCGTTGGTACGGCATAGAAGAGTTACGCCTAATTCTCGAACACATTGGTTTCTCTGACATTAAAGTGTACGCCGACTTTAACCCGGATCAACCACCCACGCAGTCGAATCAAAAATTCGTCTATGAAGCGACTCGAAGAGCGTAGCCATCCGTAATTTAGTCTACATGCTTCTCATCAAAGATAAGGCCACAGCATGAGGTTTAACCCATGCTGTGGCCTTTTTTTACTATATAAGATTTGCAATAACATTTACACGAGAACGCAGAGGACAGAAATAGCCTGAAGAAGCGGCGCTACAAGTTTTCTGCAAGAAAGCTACATCGAAAGCATACACTTCGCCTTTATCCTCATCAGATCGGAAGGTTATTCTGTCATCGGAGTGGCAAGTGTAAGTATAATTTAGAGCAAATTAGTATCCACGAGAATATTGCTCCGCAATGGCGGCTTGATCCTTGCTGACACCCAGTTCCAGAGCCGCATGATTCGCCCAGTACGGATCACGCAACATGCCTCTACCAACCGCGACCAGATCCGCATCGCCGTTGCCAATCACCGCCTGAGCCAACGCTGCATCCTCCAGCATACCCACGGCGATTACAGGAACGCTCAGTTCTTCACGGAAACGACGGGCAAATGGTACCTGATACCCCGGATAGTTACCCGGTTTCCGCTGTCCCGAAGGTCCTTCGCCACCTGAACTGATATGGAACATGTCCACGCCTGCGTCTTGGTAGGCACGAGCGATATTGATGGTGTGGTCGATGTCGTATCCACCATCTGCATATTCTACGGCCGAAATCCGCAAAATCAGCGGCATATCTGTTGGCATTTCTTTTTTCACTGCACGAATGACTTCAACGCCAAAACGGGACAGATCCTGCCCATATACATCCTCACGATGGTTCATCAGCGGGGAATGGAACTGGTGGATCAGGTATCCATGTGCGCCATGCAGCTCAATGGTATCTACTCCAGCCTGTACTGCGCGGCGAACACCGTCTGCGAATTTCTGCACCATGGCTTCTACCTCTTCCGTGCTTAATGCACGAGGCTCCTTGTACTTTTCTCCCGGGAATGTAACTACCGATGGGGCAACAGGCTGCGGAGCATCCTCTGCTTTTCGTCCCGCATGTGCGATCTGAATAGCTACTTTGGAGCCGTAGGCATGAATTCCATCTACAAGTTTGGTGAAGGCAGGCACATGCTCATCTGACCATATACCCAAGTCATTATCCGTAATACGTCCATCCGGATCTACATCGGTCATCTCGATTACAATCAGTCCTGTTCCTCCAACCGCACGGCTCACATAGTGAACCTGATGCCAATCGTTCGGAATGCCGTCCTTAGCAGTGACAGAATATTGGCACATTGGTGCCATGACGACACGGTTATTTAATTGCAGGCTCTTGAATTGATAAGGGGAAAATAATTGTTCAGTCATTGATGTTACATCTCCTGTTCCATGATCATGATATATATGAAGCCTTACTTATTTGTCTAAGTCCGAAAACAGTTTTCCGTTCTTGCCGTAATTGTCCTTCTCCAAATCCTCAATGAAGATAAAGACTTTGCTCGGATCAACATCCAGTGTCTCACAAGCCACCTGAGTCATACGTTCAATCAACTGACGTTTCTGCTCAACCGACTTGCCTTCCAGTACCTTAACGGTGATAAATGGCATGTCTTGAACACATCCTTTCTTCATCATTTATTATGAACCTGACGTATGGAAACACAAGTACGTACATTTTTGTGCCTTGGTACCCTTTTTGATACCTAGTCATCCTCATATTTCGGTTCTGCCCCATTCTGGAAATGACTGCAAAACATGATATGATAACCATAGAGAACCACAGGAAATACTATACCCGAAAAGAATTAAATCCAAGCTAGGGAGCGATTATAGATGAAAGATATTTTAATTCAAAGACTGAGTACTTATGTTCAGATGGATACCCAATCCGATGAAAATAGCGAGACATGCCCTTCCACACCCGGCCAACTGGCCTTGGGCAAACTGCTCGTTGAAGAATGCACCTCCATTGGTCTGCAAGATGTAACGATGGATGAGAACGGTTATGTCATGGCTACACTGCCATCCAATACCGACAAGGATGTTCCTGTAATTGGTTTCCTGGCTCACCTCGATACAGCGACCGACTTTACTGGCAAAAATGTCAAACCACAGGTTATCGATAACTATGACGGTGCTGATATTGTGCTGAACTCGGAACTGGATGTAGTACTGTCCAACAAGGATTTTCCGGAACTGCACGAGTATAAAGGTCATACCCTGATCACAACCGATGGTACAACGTTGCTTGGTGCAGATAATAAGGCAGGTATTGCCGAAATTATGACCGCGATGGCCTATCTGATTGAGCACCCGGAAGTGAAACACGGTAAGATTCGGGTTGCTTTTACCCCGGATGAAGAGATTGGGCGTGGACCGCACAAGTTTGACGTAGCTGCTTTTGGAGCCAAATATGCGTACACGGTTGATGGCGGACCGCTTGGTGAGCTGGAATACGAGAGCTTTAACGCAGCAGCCGCCAAAATTACCGTTCGAGGCACCAACGTGCATCCTGGAACAGCAAAGGATAAGATGGTGAACTCCCTGAAAATTGCGATGGAATTGAATCGACGCCTGCCTGTGGAGGAAGCTCCTGAATTCACGGACGGTTATGATGGGTTCTACCATCTGTTGTCTCTGGAGGGTGATGTTGAGCTGACAAAGATGAGTTACATCATCCGTGATTTTGACCGGGCGAAGTTTGAAGAGCGCAAAACAAATCTATTGAATATCGCAAACGAACTGAAGACCAAGTATGGAGAGAAAAGCATCACCGTTGAATTGAATGACCAGTACTATAACATGCGTGAGAAAATTGAACCCGTACGCCAGATCGTCGACATTGCCCATGAAGCCATGACCCGACTGGACATCGAACCTGTTATTCGCCCCATCCGGGGAGGAACAGATGGTTCTCAGCTATCCTATATGGGCATGCCAACTCCAAATATCTTCACTGGTGGTGAGAACTACCACGGTAAATTCGAATATGTATCGGTAGACAATATGGTGAAGGCCACCCGTGTCATTGTAGAGATCGCACAATTGTTCGAACAACGCGGAGATATCTAATCCACTTGAAGTGCAGAGCAAAGAGAGCACCCCTTGGTAAATTCGGGAGGGTGCTCTTTGTTGTGCCGTATTGTATTTTATTGTGTCGTGTCATGTCGCATAGATATGCAGGCTTGGTCTTTATTTTAAAATACCATCACTCATATATATTGCCTCCTGCGATGACACGCAACTGTTCCAGATCACAGATCACTAGCTTCCGCTGCACTTTGCGAATAATATCTCGATTACACAGATCTTGAACAACTCTATTGAGATGTCTATAGCTGGTGCCCAGCATATCCGCCAGTTCGGTGAGCTTGGAGGTCTGGATCTCTTCCGAAGAAGACTCGTCCTGGCCCATTGTGGACAACAGATAGCTGGCAAATCGGCTCTCGACCGGATATAACATATTCAGACTCGACAGGTTGGAAAAGGTATACAATTTGTGCGTAACTTGACCCAGCATGAAGTGGAGAAACTTAGGGTTCTCTGCATACGTATTCTGGAGAGCACGATAGCTGATACCCAGCAACAGGCTTTTGCTCACAGACTCTACCGTATTCATAGCCTCCTTGCCATTCACCAGTTCCAAATCTCCCACGAGCGCAAGTGGTGTACTGAAACGAAGCAACAGAGACTTCCCGTTAGGCAGGGTGGTATAGATCTTGAGCTTGCCCTGCACGAGAAAATACAATCGCTCGGGTCGTTCACCTTTGGCACATATCATCTCGCCCTTCGCAGCCTCAAGTAGTCGCAACTCAGCGAGTGCAGGCTCGTCCAGCACCTGATCCAACCCATTCTCACGGGCGAGTTGCCGCACAAGTCCAAAGTCCATAATTTCTTTCATTCCCAATTCCCTCCTTGCCCTATATAACGTACACAAAAGGACACATGTCCTATATTTGATATACATCCGTACAAATATCTTGATATAAAAATAGTTACAACTAACACTTATATCCAATAAATCAGTTCAAATGGTAAATATTTAAAAATTTAATCATAAAATGTTCATTCTTTCATACAAAATGCCGTTCACGAAAAGCCCTTTCCGTCCGATGAAAGATAGAGCATTCCATAGATCGATAAAAATAATACATTCAAATATTGAAAGGATGGTCCTCTTCCATGAACGTTGTAGATGCCCTGCTTAAAGTAATGCCTTATATCAGCCTGATCCTCAGAGAACCAGCTAGTTTAACTCTATATGATCACGAAAAAGTATTAGATGTCATTATGACAGATAAATTTGATCTTGGTTTTGAAAAAGGAATGTCACTCTTGGAATCGTATCAAAACTTTGCCATCTTAAAAAACGGAAGAGAAGCGACTCTCGCTACTCTCTCCAAGGAAGTTTATGGTATCGAACTGGATATTTTAAACATTCCGATCTTTGATGATCACCAAAAAGTTGTTGCTGTTTTCTGTGTGTCTTACGACCAATCGAACCAGAACCAACTTGAGGATATTATACAAGAAAATCGAACCATCAATGGTAACCTCGTTGATATGGTGCAACATGTCGCCGCTCATGCCGAAGAATTGCAAGCAACCAGTGAGCAGATCTTGCAGAACACAAGACTTGCTGTTCAGAACTCTTCCCAAATCAACAAAGTAGCCGGGTTCATTCGTGAAATCTCTGAGCAAACCAACTTGCTCGGCCTGAATGCCGCTATTGAAGCCGCTCGCGTTGGTGAAGCCGGTGCCGGCTTCGGTGTGGTTGCTTCCGAAGTACGCAAACTCTCTGTGGATGCCAAACAAGCTACAAGTGATATCGATACCAGTCTGAGAGATGTGCAACAGGTCATCAAACAGATGGAAGTTGAAGTCTCCCAGATTGCAGCCTCTTCACAGGAACAAGCAACGCTTGTAGCATCCTTTACGGATGTGATTGAGCAGCTTAATGAAACAGGGGAACGAATGAAAACTCTATCCGAACAACTGATCAGCTATTCCGTTAAAAATTAATCAAAATTTATCTTTGATGAACTTTGGCTAGTGCAAAGATATATTTTATATGCAACAAACAGGACTCGGGTTGCCCATGATGGATAATCCAAGTCCTGTTGTTTGTTGTGCCCATTTTATATAACCAACTACGTTCAGATAAAATCTTAATTGGCTACATGTATTGATTTATCTCCGATAACTTCTTCTTCCGACTGCCAGCATTCCACTTCACCCGGAATATGAATCCGGTCCCGGGTAAAGACGGGATCACGACCTTCAGCCTTCTGTTTTTTGTAGTCCTTCAACGCTTCGAAAGTCACCTTGGACAGCATCAGAATTGCAATCAGGTTGACCACCACCATGAGCCCCATGAACAGGTCAGCCAAATCCCATACCAGCTGTACTTTGGCTACCGCACCAAACACCACCATCGCGATAACGCAAATGCGGTATACCCACAGCCAAACTTTGTTGGATTTGATAAACTCAATGTTGGTTTCTCCATAGTAATAATTTCCGATTAGTGTACTGAAGGCAAACAGGAACACCATAACCGCCAGGAATCCCGATGCCCATGAACCAATATGTACACTTAATGCTGCCTGAGTTAATTCAATGCCACCCAGATTGGAACCTTTGTATACCCCCGATAGCAAAATAATCATGGCTGTGCTTGTACATATCACTAACGTATCTGTCAGCACGCCAAACGCCTGAATAAGTCCCTGTTTCACTGGATGTGTTGTATCCGCCGTTGCAGCGGCATTCGGGGCGCTACCCATGCCCGCCTCATTGGAGAACAATCCACGTTTCACACCGTTCATCAGTGCAGCGCCCAACGTTCCGCCGGCAACCTGTTCGATGCCGAAGGCATTTTTGACGATCAACGCAATCATGGCCGGAAGCTGCGTAATATTCGCCAGTACAACAAAAGCCGCTACCCCAATGTACAATACAGCCAGTACAACAACGATGTATTCCGATGCTTTTGCAATCCGTTTGACACCGCCCATGATAATTCCTGCAAATATCACAGCCATAATGATACCCACCGTTAACCGATCCGTGCCAAATGAGTTTTCGAATGCAACGGTAATCGTGTTAGACTGCACCGCATTAAAGACCAAACCAAATGACAACGTAATGAGAATGGCAAATAAAATCCCCATCCAGCGTTTGCCCAACCCACGTTCCATATAATACGCCGGACCGCCGCGGAATCCGCCCTTATCCTTCACTTTATAGATCTGAGCCAACGTACTCTCCACAAAACTGGAGGCTGATCCGATAATTGCAATGATCCACATCCAGAATATAGCCCCAGGTCCACCCAGTGCGATAGCCAGTGCAATACCGGTAATATTCCCTGTACCTACACGGGCCGCCATACTAATACAGAACGCCTGAAATGGTGAAATTTTGCCTGGTTCCTTGCTTTTTGGCTCTCGAAGCACCTTTACCATATCTCCAATCATGCGGAATTGCATGAATCGGGTCTTGGTGGTGAAGTATATACCACATACTACCAATATTATAATTAACACTTTGGACCATAGAAAATCATTGAAAATGACGACAATATCTTGTATTGTTTGCTCCATCGGTATGCCCCTTTTTATGGTGTATTTCATGCACAGAGATGGTTACGCGAAAAGTTTGTACCATTCTGCACAACACTAGCCCCAGACTTCGGGATGTTACTTATACTACAAGGGCATCTACGGAAATCGACAAATACCTACATGCAATTTCTAGATTTATTTTAAAAATGGGCTTTGATCGCCCAATCATTGTCATTTAACCTGACATCTCAGGTTCTATGCAAGAAGGAAAGGAACGATTACACTGGAACGAGAGTTCATCGCGGCGTTAACCGCCTTTACCATAGATTTATCAATCACACCATTCGCAGAGAAAGGGAATGACTGACATGCGTTATTTTATCGTGGATGATGATCCTGGCGTTCGTTCCATGTTGATGGATATTATTGAGGATGAAGGCCTGGGCGATATTGCCGGGGAAGCTGAGGACGGAGCACATATTCACGCGGAACTGTTGGAACTGCATAAGGTGGATGTACTGCTGATTGATCTGCTGATGCCCCAACGAGACGGGATTCAGACTGTGCGGGCGCTTGAAGGAAGGTTTGAGGGCAAGATCGTCATGATCTCCCAGATCGAGTCGAAAAATATGATCGGAGAAGCCTATTCACTAGGCATTGAATATTATATTACGAAGCCGATTAACCGGTTAGAGATTCTATCTGTTCTGCGGCTGGTGAGCGAAAGGCTTCGGATGCAGCAGTCCATCGCAGATATCCAACGGACATTGCAGGGATTGTCCGGTTTGAATTCTACCGAACGCGCTGCGGCTCCGGTTCCGGACAAAACAATTACGACTGCAGGACATTTCCTGCTGTCCGAGATGGGCATGATCGGTGAAGCGGGTAGCAGGGATCTGCTGGACATGCTGGAATATCTGGAGCAGGTAGAGACAGATGAACATAAGCTGTCCCCCTATACGTTCCCATCCCTCAAAGACATCTTCCAGAATGTAGCGATACGTAAACTGGGAGAAGATGCCTCTCTCGCAGAGGTGAACAAGGAGATCAAGGCATCGGAACAACGTGTTCGCAGGGCCATCTTCCAGACTCTGAGCCATGTGGTTTCTCTGGGATTAACGGATTATACACATCCCAAGTTCGAGAACTATGCATCCAAATTTTTCGATTTCACCGAAATTCGCAAGAAAATGCTGGAGCTGCAAAACAATGTGGAGCCTTCCTTGTCCCAGACACGCATTAATACAAAAAAGTTCGTGCAGGTTCTATACTTGGAAGCTAAACGATTACTGCATTAAACAGATGCAAGATGGATACGATGCAAAAACAAACGGGCATGAATATTACGCCGGTCGGATACCGCCTCTTCAACTGAGGCTGTCCATACCGGCTATATTCATGCCCGTCTGTACGATCAAGCGTTACAATCTATGTGATTTGTTCCGTGTATAAAATTAAAATCGCTTTGGGTTCAGGCCCGTGAATGGTTTCGGCTAATTCGGTTATACTCATTAATCAATTCGTCCAATGCCATAGACTGCCGAATCACATCGGGATGCCCAAGACCACCCTTGTTATGCTCTACCAGCATATGAAGGTTATGTCTGGCCTTCTCTATTTTATTTTTCAAATCCAAACTCATAACCATGACCCCTGATACCTCCTTATTCTGTGAACCATTTTAGTTTTTCCTGTCAATCTATAGTTGGATTAACATATGGCATAGGAGACAAGGATGTTTTGTATTCTTCTCCAAATTTTGATAAAGATTATTTTATCACACTAGAGCTTATCCGAAAATGGCTGATATGACGCAATTTTAGTGGTATTATCGAGGGTTGGATTCTAGCGTCTGGCCACATCATTCACGGCCAAAACGGATTGTGTCGTAAATGTGTATATTGAAAATACAAAAAGTCTATTGGTTCAAAAGGTAATAAAATCCCTTTCCATAATGGGGTCATTCAGGTACAATAGGGCGATGTGTGTGTCCGGACCCGGCGGATACAAATGATGTAATTTAGAGGATGGCCAACGACGGCCATTGATCCTGATTTGATATTATTGGAGGCTTATCATCACCATGCAGACCGATTCACAGACTAAAGTCAAAATTGTTAACGCCGATCCCAGCGCAATGGGATTATTTGGGTTGGCTATCGTAACCCTGGTCGCTTCTTCCCAAAAGCTTGGCATTACAGAAGGACTTAGCTACGCTATTCCTTGGGCGATCTTCCTGGGTGCCTTTGCCCAGCTATTCGCATGCATTCAAGATTCCAAACGTAACAACACCTTTGGCACAACGGCTTTTGGCGCTTACGCATTCTTCTGGTTCGCTATGGCTGCCAACTGGATGATCAAAATGGGTGTATTTGGCTCCACACTTGCTGAACAGGCCGATGGCAAGCAGCTCGGATTTGCTTTTGCCGGATATCTCGTATTCACCCTGTTCATGACGATCGGTGCTATTGAAGCGAATAAAGTATTGCTTATCATCTTCATTCTGATTGACTTCCTGTTCCTTGGCTTGACCTTTGACGCTTTCGGCGTAGCTCCTCACATTTTCCACACCATTGCAGCATACGCTGAACTGGCGATCGGAATTGTGTCCCTGTATGGTACAGGTGCTTCGGTACTGAACGCTCACTTCGGTTATGCGTTCTTGCCAATCGGCAAACCGTCCGGCATTTTCAAGCCCAAGGCTTAATATACAGCAGTAAACCGCCAGCGCGCCGGTCCGCGCCTGGCGGTTTTTTTGCAGTACAACTTCATTTGAATATGTATCAGACCGACACCTATACTAGGGATACTAGATCAGAAATATACCCCGCAACACCTGAAATGAAATGTCACAGCAGCCATACTGTCAGGAGGAAAAAACATGAGAGAGATACCGAAACCAACGGAGATGGATCAGGTGGAGAAAAAATATGTACGCGAAACACGTTGTTTCAAGACGGCACGGGTGTTCCCAACCGATGTCAACAATCATAATACGCTATTCGGTGGGAAGCTGATGTCCTACATCGATGATATTGCATCCATCGCCGCTTCGAAGCTATGTCGGGTCAATACCGTAACAGCATCAACTGACTCGGTCGATTTCCTGTACCCGATTAATCCAACGGATTCGGTTACGCTGGAATCGTTCGCGTCCTGGACAGGACGAAGTTCCATGGAGATTTTTGTGAAAGTGATTCGAGAGGATCTGAAGACCGGAGAGAAGAAAATTGCAGCGACTGCATTTCTGACCTTTGTGGCCCTGGACGAAAATAATCGCAAACTGATCGTACCCCGCATTATCCCGGAGACGGAAGAAGAGAAGAAACTATACGAGACCGCTCCGGATCGGGCGGCCATGCGGAAACAACGGCGGGAAGAGAGCAAGAAATTCGCTGACTTCCTGACCGTTACTTATCCTTGGGAATAAACACACTAAACAATAACAAGATGGAACACCAGCATTACATTATCTGGACGATGCCGGATAGATGGACACCGCTCTGCTATCCGGCAGTTCACCACCCATGGAGATACACCACTGCTGATAGAGACGATATGCTGCACCACTCTCCAGCAATCCCTGACAAGTATATATGCCCTCTTCGATGGAATTAACACGCCCCGCCGCGTACAAGCGAAAACCTCCATTTAACAAGACCTGATTCACAAAAGCGATATGACCGTCACCGCTTAATACACTTTCCGCCACTTCAAGCTGCTTCGCAGCCGTCCAGACCAGTTCCGGCACGGGCATATCCAGTTCATAGGCTGCAGGATCAACCAGTTCCAGCTTCATATCACCGTCTTCCACGGCGTAGACGCGGGTTGGCCGATCAATATACAGATCCTCAGAACCTTCCATCCCCTGTACAACATAAGCACGACGATAGTTAAACCGGGTGAGCAACTTCGCAATCCGATCCAGAAAGGTATTATGAAATACACCAAACACCAAATACGCTGAATGGTTATAATCAATCAGTTTCTCTGCTGTGTTAAACACCGTTCGAAAACCCAACTCTTCCCGTAACGGACGAAGCTTACGGAGAGGTGCGCACCAATCCTCGGAAGACACGTACATGACACCCGAACGCAATGCAGCGCTCCGGGCATCTTCCCGATCCATCTTGTGTGTATCAATTCCCACTTCCTTCAAAAGTACCGACAACGTGACGCCCCACTTGGGTGGTAAAGGATCACTCCCGTGCAAAGTCACCGGCAACCCGGCCGCCGCGAGTACAAATGCAACCGGAAACGTGGCTATGAACGACTTTGTCCGTCCATCATAAGGACCCGCACAGTCCAATCCATCCTGAAATATGGAGAAACGTTCCGCACTGTTACGACAAGCATGAACAAAGGCTTCCAGTTCCTCGACATTTTCCATTTTCATACGTTCAGCCATTAGAAACGCAGCCGTCTGGGCAGGGGAAACCTCCTGTTTCAGGATTTTCTCTGCTACGGTCAGTGCCTCTGTATAATTCAGATCACGCGAGCCTCGTTTCCCACGTCCGACCTCTCGGAGTATCTGAGACATATCCATGGAGAATCCTCCTTCCAATTAAGACTGGAGCAGTTGATGGGCCTTCACAATCGCTGTGGCTACATCGACCATCCGTTTGCGTTCATCCATCGCTTTCTTGCGTAACAGGTCATAGGCTTCGGCCTCCGAGACCTGCTTCAGATCACTAAGGATAGCCTTCGCCATATCAATCCACTTCCGATCCTCCAGCCTGGATTGCAACTGCTTCCGTTCCTGCTCCCACTGTTTGCGTTCCATGTAGCGCCTGGCTGCAAAGTGAAGAGTCCAGTGAATCTCGGGCCCGGTCATGGATGGTGTAAGTATTCCATCAAATGAGGTTTCGACCTCGCAAGATTCTGCGGAGGAAGAGGCTGTATCTGGCGCGCACCACCAAAGCAGCGGTGATTCCGACTTCCCCTTTCCCAGGCAGTTCACCCAGTACTCCACATCAGCCAGCGACAGATGCAAAATGGACGCTTCGGCTGCACGAGCTAGCTTCACCGCTTCCGCCTCACTGTCCGCCACCTGTACATGGTACCCGTTTGCTCCCAGTAGCCTCTCCGGTGTCAGAGGGATTGCATCGGATGAGGCAGCTATCGTTGGTTGAACACGGATGACCAATAAAGATCGCATGATGGATCAATCCCTCCCTATTGCGTATAATCAGAGTCCACATCATTTAATACGTTAATACACGAAAGCAATAAACATGTTACATTACCTAACAAAAATTAAGTGGTGATGATTATGCGTCTTATTTTCAACATTAGAATGATCTTTTCATGCCTCATCATGTTGCAATAAAAAAGGGTGAAACACTATACATGACACCTTTTCTACAATATTTATCGTATCCAGCGCGCTATCGTTATCTAAATCCTTCAAACTAAGAAGATATACTCGTAAAACTTCGTCGTCCATTCGATATTCCAATAAACTCATGTAAACATAATTAACTTTAAATTTCAAATACTTTTTTATGTTAACTATCTTGACATGATTAGATCGATCTTTTATAGTTAAGCCATAACAACTCCATATTTGAATCGATCACAGTTACAACGGCGTAGCTGGTTGAAACGGCAATGAAGCCTGTTTTGCAATCTCGGAGCAAGGGATGCGTATGTATATGCGCAGTCCTCCGAGGCATAACAGGCTTTTTCGATTTTAGAGACAAGGTTTCGAGGCAGTTTGCAGAATGGACCTAAGGGGGCTAATCATAATGAGTACAACGAAAAAACTGGTGCTGGTCGGCAATGGCATGGCGGGAATCCGCACAATCGAACATATCCTTAAGCTTGCTCCACACGCTTATGAAATTACAGTCTTCGGCGCAGAGCCGCATCCCAACTACAACCGGATCATGTTATCTTCTGTACTGGCTGGCGGAACATCCATCGAAGATATCGTAATCAATGAGTGGAGCTGGTACGAAGATAACGGCATTCGGGTGTACCCGGGTGACCCGGTCGTTCAGATCGATACCAAGCACAAGGAAGTTGTATCTCAAAATGGTGTACGCGCAGCCTATGATGAGCTGATTATGGCAACCGGTTCACAAGCGTTCATCCTCCCGCTTCCCGGCGCTAACAAGGAAGGCGTTATCGGATTCCGAGATATTAAAGACTGCGAGACCATGATGGCAGCATCACAAAAGTATCGCAAAGCTGCCGTCATTGGAGGTGGATTGCTAGGACTGGAAGCAGCGCGGGGGCTGCTCAATCTGGGCATGGACGTCACGGTCATCCATATTAACGGCCATCTGATGGACCGGAACCTGGATTTGCCAGCAGGCCTGATGCTCCAGCGTGAGCTTGAAGAACAAGGCATGAAGTTCCTTTTGAACAAACATACCGAAGAAATCACAGGCAAACATCGAGTAAAATCCATTCGTTTCACTGATCAAACGGTACTTGAAGCGGATCTGGTTGTCATGGCTGTCGGGATTCGCCCTCAGATTGAACTGGCTCGCAATACCGGCCTCGATGTGAATCGTGGAGTCATTGTAGATGATTATATGCATACCAGCATCCCTGGTATCTCTGCCGTCGGCGAATGTGCAGAACACCGCGGTATTGCCTACGGACTGGTTGCTCCATTATATGAACAAGGTATGGTGCTCGCGAAACGCCTGGCTGGCGCGGCAACCGAAGGATACGAAGGTTCAGTCACTTCTACCAAACTGAAAGTATCCAGTGTGGAAGTATTCTCTGCCGGACAATTCAAAGACGCTGCGGACACTCGCAGCATTCGTATTCAGGATGACGTTGATGGTGTGTACAAAAAGATGGTGATCAAAGACGGACAGCTGATTGGAGCTGTATTGTTCGGGGATACCACGGATGGCGCATCGCTGTTTTCCCTCATTAAGAGTGGTGAGAACATCAGCGGTCGGGAGAAAGAAATTTTGCTCGGTGTACCTTCCGGTGGTTCAGGCTCGGGTCCATCTGTCGCAGAACGAATGGCGAGTATGCCGGATGACGAGATCGTCTGTGGTTGTAACGGTGTGACCAAAGCTTCCATTGGAGACGCCGTTCTGAATAAAGGCTGTAATACACTCGGTGCAATCAAATCCTGTACCAAAGCTTCCGCTTCTTGCGGTGGGTGCAAACCTATTATCGAAAACCTGCTCACATATTATGCCGGCGATAATGTAGGTGAACAGACCAAAGAAGGCATCTGTGGCTGTACATCCTATGATCGGGATGAGATTGTTGCACAGATCAAGGAGATGGGACTCAAAAGCGTCAAGGAAGTCATGAATGTTCTCGGTTGGAATGAACCGGAAGGCTGCTCCAAGTGCCGCCCTTCCCTCAACTATTATCTCGGGATGATCTGGCCGGCTGAATACACAGATGAGCGTGTATCCAAATTCACCAATGAACGTTATCACGCCAACATCCAGAAGGACGGTACCTACTCCGTTATTCCACGGATCTATGGTGGTGTCACTTCCCCGGCCGAATTGATTAAGATTGCTACTGTCGCAGAGAAATACGATGTGCCATTGGTGAAATTCACGGGTGGACAACGACTCGATCTGCTTGGTGTACAGAAGGAGAACTTGCCAAAGATCTGGGAAGAACTCGATATGCCTTCCGGTTTTGGTTATGGCAAGGCGCTTCGTACGGTGAAGACTTGTGTAGGTAATACGTTCTGCCGATTCGGCACACAAGATTCCATTGATATGGGTATTCGTCTGGAGAAAAAACTCGACAAGATGGTGGCTCCAGCCAAAGTGAAACTCGCTGTCTCTGGATGTCCGCGGAACTGTGCTGAAGCGACTATCAAGGATCTGGGTGTTGTCGCCATTGATGGCGCTTGGGAGATTCATGTTGGCGGTAACGCGGGAGTCAAGGTTCGTGCAGCCGAGTTGCTATGTACGGTGAAGACCGATGCGGAAGTGGAAGAGTGGACTTACTCTTACCTGCAATATTATAGAGAGAATGCAAAATGGAATGAGAGAACAGCGGCATGGATTGAACGGGTAGGTCTGGATCATGTGAAGAAAGCATTGGCTGATCGGGATGTACGTCTCGCTCTGGTAGAACGTCTGGAAGTTACACTGGGTCACACGGTTGATCCTTGGAAAGAAATCATTCAAGACGAGAAATTGCGTAAAAACTTCACCCCACTGTCCGGTGCCGAGCCGGTAACCCACTAGAAGAGGAGGAACAGCGATGAACAAATTCCGGATTGGACACCTTGCAGATATTGATGAAAAGGGAGCACGGACCTTCCTGATACAGGATACCGAAATTGCAGTCTTCAAACTGAGCGACGGAAGTCTGCACGCCATCGAGAATCGCTGCCCTCACAAGGGCGGCAAGCTGTCGGAAGGCATGGTGTGCGGGACAGCGGTTCATTGTCCTTTGCATGATTGGAAGATTGATCTGCGTAATGGTAAGGTACACGAGCCGGATGAAGGCTGCCTGAACACCTACAAAACAGAAGTGGACGGCAACAGCGGGGAAATATACATCACAATTGCGGGTTAAAGGCTAGAAATACCCTGACATCAAGGAGGCGTGCGCTATGGATTTTGTTAAACCTGCAGAAGTGCTGCAATCGATGGTCGAAGCTGGTGAGAGCAAAGCCAGAATGAATCGGGTACAGATGCTGATCCGCGGTTTTCTGGCGGGGGCTATCCTTGCCTTTGCAACCACACTGGCATATACCGCTGTATCTCAAACTTCCGTTGGTTTGGCAGGTGCACTGATCTTCCCGGCGGGATTTGTCATCATTATTCTGCTGGGTCTCGAATTGGTGACAGGAAACTTTGCGATGCTTCCACTTGCAGTGTTGAAACGTAGAATTACATGGATGGATATGCTCCGGAATTATTTTTGGGTGATCACAGGACATCTGCTCGGATGTGCATTCTATGCTCTCTTATACGGCTTGACCATTACCAAGATGGGTACGGATATGAGCAACCCTCTAATTCAAACGCTGATCCAGACCAGTGAAACCAAAACATTGGGATATCAGCACTTGGGTGGGGCTGGCATTGTACTGGTCACCATCAAAGCCATTCTATGTAACTGGATGGTCACACTCGGGGCAGTGATGGCAATGACGTCCACTTCTACACTGGGCAAAATCGTAGCGATGTGGCTGCCCATTACCATATTTTTCGCTCAGGGATTTGAGCACGCTGTGGTAAATATGTTCGTCATTCCGGCAGGCATGATGCTTGGTGCTCAAGTCAGTCTCGCTGACTGGTGGCTGTGGAATCAGATCCCGGTGTTGGTGGGCAATCTCATTGGCGGAGCTGTATTTACAGGCCTCGGTCTATATGCTGCACACCACTGGGGAAATCCGGTGAAACTATCGACGAAACTGGCAACCATTCAGGGTGGTCGTTCAGGATTAGCAAGTTCCGATGCTGCACCGAAACTGGGGACACGATCATGAGCCGGGGCCTGGTTAGTATTGTTGGCGCTGGTCCTGGAGATCCGGATCTGATTACGGTAAAAGCCCTGAAACGTATTCAGTCCGCAGATGTCATTATGTATGATCGGCTTGTGAATGATCAATTGCTCGCTGAGGCTCGTGAAGGAGCACTCCGTATCTACTGCGGCAAGGCGCCGGGCCTTCACTCCATGAGTCAGGAGATGATTGGACGGATGCTGGCTGCACATGCAGCGGAAGGCAAACAAGTTGTACGACTCAAGGGTGGCGATCCATTTATCTTTGGCCGTGGTGGTGAAGAAGCGCTTGTGCTGGCGGAAGCGGGCATTCCATTTGAAATCATTCCCGGCATCACTTCGGCTGTAGGTGCATCCGCTTCCTCCCTTATTCCGTTAACCCATCGTGGGATTGCTTCATCCTTCGCATGTGTCACGGGAACCGGCAGTGATGGAAGTGTATCTTCGGTCCGCTGGGATCTACTCGCTCATAGTGTGGACACACTGGTCATCTACATGGGCATTAGCCAACTGCCCCATATCCAACATGAATTGCTTCACCATGGCAAAAGTGGACACACCCCTGCGGCTCTAATCGAACGAGGAACCACTTCGGAGGAACGGATTATTACCGGCACACTTGCCGAACTCCATTCCCTCGCCAAGTCGCATAAAGTGAATAATCCGGCATTAATCATGATTGGCGAGTCGGTCCTGATCCGCCAACAGCTGCTTCAGATGCAACAGGCCGCTAATGCCTCCATGACAGGGTAATCCGGTACTTAATCCAACAGCATACGCTCGTGAATAGTCCGACCCTTCTGCCCTGGTTCAATCAGCAGACGGGTCGGTTTGATGTTAATCAGTGCCGTAAGCTGCTCTCCCATATAATGCGCAGAATATTTGAATCCAATCTCCGCCCAATGCATGATTACACCTACCGTTGCAGATACCAGATAACTTAACATGATGTCGTAATTAATCGTCCACTCACTATCCTCGGTCACCAATACAAAATCTTCGGTTAGATACGTTCTGAACATATTGCACAGACGGGAACTCATATCGGAATGCATCGTTATTAATGCACGAAAGATATCCTGATGGGCTTCAATATATTCGAATACAGGCATCGTGGATGGCAGCAACACAGTCATGTCCACTTCTTTAAGCTGTGCGTATGGTTCTGCATAAGCTCGCCCCACTCCCTGCATGAAATCATCCAGAATGAACTGCAACAACTCCGGTTTGCCGGGAAAATGTAAATAGAAGGTTCCCCGGTTGTAATCCGCCCGTTCCGTAATATCCCGGATTGTGAGGGCATCCGCTCCCTTTTCTAATATCAAAGAAACCGCCGCAGCGATGATCGCATCCTGCGTTCTTCGTGCTCTCCGGTCCTGAGGATGTTCAATAATCAACATTTTCGCCTCCTTTGTTCATTATTGTAATAAAAATAAACACCGCTTACACCTCTGTCCGATAGCTGACATATGCGCTGTCAATGATTATTGTCACACGGCTATGTATATCTTAACATTGAGACAGGAAAGATAGACGACAGGTTGAAACTTTTTTTGAGAAATACCTGCCAATAATGAATAAGGAGCGAATATATCATGAGTACATCTTATACACATACAGCCGTTATTACAGGAGCAGCCGGGGGCATTGGTAAAGAATTGGCACGCCGCCTTGCTGAGCGCAAAATCAACTTGGTTCTGGTGGACCTGAATGAAGAAGCTATCCAACAGACGATTACTGATCTGAACCTCGACAAAGAGCACGTCATCGCCGTAAAAGCGAACGTATCCCAAGAAGCAGACGTGAAAAACTATGTGCAAAAAGCATTGAATGCTTTTGGCCGAATCGATTATTTTGCCAACAATGCCGGGATTGAAGGTCCAACAGGACTGATCGAAGACCTGAGTGTTGAAGCACTCGACACCGTATATAACGTCAACATTCGTGGGGTATTCCTGGGTCTGCAAAATGTCATTCCAGTGATGAAAAAACAAAAATCCGGTGCGATTCTTAATACCTCTTCCCTCGCGGGTCTGATGGGTGCACCTGCTGTATCTCCATATATTATGTCCAAACATGCCGTGGTTGGTCTCACGCGTACCGCTGCAAATGAACTGGCACCTTATAATATCCGGGTTAACGCTGTATTGCCAGGCACAATCAACACACGTATGATGCGCCAGATCGAAGCTAATTCCGGTAACGTGGAAGACTACCAGTCCGCAACTGTGTCCGCCATTCCAATGGGTCGCTATGGTGAACCAGAAGAAGTCGCTGCGGTGATGAACTTCCTGTTGTCCGAAGAAGCATCCTATGTAACAGCTTCCCTCTACACTGTAGATGGCGGTATGATGGGTCAATAAGAAGCTGTAAACTGTGGGATTGATAGGGATTTCCTAAAAATCTCACCTTACAGCGATGTCCAATAGAGACTGTAGGGCAAACAGATGAGTGATGCGGTGAGGTTGTCCGATAGGTCAACACTCATCGAACTGTACTCATAGCGAGACTCGACAAATGATCCGATATAGTGGTCAGGTCCGATAGAACTTCAAGTCCATCCTTAGAAAAGTTATACCGACAGGTGTTCCCGAAGGAATGCCTGGTCGCTACAATCTAAAAAAGGCCTCAACACCACAGTATTGTGGAGTTGAGGTCTTTTTTATAGTACAACACTTGCCATGCATTAGGCTGCATCTGTGAATTTTCACTTTTGAAACGCCATTTAACGCCTCGTTGCACCTTGTGGTTACTCTAAGTTACTCTAACGAACCTAGGGCACCTTATTTCGGCTAAAAGCGCTTATTTCCCGAACTAACGAATCTCAGACACGCTAATTCCGCGGAAATGCTGCAATTGCACCGAAAAGTCCTAAAATCCAGAGAATAACGCGTCTCAGATTCGTTACATTCCCAAACGAGCGAGAAATACCTGGATAGCGCGTATCAGGTTCGTTAGATTTTACCCGGATCACAGAAAGGCTTAATCGCTGGACTGAACACCTTTGCACACCAATAATCTAGCCCCTCATGCGCCGATCATCGATACAATTTCATTAAACATTACGCCACAGCCCAAGCTCCAAATCTACACTTAACTTAATCTACGTATCCCGCGTGACCCTTGTCCATCAAGTAGTCCATCTCAGCATCCAGGATGCTTTCCACGGTCAACTCATCCAGCTTCACATCTTTGCGACTAAGGATATAGTCAGCCAGATCATCGCCATCAATATCGACATCGTTGCCTTTGGCATTCTCATGCGCCTTGTTGATGTACGCTTGCTCATGCTTCAGCACAAGAGCGATATTCGCTTGGCTTGCCTTCGTTTTATCTGCAATATATTGCATCATTTCTTGTTCATTAATTGCGTTTGCTTCTGCCACGTTCAGTCATCTCCTTGATTCATACATACTGTTGCCATTGTAGCATAGGTTAACCCATTACAGGCAGAACTTATGCCTGGCTAACGATTATTGAGCTGTAGCGAAGGGACAGTGTTGAGCCGAAACGTAGGTAGCATTTTTTCATACGCCGACTCATCACTCTGCCCCTACGACAACCGCACGTAAAATGTAGCACCCTCTCCCACTACGCTTCGAGCATACACCTCTCCTTTGTGCTGATCCACAATGGAACGAGCAATCGCCAGCCCCAGACCATGCCCACCATGCTTGCGGGCTCTTGAAGAATCCGTACGATAGAATCGATCGAAGATCCGATCCAGATGTTCCAGTGCAATGCCTTCACCTGTGTTGGACACGGCCAGCACGACATCATTATTCTGTTTCTGGAGGGTGACGTTTACGGCCCCTTTTGGACCGGAATACTTCACAGCATTATCGAGCAGGATCAGAATGACCTGTTTGATCTGCTCACTGTTCCCATGAACCGTAAGATTCGGCTCAATGTTGTAATCAAGGGAGATGTTTTTCTCAAAAATAACGGCCTCCATCGGCAAAATAATACTCTCTACCGCATCACTCATATTAAACTTCGCATGAATCATCGTAGAGCGTGAGTCATCCATCTGTGTCAGATAGAGCAGATCATTCGTAAGTCCGGTCATGCGCTCGGTTTCCGACTTAATATAGTGAAGCCACTTCGCCTGGTTTGCTATGGTATCGTCCTGATTCGCAAGCAGTACGTCGGCATTGGTATTGATAATCGCCAGAGGTGTCTTCAGCTCATGCGAAGCATCACCGATGAATTGTTTTTGCTTCTCAAACGCTTCCCTGACCGGTGCAATAGAGCGATTCGCAAAATAACGGCTCAGGAAGTAGATCACAATCAACATGACTAGTCCAACAATAGCAAATGTATAGATCAGATTCGTCAGAATGCCTTGTTGTGCCGTCACATCAATAAATACGATCATGTGCCCGTCACCGCTCGGATCAACCACATAGGCCCAATCCGTTCCATCCAGCGCAAATTGCCCCGTCTGCCGTTCCGAATCACCCACTTTATTCTGGTCAACCTTTTGCAACGCCTCGGTGTAGAACGTATCTTCCATATCAAATCGGGAATGTGTATCCGTAATCTTCCACTGATCATCCGTCTTAATCATGAACGAAACGGAACGTGCAGGTGGTGAGTTGGGATCACCTCCCGGTCCTCCATTATCACCACCCATGGCATCGGAGGGAAACGAATCTGAACCGGAACTTGAACCTGAGCCTGTACTACCACCTGTACCGGAACCCTGCCCTTCTCCGCGCGGCATCTTGGATGAATTATAAGGACTGTGATAGAAATCAGATACCTTGTACAGCTCCATACTCGTCTCACGTTGCACATTTTGGTACGTAATTGTATAGATCGTCGCAAATGCCACCAGCATCATAATAGATATGGACACCAGGTTCACGATCAGGAATCGATTTCGGAGTTTCTTGAACATCAGGACGTCACCTCAAGCACGTACCCCACACCCCGAATCGTGTTAATGCGGACAGCAGAGTTCAGGAAGGTTAACTTTTTGCGTAAAAACGAGATGTACACCTCCACATTGTTATACTCCACTTCCGAATCAAATCCCCATAACTTCTCAATAATTTGCTCTTTGGAGGTAATCGCCTGTTTGCGGGCAATCAACAGCTCCAGCAGTTCATTCTCCTTCAGATTCAGCTTAATCTCCTTACCCTGAACGCTCAGCTTCAACTGGGTTGTATTAAGCTCAATGTCGCCAAACTTCAGTCCATCCTCGGGAACCACTTCGCCCTTCCGTCGTAAGGCTGCACGAATACGGGCCAGCAATTCCTCTGTGGCAAAGGGCTTGGCGATATAATCATCGGCACCATAATCGAGGCCTGTGACTTTGTCCGATAGTTCACCTTTCGCAGTAAGCAGAATGACAGGGGTATGATTGCCTTCACTGCGGAGTTTCTTCAGGACGGTGATCCCGTCCATCTCCGGCATCATGATGTCGAGTAGTAACAGGTCGTAGATGCCGCTCTGCGCATAATCGAATCCTGATCTGCCGTCGTGGACCATGTCCACGGAGTAGTTGTTTTTTTTCAAAATCTGCGATACAGCCTCTGCCAAATGAACCTCATCTTCCGCAATTAATATTCTCATCATCTATTCATTCCTCTGCTTGAATTATTCGTCTTCATTAAACTCTTTATGATATCACCTATTCTACCAATTAAACCTTGAATCAATCTTAATTCATTTTGTGCATGCGAACTATTATAGGAAGGTAAAAAAATGTTAACGCAATGTAAAACCATTTAAGATTCATTCAAGGTTGGGGCTCTAAGATACAGACATGGAAGCAATACACGATGCAACAAAACATACAACCCACCAACGAAAGGAATGAGTCCCACATGGCTATTGAAGTATTCAACCGATATGAGAGCAAGTACCTTCTGACGGATGAGCAGTACGCACATTTCTACAATGACCTGCTGAAATACATGGAACTGGATGCCTACAACAAGAAACATGAGTACTACTCCATCAGCAACCTGTACTTCGACACTCCGCAGGATTCACTGATTCGCGCCAGTCTCTCCAAACCAAAATACAAGGAGAAGCTGAGACTACGGGCTTATGGAATCCCTGAAGAGAATGCCAAAGTGTATCTGGAGATCAAAAAGAAAGTCTTCGGCCTGGTGAACAAGCGCAGAACAGCTTTGAAGCTGGATGAAGCTTATGAATTCGTCCGTTCGGGAGAGGCACCGGAGCTGGCGGATTACATGAACAAACAAGTTGTTGAAGAGATCAAATATTTCCTTCGGGTATACGATCTGGAACCAAAAGTGTATCTGGCGTATGAACGCAAAGCGCTTTTCGACAAGAACAGCCGCGATCTCCGCATTACCTTTGACACCAACATCCGCAGCCGCAGATACGATCTGAAGCTGGAACAGGGAGATTACGGTGAACCGCTGGTGAAGGACGGTCGATGGCTGATGGAAGTGAAAGCCGAGAAAACCGTTCCGATGTGGCTGTCACAACTGCTCTCCGAACATGGACTGTACCGTACCGGATTCTCTAAATACGGCAACGAGTTCAGACATCTCGCGAGAACAACCAACCTGAATTACCAGACAGAGCGCATTCTTGTACCAGGTACCGATTTCAACCCATCCATAGAACAAGATAAAACGATTATAGAAAGAGAGCGTGTCCTATATGCTTGATTCACTGTTCAGTTCAGCCCTAACCGATACCAACCTGACGTTTAACAACGCTGTAATCACCATTGGTCTTGCCATCATTCTGGGATTGGTCATCAGCCTTACCTACATGAAGACTAACCAAAACACATACTCCCAAAGCTTCACCTTAACGATGGTTGTCCTGCCCGTCATTGTCGCCATCATCATCCTGCTCATCGGTAGCAACATCGCTCGAGCATTCAGCTTGGCAGGTGCCTTCTCCATCATTCGTTTCCGCAGTGCACCTGGTGATCCGAAGGACATTGCTTATGTATTGTTTACGATGGCTTCCGGTCTGGCCTGCGGTGTAGGCGCTTTTGGATACGCGGTGTTGTTCACCATTATCCTGTGTGTACTGATGTTTGTCCTGAGTCGCTTCAACTTCGGCGGCAAGAAAAGTCAGCTGAAAACGCTGAAAGTCACCATTCCCGAAAACTTGAGTTATGAAGAAGCCCTTAATGAAGTGTTCCATACATTCAACGTACCTTTTGATCTGAAAAAAATCAGAACGACCGAACTCGGCAGTCTGTATGAGCTGGTCTACAGTGTAACCATTCACGAAAGTGTTAGCCAAAAGGAATTCCTCGATGCAATCCGTACCCGGAACGGCAACCTGGATATCTCGTTAACCATGAGTCCAACAACGGAATATTAATTTTTAAATTCGAAGGGAACGATCTTATATGAAGAAAAACATGATAACAGGTAGCAAACTTTGGTCCATCGCCATGATTACCAGCCTACTCGCAGCATGCAGTTCACCAGCAACGACAAGCACAACCGCCAATGCCGCAACGTCAACGACAGGAACAACCAAAACGGTATCTGTCAGCGAGCAAACTTCTGTAAAATACGCGGATCTGGTCTCTCTGGACGCTGACGATACCAACATTAGCTGGAGTGAGGCAGATTCCACAGCGATTAAGCTGAATGGCACAACTGCAACGGTGACCGGTTCGGGTGCCAAAGCAGCGAATGGTTCGGTAACCATCACCCAAGCAGGCACTTATGTACTTAGCGGTGAGCTAACGGATGGCCAGATCGTGGTCAACGTTGCCGATAAAGGCACCGTACATCTCGTATTAAACGGAGCAACCATTCATGATAATGACAGTGCCGCGATCTACATTCAGAAGGCCGGTAAAGCGGTGATTACACTAGAAAAAGGAACCAAGAATACCGTTTCCGATGGTAAAACGTATGTGTACGCCGACGCCACGACAGACGAGCCGGATGCTGCGATCTTCAGCAAAGCAGATCTTACATTCAATGGTGCGGGTCAATTGACCGTCACAGGTAACTATAATGAAGGTATTACGAGCAAGGATGATCTGAAAATCATTAGTGGTAGCATCAGCGTTAAAGCTGCCGACGACGGCATCAAAGGTAAAGATATGGTCGCCATCCAAGCGGGTACGATTACCATTGAAGCCGAAGGCGACGGTATTAAATCAACCAATGACACAGATACCACCAAAGGTTACGTTGCTATCGCAGGAGGTACCTTCCATATCCAAAGTGGTAACGACGGTATTCAAGCCGAAACCGCACTCGTGGCGGATGGCGGCACATACAACATTGTAACGGGTGGCGGTAGCGCCAATGCACCAGCCAAAGTAGAAGAAGGTCCGTTTGGCGGCGGTGGCGGTGGATGGGGTGGCGGCACACCTCCAACGAATATGGGCACACCACCAGATGGCGAACCTCCTGCGGATATGCCAGAGATGCCTAATAACAGCAGTACGAATGCAGATGCTACTACGAACGGTGCAGCAGCATCCAACTCTGCCAATGCAACAACAACAGCAACAACGGATAACAATGCTGATGCGGACACTGCAACAACAGCTACTGAGTCCACAAGTGCAAAAGCACTCAAAGCAGGTACAGACCTGACGGTTAATGGCGGTACGTATACCATTGATTCCATGGATGATTCCCTGCACAGCAACAATAACGTGACAGTTAACGACGGAACATTCAACATTGAATCCGGTGATGACGGCATTCATGCCGATCAGGCCCTGACGATTAATGGCGGAACTATTACGATTGCGAAGAGTTATGAAGGACTTGAAGGTGCAATCATCACACTGAACGATGGGGATGTAGATGTAACGGCATCCGATGATGGCGTAAATGCTGCAGGTGGCGAGACGGAAACAGCTGCGAATACAGCGGCGAGTACAGATAGCGCGACTACAGCACCCGATGCAACAACGACATCGAACATCTCTGTAACCGAAACGACAGGCACAACATCGACTACCGATCAGGCATCCCAAGGTACAGCTGCTAATCAGCAAGGACGTGGACCGGGCGGTATGGGTGGTGCAGCAGCGAGTAATAACGAATTCCACATTAACGGCGGCTCCCTCACCGTGAACGCAGGTGGTGACGGGCTGGATTCCAATGGTTCCATTAACATGACTGGCGGAACGGTTATTGTGAACGGACCGACGAATAGCGGCAACGGAGCATTGGATTATGACGGCACATTTGAAATCAGCGGTGGATACTTGGTAGCTGCTGGCAGCTCGGGTATGGCACAAGGAACATCCGATGCATCTACGCAAAATACCATTGTGATGACATTCCCTGCAACGCAAAAAGCTGGAACACTTGTACATGTACAAGATAGCGAAGGCAACAACATCCTGACCTTTGCACCAGCAAAAGATTATCAAACCGTGGTTGTCAGCTCACCGGATCTTGCAAAAGATGGTTCCTACGTGATCTACTCCGGTGGTACATCTACAGGTAAAGCCGTGGATGGACTCTACACAGACGGTACCTACAGTGGCGGAACTCAAGTGGTTGCCTTCCAATCGACCAGTAATGTGACTTGGGTGAATGAATCTGGTGTAACCACTGCCAATACAGGTATGGGCGGTCCTGGTGGCGGCGGTGGACAAGGCGGATTCGGAGGCGGCAGAAACAGATCCCAATCCGGTACAACATCCGACAGCACAGCCACTACCGATTCTGCAAAATAATACGTGCGGTAAGCAATAATCAAGCAATCTCTTGCCCCAACTCAAAGGCGAGACAAAAAGGCTCCGAATCACTTCATAGTGAGATCGGGGCCTTTTTCGCATCCTGGTTCTTACGTGGTATCTGCATTACTATGATATGGAGCACACTCTTTGATCCATTAACGTTATGGCAGAAGGTTTACAGCACTCCAGCTAAGCAAAAACCTGGTGATCACTTTCCTGTTCTTTTCTTTAAAAGGAATACACATACACCTTGGTACGCAGGGCATCTCGACATGTTATTGTGCGTACCGGTTCCTTACCCGGCAGCGCAAAACAGACACTAATCACCTTGGCACCCGGCGGAAGCTCTCGACTGAACTTGTCCAGAAGCTTAGTCATGGCACCCGGGAACAGATAACAGATCACACAATCCGCATGTTCATAGGAACTGGTGTAGATATCCCCGCGCATGAAGCGCAGCCTGCCCTTGAGAGAGTACTTTTTCCCCTTGGCTCGACGTAAGCGAACACTGAAATAGGCAATCAGTTGGGAAGACCATAAGGGAATGATCGAATTCTCAATACCCGTTAGCCTTTTGCCAGCACAGTGCCTTACAACATCCAACCCCAGTGTCCCCCATCCGGAGCCGGCTTCGAGCACATCCCCGTACCCCGGAATACGGTTCACCTCCTGAATGACCACCTGCCTGACACGACTGGATGTGGGCATCGGGGAAATCCCGTTTTTCCAACTGACAAGTACGATGGATATGACACATATCAATGTCACCACGGCAATCAGCCATGGAATCAGGTAAATGATGAACATGAACTCATCCCTTTGTTATCACTCATTCATTCCGGCACATGAGACTTCATATATACACCCTTTTTATAAACGGACTTAATGGTAAAGTGTACACCCAGCTTGCGATTCGTCCGATAGATTAGCGAGTTAATCTCGTCGATCCCTACCGCTTCACTCTCCAGCATGCTCCGCTCCGGCCACACCTGAGCCACAATTTGCTCTCGGGTCACAAAATGGTCCAGTTGACTATACAGTAGCTTGAACAGCTGATACTCCTTCTTGGACAGCGGAATCTCCACTTCGCCGATCTGTACGGTTTGCAGGTGATCCTGTAACCGTACACCCTCACCGAACAGATCCGACACCCGATATTCCCTCGTCTCTCCAAGATCGCCTTCCGTGCAAAGCTGGATCAGGCCGTTGACCAACGTCAGGCTGTCTCCTTCGCCAAACGGATATTTCTCATAGGGAACGAGGCGCTGCCCGTTCAGTTCGGTACCATTTTTGCTATCCAGATCCTCGATCCATAACTGTTGCTGTACATCATAATGAATGCGGCAATGCCGCTTCGATATCATCTGATTATAAACAGACAAGTCCAATTCACTACCGCCTGTGTAACGTCCCACCGTAATGGAGCGACCTTGGCTTACATAAGCGAATGAGCCGTCACTTTCCTGTCCTGGCGTACGAATGACGATTTTTGCCGTCTCCCGCATGTTATTCTCCCACCTTCAATGATCACTCACTCGATCTCTATAAACATTTCATAACAATAATGATAAATTCATCAGATTTGTTCCATTGTTTGCACCGCTATAGTTCAATATAGTGGTGTACAGGAACGATTTTTGTTCGGTTCTACTTACTCTACTATACCAGACGTTGTGCTTTTTTTCTCATGACGGCCGGATGTCTACTTTAGCTCATTCAACAAGAGAGGTACCTTCCTATGAACAAAAAAAATATTTTCATATACGTGTTGCTCGCCTTTGCCCTGTCCATGACATTAACCGTGCTCTCCCGTATGAATGATGATGGCGGAGAATCACTGAAAGGCACATCAGCTGCCGAAACCTCATGGTTACAAATGAAGATCCAACCCTAAGTCTACTCTATTATAACGTGATCTCTACGCAAAACGTTTCACGAATGTCATATTAGGCTAAGCGATAGACTCACATCAATAAGGCCCCAGATTGCTGGTAACAGCAGCCCGGAGCCTCATTTTAATACAAAAAATCTATATTACACGACTTATCTCCCAATGCGAAGTGAAGTGGACAGCGGACATTCCCACCATCTCACCCACATTCACGTCATTGCCGCTTCTTTCTCGCGCCGAATTTCCTCCAGCCATACACGACAAGAGCTACAGGGCCAGCGAACCATAACAACTGCCAAAGCATAATTTTCAGGTCGAATCCCATTTCAAGAATCACTCCTCCGATAATCGCAAAGGTAAATACATTCGTTCAAACCCCAAATCAATCTTGGTCTTCCTCCGGCACAGTCGATTCGTCGCCAGGCTTCGCTGTCACTCTGGACTGTACTTCCTCCATCCGGCTGGACACCTTCTGATACAGGTAAGAGATCCCCAGCAATAGTACGCCGAAGCTGAAATAGGCAAAGATTTTGCTGCCTGAGGTAAGCATCCCCACATCATAGAACACCATCTTCCCCGTAGCGAACAACGTTAGTCCTAGGCCCAGACGCCGAATCATGACATATTTTCTACGGAATCCATAGGCAATATAGAGAATCGCCAGCAGCAGATAGATCAGGCTGAACATCAGCCCCACATCACCCCAATGGAACTGGATCGTCAGGAATACGGTGATGACACCCAGCAGATACACCCCTGCGATAACCGGGTACCATTCAATGCTCTTGAACTGCCCGCGGATGCCGGCAATCAGCAGATCCCTTCCTGCAAAGAATACCCCTACGTTAAAAATAATCAGCACTAGCAAACCAACAATCTCCGCCGCTGTATGCTGCTGAACTTCCGGCTGAAGCGCTGGCATCGTTAAGGTTACAGCCAGTGCAATACAGCAGCCAATAGCATGCAAGAAGGTGGTATACACCTTTACGTATCGATCATGCAGCAGCTTCACCTTGTTCAGTCCATAGGCCAATGCAATAGTGAGCGCTGCGAACATGAGTAACTTGTAGAACATGTATAACAGGAACGTCCCATCGACAGCTCTGGTATAAAATTCATTCGACTCATACAGCACGTATAACCACAGATTCGCAAGTGTCACATACTTGAATCCGTTCAGGAAACCCAGCTCCAGCGGGCTGTAGTTGAATCTCTCCCTGGAAGATGAGCTGTTGTGAACTGCCCAGGCATAATACAGTGTAATCAGCAGGGTCCCCAGCGTAATGCTGGAGTATTTTAACATGAAATAAGAACGTTCCCCGATGAAGAATAGCGCCAGCAGATCGTAGTACACAAAAGTGATTAGACATAGAAGAACGATGCCCCATCCGGCACGTTCCACCGACTTGAGCCGTTTCAGATGTCCAAGCGTAACCAACAGAACCCCTTCGATTAACCAACCCATCGATAACCACTTGGCCCCGAATTGGAACGGAATAATCAGAATGGCAAAGGTCAGGGAAGTGACATAGAAGAGTAATATCGTCTGTTTCTCCTGAGCCATATGGCGCTGGACGAATCGTGCGAGGCCCAGATACACCACGCAGAAGATCAACGCCAGCAAGCCCTGAGCATCATTCCAACCTGCCACATCAAATAACACGTATAACATCAGGCAACTGATGGTCGTATTCATGGCGAGTAGAGCGAAATCCCACCAGGTTAACTTCATTCGGTGTTTGAACGGATATGCCAGTGTAATGCCCAGATATAATGCAAACGTCACAATGGAATACAACATGCCAATCTTCTCACTTGGCGACAGCCATAATAAGATGAGCATGGACGGTGTGTTGAACAGGAAACTGATATAGTGCACCACCGGCCACCGTTTGCCAAACGAAATGAACACAATAATGCCGTTTAAGAGCAGCAGATAGATCATGGCTACATAAACAGCAGGGCCTTCAAGCCCGAACGAAAACATATAGGAGAATAACGGAAGATATCCGCCTACCAAACCTAGTGAACAGATAGTCTTCGACTGGTATCTCAAGGACAACAATACGGAGATTGCCGATACCAATACAGACAGGGCAAGTCCCGTATATAACCCGATAATATGCAGTAAAAAGTAACTATAGAAGACGGAGCCGAACAACACGGATATCCCACCGCCGAGCAGCCCCATCGCAAACGTCTGCCTTTTGCGGCGGAACAGCCACTCTCCTCCAGCAAGCATCAGTGCACCGAGCAGGAAAAAGGCTCCGCTCTTCATCTCGTCATTGAACCAGGTCGAGTACGAATATTGGAACGCTGCTCCAACGCCCAGAATGAGGAGCAGGATGGCTACTTTGTTGATCCAGCTGAGTCCAATCTTCATCTCCATGCGATTCTGCTTGATCCGGCGTTGAATAGTCTCTTCGCTCAACCCTTCCTCCGCCATATGCTCATATCCACGTTCCATGTGCCCACGCAGAGCCTCTTCTCTATCCCGTACAGCTCGTCTGTGCGATTCAATGCGCTCATTCACCTCTGCCGCAAGGTAAGCAATCCTCTCCTTCACCTCGTGGGAGTCCTCTTGCAACTCCTGTGCTGCCTGGTTATACAGCGCGTTCAGATTGGATTTGGTTCGATGTTCATGGAATGCAATTCGATCATTATGTACTGCTGTTTTCCCTTGAAAATAGGTCTCCATCTTCTCTCGGGATACGCGGATCAGATTCAGCTTCTCATCCAACATCTGTTCGGATAACGCCATACGAAGACGTGCATTCTCTTCTTCCATCTTGCGTGAGCGAAGCTCAAGCTGGCGCAACTTGAGTTTGTGAGCTTCATACTGTTCCTGTAACTGTTCATTCTGAACGATCAGGTCATCGGACTGGTACTCCTGGAGCAGGGCGTGATACTCCTTCGCCAGCTGTTTCTGCTGCTCCTGAACCTGTTGAAGCCGATCCTTAAACTCCTTCATGAGCTTCCTCCGTTGGTTGATGTTTAATCTTTTCCCTATATTTTACTATATATATGCCATAAAAAGAGGTTTAAACATTAGATATATCCGTACAATATTCCATCCAAAGGATTTCAAACACAAAAAAGCCGGGAAGCAACAGCTTCGCCGGACTTATATTCATATGAGCATTTGCACAAGAATGGATGCTTATGCCGCATCACTCGTCTCCGATTGGTCCGCTGACTCCGGTTCAATAATCTCGGTCGCATCCGGGTCCAGCCAACTGGCGATCATGCCACGCACATATTGCAGATCGTCCTCCGACAGATCGTAGTACCATGTGCCACTGCGCGTTGCACCCTCACCCTTCAGCATGTAATTGCTGATCGTTGGTATGCTATCTTTCATATATAAGGACTCGGCAAATTTCACGATAAAGTCCGAGGTCATGTTGGTTGTAAAATTCGATCCGGCAATCTGGATTACTTCCGGGATCTTGGTCAGATTTTTGACTTCCAACGCACGATTCATGAAGGCACTTAAGAAAATCCGGTGACGCATCGTCCGATTGAAATCGGAATCTTCCCGGTAACGCACATAACCAAGCGCTTCTTCGCCGCTATAGATCGGTTTGTTGGCTTCAACAAACAGCTTCTCATGAATTTTGAGCTTGTTCTCAATATTCTTTTTGATCGGCAGTTCCACACCACCAACCGCATCAACAATATCCTTGAGCCCGTTAAAATTAATCGCGGCATAGAAATCCACTTTGTTCCCCAGCAAATTCTCCACCGTGTCCATCGCCATCTTGGCTTCACCGTGGGCATATGCTGAGTTGATCTTCGACTTCACATCCCGGCCGACAATCTCGGTATAGGAATCACGTGGAATGGACAGCAGCAGCACTTTATTGTCTTCTGGACGCACGACGGAATAGATGATGGTATCCGAACGGCTTGGTTCGTTATCGCGTTGGTCAATACCCAGCAGCAACAATGAGAACGGGTCCGTATGTTCCACAACAGGGGCATCCTTATCGCCAGCTGGTTTAAAGGAGTCATCCAAGGCATCCTTCACTGTAGCTGATGCGAACAAATTAAAGGCAAACACGACGAGTTGCTTTTGATAAATAAATCCGAGTCCTCCCAACACAAGCAGCACACTTAGGGTGATGATTAATGGCTTCTTCCATTTCTTCTTCGGTTTCTTCGGCTTCCGTCTTGTTAAATGTGCGGCACTGTTTTCCATCATATCTCCTTTAATAACGGGTTCTTAGAATCATTTAACTATATTAATAACACGTTTTCAATAGATTAAGTTATAATCTGCTATACAAATACGTGTTCAAAAAGTTTGGTTTTCAGTACCAAGAAGATGGAATGAAGCTAGAAATAGAGTAGCGGAGCGTAGGGAAAACTACGTGAGCAACGGACATTTCGGCTGAATTTCATATTCGATGCTGATGATGCCACCAGGCATCATTCGTAATCAAAAGTGGACTTTTTGAACTACCTCTATAAGATGTACATAAAGGGAGCGATGAATGATGGAATATCGACGTTTGGGTCATAGTGGTTTGCGTGTGTCGGCACTGGGGCTCGGCACCAATGCATTTGGCAAACGCGCGGATGAAGCAGCTTCTACCCGCATTATTCATGCAGCGATGGATCAGGGCATCAACTTTATCGATACCGCCAATATCTACGCAGGCACGGAATCGGAACGCATCATTGGACAGGCTCTCACAGGTCGACGGGAAAACGCGGTGCTTGCTACCAAGGCCGGATTACCCCGGCATGATGGTCCCCATGGGCGGGGCTCCTCCCGCTACCATTTGCAACAAGAGCTGGAACATAGCCTGCGGCGTCTGCAAACGGATTATGTCGATCTGTACCAGATCCATACTTTTGATCCGCATACACCGCTGGATGAGACACTTCGCACACTGGACGATATGGTCACTTCCGGCAAAGTCCGTTACATCGGAGCCTCCAACTACGCAGCTTGGGAGCTGATGAAAGCTCTGGGAATCAGTGAACAGAAAGGTTATGTGCGCTACATCTCCACCCAAACCAGTTATTCCCTGGCAGACCGTACACCTGAGCTTGAACTGGTACCAATGTGTCTCGATCAGGGTGTAGGCATTATCCCCTATTTCCCGCTGGCAGGTGGTATTCTGACAGGTAAATATAACGGACAGACCAGTGTGCCTTCTGGTTCCAGAGCAGACACCGATCCGTCCTTCAACCGTTTCCTGCTGGAGCATAATATCCAACTGAGTGAACAGGTGAGTGCTAAAGCTGCCTCATATGGTTGCTCCCCGAGTGTGCTGTCGCTCGCATGGCTACTGACACGTCCAGCTGTATCCACAGTGATTGTCGGGGCTACACGCACCGAACAGCTGGAACATAATCTGGCTAGTCTGGACATGTCACTGCCTGATGAGCTGTTGGCCGATCTGGATCAGATCAGTGACTCTTTCCGTCGCCGCGAGCCATTTGCATCCTATCGAATCGATTGAGCAACCCAAATAGACCTCCCGACAAGATGAAGTCAGGAGGTCTATTTGTATTTTACAGAGGTGTTATAATTATTAATAATCAGAAAATTTTCCATTTCCACTACATTCTGTAGTTTAATAAATTAAAAAAAGATATATTACGGATCAACTCTCCGTTTTTTGGCGAAGAAACTCTTGCATGATCTCCATATATTCTTCCTTGCGATCATCCAAAGTTTCGAAGAATGCCTTGTCCGATTCCTCGACAAGATGGATTCCCTCCACAGCCAATCGGGTTCCTTCTTCCGTTGTTGTGATAATATTGGCACGCGTATCTGTCTGATGACGAGCGCGGGTAATTAATCCCCTTTTTTCAAGCGCACGTAGAACCTGAGAAGTCACGTTAACATCCACCTTGGCAAACTGAGCAATTTGAACCTGAGTAACTCCCTTGCCTTCCTCATCGTGTTCATTGAGCCATAAACAGGCGTGCAATAATACAAATTGAGGTTGTGTCAGTTCGAGGGGCTCCAGCACCCTGCGTACTTCCTTTTGCCACATGGCTGTAACCTGCCATAACAGATATCCCGGACTTTCTTGTGCGTTTTTATACCGTGAGCTTGTCATCTCATACCTCCATGATGTGCGACCTTATGCAACAGAATATATACCCTCAGTCAATGAAGTAAATCCATTATTCATATAACGATGATGGAAACATATCCGTTGCAACTCTGTGTGTTCTTTCTCAAAAAAATAATTAGCGCGCAGGGATAAACTGCTTCACCCATTGTCCGAATCCTTGCGGATTGCGGCTCTGTATAAGAATGGTTCCTTCTCCCCGGAACCGACATACCAGTCCTTCTCCACTTGTAACACTGGATAACCAGCCCTGTGAAGCTTTCTCAATACGGTAATCTACATAATGAGGCCATGCCACCAAATGGGCGTTATCCACGATCATTTCTTCACCTGCTGCCAGATTAATCGCATGGATGGCACCATAGGAAGACAGAAATACGGTTCCACGTCCACTGATCTCAATAATGAAGAAACCTTCTCCCGAAAAGAGACCTTTCTTCAGGTTTTGCATTTTGGTATTCACCTGAATGCCCTCGGTTCCTGCCAGAAATCCGTCTTTCTGCACATAGAGTGAATAGGAACCGTCCAATTCAACAGCTTCTACATCGCCCATACTGGAAGGTGAGAGCAGAATCTCTGCCGACCCGCCCGCAGCCGTCAGTTCCTGAAAGAAAAACTTCTCCCCGCTCAGCATCCGACCGAACCCGGCAAACATCCCACCTTCTGCTGAACCCTTCAGTTCAACCGTAGGAGTCATAGATACCATCGCACCACTCTCGGCCTTGAACCGCTCTCCCCGTTGCAAATGTACCTTGAGCATTGCAAAAGCACCATCATATAAAATCTCATAGTTCACGGTTGCACCAGCTCCCTATTGTCAGAGTTAAAATCATTGAGTCCATTATCTTCCAGAACTGCTGATTTGTCTCCGTATTCCTTCACAATATGTTGATCTCCCCAATTACAGAGCGCATTGAGAATTGGTTCAAGACTTCTCCCGTAATCACTCAATTCGTATTCTACTTTGGGAGGGACCTGATTATATACGATTCGATTCACGATCCCGTCGTTTTCAAGCTCTCTCAGTTGCTGTGTTAACATTTTCTGTGTAATTGCGGGCATAATACGCTTGAGATCACTGGTTCGTCTTTTCCCATGTGTCAGATGACAGAGAATGACGCATTTCCACTTGCCACCGATCACCTCTAGGGTAGCTTCAACCGAGATGTTATATTTTTTTCTGACCATAACTTGCTTCCTCCCTGATGAATTGAATTACCTCCGTCGCATGCTGTATAGGCACCAAAAAGTACGTAGGGTACTAAAAAGTACGTACTATTCAATCTATACCGAATAACTCATAATAGCATTTGCCGGTACGTAAATCTACATTCTGGGGAGTTGAGCAAGAAATGTTACAAGATTCAAAACGCAGCACGTGGGCGCTGCTGGCACTGGCCATTAGTGCATTCGCGATCGGTACCACAGAATTTATCAGCGTTGGGCTACTGCCCCTCATTGCAGATGACCTGGGCATTTCCGTAACTACAGCGGGACTGACCGTTACTTTATATGCATTAGGCGTTACCTTTGGGGCTCCTGTTCTGACCTCACTGACGTCTACCATATCACGCAAAACGCTATTGCTTGCCATCATGATTGTCTTCATTGCGGGTAACACGATGGCTGCACTATCGACGGGCATCACCATATTACTCATTGCACGAGTAGTGTCCGCTCTGGCACACGGGGTGTTCATGTCCATAGGCTCCACGATTGCAGCCGATCTGGTGCCTGCAAACCGTAGGGCAAGTGCCATTGCCATCATGTTCTCTGGTCTTACCATTGCCACAGTAACCGGTGTACCTCTCGGTACACTCATTGGTCAACATTGGGGCTGGCGCGCTGCCTTTATCCTGATTGTTGGGGTTGGCATCATTGCAATGATCGGTAACCTGATACTCCTGCCATCCACGTTGAAGCGAGGAACACGGACGGCATTTCGGGATCAGCTGAAGCTGGTTACAGGTGGACGCTTGCTGCTTGCTTTTGCCATCACTGCCGTTGGGTACGGAGGAACATTTGTTGTCTTTACGTATCTGTCCCCGTTGTTGCATGATATCAGCGGATATTCCGAGAAAACGGTAGCGTTCATTCTGTTGTTGTACGGAATAGCCATCGCTGTTGGCAACATCATCGGCGGCAGAGCAGCCAATCGCAACCCGCTCAGGGCGCTCTTCTACATGTTCATCATTCAGACCATCATTCTCGGCGTGATGTACTTCACCGTCCCATTCAAGTTGGCAGCACTGCTCACCATTATGGGTATGGGCCTGCTCGCCTTCATGAATGTGCCTGGACTTCAGATGTACGTTGTAACCTTGGCTGAACGATATGCACCACAGGCCAAGGATGTAGCCTCAGCCTTTAACATCGCCGCATTTAATGCAGGGATCGCTATAGGTGCCTATTTGGGTGGAGTGATCAATGACTCCATTGGTTTGATTCACACGACATGGGTCGGAGCCTTGATGGTTCTCGTAGCTGTAATCCTGACTGCATGGGCTAAAATGCTGGAAAGCAAGGATCAACATGCATCAGTCGAAATGGAGAAAGCTTCGTTCTAATTTCCATTCCGATCATGGGTCTCACTCTTATATATCAGTTCCAGCCTTAGAGGGGAACCGGTTTCATATGGTAGTTTATTATACTATAATACGTTGAACCCAATTTGATCTACTATGATTTAATTTTGTATGATAAAACAACGACAATTCAGCTTAATATGACTGATTTTTACACACTTTAAGGAGGAAATCTCATGACAACAGCTCAAACCGCACAACATTTACAATCCACAGTAACTCTGCATAACGGTGTTTCTATGCCTTGGTTCGGACTTGGTGTATTTAAGGTAGAAGAAGGATCTGAACTGATTGAAGCCGTGAAAAATGCGATTAAACATGGCTACCGCAGCATTGATACTGCTGCAATATACGGCAATGAAGCCGGTGTGGGCCAAGCGATTGCCGAAGCTTTGCAAGAAAACAACCTGAAACGTGAAGAACTGTTTGTTACATCTAAAGTATGGAATGCAGACCTCGGCTATGAAGAGACACTTGCGGCTTTTGATACAACCTTGAACAAACTGGGACTGGAATACCTGGACCTGTATCTGATTCACTGGCCTAAGGCAGGCAAATATAAAGCAGCCTGGAAAGCAATCGAGGAACTTTACGCGGCTGGTCGCATTAAAGCTATTGGTGTAAGCAACTTCCAGATTCATCATCTCGAAGACCTGATGCAGGATGCCAAAGTGAAACCGATGATCAATCAGGTAGAATACCACCCTCGCCTGACTCAGGTTGAGCTAAAGGCTTTCTGTGAGAAGCATGGTATCCAGCTTGAAGCTTGGTCGCCTCTGATGCAAGGTCAACTGTTGGACAACCCAGTGCTCATGGCTATTGCTTCAGACAAAGGTAAATCGGTTGCACAAGTCATCCTGCGTTGGGATCTGCAAAATGGAGTCATTACCATTCCGAAGTCCACCAAGGAAAACCGGATTATTGAGAATTCCTCTATCTTCGACTTTGAACTTTCAAATGAAGAGATGGATCAGATCAGTTCTCTGAACGAAGATGTACGCGTTGGACCTGACCCGGACAACTTCGATTTCTAATAGATAGCCTTTTTGGAGGCTGCTTTGTTTGACATAATATAACGAAAAAACACCGGACCAGTATCCGGTGTTTTTTCGTTATATTCTCTTCCCTATAGCCAAGCCTCGCTAAAACTGCACGTTTCAATTCAAAATGTGGTAATCCATTTTTTAACTATTGGACCTGCCACAATGCAGGGACATTGGATGGTTCCCATCCTGACAAGGAAGTGTGGGATTGCAAACATTTATACGTCTTACCGCTATAGGTGACCAGCTGTCCTACAGTATAGGCTGTATTTGCCTGCCAGGCGGAAACGCCCGGATTTGTCGTTCCTGCTGTTGTTTTCACGGTCACCGCGTTGCTCGCAGCAGAACCATTCCCCGCCGCATCCTTTGCTTTCACCGTAAAAGTATACGAGGTATCCGCAGCAAGCCCGCTGATCGTTGCTGTCGTTCCGGTCACGGATGTCGCAAGTGTCGTTCCACTGTACACATCATAACCCGTTACACCCACGTTATCCGTGGATGCCGCCCAGCTCAGCGTTATGCTGGATGTTGTTTGCGCCGTTGATGCCAGGTTCGTCGGTACAGTTGGCGCTTGCGTATCACCTCCCGGCGAAGTGGCAGTGCTTACGGTTACAGCATTACTGGCTGCAGACAGATTACCTGCCGCATCCTTTGCTTTTACCGTAAAGCTATAGGATGTACCCGCTGACAGTCCGCTGATTGTTGCGGTCGTCCCGTTGACGGAGGTCACAAGATTGGCACCGTTGTAGACGTTATAACCGGTAACACCCACATTATCCGTTGAAGCATTCCAGGCCAGCGTCACCGAATTGGCCGTCATACCTGTCGAGCGGGCATTACCGGGTACGCTTGGCGCCGTCGTATCTGCTGGAGGCACTGTACCTCCGGTAGGCAGATCGGCTTTCAGTTTATTTTGAAGTGTTTTGTTCCGGTCACCGCTAAGCTCCCAGAACATCGCTCCGCCAAGTCCTTTGCTCTTGATATAAGCGGTTTTATATCCAAGAGACTCCGCATCATCATAGCTAATAAAACGCTTGTTGGTCGCATTATAGAGATATGGTACCTTGGCCGTATCATTCCAGTAACGCGTGTACCCGTTTTTGTTAATGTAGTTGGTCTCCAGATCATAAAAATCAAAGGAGCCTGCTTCCCATGTTCCAACGGAAGAACCTCCCGTGCAGGTCTGATACTGACCATTACTCGCCTGTGCGCATCCATCCCAGCCGCGGCCATAGAATGGAACACCAAGCACAAGTTTGGCGGCCGGTACGCCAGCATTCAAATGCCCTTGTGCTCCGGCAGCCACATTAAATGTATTGGCATCCGGCACCCCAGCAGCCGAAGCCGCTGGGTCATAGTTCAACGGCGCGTTATGCGCGCTGACTTTTTGCCAGGCCCCGTTAAAATCGTATGTCATAATATTAATCCAGTCTACGATGGCAGCTATATTGGCAAGCTCAGTATTCGCAGCATAGGTCGTCGATGCACCGCTTGCAATCGTAAGCAGATACTTCTTGCCGTCCACAGCTCCGGCAGCATCCAGTTTCTCACGGATTTTGCTCAGAAGCAGTGTGTAATTCTGCTTATCCTCAGGACGTTTGCTGTTACCATCAAGTCCGCCTGATACCGGGTACTCCCAGTCCAGATCTACCCCGTCAAAATTGTATTTCCGCAGGAAGTCGACAGCAGAGTTTGCAAATACCTCTCGCGTTGCAGCAGTCGCAGCTACATCGGAGAAGCGGTTGGACCATGTCCATCCTCCCACGGAGATGATTGTCTTCAGACTAGGATTGATCTGTTTCAGCTTGTTCAGCTGATTGATATTGCCTGCAATGGGCTGATCCCACGTATCCCCTGCAAATGTCTTGCCTGTATCAATCCATGGATCGCCAAGCACGATCGTTCCATTTGGTACATTGATTGTCTGGCTCTTCTCATTCTGACATGTCCAAGTCACCGGATTGGGGCCCGAAGGATCCGGATTTCCATGAATACCATTCCAGCAAATATCGGCAAAAGCATAGTTGATATGCGTGACTTTGGTTGGGTCGATGTCCGTTACATTATAGTTTCTTCCATACGCAGCCCAGGACGGGTAGTAACCAACAATTTTATAAGAATCTGCAGCTGCTGCCGTAGACGGTTGGAGCACAAAGGAAGGAATAATGACAGATAAGAGCAGGGATAGACCCAGGAGAAACTTTGCGGTTTTCTTGAAAGCAGTGTGTTTATTTAAATGTATCATCTAATACACAACCTCCTTTGTCGTTTGCGTACTCAGCCCGTTCAGGAACGGACGATGTGCGCTCGAAAACTGGTTATTCGTATATGCGTCCCAGTTGATTGACCAGGTCATAATCCCTTTTATCCCCGCATAGCCCGCAGGCTGGAGCAAGGTATAGGAACCGCCGTATGACACACCTTTGATTAGGTAATTCAGTGCCTTTTGCAGATCGGCTGACGTTGTATAACCACCTCCGGCAGCCTGTTGGGAAGCCGGCACACCGATTGCAATCTGATCCGGTCGCAAGGGACTAAAGAAAGGGCCTGTGCTGCCGCCTACATGAAAGCCTTGAAGCAGCATCTCCGCCATGGCCACATGGAAATCAGCTGTCCCTTGGGCGTAAGAGCGTCCATCCAGCCCCACCATGGAGCCCGTGTTATAGTGCTGCACATGAAGCAGGGTCAGGTCATTACGCAAGGCATGGATGACTGGCAAGTATGCTCCCCAAGGACCGCCGTAGCTCAGATATCCACCCTGTACATAAGCCGTCTCCGGCGCAGCCGTCAGGATGAAATTGGCGCCGAAGTGTGACTTAACCGCTTTCACGCCTTGGATGAGGTTAACAATTTTCGGTGTAGTTGGACTACGGAAATCGGTATCCCCTGCATTGAGAGACAGGGAGCTTCCTTCCAGATCGATATCTAGACCATTGAAACCATACGTGGAAATGATTGATTTTAACGAATCTTCGAACTGCTGTCTCTTGGTCGCATCGGTGAGCTCAATGGTACCGTTGGCTCCCCCCATGGAAAGAAGTACTTTTTTCCCCTGGCTTTGCAGATAGGCAATATCGGATTTGAATTCGGCTACTGTTGCATTGTATGGAGTAAAAGCAAGCGTTCCGCTGCCGTGTGATATCGGTTCGGCAAAGGAGACATTAATGACGTCATAAGCTGTTGATACGTTACGAAGTCTGATGTTCGTTGAACCATTATCGAAGTTATGCCAGTAGCCAATCAGCCATTTGCCGCCGGTTGGCCCCGGATTGGAAGATCCATTGGAAGTTGTCACACTGAGGGAGGTGCTCGCAGCGGATATATTGCCTGCGGCATCTTTGGCTTTTACCGTAAAAGCATAAGTCGTGCTGGCTGTCAGTCCCGTGACTACAGCTGTTGTAGTTAAAGTACTTGTCACAAGAACGCCGTTCCGGTACACCTCATACCCCGCTACGCCCACATTATCCGTGGATGCATTCCAGGAAAGACTCACAGAGGTGTTCGTGATGGAGGATGAAGTCAGACCGGCAGGAACAGAAGGTGGTGCCGTATCTGGCGTTGGCGTTTCCCCTCCTGAACCTTCCCCGACGTATTTCCACAACGCGGGCACAATAGAGGGCTCCCATCCGGTCAACGCTGTGTGTGCCTGAATACACTCATAATCTTTATTTTGATATGTTACGAGGTCTCCTTTCTTGTATGCGGTGCCTGCCTGCCACTGGGCGGCGGCATCGGCTCTCGGTGCAAACCACGTAATAAGTAGAAGAACTGCCAAAGCAAATGTAATGACCGGGCGGAATCGAACAGCTTGATTCAAGCAAAATCCCTCCTGTACTAAGGATACGTTCACCTTGCAAACAAAACTTCAATAGTCCACCTGCATCTGATCTGTGATCGATTAGAGCCAGCCTCATTCAGCCATCTGATGTTGCGTGTCACTTCACTCCCTTCCCTTACCAAAATGGACCTTCCCTCTCGTGTTCTTTTTTTGCAGGCACCATCCAAATTTTACAGGGAATTTACAGATCCTCACCCTGTATTTAATCAGTAAAATGCAAAAGAGATAAGGGATAAAATAGTTCTATTGGGGGCGAAAAATGTAATATAGCGCACAAAAAAGGTTTTCTTTCAACTCCTTAGGAGACTTGAAAGAAAACCTGTGTTAGATATTTCGCAGAAAAGAGGGCTTATCTTATTGCCGCTGCTCCCCTCTCCCTTCTAAAGGCTGCCATTCATCCACACCGGACAGAATCAGAGGTACAGTGTACTCGGCCGCTTCCTGTTCGGTCAGTATTTTGGCCCAAGGCACACGATCAGCAGCACCTCCGGCACCAGGCCCGGCGCTGTTGTATTCCGCATACTGAACGGTCTGCTCTGCATCTGTCTTGTTCCAGTTGTGCCATCCCTCCCGCTTCACATGAGCGCCGATCCAGCAGTTCAGAAAACAGACTTTGGCATGATGGCGCCACGGTCTGCCCAGATACACCGACTGCGGCGGAGCATTGCTGGTCAGATCACAGTCCAGAAACACATAGCCGTAACGCACATCCTCCGGCGTAGAGGCTGCGGTAATCCAACCATTCACTTGTCCATCCGCAGCCTCCGCTTCAGTCAGGCTATTCTTCGTAAAGATCTCGCAGCCCTTAAACACCACCGTAGCCGAACCAAAAATAAAATCGATATCACCTTCGATGTAACAGTCCTCGAAATATTGCCGCAGTTTGCGCCGCTCAGCACCATCGCGAGGCCCGCCAAAATAACTGCGATCCATGGGCTGCTCCGGCAGCGGGCCGGTGAAGATTGTATCCTGGTGACCGATCAAACGACAGCGGCGAAAGACCGCCCGGTCTCCATCCACATAAACGGCCAGCGCCTGGCCAACCTGCTTGCCCGGCCCGGCAGCATTTACGAAGGAAATCTCCTCTGCCGTGAAATCATCGGCACCGATGAAAGCTGTATAGGAATGAAACGTATGATATGGCGACCCGTCCGGGAACTTCTTGAGTGCATAATCATCATACGTAATGATTGTCTGCTCCGCCCCGTCACCAATCAGATGGATGCCCGGCTTCTCCATATGCAGCTTCTCATGATACACACCAGCCTTCACGCGAATCGGGACGTTTCCGATGCCATTCTCCGGCAACGCATCAACTGCAGCCTGGATCGTCACATAATCCCCCGTCCCGTCTGAAGCAACAGTCAGACAGGGAGGCGATGATTCCAATGCTGTATTTGGCAGTCTCTGCTGCGTCATGGCAATCGCTCCATTTCCAGCGCTGCAAGCAGAAGCGGAGCCACCCCCATAAAGGAATCGCTTACAACCGCTTCGGTTACATAGTAGTTGTACGAGCCATCCCGATCCAGGCTTAGTCCTGCGCCATGACAGATCCCGTTTAACCGAACGCCGTCAGCCGTCTCTTCCACCAATCTGGAGGACAGTCCCTGCCATCCCTTCTCCGCCACCTCTCTGAAATGTGGCTCCAGATAACGCAACCGCACACCCTTCGCAAGCGCATATACAAACATGCTTGACCCGGATGCTTCCAGATAGTTGCCTTTGCGGAAGCCCTGATCCAGCACTTGGAACCATAACCCGCTTTCCTGCTCCTGCACGCGTACCAAAGCATGACACATCCGTTCGAAGATACCGATGATGGTTCCGCGCTTTGGATGATTCACGGGGAAATGCTCCACGCTGTCCACAATTGCCATAGCATACCAGCCCATCGCCCGGCTCCAGAAGTGTGGCGAGCATCCTGTCGATGAATCTGCCCAGATCTGTTCCTTCGATTCATCCCAGCCATGATAGAGCAGCCCGGTCCGCGGATCACGGGTCTGGCGTTCGATCAGCAGAATCTGATGTGCAACTTCATCCCATAACTCGGGACGATGAAATGTCTTCGCATACTCGGACAGAAAGGGAGAGGACATATAAAGGCCGTCCAGCCACATCTGGAATGGATAGATTTTTTTGTGCCAGAAACCGCCCTCCGACGTGCGGGGTTGCCCTGCAAGTTGTGCTGCCAAGAGATGCGCCGCTTCTGCGTAACGCTGATCTTCAGCACCATCCAGTAATGTAAACAGGTTTTTCCCCTGATTAATCTGATCCAGATTATATTCTTCCAAAGTATAGGTGCCAATAGAGCCATCCGGCTGGATATACAAGTCCATATGTTTTTTCATAAAATCAACATACTCTTGTTTGCCATAATACTGGCCGGTTCGTGCCATCGCCATCAAGGTCATGCCTTCTACGTATGCCCATCGTCCCGAAGGGAACGCATGATAACCGTCCCCGTCACATTGCTGGATGATCGTTGCTGCAATTCGCTCAGACCAGGATAACTGTGTCCGTACCTGCATAAGCAATTCCTCCTTGAGTGTTGTACTCACCTAATACATGTATGACTAACTGCTGTTGAATTGCGAAGGTTCAGCTTGGGCTGAATAACTACCGGAACATCGACCTGTTCATCACGGATTAACGATACAATCAGCTCTGCTGCCTGCACGGCCAGTTCATCCAGAGGCGGACCAATTGTCGTCAAGGCCACTTCGGCATATTGCATATCCGGCAGATCATCATACCCGATTAACGAGATATCGCGTGGAACGCTGTACCCTGCCTCAAGCAAAGCCCGGAGCGCACCTCGGGTGACCAGGTTGTTCAATCCAATAAAAGCTGTCGGCGAATCTGGCCCAAACGCATGATTACGTATGGCAAAATACCCGTCTTCCCAGGAGGAATGCGCTGGCAGCACATGGTCTTCGTTGAAATCCAGACCCGTACGCTGCAACGCTTCCCGGTATCCCTCCAGCTTTACGTGCTGGGAGTTGCCGATGAATCCGATTCGGCTGTGGCCCAGCGATTTCAGATGCTCCACTGCTTTGAACAGCCCTTCTTTGCGATCAATCTTGATGTAAGGAGAGTTCGGCGCTTCATCTGTACCCAGCACAAAACATGGCATGTTGAGTGTTGCGAACTTTTTCCAGAACATCTCCCGATTGTCCAGTGCATAGTCCCACAGAATACAGCCGTCCACGCGCAGCTGGCTGAAGACATCCACGCCATCATCCGCCACAACCAGGATCATCTGATATCCCCGCTTCTTCAGCTCGGTGTGCAGACGCCCGGAGATGTTCGAGAATAACGGATTGCTCAACTCATCCAGCACAAAACCGATGATGTTGCTTCTGCCCGTGGAAAGCTGCCGGGCCAGCATGTTTTTCCGATATTGATGTTTCTCCGCGACCGCAAGCACCTTCTGCTTTGTTGCCGGTTTGATTCGGGGATCATCATTCAGCGCCTTTGATACCGTGCTATAGCTCACCCCCGCCAGTTTGGCAATATCTTTAATGGTTATCAAAATCAATCAACACCTCTCATACGCCTGAAACGCTAATTTCCTATTTCTGTGCAGATTTATAACGATCATATTGTGCCTGTCTGCCCGCAATAACCTGCTCTATATTCATCTTTTTCAACGTCTCAATATAACTGTCAAACTGGTCCAGACTGGCGTCACCGCTAATAAACTTGAAGTTCATCTCTTCCACATATGTGGTGATGTCAGGCATCGCCATGCTTTCCACACTCGCTTCATCCGGCAGGGCATAGACAAACGGGAACGGTTCGCGCACATACGGCTCCAGTTCCTTATCCATTTTTGCATGCCAAGGTGCTACGACGGAATCGGCAGAATCAGTGGATTGAATGTTCGGCAGATTCACCGGACCAATGCCAAGCTTCTGGATGTATTCATTGTCCTTGCCTTTGTCCGTAAATGTCTTCACACCATTCTCTTCCGTATAGGTGTCATCCTTGATGCCCCATGTATAGTACGTCTGTGCTTCCTCACTTACGGCATAGTCCAGGAAACGGAAAGCAAGTTCCGGATTTTTACTATCACGTGTAATGCCAAAGATGCCACTAACTGGTGTACGTCCTACGTAGAACTGATCCCCATGCGGTCCCTTCAGTGGTAAAATGCCTTTGATGATTGGCTCTTCCGGACTGTAATCCTTGAACAACGGACTGTAGACCATCGACATATACCAGCTAAAATTAAACGTTGCTCCCGTCACATCCTGAGAGATGCGCGACGTGACCTGATCACTCGTGGTACTCGCATAATCCACCCCAAGCAGACCTTCCTTGTACAGTCCATTCAGATAGGTCAAGTACTCCTTATAGGTAGGCTCATAATAGCTGAAATGTACTTTGCCCTGATCATCTGCGTAGAACTGGTTGGACAGGTCGAGACCAAATGCCGGGCCAAAGGCCATTGACACAAATTTTGCTTCCATGGACAGCGGAATCTCATCGGCTTTTCCGTTGCCGTTCGGGTCATCTGTCTTGAATTTGCGCAGCATCGCCGTGAATTCATCCAGCGTGGTCGGCTCGCTTAATCCCAGCTTATCAAGCCAGCGCACATTAACCATAAATACCGGCATGTAGTTGCGGGTTAACGTCTGCTGCGGGATATAATACATTTTACCATCTGGCGTTGTTAAACTGGCTTTGACCGAAGGCGACTTTTCATATATTTTTTTGAGATTCACGCCGTACTTCTCTACCAGTTCATTAATCGGAATGAACAGACCGCTGTTAATGTATTTCATCAGTTGATCCTGATCCGGCAGGTACACGATATCGGGCAAGCCGGTACCGGCAGCCAGCCTCGGATTTACGGCATCCGCATAGTTCTGGGGCGGAATCAGATCCCAATCCACCGTTACACCGGCGTTGCTCTCAATTTTCTTCACGATGGCTGCGGTGGACAAGTCCACATTGGTCGTCCAAGCGTTAGTGCCGAGAATAGACAACTTGGCATCCGGTTGATCCGTCACCGGCCCTGCTCCAGTATAATTGAAGGCTGGCTCCGAACTGGACGGGGTGCTCCCCGCATCGGTTCCCGCCCCTGTTCCGCCGCTACATCCCGCCAGGCTGATTGCCAGTATCGCTGCGATTACACTTTTTCTTCCTGCCCCTTTAAATCTCATCCATCATTCCTCCTTGGTATGAACCATTTTGAGCTCCCTTGAATGACATGACACTCAAGTAAGTAAAGCTATCCTTTCACGGCTCCGAGGGTAATCCCCTTAACGAAGTACCGTTGGATAAACGGGTAGATTGTAACAATAGGCAAGATGCTGACCACAATGGATACATAACGAACCTGAAGGGAGGAGACCGCCAGCGCACCGGATGTCATCGTACCGCCCATCTTCTGCATCACTTCCGGCGAAGCCATAATCAGCACTCTTCGCAGGAACATCTGTAAGGGCTGCATATCCTGTTTGCCCAGATATAATAGGGCCGTGAAAAAGTTGTTCCAGTGGAATACCGCATAGTACAGCGTGAGCACAGCCAGTGTTGGCTTAATGATCGGAACCGCCAGACGATACAGCATCGTCATCTCGTTGGCCCCGTCTATACTGGCACTTTCAAATATTTCATTCGGAATACCTTCGAACGCTGAGCGGCAGATCATGACGTTAAATGTAATCACCAGCACAGGCAGCACCATAACCCAGCGAGTGTTGTACAGCCCAAGCGAGGTAATCAGCATGTAGACCGGAATGAGTCCACCCGAGAAATACATGGTGAAGGCGATGAAGAAATTCAGCTTGCGACGTAAGAAAAACTGCTGTCTGGATAATGGAAACGCGGCAAGACATGTTGCCACAATGTTCAACAGTGTGCCTACCACCGTGTACCAGAGGGTGTTGTAGAACGAAACCCACAACTCCTTGTATTGCAGTACCATTTGGTAACCTGACAGGGTAAATCCAACGGGCCACAATACAACTTTTTGTTTGTCGATGGCATCCACCGAGCTGAATGAAATACTAATGACGTACAGAAAGGGATACAACGTGACAACAACCGCCAGTATGGTCAGCAGGTAGACACATCCGTAGAACAAACGGTCACTTCTCGATTTTTGCATACAGGTCTCCTTTGGTCCGGGGTATAGTCTTACCAGAGTGACATCTTGGTCAGGCGGCGTGTCATGGAATTGGCAGCAAAAACAAGGATAAAGGTGATAATGGAGTTGAACAGGCCGACCGCTGTGGCGAAGCCGTAATTCTGGCCCTCAATCCCCATCCGGTATACATAGGTGGACAAGACATCAGCCGTTTCGTAGGTGGCTCCGTTGTAGAGCAGATATACTTTCTCGAAACCTACACTCATAATGCCGCCAAGCGACAGAAGCAGAAGAATGACAATGGTTGGTTTGATACTGGGAAGGGTCAGGTGCCATAGCTCCTGGAATTTGTTGACGCCATCAATTTTGCCGGAATCATACATCTCGGGGTCGATCCCCATAATGGCTGCAATGTAGATGATGGAACTGAAGCCAAAACTTTGCCAGATGTCGGAACTTGTGAAGATGGTACGGAACCAGCTCGCATCCATCATGAAGTTCACTTTTTCCATGCCAAGACTCGCGATGAGAGTGTTCACGATACCGTCTGTTGGTGACAGGAAGTTAATAATCATGCCGGCTACAACAACAGTGGAGATGAAGTGAGGAAGGTACGTAACGGTCTGGGCAAATCGCTTGAATGTCCGGTTCTTGATCTCCACGATGCAGACAGCGAATAAAATCGGAATGGAGAAGCCAAACAGGAGGGGCAGGAAGGCGAGCAAAAATGTGTTACGCAGCAGTCGCCAGAAGTAAATGGAATTCACAAACTGTTCGAACCAGCGCAGCCCCACCCACTCCCCGCTGAGCATGCCCTGCCCCGGCAAGAAATTGCGAAATGCCAACAGCACGCCAGGCATCGGAAGGTACATGAAGATGAGGTAATACAGAAAGATAGGCGAAAACATCAGTAGCAAATATTTATCCCGTCTGATCAGGCTGAACAGCGTGGACATGCGTTTTTTCAACGTGAAACACTCCCCTTTGCTACATAATTACAACGTTTGAATTTTTGAATAAAAAATAATTGTCATTTCACTGACGTATTTGTTATTCATTTCATTCACATTTTGTAACAACCTATATTATTCTGCATAATAACAAGATATTAGCTTGGATTAGTCCTCCTCACACCGTATTTCTTTCTTTTCAATACTTGCCATAACCATAATTACAACGTTGTAATTTTAACCTAAATGTATACGCTTACATAAACTTTTTCCCATCTTAGCAAAGTCTTCAATGTTTGGCAACAACAAAAATCAGTGTCATGTTGTAACGTACTAAAATACAGTCTCGCATATGCGAGACTGCCCGTTAAAATCTAAATGTGATTCCGATATTCCATCGGTGTCATAACATACACTCGCTGAAAGGCTCTGTAAAACTGGCTGACGCTGGAAAATCCCAGTTCAAAACTGATTGTGGTCACTGAATCTGTTGTATGGCGAAGCCTCTTGGACGCTTCTTCTACGCGCAAATTCAGCAAATATTGATACGGTGTTGTTCCCGTAAGAGCTTTGAAAGAACGCATAAAATGATACCGGCTCTGATGCGCAACCATCGCCATCGAATCAATATCCATTGGGCTTGTATAGGCACTATGAATGTAATCCAACACTCGTTGGAGATGAGGGTCAATGAATGTACCGTGATCCACAGTCCCTTTACCATTTTCCTGCCCCGTCAACGTGCGTCTTAGATACGTCTCGACCGCCAGCTCGGTTTCCTGCACTTGCAGCAAGTCGGGCACGTCATCCAACAAAATGGAATTCCAGCTTCGAAACAGACTGCTGATCTCAGCAGGATCAAAAGTCTGGGTAGGTCGAAACTCAGCTCGCCCCCCACTTAACTCCGCACCTTCGAAACTGCCTAATGGCGGTTTACGGAACTTGATCACAATGACAGCCGAATCCGACCCTATCTCAAAATAATGCTCAGTCTGGGGATGAGCAATAATCCCTATGCCTGCTTTTAGCGGGTATGCATGCCGTTCCTGTACCAGATGACATTGGCCTCTGACCGGCAGCGTTAGCTGATACCAGTCATCATGCACATGAGGTTCATTTGCGAACCCTCCGGTAGCTTTCCATAATTTCAACCCATTTAGCGTCATGTTTAATTCCATCGTTTGCTCACCTGCTGACATTATAGCAAATCGTGCTCACTTTCCAAGCACTTTTCACAAAGACATGATCTGCCCCCATCTTTTATCATAGAAAAAAATAATTCGAGGTGATCTCCCATGGCTCAGACCACTTTAAGCAAAATGCAAATCAACTCCTCCGCCAATTGGGCACTCGCCGGAGTCAGCTTCGCCCATCTGCTGAATGATGCGATGCAGACGGTGGTTCCGTCTGCTTTCCCGTTATTCCAGCAGACCATGCAGCTCAGTTTCGCCCAGATGGGCTGGATTGCCTTCACCCTGAATATTACCGCATCAGTCCTTCAGCCACTGGTCGGTTATATGTCGGATCGCAAGCCCATGCCGATCCTGCTTCCCGGAGGCATGTTATTCTCCCTGATCGGTGTTCTCGGTTTAGCCTTGTCTTCCGAGTTATGGATGCTGCTTGTTTCGGCAGCATTGATTGGCATAGGCTCATCCATCCTGCACCCCGAATCCTCACGCGTGGCTCATATGGCAGCCGGCCGTGGACGAGGAATGGCGCAGTCAATCTTCCAGGTGGGAGGCAACACAGGACAGGCTATTGCTCCATTACTGGTCGCCTTCATCCTGCTGCCACATGGGCAGCGTAGTTTTCTATGGCTGATGGGCTTTGCCCTGATTGGCATCTTCATTCAGTCTTTGGTCAGTCGTTGGTACAGAGACAAGCTTGCCGAGACTCGCATTCCTCAGCAACGCCCTCTAAAATCAAGCGGCTCAGAGCCAGCAGCTCGGCCTGTGAGCAGGGGATTCATCGCTTTTACAATGGGAATTCTCATCCTGCTGCTGTTCTCCAAATTCGTATATATTGCAGGCATGACCGGGTACTACGCCTTCTATTACGCCGATGCATATGACTTGCCGCTCTCCCAGGCACAGATCTGTCTATTTATTTTGCAATTTGCAGGTATGGTCGGAACCTTGCTCGGCGGCCCACTCGCTGACCGCTACGGACGCAAACCGATGATCTGGTTCTCCATTGCAGGTACTGCACCGTTTTCCCTGTTGCTACCTTATGCGGGACCCGTCTTGTCAATGGTGTTGTGCGGAATGATTGGACTCATCCTGATGTCCGGCTTCAGCGTCATCATTGTTTATGCGCAGGAATTGCTTCCTCGTCATATTGGAACGGTATCCGGATTGTTTTTTGGCCTGTCGTTCGGAATGGCTGGACTTGGCTCGGTTGTGTTAGGTTCCTTAATTGACGTGACCAGCATTGCGTTTGTTATCAAGTTATGTTCATTTTTGCCACTGCTTGGTGTGTGTGCTGTATTTCTGCGTAAGGACCAACCAAGAACAGCGTGATAACCGTTGAAACCTCACTGATGTTGTGACTACAATACACCTAGGAGAATTGAGGATAACAGAAGGGAGGAATAACGCATGATTATTGATGTACAGCATGTCACTTGGAAAAGGGGACCACTTACCCTGCTGAACGATGTGAGCTGGCAGGTTAATGATGGTGAACACTGGGCGTTGCTTGGCCTGAATGGCTCCGGCAAAACAACACTCCTGAACATGATCACCGGGTATCTCTGGCCGACCGAAGGCAAGATATCCGTGTTAGGCCATGAATATGGTGATGTGGATCTGAGGCAGCTCCGCAAATCCATCGGCTGGGTCAGTTCGTCTCTGCAAGAGAAATTGTACGGCACGGACCGCACGCAGTATGTGGTGATCAGCGGTAAACATGCCACCATTGGCTTGTATGACAAGCTGTCAGATGATGATCTGGATCAGGCACAGGAATTGATGCAAACGCTGGGCTGTCAGCACCTGTGGGATCGGGAATATCGTACCTGTTCTCAAGGCGAGAAACAGAAACTCCTTATTGCCCGAGCACTCATGGCCAATCCACGCGTACTCATTCTGGACGAGCCTTGCAATGGACTGGATCTGTTCTCAAGGGAGCGACTGCTGGACAGCATCCGTGAACTATCACAGCGTCCAGATACCCCTTCGCTCATCTACGTCACCCATCATACCGAGGAAATATTGCCCGTGTTTAGTCACAGTCTCTTGCTACGCAGGGGTGAAATCGTGAATAGCGGATTAACTAGCGAGCTGATGAACACCGAAGTGCTGAGCAACTTCTTCGAGGCACCTGTGGAAGTGGATCGGCACGGGGATCGTGTCTATGTCAGAGCAGCGGCGGATTCATAATTGCGGGGTTATACACAGCAAAAGTAGTATAGGTGTAGAAACATAACAGTAAAAAGCCCAATATCTTATCCACATGTGGATAGATTTCGGGCCTTTTACTCCTATATCTAGTGTTATCCACCGTTTTCTGTGTAGAACTTTCTAATTTATGAGTATAACTTAGTTGTGTCCTTCTATTTATCTATACGCTTTATCACTATCCTATTTCCGCGCACCTAAAAACAGAAATAGCGGAATGCGTTGCCTGCGCAGATAGGTTTCCTCGTTTACAAAATAAGCACGTTGTGGTGCTGACTCACGTAAATGTTCTACACGGAACCCTGCCCGCTGCAATGCCATAAAGTACGATTCAATGGAACGATGCATCTTTTTCACAGAACCGCCCAGCCACTGCTGCTCACGGAATCCTTCCACAAAATACTGATCAACTACCCAATTGGTTCGAGTCCCGGAGGGTTGCAGCGTGGACGTGATCACAGGATGTTCTACCGAGAATACAAATGTCCCGTTCTCTTTCAACGTATTGTATATGTTGCGGAACAGGCTCTCCACATCTTCAATATAGTGAACAGCCAGTCTCGATATAACCAGATCGTACACTCCGGCTGGGTAGGTCCAGTCTTCCATGAACGCTTGCTCAATCCGGGCATTCAATCCTTTTACTGACTCGTTAGCTACCTGAATCATATTCACAGAACCCTCAATCCCCGTATACGTCGCACCTTCGCGCTCCCTACTCAGCAATTCTGCGGCGAACCTTGCATCTCCACAACCAAGGTCCAGTATGTTCTTGCCGGCAACATCTCCAATCAACTCCAGCATCACCGGCTTCTCCAATGTATCATTGGCGTTCTCCTGCCACTTGCGACGTTCCATATACTTCTCAAAGTTCGCCTGATCATCGTAAAAATCCGATCCTCTGTCCTTCATTCCGTGACCCTCCATTCGGATAAGCATGCTTCCTATTTACAGCCTTAAGAGTATACAGAATATGGATGTGTCTGGCTATAACAAAAAAAGGCTGTTGTCTGGAGTTAACCAGCAAACAGCCTTTCTGCCTTACACTTATAAAATTTTCGCCGCTTAGCCAAAACGTTCTGTTTTGTACCATTTGCTTTCGCGTTTCCGAATCTTGTCCATGATCAAGGAATAGAAAGCCTTGATCGAGATCAGGATGAACAGCTGTGCATACGTGAAATAGGACACGCAGGCATAGATGAAATTACGAGTATTGCTCTGTCCAATATCTGCGGCAAGTGCCAGATTGATCTGTAACACATAAATAAAGTACATGAGTGCCCAACCAATGACCAAGAACACATATGCATCGCCGGCAAACTGGAACGGTGAACTTACCTCTGGTTTAAATATCGCAATGACCTGATAGACCAGATTCACGAGAAATATAATATCCGATACAATGATCGCAAGCATAAACCAGAAATAACTGACGGCATAATAGATGACCAGCAACTTATTACGCCAACTGGAACGGTTAAACAGGTTATGAATATTATCCAGTACCACCTGGTAGTTCCCCTTAGCCCAGCGCTCGCGCTGCTTCATGTATACACTAAGCTGTTCCGGCTCCTGCTGATAAGCTTCCGCTTGCGGCGCAAGTGCCACAAACTGTCCACGATTCAAAATCTCGAATGACAACGCGGTATCTTCTGTAATGGCTGTCACATCCCAGCCACCAATCTCCCGGATCAACTCGGTTTTGATAATGTAATTCGTTCCCGGGATGGAACCCAGCTGGAACAATTCCCAAAGTCCTGTGTGATACACACGTTGCGAAGTAATGATCTCCAGATTGATGCATTTGGAGAGGAAATTCTGTCCTCTGTTGCGTGCTTTGTTTCGGCCAAAAACCACGCCATATTGTTCAGGGTTCTCAAGCGATTTTTGCGCCAAAAACATTAATGAATTCCGTTCAGGTGCGGCATCTGCATCGAAGATACAGATCCAATCACCCGTGGCAATTTCCAATCCGTCATTTAATGCCCCGGACTTGCCACCTGTTCCTTTTCGCTCCATTACCGTCACATTGCGATGCAAATAACTGGTCTGACTGAGGAATGATCTTAGCTTCTCTGCGGTATCATCTGTACAGTTATCCGCGATCACGATGACCTGAACTTTATCCTCCGGATAATTCAAGCGCAGGATGTGCTCTACCGTCGCGACAATGACCTTACCCTCGTTGTGCGCAGGTACCATGACCGTGACTGTTGGATAATGATTCATATCTTCAGGGATCTGAATCCCTTTTTTTTCCTGTTTATTAATAAAACGAATCGCACCTGCCATAATAACAATGGACTCGAATACGGCAATCCAGATACTAAATATGGATAATATTAATATAAAATCAGCCACTTACTTTCCTCCGATCATACTTGCGAATAACTTTCGACCGAAAGCGAAGGGTTGCAATTGTTAACCAAATCGTGAATACCGCAAATAAAGAACTGACGGCGATACAGATCGGGATGAACCAGGACATATAGTCCACAGCGCCTCTCTCCTTCCCGTTATATATACTCACCGATGAGATCGGTCTCTGTGTTTCGTTCAAGGGCAGCAATAACCGAGTCAATGTCCTCGTACTTGCTAAATTGCTCCTTTTGGAATACCAGAGCACCCGAGCGTATCACCGTCTGCAGCTCATTTCCCTTTTTATCAATAATATGAAGCTCCATGATGGCTTTTTTGATCCGCTGTGTAAGAAGTGGAAGGTATTCCACATTCACCATTGGACATAAGATGACAAATCGCCCACGATCGACGAAAAATTTATAATCCTCATATCGAATCTGCTTCTGGATCGTACCCGAGATTTCAAGCAGGAATTGTGCATACCGGACAGAACCGAGGGATTCCATCACCAGTGGCAAGAATTCAATCTTGAACATGGCAATGCTGAATCCATACTTTTCGGAGTACCGACGAGCAAGATTACTGTGTTTGATTAACGTATCTGCCAGAGCTCCTTTATTACCAAGCGTGGTATCCAGATCGATTTCCGGGTTGCGGTTCTGCATATCCTGGAGACGTTCCACTACACGCGCACTGCGCAACAGACTTGCCTTGATGAACGCAGCCACGGCAACGTTGGCAGGGATGAGCAACCACCAGGAGAATACAAGCACATTTGCATCAGCATAAGTAACAAGCCACACAAAATAAGAGACCAGATATACAAACCCCGTCACGACGGATACACCAACAGGCAGAAAAAGACCAAAAACCAAGGTACCCAGCGACACGACACTAAAAATCAAATCCCCTGTAGTGTAGCTCTGATCCATGTACACTTTAAGATAAATTATCAGTTGCTGCATGAGGGCTAGTCCAATTAAAAGAGCATATCCCCATGCAATACGGCGGGTAGGTGCTTTATTCCTCATAGTTCCTTCTCTCCGTTGAAGTTTTAGAACGCTTGTTAAACCTCACTTCTTTTATGTTTCAACAATTTATGACATCATTAGACAAAACTATGCTAACACATTCCATAATTCATTAAATGACAAAATTATTACTTTTTAATATTTTTCTGTAAATTACTTTCTCCCAATAAAGGAAAAAGATTATCAAACAGATGTGTGTTACCGTCAAATACATATCCACCTGGATAACGAGAGTCCTGACCACGCAACGTAGTCATATGGTTATACAACTGTTTGGCCCATTTTGGATCACCTGAACGAACAGCAAGTAAGATGGCGAGGCCATATACCGAGGAAGATTCATAAGAGACGGCAGGTGTACGTGATTCTCGCTTATACTGTCCGGGCAGCTGATGCCGGGTGTTGAACTCCTTTTTCAAAAAAGAAATGAGCTTGTCCGGTTTACGGTCGGTCACCGTTAGATGATTCGCCACGATCAACTGGTCGATCAGATTCACCGTATCATCATACGTATATTTTTTATGGACCACATCGAAGGTCTTCGGATAGAACAATCCATCGTCAGGCATCTTCTTCAGCAAAGCTTCGTACTTGGCATAGGTTCCCGGTTCCACCATCTGATGTTTTTCCATCAATTGAAGAGACGGGAGATCAACATAAACCAGGCTTAATGTATCTGTGGAGTGACCACTCGCAAAATCGTGAAAATCAACATAATATCCTTTATTCTGAACTGATTGCGAAAGTGTACGGGATATTTCCGAAGCTGTTTCCAGTTTGGCTTCTCTTCCTTGTTTCCATTGATCTGCTGCCTTTAATAAAGCACCCACAATTCGAAAATCATCGCCAAGCGCGTTGGTAGTCACTTGAGATTCACCTTTGGCATCCAGCTTCCAGGCAATATATTTTTGCGGCATGAGGAAATAGGTGGTCAGCAGTTCATAGCTTTCCTCGAATAACGCCTGATCATTCTTGGCTACAGCATATTGCATCCAAAGACCAAGTGACTCAGATAAAGCCTCTCTGCCTGCTACGATGTCCGCTCTCTCTGAGGTAGCATCTTGCAAATAGGTCGCAATTGTACCATTGGGATTAGTCATATGATCTTGAACAAAGGATACCGTAGGGGATGATTCATTCATCACAAACCGCTCCTTCACAAAAATAATTAATGCTGCCGTGATACTGACTGCCAATATGATCCACCACGTTAGCCTTTTCCGGTTTACCCGTTTCATGACTCCCTCCTGTACTGATGCTTCTCTGGCATAATGGCTCTTCTCCTTTGGATAGGTCCGGCTAGAGTCTGGGATGCAGGGGTCAAGGATCGTTCCTCTGTTCATTCCGAAATATCCATGTAGGGTCGCCGTCCACCCTTTTTGACAAATTTCCAGTCCACCTCGATATTATGTCGCATTCGACGGAGAAGCATGACCGCGGTCTCGATCTCTTCCTCAGTCAGACCATCCAGAGTCACCCGATCCGAATGCACGCCCTCTTTACGAATGAATTCCCATGCTTCAAGCCCAGCTTCGGTGGGATACAACACCTTATTCTTCTTATTACCCATTGCTGGCTGTTTAATAATGAATCCATCGGATTCGAGTTTGCTAATAGCTCTGGCCGCAGTCGTGCGATCCACTTTGATCAGTTCAGCAAGCTGATTCGGAATAATGCCCGGATTCTCACAGATTCGATACAGATATAGATATTGTCCACGAGACAGGTTCAGATGCTGAAACTCGACATTACTGATTGAATCCAGACAGCGGGCTATCATACCAATTTCTCGCAGCACTTCTTTTTTTTCAGTCAACACACTCACGCCCCTATAAAATTGTTGCATTCGCAACATAATTGATGGTATAACTACAGTTGAAAAGAACGAGATTCGTTCCATATTCCTGTTATGTACCAGTTTATCACGTCAGGATAACATTACGATCACCCAAAGGAGAAACATTCATGAATACAATGATTGTTGAAGTTAATAATCAGGAATTGCTCGATGCCTGCTTCGCCATTCGTACTGCTATTTTCGTCGAAGAACAAGGCGTGCCCGCAGCGGATGAATTCGATGCTTATGATACATTAGACGCGGAGGCACGCCACATTCTGCTCTACGTAGACGGTGTACCTGCTGCTTCCTCCAGACTGCGCATTGTGGAACAGGTCGCCAAATTGGAACGGATCTGTGTCATGCTTGATTACCGCAAACACGGCCTGGGCCGTGTGCTGATCGACAAGCTGGAGCAGATGGCTGTTGCTGATGGTCTTGAGAAAGCCAAGCTGCACGCCCAGGTACAAGCTTCCGGGTTCTACGAACGTCTCGGATATGCACCCGCTTCGGAAGTATTTATGGAAGACGGCATTCCCCATCTGCTGATGACCAAAAAACTAAAATCATGACATTCCAAAAAACGCCTCCGTTATCACTTCTCAGTGATTACAGAGGCGTTTTGCATTAAGGCAACGCATTCGCGAACTCAACAACGGTAGATGGCACGTACAGGCACCGATAAGAGAAACCAAGTATCCTAACTTACCTGCCAGCTCCGCGTTGTATCTTATCCCAGTGCCAGACGGTCTGGCTCGGATTCGGCAGCTTTGTTCTTCATTTGTTTACTGCGCAACTGTCCGCAAGCAGCATCGATATCCGTACCATGTTCCATACGTACAGTGGAGTTGATGTTGTTCTTTTTGAGCGTATCATAGAAGCCCAGAATCGATTCTTCTGTACTCCGTTGATACTGACTGTGCTCATCCACCGGGTTGTATGGAATCAGATTCACACTGACCATACTTCTGCGGCTGGACAACAGTTCAGCCAACTCCGCGGCATGCTCACGCTGATCGTTAACATCACGTAGCAAGATGTACTCAAACATGATGCGTTTGTTCGTTGTAGCCAGATAATAATCCACCGCATCCATCAATTGCTCAATCGGGAAAGCCCGGTTGATCTTCATGATGTGCGTACGCAGTTCATTATTAGGTGCATGCAGAGAGATTGCCAGGTTAACCTGCAGACTGCTGTCTGCAAATTCCTTGATTTTATCCGGAAGGCCACTCGTGGATACAGTAATCCGTTTGGCGGCCAAAGCCAGTCCTTTGCGATCCTTGATGACTTCGATAAAATCACTCATGTGCTGGAAGTTGTCGAATGGTTCACCAATCCCCATCACCACCACGTTGGTTACCCGTTCGTCTTGACCCGCTGCATCCAGATGTCGCTGCACATGCATAATCTGTTCCACAATCTCTCCAGCGGTCAGGTCACGGCTCTTCTTGATCAGACCGCTCGCACAGAAGCTACAGCCAATATTACAGCCCACTTGTGTGGTCACACAGACGGTAAGTCCGTATTTTTGCCGCATCAATACGGTCTCAATCAGGTTGCCGTCCTGCATCCGAAGCAGAAACTTCACGGTACCATCTGCCGATTCCTGCTTCACATGTTCGCTAAGAGAGTTCATTGTGAAGTACTCGGAGAGTACATCCAGACATTCCTGACGGACATCGGTCATTGCGGGGAAATCGTGTACACGCTCTTGATATAACCATTCCCAGATCCGGGATGCACGGGATTTTTTCTGCCCATGCTCCGGCAGCCAGGAACGTAATTGCTCTAATGTTAATCCATATATGGATGATTTGTTCATTGTATAATCCTCTTTTCGCAAAAAAGCATATGGCTTATCGGTCCTACCCAAAAAACCTCTACTCCGTATTGTCCCAAAATTGTCGAGGGAAAACAAGGGCTTTTGCATTTCTTCCAAGAGGTTTTATCCATGGTAAATCTGCACAACAGAACATTTTTCACCCTATCGGGTCTTCAACATTAGAAGTGAATGATACCGGATGTGTGCAGTAGAACCAGCAGAACCAGGATCGGAGCTACGTAACGCAGCATGAACAGCCACACCCGGAACCATCCGGAACGCAGACCGGAAGCTTCAGCAGCCGTTTTCCAGAAGTATCCGGCAAAAATCGTCACAAGCAGTCCACCTACAGGCAGCAAGATGTTGGATGCTACAAAGTCCATCCAGTCGAACACACTCTTCGATCCAATCGTCCATTCAGGCTGCAAGCCGAGCGACAATACCGAAGGAAGTCCCACGATAAAGACCGCTAGCGAGATAACCCATACCGCACGACTGCGGCTCCAGGACAAACGTTCCATGAAATATTTCACCGGAACTTCCAGCAAGGATACTGCTGACGTCAATGCCGCAATAGCCAGCAGGATGAAGAACAGTCCGCCAAACAAGAAGCCAAGTGGCATCGCTGAGAAGGCCGCAGGAAGTGCCACAAAGATCAGTGACGGTCCTTGGTCCGGTGCAATACCAAACGAGAATGTTGTTGGGAAGATGATCAGACCCGCAATGAATGCATAGATCAGGTCACCTGCACCAACGGCGACGGTTGCCGCACCGAGGGATTGGTTTTTATCCACATACGAACCGTAGGTTACAAGAATACCCATCCCGAGGGACAGGGAGAAAAAGGCATGTCCAAGCGCCACTAATGCGGATTCCGTTGTAAGCTGTGAGAAGTCCGGATTCAGGAAGAAGGAAACCCCAGCTCCCGCACCCGGCAATGTAACTGCACGAATCATCAGGATAATGAGCAGTACCAACATCGCTGGAATTAGTACCTTGTTGAACTTCTCGATTCCGTTAGATACCCCTTTGGCAACAATCCAGCCTGTGATCAGAACTGAAACCAGTTGCCATACAATCGGCATATAGCCACCTATGAAGGAATTGAACTGTCCGGCATAATCCGGATTGTTGAACAATGTTCCACTGAATGACGTAATTGCATATTGCAAGGTCCAGCCTGCAATAATGACATAAAAGGACAGGATGATAAACGGCGTCAATACTTGCAGCAATCCGGCTGCGAGCCAACCCTTATGTCCACCCGCTTTGATAAAAGCAGTAGCTGCACTACCTCTGCCACTGCGACCAATCGCGAGTTCAGCCAGGAGCACTGGCAAACCGATGAGCAGCAAACAGACGATGAAGAGCAGGAAAAACGCAGCCCCTCCGTTTTCACCCGTAATGTACGGGAATTTCCACATGTTGCCCAGACCGACCGAACTACCAATGGCCGCCAGGATAAATCCAGCTTGGGAGAACCGCTCTCCTTTGCCAGCGTTGTCTTGATCTAGATTAGGCTTACTAAAATTCATCGTATCTACTCCATCACTTTAAAGTTTTCCCGTAATTATATACTACTCACCTTGTCAGGTCATTCGAAATTCGAAATTTGTCGAAATGTTATTTTTTTACATATAAAACACACGGAAATCTTCATCTCATAAGTTCCTTAAACACAGTATGTGATAAAGTCCGTTAGTCCAACCGTATGAAATTTCAACAAATCCGTATTCCCAACCGTTCAAAGCCCAATAGAATCAAAAAGAGGTGTCCCCTCAGCCACTTGGATGACTGCGGAGCACCTCTCTTTTTAAATTACACTTTAATTTGAAGTAACTCGTACTTGATAACGCCCATCGGAGCATTGACATGAATGACGCTGCCCACTTCTTTGCCCATTATCTCCTTGCCCAGCGGGCTCTCGTACGAAATTTTATTATCCGCAACATCGGCCTCGGCAGGACCAACCACTTTATATTCAATCTTCTCAGCGAATTCGATATCATTGAGCAATACAGTGGAACCTACACCCACTTTGGTAGCATCCATGTTCTCGGATGTGATGACTTTGGCGTTTTTCAGCATCTTCTCCACGATCAGAATCCGGGTCTCCATAAAAGCCTGATCATCTTTGGCTGAATGATACTCACTATTTTCCTTCAGGTCACCGTAACTGATCGCGAGTTTCAGACGCTCAGCCAGTTCCTTACGCTTCACTGTCTTCAATTCCCTCAGTTCGTCCTCCAGCTTTTCCAAGCCTTCCTGTGTCAAAATCACTTCTTCATTAGCCATTTTTCCATCTCCTAATCCTGCTATCTATCTATATTCTAACCTATATCCACTCCAAAGGGTTAGCATACCCCGGAAAAAGAAATAGCTCATCCATATATTGTATTTCAATATCATCGTAACCATGATTATCTCTTGAGATGATTTTATAAAGCTATCCTATGAATTGTACCGTTACAATCTGCTCAACTGATGATGTTGTTTTTATCCGTTCACTTTTACAATGAACTCAGGGCTGCAGCCCACTATATGACGTGAGGTGATCTGAATGATTGAACTATTGAATACAGCTGAAATACAGGCCTATCTGAAACGGATCGGCATAGATCATATAAAGAAACCTACACTGGAATTCTTATTTGAACTCCAGCGAGCACATGTGCAATATTTATCCTGGCAAACGGTCGATATTTTTGCAGGTCGTCCTGCGGAAATCGGTCTTCAAGATTCAATTCAGCTTATATTACAGGGACGCAGCGGCTACTGCTTTCATCTAAATGGTGCATTTAGTGTTCTTCTCCGCTCGCTAGGTTATACGGTTGATTGGCATCGCGGCGGAGTACAGCCTCATGGGGAACAACCCCGTGTGAACTCATTCCATCTCGGTCTATCTGTGCTTCTGGCGGATGCTGACCCGACAGTTGAGCGCTGGATTGTAGATGTAGGTCTCGGCGGAATGCCCTTTGAACCTCTACCCCTTCGTTATGGAATTTATGGTTCAGCTCCGTTCATGTACCAATTGATGCCATCATCTGTTGCTGCTGGGGGATGGCGGCTTGAGTACGAGCCGAACGGGCCAAGTGAAGGAGTCGACTATGCTCCCGAGGTAGTCCACGATCTGGGGGAGTTTATTTCCAAACATGAATTCTACAGCCAGGCGGCCGAATCACCTTGGCATAACGTATTTTTGCTTCGTCAGCGGGATGAGAACCGCAGTCATGAACTACGTGGATGTATGCTTCGAACACATGATATCGAAGGAATCCGGAAAACGGAGATCCAGAATTATACCGAGTGGCGTAACGTGTTAACTGAACTATTCCATGAACCCTTGGTGAATTACAGCGAACTGGAATGCCAAGATATGTGGGATCGAGTGCAGGCTGCACATACGGAATGGAAACAAGCCCAAGAAGCATGAAGATAAAGATGCATAACCTGAGGCCTTAACATGAAAAGCGAGACAATCGGCTTGCTTGTTAGGGGTATCTGTATAGTGATGATTTGGGAGGATGAGTTGAGGGGACGTTCCATATAAAGGAAAGTTATTAGTCCACGCCGAATACGTACTCAGGTGATAAATGATGATAACTATTCGTGTACTCCAAGTTCCAGAAGTATTGCCCGAGGCGTACTGGAACCACTTTTTGTCGCAAGTTTCTGCCGAGCGACGTGCTCAGGCTTCGCGTTTTGTGCGTCAGGCTGACGCGTATCGCTCCGTGCTGGGAGAGATATTGACTCGTGTGACTTTGAGCAAGTTAACTCGACTGAGACCTGCTGAGCTTTCCTTTACCCGTAATTCCTACGGCAAACCTTCGCTCAGTCACCATTCGGATGTACAATTCAACGTCTCCCATTCTGGCGATTGGATTGCGCTGATCTCTGGCAGTACAGATGAACTGGGCGTGGATGTGGAAAAAATAGCTCCAATTGACATGCAGATTGCTGAGCGTTTCTTCTCTCCTAAGGAGAGCCAGTTCTTGGCTGCCAAGCCTGACGATCGTCGGCTGGAAACCTTCTACCGTCTATGGACGCTGAAGGAAAGTTATATCAAGGCAGTGGGTATGGGGTTGTCCATGCCACTGGACTCCTTCGCCATCCTTCCCAATGAGCGGGAAGATTGGCATTGCGAGCAGGCCGGGACATATCTCTTTATCAGTCAGCGACTGGATGATGGACATATGCTGGCAGCATGTTCAGCTGGGGGAGAGCTGCCGAGCAAGCCGGAAATTGTAACCTTGGAGGATCTGTATACAGAGTTAGTATAGAGGGTGCTGGGCCTAAACGAATTGGAATCAGTTGAGTTTTGTAACAGACCTCCATCAAGAAAACCCTGGCTAATGTTAATCAAAAAAAGCTAACGACGTGAGTATCACGCGTTAGCTTTTTAGCTTTAAATTTACAATCCGTTTACGTCTCTAACGTATTGAATAGGACTAGTCCCGGCTCCGCAATTTGCCAAGCAGACGGATGATCTCAATGTACAGCCATACCAGCGTCACCATCAATCCAAATGCACCGTACCACTCCATATACTTGGGCGCACCACGTTCAGCACCACCCTCGATGAAGTCGAAATCAAGGACGAGATTGAGGGCAGCCACAATGACGATAACGACCGAAATACCGATGCCGATCAAGCTGTTATCATGCAGATAAGGAATCGAAATGCCGAAGAAACCCAGTACAAAGCTCAACAGATACATGATCATGATACCGCCGGTTGCAGCCACGACTCCTAGCTTGAAGTTCTCCGTAGCTTTGATCAATCTGGTTTTGTATGCCATCAGCAGGGCGATGAATACAGCCATGGTCAACAGGGCCGCCTGCAAGGTAATTCCGTTATACAGTGACTCATAGGTTGCTGAGAGTGCGCCCAGGAATAGCCCTTCTGCCACGGCATAGACGGGTACCAGATAAGGTGCAGCTACAGGTTTGAACGAAATGACAAGTGCCAGAATGAAACCAACGATTAATCCGCCATAAGCAAGCGGCATCACTTGTTGTCCGTTAAAGAACATCATCCATGTTGCAAATGCACTGCCCAGTAGAATCACAAGCGTAATAAACGCTTTGTTCACCGTGCCGTTGATCGTCATGTAATTCTGATACCGATCTTCTCCATATCCTCTGTTTTCAAACGTGCTGTCTTTAAGTGTAGGGTTACCGCTACGACCGATCAACACAATCACCTCTTCATATGTATTTGGTATATCTGTGATACTAAGCTTGGGCGTACTACGTTTCAATTCTACAAGCTACTCCCTCGAAAATATCGGGATGGCACCAGAAGGAATCGGATGTAATCCTTCGATTGCATCCTTACCCACTGGCGCAACACTTAGGACATATGTCCCACACATTGCATGTTCATGTGCTTTTTAAACGTCTTATTTGTACAAGACTTTATCTACATTGTATTTCGCACGCATCGTGTTGATGATATAGGTCTCGTAAATTTCACGATCTACTGGATCTTCAATCACGCATACTTCAATCTTCGTTACTTCCTCGCGGTGATTCTTGATTGGTGATACAGTGTCTTCAAAATGCTTTTTGATACGTGGTCTTAATTTTCGTGCTTTCCCGACAAATAACAATTCTCCAGCGGCATTGTAAAACATGAAAATCCCGCCTAGTTCCCGGGTAATCAGGTGAAAATCAGTAAATCCATAAATGTGGCTAAGCTGTGGATCAACCTGCTTTGTGATGGTTACATCCGGTGTTGGCACGGTAATATTAATCAATAGGCTCACTTCCTCATTATCTATAGGTTTACATCCTATCACATATTATAAAGGGACACCATTTCAATCTATATGAAGTACAATTCACGCAATTTTCGCTATTACGACAAATATTTCAAAAAAAAGGTTAACTTCCCTGATTCAAAGTGGTACTATAGGGGTATGAGGAAGAAATTGGGCACTGAGACATACGTCTTTATATCTACCTCCGTCTATTGTACCCTATGATTGAAACTCTTTTTCATGCTGAATTCTGTTACGTGATCACGACAAGAGTACAGTTAGCAAGAACCCTAGCTTATAGATTGTGGATTCATCATCTAATCGACCCTTGCAGCAAGCAAACCTAGAAAGACCTAGATTCATGATTCACTGTAGATTTTAAGTATCACCTAGAAAGCCTGCAATTATAGTCGTACTGAAGTTAATAGACACACGTAGAAGGTCAGATAGCTATCGATCCTAGAGAGACTAGTCATGCAATACAACTGTAGAAATTATAGCAGCAGTACTATAGAAAATGGATCAAGTTTCACCACCAGGCCCCGGCATACTGCCAGGGCTTTTTTGCGTTTGTGCGAACAACCAACCACACGCTCAGGTAAACAGAGGTATCGTGGTTCTTTCTGCGGGGTTTATAATATGGCAAGATACCAGTAGAGGGAGTGATGGGATGTATTCCGATCTGCAACTGACGGAGGACCGCCCTGTATATATACAAGTCAAAGATTATATGAAGCGATTGATGCTCAAAGGCGGCCTGCAAGCCAAACAAAAACTGCCCTCGACCCGTGAACTCAGCACACTTATGAAGGTTAGTCGCAGTACGGTCCTGCTCGCTTATGCCGAGCTTGAAGATGAGGGACTGATCTATGCAGTCAAAGGCAAGGGCAATTACGTCAGTGCCTCCATCGAAACACCTGAGGCAGCAGCAAGCTGGAAACTGGACTGGACAACAGAGGTAAGCGAGTATGCCATTCAGGCAGAGCAGTACGATCTGATGAAGCATGGCTCCGGAGCAGAGCGCGGCGAAATATCGTTTACCAGCATAGCACCGGATGAAAAGCTGTTTGATCTGCACAACGTGAAACGGGCTTTTCTGGATCGCATGTCACTTGAAGGCGAAGTACTGCTGAATTACGGATATGCGCAAGGATACAGACCGCTGATGAACTATTTACTACGTTATATGGAGAACAAAGGTGTCGACCTCCGTGGCAAAGACATCCTGATCACCAACGGATTCACGGAAGGTTTCGATCTGGTGCTTGGAGCGTTGCGCAAAAAAAGCGGAAAAGCGCTCTGTGAGAATCCAACGCACCACACGGCGATCAAAAACCTAAAGTTGCACCAGTTCCACCTGACCGGTGTGAACATGGAGCCAGATGGCTTGGACTTGAAGCAACTGGAACATGAACTTGAGGCAAGTCCATATGATCTGGCATATCTCGTGCCCTCCTATCACAATCCAACCGGGATTGTGACGTCCCCTGCAAAACGGGTAGAGATCATCCGGTTGATGAACAAGTATGAGGTACCCATCATTGAGGACGGATTCAATGAAGAATTGCGCTATTCCGGTTCCCACGTATCTCCCCTGATCGCCAGCATGGGCAAAGGCAATGGACTGGTGTATCTGGGCAGCTTCTCCAAAGTCCTGTTCCCAGGTCTGCGGGTAGGTTGGATTATTGCGGATGCGGCGCTGATTGATTATCTGGAGAGTATGAAGCGGGCACGCAGCATCCATACCTCGACGCTGGATCAATCGTTATTGTATCAATATCTGAGCAACGGTAATTTCGAGAAATATTTGAAGCGAGCCCGCACGGAGTATAAGCGAAAATACGAATTGGTTGTGCGTTGCCTGAAGCAGCATCTGCCAATGTGCCGGATTTCCGGTGCGGGTGGTCTGCATCTGTTCGTGCAGTTCCCGTCCGAATACAGAACCCGTGAACTGCTGGCGGCCTGTAAAGTAAAAGGTGTAACGTTCACACCAGGGGATACTTTTTATCTGGAACCCGGTCAGGGTGTAAACACAATGCGTCTGGGTTTCTCCAGAGTCAGCGATGAGAATATACGTAAAGGCATTCGCATCATTGGCGAGACAGCAGCTCAAATGAGATAAGGAGGATTTCACATGAAAGTTGGCGTGATTATGGGCGGTACATCTTCAGAGCGGGATATTTCACTGCTCACCGGACAGGAGATGATTGCAAACCTAAATAAAGACAAATACGAGGTTGTACCCATTGAGCTGAATACCAAGCGCGATCTAATCGACAAGTCAGCGGGGATCGATGTGGCACTGCTTGCCCTGCATGGCAAATACGGCGAAGACGGTACGGTCCAAGGCACATTAGAATCTCTGGGTATTCCCTACACAGGCTGTGGTGTGCTGGCAAGTAGTGTATGTATGGATAAAGACATGTCCAAACAACTCATGCAGCATGCAGGTGTACTTACCGGAGAATGGCTGCGAGTGAGTCATATCGAGGAACTGTCCTCTATTGCTGTTCAACAATTAACGTACCCCGTGGTGGTCAAACCCAATTCAGGCGGTTCCAGCATCGGTACCCAAGTGTTGAAGGAAGCTTCCGCCCTGCCCGCTGCTGTAGAGGCTGCCCTCGCTTGGGATGCTACGGTCATGATTGAACAGTATATCGAAGGTGAAGAGATTACCTGTGCCATTCTGGATGGTAAGATGCTGCCGGTGATCTCCATTCGTTCGAACGCGGAGTTTTTCGATTATACTTCCAAATACGATGACCACGGGGCCGATGAGCAGGTTGTGCAATTGCCTTTGGAACTTCACAATCGCGTTGAAGCCGCCGCGTTGGCCTGCTATCAGGTGCTCAAATGCAGCGTCTACGCTCGCGTGGATATGATGATTCGGGAAGGCATGCCGTATGTGCTTGAAGTGAACACGCTGCCGGGTCTTACCCGTAACAGTCTGCTGCCCAAAAGTGCAGCCGCTGCAGGCATTTCTTTTGCAGAGCTGCTGGATACCATTATTGAACTTTCATTGAAGGAAAGACCCAAGGAGGATACAACATTATGAGTCTGGATGTGACGATTAGACATAGCTCCCCTACAGACCTGCAAGATATGGTCATTCTGATGGACCAACTTGGTTATCCCACCACGTACGCCGAGATGGAAGAGCGCTATACCCATATCTCTGCGGATGCAAACTTTACTACACTGGTTGCTGAAGCACGCGGACGCGTAGTTGGACTGATCGGATTACAGACGTCTTATCTATATGAAAAGAACGGAAGACACTGCCGCATCTTGGCATTGGTTGTACACGACCAGTTCAGGGGCTCAGGCATCGGCCGTCAGCTTATTCTTGAAGCTGAGCAATGGGCAGCCACGCATAACGTGGATTCCTTGTCTCTGAACAGTGGCAATCGCCCAGAACGTGAAGCTGCACATGAATTCTATCGCCAGATGGGCTTTATAGCCGGGAGTACAGGGTTTAGCAAAAAGCCGCAGATTCTACAGCACACTTAACCTGCGGATGATATGTTATCTCAAATATCACACCAAAAAAAGAACGCCCGTTTCCGCCAATGTGCGGAAACGGGCGTTCTTCAGTATATATCTATGTCGCATTGGTATGCTTTTTGATGATTATGGGATCAATATTTGGCTGACTGCGCACCATCAATCGGAATAATGGCTCCATTGATAAACGGTGCTTCGCCAGACAGCAGGAAGGCAACGAGACGCCCTACTTCCTTCGGTTCACCCAAGCGCTTCGCCGGGTTGTCCTTCACGAACTCTTTGGATGCTGACTCCCAGTCATTCGGATTGATCTGTTTGAACGAACCGATGACCATATCTGTCAGAATGGCTCCGGGTGCCACGGCATTAATACTGATTCCGTGCTCGGCGTATTCAATCGCCGCATCCTTAGTCATGCCAGCAACGGCATGTTTACTCGCTCCGTAGGCAATCTGGTTTGGCACTGCGCGAATGCCACCGACAGAGGACGTATTCACGATATAGCCTTCGCCCTGTTTTTTCATCACAGGCAGGACGTGTTTCAACCCATAGAATACACCCTTCAGGTTGATGTCGATGACTTTATTGAACATTTCCGTCTCGTAGTTCTCGATCAGGTTTTGCTTGCCTTCAATGCCTGCATTGTTGAAAAATGCATCGATACGTCCAAACTCATTGACCGTATCACTAACATACTTCCTCACAGCTTCTTCGTCCGCTACGTCACCTTCAATTAGCAGAAACTCGGCATTCTTCACCTCATCGGAGATTACACGTTTGGTCTCTTCCAGCGCCTTCATGTTCACATCCACCAAGGCAAGTTTCGCCCCTTCACTTGCAACTTCCACAGCTGCCGACCGGCCGAGACCGGAGCCACCGCCTGTAATCAGGACCACTTTACCCGCAAATCGTTCAGTCATAATCCATAGACCTCTCTTTGGTGTTTTGACATCCTCCATGCGTAAATACCCATTTCTTCATTTGCTCTAATCTAACGGGGAACAGTTACAGCCATCATCTCAACCGGATTAGTATGCTTCCGTACTGGCCCTGCTATTCGTCCTCAGGACTTCATAGCCTCATAGGCTGCAAGTAATTCCCTTACTTCTACTCCGTTGATCTTCATCCCGTTCACTTGACACTGTTCCAACTGTACTCCAGATAGATCGCAATCGATAAAACGACTTCCCCCAAGATCACAATGCGCCCACTGCATGGGTACACGGTCAGATCCAAGGTGTGTGTCTTGGAATTGAACGCCATCCAAAGCACAGAATTCAATCTTGCTGTCGGTTAGGCGTAAATCAGCTAGCAATATATTGGTCATATTTAGATTGGTAAATTTGCTCCCACTCAGGTTGCAGTCGGTAATCCGACTATTGGTCAGGTTACTGGTACTGTAACGAACCGAGTCCAGATTAAGTTGAACATATTCAACCACCGACTCACCCGAGTCCTTGGCTAATGTCTCATCACATGTTGGATCAAAAGAATCAACGGACCTGTTCTTCTCATATCCAAACTCATCCTCAGATGCATAGATACGAATATATCCCATTTTTTCGTAAAAATGATGATTATCCTGCTGCCGACCTGAGGTCTCCAGCTTCCAGATTTCAATCTGCGGAAATTCAGCCTCAATAAGCCTCATGACTTGAGTTCCCACGCCACGACCCTGGCATACGGGGTCAATATAGATCTTATCGATCCTGGCATGTTTTCGTCCAAGCACGTTAACACTCACTCCGCCAATAACACATCCGTCGGATTCTACAACATAATAATCCCATTCACGGATCACGTAACGATGCATGCGAACTGACGAATAATCAGGCGGGCATAGATTGCTATCGATATCCTTCTCATTATCCGCCCAGACTTTTATGACATGATCAAAAGCACGAGTACAAATCTCTGTAAGTACAACAGCATCTTCCTGCTGTGCTCGTCGTAAGCGAATTTCAGAATGTATCTGCTTCGGTTGCACTGGTTCGGTCTTTACTTTGAGCAGTTCAAAATAATCGTAGTTCTCCTGATCCACAAGTTTCCTGCGAGAGACATAACGGGACCCCGCATGCTCCAGAACTTTGCGTGACGGCTGGTTGAACGGCTTCACAATGCCCACGATACGATCCAGCAAGGTATGCTCAAATAAATATGCTGTTAGGGCATGCACCGCCTCTGTGATATATCCTTTATTCCGGTAATCCCGGGAGATAGCGTAGGCCACTTCACGGTCAGCCCGATCCAGCAGGTCATTTGAAAATACGCCACACCGACCAATGATACGCTGATCTTCATTGTGTACAACGGCAAGCAGGATGCGTACATCTTCCGGGTTGAACTGTTCGTAACTGCCAACGACAAATTGTAAGAATTCGCGCAACTGCTTCTCGGTCATCTTCCAATCTGGCAGGACATCCGTGATTTCAGGTTGTTGGGTTAATGCATACACGGCAGCCTCATCTTCAAGCGTAAATGGACGCAACGTAACGGAGTTTGAATGGATGAATAATTGACTTTTCATATACAACACCTCTGGGGATTTATTTAGGATGACACGACAAAGAGGAGCACCTCCAATAGAGGCACTCCCCGATCCGTTTCATCATTTCAGAAACGCCGAAGCTCCTCGTAATGGGTCAAAAGGACACACGTATCCCGTTCATGGTCAAACGGAATTTTTGCGGTGTTCTTTTCACGATCATTACGAGAAATCTGGCATACTCTGAAATCCCCTCTCATACTAAGGCTTACTTACAACGTCTCACTTAAGGACGGTCAATGTAAATCCAGCCTGTTTCTTGTTCTTTATCTACAGTAGCTCCAAGGGATTCAGCCATAAAGCGCAGCGGCACATACGTCTTGCCGTCCTTGCCAACATAGGCGGATTCCACCATGGTTACTTCTTTACCAGCAACAGTTGCCTTCTTGGAACCTACAGTCAGGACAATCTCATCACCAGTGATGTCGTCAATGACAACGATTTGGTTCGAGCCTTTGGTCCATTTCACTTCAGCATCCAATTCCTCAGACACGTAGCGAAGCGGAACAAATGTTGTATTCTTAACGGTGATCGCCCCAGCGTATTCATCATCCGGGAAGAGCACTACACTTTTACTCGTGATCCCAGCTTCATCTTTCAGCAATTGGTATGCCAGTGAATTGGAATCAAAATTGCGCAGCATCTGTCCAGGCGTAATATCATCCTTCATCAGATCCATAACGCCGCCCGATACATCCACTTCATCAACTGCAACTGTGCCACCGATATTCCACTGTTCACTGTCTCCACTTACGGTTACAGAGTTCACCGGCAGATCCTCAGAAGCAGGCAGCGCTACTTTCAGTTCAAAGTTTTGCTTGCGAATATCCAGCTTGCTGTCGAGATAAAAGTCCAATTTCAGTTTGGTTTCTGTGCCAAATACCGTTTTGAATTCAGGAGTCTCATTCAACAGGTTGTTCAGCTCCTGATCATAATTGACCAGCATACTGTCCAGTCCTACTTTGATGATGGCATACAGAGACGCAACGGCTTCATCTTTCGATTCAGGAACGATCGAATTCAGCGTGTCGTCTCCCCCACCTTCTACCTCATTCACAGCTTCCAGTACAGGGTAGAACACATCGTACAGATCTCCAATCAGGTCTTTCAGTCCTTGCTCATCCTTCGAAATACTCGTCAGGAACGGTTTAACCATGGCAAGCATCTCTTCACCACTAACTTCCAGATGCAGCTTGGAGAGGCTAAGTGCTTCGCCATTCACGGATTCCTGTACCGGTGTTACGGAGATGTTCTTCGGATTGGACAGATGCTTCAGGACAAAAGAGAACAATTTCGGGGAAATTTCCTCGAGTTGTTTCTCCAGAGCCTTCGTATCTACCATCGGAAGCGCCTGTGCATCCTGGAACGTATCCAGAGACATGTACAGCGGTTTCTGGGCTCCGTCCAGATCAATGACCAATTGGGACTCATTCATGGACACGTGGAAAGGTAACTTCGTTCCCTCCATGCTCAGTGTACCTTTGATCGATGCTGTCTTCGCATCTTTCATTTTGGCTTGATCAATATCCAGGGATATGGAGTTAATAAGTTCGATCATTTCAAGGTCTTTCTCTGTAGCAAATTCCTTAGCCGGTTCTATGTTTATATTCATGGATTGTCTGGATTCACCGGACTTGATACTCGCGCCATTGGCCATTGCTTTGCCAACGTCTACTCCACCCACAGCCTGACATCCTGTAAGAACAACCATTAAAAGTACTAGTGGCACTGCCATCCATTGGACTAACTTCCGATTCGTAATATGAACTCCTCCTTAGAAAAATATGGTTCATTTCCATTATGAAGGTATAGGTAATTCTTGTAAACGGATACGCAAAAAAATAAACCAAAAGGCCGGAGCATGTCCGACCTCTGGTCTATCTATATTTCAGCATATCGTATGTTTCGATAAAACATCCTGCTTCATTGTGCAATGCTGGGAGTTATTCTTGCTCCTGATCTTCTGCGAGTTTCTCATCCGTTTCTTCATCTTCCGCAGTTGCGGGAGTCTCGAATTGATCCGGCTCGTCCTCTTGAATCGCTTTGTTCTCTTCGTTCTGATCCTGTGTCATATCGCATTCCCTCTCTTCTACCGGATTGTCATGTCATCAAGGCCTGAGCCTTGTGTCTATCAATAACCCGAATAGGCACAGTTCAAACCTGCCTCAGTATCGGCCATAGAATTCCCATCATAATTTTAGTGCTCATTTAGAAAACATAAAAGATGATCCCGTTCCCACTTGCAGCCGTGGCCTGAAACAAGGCCTGGACATCATCCACAGTCTGAACGATCTCCTGAAATGTCTCTTCCGCATCCCAATCTTCCATGACAGGATAGACGCCTTCAGCGATCATTTGGTCCAGACTATACCGTTGCTTCAATTCCTCCGGTGTGAGCTGCTCCAATGCCATGTAGGCTTCCAGCACCTGCTCGTTACTAAGCCAAAATAGATCCATGTCCGAATAGTTTCCCACGTATTGCTCACCTGCGAGAGGCACCACATAACCGAGAGGTGGTTCCCCCTGTACCAGGTTACCGTTCAGTGTGAACTGCAGCATTTGCCATGTTTTATCGATATCCAGATCCACTGCACAATCATGCACACTAACCTCACCTGACTTGATGGATTCAACTAGCTCCTCAGTTACCACAAGATATCTGCCGGACATTCCCATACCGCTACCCCTCCTGTGTAATTCGTTCTGTTGTTCCCCATTAACCGTGCTTGTTGGTTCAGAATCGGGGTAATCCCTATCAAGGAGGGTGTATACATGAAAAAATTTGATTACAGTCTCAATTATGATGAGTTGGATCTGCGCAAACATCCTGAGCTGTACACCGTAGGCCGGGGTGAGCAGGGTGTTCTCATGGTTGAGCCCTACAAAGGCGAGATTCTACCACACTGGCGCTTCAAAACACCCGAGATTGCGACAGAGTCATCGGAGAAAATCTATGAGCTATTTTTGGAGTATAAGAAAAAGGGAGATTTCGTCGGTATGGATATGGCTCGCAAATTTCTCCAGATGGGTTATACACGGGCCAGACGGTATACAAATCACAAAGGAGGACGCAAATATTCGAAGGAGGATGGCTCAATCTTGCCCTATCAGAATGACAAGGTGAAGGCAGAAGCGGCAGCCATATTCAAAGCGCAATGGGAGATTGCGAAGACGGATCCAGACTATGTGAAAATGAAGAAGGAGCATCGGGAAAAGTACGAGTCTGATGAGGCGTAGGATCAACGGTGAAAAGATTGACTTATGGAAACATTTGTCTCAGAATCGATCTTGTTACTGTACATTTTCAACCATTATATTGGAGAAGAGAGGCGCATCCGATTATGACAGATTCGTTCTTCCACTTAAACACAGGCCAGAATATCAGTATCAACGAATCCACCCAACTTCAGGTAACCATTCAGAGTACATCATCTCCTTCTCCCTTGGATGTTAGCTGCTTTATGGTGAACGAAGAGGGAAAGGTCCCATCTGACGACTATTTTGTATTTTATAATCAGAAGGCCGATCCCCATCAAAGTGTACTTCTGCAACAGGCAGAGGAACTAAAATCCTCTTTTGTACTGGATACGAATCAATTACGGCAGGCTCCTGTGGAAAAATGTGTGTTTACGGCTACTCTGGATGCCGGAGGGACTTTCGCCGATGTTCAGGCATGTCAGGCGATTGTACAAGCTGGTTCCCAGCAGATCACCTATGAGATCACCCAGGTCACTGCGGAAACAGCTCTTATTCTCATTGAAATCTATAAGTATCGTGACGGGTTCAAAGTTCGTGCGATTGGACGAGGTTTCTTTGGTGGATTGCAGCCGCTGGCAGAGTCATTCGGTGTTGAAATTGAGAGTAACGACACCTCGGAAGCCGAACAAGTTCTTCTCACGGCACAAGCTGAAGTGGCAGCCGCCTCTCCAGAAGTCTTGGTACCTGATGCTGCACTAAACACGAATCATGCGCCGCTTAACCTGACCAAGATCGATCTCCTCAAGCGTAAAGTAACCCTCTCTCTGCAAAAGAAAAAGATCGAACCTATACAGGCACGTGTTGCCGTTGTATTTGATGCATCTGGCTCCATGTACCATTTGTATCGTAAAGGCATCGTGCAAGAAGCCTTCGAGCGTATCCTGGCGATTGCATCAGCATTTGATGATAACGGAGAGCTGGACGTCTGGTTCTTCGCCAAAGACTTCTTGCGTGCACCTAGCGTCACCGCCAGGGATTTCGAGAATTATATTGAACGCACATATACGCTGGGAAGCAAAGGCGGTACCAATAACGAACCTCCTGTGATGCAGGATGTCATTCGCAAATATACGATCGAGGAACCCGATGTGAAGATTCCAACGTATATTATCTTTTTTAGCGATGGTGGAGTCAGTCAAAAAGGGAAAATCATGCGGCTTATTACCGAAAGCTCAACCAAAAACCTGTTCTGGCAATTTGTTGGCCTAGGCCAAGCCAATTACGGTGTTCTTGAGAAACTCGATGACATGACTGGACGTTTCATCGATAATGCTGACTTTTTTGCTCTCGACGACATTTCCAAGATCAGCGATGAAGAATTGTACGATCGTCTCCTTACTGAATTTCCAGGTTGGATAAAGGAAGCTCGGGCCAAAGGCATTTTGGCCTAAAGCTTTTACCCTATACCCCTAATCAGGCTTGTACTTTTCCTGGTTTAACACCCTCGGAACGTGGACGGAGCATACTTCCTACGATTCGCAACATGGATTTGCGTGGTATGAGGCGGGTGAACTGTGCTGTCCAATAATTCCTGGCCCCCGGCACAGCATAAGGTTTGCCTGACTCCAGTGCCCTCATGGCTACGGCCACGACATGCTCAGGTGTATCACGTTTGCCCACCGAGGCTTCATCAGCACCCACTACATCAAAGAACGAAGTCTCGGTTGAGCCTGGGCACAGTGCCAAAAACTGAACGCCACGTTTCCTGTTTTCTTCGTATAATGCCTCTGTAAAAGAAAGTACAAATGCCTTCGTTGCTCCATACACAGCCATATACGGATCAGGTTGAAAGGCAGCCGTCGACGAGACATTAATGACAGCACCATTTTTCTTCTGTAACATGCCTGGCAAGAAAAGATGTGTCATGTTCGTCAAGGCGAGCACGTTCAACATAATTTCCTCCTGCTGCCGGCAACCATCCACCTTTTCAAATAATCCATGGGTAGCAAATCCCGCATTGTTGATCAGCATATCGATGTGTATTCCCCGATTCTGACATTCCTCATATACGTTCTGAGGTGCCTCTAATTCGGAAAGATCCGATACGATTACCTCAGCCCTTACTTGATATGCACGTTCTATACGTTCTGCCAATTGATTCAGTTTGGACTCTGTTCTGGCCACCAACACGATATTTTTACCCTTGGAAGCCATTTCGAGTGCAAAAATTTCCCCAATACCTGAAGAAGCACCTGTAATAAGTACCCATTGATGCTGTTCCTTTATCATCTCTCATCCATCCTCTGTGCATAATTTGAACACTTGTTTTCATCAGGAAACATTGTTTCTGTATAGAATCATCGTAACCAAATTGCATGATGCTGTCAAATGCATTTGTTAAATTTGGATCTAGAACGGGGTGCTCAATTACTAAACTCGGATTAAATTGACGTTATCCGGCGTAAAACAGTAGAATGACCATAAAAGGAAACATAGTTTCTGTTCAACAACAATACGGTTACGAGGATGAAATTAATGAAGGATCTTAATTCGGGTTCCACGGAATCTGCACATACGGTAACAACCTTTCAGGAAGCCAGACTCCAGCACTCGGATAATCTGCGACAAAATATTGTGCATGCTGCTGCTGCTTTACTGCAAGAGCATGGACCAGAAGCTGTCACAGTGCGGCGTGTAGCTGAACGCATGGAGTGCTCCACCAAAATCATATATAACCTTTTTGGCAAAAAAGAAGGGTTGGCCAAACATCTGTATCTAGAGGGCTGCTCCCTCATGGCCCAGCGTTTTGAAACTATACCCCGGCAGGCATCGTTCGAACAATATTTCCGTGATCTGGCCTACGTCTACTGGGACTTCGGCATTTCTCAATCCAGCTTCTATCAGCTGATGTTTGGAGGATCTTTTTCCGAATTCAAACCAGATGGAGAGACCTTACAGGGAACAGCGACTGCACTTAAGCAAGTGTCTGCCTTAGTGGAGGTAGCCATTGAACAGGGAATGCTCAAGGTGCAAGATCCCATGCTTGCGGTTCGGATGATCTGGGCTCCCTTACACGGTGTTATTCATCTGTATTTGGGGGGCCATATTGAGAGCGAAGAAGCAGCCAAAACCCTCTATGACCATACGTTGTCCATGGTTATACACTCCCTTGTAAGTACATCTGCGAATGGATAATCATGAAGTCGGTGATATGTTAGAAGCTTATAGAAGATAAACGAAAAAGGAGCAGACCCATTGGCGTAATACGCCTAGGGCATGCTCCTTTATTTGGTTAACTTTATCTAATTGCGTAACGGTTTCAGTCGATTAACGTGCCTCTTCGTTCTCAGCTTCCCAACGTGCAATTTCTTTACGCACGATTGGAGCGACTTCTTTACCAAGTAGCTCGATTGCTCTCATAACCTCGTTATGCGGCATGGTGCCGAGTGGAGTGTGTAACATGAAGCGGGTAATCCCGACTTCTTTGCGCAGGTAAATAATTTTCTGAGCTACGGTCTCCACATCACCTACATACAATGCACCTTCCAGGCTACGCGCCGCATCAAATGTAGCACGGCTGTAGTGTCCCCAGCCACGTTCACGACCCAGTATGTTCATGACCGCTTGCGCTGGCGGGAAGAATTTCTCCACAGCTTCGTCTGTTGTATCGGCAATGAAGCCGTGAGAGTGAGAAGCAACGGTCAGCTTGGAAGCATCATGTCCTGCATGTGCAGCTGCTTTCTTGTACAGCTCCACCAGTGGTGCGAATTGTACCGGACGACCACCGATAATGGCAAGCACCAATGGCAAACCGAGCAATCCTGCACGAACTACGGATTCCTGATTACCGCCACTGCCAATCCATACCGGAAGTTTTTCCTGTACAGGGCGCGGGTAGATGCCCAGATTATTAAAGGAAGGGCGGTGTTTGCCTTCCCAGGTTACTTTTTCCGAATCACGCAGTTTGAGCAGCAAATCCAGTTTTTCGTCGAATAACTCATCATAGTCGTTCAGATTATAGCCGAACAGTGGGAACGATTCGATAAATGATCCCCGCCCTGCCATAATCTCTGCACGCCCGTTCGAAATGCCGTCCAGTGTCGCAAAATCTTGATAGACCCGTACCGGATCATGCGATGACAGCACGGTTACCGCACTCGTCAAGCGAATATTCTTGGTCTGTGAAGCTGCTGCCGCCAGAATGACAGCTGGTGATGAAGCGGCGTAGTCAGCACGATGATGTTCTCCCACGCCGTATACATCCAAACCCACCTGATCTGCCAAAACAATCTCTTCAACAACATCGCGAATGCGCTGCGCATGACTGATAAGTTCTCCTGTTTTTACATCCGGATTCGTCTCCACAAATGTACTAATTCCGATTTCCATTGTCTATTCCTCCCTGGTATGAAGCGATCCGTTGTTCATCTAACCTATTGTAAGTAGATCACCTTTTGTTATATATCTTAATATTGAACTATTTTGATGAAAAACACAAGTACCCCCTGTTTCCAGAGGGCACTTTTATAATTATTTTCTATCGATTATGGCTTGATTAAATTCCATAAATCTCTGAAATTTTCATCGAGGACCTCTCATGCTAACATATCGTTCTCTTGCCACAACTTCTGGACGTGAAGTGTGAAAAAAGCAGTATTCCCGTCTGGGATCTTCCTGATGCAATTCACCATAACGTTTTAGTGCCTTTGTAGAATCATCAAATGAATCAATCACTGCAATCTCTTCAATGTAACGCTGGCCTTCTCTTGAATGCGCCTTGGTTGCCTCAAAAACGACCCACTCATTAGGGAATCGCTCCTGAACTTCCTTCCATTGCATAGTGACACCTCCAGACCATTAGATAGAAATATTATATCATGTGGAAACAGCACTCCATGGGCTGACATTCTAAATTAAATACATTTTTTAGAGTATTGCTTGTAAATCCATTATTTCTTCCTCCCAATGTACAGCAGATGCGACGAGATTCCCAATATGGAAGGGTCTTTGGCGGCTTCAATCATAAATTGCATGAGTTCATCATACTCACCACGCTCTTTCCAGTATTGCTGCTGCTCGTCCGTGAGCATGGCTCTAAGACTGGATGAACCAATCAAATCTACGGTTTCAAATCCATGTTGCTCCATGAAGGGTGTAACGTCCTGAATATTAAAATAGTATGCTCCCGTAAATCGTCCTTGATCCTGATGATCGAATATACCCTTTTCCACAAAAGAATGGATTGCTGCCATGTTATCATTCGGTTTCCAGTGCTGCGGAGATTGCAGCGAATTGATACTCATGCGCATTCGGCTTTGCATCGCTACAAACACCACGCCTTCTCGCTTGGTCACACGGTACAACTCCCGTACAGCAGCCATCCGCTCTTCGTCTGTCTGTAGATGATATAACGGCCCCAGCATGAGGGACGCATCGTACGTCTCGTCAGCCATACCGGAGAGCGAAGTGGCATCGAGAACATGGAATCCATCGAATTGCTGTGTCAAACCAAACTCCTGAGCCTTTTGCCGTGCAGTATCCACAGAGGAAGGTGTCAGATCCGATAAAGTGACTTGGTACCCCAGCTTCGCAAGCTCCATGGCATACTTTCCTGGTCCTGCGCCATTATCCAGAATACAACCAGTAGCGGGGAGATGTTCCCTAATGTAATGCATGTTAATGATGAATTCAATTGGTTCCCGCTCCAGTCTGCCCCACTCATCAAACCCAGAATAATATTCAATAATGTGATCTCTCTTCATCGCTCTGACACCTGCCTTTTCTTATATGTAGACTACTCATCCATGTTCAAAAAAATTAAATTCCAACCAGTATATATCTACTAAATATTTCCTGTCAAACAAAAAAACGTTCAATTCCCATTGAATGCGGAACTGAACGTTTCTCGATCTTATCTTATATCTTTTTCACAAACTCCGACTTCAACTTCATCGCACCCAAGCTGTCGATCTTGCAATCAATATCATGATCCCCATCAATCAGGCGGATATTCTTCACCTTCGTGCCTTGTTTGACCACGAGTGAGCTACCTTTTACCTTCAAGTCTTTAATGACGGTAACGGTATCACCATCACTTAGCACATTTCCGTTGGCATCGCGGATTACTTTTGCATCCTCTGCGTTATCATTGTCTGCTTCCAAAGACCATTCATGCGCACACTCCGGGCAAACCAAAAGGTTACCATCTTCGTACGTGTACTCTGAATTACATTTGGGGCAATTAGGCAAATTAGACATATGTATTAAACTCTCCATTCTACGATTGGCATTCCCGCAAGTATACGGGATTTCGACGGTATATTCCATACGCTTGGTCACTGCATGGATGGATTTAAACCAAATTTAAGGTTCATGCCTCCCTCACTTTAAGGGTAACTACTTATGATGTAACTATTAGATACGCACTACACATACATGAATTTTAATGTCTATATGAATATTATTATATTTAATACCAAAGGAGTTCCTGCTTATGTCCTCATATGTTTTCCCTGTGCAAACGGCTTTTTTGATCTTTGTATTTGCGGCCATGTTCTTGCTGGTGCCGTGGTTGATCTATGGTTATCGTAAAGACGGTTTCTTCAGCTGGTCACGGTTTGGCATCAGCTTTTCGTTTATCTTTTATATTTTGGCCGCCTACTGCCTCGTTATTCTCCCGTTTCCGACTACGCGAGATACCTGTGCGCAGCAAGCCGCTGACACGATCTACTACAATCTGGTTCCATTCACTTTTGTCAAAGACATCATGAAAGAAACACCCATTGTATGGACCCAGCCATCCAGCTATATCGGAATGATTCAGGGCAGAGCCTTCTTACAAGTTCTATTTAACGTCCTGCTCCTTATGCCGCTGGGTGTATATATCCGTTATTTTTTTCAACAAAGAGCCTTCTGGAAGTACGCCCTGCTAGGCGGATTCGGGCTTTCCTTATTCTTCGAGATTACCCAGATCACCGGATTCTATGGGTATTATAATTGTCCTTACCGCCTTTTCGATGTAGATGATCTGTTATTGAATACTTCGGGAGCGATCATTGGATTTTTCACAGCGCCCATCCTGCTTGCTTTATTCCCATCACGTGCAAGCATTCAGGCGAAGAGTGAACAGATCGTGGAGCAAAACCGAGTGTATACTATGCCTCAATTGCTCGCGTTAATTATCGATGGAGTCGTTGTTGTCTTCCTTTCGAATCTAATCTCCATCTTTACAGCGTCTGATGTGATCAGTGATGCGCTAAGTACATCCATTGCTATGGTCATTGTGCTGTTCTTCATACCTTGGGTGAGAAATGGTGTAACTCCAGGCTCGGCCATCTTGCGATTCCGCTATGTGAATCGTCAGACCGGCACACCCACCAGTGAATCGTTATTCAAAAGATTTGCCGCACTCTATGTTCCATGGCTGCTCGTTACGATCATTCGCTTGGTCAACGATTATGCTTTTTCAGGTCATCAGGATGTGATGCTTCAACCTTATCAAATGTGGATCTCCTTGGGGACATTCGGTATCTATATGTTAGTCTACGCCGTGCTCTTTGTTCATGTCTTGATCGTGCTTTTCTCTCGTGGAAAACGTTCCTTCTACTTCGATGAGGTGTCCCGCACACGTGCCTCTCGTAAATAATGTTTGGAGTATAACAAGGCATAATGTACCTCTATTTAGTGCTTACGTTCTGCTTACTTCGTTAGCCAGATTACAAAAAGAGGACGTTCATTCTGAGAATGAACGTCCTCTTTTGATTAGGCGCATAGCAGTTATTCAGAGCATTCGTACACAATAACCCACCTAGATTATAACCCTAACAGCTCTCGCTTGGCTGCATCCGGATCATGTACGACCTCAATCTCATGGTTGAAGATTAGTGTCGCACGATCCTGCTCATATTCAGGCCAGTTCACACCTGCTACTTCAGGTTGGCCATTCTTGGCAAAGGAAATCCAGGCATCCTGTACCTTGAGGGCAAGTGCAGCCGCAGCTTCATCCGGCTCTGCATTCATGAATTTGAGGACATGCAGTGTATTAAACACAAAGAACATTTCGATGCTGTGAATCGCTCTTTTTAACAAGGGATGTTCCGGCATGACCCAATCAAATCGATACATCCACACCGGGGCATACTTCTGTTGTGCCGCAGCATATTGCAGCGCTGACCGCCAGAAGAACATATCGGTCATCACTTGGGCTTGTCCATCAGCTGTTTTGGGATAACTATCCGCGATGGCTACCCGGTTCTCCAGATCTGGTGTCATAAAGTCTACGCCCTGAACCATATCGATTTCTTTTGAAAAAGGTACATGTGGCTGGATGAACAGTGCACCCTCGTGTAATGTTGTACCAATCAGCACTGGAATATCCTGCGCTGAGCCTTCGCTCACTGCCTGAAGTGGCACCTGTGGTAGTGTCTTCCCATCCAATACAGGTTGGAACAATAATGCCATACCTGCCCCGCTCTGCTGTTTGACCGTTTCACCAGCTGCCATAATCTGCTCTACAGGAATTGTATTTAACTTCTGCAGGTTGTCCCGGTCCACCCCAAGAATCTTCAGCATCCCTTCCCGCAACGCTGAGGCTTGCTCTGCCGGCATCAACTGGGAAGCACCACTCTCCATAATGGCACGTTGGAAGAGTCCTTTGGCCGATGGCATCGCCATTAGTGCCGCAATACTCATACTGCCCGCTGATTCGCCGAACACCGTAACTTGATCCGGGTTACCACCAAAAGCAGAGATATTATCCTTCACCCACTGTAATGCCGCAACCTGATCCAGCAGACCTGCATTGGATACATATAAATCACCTAATGGAGCCATATGCAGGAAACCCAAAGGTCCTAATCGGTAGTTAATCGTCACAACGATAACGTCCCCCCGAACCGCTAACTGTGTACCATCATACATCGGCTGGCTACCTGAACCTGTTACAAAGGAACCACCGTGAATCCATACCATGACCGGCAGTGGTGTTGCTCCTTTTTCCTTAGGTGCCCAGATGTTCAGATATAGACTATCTTCTGACTCATTCGGAATTTCTGTCTGGCCTTCTGGTTGGTGATTTCGAGGTTGTATATTCTCAGGTCCAAATTGAGTGGCCTGTCTGATTCCATTCCATGACTCGGGCTGTATCGGAGCCTTGAAACGCAGCTCACCTACCGGAGGTTTCGCATAAGGAATGCCTTTCCATACGCCTGCATCGTGCAAAAGTTCGCCTTGAACGGTACCATATGTCGTTTGAACCTGAAGTTCTCTCATGCCGCTTCTACTTCCTCTCCGTAAATAGGTTAAATTAACGAGTACGTGCATATCATGTGTACTTATTTGAGTATAGTTTGTAGTCATACCTATTTACAACTTTACCCAACTCTAGCCTCTCCTGCTACGTTTCACGTGGAACTTTATGGGGTGGATGATCTGATACATACCTTTAAGATGGACACCAAAAAGGCCACCCATTGATCAATATCATCAAGTCTAACTTATCTTAATGACATTAACCCTTAGCATGACCCTTTACCGTTGATTATCCAAATAACTACCCTACTGTAGGATATCGCACCGTAAACTCAACACCTTCGATCCATTCGCCCGCGACAAAGTCACGTCCCTTCACAACAACCCGATCCTTATAAATCTCCACATGAAGCCCTTCGCTGCCTTCCAGATGTTCATCCTGATCCGTCCATAGATAACCTACAGACGACGCATTGAACATCGTTGGCATCTTGCCTGCACCATCGTACATCGTATGCTGTGCCTCCAGTTGCCAATGGGTATGTCCCGAGAAGAGGATCGCTTGCGGGTATTTGGCTAGAACGGCCTTGAGTTCCGCATCCTGATTCACACCATACCAGCCTTGTTCCTTCAACGACCCCGCTACCGTATCCATAAGCGGCTGGTGTAAGAAAATGAAGATGGGATGCTCTCGCGTTGCACGCTCAGACAATTTGGCATCTAGCCACTCCAATTGTTCGGCCGACATATCACAATCCTTCGGATGAGGTTGCTCGGTGCCCAGGAAAATATAATGATACCCATCGATCCAATGATCGTGGTAAGAGCCCTTCATGCCTGTTGTCCCTTCGAAATCACTTAATCGACGCTGCCACAACCCGGCGACAGTAATTGGTTCGACTCCTGAAGAGATCGGTCCCCCATCCTGACCCTCCTGCTCCGAAGTTACAGCAGACAACGTATATTTCCCGCCCGATAACTGCTCAATTAGTGCAGCTGATTCAGCAGCGGTTTGTTTTGTGACCAGCTCCATATCTGCTTCCTGATCCAATAACTCGGCTACTTCATCTTCTTTCAACTCAAGCAAAACGATCGGCGGATCTTGCCATACCACGGCTCCAATATCATGATTACCTACCGTGTACCGGATGTCCGGCAAACTCTTCGCATGTTGCTTCCATATGCGTTGCAACTCACGATATTCGCTCGGCAGACCCCGATCCGTCACGTCGCCCACATGCATAATCCCGCTGCTCCCCTGACTAAATGTAGCTATGTCGGCTAATGCTTGGTCCAGATGCCGGTTATGGATATGGTCTGCCTCATCTCGCACATGTGTGTCTGTAATGACCTGGAAGCTGGCAAGAGGTTGCTCCGGTGTATGTTCATTTCCCATCAAGAATCACTCCATTTCAGTCCAATAATGCCAATCAGAATAAAACCGATCCATACCATCGACGTGAGCCGCAGACGTTCACCAAAAAAGCAATGCCCTACAACGCCAATGAGCGTAATGCCCACGCCAGACCAGATCGCATAGGCCACAGCCAGCGGCATATACTTCACTGCAAAGTTGAGAAAGGTAAAGCTTGCGCCATAACAGACAAACATCAACACCGAAGGCCATAACCGTGAGAATCCATCCGATACTTTTAGCAAAATGGTAGCGCTCAGCTCCAGCCCGATGGCCAGTGCCAGTAGTAACCAGCCCAGGTAAGCATGACTGTTTGTCATCGATTCAGCCCACCATTCAGCAATTCATGGAAGGATTGAATCGTTCTATCCGCCAAGCGGATTTTTCCCGTTTCTCCAATGCCAATCCTGTACCCCGCACCAGCGGTTCGTGCCATCTCCATGTCTCCGTCCGTATCTCCAATGACCACGGTATGCTGCACTGATACACCCAACCGTTCACAGGCAAGCAGTAGCATATCGGGAAAAGGTTTGCCGCGCTCCACCAGATCTGTGCCAATCACCACGTCAAAAAAGGAATCCAGTCCCATCCACTGTAAATGTTTAATTGCACTAGGTGTATCATCTGCCGTCACTACACCCATAACCACGCCTTCGCTACGGCACTGTTCAAGGAATTCTCGAACACCCGGTAACGGATGTGCCGGACGATGCTGCTCCATCTCTTCCTCCGCTCGCGCCAAACACTCCCGGACCATAATCTTGGCTTCCGCCCAGCTGAGACCCGCACGATATCCATGCCACGTCAGCACGGCATACACTTCATCCATGGTGCCCATCGCAAGTGGCCCCCGCACATCATACCCATTCATTCGGCCTTGATCATCGTGGAATGTACCCCAGATCTGTGGGAATTCATCTGTGTCGATACGGAGTCCTCTAGTCGCTAACTGTTCTCTGAAATCGTTCAACACACAATCGGTCCAGAACCCCCACATACCCGTGAAATTAAGTAATGTCCCATCCTTGTCGAACAAAACGGCTTCAATCGGATTTGCTAATCCGTCCACATATATTTCATCTTGCACTGGTTAAACTCCTTGTCTGCGATCTTGTATGAACGGAAAGGACGGTACAGCATGTACCGCCCTTTCCGCGTGAGTTACTTATAGTGATTAGTGATACGTTATGTTTACAATCTGGTCAGGTTCACGACCGAGTCTCTTGGAAACAGTTCTTGTCGATATCGTTACTTCGTTACCCGATCCAGTTCCTTCTGCGCCTTCTCTTTCGCTTCCTTCAGCGCTTGTTCTGCTGGCATATTATTGATCTGCACCTGATCAGCTGCATCTTTCAAAGCATCATTGATCTTGCCACCCGTTGGATCCTGGAAGGGAGCCGAAGCGTGAGCTGCCTGTTGCAGTGGTACGGTGATCTGTGGATTTTCCTCACTGAATTTCATGAACTCTGGATCTTGTTGGGCCGATTGACGTACTGCGATATATCCGGTGTTCATGGACCATGAAGCTGTGTTCGAAGTTTCAGAGAAATACGTAAGCCATTTGTATGCTGCCTGTTGTTGTTCAGGCGTTGCAGCTGACGGAATACCTGCCGAAATGGCACTTGCTACCGGTTTTCCTTCACCAATACCTTCCCAGCCTGGTTGTTGCATCGCAGCGACTACGCTAAAGTCCAAGTCGCCTTGGTCACCACTAGATCCGGTGTAACCTGCTGCTTTATTTTTCATCACATCATCAATGGTTTTGTACCAGTACTCCCAGCCCTGACCTCCATAATGAATGCCCATAATCTTGTCTTCGTTAATCCATTTACGGAACAAGTCCCATGTCTCGATCCATTCCGGGGAGTCAATCATAACGGTTTTGCCATCGTCGCTAAGAATCTGTCCGCCCTTACCCAGCACGGCATCAATCATATTGTCTCTCCCCCACATCGGTTCCCAACCGTAGAAGGTGGTCTTGCCATTTTCTTGCTTGCTCATCTTCGCAGCCGCTTCAGCCAGCTTCTCCCATGTCGTCAGAGTTGCTGGGTCGATTCCGTTCTCCTTGAACGTATCCATACGGTAGTACATGATCTGAGTTGTACCGTACATTGGCAAAAAGTATTGCTTTCCATCCACCTGTCCCTGGTTCAGGAATGTCTGAATGAAATCGTCTTTCTTAAAATTCGGATCAGCGGCAATCATCTCATCCATAGGTGCATAATATCCTTTACGTGCCCAGTCTATATTGGAGCTGAGTACAGCGGCTGGAACCTTCTTGGAAGCAATTGCTGCTTGCAGCTTCTGTTCCGTTTCCGTGTAATCTGCTTGTACAATCCCCTTCACAACGACTTCGTTTTGGGAGGCGTTGAACGCATCAATCGTCTTTTTCATGTTATCGCCCAGATTACCACCCAGACCATACCAGAACTCAATCTCCACCGGATCTTTCGCCTGAGCTTCGGTTCCACTGGCAGCAGCCGTCGTGCCTGATTCTGCGGGTGCTTGTGTTCCACAAGCGGTCAGTAGAGCAAAGCTTGTCGCAAGTACCAGCGACATGCCACCCTTCCAGTTCAACCTCAATCTCTTTTTCCATGTCATGCTTGCCTGACTCCAATTCATTGTTGTTCCTCCCGTTTTAGGTGAATGGTAGTGCATATCAGTTCTTGTTCACACCAGCCGTAATATTCACGCTCTGCATGATGGTCTTCTGGGTGAACAGGAAGAGAATAAGTAGGGGTGCGATGGTAAAGGCACTCGCAGCCATAATCTGTGGCCAAGCCAGTCCATATGCCCCGCCTTCTACAAAGAAGCTGCGCAGACCCGCCGATACTAGCTGTAAATCAGGGTCTTTGGTGATGAGCATAGGCCAGAAATAGTTGTTGTACTGTTCAATAAACGTAATCAGCACCATCACGGCGAAGCTTGAGCGAACAAGCGGCGTGATAATCGTCCAGAGAATCCGGAAGTGGGATGCACCGTCCAGCTGTCCGGCTTCCACCAATTCATGAGATACCTGCATGAACGCCTGCCGGATCAGGAAGATCGAGAACACGCTGACACAGTTGGATACAATCAAGCCCGTGTAGGAATCTAGCAGGTTAAGTTCGCTAAGTACCAGGTAACTTGGCAAATACACGGCTGTACTCGGTATCATATAACCCACCAGAATCAGGGAAGTCAGTACACCTTTGAGACGGAACTTCATATGTGTCAGGGCGTACGCCATCATACTGGAGTTGACGATCTGAAATAGACAGATGGCTAAGGCCACCCCGGTACTGTTCAGGATGTAACGGGCAAATGGTGCCGCGTTCCAGGCGTCTACATAGTTGCTCCACAGGAACGTCTCTGGCCAAAAGGTCGGCGGGAACTGCCAGATCTCATCATTGGTTTTGAATCCGCTGATGACCATCCAATAGAAGGGAAAGGCTGTACCCAGCGCAATAACGGCTAACAGGAGGTAGCGGATCAATTTACTTATTTTAAAATTCGGTTGTGACACGTTCTGCAACTCCTTGCGCTTCATCCGTTTAGACTTTTTGGTAGGCAATGTCATTGTCATTAGTAGTGCACCAGACGTCTGCCAAGCAGGAAGGATACTCCCGACAGCAACACGCAGATCAGAATGATCACAACGGCGATGGACGAAGCTTCACCTACATTAAAGGATTCGAATGCAGACTGGTAATACATATACAGCAACGTTCTCGTTGATCCCGCCGGTCCACCCTGTGTCATGACATTGATCTGGTCATAGGCTTGCAAGGACTGGATAGTAAGAATAATCGAGAGAAAAAACGTCGTTGGTGAGATCAGCGGCAATGTGATACTTCTGAATTTGTCCCAACCGTTTGCCCCATCGATTGAAGCTGCTTCGAGCAGATCGGAAGGTAGATTTCGTAGCGCAACGAGATAAAATACCATCGCCCACCCAATCGACTTCCAGAGCGTGACGATCAGAACAGCAACCAATGCCCAGTCCGCGTCACGCAACCATCCGATCGGAGATACACCTACCCAGCCCAGCATCAGATTAGCAAGTCCCACTTCGGGCTCGAAGATCCATGACCACGCAATGGACACCGCAACTGTCGGTGTGACCCAAGGTGAGAAGAGTAATGTCCGGAAGATGCCGGATGATTTAATTTTGCTATTCATGAGTATCGCCAGTGCCAATCCGCCCACAATGGTTGGGATTACACTTCCAAGTCCGAATAACAAAGTGACTTTCAGTGACCGATAGAATTCAGAGTTTGTCAGCAGATAACTGTAATTGTCCAAGCCAACGAACAGCTTGTCGGGGCTCATAAAGTCCCAGTCGGTGAAACTGAGATAAACGATATATCCCAGAGGTCCCAGCCAGAAGATCAGCAATGGGATTAGAGCTGGCAGCGTGAATAGGACCGCCTCAGACTCCCTCCATAGTTTTAAACGCAAATCCCCCACCCCTTACTGTCCAATTTTTCTTTAATGATTGGGAATTTTTGAGTATAATCGACTTTATATTTCTTCTGTACAAAATTGATTGTACACTCGTATTGAAAATTCTAATTCCGGCTTATGTTAAAATTGGAGCAAGTCATGTAAAATATGAGGCAGCTAGTGGGAACGCTATCATAAACCAGAGGTGACATTGTGGGAAAAGAAACCGCCGGGAACCCGAATCATTCTTCGTTACCTGATCGGCATGCGCTGAGGGAGAGAGTTATTGAGGCCATCGCCAATACGATGGATCTGTATGGGGTGAATCATACATTTGGCAAATTATACGGCATCATGTATTTTGAAGATCGACCGATGACACTTGAAGAGATGAAGACCTCGATGAATATGAGCAAGAGCAACATGAGCTATGCGGTTCGGTCACTTACGGAGTCACAGATGATCTATAAACTGGAGGAAAAGAAGGAGCGCCAGGATCAATATCTGGCTGAGACCGACTTTTATCGTACGTTCCAGAATTTCTTCGGGGCCAAGCTCCAACGGGAAGTAGATGTCATGTTAGAAGGCATTCGTGAGGTCATTCCTGACCTGTCGACACTGATCCTTTCGGAACATACCTCTTCTGAAGATCGAGATGATGCACTGCGTGATCTGCACAAACTTCAACATGCGGAGCAGTATTACGTCTGGCTACAAGGATTTGTGGATCAGTTGCGGGACGGTAAGTTTTACGAGAATGCTGCACACACGCCCGATAAAGAGTAGTACAACTGCGTAAACAGAATAACTAATGGGTGACCCAAGCGCTAACGAACCTAGACGATCTGACGTACCATTGTTGAGTCACACTAAACCGCAAAAAGGAGCTGTTCCTAGCCAATGTATGGCTTTTGGAACAGCTCTCTTTTTATTCTATCTATTGTATTGTCATATCCTATCCGTTTTTAGGGGTTCTATTTTCCATATGCTACTGCGTTAATGACCCCTTTTTTCTTTTAAAAATATTACTTTTGCGCTGCAGCTTCGATATCTGCATATGCCCAGTGTGTTGCTGGTACATCACTGAACGTTGGCGTAACTGCGCCATTTAGAGGTGTGCGGTTGAACAGTACGTTCAACACTTTCACCGCTTCAGCACGTGTCAACTCGGTATTCGGTTTAAATGTACCATCGTTGTAACCAACCATCAGGCCAGCGGATTGCACGTATGCAATCGCATCTGCTGCCCACAGGTCTCCGGATACGTCTGTGAAGGAAACTGCTGGAACACTCACGGTTGTTGCACTCGCTTGTTGCTGCATCCAGCGATACGCAATCGTTGCCATCTGTGCACGAGTAATCGAACCTTCCGGTGCAAATTGAGTGTTGCTCATGCCGTTCATGATGCCAGCGGATTGCGCTTTTAGAATCTCACTTGTTGCCCAGTGTGTTACAGATACATCCTTGTAGCTCAAGCTACTCACGGAACCTGCTGCCGCTTCAGTTGCAAGATTGCGAGCTAGCATTACCGCCATCTGTGCACGTGTTACGAATGCATCTGGGCGGAAATCTGCACCAAAACCTTGGATGTACGGTTGATGTGTACTTTGTGAAGCTTTCAGTCCATCCACAACAACGAGGGTGAACGTACTGAATTTTGTTACGGTAAACTCAATACCTTCGCTGTTATCCGCGAGTTGCACCAGTTTGCCTTGAATCAATTCTTTTGTTCCGTCACTGTGTTCGATATAAATTGCCAAGTTGTCCAATGCCTGCTGACGAGCAGCCGGATCAGTTGGCAGACTGTCACGCAGTGGCAATGTGAGTGTCACTTCGCGGCTCTGCATATTCGTGTCGATCTCTACCGGACGAGCCAGTACGCGCACATTCGTATTCGGAGCAACTTGTTGAATCAACTGCTCTTTCTTCGCACGCTCTTCGACTTCCTTACGCTCGGATTCCTTTTTCAAAGGTACAACGCGGAAGTACAAGTCTTGATCGAATCCGGCGATGGAATTCGTCGGAACGGAAATCACTACATTTTCAGTGGAGATTTCAAGTTTCAGCGAACCATCATTCAGTTCTTTTACCGCTGCTTTAGGCAGTTCAATACGTGTCTCGGACACGGAATCTTTGGTATCTGGAATAACAATGCGTGCGGTGTTCATGTTCAATTGTTTCGCTTTTTCCACCGATTCCTTGGCAATTGCTTCGGTCATTTTCACCAGATCTTTGATCGTGCCGTTGGTTTCGGTTGTACGTGTGATTGGCGTTTTGGTCAAGTTGGTACCGTTTGTTCCATTAACGTCAACCACGATCTGCTCTTGTTTCGTTGTTGGTGCAGGTGTAGACGTTACTGGTGTAGTCGTGGACGATCCACCACCACCTGTGTTTCCACCCGGGTTAGGTGTTGGAGTATTGGATGTAAACGTAAGTGTTGTCCATTTCCATGCCGGTGTGTTGCCTTTGGCTCTTACACGAACCACAATTATTTGGTTGCCCTCAAATCGATCTGTGTTGGTGAATTTACTCCAAGTCTCCCCATTGTCTTTGGAGTATTCCATCGTTTCATCTGCACCGATAACCACATTGGCTGTATCATCAGCAGTCACTTTAGGCGCTGGGGGAGCAAAGAACAAGTCAAATGCTCTTTGAATATCTTTAATTTTTTCATATCCTCCAACAGGTCGTTCACTAAGCATCCACTCTGCGAGTTGTTGCTGCTGCTCCATATCCTCTGATATGTCATTTAATCGGTTCAGTTGCAGCGGGAATTCTTGAAGCATTGCTTCAGGATATTGATTCATATACATTTCTGTCTGCACTTGCATCATGTAGTAAAACGTTAAATGCTGCCATGCCTCATTTGCAGACGAAGCTTGGTTAATTGAAGGCAGCTCTCCAGATATCATAAACAATAAACTGACATCACTATCATTGTTCATCGTGACAGAACTCACCTTCGCAATATAAGCAATCATCCGTTGATCTGCTTCATTAGCTTCCAGATAAAAATCAGCTGCTGCCTTGAAGTGTTCAAAATCTTCTTGTGAGAAGAGACCCGGGCCTTCTAACAAAATCTGTTGGTAGAAAGTTTGCAATTCATAAGCCATTTCACGATAATCTAACCGATAGGCTTTGAGTGCCTTGGCACTCGCATCTACAATAAATTGGACCTGATCTCCATTATAGGAATTCGAATCAGGTATCAACTGCACTAATGTAGCCGCAACTGTATTTTGCTCTTCTTCAGTCAAATCACCAAACGAGCCGGACTGAGTCAGCAGATCCGTGTTTCTTAACAGAGATAATATTGCATCCCGATCTTTGGCAAGTATAGCTTCGTTTAATTGTGTCAAAGACTCTTTTGCAGGTGTATCAAAAAATTGGTCAAAATATTTCTGTGCCGTACTGTATGTCTCATAGCCATTACCCGGTTTTTTCAGCAGCATCCAGTCTGCAAGCTTCTCCATTTCAGTCATGTCGGAAGAAACGCTTTGCATTTTACTAAAATCAAGCGGGAATGTACCAACAAGGGTCTCTTTATCTGTACCTTTAAACTCCTCTGCTTGTTGTTGAAGGTTGTATAATTCCTTTAGCGCTTTAATCATTTCACTCTGTGTTGAGGCATTCGTAAATTTGGTAATTTGGAATGGAGCCATCGAAAGATTCATCACTGATTCTTCAAGGGATGGGTTACTAGTAATTCGTTGTAACTTAATTTTGAATGCCAGCAAATTCCGTTCCAGATCAGAAGCATCAAAATATTGATCTAGCATCGGTTTAATCATATTCAGATATTCAGGACTAACCGACGCTGCAAAAGTAAAAGATTTGTCGTAATAAATACTCAATCTTTCTTGGACATCGGACAATTCATTTGCCTTCATTACTGAAATACCTTGTTGAATATAATCGACCAAAAGTTGAACCTCAAGATTACTCTGATATCCATTAACAGGTTCATTCATTTGTCCCGCTAAAGTTACCAGTGCATTCTGCTCTTCCAGGGGTAGAGATTCAAAATCCGGCGTCGTCGTAATAAAATTTTCATTTTTGAACAGTTCAGCTATTTTAGCTGCGTCAAAATTTTGACCAATGGCGTTATTAAACTCACCCAACGGTGTAGTAAATTTGATGGATTGCATCTGATATGCAAAATCCGAGTAACGATCCTGAACAATTACGTTAAAATAGTAGGTCTCACCTTCTGTTAAGTTAGTAACTATTCTAGAAAATGATCCATCTGTAGATTCTGAACCAGAAATCCAATTGCCATAAGCATGATCAACTGAGCTATTGTTGATTTCGTTCGCGTCCGTAAGATCAGAATTTTGGGAAAAGAAAACCCGATAACTCAATTCATGTGATGCAGTATTATCGGATTGAGCATATTCCCATTTAACCTCTACCGAATTATCGTTCACACCCTTCACCGTGATTAAACCATTATTGCCGGGTACCGGATACGATGCTCCTGCACTAACCTTTCCTGCTGGTGCCAGCCATGGAGCTACCAACACCAAAATGAGCAACATGCTCATTATTTTTCTGTACTGCATATTTCTCTTTCCTCCCTAATCTCGCTTTATGATATATAGGCCAATTGTAGTACACAACTCTGAACGGATTCTGAACAATAGAGCAAATAAAAGGTTTTAAATCCATTTTTATATATATAATTCGCGTTAAAAAACATTTTTTTCGTCATTATTCAACACTCAAAGTGAAATATATAATATCTAAGACCTACAAAAATGCATCACGTAAGATTAGATTCAATAAACTAGCCTAATGAATTGAACAAATAGATCACAGAAACACATCTTAGGAATATCCGTTCTTCGAATTTCATTAGAACAAAGAAAGACCACCTATTGGGGTGGTCTTCTTTGTCTATCTTATCAGCTATTCAAAACCAAGCTAAAAGCTAAGCTCCTCAATCCTGCACTAATATTACTTCTGCGCAGCAGCTTCGATATCTGCATATGCCCAGTGAGTTGCTGGTACATCACTAAACGTTGGCGTAACTGCGTCAGTGAGTGGTGTGCGGTTGAACAATACATTCAACACTTTCACCGCTTCCGCACGTGTCAGCTTGCTGTCCGATTTGAATGTACCATCGTTGTATCCGACCATCAGGCCAGCATTTTGCACGTATGCAATCGCATCTGCTGCCCACAGGTCTGCGGGTACATTTGTGAATGAAACTGCTGTACCTGTCGTCGTTGTGTTTGCTTGCTGATTCTGAATCCAGCGATACGCAATGGTCGCCATCTGTGCACGGGTGATCGAACCTTCCGGTGCAAATTGGGTGTTACTCATGCCGTTTAAGATGCCAGCGGATTGAGCTTTTTGGATCTCACTTGCTGCCCAATGTGACGCAGATACATCGGCAAAGTTTGTGCTAGTGGAAACCGTTGTTGCTTCTTCAGTTGGAAGATTGCGAGCCAGCATGGCTGCCATCTGTGCACGTGTTACGAATGCATCCGGACGGAAATCTGTACCAAAACCTTGGATGTATGGCTGATGTGCACTTTGTGAAGCTTTCAGCCCGTCCACCACAACGAGGGTGAATGTACTGAATTTTGTTACGGTGAACTCAATACCTTCGCTATTATCCGCGAGTTGCACAAGTTTGCCTTGAATTAATTCTTTTGTGCCGTCACTGTGTTCGATGTAGATCGCCAGGTTGTCCAATGCTTGCTGACGAGCAGTGGGATCGGTGGGCAGACTATCACGCAGTGGCAATGTCAACGTCACTTCGCGGCTCTGCATATTTGTCTCGATCTCTACTGGACGAGCCAGTACGCGTACATTCGCATTCGGAGCAATCTGTTGAATCAACTGCTCTTTCTTCGCACGCTCTTCGACTTCTTTGCGCTCCGATTCTTTCTTCAGTGGAACCACGCGGAAGTACAGGTCTTGATCAAATCCGGCGATGGAATTTGTCGGAACGGAAATCACCACATTTTCAGTGGAAATTTCGAGTTTCAGCGAACCATCACTCAGTTCTTTCACGGCTGCCTTAGGCAGTTCAATACGTGTCTCGGACACAGCATCTTTGGTGTCTGGAATAACAATGCGTGCAGTGTTCATGTTCAATTGCTTCGCTTTTTCCACCGATTCCTTGGCAATCGCTTGGGTCATTTTCACCAAATCTTTAATGATGCCATTCGTTTCCGTTGTACGGGTAATCGGCGTCTTGGTCAGATTCGTGCCGTTCATTCCATTAACGTCAACCACGATCTGTTCTTGCTTCGTAGTTGGTGCAGGTGTAGTCGTAGAAGATCCGCCGCCTGTGTTTCCACCCGGGTTAGGGGTTGGAGTATTTCCATTATCTGTGCCGCTATCGCCGTTCTGTGTAAAGACAAACTTCACGGCGCGGCCTGGCAGTTCATCGCTGATTGCTTTGTAACGAACCCATACCGTTTTATTGCCACTAAGGTCCAGCATCTGAATATTAGCAAGATCCAACCAGTGCAACTTGTTGTCAAAGGAAATCTCCATCGTGTCGTCCAGACCTGTTAGGGTGTTACTGATGTCATTCCCCTTCACATCAGGAGCCGTAAAGAATCGGTTAAATACATATTGTAGATTACTAACATCCTCATAGCTGTCTTGCTCAGTGAGCAACCATTCCGCCAACTCCTTTTGGTCTTCAGGACTCAGCTCTGCTCTTTTGGATAGATCAAGGGCGCCTGTACGATCAAACTTGTATTTGTTGAAGAATGCTTCACCTGTAATGTAATCATTCATAGCTGAATCAAGCCATTGATTCATTCGATCAACCTTGGTAGCCTTATTGATAGACTGGTATGGCGTAGTCAAAAGCCCTAGCACTACCATAGGTTCAACGATATCTCCTTGGAAAGTCCCCTCTAACTTCTCGAATGCCACCGAATACAAGTATCTGTAGGCAAACACACTTTTGTCTACTTCGTTGGTACGTTTCAAGTATTCTTGACCAATACTACGATATTCTTCGCTTTGTTGATCATTAAAGGACACTGGCAAATTCGCTAACTTCTGGGCAAGTGCATCCAGCTTGTTTTTAAGAGTAATAAGTTCTTTTTGCTCCCAAACCGATTGTGCAAGGACACCCAGTTCAATCATGTATTGAACCTGTTCTTTATTTTTGAACTCTTTACTTACATATTGAATCAGGAATCCTGCAATGAAATTTCTAACCTGCGGGGTTAGAGCGCCGTAGCCATCTGGCAGAGTAATACCCAGATCTGGGTTTTCCATCGCTACACGCATAGCCGCTACATCAAAGTTACTCTTTGCCGTATTTAAGACAGTCAATGGATCAGCTTCGTTATCATCAGGGAAAAATTTATTAAATGCAGTCTGAATTGCTTCAAAACTTGCATATCCACCAAGTGGTCTCTCGCTAAGCATATGGTCTGCCAATTGTTGCTTGTACTCGTTTGTTAAGGTATCCATTTCGGCAAAGTCCAGAGGGAAAGCATCCAACGGACTTTCTGGGTAATCGGACTTATATTTCTCAACATCTTTCTGAATAGATCTGAATTGCTCCAAAGAACCCCACACTTCTGCTTCCGTTAAGTCATGGTTAAGATAAGGTGTTCTTTCAACAGCAGTGTCCGTGAATTTGACTACTCGGGAGATGGACTCTTTCCCTTTTAGCCTAATTGCATATCGATACTTAGTCATCCATTTGTCCATTTCGGAGGATGTGAGGTAAGTATTAATAAGTCGGTAGTATTCCCCTTCTGGATCGGGCTCTTTGAAATGATTTAATCGCTCTGCTTGCTTTTTATAAAACTCATCAAGTGCAGCTATTGCGTTTGGTCCATCAATTTCGCGTGTGACTTCAAGTGCCTTCAAAGCTACTTGCACCAAAAATTCAACATCTTCTTTTTTCTCATATCCGGCATTCGTTGGTGGCTCTATATCTAGTAAGTATATTGCGATATCCTCCTGATCTTTGACAGGAAGCATCTTAAAGTCAGGATCAGCAATGAATTGTTCATCGCGCAGTAATGCAATCATATCTTGAATAAAATCGTTGCTGTTACCCCGATCCGCTTCTTTCAACAGTTCGTTATATTTGGTCAGCGGTGTTTCCCCATTGAAAAAAGCATCAAACGCAGTTTGAACTTCGGATATTGTTTCATAACCATTTTGCGGCTTATGATCCACCATCCACTGTGCAAGTTCTTCTCTCTTTTGATTATCGTCTTCAATATCTTCCATCTTCTCCATCTGAACTGGAAAAGGGACTATACTGGAGTCTTCGGTACTCATCATTCTGGTCATTCGATTATGAACCATCATGGAATTGAGCGCTTCGTCCATGCCTGGTACATCATTAGCAGTATTAATTGGTCGATATTCCTCGATTAATGTTTTCATCAAAGTAAGCTGTGAAACATAAGATACCGAAACTTGTGATCTGTTCATGGAAGCTCCAAACATAGCAATATTCTTAAACATTGGCTTATCAGCACCACTCAATATGCTGTAGCCAACACTGGCCTCTACCATGTACTGCGCTTCGTCGAAAGGTAGAAAGTCTTCTGCCTGACTAAACAGACCATAGATCTCATCCAAAAGGTCCTGAGCATTATCTTCATTCATAAGCTTAGGGATTTTTGACAAGTTATATAACACTGAGAAGACATACTCAACTTGGCTTTGACTCTCATAATCCATTTCCCGTGGCAGCAAAAAAATCATTCCTCGTGCCAATTCTTTCTTCTGTTCATCATTCAGCAGGTCATAAGTGTTGGAGATATCGGTCATATCTATTAAACTGCCGCTCTCCAACAAGCTTTGAACATCTGAAATAGCTACATCGATATCATCATCTGAACTTCTGATGTAGTTAAGTTGGTCCAACGGAGTAACCGGGTCAGCACTTGCAACCCCACCAACGCTAACCACCTGTAATAACAGAACCGCAATTAAAAGACAGCTTATCAGCTTTCTGTAATTCATGTACTTGATCCTCCCAATCTCATGTTTTTTTACATATAAATTCATTACCTCTGATACGTAAGGCCTATTGTATTGCACTGCAATAAACAGATTCTAAACAAAAATTGAAAATAAAAGGAAAAAGATCCATCCTGTAGTACAAAACAGGGTGGATCTCAATTTTTTTCGCCATATTTCATCATTTTATTTTTAAAAAGTATTCTTTTAGACCTATATAACTCAGGCTCTTAAATCAAGGTGTACCCGCCATCCACATACAAGGTGCTGCCAGTCGTGAATGTATTGGTCATCAGATACGTAACTGTATGTGCAATTTCTTCATTGTAGCCAACCCGCTTAAGCAGAGACAGCTTCTCATAATCTTTAAAATGATCACCACGCGGCGACCCTTCTTGCCCCTCCCGCCAGATGGTGCCAGGGGATACGACATTTACACGAACCGATGCCAGTTCCACCGCGAGCGCTTTACCCAGACTCTCGATTGCACCGTTACATGCGGCGTAGGAGGCACCGCCATCCAGTGGTCGCTGGCTGAATCCACCAGACATTAACGTGATTGAGCCGGAAGCCGAAAGATACGGCGCTGCATATTTAGCCGCAAAGTATTGAGGCCAGAACTTGCCTTTGAAACAACTCTCTGCCGTCTCCCGATCCGAAGTCAGTGGGCCTCGAGTGTAGGCTGCTCCTGGGGTGAAGAGATGATCGAACATGCCGATTCGGGCAAAAAATGCTTCGAGCTGCTGTTCATCCTGATTATCCAATACATGAACGTACACCAGCGTTTCTCCAGAAGCGCCTTTGCCTCCAACCTTTGTGATCTGTTCCCTCGCTTCCTCCAGTCTGGACGCCGATCTGCCTGCAATAATCACATCTGCACCTGCCTCTGCTGCCTGAATTGCCGTAGCCAGTCCGATACCTGAGCTTCCTCCGATAACAACGACCCGTTTATTCTCCAATGTATAGTGACTCATCTATGATCATCCTCTCATCTGCGGTTATGTATGTGCATGTTCGCTCACGTTGTGTTCATTATTCATGAAATGAAGAAGGTTGAATAGTACGCATTTACATCGTACCTAGTACGAATATTCGTACTATTGATACCGAATCACAACGGTTTCTCCCTTCTTTTCACAGAGGTGGTCAAGCAGAGATTGCGAAAATCCGATATGATGGAGATACACATAGACGTATAAAACGAGGTGATTACTATGGATTTACAAGAACCAAGGTTACAGGGAGTACTGACAACGTTGGAGACCATTAATGGAAAATGGAAACCCCTTATCTTGTTTATTTTATTAAAGGAAGGTACGAAGCGATTCGGTGAACTGCGACGCATGATTCCTGATGTAGCCCAAGGCACGTTAACAAAACAACTACGCGAGCTGGAGCAGGATCGAATTATTGTGCGTACACTCTATGGGGATGTCCCACCCAAGGTGGAATACAGCCTGTCCGAACACGGTCAGACCATTGGTACGTTGTTGGACGGCATGTGTGGTTGGGGCAAAGCACATCTGAACTATTTGAACAGTACACAAGGTACCACTATGGATACATGAACACCTTCAATTCGAACTGTCGTGTTTGTGTAAGCCTTACCATTCCTCTATAATTTCGTTCAGATGCACAATATGGTATCGGGCGGAATCATCATCAGAGAAGATGCGCATTTAGCACGATGAGATGGAAGGGGAGGAGCTTCGTTGTTGCAGCTTTCGGAAAAACAGGCACAGGATATCGTAGATAAAATGATGCAAGACATTCCATACAACATCAACATCATGAATGAGCATGGCATTATTATTGGAAGTGGTCAGAAGGAACGTGTGGGCACAGTTCATCAGGGCGCTGTCCGCGCATTAACAACAGGAAGCATGATCGAGGTTTGGCAGGATGGCATACTTGAGAAGATGGGCACCAACGAACCGATTCTAATCAATCAGCAGCATGTCGGAGTCATTGGCATATCCGGTCATCCGGATGAAGTTCGGCCTTTCTGCAACATCGTGCGTACTACCGTATCTCTCTTAATCGAACAGCGTAATCAAATGGAAAGTATGGCTCATGAAGCTTCACGTAAAAAAGCCTTTATCGAACGACTGCTCAATCAGCCGGGTTCATACTCACAAAAGGTCAAAAAGGAAGCCCTGCAATACCGTATTGATCTGCAATTGCCAACCATTCTTCTATATGTCCGTCTCCCCAAAAACTCCTTGGCCGCTGAGACGGAGGTTAACCGCATATTGCTCCAAGTCCCTTCATTCTCTATTGAAGGTGATGGTGATGATCAGATTATTCTGATCCAGAATGAAGCAGACGTTGATAGGATAATCCAGCGTTTGAGACAGATCACACCCACAGCATTCATCGCAGTCAGCCAAAAAGAAGCGAATATCGCCACCAGTTACGAACAGGCCCGGTCCGTGATGAACATTATGGTGGCACTTCAACCAGACTCGCCGATCATTCGGTATGAGGATGTACCCTTTCTGGTACGATTCAGCGCGGCTGATCTAACACCTCATGCCAATATCATCAGCAAACTTGAGGATACAGCTAACCTGCTGGATACACTCCGCAGTTTTATCCAACATAACGGCAGTATGACCACGACAGCAGACCATCTCAATATTCACCGCAATACCCTTCAATATCGGCTCAAACGCATACAGACCCTTACGGGCAAAGATCCCCGTAATTTGCTGGAACTCATTGAACTTACACATGGACTACTCGCGTTCTACCAATAGCGTCAGAACAGCTTCGAGAATAGCAAAAGACGAGACACAGATCACCTGATTTCAGGCATATCCGTATCCCGTCTTTTTTACATCGCATTCCAATACGATCACGTAACTCCCCGTACAATCCCGATCGTCACTGATCTAAGATAGTAGACCCAGTTTCAACACCCTGGCAATATTCTCGGTTGTACGCTCCACATTCTCAGCGCCTTCTTGCAATAACCGCTCCAGATCTGCTGACCCGGGCACAATACCAAATATGGCATCAATGCCTTCCCCGTACAGGGTGTCGATTCCTTCGCCCACACAACCTGCAATGGCAATTACAGGTTTACCCGCTTCCTTGGCTGCCCGAGCAACGCCATAGGGGGTCTTGCCAAATTTCGTTTGAAAGTCGATACCGCCTTCGCCCGTAAATACGACATCCGCAGCAATTAATTTTTCACGCAACTCAGTATATTCAATGACAATTTCAATTCCTTTACGTAGTACAGCTTGTGTATAAATCAAGAGTCCCGCGCCCAATCCGCCTGCCGCTCCGGCACCGGGTATATCACGGATGTCTTTTTGCAGCTGCTGCTTTACGACATCTGCATAATGGGACAGGTTCGCATCCAGCTGCTCAACTATCTCTGGGGTAGCCCCTTTTTGTGGACCAAACACCCTTGATGCACCATGCTCCCCACAGAGCGGATTGGTCACATCACAGGCCACAATGAACTCCACTTCCTGCAAACGCTCATCCAGACCGGATACATCAATCTGAGCCAGTTGATCCAGAGCCCCGCCACCACGCGCAAGCGGCTGACCCTGTGCATCCATAAACTTCACACCAAGTGCTTCAGCCATGCCTGCACCACCATCATTAGTCGCACTGCCACCAATGCCGATGATGATTTTGCGTATGCCAAGGTCCAGACACGCTCGAATCAACTCTCCTGTTCCATAGGTTGTCGTCCGTAGCGGATCTCGGGTTTCTTTGGTTACCAGATGTATGCCACTGGCCGATGCCATCTCGATGGCCGCCGTTGTTCCGTCACCCAGAATGCCATACTGGGCAGTCACTGTCTGACCTAATGGTCCGCTCACCTCTTGCTGGTGAAGGGAACCGCCCGAAGCATCCACAAGGGACTGTACCGTGCCTTCCCCACCATCCGCCATGGGTACATGAATATAACCTGCCGTTGGATATATTTTACGCAAACCTTTTTCCATCGCGATACATACTTCTTTCGCTGTCATGCTTTCTTTAAACGAATCCGGTGCCAGAACAAATGTCTTCTCTCTAGTCTCTCTCATATCTTAAAGGAGAACACGGTTTACCATAATATTTTTCATGCTGATATGGGATTTGGAGGGTCCCAGCTTCACAAGTGAATCCTGAAATTCGGCAAGTTCTTCAATGGACGCCGTCTGTACCTTGATCAGATAGTTATACTCACCGCTAATCCGATAGACATCCGTGACTTCGATGGCCTGTTCACAGAACTGGACTAACTCGTCGCAATGCTCTGTTTTGAGCAAAATAAACGTTGTGGTTCCACGGTTTAATTGGGCCAGATTATAGATGGTCGAATAGCCCGTTATTACACCTCTCTCCTCCAGTTTCAGAATTCTTTCCTTAACCGAAGGTTGGGACATGTTAATTTCTTTGCTTATCTGTGCAACGGGGATACGTGCATGATGTTGCAGCAAGCGCATGATCTGCTGATCGATCTCATCTATTATATGTTCCATTCGTAAGACCTCCGAGTCGTCGCCTAATTTAATAAGGTTTTTCTAATAAATTAGCTAAAAATAGTTAGATTTTATCTCATTATATCCTTTGATATTGCATGGTTCCAATGCGATATCAAGCCTATAATTTAGAATACAATCTGAAAAAGGAGCGATGAACTGTGAGTGTTATTGGACTTGCACATGTAGCCATTCAGGCTCGTAACTACGAAGATACTCTGGCGTTTTATACAAAAGTACTGGGATTCAAGGTCGGTCACTCTTGGAGTTTGCCTTCCTTTCGCATTACCGAGGCATGTATGCTGATCTCTCCGGATCAGCGCACCTGTATTGAGGTATTTGACCCAAAAGCCGTCATTCCCGCCGAGGGTGAACCTGCCACCTCTCCTGAAGCGGTCCGGCACGGCGCACTGTTACATCTCGCCTTTTACGTGCATGATGTAGAAGACATCTATCAGCGAGCGCTCGCCCATGGAGCCAAGGCCTACGTTGAACCGGATTGGATATCGCTTGGCGAACCTGCACTTCGGGTTAGAAATGCGCTCGTCCACAGTCCGAATGGTGAAGTGATCGAATTCCTTGAAGAGGTTGATTTTGACCGATCCTCATCCTCACCATCATCTATATGAAGTACACAAACAGCCTGTTGCCTCGTCATTCGTGGCAGCAGGCTATTTCATGGTTCGATTTCCTTGGCAAGCATCAGCACACACACCTACCCTACTCTTGCTCTGCATTCCCCAGCGTATACTCGCTTAATTTCCCTTCATAAACCAGTTGCAATCGTTCACTCTGGCGAAAATCATCCGGTGTCACCAGCGCAGGCAGCTTGTTCCACAGTTTGATTCCCGAACGCTGTAGAATCTCGGCTACAAATTGGGAGCAGAAGTAGGAGTTGCTGAACTCCACCGGTTCCTTGAGTGTAATGCCAATCACGCCGAGCAGATTGTACATATATTTCTGGCGGCTGCGGATGAAGATGTGCAGCACACGTTTCATCTTTTCCACTTCCCGATCCGTCACCTGAAGCTTGTATATGACACATGTGGTATTGGGATACTTGCTGTATGTACCTGTCTGAATATTTTCCTTCACAAACCCGCCATTCAGCGGATTGCTCGGATGCTTGCGGCCGAAGCTGTACAGCTCGGTTAACTCCCGGTCAAATGAGATCGATGCGTGATTATATGGCGCTCGGGTATAGCTTTGAATAACCTTGGTAAACAGCGTTCCTGTATTCGTAAGCAGGATATAGATGGAGCGTTCATCTGTCATAGCAAAATTTCCCCTTATCAAGTTGGCACTATTCCTTCATAATAACATAGGTACCCTATAATGGAATCTTACTTTGAATAAGCAGGTGATCGGTACGTGAGCAGTTCACTCTTTACACTAACGTTAATCTTCACAGCTTTACTTGTGATACATATCGTGTACAAAATTATTGCAAAGCTTCAGCCAAGCAAAGACTATTCAGGCATCGGCCAAAAAATCAAAACCTGGTGGGGTATGTTTGTAATCTTCTGCCTCGCTACCCTCTTCAATCCCATCGTGTCCCTGATCTCCCTCATGGTACTTGCGTTCTTCTCACTCAAAGAATACTTCTCCATGATTCGCAGTACACGTAAAGCCGACCGCAGGCTGTTCCTGTGGGCGTATCTGGCAATTCCGGTTCAGTTCTACTGGATTTATATTGGATGGTATGGCATGTTTATCGTGTTTATTCCACTATATGTGTTCCTGGTGCTGCCCTTGCCACGCCTGATTAATAAAGGTACGGTCGGGTTCCTGCGCAGTGTCAGCTCCACACAATGGGGACTAATGCTGATGGTGTTTGGGCTGAGCCACCTGGCCTATTTTCCATTTGCCACACCGGAGTACGGCTCCAAGCTTGTGCTGTTCCTGGTCGTGTTAACACAGCTTAATGATGTGGTGCACTATCTGGTCTCTCTCTATCTGGGCAAACGAAAAGTGGTGCCTACCGCCAATCCTTTTGTCACCTGGGAAGGGTTCGCGTGTGCATTTATTGTAACGACAGCTACGTCTTATTTCATCCATCCCTACCTGACGCCATTTGATTGGAAATTCTCGCTATTCATCGGGGTGTTGATCAGTCTGGCCGGATTCTTCGGCAGTCTGACGGTGTCTGTACTGAAGCGCGATCTGTTAATTGGGGATGACAACAAGTTCGATTCACTCAAAAAAAGCTACTTGAGCCGGGTCGACAGCCTGACCTACACCTCTCCGGTTATGTTCCACGTGGTCCGTTATTTCTTTGACTTTATGTAGCAACAGATAGATCGGCGATCTTGTAATTATGTATGTCAAAAAAAGCAGCCCAAGTGGCTGCTTTTCCTGTTCAACAGGCTCTAGACGGAGCCTTCATGATATGCCTGCGCTACTTCAACGTAATTTCTTTTTCGGACATGATTTCGTTCCCCTCATCATTCGTGAAGACAAATGTCGCTTTGCCCCGCTCGCCCTTCATCTCATCCGAATAGATAAAGCCGGAAAACTGTCCATTGCCGCTAAAGTAGAAGCCATCTTCTCCATTTCCACCATGTTCAATGGCTTCCTGTAGCGAATTCACAATCGTCACCGTGTTAGACGTCCATCGCATCTCCGTTAGTGTATACCCCTTCGGCACCTGTTTAATTCCAAAATCAAAGCTGTTACCCTCGCTCGGTTTCTCCGACTGGTCAATGACAATATCAATCTGCTCAGACGGTTCAGTGGATTCAGATTGAGCCGTAGGCTTGCCCTCATCACCACTGGCACTGCCTTGGTCATTGTTATTCTTCGCATCCGCATTCGGAACAGAGTTTTCTCCAGCTTCCTCTACGGGTTGCTTCGATTGCGGATAGGCGTGCTCCTGAACCGATTCGTTATTATTCTTGGCACCACAGGCACTGACAAATAGCGAAATACAGAGCACAGACATGCAAAGTGCAGATTTCTTTATATTTATTTTCATCATCTAATTCTCCCTTCATCCATTTACAGCACATATATCTATATCAGTTGAACTAATCATTTACACGATAACGGAGAGGACAGAAAAAACCTGAAAAAGCGAAGCGTTCGCTAAAAGCTTTCTGAAAGAAAGCTGCATCGGAAGCATACGCTATCCCCGGATTTTCCCTTTAAGAAAAGGGAATCAAAAAATCTGGGAATAACAGCGATTGGAAGGTTATTCTGTCATCGTAGTGTCAGTGTAAATATTCTTTAGTTCAACTTATATAGCACACCACTTACTAATCACTACACCATATCGTCCCACATGAAGCTCCATTATATGTAAATGATTAATAAATTCAGTATGTACTGCACCTCGATGAATAAAAAAAAACTCTGTTCATGACGTCATGCACCGTTTATTTTATCGATCAAACCCAGGCAAGACCAACACTTGTCCAATCTGAATGGCGTTGTGCTCAATTTTGTTCACTTTCTTGATTGCTTCTACATACACACGAGTGTCCATCTGCTGAGGTTTATGTGCCAATGAAATGCCCCACAGTGTATCTCCCTGAGATACAACGATCTGGTCCCCCGACAACAATTGCTCATCCCCGGCAAATGCAGTGAATACAGCACTACACCCTATGATTATAATTAGAGTTATAGTGACGATTTTCATTAGCCAGGTTGGCGTCTTCACACGCTGCATGAATTGATCTTTAACATACATGGTGCGGGACTCGGACGTTTTGGTATAAACGGATTCATAAATACTTTTGTACGTAGAATATCTCATTCTAGCCGACCTCCAGACTTTCATTCCGCTAATCTTTAATTTCATGTTTACCTATGTATTTTTCCTATAACAATGAATGATCAATAACTCACTTTTTCACTATATAGGTATCTTTACCTAAGTCTCCCTAACCTGATAGGTCTATACTACTAGTTTACTCTAAACAAATTCTGAACAACCGAATTTCAATGTGATATCCGAATTAATCTATCCAATATTCATGCCTGATTTTCGGCGATGCTTGTTGCAACGTTTTTCTATAATAGGTATAGATAAAGATTCTAATGAGTAAGGACGTGCCCCCATGATTTCTGCTGATCTGAAGGAACAATATTACGAGGCGCTTGTGGCCAAGGATTCGGAATACGAGGGTTTATTCTATGTTGGAGTCCGAACCACAGGTGTGTTCTGTCGTCCCACATGCCCTGCGCGAAAGCCAAAATTCGAAAACTGCGAATTCTATGAGACGGCTCAACAGGCACTTCTGGCCTCTTATCGCCCTTGCCAGCGCTGTCGCCCGCTCTCTCACCCCAACCAAGTATCCGATGTCGTTCGCATATTAGTGGAAGCTGTGGAGAAAAATCCGGAGAAACGCTGGAAAGGACAGGATTTCAAGGCCCTCTCCATCGATGAATCCACGGCGCGCCGTCAGTTCAAGAAGCGGTTCGGCATGACCTTTGTTGAATATGCTCGCGCCCGACGCATGGGTCTTGCCCTGAAGAATATTCGCTCCGGTCGCACCGTGATTGATAGCCAATTATCTACCGGATATGAGTCAAGCAGCGGTTTCCGCGATGCCTTTTCACGGATCATGGGTGCTGCCCCTACACAAGTCGATGAAGGACATATCCTAAAAGCGTCCTGGATTGACACCCGCCTCGGCCCGATGATGGCCATTGCAGATGAGGAGTCTCTATATTTACTGGAATTTGTGGACCGCAGAGGTCTGGAGCGCGAAGTTGAGCGTCTGCGCAAACGAACCAAATCAGCGATTGTACCCGGCACTACAGCTCCCATCCAGTCCATTGAGCGTGAACTAAACGAGTACTTTCAAGGTATTCGGACAGCATTCGACACACCGTTGTTCTGTTTAGGAACACCATTCCAAAAGCGTGTGTGGGACGAGTTGCTGGCCATTCCGGCTGGTGAAACGAGGTCATATCAAGAGATTGCAAATGCACTGGGAAAACCGACTGCTTGCCGAGCCGTGGCACAGGCGAATGGAGCCAATCAGCTTGCGATTGTGATTCCATGTCACCGTGTAATTAATGCCAGTGGCGAACTGGGTGGATACGGCGGGGGATTAACTCGTAAAAACTGGCTGTTGACTCACGAGAAACAAAAACAGGGTAGCTGAAAAACAGAATGAAGTAATGAAGTACGTATCAAATGTCCAAAGGAATGCATGATATAACAAAGGAGAGTCAACATAATATGAGTACCTTAGAAGAAAAAGCAGCGTTGTTCCAACAATACCATGTGAAAGGAAAACCACTTGTTCTGGTCAATGTGTGGGATGCCGGAAGCGCACAAGCCATCCAATCCGCTGGAGCAACGGCCATTGCTACAGGAAGCTGGTCCGTTGCTGCGGCCCACGGTGAACGCGATGGTGAAGCCCTGCCATTCCATCTGGTGCTTGCCAATCTCGCACGGATTACAGCGAGCGTGGATCTGCCTGTAACGATCGATATAGAGGGAGGGTATGGGAGGTCTGTGTCAGAAGTGAAGCAAAATATCCTGCAAGTCATCGATCATGGTGCTGTAGGAATCAACATTGAAGATCAACTTCCCGCTGGCTTGGGATTGTACACTGTGGAGGAGCAATGCCCGAGATTGTCCGCCGCCCGGGAAGCTGCGGAGCAGGCAGGCATACCGTTGTTCATTAACGCCCGCACAGATATTTTTCTGCAACATGCACCTGAACACCATAACCACTCTCTCCTGGAGGAAGCACTTATACGTTCGAGCCATTATGCAGATGCAGGAGCCAGTGGTCTGTTTGTACCCGGTTTGCAGGATCACCAACTGATTCAGGAATTGTGTGAGCGTTCACCGCTGCCAATTAACGTTATGGTTACGTCTCCTGAGCCTTCACCAAAACAGCTTGCCACACTGGGTGTAGCACGTGTAAGCTATGGACCATATCCCTATCTGCAAGTTATGGAACACCTAAAAGAACTGGGGAGAAACATTTTGTCGGGAAATTAACAGGAGGGCATGTTATAATCACCTCTATTGAACATTTACAGGAGGCAATTATGCTTAACGTGGAACAAAAGCTAGAAGTGCTACAATCGTATCCCCAACTGCAACGCAAAGATGTTTCTCTCGGTCGTGTTAATTTCCACTACGAGGATAGTGCGTATGATAAAAAAATTGTTGCTCTCCATATTCATCCTAACGGAAACGGTTATATCTATGCAGGGCTACTGCCTAACTATGAGACCGATGCTAAAGGATTCGTCAATATTCGTGATTACTCCGAAACAGATCTGCGCACCTTGTTAGATGAAACGATCCAAGCGATGTCTCACAATCCCAACGCAGTTGAATTTAAAGAACCAGAACAAGTAAAAGCTGCTGCTCCTGCATTGTCTACAACCTCTACGGGTGGCGGAACGTGGATCGATGAAGATGGACATACGCTGACTTTAAAATACGAAGATGACATGTGGTATGTGTATTCCGGTGATAATCTGGATATGGCTTTTGAAACGCGTAGCGAAGCTGGCGAGTATCTCAAAGACGAAGGATTCAAACCGCAGGCTCAGGCTTAAGGGATGCACCTTCATTTGGAACTGCGTATAAAGATTGTTGAATAGGTAAATTCAATGATTTAGGATGATACAAAAAACACGAGGCGTGTTCGCACTCGTGTTTTTCAGATTTACAGGAAGTTTCGCTTAGATTCCTTGCCCAGTTCCTTTATAACTGTTTCCTGTCAGTCTTTTTTGGATTTCATGGTAAGCGGTGCATTCTTCATCATCGGGTACGTAGACAGAAGTAGCGCACCACCAATACACCCCAGAACGGTAAACAATGTCATCATATTCACACTCGCAAACCACTTCATCCACTCCCCAAAATCTGCGAAGACAACGATCAGAGTGATCATTAGGCCTACCCCAAAGAACATAATGAAGAAGTTACGCATCCCCAATCGCATCCAACAAACCGTTGGGAAGACAGAGATTCCCAGTACAAGAAAGCCGCACATCAGATCGATCCATAGGTAGGATAAGAAATGATAATCGCTTGAATACAACATGCCTGGTTGATAAAGGGTTACGTTAACAATTCCTTTTTCCTGAAGCAGGTGTATGAGGAAATACGCCACATGCAGAATGACCATGGTGCCTGCAACCATCCATACCGAGTTCATATAGAAGGATTTCATGAATTGAATTCGTGTACTTCCCATACCGATCGCAACCGGAAACAGTGTAATAATTCCCCCGATTGCAAACGCACATATCCCTCCGTACATGGGACCAAACAGTTGCGTAGCATACGAGACATCAAATATGAAGCCAATGGCCAAATATACAACGGTGAGCATTAGAGCGATGGATGAAAATATGGTCAGAAACAAACGCATATCATCGCGAATCAGTCGGTTCGTACCTTTTACTGCGTTCATGGTTTAACCCCCTCTTGATTACGGGTTCTGTTAACCAAATAATCTTGTAATGTCGCTTTCTCAATGGAAAGCCCCTGTGAATGAGCGATATCCTTCCACATTTTCGAGTAGGGCTCATCAATCATCACTTTCACAGTCGATCCCATCTGGGAAGACTCTATAACTTTAACACCTGCTGTGACTCGGTTGATATCGTCAATTCCCCCTGTTAGAAGAACCCCTTTTTCACGCATCTCTTCCATCGATTGATTTAACAACACCTCTCCGGCTTGCAAAACGATAAGGGACTCACACAAAGGCTGAATCTCCTCAATATGATGGCTGGATATCAGAATCAGACGTGGGTTATCTTCATAACTTTCCAATAGCGCATTGTAGAAGAATTTACGCTTCTCAGCATCGAGTCCATTGGTAGGTTCATCCAGAATGGTTATCTTTGCATTACTGGCAAGACCCAATATAATCTGGGCAGCAGTCTTCATGCCTTTCGAAAATTTAATGATCTTTTTCTTCGCCGGTAGTTCGAACACATCGATTAAACGTTCCGCCAAATCCTGATTCCACTGCGGATGAAAATATTGTCCCATTTGAACCATATCACTAACTGTCCAGTTTTTCCCCAGGGGATGATTCTCCTGGATGTAACACAGATGCTCTTGGGCAGCCAGATTATTATAGGGGTCTTGACCCATGATCTGAACGGTTCCACTGTCCGGGCGGTCATGCCCTGCAAGTAACCTCATCAGTGTTGTTTTCCCCGCTCCATTTCTTCCCCAGATCGCACTAATGATTGGCTCACTCTCATGTAGCGTAACCTGGTTCAGAACGGGCGTCTTCTGGTAGCTGTAGTTGACCTGCTCCATATGAATCATAACTCACTCTCCTTATCCTTCTTGCCGCGAATCAGATCAATGATCATGTCTTCATTCATGTGAATCCGTCTGGCTTCTTCAAGTAAAGGCTTGATGTATTCTTCATAAAAATCTTGCTTCCGTTCAACGAGCAATGCTTCTCTTGCTCCCTTTGCAACAAACATTCCAACACCTCGCTGTTTGTATATAATCCCCTTGTCCACGAGTTCCTGCAGTCCTTTGCGGGCTGTAGCCGGATTGATATTGTAGAAGCGTGACAGTTCATTGGTTGAGGGAACCTGTTCTTCCACCTTCAATCTGCCTTCCACAATATCGTCCATAATCATCGTAGCAATCTGATGAAAAATAGGCTGAGATTCATCCAAAGTCGATTTCATGTGCTTCCAACTTTCATACGTATTCATTAGTCAGTTAGTCGGTTAGTTACTCATGTAACTAACTATAATATACAAAGACGCAAATGTAAATAGGCGAACTTAATTCATTGCCTTTCCTACCTTGGCTCTGTTGTATTGATTAATAAGACCGTCGAGGACTACGGATTGCTGGATCACTTCCGGATGAAGCAGACTGCCGTATTCCATATGCATGCGATATAACAACTGTCTGGCATCTTCGATCCGTGATATCAAATCCAGCCGATCCATAGTATCCCTCCTTTTTGTCATATTTTAGTGTATTATGCCAATCATAAGCGCATGTGAGATACGACATACTTATTCTTCCACTTTGATACACAAAAAAAGAACGCTTCTGAATTAAATCAGAAGCGTTCTTTACTTTTATTAAGTTCCAAATCCATGATCAGCGGGTCTCATAATTTCGGGGTTCGGGATTTCCTTGCCTGGGACAGGTTCCGTAACAGGAGCTACGATGAATACAACGATACTACAGGTAGCTATCAGCAAAGCCAACTTTCTCTTCATTGAGTTTCTGCACCTCACTAATTATCATTTTGTATTGCTGTTTCGCCGTCTCAGATGCAAATTCCCGGTATTGCTCAAACAGTCCGACACCTCTAAGCATACCTCGTCCACTGCTAATTTCAATAGAAAATTTTAAACTATCTAGCACAAATTCTATACCTAAATGATATTCGTCTTTCTTTAAATAATATGCACCCAAATCTGCTAAAAGTCGTAAATATCGATCATCCGTAACCTGTCTGCTCACTTTGCCAATTCGGTTACTCTGTTCCTGATAAGTGAAGTACGATTCATACTGTTTGAGAACATGATCAATATCCTTATCATAACGATTAGCCGCTGTTACAATATCACACAGCGCTGGGAATATCTCATTTTCCTTCGTCGAGATATACGCCAGGTAATCTGGTAATACCTCAAACTGTCCACCCATTAGATGATATATATATCGATTAGCTTCAGCCCATTCTTGAAACTGATTCATAACTACGATTTCATCTTTATCCGGGTTCCTCACCCAGCGATTATCCGAATATAAAGAAACATATTTAAGTGCCCCAGTGTAGTCCTTCAATTGATAACAGGCACTTCCTGCAGCTAGATCGGAGTATAGAATATAGAAAACAATTGGTCTTTTTGTCTCTTCTTGTTTCCGTCGGCCATTCATCTCATAATGGATGGACGCTTTTATTTTCAATTTTTCAGATAACTCCTGAACCTTGTCCCATCTATGCAATGCTCCAAAAGCATTAATCAGTTCGTTAAGCGCATCCAACTGGTAGCGTTCATCCAGCCGATCCACATAATATTCGAACCGAGATGCAATAATCAGATTCCGGTGCTGATCATTAGTCAGTCCCAACCGGAACAGTCGATACTGACAGAGTGCAAGCCGCTCGGAATGTTGCATTTTCTCGCTTTCAGCGATATTTTCATATAGAAGAATGGCTGGTTTGAATTTACCCGCTTGGAAGAATTCTTCAGCCACATCAAATAACAAAGGAATATAGGATAGATTATCCATCATCAGACGAATAACCTCTTCAATACAATCCAACTTGTCCAACTCGGCACAGCGATGAAGGAAGGGTCCCAGTCTTCGCCAGTCCGGGGTCGCGTGTACAAAACACTCATCTATGTATAACTCATAGAAGTAACCTTCTTCCAGTCTCATGGCGGAAGTAATACGATCCAACTGCTGCATGGCAATAGGCCGATTTTTATTCAAAATATTGCTGAGCGTACCCGAATTAATCCCTGACGTTTCCGAAAAATGACTAATGGACATCTGTTCACGCTTCAGATAACTTTCCAAGTGATCGCGTATCGTGGTTGTCGACTCCAAACGAACACCACCCTCCAAAATAAAAAACATAAACGGGATTATCGGTATGCAAAAGTAATTATATGTAATTAGAAAGTATCGGTCAATATAATATTTTCAACTAATTTGTATTAAAACCATTTTAATCCTTTTATAAAACGGACAATCCTATCTTTATTTTATATCGGAAACGCGCCTGACATCAAACCTGAAAATAGACAAAAAACACGAGCCATCTACGGGCTCGTGTTCTCAACTGACTCAGCAGTCATCATGCTCACTGTAACTTGGATTTAAGGCAGTATATTGCCTGCCGCACGGTAAATTTCATACCACTCTGGACGAGTAAGATGAACATCTCCTGCTTTTACACAGTCTTGCAGACGTTCAATATTCATCGTGCCTGTCACAGGTTGCATCTGCGCAGGGTGACGAAGCAACCATGCGATTGCAATCGTTGTATTGCTCACGTCATACTTCGCAGCAATCTCGTCAATCTTTGCATTCAATTCCGGGAACTTATCGCTACCCAGGAATACACCTTCGAAGAATCCGTACTGGAACGGAGACCACGGCTGAATGGTGATATCATGCAGACGACAGTAATCAAGAATGCTACCGTCACGGTTAACCGCGGCATCGTTCTCCATGTTCACGTTGATGCCACTGTCGATCATCGTCGTATTGGTAATACTCATCTGCAACTGGTTGGCTACCAGTGGCTGTTTCACGTATTTTTTCAACAATTCGATCTGGTTCGGATTCTGGTTCGATACCCCGAAGTGACGCACTTTACCTTCGCGCTCCAGTTGATCAAAGGCTTCAGCCACTTCCTCCGGCTCAACCAATGCATCTGGACGGTGCAGAAGCAGAACGTCAAGATATTCCGTTTTCAGACGTTGCAGGATACCATCCACCGAATTTAGGATGTGCTCTTTGGAGAAATCAAACATGCCTTTGCGAATACCGCATTTGGATTGAAGAATCATATTTTCACGAACTTGGGGATTCATCTGTACCGCTTCGGCGAAGATCTCCTCACATGTTCCTGTACCATAAATGTCGGCATGGTCAAAGAAATTCGCGCCAACCTCCATTGCAGAACGAACAAAATGTTCGGCTTCCTTACCGTCTAGTGAATTAATCCGCATGCAGCCCACTGCGACTACAGGTACTTCTAGTGCACTGCTGCCCAATTTAATCGTTCTCAAGATGTTTTCCCTCCATATTCGAATATTATCGTGTATCTTACCTTTGATTGTGACATATATCTGCAATCGGTTTCAATAGCTTTATCCTACTTTCATATGGAGAAATGATAGGTTCTTCATTCCCGCCTATAGATCCAAAAGAATAAGTTATACTTCTTCCGGTACAATGACCTCAATATGCCTTGGCAAGACACGGATATGAATCGGCAGGGCAGGACCTTCTTCCCCATCTACATTGGTGCGAATGGCTTCGTCTGAGCGAATATGAACTTCTTTGGCTGTAAAATAGTCCACGTCCTTATGGTCTTTCAGATTGCCAAAAAACAGGGAAGTACCTAGTGTGAGGCTGTTGAACACACTGATGTTACGAACAACAAAACAATGTATCAGACCATCATCCACCTCAGCATCCGGGGACAACTTCTCGAATCCCCCGACCGAATTGGTCAGCGCCGCCAGAAAAAGTGGCGATTCCCCCTCCCAGAACTGTCCGTCATATTCGATGGTTAGATGATTGGCTGGTGTATTCACCAGGTCTTTCAAGCCTTCTTTGAGATATGCGAATGATCCCAACTTCGACTTTTCTTCCGAGGATACGGAGAACAGAGCTTCTGCCAAAGAACCTGCAGCCACAACGTTGGCAAACAGGCGATCATTGATTTTCCCCAAATCCACGATATGCGTCTGATTCGAACGTAACTGCCTAATGGCTTCTTCCGGGTCAAGCGAGATATTCAGCGCACGTGCAAAATCATTCACCGTACCTAGCGGTATAACGCCTAATCGGGGACGATGATCCTGATCCATCATGCCGTTAATCGTCTCATGCAGTGTACCGTCGCCTCCGATGGAGATGACCAGATCACAGCCGTCTTTGCAGGCGCTCAGACAGTAGTTGGTGGCATCACCTTCCCCGGCCGTCTCATTAACCACCACCTCATACTGCTGTGACTCCAGAATTTCTCTGACTTGGGACACATACTGCTCGGCCTCTTCCTTACCTGACGATGGATTACTAATGATCATGGCTTGGCGCATACTCACATCTTCCCCTCCAAATTGGCATCTTTACTTCATCTTTACCCGTTTCAAGGGTGGGTTGAATAGGGTCTGCGGGAGATGTTTTATTTTTTTTGATAAACATGTCTCTGAAGAGTGCAGAGCAGGGTTTGTTTCATATAGAATAGAAGTAGTGAAATACCCATTACGAAATTCCTTGTTCCTTTTTCCCGTTGACGGGTTAATAACTATAGATGTGCTTTGAGCCGAACCTACATATGTTAAACTTTTCAATTCACACTGAACACTCCCGTGGGCAGAACAACCTTCCGGTCGCTGTTATCGTGTAAATACTATACTTATCTAACTCAATCTGTTCGGATTATTTTATAATTCTAAAAATCGGAGGGAATGCTTGCAATGAGAAGAATGACGCTACTATTTCTAGTATTCATCCTGAGTCTCGGGGCATCGGGGCAAGCCATGGCTTACGCAACTACGGACTTGGGCGAGGGAATCATTGAAGATCCCGCTTTGGAGGACGGACTGAAGTTAATCCTGAACAAACCTCTGGATGCTCCATTGACTTCAACGGATCTGGAGCAGCTTGAGGTGGTGGATCTGAGCAATGCAGGTATTCACAGCCTGTCCGGTCTCGAATATGCAACCAATCTGACTCACCTCCGATTATATGGGAATGAGATTGAGGATCTCACACCGCTGGAGCACCTAACCCAGCTTCGCGAGATAGATGTTCGCAGCAATTACATTACAACCATAGACGCACTTGCTGAATTAAAAGACTTGGGAAGGCTGTATATCAGCAACAATTCCATTTCATCCATAGAGGTTGTACGTGGGTTCAACCGATTACATACGTTCCACGCCAGCGGTAACCAGATCACTAGTCTTGCGGCCCTCTCGGATGCGGATGCACTGAAGTGGCTTGAGATCTCGAACAATACGATTAGCGATCTGACACCGCTCATGGATAAAACCCGGCTTCAACAACTCAATGTAGCAAACAACCAGATTCAGTCGCTGGAAGTACTAGCTGAACTGCCAAATACACTACGGAATCTGAATGTGGCAGGCAATCAAATCACGGATCTGACACCACTGGAGCACATGACACAGCTTCGGACACTTGATATCTCCGGTAACCAAGTACAACACCTCAAGGGGCTTGAGGGACTGACTGGGCTGAAGGAGCTGAATGCAGAATCCAATCAGATCTATGATCTGGAACCTTTACGGCAGCTTTCCAGCCTGGATGTGTTGAAATTATCCAACAACCGGGTGTGGGATCTGACACCGATCGCAGGTTTTACGTTTACCCGTGATCAGCCAGCGACAAATGTTATACAGGATATCTCGGCGTCTACCTCGTTATCCTCCGGTGTTCAGACTTCTGTCTCAGAGGTTGAGCCTGCCGGACTCACAGTGCAGAACAATTATCTGGATGTTGTGAGTGGCAGTCATACGATGCAGCTTCTGAACCGGATGAATGTGCGGGAGCAGAAACGAACGCCGCAGGGCAGCTTTCAGCGTCTGATTGAAGGGTCCACCACCGCCTATGTTGGGGATCGTGCTTATGCACTGGATGCTGCACCTTTTATCGATGAAGGCCGGACCTATGTGCCTCTGCGTTTTGTCTCGGAGCAGTTAAACGCCAGTGTGAACTGGAACAGCGGTACACGCGAAGCCGTGATCACACAGAATGACAAGACCATCCGCTGGAGCGTGGGCAACAAACAAGTTGTCGTGAATGATTCACTTGCGATAAATGATGCTCCTCTTCTAATGAAAAATGGCAAAGCATTTGTTCCAGTTCGCTTCATTTCAGAGCAATTCAATACCTCTGTTGGTTACATCGGAAGCAGCAAGACAATTCTGATTTTTGAAAATAAACAGCTTGGTGAGAGTGTGCAGCCTTAAGTTGTGTCTCACGTTCATTTTCAGTCATAAGAGAATATGAGAAATATAGCGCAAGTCCCCGTCTGAACAATCAGCGGGGATTTTTTGTGCCATGACAGTTGTGTTATGACATTGGATAATGGCATATGGACATCGCCGATCACAAGTAAATAATACAGTATAGGATCTGTCTATGCGGATACGAACTCTTGATGCTCTATCTTGGATTAGGGTAAATTTCACACGGTTTAGCACATCTTCTTTTACCGCGGCAGTTGTTATACTGAACTTAATATATATGACAACTGAGGTTCAATTGAGGAGGAAATTCACATGACACTCACGCTCACTGGTTATTCCACAACCCAGCACAACCCGTGGAGAGAGCTATCTTTTGTGCCGACTAATGAAAGCGCTAACTTAAAACTGACGGGTGAACAGCACCAACTTGTGGAAGGGTTTGGCGGATGTTTCAACGAGCTTGGTTATATGGCTCTGTCCCACTTGAATGAGGAGCAGCGCCATGAGGTATTTCACTCTCTCTTCCATCCGGAGGGTGAGCACAAGTTTAACATCTGTCGCCTGCCGATCGGCGCAAGTGATTATGCAGAACAGTGGTATAGCCACAACGAGGTGGACGGCGACGTGGCCATGGAACATTTTTCGATCAAACGTGATTTCAAATATCTGATTCCTTACATCAAGGAAGCTCTGACTTATAACCCAAACCTGCAATTCTTCGCCTCGCCATGGAGTCCGCCAACGTGGATGAAGTCGCCCAAAGCCTATAACTATGGGACACTGCGCTGGGAGAAAGATATTCTGGAGGCCTACGCCCTGTATTTTGTGAAATTTGTACAGGCCTACCGTGAAGCGGGTATTACCATCCATCAGGTGCATGTGCAGAACGAAGTGATTGCAGATCAGAAATTCCCTTCTTGCATGTGGACAGGCGAGCAGCTTCGTGAGTTTATCGCCGATTATCTGGGCCCGGCTTTTGACCAACACGGCCTGGATACGGAAATCTGGCTGGGGACAATCAACGCTCCTGACCCATGGGAGGAATTAATCAAGAAAAAAACAAATGACTTCGACGAGTATGCCGGGCTTGTCCTGAGTGATCCAAAGGCCTATTCCTATATCAAAGGTGTTGGGTATCAATGGGCAGGCAAAAATGCCATTCAACGTACCTCGGCAAGTTATCCAGAGCTGCGTTATATGCAGACCGAGAACGAATGCGGTGATGGCAACAACTCATGGAACTACGCCAAATATGTATATAACCTCTACCAGCATTACTTCAGCAACGGAGTGAACGCGTACATCTACTGGAACATGGTTCTCGAACCCAAAGGCCGCAGCACATGGGGCTGGGAGCAGAACTCCATGATCACCGTAGATCCGGACAATAAGGAGGTTACTCGGAACCCGGAGTATTATGTGATGAAACACTTCGCTCATCATATTGTTCCTGGTGCTCGAAGAGTCGGTCTATCTGGCGCGTGGAGCGGGAAATCCGTCGCTTTCCGCAACCCGGATAACAGTCTCGTTATTGTCATCAACAATCCATTCCAGGACCGTCGTGACCTGTATCTAACCCTTGAAGAAGGACAGACCCTACACATGAAGCTGGAAGCCGATTCATTCAACAGCATGGTTATCCAACCAAAATAACTAATCCAACACATCGGTAAAAACGCGGACATCAATAGCGTTGGGCTCAGGAATTCCTTGAGCCGGCGCTATTTTTTATGGGCCAGACCATGCTTATTGTCACCATGATTACTCCTGTAGAACACAAGACGAAGAGGACTTAAAGATATAACGTTCCATCTTTTATATTTACAAATCTATAAATCTAGATATAATGTAATCCAGAGAACTTACTTTCATGTCCATCATATTATAGGAGGCAAGGCAGGCTCATTTCGACATAATATATCTATTTTTCTGTATATTTAAATTCATTGGAGGTACGCTTTACATGAAATCACTACAGGTAAATCCACTGCTTATCTTGATGCTGGCACTCGGGGTATTCGGAATTATTACAACAGAAATGGGAATCGTGGGGGTACTGCCTCAGGTTGCGAATAAATTCAACATTACGGCTGCACAGGCAGGTTGGCTGGTCAGTATATTTGCGCTGGTTGTAGCCATTGCAGGCCCTTTTCTCACCTTACTGGCGTCCGGAATTAATCGCAAAATCATCCTTTTAACCGCTGTGCTGATGTTTGCCATTTCGAACGTCGTCTATGCCTACGCCACAACATTTGATACCATGCTTATCTTCCGTATCATTCCCGCGTTATTCCATCCCGTCTTCTTTTCCGTAGCCCTGGTCACCAGTGCCCAACTCGTTCCGGCAGAGAAAAGCAGTCAGGCCGTCGCCAAAGTATTCACCGGAGTTACTGCGGGCTTTGCCTTTGGCGTACCGCTGACATCGTACCTTGCTGAACACCTATCCCTCGAAATCGCCTTCCTGTTTGGAGCGATGGTCAGTGTGGTCGCTTTGATCGGCATATGGATCTGGCTACCCTCGATGCCCGTGAAGGAAAAGATGTCCTATGGTAAGCAGCTCGGTATTCTCCGCAAACCTGGATTATGGCTGAATGTTGCCGCAGTCATTTTTATATTCGCCGCCATGTTCTCCGTATACAGCTATTTCGCCGAGTATCTTGGACAGGTCACCCAAATGAGCGGATCATGGATCAGTGTCATGCTGACCGTCTTCGGTGTCGTCATGATCATCGGAAATTTGGGGTTTGGACAGTTTCTGCGTAAGAGCGTGGTCCGTACTGTTCTCATGTTCCCCCTGCTCTACATAGCAGCTTACGCACTCGTCTATTGGGCCGGTCCCCACTTCATATGGATGATTATTGTAGTTATCCTCTGGGCATCCGTCCATTCAGGAGGATTAATTGTAAGCCAAACCTGGTTAACCGCTGAAGCGCAGGACGCGCCTGAATTCGGCAACAGTTTGTATGTATCCTTCTCCAACCTCGGTATTACCTTGGGTACTGCTATCGGAGGCTGGTTCATCGCAAACCTGGGGATACATCAACTGATCTGGAGCGGAATGATCTTTGCACTGATCGCTTTTGTATTGGTTTGGACTAAAATTAAATTCTTCTCTTCACGATCCTCGGTCGCTTAAATTCCAGGACGGCCCTCATACGGATTCTAGGCTCCCTCCACGATTGATTCACCAAACAAGGAGCCAAAAGATTCGCACACTAAATAGCGCCATATTCCCATGCTTACCATGTGGGACAGGCGCTATCTGGTGTTATATAATTACCGGATTACAAGGGATGCTCAGACTCATTAATACCCGAGCTTAAGGATTGTTCGCCAGGTAATTTCTCAGCCATTGCATAGCCGGACGTTCTGTACCGTTGCTATTGACCAGATGGGAGCCGCTCACCCAGGTTTGGTTCTGGTTGTAGCCCCACAGGGTTACACCCTTAACAGCAGAGTGTTTCCACAGCACAGGGAATTTCTGCTGATAACGCTGCAATTGTGTATTATCGTCACCTGTCATATCCAGCTCGGATACATAGATTGGCAAGCCTGTCGCTGCAAGCTTGTTCAATACCGTATTCATCGTGCTCACAGAGACGTTGTCCATATTGAAGTAATGCGCCTGGATACCAATACCATCAACCAGACCTCTGTTTTTCAGAAGGTTGATAATCTGGATATATTGGTCCGCTTTAGCCGGATCACCGATAATACCATATTCATTGATCAGCAATTTGGAGTTAGGGAAGGCTTGTCTCGCCTGTTGGAATGACCAGATGACCCAGTCCCAACCCGTTGCCCCATCTCCACCAATGGCATTGCGATAGGATGGTTTCGCATGCAGAGGTTCATTCACTACATCAACGAAGGCAGACTTCGAATACCGCTGTCCTGCGGCTTTAATCCATTGTGTCACTTCAGCCTTCTGATCTGCGGCTGAGAGACTGTTAATCCAATTTGGTTGTTGATTTCCCCATACGAGCGTATGGAATTTGAACGGAAATCCGTTGTTGTTAGCATAGTTGTAGGCCATGTCCGCCTGGCCCCAATTCATTACGTTGCGTGTGCCTTCAACAGCATCCCACTTGGTAGAGTTCTCCGGAGTTACCTGATTCCAATACGGGCTAAAATTCGAAGGAACCTGGTTGGCAATAATATTGCCCAGAAATTTGCTACCTTTCGCCAGACCAGCACTCACACTACCAACCGCAACAGAAGCAGCGAGAATCCCTACCAATGCCAGTGAGCCGACTGTTTTGAACCACTTAGACTTAATCAATGATTTTCCTCCTTAGTATTCATTTTTTGTTAAGCGCTTACAAAAATCATTTTACTGGATAATTTTGGTTTTTAACACCTGTCAAATTATAGTATTTTATTGCAAAAAAAATATAATTTAGTGCTTTAGCTGAAGCTATTTATAGATTCACTCTCTTAAATCCAACATAACTCTTACATTGGAGTTTACATTCACCAGATGTTTATCTAGTATGAAATGATACATATCTTTACACACACTAGATAACAAGGGAGATTACAACATGCGCAAAATTTCAACGCAACGTTTCGCCGGATGGCCTTTATCATTCCTCTTATGTGCCTCCATTTTGTTCGCCCCTTTTGCTTCCACTCCGGTTCAGGCTGCTGAGGCAGACAAGGAGACCAAGATCACATTGCTGGGTACATCGGATATACATGGTCGGTTTATGCCGTGGGACTATGCTCTGGACGGTCCAAACCCAACCGGTAGCATGACACAGCTATACACCATTGTGAAAAAAGTCCGTGCTGAGAATCCCAATACGATTCTGCTCGATGCAGGAGACATGATTCAGGATAACTCGGCTGAGTTGTTTAATGATCAACCCCAATCTCCCATGATGGTTGCAATGAACGAGATGAAATATGACGCATGGGTCATGGGTAACCATGAGTTTAACTTTGGACTGGATGTACTGGAGAGGATCTCTTCCCAATTCAATGGACAGCCTCTCGTGGGTAACATTTTCAAAGAAAACGGCGACCGCTACATGCCTGCCTATACGATTATCGAGAAAGACGGAATCAAAGTGGGTGTTATCGGAATGAACACGCCGATGATCACCGAGTTTGAAAAAGGTACAGATCACCTGGACGGCATCATCGTCAAAGATCCTGTGGAAGAGACCAAGAAGGTCATTGCTGAGCTGAAAGGCAAAGTGGATGTCATGGTTGGACTCATGCATATGGGATTGGATAACGAGAACGGAAACCCAGGCACCGGAGTGACAGATATCGCCAACGCCAACCCGGAGCTGGCTGCCATTTTTGCCGGACACATGCATACCTTGATTGAATCCCAAACGGTTAACGGTGTATTGATCTCCGAACCGAATAAATATGGCTCACATATTTCACGAATCGATCTGACATTTGAAAAAGACGGCGACAAAGTTGTGCTGAAAAGCAAGGAAGCTCAAGCTCTCGCTGTAAAAGCAGCAGACGGAACATATGAAGTCTCCGATCCTGCGCTGGAAGAGACTTTGCACCCATTCCACGATTTCGCTCGTGCCGATGCCAATATTGAAGTGGCTGAACTGAAAGGAACGAATCTGGTCCCTGCTGATGAGATTAAGGGTATCCCTGCGGTGCAGATCCAGGAAACACCTTTGTCTGACTTTTTCACCGAAGTGATGTTGCATTACAGTGATGCCGATGTGGTCGCGCACCAGATTGATAACGACAAGGCCAAGCTGGATGTAGGCCCGATCAAGAAAAAGGATATTGCGTTCAACTACCAATACACCTTCGGTGAAGTAACTGTATATGAAGTGACCGGACGCGATCTGATGGATTATATGGAGTGGTCTGCGGGGTACTTCAACTCCACACGCCCGGGTGATGTGACCGTCAGCTTTGATCCGAAACGACGTGCTTCCAAATACAGCACCGATGATTTCTTCGGCGGCGTAACGTATGAGATTGACCTGACCAAGCCATATGGCAGTCGGATTACGAATCTTAAGTACAGCAATGGATCAGTGGTCAAAGAAGACGATACGCTGAAGCTCGGTATGAATGCCTACCGGATGGAAGCCCTGATTGCCAAAGGCGGCGCGATGGAAGGACGTAAGTTCAAGCAGCTATGGTCCTCCAAGGATGCTTCGGCATTTGGTGAGATTCAAGGTACGATTCGCAACCTGTCCATCGCCTATCTGAAAGATGTCATGAAAGGTGTCTACGAACCGAAGATTCAGCACAACTGGAAAATCACTGGCGTGGACCTGACTGCACCAGAACGTGCAGATGTGGTGGAGTTAATTAACGATGGCATTATGTCTGTGCCAACAACGGAAGATGGCAAGTACACCAACATTGCCTCCATTAACATTTTGGATGCGGTGACTCAAGAAGAGATTGATACACTATCTGCCAAAGCAGGTGTGAGTGCAGCACAATTCGCAGGCGCGAAAAACAAGGGAGCATTCTATCAACAGCTGAACAAGGCTCGCAAAGCAGTAGGTAGTGGTGAGGGAGCAACTACTCCTACACCTGAGAAGCCGACAACGCCAACAGTACCAAAACCAACACCAACTCCAGGCACGTCGAAACCTGGTAACCCATCCACACCAAGCACGGGTAAACCAGGAACTGTCACCAAAGGCAAACAAGCCAAGGTTACTGCGGCTTACCTAAACGTACGTGCTGGCGCTTCATCCAAAGCCAAGGTCGTTGCTGCGGTACCAAAGGGCACCCTGCTTGAGGTGATCAGTACAGACAAGTACGGCTGGGTAAAAGTGAAGCTGGATGGACGTGTAGCATTTGTATACGGGAAATATGTAAGTATTTTGAAATAGATACAATCGTGACGCACCACGCTTAACGAAAAAGAAAAAGGGCGATTCTCCCATGGATGTCATGGTCGGGATCGCCCTTTGCTATGTTAAGCTCAACCTCTCTTTACATCCCAGTTCGCAAGCATGCCTCTCGCCATCTCCATGTCCGACTCTTTTCCTGTAATCATTGCAAATTTGGCAACAATTGCAGGATAGGCTGCCCACTGCTCCCGAATATGCTCCAGCATTTGGGGCCATGTTCTTCCCCCTGCCTTCTCATAACGACTCAAAAGTTCACGCAGCCCATCCTCCTGAAAGAGTGCATAGTAGATAACAAAATCCTTACCCGGATCTGCAATCTCCGCTTCCGTCCAATCAATAAGTCCAGTTACTCGCTGGGCATCATCGACAATAATATGCGGCGGATGCAGATCACCATGGATGAACGCCGAGTGCTGCGGCCAATAGCTATTTATAGAAAGCCATACCGTCCACCGTTCAACTAGCCTGGTTGGCACCGTAAAGTTCTGCTTAATCTCCTCTATATTGGCTGCAAATTCTTTACGAGCTTCCATAGGTGTCTTGATCCGCACTCCACCTTTCTTTGCCTTGTCGAGATCGATGTTATGCAGCGTGGCGAGAGTCGTAGCCAGTGTATCCAGGAATGTATCCGATAAGCTCTCCTGAGGGAATCGCCATACATACCCTCCCCCTGTGGGATCCACAACTGCGATCGGATCACCATCAAGTAATGGATACGCAATCAACTCTGGCGTGAAGATCCTCCAATCCGGTACTTGTGCGGGTATATTTCCTCGGACCACATCCAGCACCTTGCGCTCATTCTCGGCTCGCTCCCATACGTCTTCGCGTCGCGGCTGGCGCAGAACCCATCTGCGGCCTTCTTCATCCGTGGCGAATGCTACACGAAAATCCATACCCGACTCGTTGATCTCCAAGGATTCCTCAACGATAAAAAGTCCATTCTGTTTTGCTAAAGATAATAGTTCCTTTTGAATTGCCAAATTTTCATTCAAGTTCGGTTTTGTCATATCAGGTACTCCCCTTTTCCTGGATAAAATAAAAAACACAGACATGTTCGCCTGTGCAGTTCATTTCGGATGTTGGCATACCTGAATGCTCACAAAAAAATAGTAGTACATTAAAGAACCACTTCAAAGAGTGATTCTTTCACGACGACTAGCGGCATACGTGTAAAATGGCAAACCGATCCCGATGAACTGCCCACAGGCGAAAACAGCAAGCGTAAACAGACGTTTTTCGCCACACTATCTCAATCGGGAAAAATTTTGCACACGTATCCCTCCGTTCAATAAGTTACCCATATGCTAACATATTCCAAATTCCAGTTCCAGACTGAATCGAATGATTTAGGTTCTTTTTATTGATATACAGGAACTTCGTCGCCTCAGGTAACGTCCATATTTATAGATGTATTAAAAAAGATGAGAGGTGAGCAACCCTATGTCCATTGTACGAAGATTATCCTTATTACCAGTCATCATCATCCTGTTAACCCTTGGATGCGCAGAGAAGTCCGTAGAACAAGGGAAAGAGAAGCCACATGTACGAGGAATTATTACGGATTTTGAGGAAGAAAGAGGTCAGGTACTCATCGATAATAAAGAAGATGGCGGTGTTGATTCAGGACCGATTTGGATCTCGCTCAACAAGGACTCCGAACTCATCATCGAAGAGGAGATTGTCACCGTCTCTTTGAATGAGACACTCGTTGGTCGAAGTGCAGAAGTGTGGATCAATGGAGTTATTGCTCAATCTTACCCTCCCCAAACCAAGGCTGTAAAAATGGTCATTCATTAACACCAGCAAACTACGCCGATACATTTCGTTTCACGTGGAACGTTATGATACACATACGAATAGCAACGAACGTTGCTCCCTCAAATCAGAAATCATGAAAACAATTTACACACTTGAAGCATTTACTCCGTTAGCCTGCCTGCATATAGAGTATAATGAAGAGGTATACGATAAATGTACGGTGCAATGCTTGTATGTAAGCATATTGCATAATTCAAGATTTCAAACGCTCCCGTGTACAAAATATAGACGAATAAAACCATTTCGCTCTATATTTTGCTGATTTGAAGTCGCTTTAAGGATTTATGCAATATGCTCCTGTATTCAAAACTAACGCAAAAGAGGTAAACGATGAGCGAGCAACAATTTAAAGATTATGGACTTGGTGAAGAGATCGTAAAAGCACTGGACAGTCTGGGCTATGAGACACCAACCGAGGTTCAAACTAAAGTTATTCCGGTAGCACTAGAGAATCAGGATCTTGTGGTCAAATCACAGACAGGTAGTGGTAAAACAGCTGCCTACGGCATTCCGCTCTGCGAGCTGGTGGATTGGAATGAGAATAAGCCACAGGCTTTGATTCTTACCCCAACCCGGGAACTGGCTTTGCAGGTTAATGAAGATATTACGAATATCGGGCGCTTTAAGCGTATTAAAGCAACCGCACTATACGGACAGTCCCCTTTCCATATCCAAAAAGCGGAGTTAAAACAAAGAACCCACGTGGCTGTTGGTACGCCGGGCCGGGTCCTGGATCATATCGAACGTGGCACGCTGCCACTCGAACGGATCGCGTATCTCGTTATTGACGAGGCGGATGAGATGCTGAATATGGGCTTTATCGAGACGGTACAAGCAATCATTCAGAAACTGCCGCAGGAGCGAGTAACGATGTTGTTCTCCGCTACATTCCCTGAAGATGTAGCCAAGCTGTCACGCAAATACATGAACAAACCGGTAGAGATCGAGATCAAGGCAAGTGGACTGACAACAGCCACGATTGAACATGCTGTGATTAACGTACCAGAGGTGAACAAAACCGCACTGCTTCAGGACTTGTTCATTGTGGAAAATCCGGATAGCTGCATTGTGTTCTGCCGTACGCAGGAGAATGTGGATAAACTGTTCCGGGTCATGGCTGACCTTGACTACCCAGCAGATCGTATCCATGGTGGTATGGAGCAGGATGAGCGGATCGAAGTCATGAACGCATTCCGACGGGGACAATTCCGTTATCTGATCGCGACAGATGTAGCTGCACGTGGTATTGATATCACAAATATTACCCATGTCATCAACTACGATATTCCTTTGGAAAAGGAGAGCTATGTTCACCGTACAGGCCGTACGGGTCGCGCAGGTAAAACAGGTAAAGCCATTACGTTGATTACACCGAAAGATGGCAGACGTCTGGCGGAGATTGAATCCTATATTGGATTCGAAATCCCTGTCGTGAAGGCTCCTTCCGAGGAAGCTGTAGATCGCCGCAGAGAAGATTTTGAGAAACGATTGAAGATTGTGCCTGAACGTAAAAAGGACAAGCGTGAACAGCTGAACCAACAGATCATGAAGCTGAACTTCAACGGAGGCAAGAAGAAGAAACTTCGCGCTGTAGACTTTGTAGGTACCATCGCCAAGCTTGAAGGAGTTGCTGCAGACGATATCGGGATCATTACTATTCAAGACAATGTAACAGATGTGGAGATTCTGAATGGCAAAGGCCCACTTGTATTAGAGCTTATGCAGAATACAACGATCAAAAAGATGCAGCTCAAGGTTCGTAAAGGTCATAAATAGGAATTCAAACAGGGATAGTGGACTCTTTTCTAAGTCTACCATCCCTTTTTTCATTACCTCTTCTTTTTCCGCACTGCACCGCCTTCCACCGTATACCGAAATAGCGCATCTTCGGCGCCCCCGATATCATCCGTAATCTGAAACGTTGCTACATCTCCCGCCTTATAAACCCCACCCGTCATAAAACTGAACACCACATGGTCATCTTTGCCCCAATATCGATTCAGCATGACAAATGTACTGCCGTTAACGCCCTTCACTGTGCGGTTTCCATTGGCATTATACAGACCATTCTTGTCTTTCGCGAAGCTCTGGGGATCGGCATCAAATAGATGTGTAAAACTGGCTCGATCGATATGTTTATTCGGTTTACCCCATAGATACACACGATTGGCATCCACCGCCCAACTGCCGGAAGGTGTTATTAACTCAAACGTTGCTGCGTCTGCCCCCTTAATCATCTGAAGCACATCGTCTGGATGACCAAAAGGTTGACTTGTCCGAACAACCTCGGCACGATACACATATTGCTGATCCTTGGAAAGTCCAAGATGCTCCGTCCCGGCAAACACTTCAAACTGCTGAGCATCTGCCTCGTCGACACGGTATCCGTTGTAATACACATGTTTGCCATCACGACCAAAGGGTCCACCTAGTGACTGGAACGTATCCGGGTCTGCTCCCTTGAGGATACGCCACTGAAAATAAACCCGTTCCCGATCCCGTGCAAACTGCTCATCCAGCGGTTTAAAGGTAGACATGTCCACCCCACGAACAAGGTTTAATACGGCTTTTGCTTCTTGACGATACGTACCGCCCCATTCGGTTCTATAAAAAATGGACGACGCAGTCTCAACCCAATTCCCTGTGATCTGTGTAGCGCCCTCTGCACTGTGGGCATAATGCGCATGCCACCAGCCATGTACGTCGGGATGATGTTCTTGCAGCCATGCCCTCACCTCATCCTTTTCCCCATTCGCATAACGAAGAGAGCTGGACAGATGGAACAGATGGTCCTTGTCGGTGCAATAGTCGTGATGAGCAATCACATTATTCGTATCAATATCCTCAAAAAGATGAAAATGCGTGCTACTCTTCACATATAAATAACGTTGGTCCTGAGCAAAGTAGGGCGTATCCGGCAACAGCCGGAAGCTGTTCGGATCGGAGTTAGGCACGGCCTGATCTTCCAGATAGACATACTGAGAGTCGCAGCAGTAATCTTCATCGATCACACGAAAGGCTTCCGCATCCCGGCTGAACAAATTCGCTTTGTTCTTGCGAGCATTGAACCACCATATTCCCTGACGATCACGCAGGTAAGCGAAGGTCAGCCATCCCTTTTGATAAGTAGAGATGACTTCAAAATCCTGAGCAGTAATGCCTCCCTTAATCGGAATGTTCGTTCCATCCTCGTCATTATGCGATATCACCTGAAGGTCTTCATCTACAATAAACTTGTTCATGACGGTTCACCCTCCAACCCTATTGTGAAATCAGTCTCTCCTCATTTTAGCGCGTGTACCTGGTTCTCTCCACATCATTGCACATAATATTTAAGCACAATTCCCTCGCTCTCACCGCTCAAGCTCGATGTAATGCCGGTTTGTTCAGCAATGGATGGATTGTTCACTTGAAAAAGAGCCTAACCCAACTAAAATAAAATATAAATGAAAGCGCTATATTAAATATCTTTCGGGAGGTGTATGTAATGGATAACAGGAAAGCCGTCTGGTTTCTGGTCTTTGCACTCACGTTCACCCTGTTTGGACTTCATCCTGAACGAACAAGCGCAGCAAGTGTCACGATAACCAATGGCACCGATTGGCTCGACACCGCAGGCAACCCAATCCATGCAAACAGTGGCAACATTCTGCAGGTAGGCTCGACGTATTATCTGTACGGTGAACATGCGGTGGGTGGCAGGTTCGACAGCGTGAACGTCTACACCTCAACTGATCTGAAGAACTGGACTTTCAGCAATGCCATCCTGACGAAAGATTCCGCAACCGAGCTGGCCTCCAGCAAAATTGAACGCCCCAAAGTCATCTATAACGCCTCCACCAACCAGTATGTGCTCTGGGCACACTATGAGAACGGTACGGACTACAACCTCGGGCGTGTAGCGGTCGCAACAAGCAATACCCCGAATGGCAAATTTACCTATGAGGGTAGCTTCCGCCCACTGAATTATGAATCCCGTGACATGACCGTCTTTGTTGATACCGATGGCACCGGTTATCTGGTTACTGCTTCACGCAAGAATGGCGGTGCCAATGATACGATGGCTATTTTCAAAATGAATGCAAGTTACACCGGAATACAATCCTTCGAAGGCTGGCTGTTCGAGAACGCCTACCGTGAAGCACCTGCTGTTGTGAAAAAAGGCAACCGTTACTACCTCTTCACCTCTCAAGCCGCTGGCTGGTATCCGAATCAGGGCGCTTATGCTACAGCAACTTCCATGACGGGTCCATGGACTGCACTTACTCCATATGGCAATCCATCTGCCTTCGGTTCGCAGATTCATGATATTGCCACAATCACAGGCAGCAACACCACATCCTACATCTACATGGCGGATCGCTGGAATCCTATGAGTATCGGAGAGCACAAACATATCTGGCTGCCACTAACCTTGAATGATTCGAACGGAACAGCATCACTGGAGTGGTATACAACGTGGAATATCGATGCAGTAACGGGTGCGGTAACACCGCCTGCTCTCGTCAATCATGCACAAGGCAAAACAGCTACCGCTATCTCCACAGCCTCCGGCTCATCTTCATCCAACGTCAATGATGGCAACTACCAGACTTCATGGGTAGCTTCCTCCAATAGCTGGCCTGCCTGGTGGCAGGTGGACTTCGGCGCACCAAAGACAATCACCGAGATCGACACGTCCTGGTTTATGTATAAAGGTTCCGAAGGATACTACAAATACAAAATTGAAATTAGCAACGATGGTGTCAATTACTCTACCCTGGATCGCACCAACAATCTGACCTACGGTTTTACCACGGATGCTGTGCATTTCACAGCCCGTTATGTGCGGATTAATATGGTAAACGCGGTCTTGTGGAATAATCCGGGGAACTGGTACACCCCAACTCTGCACGAGGTCAAAATGTTGGGTCCTTCAACATCGGAATCCACAGGTTACAGCCGGTTCAGTTCGCACAACGTTCCGGATCGATACATCCGTCATGCCAATTACACCGCTCGCGTGGATGCCAACGTCTCTCCTGCCCCGGACTCACACTTCCGCGTCGTACCAGGTCTTGCCAGCTCCACGGGAATATCACTGGAGTCCATTAATTTCCCAGGCTACTTTCTGAAGCGTAATGCCAGCAACAAAATTGTACTTGAAGCTTACGCCGACACCGCCGCCTATAAAGGAGATGCTACGTTCCTGAGCAGCCCTGGTTGGGCCGACAGCACCAAAGTATCCCTTCAATCGTACAGTCAACCCGGATATTACATCCGGCATTATGATTACGTGTTACAGCTCGATGCCATCAACGCATCCAGCAGCTCAACGGTGAAGAGTGACGCCACGTTTGGGCGAACCAATTTCTAAGCAAAATAATTGGAGATGAGGATTAGCCACCTACACCTACAATTTAAATCTCGGGAAAGGCCGTTTTTTCAGGGTTCAGAACTGAAAAAGCGGTTCTTTCTGCTGCACAGTTTCAGATATAGATTACGTAACCCTATCTCAGACTGAAAATGTAGATTTAATTAGAGCGTAATCGCCAGCCAGCTCTCCATGGATATTTTATAACGACCGGCATATGCCTCTGCATTCACCCGTATATGCTCTACTTTTCCAAGAACCAGATGATCGCTGCATCGACTCCACCAACGAAGCCGGAACCATATTGATGACAAATTCCCCCGTCTCTCGAATATTGAGGAGCGTGTCCTTCAAGATACCTTGGATGGAACATAATAAGCGTCAAAAGTTTGGTTCGAACCGCAGACTTGCCAGCTTGCACATTCCAGTTACATTGTGCTTTCCGACGCTTTTCCCTCGCCTTGCTAACGCAAAAAAAAGAGCCTGCTCCCTTCGGAGTAGACTCTTCTTTTACTTTTTGATTAACATCCTACACTATTGCAACTTATGTTTCCTCACAACTATTTTTCCTGAAACTTCCTCTCTATAAATCATATACAGGTTGCCGTCTTTACCCCTAGCGAAACTCAAAGTGAGCGGACTAGCTATGGAAAAACCTTCTTCGCCAACTTTGATCCACGCACTTTCGTACTTCACTACGGTTGCCAGTTTCTCATTTGATCGATCATCATAAGAAACATAAGGAACACCGTAGTCGTCAACAGCGAGTCTTAACCTTCTATAATCGGACGTCGGTACCCTGCCCTCACCGACCTTTTCCCAATCCGTCCCTTTGTAGCTCGTCAGAACCCAAGAGCCAGGCGTTGAGTAAAGGACATAGGGCACGCCATCAGGAGCAACCGCAAACTCTGCTGGTTCCACAAGAGCTCTTACTTCTACGAGACCCAAGTTGCCGATATGCTCCCAAGCTTCATTCTCATATTTCGAAACTGTGATACGTGAACCTCGTCCGTTTATAGCAGGATTCCCTCTATCGATAAATTCGGACACATCGTTCATTACATATGGGATATTGTTTCTATCAAATTGGATAACTGGATTAAGCGCCTTTCCGCCAAGACTATCGCCGCCAGTTACGGAAACCCAACTATTCCCTTCGTATTTAACCACTCTCATTTCATACTTATTGCTGCTAATTAAATGATTATAAACCAGATAAAGCACGTTATTTTGGTCAAACGCAATATTTGAACCTTCCCCCGGAAGAGATCCGTTGCGGGCTATATCTTCCCACTCCGTGCCGTTATACTTCTGCACATATACGCCTTCGCCGCTGGACGAAGTCTGGTAAAGATTGTCCTCATTGTCAAAGACAAACCGCGTATAGCTCAACTTGTCACCCGTGCCTTGGTAGATGTTCTTCCACACGCCTCCTTCATATTTGTCCAGGCGCAGGTCATTCGATCGATAAGAAGCATACACCGTACCCTCACTGTCGGTTAACACTTGATAAGTTGTACTGCCTTCTAACAAACCACCTACGTTGAACCACGGTGTCACTGACCATTTTGCGTACAAGGTAAGGGATGCCGTCACTTCCGTGTCGAAATCATAAGCTTGCGTTCCGGCAATGTCGCTGTACCAACCGTCGAACTTATAACCCTCCCATGTTGGCGTAGTCGGTACTATCGCTTTGCCGCCGGGGCTTACCATTTGGTTCTCTACATCCGACCCGCCGTTGCTGTCGAAGCTCACCGTGAGCTTGTTGGATGTCCACTTCGCGTATAATGTTAAGTTATTCGTCACTGGTGTCGTGAAGCTGTAAGCCTCGATCAGACCTGCATCACTGTACCAGCCGTTAAAAATATACCCTTCCTTTGTTGGAGCGGCTGGCTCTGTAGCTGTTCCGTTGTATTCCACCGTCTGGTCATCAACCACCGAACCTTCATTGCTGTCAAAGGTCACTGTATAGATCGCTGTCCATTTTGCGTACAACGTGAGGTTTGTCGTCACCGATGTTGTGAAGCTGTAAGCTTGCGTACCGGCAAGGTCGCTGTACCAACCGCTGAACACATAGCCTTCGCGTATCGGTGCGGTAGGTTCTATAACCGTATCGCCCTCGTTCACGGACTGGCTGCTCACCAATGATCCGCCATTACTGCTGAAGTTCACAGTATAGCTGTTCTTCGTCCACTTCGCGTAGAGCGTTGTATCTTCCATAACTCCTGCTGTAAAACCATAAGCAATCGTCAAGTCTATATCGCTGTACCAACCGTTAAACGTATAGCCTCCCCGTAAAGGAACGCCAGGAGCGGAAGCCACAGCGCCTTCGTTCACCGTTTTTGCATCTACGATCGACCCACCATTACTCTCAAAAGTCACCGTATAGGTATTCGGCACATAAACCGTCCACTTTGCGTACAACGTAAGATCCGTCGTCACTACTGCTGTTGTGAAGTCGTAAGGGGTGATCAGATCAATGTCGCTGTACCAACCACTGAATACGTAACCTTCGCGCTCCGGAGCGACTGGAGCTTCAGCCCTAGACCCTTCGTTCACCATCTGGCTCGTTACTATTGAGCCTTCGTTACTCTCGAAGCTCACCGTATAACGGAGCAGCCACTTCGCGTACAATGTAAGATCACCCGTCACCGGTGCCGCGAAGTCGTAGAGAGTCGTCAGGTCGCTGCCGCTGTACCAACCGCCGAAGACATAACCTTCATTCGTCGGTTCAACCGGTGTGCTGACCAAACTGCCATACCCTACCGTCTGGTTCTCCACTTCTTCCGCTCCGCCATTGCTGTTGAAGCTCACCGTATAAGCGTTCGTCGTCCACTGCGCGGTGAACATAATGCTTTCCTCAGGCATGGTTGTCGGAGGAGTTGGTGACCATCCTGTGAAGACATGCCCCTGCCAGATCGGTGTGCCCAGATAGAGCTGCGTCGTCGCTCCAAATGGAACTTCTACAACTTTGGTCTCTTGGCCGGAACCATTGTAATCGACCGTCAATGTATGAGCATCACGCTTATAATACAGCTTCAGAACCGTTTTTCCATTGCCGGTTATCTGACTTGTTAACACCGTTCCGGGAATATTTTCATCCAGTTTAAACCCAGCATAGGACCTTGGAGTTATATTCGTCAGATTGGCTTCTGTATCGGTAGCTCCGCGATACGTTTCCGTATCTGCCACCGTATAGGTGTCACTCGCCATATTCTGCTTCAAATACACGACTTGGTAAGGCGTATCTTCTTTGGCTGTCCATATTGCGGTATACTCCGTATTCGAAGTCGGCATCACGCTTGGCGCCTCCGGCGACCAACCGGCAAACGTATAACCCGGTCTTGTCGGCACCGGTATACGCCCCTCGATATATCGGCCGGACGGTTCGGTTACGGTGCTGCGCGGAGAGCCCGGATAGCTCAAATTAAAAGTGATAGTCGGACTCGTTGGATAATACTCAACCCTTACGACCGTCGAACCATCCCCCTTGATCAGGCGTCCGTATATTTCTCCGTTCGCATAACCTCGATCCTTGTATCGGTCAGAGTTGATGCGAATCTCCGTATCGGTCGTTCCTGTCAACAGTTCCTTATAATCCGGCGTAGTCGAAATCGACTTTCTTGTATTCGGGTCTATCAAATAATGCTCCACTGTATATGGCGTATTCTGGTTCGCTGTCCAGTGCGCATACAGTTGGTAATCATCCTTAGGCATGCGGCTCGGAATCGTTACCTTTGTTCCCCCTGTAGCTGCCGTATACCATCCGTCAAATGTATAGCCCGGATAGACCGGAGTAGGCACATTAACCGCTGCATTATAAACAAATGGAAGAACCTGAGTCGCGTTGCCGTTTCGTGGATCCAACTGGAGGATATATTCACCCTCCGTAACGCGCCACGTCAACGGTATCGTGCGCTTGAGCGTACGAGGCGTGAATGAAAGCGGCGATCCTTTCCAAGTGATGACCAGATTACCCTTACTTACCGGAAGGCTGGTATTCACTACTTCGACCTTATTCGTACCCAAGTTATACCTGAAATTCGCATTGTCTACGTATATATCGAACCTTGAAGCACCAAACGCTTGAGTATCGGTATCGCCTGTTTTCAAATCGAACATACTCATCGAGAGCATCGACTGCGGTACATCAAGGGATGCCGCAACACCTGCCAGACCAAGCAAAAGATTCTTATCCTGCGGATAAGCGAAGTCGGAGACGTTGTATTGTTCACCAATCGTATATAGTGGCCACTCTTCATCAACCAGCCCCACGCTGCCCGAGAGCGCTCCATCACCCAACTGGGCACCGAGTTCGACCTCCAAATAGATACCGATCTCAACAAACAGAGCACCTAAAGACTTTGTAGATCTTACCCCGTTTGTATTTGTCAACTGATAGTAGAAGTAACCCCATAGATTGATATACACACCAGGTTCTACGGCAAGTCCAATACTATTTAATTTGACACTGCCAATCCCCGCTTTGACCTCCATATGAATGCCGGCTCGCAATCCGAGCGTCCCCATCACATAGAAGGTGAACTGGTAATCGCCGTCTCCCGGTAAGCTTACCGTATTGCTTGAACCGCTGAAACTTAGCACACGTAAGGTCACCGAGTAGCGCTTCGCCATCTTGTAGTAGAAATCTGCACCCATCGTTAAGTTAACCTGAGCACTGACTACAAACTCTGCTTCAAATTTCACTTCTACAATCCCGAATGCCACGCGCACACTTTTTTCAAAGAGCTCTTTCTTGATCAAAGGAACCCATTCCGTATCTTGCTCCAACATCTCTTGGTACTGTTCTTTCAATTCCTCCGTATCCACGGAGGTACCTTGTACACCATCCATAGATGCTTTGATCTGTGTGGCGATGTCCTGTACCTGACCTAACCTGCCGGCTTTTTTCTCTCCGGCCCAGTTATTCAATGCAGCCTGCAACTTATCTGGTTCGATGAGCGCCATCTCTGCTGTAATATTAAGTCCGGTATAGCTGTAGGCATCCAGATTCGCCGTAATTACATAATCATCAATGCTATACCAGTAAGGGATTCCCCACTTTTTCAGCCAATGCCCCTGCATATCACCATTAATGCCGAGATCCAGACTCATCTCCTGAACAAATGTACTGGTCATATGGATAACGAGATTGCTGTCTTCATTGATATCAACAACGATATCGGCACCGACTTGCAGTGTAGCACTGACGCCAGAACTTCGGCCGTTAATGTTCTTCAGCTTCGTCCCGAGTGAAGCAACAACGGTCAGCTTCTCCACACTTACCCGGCTCCCTTTACCGGACGCTAGGGAGGACTGAGCCTTGATCTGCTGGATTTCTTTCAAATCCTTGATATCCTTCGTTTCCATAGCTAGATCGGATAGATAATCTGCGGCTTGATCGACGAATCCGCTATCTCTCGCTTGCTGCTCGATCTGCTCTTCAAGCTCCGCGATCTGCTCTTCCGATAACAAATCTTCGCCGTCAATTGCTTGCTTCTGATAGATGTTGAAGGCATTCTCAATATCTTCAATCGTGGCATCAGTATATTCGATGACGTCCATCTCTGCTGCAGGCGTAATCGAAGTGATCCGCCCGTACCCAACGGTCTTAAAACCTGTTTCGGCGCCGAATTCACCTTTATAAAAACCGATAAAGTCACCCACATCCACCGTGGTTAACTCATCCAAGCCGAAAGGCTCATACAGGCTGTCGCTGTAGTTCATCTGGGTATGCTCAACTGTGATGGATTTGTTGTTCGGTTCTCCATCTGTGTCCGCTTCCACACTCACCGGCAGAACATCCGGCTTGAGCAACACTTGCTTGATATCCGCATGATCGTAGGTATAGGTGCTTCCGTCTACCGCCGTAATCTGGACATAGGCCACATCGCCGTCGTCAGCGCCGGTGGTTTCTAACGTGCGTTGATCGGGACGAACCCCTTGATAGATGGCGACTGTATTGCCGACTTGAATCACGGCGCTGCCGGAATACACGAACGTTCCACTGCTCGCATTCGCCTCGGCAAGCGCATTTTCGCTACCGCCCACCGTCGTGGCAACTACCGAAATCGCTGGTGAACCCACCTCTGTGCCATTCAGAATCATATCCGTGACATCCGTGTACGGAAGGTAGATCATGTTCGGGTTCAGCGGAATGTCTAAAACCTCTTGCTTAGCGACACTAAAAACGTAAATGCTTGTCGTTTCGTCTTGTCCTTGGAAGGACAACTTGTCATCCGTCAATGTAAGTTGATACGTATTACCTTCGACGAATTTTCCGTTTTCGGCTGCAGACGCTACCGTGAAGGCCCCGTTCCCGCCAGTGACGGTAATACCTGCGAAGTCAGGATTCGCCGTGTCTGTGAACGTCATACCCGCTTGGACCTCAGGTACTGTCAGATTGCCTGATGCGTCGTGTACTGCAATCGTGAAGTCCGGTGCTACATCCAGCACCGAATAGCTTGGCTTACTCTGTACAGCATTCTCGACGCTATCCGTATACTTCGCATACAACTTCATATCCTCAGTTAGCGTACTACCCTCTGCGAAGATGAGCGAGAAATCGCTATCTGTAAACCATCCTTGGAATATAAAACCTTCTTTTGTTGGAGCAGGCAGGTTATTTAGCACCTGGCCTTTTCGTACCCTCTGCGCAGCAACCGCCGTGCCTCCGTTGCTCTCAAACGTGAGCGTATACGCAGTGGAACCAGCGCCAGGGCTGCTTCCGTTGTCTCCAGGCGTTCCGCCACCGCTATTACCGCCAGGTGACGGCGTTGGCGTTGATGTCACCGGCGATGTCGGTGTTGGTGTCACCGGTTGTGTTGGTGTAGGCGTCACAGGCAATTCATTCTGATTTTTCCACGCCTCCACAACTGCGTTGTTTCGCATGAAGAGAACCGCAGCTTCCGCACGAGTCGCTTGCACACGCGGGTTGAAGTTACCCTTTTCGTCTCCGGTGAACACTCCAGCTTGCCACAGCTTGACGACCGCGTCAGCCGCCCAAGGCGAAACATCCGCGAGATCGCCCGGCTCTGTCGTGACTGGATTCTCGGTCTGATAAGGGATCTGTTCGCTTTCGAAATACCGCAACGTCATCGTTGCCATCTGCTCCCGTGATACGGTGGCATTCGGCGAGTATTTACCTCCACCTGTACCGTCGGTGATTCCTTCCTTAACTGCCCATTCGACATACGGCGCATACCAACTGCCTACTTGTACATCGGCAAAGCTTGAAGTAGAATACGCACCTGTATCAACCCCAGCCATTCGTCCGAGCGCTGTCACATACATGGCACGCGTCATTGTCCCTTTTGGCGAGAAGGTGCTGGCAGTCGTGCCACTAAATATCCCCTTCTCCTGCACCTGGATGACCGCATCGTGGAACCAGTCCGTCGGACTCACATCCTGGAACCCACTGGATTTGGTTACTGCTGTCTGCTGCATCGGCAGTTCAGCCGCTACCGCCGACTGCGCCGGAAATACGGGCACAGCAGACACTATTAAGCTGATAACCAGCATCCACAATAGAATCTGTGAGCTCAACTTCCACAACCGTTTTGTTGCTTTCTTCACAATCATTCATCCCTTCTATGTATAAAACTAAAGAACCGACTTTCTAGAACCTGACAAAGAGCAGATTCATCATGGTTAAAGACAACCTCGTTAGGCAAAACTCAACGCTCTTCTCGCTAACAAACGCAATGTAATGGATGCGGATTGGCAAATTCTATCGATTTTTCTCCTCGAATTCTATCATGCTAAATGAGCCGCTTGTGAATTATAAAGAAAACTTTAAGTAAGCAACAACTTGCAAGCGAGAACATCATCAACCAGCATCCTCGTAAATGTCTAAACTGGGAATCTGCTCAAGAAACCTTCATGGAAGCACTGTCTCACTCGGCTGGACAATCCGTCATATTAAAAAGGATGGGCAATAGGAGACTCCCCCTTGCCCAACCTCGGTATGCTAGTCTGTAATTCATTTTAGATGATTCGCGTCTAAACAATTCATATACCAAATTCGACTATATCGAATTACTCTCCCCCCAGCGCAGTCTTTGAGAAAGCGAAAAAATACTTCTATGCTTCTTGGATTTTAATGAGATAAAAGGCTCCTGCTGATTCTTCGCCACATTGTGGGCGATGTGCCGGAAGCGCAGTCCGTTTTCAAGCTCGGGATCAAGCGCAATCGGGATTCCTTTATGTACGGAACGTATAACTTCTACATCGCTATAGATCACGCCAATCACACCAATATTGAGAATATCGATGATATCCTCCATCTTTACCGTTGTCGAAGGGGTTTCCTGTCCGTCGGCCATATTAATGATGAGCTGTGGAGGAGCCGGAATCCTATCTTCTAATAATCCGATTACACGATCCGCGTCCTGAAGCGACGTACGATGAGGCGTAGTAACGACAATAGCCTCATCTGCCGCTAAAGATGTATTCCAGAATCCATTTTCAATGCCTGCCGGCGAATCGATCAGCACATAATCATAACCCTGGGCTATTTGCTGCACAACCTTGCGAAACACTTGCGGATCATCGTGATGCATCACGTCGTTACTACAGGAGATAAAGAACAAAGTGCTGATTCGCTTGTCTTTGACGATCACTTGATGCAAAGCACAACGACCGGTCAGAAAATCGGAAATATGATAGTTTACCCTATTGCTCAAACCAAGCGGGATATCCAGATTTCTCAATCCAAAATCAGCGTCAATCAGGCAAACCCTGTTCCCCGATAAGGCAAGGGCAGTCCCCAGATTAGCCGTCACCGTCGTCTTGCCAACTCCACCTTTCCCTGATGTGATACATATAACTCGTGCCATTGGAGCCACTTCCTTCTTTAAGTGCTAATGCGGGACAGCATGACAACCATTTCTTCACGTTTTATCGTTTGGTCCGCCTTGAATGTACCGTCCTCGTAGCTATTAATCTGTTACCATTTGATAAAAATATGTCCAGTGCCCTTGCATGTAAACAAAATCGATTGTAGTGTTCGCTCTGGAGATGCAGGTTTTGAAAGCGTATCCATTGCGGCCGATGCTGTAATTCTGTCGTCAGCGCCTTCGAAGCCGCGCTTCAAGACAGGCGTGATGCTCAGTATATTTGCTGTGGCTACGCCCCAGACAAACGTAACGCTGATCTTGTTCGGCCCTGTCGTCAAGTGCTACTGTACAAATAGTAGTTATACTATCGTTATCTCGGCCATTGTAATTTTATCATGGTGGCTTAGCCTATTTGAGAAACCTAAAGAAAACTTTAAAATTCGCGCTTTTAACACACTTCTGCCAACCAACCTATATCCGGCCCCAGTAGATGTCCGAGCTCAGCGGACGATCCAAGAAATTCAATACCTTGACTCGATTATTAAGTTAGTGGAAAGAACAAAAAAATGGGAAAATAGCGTCAAGTACTGCCCCAACGCCATTTTCCCATTTAGAAAGAACTATCCCACACTCGGTCCGGGCAAATTACCCTCCCAATATTTTACGAATATTTCACCCCACTTATGGTAGGCTGCCAACCTTACCTCTATATTCATGCTTGTGACGCACTGGTAGCAACCAACATATAGCCGCTCCCACGAACCGTAATGATTCGCTCAGGATCGGCAGGGTCAGTCTCAATTTTTTTGCGTAAATTACTGATGTGTACAGCGACCGTTCTCGTATCCTCCAGACTTTCCATTCCCCAGATGATTTGAAACAACGTATCAACACTGATGACACGATTCACGTTTTGAGCCATATAGGACAGCAGACTGAACTCTTTTTTAGATAAAGAGATAGGCATACTCCCCATGTTGACGGACTGCGTATAGAAATCCAGTGTCAAACCCGGTAACTCCAGCAGTTGTTCCTTTCTGCCCGTTGACACTCTGCGAAGGTGCGCCTTGATCTTGGCCATGAGCACTCCTGGACTGAACGGCTTGGTCACATAATCGTCGCCACCATAGGATAATGCGCTAATTTTCACTTCATCTTCCTCCTGGCTGCTCAGAAACATGATCGGCGCACTGGTGAAGTTACGCGCATTCCTGCACCAATCAATGCCGTTTTCATTAGCCAGCAATATATCCAGTACAATCAAATCCGGCTCGAACGATGCAAGCAGCTTCATGGCTTCTGTCCCGCTATGGCTGTAAGTGGAGATAAACCCCTCCCGTTCGCAATACACCTGAACAATCTCGCATATATGAGGATCATCATCGACGATCATTATTTTGTGAGTGTCCATCCCATCATCCCCTTCCTTCATTGCCGATACAAGGAAGCGTTACATAGAAAGTCGCCCCCATCTTACCGTCGCTCTCCGCTCGAACTGTCCCTCCTTGTGCGAGTACGATTTCCCTGCAAATCGCTAGCCCTAGCCCACTGCCTTCTATTCCATTCCCCAAGCCCGGCCGATCGTATCTGTAATTACGTTCGAAGATTTGCTCAAGCTGATCCGGAGGAATACCCATGCCAGAATCCTGTATGCTAATGATCGCATGGCGAGTATGATTTATCTCTTCCACAGCTAGCGCAATACGCACCAGCCCTCCCCTGGAGGTGAACTTCATAGCGTTCGACACTAGGTTAAATAAGGCCTGCTCTACTCTTTTGGCATCCATCTCCACAACAGGCAAGTTAGGTTGCTGATCCTCCGCATCTCCGATATCCAGTATGAAATCTAATCCTACGTCACGCACAACCAGCTCATATTGTTCGAAAAAATCACGCAAGAAGGTAATCATCTGAACCGGCTCCATTCGGTACGAGACTTGTCCGGTCTCCAAATGCGACAAGAAAGACAACTCCTCGATCATGCGGTTAATTCTTATCGTGTTATCCCGGATATATTTCAGGTACTGTTCGTTACGTTCCGGCTTGACCCTATCCTGTATAGCTTCTACATACCCAAGCATGCTGGACAGCGGCATACGCAGATCATGCGTAATATATGCAAGAAGTTTCTTCCTCCCTTGTTCGGAGTGAAGTAGCTGGTCATACGAAGTGCGGAGATCATCATGAGCTGTAGATAAGGCCTGAGTTCGCTCCTGCACGGTCCGTTCCAGATTCATATTCATTTCGATCAGCTTGTCGTTAGCGTCCTGCAACTCGCGTGATATTTTCTCCTCATTGGATGCTGTCCTCGTAAATCTCGAAGAAAGCAGAACCATCTGTGCCATCGTAAATATCAATAAGCCAAGCGGGGATGTATTTCCGATCAGCGACCAACCGTTGTAATATAAAAAATCGTTGACGACCGTGACCAAAGTAATCACCGACACCAGCAGGAAGATCAACGCTCCCTCCATACGTCGCACAGCCGCTTGAACCAGCCCGATCATCAGATAGACCATATGTAGAACAACCATAACACCGATCATCAACAGAAATTTCGTATATATAATTGCAGGGGTTACCACCACAAGGATACAGAATGCGCCAGTTACAATCCGGGTACTAAGACGAAACCATCGCGATACGTAATTCGGAAAAATGCAATCAAAATACATGGTGATGATATAACCGCTGAGACAAAGAATCAGATACTCGATCTTGAACTGCAATTCCCAAGGAAAGTGAGGCAACCACTGTGTAAAGATAAGCTCGCCGTTGAACAAGGATCGAATACCAAGCAGTACAGTAAACAGGCCAAAATATAACGGAGCTCTATCCTTACGTCGCAGCATGAACAACAGCAGGTTATACAAGCCGATCACTAGCAAACTTGCCGTGATGAACATATCCCTGGTAAGATTCAGATTGGTCTGGGTCGTTAGTACGTCACTTCCACCCAGCTCGATATCCTTGGTAATGCCACCCCGATGATGTTGGAAGTTGGATACTTGCATGACCAGCTCTAACGTGTCGTTTTCAGGCTGAAAATACACCAGCTTCGTTTGCAGATGCGGGGTCACGTGGTTCTTGTCCTGACCTACCTCCCCAACTTCCGCCAGTAGCTCGCCATTCACCCATAATTTGTACGCATGAAAAATGCTGGGCAGCCGCAGAGTAAGCCGCTTGTTTCGATCCTGCTCGCTTAGTTGAATCATCAGTCGATAGGTTGCATAGCCTGTACCGCTCAGCCGCTGACCTTCTAACGGATAGCCTAGCCAGGAGCTCGGGATGCTGATCCAGTGGTCCTGATTTCCTTCCCTTGCCGAACGAACCCGTATGTCCTCAGGCGAGAGTAGCTCTTGCCAGTAGAACGACCACTCCCCTGTTAACTTTTGCGGATTCGTACTGAGCTGGACCTGCCTTAAATCCAGAATACCTTTTTCACTTTGGAACTTAGGAGAGCCCGGCTCAGAGAGGACGACATATCCTGCAACCAAGCCAACAATAACGGCAACAACGATATAAAACCACACCTTACGAGAACCGACTCGGAGAATTCCCCTCATGATGAATCCAACCCCAATCTCTAAAAGCGCAATAAGTAAGTTTATTTATCCAAATGATATCATCATTACAGGAGAATGTACCCTGCAAATTTCTAGGAAGAGACAAGAACAATCATCACGATGAAGCCCTTTTGACGACGCACGCTTAGCTGGACACACCCACAAAAAAGTACGCACTTTGAAGTGCGTACTTAATATGAAAGAGCTTATTCGTAATGGATAATTCCAGCACAATCTGTATGTGCCAGATTCACAGACACTTCATGAACTACAGTGAATTATTAATGATGTCTGCGAATGCATCCCTGTTGTACGTATCATCCTGAATGCGCCATTCTCCCTGATCCTGCAAAAAGGTGATATCGCCCGATAACGGAATGGACTTGAACTCCTTGCCGTTCTCGTCTGTAAATTTCAGATCAAGCGTGTATTCCACCAGAATCCAGTCGCTCTTGTTATCTTTGATCTTGGTTTGTATATTTTCAGGATGCAGTTTCGCTTGTTCGATGTGTGCAACCTGAAGAGGCAAGACAATATATCGATTAGCCATGTAAGCCTCATAATTCCTGGAGGTCAGGAATGGCTTCATCGTGTCTCCTTTGGCCAATAACCCTTCCATCTCTAACGTATCCTTATAGTCCTTGCCATTCACAGTGAGTTCTGTTGTCTTATACTCCAGCGACATTTCGAGCGCTTGTTGCTGCTCCTCCGCAGTCGCCTTCTGGTCCCCCGTATCACTTGGCTGCTCCGTTGCTGGTGGAGTGACGGGTTCAGTGCTTTCCGCTGGTTCAGATGGTGTACATCCCATTAACATGGCGGCGGAAAGAAATAATATACCCATCACATATGCCAACTTGCGCATGGTTAACCCCTCCCTTTCTCGTCAGTATTACTCTCAATTATCCCTTTAATAGGATATAATGTCCAGTTATTGGGCGTATCTGAACAGACACCCAGTGAATTACATCCATTGGGTGTCATCTTTATCATAGATTGTGTTATAGTCATCGGAAAGTGATATGGAGGAGATAATGTTGATGATCAAAATTACAACTGGGCCAACTCTCGAAGGATAGCGCCTACGGGTCCAATAACTGCGTGTTTCCTTCAACATTGAAGGTGTGAAAGCTATGTCAACTTATCAAGTCGTTCCCATGGTCTATAACTCCAAGGAACAGATTGAAGCCATTATTTTGCTCGAACAACAATGTAAACAGCTCGATTCCGTGCATCTGAAAGCAGACCTTGACCATATTAGCAAAAAAGACGGAGACCACGCGCTCCTCTGTTATAGCCACGGTGATTTGGTAGGACTGCTCAGCTGGTATCCATCCGACGGCATAACCAGGAATATTAATGCCATCGTACATCCACAGTATCGTCGCCAAGGTGTGTTCAGCAGCCTACTGAAAAGGGCCATCCTGGACATGAAACCACAGGGGATCAACCAACTCAGTTATCGCGTTCCTCAGGGCTTATCTCCGGGTGTTCTTACTGCCCAATCCCTTGGAGCCATTTATGATCGTGCGGAGTACTCGATGCAACTTGTGAATGAGGTCCTTTCCGTTGTGGAGCCACCTGAACTAACGTTGTCCGTGGCAGAAACCGAGGATATGGAGTTTATGGTCACTTGCTCATCCCAAGCCTTTGGAGATTCGGAGGACTGGACACGCGAGTACTTTATGCAAACGAATGAACCCAGCCGAGTCACCTATATTGTATGGCAGAATCAACTGCCTGTTGGGCTGGTACGGGTTAACTCCATTAATGAGACAACCGCATTTATTCATAACTTCTGTATCTTGCCTGCTTATCAGGGACAGAAACTGGGGCGTACTGCGCTTAGCATCCTGGTTGATCTCCTAAGGAAACAAAGTTACACAGATATTCGCCTATCCGTTGTTACCGAGAACAAACGCGCTTTGAATCTGTACCGCAGTGTTGGTTTTGAAGTGAATTCCGAGTATCACTATTTCAACGGTACTTTATAAGAGGCAAAGGAGAGAGAGAGAGCGTTTTCCTCAAAGGGAGACGTTCTCTCTCTTTATATTAGATACAGATCCGTACTTAATTTTTCAGAGTTGATTCGAGAATTGAAAAATTAATTTATAACCATCGAACGTTTGCCCGTACATCTCCCGATAGTTACCTTTGGTATAATTAGCCACTGTTTTTCGCCAGAAAGATTGGCCAATCTTATTTTTCTCCGATGGATTGGTGAACAACTCCCAGCTTCCTCTAAACATGCCGAAGATCATCGATGCCACGTGTTCCGCAACGCCTACACCTCGAAACGGCTGCATCAGAAAGAAATCATGTACAAAGAAATCCGTGCCTTGTGAGCAATATGGCGGAGTAACCACAAATGCAAAACCTGCCGGTAGGTCATCCACCATCATTAGGAACGGATAAAGACACTCCGGTTTTTCCCACCATATGTTCTGTACATCATACTGATCCTGTAACGTTTTATAATCCGGACTAGGTTCGAAAATGCCATGTTCATTCGGGGTATGCTCTCCACCCAGACCATAATGTCCAGATAGATCATGCAGGTATAGCGGGTACATATTTTTAATCACATACGCCTCGTCTTTATTCGTTAATTTCACTTCTATATGCATATTCACCAACCTTACCAGATGATTTGAAAACTTATTTCATGAACTCTCAACGCGCATCCTAATACCGTCAATTTAATTGTAAGCGCAGTTAATAACCTCGAATATGTAAAGAATCCTTAATAACCATTCTTTATTCTTACAGGAAAAAGCCACATTCGATTGTTCGAACATGGCTTCTATAGTTTCATCCCTTTTTGCAATACACAATTTTCTTGATGCTATCAATGGATAAACAGTATTGGTCCGCAAGCTGATCGATGGTTGTTCCGGCAGCAAAAAGCTGGCGGATCTCGTCGTTCCGCTCCCGGACAATCCTTCTGCCACCCGAGTTCTCGCCCCACTTCTTATGAGCATCCTTGGGCCTTGGAATATAGATCAGGCCACCAGAGATATGACGCTGTATTTCTTTGAGCAATTCTTCCGGGAAGATTGTATCCGCATTAATATATTTCACGTTGCTCCACTCCTTAAAAGTTAAAATCTTTAAGGCAGCAGAGTCGTAAGATGAACGCATTAGATATGCACTATAAGTATGGCGGAAAAGAATTTCAAGCTCTATGCAAACAACCGCCGTTGTTCATCACATGGACTCTGCATAGAGCGGGTCGTGAAACTTCTTATGAATCGAATCATGGTAGCCCCCCATTCAATCATATTCGTGCTGAAGAATTTTCAACTATCCATACCATAATAAGGTTTATTTTCCTTCATGGCAAAATCTACACATCAAATCTGTAATAAACCCCTGTTAATTCTTCTGATACGCTCCATAGCTTGTTTGAAATGTTAGCGTCATATAATTTTTCGATGATCTTAGCGCTCTTGGGATAGCCCTTAGTGCCGCCCATACCACTAGGAGCAATATACTCCCCTCCCTTGATCGTCGGATCTGCTGCAGCATATAAGGTAGGTAATGCCCCCATATGTGCCGGTTGACTAATGATTTTCAAAAGACTGCGCATGAATATATTGGTCTCTTTCCCCGAACCGAAGGAAAATAGATTGGTATGCGAAATTCCTGGATGAGCGGCGATACTCATGGAATCCATATGGGCGGAATTAAATTTATTCTGCAGCTCTCTCGCAAACATCAGATTGGCTAGCTTGCTTTGACTGTAGAACTTCATGGGATTATATCCTTTGGAGCCATCTAAATTATTAAAATCAATCGCACCATTATGAGCTGCCATACTACTTACAGTGACAACTCTCGATTTCGGAGTAGAGATCAATCGAGGCAATAGTAGACCCGTAAGCGCAAAATGGCCTAGATGATTACTACCAAACTGTAATTCAAAGCCATCTTTCGTCAACTGGAATGGAGGGTTCATAATTCCTGCATTATTAACGAGAATGGACAAAGAATCGTATTGCTCAAGAAAAGCAACTGCGAACTTACGAATACTAGCTAAATCGCTAAGGTCGAGCTGCATAACGATTACCTCTCCAGCTACTTGCACAGACGACTTTATTTTATTAGCTGCCTTTTCACCTTTTTCCAGATTACGAACTGCAAGGATAACTTTTGCGCCTTTTTCAGCCAACGCTAATGCCGTTTCATACCCTAACCCGCCGTTCGAACCTGTCACAATCACTACTTTATCGGATACAGTCGGGATGATGTCTTTAGTCCAAACTTCGCTCATTTGTCTACACACCTTTCCTATCTCTTCCTTGATACCCTAATATCCAGCGTTTGAAAGCTCTTATCCCCTACCATACTGACTTAAACTCCGTTCCAGCATCCCTCTAACCTGCTGTTGCAGTTCGAGCGGAGACACCACCTTCACTTCCGGCCCATAGGAGAGTAATTTCCGGGCTGTAAAAGAAAACTCCTCAGGCGGAACCAGTCCGCGCCATTCGTTATCTTGAACCGACTTGAACAACACATCTGACGCAGCAATCCTCGCTCCAAATTCCGTGAAATGCAGCACCACTTCTACGCTTGCTCTATCTTCTTTGGCATCTAGCCATGCCTTCAGACTGGGAACAGATTCATCCACCGATTCCATAACAGCCAACTGCTGCATGCGATCCACCCGATACAACAATACGCGATCCTTATTCCGGGCTGGCATGTACCAATGTCCCTGCTCATAGTAGATGCCATAGGGAAAGACTTGGAATTTTTTACGACCACTGCGGGCATGATACATAAATTCGATTTCTCTCTTTTCTACTGCTACACCCAATATCGCTGTTGTTAAAGGCTCGGAATGCCCACCGGGGTGCTGGACAAAGGTGATATGCTCTCTCATTCTCATAATCAGATCCTGTACATCTTCGGGCAAAGTAGAGAAATACTGCTCAGCCAGATGTTCACGCATCGATCCATACGGAAAATCCGGGACTTGCTGTAGATATTCCAGCATCATAAATAGCCCTAATGCCTCCTGCTGTGTCAGTTGAAGAGGTGGCAAAATCCGATTGGGCAACACCCGATATCCTCCGTTCACGCCAACTTCTGTGTACAAAGGAAAACCCAGCGCCTGCAATGCATCCAGATCTCGCTGAATTGTACGAACCGATACATCAAACCGCTCTGCCAGTTCCCGGGCAGTGAACTTCTGTCTGGAATCCATCAGGCGCATGATCGCCAATTTCCGATGATTCATTTATTCAACACCCTAACTACGTCAACTTTTGTCATAGTTAAAGTGTATCATACATTGTAGAAGGGAGCGATGAACATGTCTGATAACAAAACAATTTTGTACATTGCTATGAGTTTAGATGGATATATTGCAAGACTGGACGGTTCGGTAGATTGGTTATTTGATGTGGAGGGTGACGGAGGAGATAACGGGTATGCCGCCTTCTATCAGACGATCGGTAGCCTTGTTATGGGACGTCATACGTATGAAGAGGTGCTCACACTTTCTGAAGAATTCCCCTATGCGGATCGGCCAACATATGTGCTTTCTCGCTCAGAACAGCCGCCCGCTCCGCATGTACAGTTTACAACCGAGACGGTAGATACGCTCATTCCCCGGTTAAAGCAAACTTCTGATGGAGATGTGTGGATTGTGGGTGGCGGTATATTGGTTCAAGCTGTGTTAGCAAAAAAAATACTGGATGAGATTGAGGTTGCCATCATTCCCAAAATTCTTGGTGAAGGCATCCCCTTATTCCCGGCAGGCACGGTGCCAAGTCAATTTAAAATGCTCCGAACACAGACGCTCGGACAGATCATTTCGATCCGTTATGAGGTACAAAACAGCGACACAACGGATAAACCCTCGAATGCCTAGATAAGTAGAAAAGGAAAAAGACCACTCTTATGATAAAGGGACCTCATAAAGTTAGACACCATCTAACCATTGGGGTACTGTTCATGAAAGAGTGGTCTTTCTATTACCATGTTTCAAGCTATCCTAGCATGCCTCGCACATATTCCGCTAACACCTCTGCCGTCCTACGGTGAGATAACTCGCCTGGATGAGTACGCGCCCCTACCGTCTCTTCGGTTGTATCAGGAAGCTGGATGATTGAGACCTTGCGGTCTCCTGTCCCCTTCATATACGCATCAACCGCGCGGTAGATGGCAGGCATCATGGGAAAACCAAGCATGCCATAAGCCCATACGAGTTTTGCATCCGGATTGTTTTTCCGAAGTTTGAACAGGAACTGCTCCACTGCTTCCTCAAAAGCGGTCAGATCCTCTTCATGATACGTTCCGTCCTCGTTCAGCCGCTGCTTGTACACCTTGCCAGTGTCGGTATCTTTCCACTCAGGTGACTGAAATGCACCTCCATCATTGCTTCCCAGGTTCACGACTACCACATCCGGCTGCCATGAACCAAAATCATGCTGATCTCCTGCACCTAACGCTTCGTTACGTTCACCAGTAAGCAAGCCACAGACCTGTTCGTAATACTCAGGGATGTTCCCCTTTGGATTGTTATCCCAGCTTGTCAGCACACCCCAGCCACTTTGCGAGATGACCCGGTATTCTGCACTCAATGCCTCTGCTGTCATAAACGTATAATTATGTATGGCGCTGAACCACATCGGAATCCAATCTTCCTCCGCTTTCGCTCCAATCGCACCTTCGCCAGATGTAATACTGTCACCAATGAACTCGATCTTGTACGGTTTTTCCTGCACAGGCAGGAATGCTCCATCCGATTTCACCGCATGAATCTGCAAGGTACAACCCGGGTCACCACTCATCGCTTGAACATCCTTAACGATCCGAACATTCTTCACCACATCCGCGTTCATTCCCCGGAATACACAGACCCAGTATCTTCCCGCCGTTAACATCTGTCTGCTTACCGAAACACCGTTGATCAAAATGCTGATCCATGTCTCATAGATATCATATTGGGACTCTACCTCGATCCATAGTTCGGAGCCCCGTACATTGAGTTCAACTGCACTCCCGGTCCAAAATAACGTCAACGGCGATCGCTCTTGAGTTGTTCTGCCATGCACTTTAAGATTTCCGATCTCAGGCAGAGCATATACCTTTAAATTCTCATTAGATATCACGGTGCAAACCTCCTACGTTTGGCTCAGATTATAAGCAGGCTCTTTACATGCCTCGGATGTACACTTAACTGATATTATGCAACTTTTGAAGCGCTTCCTCTTTGTTTTTCAAAAAGAAAACATGCTTGCCATTGTTGCACTCATAGATGAAATCTCTCAGGCTCTTGCTGTTATGTCCTTCGAAATCTCCCACAATAGCAAGCTTAACATGATAGTTCACGTATTTCTGCAAAATCTCGCCTGCAAGCTTGGTTTTCAGTTCGAAGAACTCTTCCGTGATGTTCGATTTGTCGATAATGAGTTTATCAGCATCATCGCTATACCTTACCGAAGCCATCAAATCCAGTGCATCTTGAGCATTGTTGATGACGATGCCATTACTTTCAATAATGGCGATCTTGGAATTACCTTGCTGATCAATAGTTATGTTCATTTCACTTTCTCCTCCTCTGAACATCAGCTTTTGGTTAAGAGATAACATATCTCAGTTAATATTTAGTTATTTAGTTATTCATCTTTTCAATCGTCTCCATGTAGAACACATGCAGGAACTTTTTGATATTCACCTTGCCTTTGTCGCCTGCCTGATCTTCTTCCATGGCTCTCATCTTCATCCGTACATCCTGGAAGTCGAAGTAGAGGGGAGCATAATGTTCAAACTTATGGTTGCTATAATCGGTGAGTCCAATCGAGGCCATGTTTGTTAACGCGGCAATTACCGTTCTGCGAATGCGCTGTTCCATCGCCTTGCTCTCTTTCTCCACATCTTTGGGCGTAGACTTGTAAGTTTGGGCCACCGCTTCATAGGAATCCTTCAGTGGCGGCCACTCCGCGACCTGCTTCTGATCAATCGCATACTCCATGAGAGCCACAATATCCTTGCTACCACTTTCTCCGATGATCCCCAGATCCATCAGAATGCTTCTTGCCGCATCTCGCACCGTCCGACCTTGGGCAGGGGCCGGCGCTTCCACCAGATTCAATCGGGCCATCGACTGCTTGATCTCCAGCACGTAACGTTCATACTTCCACTGGTCATTCACTTTGCTGAGCACATGCTCCACTTCCACCCGATTAATCGGTTTATGAATGAAAAATTCAATTCCGTTCTGGTAGGCCGCCCCTACCATCTCCTTGTTCTCCACCTGAGAGATCATGATGAATTTCCCGGTATAACCGCCGTGCTTCAGTTTCGCTACCGTCTCAATTCCGTCCTGATCCGGCATCAGCAGATCAATCAACACCACATCAGGACACAGATCCATAATCATGCGTGCCCCTTCTATACCGCCCTCTGCCATGCCTGCAAGCTCGCCGATTCCACAGGATTCAATGATATCATGCAGCATACTCCGGCTTACCACATCATCATCCACTATCATGATAGAAAGTGTCATCGACATCGCCCCCCTTGATTAGATTCATTTTGGGAATAGTTATAGCAAATGTTGTCCCTGTCTCTCCCGGAGGCGCCGACTCTACCTTAATTTGTCCCGCCAACGACTGAACGATATCACGTACATGGGACAGGCCAATACCCGTCGCGGCAATGCCAACTTCATTGAATTTTGTTGTATAGCCCGGTTCGAAGATAACATCCCGTTTGGCTTCAGGTACGCCTTTTCCAGAATCCATCACGACGAAATGCACGTCATCTTCTTGCTCATATACATGAATTCGGACCGTCCCGTCATGCTCAATCGCTTCTACCGCATTGGCAATCAGGTTATTCATTACCGTGAGAAGAGGAATGTAATACGGAGACTCACAATCATATTGTTGCTCAATATCGATCTCGACCTGCTTATGCAGCATTTCGCTATATTTTCGGTTTGCTTTGCTGGCAAAGTTCAGCACTTCAGACAGGCTCATGTTGACTGCTTTTTCGTTATCATACAGCTTCAGCAGACCCGCTAGAATACGTTGTGAATCCTTCTTCACTTCATGAATCTGCTGAGCGATGCCCAGGGTGCGCTGACTGTATTGATTCATGTCCTGCTCCCGGAGATCGCGATATAGATCATAGCTGTCTGCCGTAATGCCTTCAATCGTATTCATCGCTTTCTTCAGGTAAAAGACCTCGCCATACAGACCCGAGTTCACACTCAGCATCTGCTCCATCCGCTTCTCCTGCTCTGCATGTAATAGCCTCATCTGCCTCACCGCAATGCTGTTATATAACCCAATCACAAAGTAACTTCGCAGACCACCTACCACAAGCAGATACAACCATTCCTTCATATAAAAGATATTGGTCCCGCTTAACATTCCGCGAAGAAGAAGCTCAACAAGATTAGAGGAGAAATCGATACATGTGATTAACCCGCCGAGCAGAAGAGGCTGCATCTCATGGAATCGATGCTTGAACTTGCTAAGCCCATAGGCAAAGACCACATAATACACACCTGCCCCCAGATTGTCCCGCATGCTTTCCAGTATGGACACCGTCTGTACATGATTGATGAGATCTGCTGACTGAAACAGCAAATTCGCGATGCCTGTCAGGATTCCTGTCTTTACATAAGACAAGTGTGGCATGATCATCAGCAGAAATAAAAGGATGCTAACCCCCAGCCCGATTCGGAAGTAATCTTCCCGGAACGGATTTATCTTGAATTGCGCCCCTACCGCAGTGGTAAAGGCAATGGCCGTCATCTGCACATTCTCATTTTTGACCCAATTGCGCATCGATCTTTTCACCCACTATAACAACGTTTAGCGCCCAATGCCGGAACCCGCGCTTCTAATGTTAAATATACTAACATATGAAAGAAGCATTAGAAATAATTAAAATTAGGGAATGAACACGCAAGCAGAACAAAAAGGCCGGAAGTTTTCACTTCTGCGGCCTTTTCCTTATACCTCATCCGGAATATCAAATGAAACCATCGTTCCCTCACCCGGCTCACTTACGATCGATAATCCCTGACCATACCGTTGCAGCAATCTGCGGTTTGTATTCACAATGCCTATTCCACCTTTTCCTCCTGGCGTAGCATGTAGCAGCTCTGCAACCTTCTCCGGTTCGATGCCTTTACCATTATCCTTCACCTCAATACGGGTATAACCCTCATGGCGAGTGATGGATAGACATAACGTACCGCCTACATTGCGGCTTAATAGTCCGTGTCTGACGGCATTTTCAATCAAAGGCTGAATTGATAGCGGCGGGAGAAGCAACGGAAGGTCCGGCTCTACGTTTAATACCACCGACAATCGATCTTCAAATCGTGTTTTTTCAATAAAAAGATAGGCTTCAACGAGTTCCAGCTCATATGATAATTTCACCAGTTCCCCTGTGTTGAGATAGTTGAAGCTGATCCGTAAATAGGATGAAAAAGCATCGCCAAGCTTCCGCATATGCTCTGTATCAATATCACTTAAAACCATAAGTGAATTCAACGTATTAAATAGGAAGTGAGGCTGAATCTGAGCCTGTAAATACGCGGCCTCCATGCGCAGTCGCTCTTGGATAGACTGATTTAGCATGGTCAATGCACGTATCCGATATTTCAGTTCCACCGCATCTACAGGCTTCGTGACATAATCATTGGCCCCCGACGCAAAACCGGTATATATATCCGGCGGCTGGCTTCGTGCAGTCAACAATAACACTGGAAGCTCAGACATCGAGAATTGTTCCCTCACCTTCTTGGTTAACTCATATCCGGACATATTGGGCATCATCACATCCGTAATGAGCAGATCCCACTGACGTGTGCCGAGCAATTCCATCGCTTCCTGACCCGAACCTGCTGTAGTTATATCATATGGTTCCGTCGAAAGAATGCTGACCAACACATCCAGATTCACCGGATCATCATCCACAGCCAGAATGGTAGCTCTCCCCTCTTGTAACAACGGAGCCATTTCTGCTGTCGCCAAGACTTCCGCGTCCCCCATACCTTGGCGGGGTAACAGGAATCCGCTAGGTGCATCTTCCATCATCTCGGCGGCCTGTTCCCATATCAGGGGAAGTTGTGACTGAGCCTGATCGGCGGCTTCATCCGCGAGTGGTAGATCGAAGCTGAATACCGAGCCCTTTCCGAGTTCCGAGCGTACCGTAAGTGCCCCGCCGTGCAGTTCTACCAGCTCTTTGCAGATGTTCAGTCCAAGCCCGATGCCTTGTCCATCACTGATTCCATACGACCCTTGTTCATATGGGAGGAAAATGCGCATCCGTGTATCCTCATCCATGCCAATGCCTGTATCGGTCACATGAATCAGAGCATGTCCTTCACGAATTTCGGCACTTACGGATATCGTTCCTACCTCTGTATGTTTAAGCGCGTTATGCAGTAGATTATACAAAATCTGAACAAGCCTTTCTTCATCAGCCATCACCTGAGGGAACGATTCCGGAATCTCCATATGAAGGTGGACTGGTTTGCGTTCTGCCATGAATTGCAGCATGGCGATAATGCCAGGCACAACCGACTGTATGGAAAGAGGACTCTGACGCAACACAATGCGGTGCTCCTTCAGTCGGACTACATCCAGTAGATCACCAAGGAGATGTGACATCCGGCGACCGATCGTAATCAGCAACTCCATATCCTCCAGGCTCCGTTCATCCAACCGGTTTTTCTCTCGGGTGACCACGTTGTGAGCGATGTTAATGATCCCGTGCAGTGGGGTCCGCAGTTCATGTGATGTATTTGCCAAGAACTGATCTTTAATTTTGTCGCCCTTCTGCAGCTCTGTATTCAGCTTCATATTCTCCCTGACATTCCTGAAGTATTTCTTGAACCAATAGGCAGAGAAGCCCGTAATCGCAAAGATGATGTCGATAGGATAATAGACAGTTGTCACATCTTTGGCTGTCTCGGCCACACTCCATATCAGGTTGGATGTAATGCCTCCTGCAGTAAGCAGCAGAAAAACAATATCCCGGTCCGCCTGTTTCCTGAAGATCATCGTTCCAACGATGTATAGAAACCAGATCATGGATACAAGAAAAAATAGGTTAATGACGTTGTAATGGATCATGGCATATGTAATATGAATGGGCACCACCACAATCACGGCCGTATAGATCAAGGTCATGACAACATGCCACTGTAGCCATGCCTTTCGTACATGAACCATCGTTAATCTCTGGAATAACAGAAGGATACAAGCATTTTGCAGCAACAATGAGATCAATCGAATTTTAATGCCCCAGGTATAATTAATTGGAAGCCATAACATCAATATATTGTCATGACCCATCGTAACCGTGATGCCAACAGATAAAGTTAATACGGCTCCAACCAGCAAGGAACGTTCCTGTCGATTAAATGCGTAAAGAATACAGGCATACATGCCGTGGAGGAGCATAACCAGAAAGGTGAGCATCTGAAAACCAATGGAATACCAACGCGAAAAATCAACAGCTGCCTGTGAACCAAAGCGAACAGGTTTGCTAATTCCGCCCAAATACGGGCTGTCGTAATTGGCTACACGAACCAATAGTTCAATGGAGGTTGTTCCTTCCTGATCATAGGTCGCTGTATATGAAGTGCTTCGGGGTATATATGTACTGCTATCCGCGGAGACCTCACCCATACCCCCGTCGTTGTATCCATTCATCTCAACCTCGGATGAACTTCGGATTCCCTTGAACCAGAAGGTAACAGGTGTCTGAAGCGGATCTGTCAAAATGCGCAAGCGATACGTTCCGTACCCGAACGAACTCTCTTGTTCCTGAATCCCTGCACTACCCCAGTCTCCTGGGACCTGAACACTCTTCGCACCGCCATTCCTCTTCGCAATATCTTGTTGGGTCAGCAACTCATCCGGGTAAAGTTCCCATTCCCCATTCAAGTACATGACAGGGGACTGATCCAGATCCACATCTCTCAAATCAAGCACCCCGTTAACGGCGCGATGCTCATCTACTGTGTTGAATATCTCTGACCATACCGAGCGCATGCCAATTAACACTCCAAAAATGATTAGCATGATGATCAAATATTTGTAACGGTCCATACGTTTCGTTTGAAGTAATTTCATTAATTATTTTTTCATGACTTTGGTTAAACCGAGCTTCCAGTCCTGATACCATTCGGTAATGTCCTCACTGATCGGTATCTCCAAATCTTGCTCCATTCTGGTGGTTAAGAGACGATACTGCTCCTCCACACCGAGATCGTTGTGCATTTCATCATATAACTTCATTAGCATAAAATAACTTTCTTCTTCATCCGGAAGCATATGCTGGATACGTTGTGTACACTCGACCACTTTTTCCGCCAGCCCATGCTGCTGGTAATACAGACTTAGTTGTCTCATATGATACAGCCACAGATAGCGTAATCTTTCCCGCTCAGGTTCAGCCCACATGTACTCATAATTGCCAAGATAGGTACCCTTATATAGATGAAGCGCTTGCTCATAGGCATGAACGGTACTTGCGTCTACGACTTTCCATTGCCTGAATTCCCGTTCCCACTGCTCACTATCCAACTGAGCCTCACCCAATTCGAGTCGATAGCCTGCCTCCAGGTGCCCACTCTGAATCGTGATCATATTCATATTGCAAGTTTTCAGGGTTTGGCGGACATGATAAATCGCAGTGTAGAGTTGGTGTGCCGTCTTCTCCTCTTCCATTCCCGGCCACAGAAGCTCCAGCAGAACACTGCGATGGATGACCTGGTTCCGGTGGTGAAGCAAGTATGCAAACAGCTCCTGCGCCTTGCTTGTACGCCATTTGGCAACCTGGATTTCCTTTCCTGGAAGCTTAAACTGAATCTGATTAAAACAGCAAATTAAAGGTACGTTTGTATCCTTTGACCGCTGTTCCCGTTTTACGCTCAGTTTCTCTCTTACGCGGCTCACCGTCTGCTTCAATCGATCCTTTTGGATGGGCTTCATCACATAGTCCAAAGCCTGTAGTTCGAAAGCATGGACCGCATATTGATCGTAACTGGTCACAAATATAATTTCGGTGCCCGGTGTTGCCGCCTGAATCTGTCTTCCCAGATCCATACCATCCATCTCCGGCATATGAATATCCAGAAACACAACATCAGGACGGTGCTCCACAATACCCGCCACAGCCTCTGTTGGATTCATATATGTAGCGATAATTTCAATGCCGCTTACTTCTTTTTCTAGTGATTTTTGAAGGCCTATCAACGCTAGACGTTCGTCGTCAACCAATATCACTTTCACAGGAGCTTCCTCCTCGACCCTGAGGTCTTGAGATTTATTTTCACTATTATATCATAGGCATTTTAAGTATTTAGGGTTCTTGGTTATCCATTTTTAATTTTTAGCAATTTAATTGTATAATACTAAACAGAAGACAGGTTATAAGATCCGGTCTTGGAAGAGAGGAAGGTACCATATGTCAGATGTTAATCAAAGCTTTGGGCAAACCCTTGTCAAATCATTAGTGGGGGAACGCGGTCATATCCGCATCGCCCGTGCTCTACCCGATATCGATGTCACACTTGCTACTCGTACGCACGATGCCATGCCATATACGATCTATCAGTTGGTGAAGCACATGCATTATTGGCAGCAATTCATGCTCGAACACTTGGAAGGACGCAAGCCACAGCTCCCTGCTAACGTGAGTGAAAGCTGGCCTGAAGAGAAGGGTCCACAGGACGAAGCGACGTGGAAGGCAGATATTCAGGCATTCTTGGATGGAGTTGATCAAGCCGTAGCCATTGCAGAAACTGCACAATTAGATGATCCACTGCTCTATTTCCCGGGTGAAACTAAAGCAGGACTTCTGCGCAATATCGCCTCCCATAACTCGTACCATCTAGGGGAGATTGTTCTGCTACGTCGCTTCTACGGCGCATGGCCGCCTCCAGGTGGCGGTTTCCCGGCGTAAACGATATTTACCAACAGATCTATTGAACGAATATACAGACACATCTAAGCTGTGAAAGGACAATTGTTCCTTTTACAGCTTCTTGTGGTTATAGGTAATTAACCTCCTTTGAAGTGCCAATTATAACGCTCATATCCTGCTCCAGGCTCATATATTACTTCAAAGTACGTATATGACTTTGAGGTGCGTACTTCTCATCCTTCTTTTTCTGACCCACAATATGAACAGAAGAAGAGAGGAGCATGTCCATTGAAACCCGAACAATCCGTTACCCGTTACACCGCACTTGTCATTGGTGCTGGAGGCGTCATTGGAAGAAACCTTATTGATTATCTGATGACACTTCCGCAATGGAATGTCATTGGTGTATCTCGCCGCGGAGGGGAAGATGCCCCCGGTTTACGTTATATATCAGCTGATTTACTGAACGAAGCAGACACACAAGACAAACTGAGTCATTTAACGACGGTTACGCATATTTTCTACGCCGCGTATCAGGATCGCCCAACTTGGGCCGAATTGGTACAGCCCAACCTAACCATGCTCGTCAATGTGGTGAATACCATCGAACCGATCGCTCCAAATCTCCAACATATTAGCCTAATGCAAGGTTATAAAGTGTACGGTGCACATCTGGGTCCTTTCAAAACACCTGCCAAAGAAACGGACGCATATCATATGCCCCCTGAATTCAATGTCAATCAGCAACAATTTCTCGAGGATCGGCAACCCGGAAGCAGCTGGACCTGGTCAGCTCTGCGCCCTTCTGTGGTATGTGGATTCGCCCTGGGTAATCCAATGAACCTTGCCATGGTTATTGGCATGTATGCGTCTATCTCCAAGGAGCTTAACTTGCCATTACGATTTCCCGGAAAACCAGGGGCGTATCATTCGCTTCTTGAAATGACTGATGCGACATTGCTGGCTCATGCAACCGTATGGGCAGCAACCGAACCTCGCTGTGCCAATCAGGCATTTAATATCACCAATGGTGATCTGTTTCGCTGGAATGAGCTATGGCCCAAAATCGCTGCGTTTTTCGAATTGGAAACAGCACCTCCACTGCAACTTTCACTTGCAACAGTGATGGCAGATAAAGAAAATCTTTGGAATTCCATGATTGAAAAGTATGGTTTGGTAAACACCCCTTATGACGATGTCTCTTCCTGGGAATTTGGTGACTTTGTCTTCTCGTGGGATTACGATTTCTTCGCAGATGGTTCCAAAGCTCGCCGCTTCGGATTCCATGATTTCATTGACACTGAGACTATGTTTATGGATATTTTCAGAAATCTACGTGATCGCAAGATCCTTCCGTAAATTAAACAAAATGCATAATAAGCCGATCCCTGAAATTCAGAGTCGGCTTATAAATGTCACTCAACGGTCCGTAGTAGTCGGAGGCTTAAACAGAATTTTTCCTCGATCACCATAAACATTCTCCACGTGTATATCGCCCCACCTACACATCAGATGAAGAATCTCTTTAAGACTCCACCCATACTCTGTTAACTCATACTCCACTTTAGGCGGGACCTGGTGATGGGAAATACGGACAATAACCCCCGCCTCCGTTAGTTCACCAAGTTGCTGAGTCAACACTTTCTGGGTAATAGCAGGGATCAGTTTCATCAGCTCACCATTACGTTTCTTGCCAAAGGTAAGATGGAATAGAATAACAGGCTTCCACTTTCCCCCGATCACTTCAAGAAAAGCTTCCACTGCGGTGTTATATACTTTGAGCGGTTCCTCCATATCACCTTCGGTCTCCTTTCCAGGCTATTGATCAATCTTCCCGATTCATCTTCTCAAAAATACGGACTAATTGCTCTCGATCCTCTTCGCTTAATTTCTGGAATAAATTCTTGCGCAGCTTCTGGCCCTCCAATATGGCTCTTCCGAGGACTTCGGCTCCTTTATCCGTAATGTTCAAATAAATAATGCGACGGTCCGCTTCATCTACCATTCTGACGACTAATTCCTTGGCTACCATCTTGTCAGATAAATAACTGAGTGTAGGCGGCGTGAATCCTAATTTTTTTGCAATATCCGAAGGTCGGCTTTTTCCATTCTGATGGAGATGGCTGAGTACAAGCACATGAGAGACACCGAGGTCCTCATTGAATGATTTGTTCCATTGTATGATCAATTTATTGGTGAAATTATCCATGTTGTGTATAAGCTCAAAAATGTTCTGTTCTTCCATTAGATCCTCCTCGAAAAAATAAACAACAGCCCTAATTCAACTTAAGGGCTGTCATCATTTTACACGCTATTGGGCTGAGTAGCCACCATCGATCACCAGTTCAGATCCTGTAATGTACGAAGAATCATCCGACGCTAGGAACAACGCGGCTTTGGCAATATCGATAGCCTGGCCCAGACGCTGTAAAGGCGTTGCATGAATTAATCGTTCAAGCAGTTCTTTTGATGTGTTCAAGGATTGGGTCATAGGTGTTTCAATGATCCCAGGAAAAAGAGCATTCACCCGAATACCTTGACGTCCGAAGGTGGTCGCAGCGGCTTTGGATAATGCACGTACCGCGCCTTTAGATGCCGAGTAATGGTTAAAGCCTTGTCCAATCAAAGCAGTGTATGATGAGATATTGACGATGGAACCTTTCTTCTGGGCTGCCATATAAGGAGTGACATGTTTCATGCCAGCGAATGGGCCAAAACCATTAATGGAAAGCATTTTCTGCCAATCCTGTGCATTGATTTCCTCAAATGGTTTCTCCGAAGAAATGCCTGCATTGTTGACCAGAATGTCAATTTTTCCAAAACGTTCATTCAATACTTTCGCCAGTGCCTTCCAACCTTCATCGGAAGATACATTCAACTTCATTCCGTACACATTCTCTTTTTGGCTGGCTCTCTCCAGTGCTTCCTCATTAATGTCTGCTGCAATGACGATGGCGCCTTCCTGTGCAAAAAGATCAACCATGCCCTCCCCGATTCCCGAGGCTCCGCCAGTAATAATAGCTACTTTATTATCTAATTTTCCCATGTAAAATGCTCCTAACGTATTTTATTTATTTGTAAGTAACTAGGGCTACTTTGTCTTTCATTCTTAACATGATGCGTAAGCCCCTTTCTTGAAGAAACCAAGGTATTTAGACATGAAATATTTAGATGACTAATTATTATATGTCTAAATACTAGCAAAGTAACTGCCTTAATGCAACGAGTACAGCTCTATATACTTATTTTGGATATCTTAGCGAAGCTAACGCAGTTGAAAAAAAGCTCGGTTTAGGCGACATTTCCGACTTATCCCACATAACTAGGCAACAAAAAAACTGCATCCGTCATTACGGATGCAGCCTTTTCAACGTTTCGTATCAAGAGAAGCTCATACCCTTACTTACAGTGAACCTTCAAGGTTTGCAGGTTGATTTTCCTCATTCAACAGACCTTGAATAAAGGTTTCAAAATTGGGCGCAAGCCAAGTGATCTTGTAGCTTTCATTTTTGTCCACATGAACAACCTCGGGCTCACCAGCATTGCCGGATTCACGATAATCCAGCATCACGATCTCCGAATCGGAAGGGCACTCACAGATAACAACACCGATTTCGGGGTAACCCCCCTGCTCGATGATAAATCGGCTGCCAGCTTCACCACCTAACGAATGTGCTTTCTCCCGCCCAATACCCAATATACCCGCGACCTCAACGCGGACCTTCTTGGCAGCCTCTGCTTGGCTAACAGGATAATACCTATAGTGGGGAACACCACCATTATGTAATTTCATCATGTTTATATAGGATGTTGGCAGCTTGAACACCAACTGCTCCTCCATTGACTCGATCTGTCCATCAGTAGGTGGGGCCAGCACATATTGATCCACGGCTTCAGCACTATCATTCCAAAAACCCGTTGGTTCCATACGGCTAACACTAACAGGTGCGATTGAGATTTCAGAGACTGTAGGAACATTATCCACGGGCTTCTCTGCGGATACCTCTGTGGGTTCCTCTGCTGTCTTGCTTCGAATCCATTCCAGAAACTCCAACGTATCTTCATCGTCAGGCTCCAATTGATCCGCTCTTTCGAATGCTTGCAGCGCATGAGCGTATTGTTCCAGATAATAATAAGCCAGTCCAATCCGATAATGCCAAAGTGGGTCGCCTGTGCCCTCTTTAGCAACCGTCAGGAATTGTTCAACCGCTTCTTCATACTGTTCCAAGTTATTTAACGCTCGTCCCAAATGGTTAACCAGCTCATAATCTCTTTCTTCCACAGGAATTGCTTGAATTGCATCTACAATTTCCTGAAATTCATCTTCTTCATGCCACTCTTGCAATTGAACCAACAGATCGTCTCTCATTCTCTTTTCCTCCCCGTTCATTCACTCATGATTACGTATTGAAAATTATACCACTATCCGGATCACCATCTCCAGCAAAGCAAGATCCTTAGGGATATCATGAATCAATATCTTTTCATTTCGGATGACAAAGCTAAAAGAGGTAACCTGAACCTAGTTAAGAAAACCAGGCAGGCTACCTCCTATATTCCTTCCACTATATTGAATTCTTAATTCAATTCAGCAACTCAACACAATCGTAGACCCAACCTGCACTTAACCAGTTACCCAAGTCACTGGAACCACTGATCGGCGTAATCGTGATAGTGTTGGAACCATTGACGAAGTAGGATGCTGGAACATTCCAGCTAAAGGTTGTGTTGTTCCCACGATACGTACCAATGGTGAAGCTACGAGAATTGGGCTGTGAAGACGCGGCAGGATTAGTTAATGCATGTCCATTAACCGTTACACTCGGTCTGCCATTATTGTAGGCTGCGGTAATCCCGATATTGAGCATATGAGAAGATGCCGCTTGAGATGCATTCAAGTTAAACGTTATTGTGGTTGGAGAATTCTGACCACGGAACTGGATTGCTGGGAATCGATTGGTCGCGCTACCGGTAGCGTAGGTGACAGGCCCCCAGCTTGGGTTACGACTATCGGACGGGTGACGGATCGGAATTGTCTGTCCATTCAGGAACTCCCGTGGTGTACCATCCCAGTTACCGATACGCCAGATGCTGGAGGCTTTACTCGGATCATTGTTGATCGTACGCGTATTCAGTGTCGTCGTTTGGCCTGCCGTGATATTAACCGTTTCCGTATATACCGCCAGTTCCCCTTTATAGGCTGTCATGGTGTATGTCCCCGGGATCATGCTGTACTTGGCTGCCGCCCCACTTGAAGACGTCCCCACCCAATACTGGGCGTTGCTATTGGCGAACCCAATTGTATATGCATAACCCGTATCCATCCCGGAGAGACCATTAAGCACCACGTTCCCCCGACTGGATACCCACCCCTGCAGATTCAGACCAGACATCCAGCTGAAATCGGGTACACTCGGCGTACCACCTGTGGTGAAGATCAAAGCATACGGCCCATGCAGACCCAGGCGCCAATTTTCCGTCTGTGCATGTCCCGAGTTCATATAATTATATACTTCCGTCTCTGTTCCACTTTGAAACTGGATGTCCCGGAAGAATGGACCACCCGAGCTTTTTTCCCGATTGCCGTAGGCCATAAATACACCGACGCCATTCCCCGTCACCCCACGAACGGATAAGTCTTTGGCCTGATCATTACCATAATATTTGGAGGCCGACTGTCCATTTGCAAACCCGAATACATCCTGACTTTCAATCGCTCCAGTGTTGCCCCGGTTGTTAGAATTCGCCGGAACACCTGTCAACACACTACCATTACCGCGGAAAATGTATCGCAGCTCCCCGATCGAAGGTTGAGCCGTGATATGCGTTGCCATGTATATGATGTTCTCCCCACCACGCGAAGCATAATAGTGAGTCAATGTGTTGGTGGAAACGGTAATTAGCACCGTTGAACCCGAAGGTGACTTATTCCACGTTACATTGGCCGAGGAGCCCAAACCTGAGCCAATATGCGACCCTCTGTTGCTGTTCAGCTCCGTACCGTTCATTTTGGCCGAGATAATATCTCCATTGGTTTTGTTCACCACATAGACTAATCCTGATCCGGTGTTTACTTCAATTCTGGAGCCGTTATCGGTCACATTAATAGTTGCCGCGTGTCCAGTAGATGCAGGGTATACAGCAGCTGTTGCGATCATAACGATGATTAAAAACAAACCAAGCGCCTTTCTCCCTATACTTTTGGTCATGAGTAAATCCCTCCTTAGAACTCATATAATAAAGCGCTTACATTATAATGTATAATAATTGACACTTCCGTCTCATATCGATATGTCTGCTATGCGGGCATGTCCATAGTCACTGAAATGTTATGTCTGCGTGCGTATAGAATAGAGTCATCACTTCATGCAAACCTGATCTCGCCACCCCCTTTTTAAATCACTCTTCTACGTACAAGTATTCTTACAATTCCAATAAAATAATACCATTATATTACATAAATTTGCAATGAAAACGGCTCGTATATACGATAGCAAATTCTGAAAACAAAAAACGCAGCTTCAAAAGCTGCGCCCGCAGATACCAAGCTAGAGACAGTATCATCTCTTCCGAATAGGTATCCATATCTCACTTCTATATTGCTCTACAGTAACATCCTTGTGCTCATTCCATAATATTTCCGGACCCTCACTCAGCTCATAGTCCGATGAAGGAAACCACTCTGCGTAAATCCGGCCCCATATCTCCTGAAGCGTCCTTGGAAACGGACCAACGACCGTAAATACGGCCCACGTCGAAGCAGGAACCTCCAGCTGTTCCAGGCCTTCAGGCGTCTCTTTTGTCGTTGCTGCACCAATGTAATGATCCAGTTCTCCCTGTTCCGCCATACGTCCCTCACTGAAATGGGCTGAAGCACTGATTAAGCCCAGAGGTTGGACGTTCGATGCCCCCTTGATCGAATCAATCAACTCCGGTGTAAGACTCTGGTACATCGCAGCGATCTCCGGATTGACCCCGTTGAATACGATTGGCACCCTTTTTCGAATACCCACGATTCGAAACGCCTCTTTATCTTCAATACGGTAGTTCATTTCGCTTCCTCCTTGAATGGTCAGTTGAAATGTCATCCGTGGGAAGGCTTTAAGGGATGGACCATGGTTTCGCGCTTCGGAGGGCGTAGTTCCATGCATGCTTTGAAAAGCACGCGAGAAAGAATCCGGCGATGTATACCCGTATTTTAGTGCAATATCAATGATTTTGCTGTCACTGTGGCTTAACTCCATGGCTGCAAGTGTCAAGCGGCGACGTCGAATATATTCCGAGAGCGTTACACCACTAAGAAAAGAGAACATGCGTGTAAAATGATACTCCGAGCAGCAGGCAATCCGGGAAATTTCCTTCATGTCCACGACATCCATCAGATGCTCCTCAATATGATTCAAGGCTTCATTTAACCGCCTGAGCGTATCCATATCATCCCTCCCACGTTAATTCAAGCTTAGCAAAGTCATTCTCTTTGCATCCGACATTACCTGCACCATTCTGTAGGCTCTTTGCATCTAAACAGAAAAAAGAGCAGCATCAGCTACTCTTTTCTAACCTTGATATTCACATATCACCAGTAGTGAAGTCAAACAGGTCAAACCAGATACTCCGCCATAATCTGCTCGATATCATACGGCGTAACGCCTTGATCCACCGAATAGATTGTATCCGCCTGATCTATTGTATCCACCAGTTCTCCTCTAGCTTTGGCGTGGAGCATGAACAAGTCATGCAGATCGGGTTTGCGTAAATTCGTTAGTGCTTTACCCATCAAGACCATGCCTTTTTGATTGCCTTCTACATTGTTGTAGTAATCGGGGTGGCTTGTCAGCGCCAGGTCTGTCCAGATGACGGTACGTTCAACCAGGTCCATAATGACAGGGATCGCAATCTGCGTATCCGCGGTAATATCGATTTTGTTCGCTACGGTAGAAGGTTCGAAAATCTCGCCAGACCCCGGCTTCTTCCGCATCATCCAGCCTACAAAACATTCTGGCAGATCACAATACGGATGGCTGGTGAATGAAAGCAGTGTTGCCACCACATATCGTCCACCATAGGCCACGATGGATGGAATATGCAGATCAATAAACTCACTTGCTCCGTTAGGTGCAGTCACGATATCTCCGCTATGGACAGCCTTATAGTTAGAGGATCGCAGATTCGTATAGGAAATATGCTCCACATAGTTCCAGTCCTTATCGTACATCACCGCAGACAAGTCAATGTCCACGCGCCCTGTGGACTTTCCATCCACCTCCCCCTCTTTCCACCAGTTGAAGAAACGAATGGTATCACCCCCTGCCATCGGCACACGACTTCCACGAACGATGGTATGCAGAGCCTTGCTTGCCGATCTCTGGGAAAAGGGTACCAGATAATCATGGAGCTGCGGATCAACATAGGTCTTCCCAAGCGGGGCAAGGGCAGCGAATCGCTCTACCAGTGCCTGCTCGCACAATTGCACGACATCCTGACACGTGGCTTCATCCATCTCTGGCAGCTCATTCGGAACAGCAAAAGCTTTAGCTACATTACCTTTCGGGAAAAAGACACGCAGATCCTGCGGTTCATTACGCTGCGCGAAATGCTGTCTCACCTGCAATAACACCGGGGTAGAGACTTGCTTCAATACCTCACCAAATGCCAGCAGTACATACGCTTCATCTTCGGTCATCCGCAGCAAGTAATCCAGTCTTCTCGCGAATTCACCTGGACGCTGTGACAACAGATCAATCAGACTCCAGACATTTCGATATTGGAAGGCAAGCTCCACACTTCCGTTGAAGGTCGAATAAGGCTTATTATTACGCAAAATATCAAAGGCTTCTTCGCATTGCGGATACCGCAGCTTATATTCCGATGGATGCAGAATTTCGCCAAGGCGAATCCAGCGATCCTTATAACGCAGCATATCCTCCGTGCTGGAGCCACATTGCTCCAGCAATCCGAGCAAAAGGCGTCTTTCACGCCGTTTGAATTTTCGGAAGGGAGTAGCTGCTGCGAGGCTGACATCACCATCGGACCAGGCAACAGCCAGACGGAGTACATCACTTGCCGTTTTGAAATACGGACCGATCCGGTCGATGTTTGCTTTTTCATGCTTCAACAGCGAGGCAATCACAAAGCCCACATTTTCTTTGAACGGAATCTCAGCGGGTAATAGCGCATCCACGTCTTCCGGGTCTGCATGCTCCAATACCGTGTCGATATCCGCCTTGTCTGTTTCCGAGATGGAACCTTTTGCTTCAATGATCTGACGGATGAGTGTCTGGAATGCTTGCCGGTTTCCCAAACCAATGACTTTCAAGTCCGTCTTCTCCAGCAAAGACATTCTCTCCACAGATTGTTGATCCGGATAGACTACAGTCAGGTTGGTCAGATAATGAATAATTGCATTAAGGTATAACTCCGCTTCATCCGCTTGCATCACCTGCATTGGGAATCCTGCATACATCGGAGTGTACTTCACATGTGCGCCAACCATGACTCTCAGATCAGCCACAAGTTGAATATATACCGCTTCAAATTGCTCCTTGGACAGCTGCCGCATCGCCTGCAATAGCTCATCCGAGAAGGTGTATCCGAGTGCTTCAATATTTTTGAGGGCAGTCGCCAGATATGTCTTCGGCAACTGTTGTTCCCCTTCGTTTGATTCGATAATGAGTTTGTTTGCTCTGCGCAAATAGATTGTATTGTTCATGATAAAAGAGTCCAGGAAAGCCACATCCCTATATAACGTGAAAGGTTAGGGTTAGAAGGAAGGAATGTGATAGCCTGGACGCCTCCTCTCTGAAATGAAATCTTCAGGAGAGCTGCGACCCTATTTTCGCCAATGAAGTTAGAAGGAAGGATCGCAATAGCCTGAAGGCCAGCGGTTCGAAGTTCGTCACCCGAACCTCTGGTGAACCCATCATCTCAGATTCCACGAACTGCCAACAGGGCGAAAGTATTACGACATGATAAGATGACCTAATTTGTACCGGATAACGATTCCGCCCACTCGCTTACAGATCTAACCTCTGCCTGAAGAGGGAACACTTTTTCCGTGAGCACACGATGTACCTCAGGATCGGCATCGATGCAGGCATCCGAGAGCACGGTGAGCGCATAGTCTTTATCCGCCGCCTCCCTCAGAGTCGATAGAACAACTCCGCTTGTCGCAATCCCACTAAGAATGAGTGTGTCTATCTGGCGGGACCGAAGGATGACATCCAGATCGCTTCCGGCGAATGCACTGACCCGAACTTTGGTCACAATAGGCTCGTTCGGCTGGGGTTGTACAGATTCATCAATCTGCACCGCTGCTTCCATGGCCGCCACCGCATCTGCTCCAGCTCCAGCCCGATAAGGAATTCCGCCAAACATTTTGTTGCGTGAACTAATCTCTGGATAACCCGGGCGGAACGCTACTCTTACGTAGATCACAGGAATCGCATGACTACGTGCAGTCTCAATCGCTTTTTGAAATGGTAGCAGGTCCTCTCTGTCTTTAACAAACTGTGACACGACACTCTTTTGCATATCCATGATCAGCAACGCACTTTTGCTTATTGAATGTGGCATGTTATCCTTCTCCTTTGGAATTGAGTTAAGAAATTCAGAATAGATCGTATAATATTTTCCCGCAATAAACGGAGATGTGGTTCCGTTTAAAATTATACGGAGGTCATACTCCGTTTGTCAACAAATCAACAGTGAGGTATATTTATGAAAGAGGTGTGATCCAATGATGTCTAAAAACAATAATCCTACTCCTGACGGTGAGGTTACGGATACTGATTCCATCGTCACTCAGGTTCCAGAGAAGACACTGCGTGCAGATGCCAAGAAAAATCGGGATAAGCTGCTCCGTGTCGCGCATGAAATTTTCAAAACGGAGGGCATTGCTGTCTCAATGGATGAGATTGCAAAGCGTGCGGGTGTCGGTGTAGGCACGGTCTATCGCCATTTCCCAACAAAGGAAGATCTGTTCGGGGCCGTCATCGCCAGCCACAAGATACGTCTGATGGAAGAGGCGGATCAACTGCTTCATCACAACGATCCGGGCGAAGCGTTTTTTCAATATTTCACCAAGATCATAAGCGAGGGGATTGCCAACAAGGCGATTACCGATGCTCTTGTTAGCAGTCTGACTATAGATACTGGCCGCTCAGAGATAGCGAATGAGTTCTGGCGTGGCATTACCCTCCTACTTGAGCGAGCACAGCAACACAGCTCTGTCCGAGCAGATGCAAGCATTGAGGATATTAAAATCATACTGATCGGTGTGCTTCAGGCCACCGGAGATCGAGGAATTTTCCCGGAACGCGTTGTGTCGATCCTTTGTGATGGTCTGCGTAGGTAACTCATTTGGGACAGAAATCCATAAGATTCCCTTTATATTTAAAATGAAATATGAAAAAGCCTTTGCTGACCCCCAATGTCAGCAAAGGCTTTTCGTTTTAGATTGTGTTTATTGATCAATCAGGTTTGTTACTTTCAACATTCTTGCAATCAATGCGGTAACCTCAGCACGGGTCATCGTTGTCTTCGGACTCAGAACCTCTGGCCCGTTACCTTGGATGATTCTAGCGGCAATCAACTGGGCTACATCTTCTTTTGCCCAATTCGATACATTGGCTGCATCACTGTAACGTTTCAGTTCAGCATTCACCTGATCCGGGCTGATTGAAGCTTCCGGTTCAATCAGCCGGTAGGCACGAGCAACCATAGCAAATCCTTGCTCACGTGTGATTTCCTGATTACCGTTGAAGTTCCCATTATCATAACCGCGAACGATACCGAATTCATTTGCAAGGGCTACCGCAGAGCGGAACCATGCGGAATCGTTAACGTCAGGGAATAGATTCTGTGGTGCATCCTGACGCATTAAGCCCAGTCCAAGCACAACAATCTCGGCAAACTCAGAACGAGTAACCTGACGGTTCGGTGAGAATGTGTTATCTCCGTTACCTTGCAGATCTAATCTCGCAGCGATGTTGTTCACATCCGTTTTACCCCAATGGGATCTGGCATCTTCAAAATCCTGCGGGTTCCAGATAACCGAGTAACTTCCGCTGCTACGCAAGTCATTAATGAGTGCGTAGTAACGACTACTGATCTTAGTGACAACCGTTGGTACATGGAAGATGCTACCGTCCGGATTAATGATTACGCCTGTAGTAATCCGGTTCGGATCGATACCTTCTGGAAGTGCAATATACTTCGGTGCATAACCGTTCAGCTGGCCGGATCGCACGGTCTGTCCATCTTTCGTAAACGTCAGATCCAGATCAACCGGTGTGACAAGTAGCTCGTATCCTTGGGATGCGGCTCTTGTCTCGGCACTGTCAATCAAAGCATCCGAGGAACGTGCGATATCAACATGGACATCAATATCATTCAACGCTGCATTACCAAGCTGTCTGGACACACCATTCACGTCCATTTTACCGCCAGGTACCGGATAGATTGCCAGCGGATTGCTAATGTTTAGTTTGGAACCTTGATCCACTAATTGTTTCAGTGTTTCGAGGGTTAAACCGTCCACCTTCATATCCCCATCATTCGGTGAATGAATGGCAAACTGCTGTCCTGTGCCTTGTGACATGGCAACATTCAGCTTGGCTGGATCAACTTGAACCAATGTTTCTTTGTTGTCAGATGGTTTGGATGTAGCAAATGGTTGATGGCTACCATCCCGAGTTGTTTCCAAATTATCCTTCACGGGTGCCGGAGTTGGCGTTGGTACTGGCGCAGGTGTAGGTGCTGGTGTACTTCCACCGTTACCTCCCGTATTTCCACCGCCGCCATTGTTGCCTCCACCATTGTTACCATTGTCACTGGATGCTCTAGTCACGTTAATTTTATACGCCGTAACATTTCCAAGTGAATCGGTTACTCTAACAACGATCTTATTCCCACCGACTTGGAGCGGTAGATTCTCACTTACAGTACCACTTGAAACCTCGTTCCATTCTCCATCTCCAACAGCTATTTCAATCTTCGCAAGTGGATCAAGTGCCGTTGGCGTGAGCTGGAATTGATATACGCTATTCGGTACAGAGATGGTGTACGTATCTTTAGCCGGATCAAATGCCGGGGACAAACTTCCCACGGAAGGGACCAACGTTTGTAACGTTGATATGTCATTACCAATCACTTTTGTAAGTCCCGTTCTTGCATCAGTCAGATCCAGAAGTGCTTTGTCTACCTGCGCTTGAGTTGCTGTCGGTTCATTCAACACTCGATTTGCTTCGTTCCTTGCCTCTTCCAGTGCTGTCCAGCTCGCTGGTGTGTACGCTGACTCTTCCAGGCTTTCACCTGTAATTTCAGTTACTTTCGCTTGCAAAGCTGATTTATCTACAACGGGTACAGATGTTGTAGGGATTAGGCCTGTTCTTGCATCTGTCAGATCCTGAAGTGCCTTGTCTACCTGCGCTTGAGTCGCTGTCGGTTCATTCAACACTCGATTTGCTTCGTTCCTTGCCTCTTCCAGTGCTGTCCAGCTCGCTGGTGTGTACTCCTCTTCGTCCAGTTCGCCTGTTTCGATCTTACCGTTAATCTCATCGATTTTGGCTTTCAACTTCGCCTTATCAATAACAACATAACTTTTCGAATTTGATGCTTTTGAATCTGAGTAGGCTGGATTGTTCGTCTTCGCTGTTACTGTCACCGTGTAAGTTCCAACTTCTAGCGATGGTACCAATTGCGACAGGTTAAGCGCCGTTCCGGTTACTTCCTCCGTCCGCTTCGTACCGTCTTCCAGTTCAATCGTTACTTCATATTTATCTGCATGCTCAACTGCTTCCCATTTCAACTCATCGTCGATCAGTGTGATGTCTGGCGCCGTCAAAGGAGCAGCAACTTCTGCTATCGTAAAGTATGAATTCAGACCAAAATTGGAGGTATTTATGCTTACTTGGCCATTTTCAATTAAATAGAACGATTTTGGAGCATCAAATTTTGCATCATCACTAATTACTAGATATCGAGGCAACTCCGTCGAGCCACCTTTTTTGTCTAGTTGAAGTGTAATCTGTGTTTCAGTCCAGTTTGATTTCTGTATTTTGTAGATACGCTTCATCATAAGCAGTTTTTCTTTATCATTAGTAATCGGTGTTACGAAATCGGTATTTTTCTCCCCATTGTCACCGAATGTAAAGAAAGAAGAATTTTCTGTTATTTTATTTTCATTAGCAGAATTCGTATCCTCGATACTGTTGCCTAATGCAATCGTCAATATCGAATCTTCTTCCTGCGCTTTGGCTTGTTTCTGCATCAATCCGCTCTGATCATCTCGACCGATGCTTGTAATCCGATGGGTATAGACTTCGTTCTCCTGGGCATCCCAGATCGTAGCCATGTTTGAATCGACATATGAATTTGCTGTCGTCTGATCAAGCGTATAGCCGTATTTGATCGCCAAATATGTGCTGACTTTTTGGCGTTCTGCGTCCGTCAGAGCATGGTCAAATACGATGATTTCTTCAATCGTACCCTGCCAATATCCACTATTCGCCGCAGTTGCCGGAATTAGCTTACCAACTAAAGCTCCGTCCGAGTTACCAGTATTCCATGCCTTAGCATTATCTTTTCCCCAACCACCCAGTTCCTGTACCTGCTCCATTTTACTGTACAATCTAGCTATATTCGTTCCAGTGTCCCCACCTGTCCAAGTAACAAATAGCTCGGTCGGGAATGTCGTTCCCATAAACTTGTCGGGAGTGTATAAAGTCTGATTACTGTCACTGTTAAATGTCGTCAAGCCGCCCCTTGCGTCAACTTGAAGCATCCCCATACCCGTATAAGCATTCGTTGTTTGTACTCCCCATGAAATAATATAATTGAGGCCTCCCGTTTTATTGGTTCTACTAACGGTAATGATCGATCTGGGGCTCTTCCCTTGAGGAAGCTTACTTACATCCAGATTCATAAAACTACTCGTGCCGTTATATTCCAATACCGGATTGAAATTGATATTATGATTTTTATCATCCCAATAGGTCGGTTGATTAGCTTCCGTACTTTGGGTTGCATTGTTTATTTTACTGCCTTGATCTTCCCAGATACTCACCTTTTCGCCGCTGGCAACTCCGTTTACCCGCTCTGGTCGTAGCCATAGTGAAGGGGATCCAACTCCACCCGGACCAACAGGAGTCTCGTTAGTCGCCTCCGCTTGAGCCAGACTCATTGGCAACGTTCCAATCGCCAGAATAAAGGAAAGAACCAGCATGGAAATTCTTTGCCATGGTTTCTTCCGGATTTCTGCTGTGTACATAGTTTCCTCCTACTTAATATGTTATTTTTGGACTGCTTACTGACTCAAAACATCATATCTACCCTCATCTTGCTTATTCTACACATGGCCTCTTACCAAACTCTTACCAAACCTTTTACCAAACTCCTCGCTAACAAATACAACAAAAAAACAGCCCTGCAAATGAAGCTGCAAGGCTGTGTATATCCAATTAAATATTCGAATTTTTCCATTGTTGGTACCATAACTCAACTTCCAGGCCAGGACGTATACCTGCCTCTTGTTCTAAAGCGATAACCAACTGGTTATATTGAGCGACCACAGGATCTTTATTGCCTAATCGATCGTAGGTCTTCATTAAGGCCAGTCCGACTTCCTCCAATGATGGTTCGAATTGTTGTACCCGGTAATATAGCGTTAGTGCTTCCGTATTCTGTCCCAGTTCGATGTAATATTGTGCGAGTTGCATGGCATGGTTACGCCAGAGTGCATGCAATCGCTGGCGCTCCAACTCAGCCCATACATAATCGTCCTCGCCATAATACTGGCCTTCATATTGATCTGAGGTCTGCCGATGTTCAGTTATTGTAGACGAAGATAATACAGGCAATCGGGTAAGACGACTCTCCCATTCTTCCGCATCAATCCTAAATTCACCCGTTTCCAATAGATATCCAAACTGTTGATAACGAATGACCATTTTGTCCTCGCCCATGAATTCGTTCATCATGCTGCGTAAGCGATGGATGCCACTGTGCAGATTGGATATACCTCTCCGCTCATCCAACTCTGGCCACAACAGTTCAAGTAGCGTATCCCGCTTAATCGGTTTGTTCCGATGGTGGAGCAAATAGGCGAATAACTCTCTAATCTTGGTTGTTCTGAACTTCATATGTTTTGGCGGCTCATTTGGGTGCAGTTGGACCTGGAGCATCCCCAGACAACGGATCAACATGGATGGCCCTTCTGCTACATTCAGACTTGCTGACACCGTTCGGCGTTGATACATTTTCATCGTTTTTTCCAAACGGTCACGCGTTACAGGCTTCATAATATAGTCCAGCACTTCAAGCCCATAGGCCGTCAGTGCATGTTCGTTATATGCGGTTGTGAAAATAACTTCTGTTCCAGGAGAAACCTCATGGATACGTTCGGTCGCCTCAATCCCGTTCATCCCCGGCATTTGAACGTCCATGAAGACGATTTCCGGCAGATGAAGTTTGATCTGATCTATGGCTTCCTGTGCCGTCAGAAAAGAGCCGATAACTTCGCAATCCTCTCTCTCTTGCAACAGTTTGTTTAACCTGCTCAGAGCGAGATATTCATCATCTACCAAAATCACTCTCATATGCACAACTCCTCTGGCTCACTGATCACCCTTTAATCTATAATTTTACCATAAATCCTGACGTGGGACCGCTATCATTTAAATATAGAATCTATGTTCCGGAATTCAAAAAAAATGTTCATCTTTGGCAGAGGGCATGCAGGAATTTGAAGTAAACTGTCGAAAACTAAAGTCTGCCATGAAACCAATAACCTATAAAAAGATACCCCGATATGTAGTGCTGTCGATTCTATTTCTAACTATTCTACTTGACTTTCGCTGGATATGGTCCGAGACTTTCACTATACCCGCACATCCTGAACCCATTGAAGGCTTGTTGGACCTCCGAGGCTGGGACCTCGCCAACACTTCACCCATATCTCTGGATGGAGAATGGGAATTTTATCCTCATGCATTAATCTCTAATTCTGACGCGAAAATAGCGGATAACCCATCCACACCGATTCAAGTTCCCGGTGACTGGCGTAATGCATTACCACAATCCTCATCGTCGTTCGGATATGGGACGTACCGTCTTCGCATACTGTTAGATCCATCTGTGGAGGAAGTCTCTCTCTGGGCTCAGAAAATCCAGACATCATCGATTATCGAGATGAACGGGACCATTGTTGCCCAATTCGGTCAGCCTGCCGCGCAGGCCGATACCTATCGACCAGAAAGGACTGCATTTACGACTTCCTATGCACTTGGCGGTGCCAGTGAACTTAATCTTTTAGTGCAGACAGCCAATTTTGACGATCCTTATAGCGGAGGAATCACACGCTCTCTCTATTTTGGTTCTCCAGAAGCCATTGGAAGTGAACGAGGACTATCCATTGACTTGCAAAAGATTACATTCGCTATACTGCTTTTGCACAGCCTATACGCTTTTGTCATGTTTCTATTTATCCGGAAGGAACGAGCTCTGCTGACGTTCTCGATGCTAACACTGGTAGCTGCCCTAACGGTCATCTCCGACCATGACAGTCTGTTATTGAGTTGGATTCCACTCAACTTCACTTGGATCGTTAAGGCCAAAGCGTTATCCTATCCGTTGTTCGCATTCTTTCTTTTACAGATGGCTAGAAGCTTCTCCCACAATCTACAAGGGCGTAAACTGTTCCGTATCTATGCCAGCGTGCTTGGCGTTTACTGTTTATTTTTGCTCGTCGCACCAGTGACCCTGATCTATCATGTACTTGAGATTGGGCTTTCTGATTTCCTTTATCTGTTTGCCATCGGCTGGTCTGTGTACCTATTCTTCCGAATGGCAGCCGAGAAACGAAGGGACGCAAGCTTTTTGCTCTTTGCGGCTACTAGCAGCCTATCAAGCGTATTGTGGGGAATTGTGAACTCACATAGCGAAATTACCAACGTGTATTATCCGATTGATGTGATCGCGGCCATGTTCGGCTTCGCCGCCTATTGGTTTAGAAAATACTTCCGCAACTCAAGTGAGATCGAGAAGTTGTACGAACAGCTCAAAGAGGAGGATCGCCAGAAGGATCAGTTTCTTGTGAATACGGCTCATGAATTGCGTACACCGCTGCATGGGATCATCAATATCGCCGAGAGCATCGCGGTCCGTGAACGGCGTAAATCAGGTGGGCAGCAGGCAGAAGACATGAAGCTGTTAGTTACCATCGGCCGACGTATGTCCCAACTGGTTGATGACCTCCTTGATGTCATTCGTTTGAAGGAAAAACGTATTACGCTTCAGAAGAAACCTTTATCTCTTGCATCTGTCATTCCAGGCGTGATCGGTATGTTCCGATTCATGGCAGAGGGCAAGCCCATCCATATGCAGGTGGATATTCCAGACTCACTGCCGTTGATTCAGGCCGATGAGAGAAGACTTGTTCAGGTGCTCTATAACCTGTTGCATAATGCGCTCAAATTTACCGATGAGGGTACCATTACCGTGTCCGTTCGTGAACATGGAGAGTACGTCTTGATTCAAGTTTCAGATACAGGTGTTGGTATAAGTGAGGAGATACAACAGCGAATATTCGAGGCGTATGAACAAGGGACCCCAGAGGCCCGTTTAAGCGGAGGAATCGGCCTCGGTCTCAATATCAGCAGGCAGCTCACAGAACTCCATGGCGGCCAACTCACCGTGCAATCCGTACCTGGGCAAGGATCGACCTTCCAGGTCTCGCTTCCACGGGAAGACACCGCATCGCTATCGGACCAGACTGAGCAGCAATGGGACGCTCACAGCTTCGATGAAGTTGCGATTGCAGAGCCGCAGCAGCAGACCGTCTCTCAAGATAAGACTGCCGCAAGAATTCTTGCCGTCGATGATGATCCTGTAAACCTGCGAGTACTGATCTCCATGCTTGCGAATGAACCGTATCATATTCAACCCGCGGCCTCGGCGCTTGAGGCACTTGAATTATTGGATAAGGAGCCTTGGGACTTACTGATTGCCGATGTCATGATGCCTCATATGTCCGGTTATGAATTGACCGAGAATGTACGCAAGCGTTATTCGGTATCCGAGCTTCCCATCCTATTGCTGACGGCCCGTAACGAACCAGCGGATGTATACGCCGGATTCATGGCCGGTGCTACGGACTATGTTACCAAGCCCGTGGATGCCGTTGAGTTAAGGCATCGCATCGGGTCTCTGATCGTACTGAAACAATCCATTGATGAGCGACTGCGCATGGAGGCTGCTTACTTACAAGCACAGATTCAGCCCCATTTTCTTTTTAATACGCTCAATTCAATCATGGTTCTTAGTGAGATGGACACGGAGCGAATGCAGAAACTGGGCGATGCTTTTATCGAGTATCTTCAGACCAGCTTTCATTTTGTCAATTCGGAGAAAATGGTTGAGGTCACTCATGAGTTGGATCTCTCCCGCGCCTATCTCTACATTGAGAAAGAACGATTCATGAATCGGTTGAACGTCATCTGGGATATTCCCGATGATCTTGATCTATCCCTGCCGCCACTCACCATTCAACCACTCATTGAGAATGCTGTTCGACATGGTATTCTCAGCAAAGTTGAGGGTGGAACCGTGCATATCCGAATCATCAACCAAACAGCGTCCACATTGATTGAGATCGAGGATGACGGTGTGGGGATGCAGCCCGAGCAGATCGAACGGGCACTGGCGTGGCCCAAGAAAGGTCCCGGCGGAACGGGAGGTATTGGATTAACCAATACACATCGCCGGTTAACCCAGATGTACGGACAAGGTTTAACCATCGTCAGCTCGCCGGGTCAAGGCACGAAAGTTTCCTTTGTCATCCCTTTGGACCGCAGTTTAAGAGCCTGAGCAATAAGATCGTTCCATGACTCTACAGCGGCATATTGTACGATCCATATCCGTTTGCTTTGTGTAAGGTCTACGGGGAAAGCGATGATAGCGGACATGTTCAAGTTCAATTTCAAGCCCAGGCTCGAGTTCAAGTTCAAGTTCTGATATACCAAATAAATCAAAAAAGAGCTAAGCACAGGGTTCGTCCCGGCTTAGCTCTCTTTTCTATGACTTCATTATGATCTAACACGATAAGCTAAACGTTATACGTGCAGGACATGTTTTTCATCCGATAATCCCAGCGCCTTGGCTGTTGAAGAATGAACCTCTTTGAGGAGATCCAAGTTCTCCACAAGGGATATGCCGTAAGAAGGAATCATTTCCTTGATCTTTGGCTCCCATGCCTCCATATGCTGCGGGAAGCACCGCTGAAGAATCTCAAGCATGACCTGAACTGCGGTGGATGCACCTGGTGATGCACCTAGCAGAGCCGCAATCGTTCCATCTGCAGACGTGACCACTTCCGTACCAAATTGCAACGTTCCCTTGCCACCCTGGACGGTATCCTTGATCACCTGCACACGCTGCCCCGCCAGAACCATATCCCAATCCTCGCTCTTCGCACCCGGAACAAAGTCACGCAATTCAGCCATGCGTTGTTCTTTAGATAACATCAGTTGTTGGATCAGATATTTGGTCAAAGAGATTTCTTTGACACCTGCTGCGAGCATCGTAAGCAGATTATGCATCTTAACCGACGTAATTAAGTCGGCATTGGAACCCGTCTTCAGGAACTTCGGTGAGAACCCGGCAAACGGCCCGAATAGCAGCGACTTCTTATTGTCGATAAATCGGGTATCCAGATGTGGAACCGACATCGGCGGAGCTCCTACTGAAGCCTTGCCATATACTTTGGCGTGATGCTGTTCCACGACTTTTGGATTTTTGCACACCATAAAGATCCCACTGACCGGGAATCCGCCGATATGTTTACCTTCCGGAATGCCCGTCTTCTGGAGCAAATGCAGACTTCCGCCGCCCGCGCCAATAAAGACGAATTTGGCCTTATGGCGTTCGACTGCACCGCTCTTCAGGTTTTTCACGGATAATTCCCATTGTCCATCGCTGGTGCGTTTCATATTCTTCACGCTATGTTGGTAGTGGATGCCCACGTGTTGTTCCTTCAAATGTTGGATCAGCATACGCGTTAAAGCACCAAAGTTAACGTCCGTACCGGAGTCAATTTTGGTCGCTGCAACAGGTTCATTACTGGTACGATCTTTCATCATCAGCGGCATCCATTTCGCCAGCTCTTTCTTGTCATCCGAGAATTCCATGCCTGCGAACAACGGGTGATTCGACAAGGAGTCATAACGTCTTTTCAAAAACTGGACATTGCTCTCTCCATGTACATAACTCAAATGAGGAATCGGCATAATGAAGTCCCGCGGATTACGAATCAGACGGCTATTGACGAGATAGGACCAAAATTGCTTTGAGATCTGAAATTGTTCATTCACTTTAATCGCTTTGCTAATATCTACGGTTCCGTCTGGTCGTTCAACGGTATAGTTAAGTTCGCACAATGCAGCATGCCCGGTTCCGGCATTATTCCATTCGTTGGAGCTTTCCTCTCCTGCAGTGGCTAGCTTTTCGAAAACCTTAATATTCCAGTCTGGTGCCAATTCTTTTAGCAAAGTTCCCAAAGTTGCACTCATAATTCCGGCACCAATCAAGATAACATCTGTACTCGTTTGTCCCTGGCTCATGTCTACCGTCCTTATATCCTATATTTGCCAAAAGGATGTAAGCGTTATCGATTTGGCATTTGCAGCAAGCCCATTCTTGAACGGGATCGCACCTTCTCTGAATGATTATAACCTTGATCTAGTGTATCAATAATATAGAGCAATTTAAATATGCAATTTCAAGATATTTGCTATTCCATCAGTATACGCTAGTTTACATCGGAACGTTAGCCCGGTTATAGGCCTGAAAGATATATTTGTTCAAAACAAAGAAAGGAACCCGGTTTTAGGGGGACTTGGGTGATCAAATGGATGCGCCAAAAGCCGCTTTCGAATCTCTTCGTAAGGCGGCTTCATATATAAATCAACGATTACCACCCCCGGCGTTTCCGGGAGTACTCAGAAAATAGAAATCAGTTCCTTTGTATACGGATGGCGTTCTTCAGCGAACAACGCATCCGCGCCAAAGCGATCAACGATCTGACCTTCCCGCATGACGATGATGCGCTGGCTCATGCGATGTACCGCAGCCAGATCATGCGAGATGAACACGTATGAAAGACCCAGCGATGTTCGCAGATCGGTGAGCAACTGCAAAACTGCACCTTGTGAGATCACGTCCAGGCTGGCCGTCGGTTCATCCAGAACGACAACGTCCGGCTCAATACCAATGGCGCGCGCGATCGTGACCCGTTGACGCTGTCCACCACTTAGCTCATGGGGGTACCGTCCAGCCAAATCGCTTGGAAGCTCAACCGCTTCAAGCAGCTTTTGGACGTATGCATCCTTCGATGTGTAGGTAAAGTGGGACAGCTCGGCGTTCCGTCCAAGTTGTTCGTACGGATCGATTAGCGAATCGGCAATCTTGAGCTTCGGATTGAGTGCAGCCATCGGGTTCTGGAAAACAATCTGAATCTTCCGGCGATGAGGCCGCAACCGTCGGCCGCTCAGCCGTGCAATATCCTGTCCACCCAATGTAATCGAACCCTTATCTGCATCTTCAATCCGTAGCAGACAGCGGGCGAGCGTACTCTTGCCGCAGCCGCTCTCACCAACCAGGCCAAGGCATTCACCGTGGTTCAGGGTGAAGGAAATATCATTCACAGCCGGTCGGTCTGCACCTGCATACGTTCGGCTGAGATGTTCCACGTGAAGCACGGGATTGCCGGGAGTGCTGGAGGATGAAGCAGTTTCTGCAACGTTAGTTTCTATATCAGCATCTGTATCTCTATCCGTAGTATCTGTAGCCACAGTATCTATGACTGTATTTTCTGTGTCTGCATGGTTTACGCCTTTAGCAAAGTCGTGACTTCGCACAACAGATCCTTCTTCGGACTGCATGAGTCCACGGCGTTCATCTTTCTCCGTTGTCTTCATTCGGTTCCTGCCTCCTTCAATCCCGACTTCAGCGATCGGCTCAGGACGGGAGCCGCATCAATCAACTGGCGCGTATATTCATGCTGAGGATGATCGAGAATGCGATGTTTCCCGCCAGATTCGACGATTTGCCCTTCCTTCATCACAGCCAAGCGGTTGGCATAGCGACGTACATGGCGCCAGTCGTGTGTGATAAACAGAATGGCACATCCCGTCTCCGCTTGTTTGCGTGCCAGCAGTTCCAACACGCGATGCCCAGACACACTGTCCAGTGCCGTTGTCGCTTCGTCAGCGATCAGCAGACGAGGTGAGAGCATCAGTGACGTAGCAATTGAAGCCCGCTGAAGCTGTCCACCGCTCAATTGGAACGGATAGCGGCGCAGCAATTCAGCGCCAAGGCCAACCGATTCCAGCGCTTCCTCCGCTCGTTTCTTGCGGATGGCAGAAGACTTTTCCCCATGAACCTTCTGGTATTCATCAAAGTGCCCACCAATGCTGCGAAAGGGCGTAAACGCTCCCTGATAATCTTGAAAAATATATGAGATGCGGCTTCCCCGCAGAGCGCGCATCTCCTTTGGCTTCCGTTCGAGCAGGTTGCTGCCTTCGAACATGACTCGCCCCGATGCATGCAGATTGGGCGGCAGCAGACGGCCAATCGCTTGCGAGAGCAAACTTTTGCCACTACCGCTCTGTCCGACCAATGCCATGAATTCACCTTCGCGAACAGCCAGAGAGACTTGATCTACAATCGTGCGATCCCGACTGGAGATGCTCAGTTCCTCAATGGAGAGAATCATGGCTGCACCTCCTTCTTCACGTCAAACCGGTCTCTTAGATAGTCGCCCAGCATGTTGGCAAGCAATACTACAGATACAATGGCGAGACCAGGATAGATCATCAGCTCCGGCCGAGACTGGAAGTAAGGCCGTGAGTCGTTCAGCATCGCACCCCATTCAGGTGTTGGCGGCTGTGCGCCAAGGCCGATGTAGGACAACGAAGAGATGAGCAGAATGATTTTGCCCAGATCAAGACTGGCCAGCACGAGCACATGGCCTGCGATATGTGGAAGCAGATGTTTTCTCATGATACGACCGTCCGAAAGTCCGTTGGTCCGGGCGATGCGAATGTAATCCTTTTGGGACTCCGATAAAACTGTACTCCGAACGAGACGGGCGTAGCTCACCCACTTTACGATTACGATCGCCAATACCAGATTACCGATTCCCGCGCCAAGCAGGCCACTGAGCACAATCGCCACGATAGTATCAGGAAAAGCTAGAAAAGCATCAGCGATCCGCATGAACAGCTTATCGACCCAGCCACGTTTGTAACCCGCGATCAAGCCAAACGGAATGCCGATCAGCAATGCAGCACCGAGTGCCAGCAAGCTATACCCCAGTGTTTGGCCGCCGCCAAGCAACAGACGTGTCAGTACATCGCGGCCCAGGTGGTCGGTACCGAACGGATGGAGAGCACTTGCGCCCTGCAATCGTCCGCGCAGATCGGTTAAGGTATGATCATGCTTCAGAACTAAAAAGGCATACAAGGAGGCCGCGATGACCAGTAGTGCAAACAGCAGACCAATGATCGCCTGCCAGCTATGTTTTTTAGATTTTGTAGGCGAAATGGGCAGGGAAGTGGTTTTCATCGGTGGGCCTCCTTTTCTTTCAGTTTCATTTCAGGATTCAAATAACGGTACGACAGATCAACCGCCGTATTCACGAGGAAAACCACGATAGCCATGATCAGGATGTAACCTTGGATCAGTGGATAATCACGCTGGCGGATGGCGTCAACGACAAGCTTGCCAATACCCGGATAAGCGAACAACACTTCAATCACGACAACTCCGCCAATCAGGCTACCGAGACTGACGCCGAATACTGTAATGACAGGCGGCAGACTGTGCCGGAAGGCGTGAAGCATGAAGATCCGGCCTTCGGATAACCCTCTTGCCCTGGCGGACCGAACGAACTCCTGACTTAGTGAATCTAGCAGGCTGGAACGCAAAAGACGCACATAAACGCTGGAGATGGCAAGTCCCAGCGTCAGAGATGGCAGAATAAGTGATGTGAATCCATCCCGGCCCATGGTTGGCAGATTACCGAAGCGTACGCCGAACATGTCGATCAGGATCAGACCCAGCCAGAAGCTCGGCACCGCCGCACCCACAATGGAGAGCATGCGGCTGCCCCTGTCAATCCAACTGCCGCGATGGAGTGCTGACAGCGAGCCGAGCGGGATCGCTATGACGAGCATGACCAGTAGAGCGCCTATCGTCAGTTCAGCCGTAGCAGGCAGCGCACGCATCAAGGTCTGCATGACGGGCTGGCCTGTCGAATACGATACACCGAAGTCGAGCCGAACAAAATCGAGCAACCAGTTACCAAACTGGACAGGAAGCGAATCGTTGAAGCCCATTTCCTCGCGTACAGCTTCGACCTGCTCCTGACTAACGGACAGTTCGTCCACATTCAGGATCGTCAGCACGGGATCACCGGGAGCCAGACGAATGAACAGGAAACTCACAAACATAATGAACAACAGAAAGATAAATACCTCAAGGAACTTTCGAAGCAAAATGCGAAACATTACATCACATCCAGCTTATTGGTAATCATGTAATATTCACTGCGAGTGGTAACCCAGTTCTTGATCTTTTTACCGTTGTAGGCAACGATCGTACCTGGATGCAGCACGAATGAATTCAGCACGTTGTCATGCACATAGTTGGCTGCCTTCTCGGCTAGCTCTGCGCGCTTCTCTGGTGCAACTGTGAGATTCAATTCGTCGATGATCTTGGTTAGCTCCGGATCTTCCGATCCGCTGAAGTTAAGAGCACCTTTCGGATGGTACGTCGCATTCAGGTAATATCCTGCATCCCCACGCGGAGCTGTCAAATTACTGTAGGTCGCAATATCCCAGTCGCGGTTGGATGCCATATAGTCTTCCGGCGTGTCAATCTGGCGAATCTGCACGTCGATACCGATCTTCTTCGCATCAGATTGGAATACTTGAGCAATCAGTGGCAGATCAGCACGGGCTGAATATGTCAGCAGCGTCAGCTGCAATGGTTTTCCATCCTTGGTCATCACGCCGTTTTGCTGCGTGTACCCTGCTTCGCCAAGATATTTTACAGCGACATCAGCTCCGTATTCGGTTGCTGTATCCGTATAGGTTGGTGCGAATGGCAGTGATGGCAGGAACGGTCCGATAGCAGCTTCACCGTAGCCGAGCAGGATCGTGTCCACGATACCCTGACGATCAATCAGCACGTCCAGCGCACGACGGACATTGAGGTCCTTCATACTCTCCCGCTGCATGTTCATCGTTAGCTGATGCACGCGGAATGTCGATGTGGACTCAACCTTCATGCCGTCCATCGCTTTGAGCGATTCGAGGCTTTCGACTTCTGGACGGTATACGATATCTACCTGCCCAGATTTGAGCGCTAGTGTGCGGGCATTGGCATCTTCATTGAATGAGAACGTGATGGAATCTAGAGGCGATGCTCCGTCCCAGTATTCATCATAGCGATCTAGTTGTAGCTTGCTGCCTGGGGTAAAAGAGGTCAGTTTGAACGGGCCCGTACCAATGGGCTTGTTCACAATGTCCGGCTCACTCACGTCGATAATCGCCGTGTTGGGGTTCACCAGTTCCGAAGCGAACTCCGGGAACGGCTGAGTTGTAGTGATCTCCAATTTGTCGCCCTCGGCTTCAATCGTATCAATCTTCAGCGCGTTCTGGATGGCTACATTCTCTTCCAGTGCCCGCTCAAGGGATGCCTTAACGGATTCACCCGTCATTGGCTTGCCGTTCTGGAAGGTCACATCATCTCGCAGGTCGATCGTCCAATGCTGTCCGTCTTCGCTCTCCCAGCTCTCGGCGAGCCATGGAGCAACCGTCAGATTCTCTTCATCGAGACGAACCAGCGTTTCTGTAATGCCCGCGCGCAGCGGCACATAGCTGGAATCCACATGTGGATCTAGCGAACTCGTGGAGAAGTTATATAGGAAGTGAACATTTTTATTATCAGTGGATGGTTGCGCAGCGGGACTGGACTCAGATGATCCGCAGGCGCTCAACAGTCCAGCGCTCAAGGCCAAGGAGACCAGCGCTAGCAGTGGCGTCTTTTTATTCAAGGTAATGCCCCTCTCTCTTAATCGTAATCATTATGATCTAAACAATGAGTATTATCATATCGTAATGATTACGTTTTGACAAGAGTTATATTGGTGTTAGAACGAGAAAAAATCCGACTCTCGGATGAGAGCGGATTCTTCATGTTTTTTGTTACATATGAGGGCTTATCTTGTTAACGATTTGCTTTCTAGCTCAATATTGTTTAGAAAGGCTCTACTGCAGTATACTTCGGCACTCTTCTTTTATATTCATCTACCTCTTCAAATGAAATCATACTTAAGCGTTCAGGTACTTTCGTTCGAGAAATGTGGACTCCTTGAAGACAAGAATTACACCATATATCTAAAAAACCTACTCTTGAACGTGTATCTCCCACATACTGATAATTAACTTTAGTCTCTTGGCAGTTAGGACATTTAATAGTAGATATATTTGGGTGGCTCTCAATGATCTCTGTGTTTACCTTGATCCAATCTTTAAATTTAGAGTTCGTCATAGTTATCTTTCCCTTCGCTGATAATACTCCCACCAAGAGCTCTCTGAGCCATAGGCTCCTTTCTCATACTCAAGCAATGTTTCGGGATCTTGAGGCTTACCAAAGACCTTAGTCTGATATATGTGAATCCTCTCATGCCCTAGGGTCTTAACTAGATTCTCTTTACTGCTAAATGCATCCGGATAGAGAACTATCCTGTTACCTTTCGGATCAGCCCATCCATATAAATCCTTCCCTACTAGTTCAGCATCCCGGACTATTTCTATCTTTACCCCTTTGAGTCCTATTCCTGCATCCCCCGCTACCTTATCAACATATCTTAATTGCATAGGCTCAGATAATTCCTTAAAGGCTCCCGTATTTGAAGTTCTACGATATAAGTCATTGCCACTCTTATTGCTTATATCTGCCTTTTGTTCAGCCTTCTTTATATTATTCTGAATCTTAGATGTCAAACCAGATGACGACGTTTTAAATAATCCTGAACGTCCCGGCATGCTCCCACGAACCATCTGAATCGCCATGAATATCTGACTAAACTTCAGAGAGGTCACCATCATCTGAGCATACTTATCTGATACAGGCTCTCCCGTCGTAGGATGGATGCCCATCTCAAACGCCTTGATCTGTAATGCAAAAATATCTTCCCCAGGCGGTTCAACGTTCACAGATTGCATACGATTCAAGTCCAGATGTCCCTGATCCCTCTCATAAGCCTGAAGGGCAGCCTGATCCGTAACACCTTTCTCATTCACAGGCATCATTTTACCAAGCATCGCGTTATACGCCATCCGATAGCCCTTGTCACCCGAACTTGAACCACCTGTTGATTTGGTCATCATAGCTGCGGCACCGACTGCTCCAAATGCACCACCCAGACTTCCCTTCTGAGCATCTGCATCTTGGAATCGCGTGGCGATATCCTTCAATTCCTTCGATGTATTGACCATACTCTCCAACGCTTTATCCAGTATAGGTCGTGACTGCTCGAACTCATAGTAAAATCGCTCCTGCGTCGCGCCCATCCACATCATCTGAACGAACATGATCTGTCTCGTCAGATCACTTCGTATACTCTCCAACTGTTGTCTGGCCTGATCCACCTGATTTGATACGTGATGTAGTTGTTCAGGGGTAACTTTGATTGTACTCATACGTTTCTCCGCTCATTCGAAATAGGATTATCCTATGTTAGCAGAAGTGTGATATGTAAACTATCCGGCTAACATCCTGATTTCACCATGATAAAAACACAAGCTGTGCTCCTCATCGGTGCTATGGTCCTATATGCATATACCCACTTCAAGGCATATCCTACCAGTTTCAGTAAATACCCTTCCTACTTCATCCCCTCCAACATCTCCCGATACCGCCCAATCTGCTCCTCTGTCGCCTCTTCCCGCAATGATTCCAACAATGCTGTGCACCTTATAAAATACCGATCCATCCCAAGCTTACCCGCTAACCTGATCGCCTGCAAAATGAACTCCACGGCCTCCTGTTGTCTTCCCATCCACTGTTCATACAAAGCCCGCTGATAACAGTAATGGTACATATCATCGTTGTTTGAAGAATCCATTTCTCTGCCAACACCCTGTATCTGATCCTTGAACACATATAAAACTCGATCAATCTGCCACCTATGCTGCACTGCTGCCTCTGTAATCACTTTCAGACCTGCCAAACCTTCCTTCGGATGCTCAAGCAAAAAGTCCACAAACTCCTCTAGCAGTTCCACCTGCCCGGCTTCAATCTCAAGAGCATACCGATTCACCTGTGCCTTATGCCTGAACTCCTGCACCACCTGAATACCTACCTCATCCAGATCCTCCATCCATCCCAGATCTGCATATTGATCGATAGATGCTCGCGCCCGATCTACCTGTCCCATCTTCTGGTGAGCCATCCCCCGCATTAAGTGACTGAACCCGTAATAGTAGACCAAGGGCTGCTCGATGTGTACATGTGGTGCGGGCACTCCCTTTGACCGATACTCCTGCCGCTCTTCATGGATCGACTGCACACATTGATATAACATGTCCGCCCTCTCCATCACCTTGTTCCAATTTTCAAAAGCCACAGCCATGTCCAACATTTCAACAATGATGTCCGGTTTGAGTGATTTTAGGATAGATTTACGCAAAGATAATCCTCCTTAATTATCCATTTTATTATAATTGTATAGATAAACCAAAAGAAGATCAATATAAATTGTACTTATAAGTACTGTTTAATAATTATTTCCTTTGCACATATTAGTCTGTAAGGATTCTATAACCTCTTCTAACCTTAAGTGGAGGTGATCAAATGAGTTTACCAGAGGACGTAGGAAATCGAATACGTGAGTTAAGGAAAGCCAAAGGCTGGACTCAGGAACAACTGGCGGAAGCAGCAGGTCTTCATTACAGCTATATTGGTGGTGTTGAACGGGGAGATCGTAACATTTCTTTGGAGACTCTTGAGAAAATAATGAATGGATTGCAGGTCACTGCTGAAGAAATCTTTAAATTCAAAGAAGACTCCGAGTATAAAAGAGCCTTGGACGAACATATAACTTTGATAAGCGGTAAAAGTACAGATACAATCGTATCATTGACCAAAATTAGCAAAGAAGTTTTAAATGCTATCGAAAAATCACATAAAAATTCCGATTAAATATATCTGTATCAACATCATTCTTTAATACCAAAAAAGAGTGGAGTACGTCTCCACTCTTCTCTTATTTCTCTTTTCAAATAACTTCCCGCTCAAACTCCGCAAACTCCACTCTGTTCCGCCCATTCTGCTTCGCCTGATACAGTGCCTTATCCACCGCAGCGAACAGTTGAGTCAAATACCCCTCCGGATTGTCCGGTACATGCACAACTTCAAAGTCCTCAAAGGACAGAATACCAATACTGATCGTAATCGACACCTGCATAATCTCGTGATCCACCCTAATGCGGTTGGACTCCACAGCTGTTCTTACGCGCTCCGCGATTTGGTTCGCCAAGTCATGCTCCGTATGCGGAAGGTAGATCATGAACTCTTCTCCGCCATAGCGCGTCAGGATATCGGTACTGCGAATGGATTGTTTGACCGCCTCCGCCGTACGAACAAGCACCTCATCCCCAATGACATGCCCATAGCGATCATTGATCGCTTTGAAGTAGTCGATATCGAGCAACAGGAGTGAAAATGGTGTTTTGTATTGAATATTGGTAATGACCTCATGATTCAGGTGTTGGGTCAGATAACGACGGTTGTAACAGTTGGTTAAACTGTCCGTCAGAGCCAGTTCCTCCAGTTTGCGATTGGCCTCGGATAACTCCTGACGGATCAAGTCTAGTGCCTGATTTCGCTCATGTAGCATTACGTTCTGGCGATTCATCTCTTTCACATAGAAGCGCTCCTGCGAGACATCCTGGAACGTAAGGATATGACCAATCGGCACAAGAGCCGAATCCACAATCGGAGACGATTGCAGGATATAGTGCCGGATATTGTTGTCCCGCTCCACGATCACTTCAATGTGGGAGAGGGTATTTTCTTTTTTCTTATAATGATTCACGAACTCCCTACAGCTGCCCACAACATGAACAGACTCCAGAAAGGCTTCCATATCAAAAGAATCCCCCACATGCAGATCCATAAAGGATCTTGAGGCTTTGTTCGCTTCAACAATGACTTCATTCTCATCCAGTACCAGGATTCCATATGGAATGGTATTGATTACGTCCTCATGGGCGATGGAGACCAGATCGAACACATTGTATCTTTTGATTACATAAACAAAGAACAGGTCCGACAGAAAGATCCCCAGCGAAGTCATGCCAGGAATGATCGGCAACCAGCGGGCTAGAACAACATTCAGAATCGCATCAATCGTTGCAAACACAGCCAAGACCAAGATACCCCATAGGGTGATCCGCACCTGTTTTTTGATCATGGCAGACGTCTGCGAAGAATACACCGCCCGGAACAGAACGACGAGAGACGTCAAGAAATAACTCACCAGAATAACCATCACAACCCAGAACCAAGGGCCGTAAGCCCGCTCGATATACCCGCCCTCCAGCGGAATGACGAACTCATTCCATGGATTTGCGACTACACCTATAGCCCCGATCACCGCTGGGACAAATAGCAAGAAGGTTCCTTTTGCACTCAAACGCTCTGAATAGCCGGTAATAAAGATCGTCAGTAGAAGCCATCCGCTCCCAAGCAGGGAGACCGCGACGAATGATAACGTAACGTAGAACAATTGCAGACCGGAATCATCCGTGAGCGTACTAGCAAATTGACAGAAAGGCCAGAGCATCATCAACCCGTGAAACAAAAAGTACACCTTATGTAAGTTCGTAATTCTAACCGTAGCAAACACATATACACCTACACCAAACAATAGGACAAATAAAAAGAGATCATACCATACTAATGGGTTCACGAATCTTCTCCTTCTTAGATGCTACAATGACAACGTGGTTGTTCATGATTCTATGTGACATTTATTTAAAACTTCAATAAACACTTATATTCTATACTGCTATGCCAATATTATTGGTTAATTTAACCATATCTTATCACACCACCAAAAGGGTGAGTAGCCCATACACTGGAAGTCCGACCAACCTCTGATCGAAATCCTGATCTATTTTGCGTTTTTGTGAAGGAATCTGACTGTTCCATAAAAAAAACCGCCCATATTCAACTGAGCGGCCAGCCAGCAATCTGTTTGATTCAAATGACCCCTTATGATCAGGAACATCTACTCTTCTCGTATGTTGGCTATGACTTGCTCATGATCAGGCAACGTTTCGCCTTCAGCGACCTGCTCCTCAACGATTAACAGCTCCGATTGCAGCTTATAACATGCCTCTTTTCTGAGATATGCTTCATGACTCATTCCGACCAGATCAGCTTCATATTTAGGGGAATCAAAGGGTTCGTTGTCCGAGAATAAGTCTGGATTGTCCGTCAGCAACTCCGTAATTACCTCTGACGTCTTAGCCGCATCACACACTCTAACGACAGCATCCCCAAGTTGTCCTTTACGCATCGCACCTTCGCGAACCAATACCTCGTCTACTTTCCAGAAATGCTCCGACCATGGCAACCCACAATGTCTGCGGGATGGTACTGAAATTTGGCTTCCATCCGGTAAAACCGTATAAAGCATCTCATGCTCGTCCGTCATTCTGCCAGGGATGTCCACCCACTCTTCGACCCCGTGGATAAATGTATTCCGCTTCAAGTCAACGCCTACTAACAAGATCGTCGCTTTTCGATCTAACAGTTTCCCCCATGCTGAACCTCTCGCGCACGGTGTATCGAAGAGATGATCGTCCTTCGTAAACGCCTCTGCGTCCCGTCCCAGTGCCGCTACCGAGTGCGTCGGGTGCCACGAACGAACTACGCCCGGACGTTTACGAAATAGTTCAGGAAGAATACCCACACAACAGGAAGAAGTTTCCACGTGGAACACTGGGTTATCTGCATTAATGGTAGACCATGTATGCGTGGGAAGCACCAACAATCCGTCTTTCATATAGTCGCTAAAGGCAATCAACACCGTGTCTGCTCCACCTTCAACCTCGCCTATACTTTTCATTGAAGAGTGAATGAGCACTGTCCCTTGCCTATCCACACCAAGCTGTTCTAGTTGCTGTATCAAGCTTTCTTTTGTGTACATGTCCTTCCTCCTTCATTTCTTATCCTTTCGATGAAAAAGCAAATCCTTGCTCAGCTTCACATCATGCTTCTCAGCATAACAAACAAATGGCCGAGGGTTAACCCCCGGCCACAGAGAAAGAATTTGTATGAGTTCAGGCAGTAGCTGCCAATCCACTTTTACTTAATAATAACGTACTCCAGATTCACCAGCTTAGCATACGTTACGATCTGGTCTGTTGTCAGGTTCAAAGATACAACTGTATGGTGACCACCACCATTTTCGATCCACGCTTTCACTCCATCTTGGAAGTTCGGCTTCACGCTCCACAGAACACGTGCTACCGGCAGGTTAGGTGCTGGAACGGTTGGTTCAAATGCGGATACTTCATTGATCAACAGTTTGTAATGTGTACCGAAGTCTGCCATGGATACCACGACACCTTCGCCTGCTTTGCCATCGAATACAAGACGCGCCGGATCTTCACGATCGCCAATACCCAGTGGGGACACGATGATTCTTGGTTTCGTGCTAGCCAGTGTAGGATCTACTTCAAGCATGTGGGATTGCAGGATTGCTTCCTGTCCAGCAGCCATCTCGTAGGTGTAATCTTCCATGAAGCCCGTGTTTTCGTTATGGGCCATGATTTTCAGCAAGCGATCCAGCGCAGCTGTTTTCCAGTCACCCTCACCGGCAAATCCGTACCCTTGAGCCATCAGGCGTTGTACAGCCAGACCCGGAAGTTGTTTCATGCCATGCAGATCTTCGAAGTTTGTAGTGAAGGCACTGTAACCACCTTCGTCCAGGAAACGTTTGATCGCAATTTCATAACTCGCTTGCACACGTACACTGGCTTCCCAAGCTTCCTTGCTGTTCGTGCCATAATCGAATTCGTAGAGGTCTCCATACTGAGCGATCAGATCATCGATTTCCTGCTCTGTTACAGCGTTCACGTATTGCACGAGGTCGCCAATGCCGAAGTAATCAACCGTCCATCCGAATTGGATCTGTGCTTCCACTTTATCACCTTCGGTTACGCCCACGTTACGCATGTTATCACCGAAGCGAGCTACTTTGATGTTAAAGCTTTCATTATAAGCTACCGCTACGTCCATCCAGTCAGCAACCTGTTGTTGCACTTCTGGGCGCTCCCAGTAGCCAACAACGATTTTATTTTGTTTTCTCAGACGGGCATTGATGAAACCATATTCGCGGTCACCGTGAGCGGCTTGGTTCAGGTTCATGAAGTCCATATCAATGGTTGCCCATGGAATGCTTTCGTTAAATTGAGTCGCCAAGTGCAGCAAAGGTTTTTGCAGCAATTTTGTACCACGAATCCACATTTTCGCCGGGGAGAAGGTATGCATCCATGTGATGACACCTGCTACTTCGTCGCGATAATTGACTTCTTTCATGATGCTCGTGATTTTATCTGCGGTTACCGCCAGATCCTGCAATACGAGTGGGTACGGCAGTACGCCGCTTGCATTAAGGGCATCCGTGATTTTCTGTGCGTTGGCTTTTACTTCACCCAGTGCTTCTTCTCCGTACAAGTGCTGTGAACCGACGACAAACCAGAATTCTTTTGCTGCTGACATATAATCATCCTCATTTCATTATTTTATAGTTGAACCAATGGGTTTACACTAGAACACTGCGATTGCAGTACCATCTTCCGATCGCTGGTTATCCCCGGATTTTTTGATTCCCTTTTTGCAAAGGGAAAATACTGTGATAAACGCAAGCGCTTCGCTTCTTCAGATTGGTTCTGCACTCTACGTTATCGTGTAAAAAGTATAGTTGAACAAGTCATTCCCACACTAAACCACTTGGAAGCCAGAACATGCTTCCAGTCACTGTTATAACCTAATCACTTTTGTCCGTAATACGCGTCTTTTCCGTGTTTTCGCAGATAGTGTTTATCCAAAATGCCTTGTGGTAGTTCCTTCGCGAAGTTATTTAATTGCCGCGCGTACAGGTTCATTTTGCACACTTCCTCCAGCACGACACTGTTCACCACCGCAGACTTGGCATCTTTCCCCCACGTAAACGGCGCGTGACCATGGAGCAACACTGCCGGAACTGCCATAACATCAATCCCACGCTGTTCAAACGTTTCAATAATGACGCGTCCTGTCTCCGCTTCGTATCCACGATCAACCTCGTCCTGATTCAGGAAGCGCGCACAAGGCACCGCCCCATAGAACGTGTCTGCATGCGTGGTACCCATCACAGGTACGTCCAGTCCGGCTTGTGCCCAGATGGTCGCCCATGTGGAGTGTGTGTGCACGATGCCGCCAATCTCCGAGTAATGCTTATATAGTACGGCATGTGTTGCGGTGTCCGAGGAAGGTCTCATCTCACCCTCCACCACGTTACCGTCCAGATCAACCACAACCATATCGCTTGCTTTCATTACATCGTAGCTAACGCCACTTGGTTTGATCACGAACAGACCGCTTTCCCGATCGATTGCACTGACGTTACCCCATGTGAATTTCACAAGTCCATGCTTTGGCAGTTCCAGATTCGCCTGGAATACCTCTTCCTTCAGTTGTTCTAACATGTTATTCCCTCCCGTTCTCTAATAGTGCGTGTTCAAAAAGTCGGTTTTCAGTACCGAGAAGATGGGATGAAGCTAGAAATGGAGTAGCGGAGCGTAGATAGAGCTACGTGAGCAACCGCAATGTTTCCGAAGGAAACATACTTCGTAAGCCCCTACTTATTTCGGCTGAATTCCATATTCGATGTTGATGATGCCACTAGGCATCCTTCGTAATCAAAAGCGGTCTTTTTGAACATCCTCTACCAGATGATCTACAGCTGATTGCTCAATTGTGAGTCCACTCCGATAGCGTTCGATAAATGCTTCAAATCCTTTCACATCCGATGCATCCGGCGCCACTTCGACTCCCTCAACATCGTTAAAGACTTTCTGCTCTAGGAACACATCCAGGCTCTCCTCTTCATCCTTGTTGATCATGTACGAAGCCAGAAGTGCCATGCCCCATGCCCCGCCTTCACCAGCGGTAGACATCACCGCTACCGGTACGTTCATCGCAGCGGCTACAATCCGTTGTCCGACGACAGGGGTTTTGAACAGGCCACCGTGAGCCAGAATGCTATCAATGGCTACATTCTCTTCCTCCGTCAAAATGTCCATACCCAGCTTGAGTGCACCGAAGGCACTGAACAGATGTGTCCGCATGAAGTTTGCCAGATTGAAGTTACTTTCCGGGGAGCGGACGAACAATGGACGGCCTTTCTCAAGTCCCGTAATGTTCTCACCTGAGTAGTAACCGTAGCTGAGCAAGCCGCCACCATCTGGGTCTGCCTCCAAAGCCTTGTTAAACAACACGCTAAACAACTTGGCGTTATCCACTTCATATCCCATTGCTTGAGAGAATTCACGGAACAGTCCAACCCATGCGTTGATATCACTGGAACAGTTGTTGGCATGCACCATCCCTACTGGACTGCCATCCGGCGTGGTGACCATATCGATCTCGGGATACACTTTGGACAATTCCTTCTCCAGTACGATCATCGCAAATACGGATGTGCCAACGGAGATGTTGCCCGTACGTTTTTTCACGCTATTTGTTGCCACCATACCCGTTCCGGCATCGCCTTCTGGAGGGCAGAGCGGAATGCCTGCTTGCAGATCTTGCGAAGGGTCGAGCAACTTGGCTCCCGCTTCCGTTAGCTCACCTGCATTCTCACCCGCGAGATATACCTTGGGTAGAAGGTCCTCGACCTTCCACGGATAACCTTTGCCTGCGATCTGTTCATCGAACTGTTGGATCATGGATGGGTGATAATTATGTGTAGACTCGTCAATTGGGAAAATACCTGAAGCATCGCCGATCCCAATCGCCTTATTGCCCGTCAGCAACCAGTGGATGTATCCAGCCAAAGTTGTCAGGTGATCGATCTGTGGCACATGCACCTCTTCGTTCAAAATCGCTTGATACAAGTGGGCAATGCTCCAGCGTTCCGGAATATTGAATTGCAGAAGTTCCGTTAGCTCTCTTGCAGCTGCTCCCGTCGTAGCGTTACGCCACGTGCGGAACGGTACCAGCAGTTCACCCGCGCTATCCAACGCGATATATCCGTGCATCATGGCCGAGAATCCGATAGACCCGACCGTGCGCAGCGTGATTCCGTATTTCTGTTCCACATCTTGCTTCATCTCACGATAAGCCGTTTGCAGACCTGTGATGATATCCTCCTGGTTATACGTCCAATATCCATCTTTCAGGAGGTTCTCCCATTCATAACTGCCTGACGCGATGGTCTCAAAACACTCGTCAATCAACACCGCCTTAATCCGCGTTGATCCAAATTCGATTCCGAGCGAAGTAGCGCCCTTGGTAATGGCTTCTTTCAAGTCCAATTGACTCATAATCACGTGTATCCCCTCTCCGGTCGCGATTTCACATCCCTAAGGATGCATATATAAGGTGAAACTCTTACTTATGGCAGTAGCTAATAATGAATTTTGTATAAGAGGTGGTTCAAAAAGTCTGTGTTTTCAAAGAATGCGCTTTCCTTTTCTGACAGCCTTAGTATATTTTTTGTACGTACATTTGTCAATAATATATAATAGTTATACTTACAAAGGACACATAATGTACTCTATTTGACTATTCAGAGGTCTTATATGGCTATAAATCGGCTATGCTGTAAGGTACACCTCTATGTGAAAAGGCTGAATATGTACGGTTTATTTTGAAAAATGTTCGGTTTTATTTTCATCCCATCTGAATCATGCTAGAATATGTACGTACAACTATTTGAAAAACAACATTGATATAGATGAGTAACGATGAAAGAAGTGGACTACGTGAAGCCAAAATACCAGGTCATCATTGATGATATTAAGAGTCATATCCTTTCGGGGACATATAGTATAGGTGAACAGATCCCAACCGAGTTGGCATTACAGGAAAGCTACACCGTAAGTCGCCAGACGGTGCGGAAGGCTATTTTGGAGTTATCTAATGAAGGGTTTTTACGAAGCGAAAAGGGGTCAGGAACCTACGTTAGCAATCAGTATCGATCACGATCAGGCGGCAATACGTCAAAGAAAACGATCGGTGTGATCACGACATACATCTCGGATTACATCTTTCCGTCCATTATCCGCGGCATTGAGAGTCGTCTGAATGAGGACAACTACTCGTTACTGCTGGCCAGCACCAATAATGATGTGGCACAGGAGAAAAAAGCCCTCGAAATGATGCTCTCCTACGGCGTGGATGGCTTGATTGTCGAACCGACCAAAAGTAATCTCTACAACCCAAACATTGCATACTACCTGTCCTTCAAAGAGCAGGACGTGCCGTTTACGATGATTAATGCGTTTTATGAGGAGCTGGAGGTTCCGTTCTTCTGTCTGGATGACGTGCAGTCCAGTTATCTCGCCACACGGGAATTGATCGCCAAAGGCCATACCCAGATCGGCATTATTGCGAAGATGGATGATCTACAAGGCAAGTACCGGATGAAAGGGTACATCAAGGCGCTGGGTGAAGCGAAGTTACGGTTCCATCCTGAGCAAGTGCTTTCCTTTGATACCGCATCGAAACCAGAGTTATCTTCTAATGTAGCAGCGTATCTGGACGAAAACAGAGATGCGCTCACTGCGATCGTCTGTTACAACGATGAGGTGGGACTGGAGGTCGTGCACGCCTGCAGGCAACTGGGCATCTTGATCCCGGATGAGTTATCCATCATTGGACAAGACAATTCGTATATCGCCAAGAACGCCAACATCAGGCTTACAACGCTAACCCACCCCCAAGAACAAATGGGCCGCGATGCTGCCGACTGGGTGATCAAGAATCTGCAAGGCAAAAAGGATCTGCCCACAAACACCTACTATCAGCCGGTACTGGTTGAGGGAGAGACGGTGAAGGAGATCGAAGTGGAATAATATTGTTGTGGGACGGGTGGTAAGTTGTTACCGGGCGTTTCTGTCCAACATACTTAAAGAAGGCCGCGAGAATATCTGCGGCCTTCTTTGTTCTTGTTCAATATAATGAGGGATTAACTTCTTCTTACATATACATATACATCTTCTCTAATCGAAACTACTTCGCCTGATCCGCTTCTTCGCTTACCAGACTTACAACGACGCCTTTCTTCTCCAATTTTTTCACAACCTGCTCTGCACGCTCATTCAACGGATTATTAGCCAAATATACCTCTGTTAGATGTGGGATGGTTTCGAGCACTGAAATATCCTCAATGAGGTTATCTTCTACATATAGATACTCCAAGGTTGGATGGTTCTTTAAAGGTGTCAGATCTTGAATTTTATTATCATTCATAATAACCCATTCCAACTTTAACTTCTGAAGAGGACTTAGATCAGTCACCTGATTCCCACTGGCGAGTAGACTGGTTAGCTTACGCATATTTTTTAATGGAGCCAGGCTTTTGATTTTGTTATCGTCCATAACCAGATTTTGCAGATTAGTCAGACCTATAAGTGGCGAGATATCTGTAATCTGATTGCCTTCAACAGCTAAGAACGTCAATTTCTTTAACTTGTTGAGTGGTTTAATGTTTTTTATATTTTGACCAGGCAAGAATAAATCCGTCATATTAACGGCATGTTCAAGACCTTGCAGGTTAGAAATCTTACTTTTTGTTTCCATAGCATATAGGGATTTTAATTTTTTCAAATCGGCAGCCTTTATTTCCTTCTTAGCCGACATCTTCAAATCTGTCCGAATAACTTTGGCCAAGACCGGGTCCTTAATAAGCGAAGACGCAGCCAAAACGCTTGTTGACGGTAATAATACAAAAACCAAACAAAGTACGATCAACTTTTTGATGATTTGATTATACATGTAGAATCTCCTTACATTATTTAATACTACAAATATACCATGATCTGGAATGTATTACATGGATATTATCTTCATCCTAATTTAATAGAACCCCTCCTGCTCTCATCCTATAACTGTTCCGTTAAGAACGGATAATGGAATAATTCATCAAGGAATGTAACCCTAATATAATATGGGTGTTTACAATTTTTTTATTGACACTGCCTTTAATAAAAAGATATATTTATTGATGTTGATAATCATTATCATATGTATAAAACGTTTTATATATCTATTTTTATACATCTCAATGGATGTAATTGATCAATCAGGATGTTAAGCACTACCTAATACAATTTATGATTCAGGAAGGGGAAACACATGAATACAAAGAGAAAGTTTCCATTAACGGCGTTACTGATTTCACTGATCTTTATCCTGGCATTGGTAGGTTGTGGCAACCAAACAGCTGAGCCAGCAGCAACTCCTGCTGCAAGTGATTCGGCAGCTCCAGCTACAGAATCACCAGCCGATACAGATGAGAATGCCGGATATCCAATTACGATTAAGCATGCACTGGGCGAAACGGTTATTGAGAAAAAGCCTGAGCGTGTAGCTACTGTACAATGGGCCAACCAAGATGTCGTTCTTGCACTTGGACAAGTTCCTGTAGGTTTCTCGGCAGCTAACTTTGGTGTTCAGGATGACAGCGGACTGTTGCCTTGGACAGCTAAGAAACTCGATGAACTCGGTGTAACCGACCCGAACGTTTTCCAAGATACAGACGGACTTGATTTTGAAGCGATTTCCGATTCCAATCCAGATGTTATTCTTGCAGCATACTCCGGTATCACTCAGGAAGACTACGATCTTCTTAGTGAAATTGCTCCGGTTGTAGCTTACCCAACGGCTCCATGGGCAACGACATGGCGCGAGCAGGTTACTTTCAATGCGAAAGGTATGGGTATGGAAGCAGAAGGCGAGCAACTGATCAAAGATACAGAGGCCATGGTCAACGAGAAATTAGCCGCGTATCCTCAGATCAAAGACAAAAAAGTAGTTTGGGTTAACTTCTCCGCTGAAGACATGTCCAAACTTCATATCTATACACCTGTCGATTCTCGCGTATCTTTCTTGGGTGAGCTGGGATTGGTTGTCCCCGAGAGTATCACAAGCCAAATTACAGACCCTAACAGCTACTCCCTGAGCTTAAGTGCAGAGAATGCTGAAGCCCTCAATGATGCAGATATCCTCGTTGGATACGGAGATGCTGAGTTGCTGAAAGCTATTCAGGCTGATCCGCTGCTGGGTAAAATCCCTGCGGTTAAACGTGGTTCCGTAGCATTCATTGAAGCAGACACACCATTGGTTGCTGCTGGAACGCCAAACCCACTGTCCATTTCCTATACTATTGATGATTACCTGAAATTAATTAGTGGAGCCATCGATAAAATCAATGAATAGTACATCGCTTTCGAACGATAATCGAATACGAGCACATGTCCCCAAGAACTTCATCTTGGTGTTAATCATTTGTTTCATCCTGCTCGCTGCAACTCTGATTGCCTCACTGGTCTTTGGTTCTAGACCCGTGAGGTTTCATGAGTTAATCGACGGATTATTTCACCCGGAAGTAGACTCTTATGGGGCAAACATCGTGCGCAAACGAATCTCCCGAACAGTCTTCAGTTTGTTATGCGGGGTAGCACTCGGCGTATCAGGAGCACTTATGCAAGCCGTTACCCGGAACCCACTTGCCGACCCAAGCATATTGGGCGTCAACACAGGGGCATCTCTGTTTGTGGTGATCGGTATTGCCTTCCTGAACATCAGCAGCGCCAATCAATATATCTGGCTGGCACTGGCCGGAGCTGCAATAACGGCTGTGTTTGTATTCGGAATCGGCTCAATGGGGCGTGGCGGAGCCACGCCCATTAAGCTTGTTTTGGCCGGAGCGGCCATCAGCGCCGCGCTCTCCTCACTCGTCACCGCCATTATGATCCCTCGTTCGTATGTCATGGACCAGTTCAGGTTCTGGCAAGTGGGCAGCGTAGGATCGGCAACCTGGAGTGGAATCAGTACGTTCATCCCGTTCCTGGTCATTGGGGTACTTATTGCGTTTCTTACGGCTCCGGCACTAAATGCGCTGGCGCTGGGTGACGATGTTGCAACAGGACTCGGTGTTCGCACAGGAACACTTCGATTCATTGCGGCTCTTGCAGGGGTTTTATTATGCGGAGCAGCTACTGCTCTTGCTGGACCGATTGGTTTCATCGGATTGTTATCCACCCACGTCATACGCCTTATACTGGGGCCCGACTTACGTTTTGTCATACCGATGTCAGCCATAGCTGGAGCGATCATTCTAACGATATCCGATGTCGGTGGCAGACTCATCAGCAACCCTGGAGAGCTTGAAGTCGGAGTTGTTACCGCATTTATAGGTGCTCCAATATTAATCATCCTTGCGATGCGATCGAAAGTGCGTTCATTATGAGAGATCAAGCGATTGAATTTATTATGGCGGGCAGACGTCATCGACGTCGCCGCTGGATACTTGTCACCAGTCTTCTTGCCATACTTGCATGTGCTCTTTGCTGCGCCATGCTTTTGCTTGGCAACACAATCTATCCGGTTAAAGATGTCATCAGCTCCCTTTCGGGAGAGAAGATCAAAGGTGTGTCTTTTGCCGTAAATACGATACGTCTACCAAGAATGCTTACAGGTCTCTTTGCCGGATTTGCCTTCGGTATTGCAGGTTATACCTTCCAGACCATGTTGCGGAACCCGCTGGCGAATCCAAATGTCATCGGGATCACGTCAGGTTCAAGCGCTGCGGCTGTGTTCTGTATCGTTGTGCTTCATGCAAGCGGAGCCATTGTTTCCCTGGCTTCAGTGATTGCAGGTCTGGCTACGGTGTTGTTCATATATGTACTCTCCAGAGGAAAAGTATTCTCCATCGGAAGGTTAATACTTATCGGGATCGGTATTCAAGCCATGCTTGATGCGGTAATCTCCTATCTCCTACTGGTTAGTTCTGAAAAGGATATCCCTGCCGCAATCCGATGGCTCACAGGTAGTCTGAATGGTTCTCAGATGAGTGCACTACCACCTCTCGTGATTACCGTACTGATCTGCTCACCCATCATCATGATGCTGGGCAAACACCTCAGTATATTGGAACTCGGAGAACAATCGGCGTTCTCACTAGGTGTAGACACGGACAAGACCAGAATTGCACTTATTGTCAGTTCAGTCTGCATGGTTGCCATCGCTACGGCGACTACAGGCCCGATTGCCTTTGTCTCCTTCCTTGCGGGACCTATTGCGAAGAGACTCGTAGGTGTTGGTTCTTCGAACATTATCCCAGCAGGTCTGGTTGGCGTTAATCTGGTTCTAGCCTCAGATCTCATCGGACAGTTTGCTTTTGAGTACAGATTCCCCGTAGGCGTCATTACCGGATTACTCGGAGCACCGTATCTGATCTTCCTGTTAATCCGAATGAATCGTAAGGGGAGTTATAATGAAACCGACACATGTATTTGAAGCGAAACAACTCGTTGCGGGATATGAAAATAAAATCATTATCCACGGTGTGGACATCGTTATACCAAGTAATCAAATAAGCGTCATTATTGGCTCTAACGGTTGCGGTAAGTCTACTCTTTTGAAAACGATGGCCAGGCTCATTAAGCCTACATCCGGCAGTATTACGCTGGACGGCAAAGCCATCAACAAGATTCCGCCCAAACAATTGGCTCGTGTGATCGGATTACTCCCGCAGTCTCCCATTGTTCCAGAGGGTATTTCAGTAGCGGATCTAGTTGGCCGCGGAAGGTTTCCACACCAATCCTTGTTCAGTGGCTGGACCAAGAAGGATTATGAGGCTGTAGCCGAAGCCATGACCATTATGAACATTACCGAGTTTGCCAATCACAATATTGATGAGCTTTCAGGCGGTCAGCGTCAGCGCGTCTGGATTGCCATGGCGCTGGCGCAACAGACGGATATCCTCTTTCTCGATGAGCCGACGACCTTCTTGGACATCACGTATCAAGTCGAGATTCTGGACCTGCTTACCGAGCTGAACCGCAAACATGGAACGACTATTGTGATGGTACTGCACGATATCAACTTATCGGCACGGTATGCAGATCATATCTTTGCGCTTCACACCGGAAAACTTGTGGCTGAAGGCGAGCCCGCAGAGGTGATAACCGCCCCACAGGTCAAAGATATTTTCGGATTGGAATGTACGGTTATTGAAGACCCCGTCTCGGGATCACCGATGGTGGTGCCTAAAGGGCGATATCATGCGAAATAGACAAATAGCGGCAGTTGCGACAAAGATCCCTTGTCCTAACTGTCGCTATCTTATTTCGGTCCACCACACCTCTTCCTCAGACATGCCGATTCCCTGAACCATTATTCTTATCTCTACCCATTGCTTCACTCTCTTGGCTGTTATGAGCTCCGATCAAACATCCACTCAAAAGTGAGGGTACACCAAAAAGCCATACGGATGATGGTCCGTACGGCTTTTTAGCGATTTTTCTTATACGTAAACACATGCGTAAATGATGAATGACGCTGCAAATGTTACTTCCAAAGCTCTTCAGCAATTTCCTTAATGAAGGCAAGCTTGCGCCATTGCTGTTCCTCGGTCAGATGGTTGCCTTCTTCCGTGGAAGCGAAGCCGCATTGTGGACTCAGGCAGATTCGATCCAGATCAACATATTGTGTAGCTTCCTCAATCCGTTTCAGGATATCTTCCTTGTTCTCCAACTCTCCGAATTTGGAAGAGAAGAGGCCAAGTACAACCTGCTGATTGTCCTTCAGGAAACGAAGTGGCTTGAAGTCACCAGCCCGTTCCGTATCAAACTCCAGATAGAATCCAGAGTAGTTATCGATGCTCAGAAGTGTCTGCGCAATCGGCTCGTAACCGCCACCGACTCCTGCAAACGTTGAAACATAATTACCGCGGCAGACATGAGTGGTTACCACGAGGTCTTCCGGCAGGCCTGATACCACATCTTCATTCAGTTTTGCGAGTTCGTTTGCGTACTCTTCCACATTAACGCCAATCTGCTCCATCACTGTGATGAACTGTTGGTCACACAATGCACCCCATGTGCAATCATCAATCTGGATGCTGCGGCAGCCAGCTTCATAGAAAGCCAGGATGGATGCTTTGTACGCCCCAGCAATGTCCGAGAGAAGCTCTTGGCGGTTCGGATAGATGGCCTGTGTGCTTTCTTTATTATCTGCCCGGTCCAATTCGAATAGGAACTGGGCTGCTGCTGGAATGGATTGACGGGCAACAACGTCTTCCCCAGCCGCTTCTTTCAAGAAGGCATAGTGCGCTACAAATGGATGACTGCTGTAGCTGATTTTGCCGCTCAGACGGGCTGTTTCCGGTCTGGATGTCGCACCGTTGAATCGGTAGCCTTCCTCAATGATCGTCCGCTCTACACCATCCAGGCCCCAGAAGAAGTCCAGATGCCACCAAGAGCGGCGGAATTCGCCGTCCGTTACAGCCTGAAGTCCAACCTCTTTTTGCTTCTGTACAAGTTTCACAATCTCGGCATTCTCCACTTCATTCAACTGTTCCGTGGTAATTTCGCCGTTCTGGTATTTTAATCGGGCATCTTTCAACGCACTCGGGCGTAGGAAACTGCCCACAATATCATATCGAAATGGAGTGACTGTTCGTTGTTTAGGTTCTGTTTGTAGGCTCATAGTTTAATCTCCCCGTTTATCATTATAGAATTTAAATATAACATATCCGATCGGAATAGCTGTTCTACAAAAGAGTTATAGCCCGCTATAGGTATAAGCTATAGCGGGCTATATTTAAGGAGACTCTATATACAATCATGTATCAATCTTATCTGACCGGGTACCCGGAACAGGATCTCAACATCTATGAACTCAAGTCAACGTAAGAACGATCTGATCCCCGGAACGGGTAATTTTGTAGATCCCCTCTTGCATATCAATGCCATAATGCTTTTTCAGCAACCACTTGGCGTTGAGATCTGTCTCGACGACCACTAGATAATCATAGCCGCTCAGAAGGTTATCCATATTATCCTCATAGAACAACACAATCCCGTCCACATGAGGAGCATACAAGAAATACTTTCCTACATATTGCATGTAATAGTTCGTGACCTGTTGATCCCTGTCTGAGGCGTAGAAGAGATATCTGTTATTATCCTCTTGCCCACCTGTGTACCACCGATCACCAGTAACCGCATGAATCTTGTAAGGGAGCGTTGTATCATAGCTTTGGGAGATAGACACGATACCATTGTATTCGGACAAAAGGATAGTGGCAGCAACCGCCATACAGCCGATAATCCCTTTTTGATAATGACCTTTCGTCTTGACCGTCTTAAAGGATTGATAATCAGGCACCTCACCGATCCGATAGTGGAATGATCGCTCCAGGTCGATCGCAGCGCACAACACCAGCCCACCGGCGAACAGCACCACGATACTCGATGCATAACGCTCAAATCCAGCCAGGACAATGGCTTCATCCAATGGCATGGAGAAGAGATACAGTGCCAGAATACCCGCATAGTACAGTAACAGAACAACGTCCAAAGCAATTAATGCTTTCCATAAGTTCCACTTCTTCTTAAGCACAACGATGGCAAATACAGAAGCTGCGATCGCGATAAGTTGAAAAAGTACAATGCCGAGCACAGGCCTGGACGTGATATCTATGCTTGATTTCAAGAAGAGCGTCAGAATCTCCCATTTCTGTTCTCCCGTCTTACCTGCTTTGATCACCGAGGCTGTTCCCTCGAACTTGTTATTAATGCCTTGGAACACCGTCGCCATTCGCCAGCTCCAGCCGAAATACGGAAGTAATGAACCACCAATGGTACCCAGCACAGCCAGTCCGACTTTCCAGTTCGAGCGCTGCCCATTTCTCAACCACGTATACACCAGGAAGATCAGGCCGATTGCGGCGAAAATAATCCCTGTGCTTTTGATGATGGTCAGCAATCCGGCAAGCGGAAGAACAACAATACATGCCTTTTTGATCTTATGACGATATTGGTAAATCACCGCCAGGATCGCGAGTGCGTAGATCGGAAGCAAGAAATCCACGAGGAGATTGGTGATCCGAATCGTCAGATTGAAAAAAGAAAGCGTAGATAACCCGAGTCCGAGAAAAGCGTACAGAAGAAAACGTTTCTTCTCTGAAACAATGCCAAACATGGCATAAAAACATGAAAAGATAAGCAGACCTTGTGCCAAAAGCATCACGGACTGGGAATGCCCCATGAAGCGACAGACATAATAAATAAATGACGAAGTCCCAAGCGGATAGTTTTTAAAATCAATCAGATTGGAGTCTGGCGTCGGAAAGGCATTTGTACTCAACATCTGCTTCAATACAATAGCCCAGTGCGAGAAATTATCGTAGTGTGTCAATTGATTTTGGAACAGAATCAGCAAAAAGATGAACGTTAAGCCCAGAAAAGAAAACTGAAATAACGAGAACAATACATTCGGCTTGGTCCCTCGTCGGACAGCTCGAACCAGCGTATCTCTAAAAAGGAACAAGCCGAGTATCATCACGATAATACTTCCTATAAAGAGCTGACCTGCCAAGCCAGCGAAATATACGATGCAGGCAATCGAGGAAAACACAAATACAGGGATAAACTCCCACCGTAGTGCAAGTGTCTTCCGAACAAACTGCATATAACCAACAAAGGAGATTATCAATAAAACTCCCATCACAAAATGAAGCACAATGAGCATCTTTATCTCTCCTAACCCTCTCTGGTGGAACGATCGGAATGTGGCTGAATCAAATCAGTCAGCAATTGGTCGATCAAGCCCTTCTCCACAATATCATCGATATTCTCCACCGAGAGAAGCACTTCGCGCTCACGGGCTGTCGTTTTTCCCGTATGTTGCAAAATGACCTCAATATTACTCTTCGTATAAAAAGTAACGACCGCTCCTGCCGCAATATCACCTTGGAATCCCGTCGCGGAGAAGAAACGATAATTGAAGCTGCGCAGCGTACAGCTAGCATCATTGGTGAAATGAACTGGAAGCTGAAGGGAAAGCCGCGGCATTTTTCGCTGATCCGATCTGGGTTGAACAATCCGTTTTTTCACATTGCGAAGCATATCGTCATAAGCCGTATCCCACAGATTCATCTGCTCTGGCAAGGAGTGTTTACGGTCGTAGATGATTTGCATATATTGGCGGTTATCATGTTCATCGACCGGCTGAACCGTTGCCGAGTAACGCCAGCCCTCTCCATCCTGTTTAACATAAACGATGACTGCATCGAGGTTGGCCTCATATCGCTCGGTTTTGACGACCAGAGAGATGATCTTCTGCTCAGCCAAATAAATGGGATAGGGAACATAGAAGGCAATCCCTTGTTCAGATACATCCACCGTTTTGGCCCGATATCGCAGATTGTTGGCTTGGTCGTGAATCGTGACATCTTCCTGCGCCCGAATCCGTTCTGTCTCCCGATACGCACGACGCCCGATCATGAAGAAAAGGGCGTAACACAGCGCAATCATGTTATGAATCAGCCAGAAAATAATGATACTGCTGAAGAACAGCGCAATGCCGTACTTGCCATTGACATACCGAATCACGGCAGCAATGGATAGCAACAGCAAGAAGATATGCGGAAGTGCATATAACAGAGCAGACATCCATTGTCGACCGCTCGCTCTGCTTTTGTTGGTAACTTTGAACTTTTTCTCACGAATGCCCACCGTCTCCAGGAGAACCGGCCAGATCAGATAAGGCATAAATATGGTATCGATAACCTGACTCCATCGCTGATTCCGAATATTGCTGGACAGATATCGCATGGATAGACTATAGAAGAAATAAGATGGAAGCCAGAATATTAAGATCTGCCAGAAGGTTGTATTTACAATCTGGAAGTCGAATAACGCAAACAAAATAGGCGCCAAAATGAAAATCAAGCGGTTAAAGAAGGACCACCAGTATAAGAAACTACTCAAGTAGGTTACTCTCGTCCAAAAGGGAAGCTTCCCCGATATGGGTGCACGCGTATTCTGCAGGCTCTGAATGATACCCCTTGCCCAGCGAATCCGTTGCTTAATCATGCTCTTCACTGTTGTTGTTGTCTGCCCGGCAGCTTGAACTTCTTGAGTCGCATAGGTAATATAACCTTCCTGCTGCAAGCGGATGCTTGTCTCAAAGTCCTCGGTGATCGTATTAAGCGGAAAACCTCCGATGTCTTCCATACCCTGCCGGGAAATGATCGTATTACTTCCTGTATAGGCTACCGCATTGGAGGCATTACGCAGGATGTTTACTTCTCTGGAGAAGAAATCCTGTTCATTAGGGATGCCTTGCTCTGCATACAGGTTAAACTGGAAGAGATCCGGATTGTAGAAGCTCTGCGGGGTCTGTACCAGACCAAGCTTGAACTTAGGGTCCATCTCGTCCTCTCGGCGAGGACGCCATACCTCATTCTCCTTAATAAACGTGGAGAGCATGAAATAGGGTACCGTTTTCATCAGGAAGGTGTGCTGTGGAATCATATCTGCATCAAACGTTGCAATGAGCGGAGACGAACTTTTGCTTAGAGCATTGTTCAGATTACCTGATTTGGCATGCTTATTGCCGGGGAACCCCAGATATCCCACGCCAAACTGTCTGGCAAGCTCCTCCACCTCAGGTCTTGCTCCATCGTCACAGAGATAGATATGAACCTTCTGCTTGTCCGGGTAATCCATGAACGTACAGGCATTAACGGTTTTATATAACAGATCAACAGGCTCATTATGCGTAGCAATAAATACATCCACATCCGGATAATACTCCGGCGGAACGATTGGAAAGTCGAGCTGTGTACGTTCTTTTTGCATCTTTTGAAAGAATAATTCAAAGGTTGTCAGTACGGTGACCGTTTCAGCCACAATCAGCAGCATACCAAAAATGACGTTCAGAACGCCCTCACCCCATGGCAACGTAAAGAACGTACGCCATACCAAATAAATCGACATCAGGATCATCGTGATGACAAAAAAGATATTCTGCCTTTTTTCGTTTTGCACTACAGCTGCTTCCTCCTTGCTGCAAATACCCATCTTCGCTGCAATTGGAAACTGAGCAGGAACAGCAAGGCATCACAGACGAATTTCGCCAATTTCTCATCTACGAAGAGAACGGTATGGAATATATATACACCGGTACTGGAAAGCAAGATCACCACTCCGCATAACGTCAGATAGCGCCATAGACTTCCCTGGCTATCCTCTTTGCGAAATACAAAGTGTCTGTTCAGTACATAGTTGACCACAATGGAAATCACTCTCGCAATCACAGTTGCAAGCAGAATTCTTAGATAGTGCTGCTCACCCAATATGGGCCGCAACGCGTCGATCAAAAACCAGGCGATACCCAAATCCACAACAGAACTGGCCACCGATGATGAAATGAACCGCAGAAAATTGGAGAACAACACACCCATTACCCGGGTACTATCCTGGATTGCTTTAAAATGAGTTCCCGCATTGCCATTTTCATAAATGACTTGGATTGGCATGGTATGAATCGGTATGCCAGACTGAATGCACGAGATGAGCATCTGAAGCTCATATTCAAACCGAATACCGCGTACATCCTGCATAAACGCAAGTAACCTGGGACCGAATGCACGAAGCCCGGTCTGGGTATCCGATAGTTTCTTTCCATATAGCATGGCAAAAATAAAAGAGGTCATCCGATTGCCTAACAGGGACTTTGGCGGTATGTTTCCTTCACTGAAGTTCCTTACCCCGAGCACCAACGAGTCTGGATGAAGCCTTGCTTCTTGGGCTACACGGTAGACATCCTCAGCTGCATGCTGTCCGTCTGAATCAGCGGTTACAACGAAGGAAGATGCATCGAATTGCTGAGCAATATACTGAAAGCCGGTTTTGAGTGCCGCACCCTTCCCTTTATTTTCCGTATGTGTCAGCAGAGCACAACCGTTCTCACGAAGCTCCTCAAAAATCGACTGATAGGCATCGCCTGATCCATCGTCCACAATAACAATATTGCTGAAGCCATACTCTCGCAATTGCCGTACATAGGCTGGAAGTTTCTCATCCGGTTCAAGTGATGGAATAAGGATGATCGTTTCGCCGTTTTGTTTACCCATAATCATCGTGATAAGCCTCAATTCGACATATTTCCACAAATTCTTTTTTGAATATTGTGAGTATAACATCGAAAAGGCATACAGTAAACGAATAACTTGTATATATATTGGTAAAAAAGTTGCACTCTTTTATAAGCTAATTCATAGGCGAAAAATACTAGTTGAATACTAGTTGAGGTTAGTCTAGCACTACTCGAACAATTGCACATTTGCTCTCGTTTCAGCATATGTACCAGCATGGCATGCAGTTGTCCACGGTTGTGATAGAAGTGTACCTGCGTATCCAGAAGCCACTCGAAGCGTGAATGAACGCCTCCCCAGAATGCAGTCATTTCTCGCAAAAGTTCATCTTCTGTCTCCATCGACCGATTGGACATGCATCGACTTACAAATCTGGACGAATGGCCACTTATGCGGATCACGAATTTGAATTAGAATTACCGTAGACGATTGAAAAAGGCTGTGATTCCAATGTTATTCGAAAGAGACAAATGGTTGCAGTATGGCATTCTGCGCGATGAGCCCTCTCTTGCAGAACGGTTGCCAGAAACACAGTTGCTTGAGAAGGATACGCTAACGAAGATGCTTCTTCAATATCCCAGCGTTGTACTGAAGCCTCGCAATGGGAGTTACGGAAGGGATATTCTGTTCATTAGACGCGACGGTGCAAATGCCTATCGTATTCAAAATGAAAATAACACGGTCACCATGAGAGACAACGATCAGTTACTCGAATGGCTCGAACAAACAAACAAAAGTGATGAATATATTGTCCAAAAGCGACTGCAGCTTGCTCAAATTAAACACAGGCCGTTCGACATTCGGATCATGGTTCAGCGCAAAAAAGGCTCCTCGTCCATTTGGAACGTGACAGGTTCCTATGCTAAAGTTGCAGCACAGGGATACCAAGTCACCAATGTGAATAACCAACCCATTCCAGTGCTTAAGGCACTGAGACTAGCTCGAATTGGAGACCGGCGCTTACTTGTCAAAGCGGAACAAGTTGCACGATTAGCTGCCAAACGATTGGGAGAGCATTACCCTATGCTTAGACAAGTTGGATTCGATATAGCCATCGACAAGAAACGGCGAATTTGGATTATCGAAGGCAATTATCAACCAGCCTTACGACCTTTCCGACTTTTGAAAGATTCCTCGATGTACCGAAGAATATTATGGTACAAAGAACATTAAAGCAAAAGAAGACGACCAGCCTTTTACTCATGGCCAGTCGTCTCTTCCTGTTTAGTACCTGTTCTTGATATTAACCCTCTTCGGTTATTTCCGGCATTTTCTAATCGCACTTGTAACACGTGTCACTCGGAACTGATTTACCCCTACCTGTATAATGGCGAACTGGCTGTACGAAGTACCAGAAGAGGTATACGGTTCAGCCTCAATATTTCCACTCGGTGTTCTAACCGTCGCGGTGATTCTAGTTACCAGGCACACACCACGGCCGGAAGATCTCCAAGTCTCATCACGCTGAACACTATATCTATCGTTGCTACAAAAAATGGATGCATACTCCACTACTCCACTCGCATTAAACGAAGTCGAGTTATAGATCTGAACAGGGTCATAACCACTAGGTGCTCCAGGTCTTCTATTTCCCATTCTCAAAACCTCCTTTTTATTGATAATCTATTAGATGCAATTAAATAGTTTTGGTGAGGTATAAATGTGGACAAGGCAGAAAAAGTGTGTTTGTACAGTGGTCGCAAACAACAAAAAGAACCACCCTTTACTGTACAAAGGTGGTTCGAGAATTATAGTCCTATTATCATAATCATCTTATTCAGCCAATTGAGTCGAAACGGTACATAATAGAAGGTCAAAACTCTCCAAATTGCAGATGCTTCTATTCTGCTGCCTCCGCCAACCATGCTTGCATAGCCGGAGATTCCGCCCGATTCAAACGTAAGGCAATTTCTGTATTGATCTCATCTGGTGGCATGACTTCAACAAGGACACATACGGACTCTCGCGGTTGATTTAAGGCAAATACGCCTTCATCATCGAGCATTTTCATCGCCAGCTCCATAGCGTTCAGCCTCACATCCAACTCGCGATTCCAATCATCATTCTCCAGTTCCGCAATGTAAGGACGCTCGTTATATCGTTGTTTGACATCGTCAAAGTGATCATCCCCAAAACAACAATAGGGCGAATCCGCATACGACCATTTGATGAGATCAGCAATCGTGGATACCGGTGTATCACTTTCCTCTGCTTGCCTAGCCGACTCCAACGCCAGAGCTTCCCACGACCAGGCAGAGATGCTTGGCGCATGTCCTTCGCCAGTAGTGTATAACGTACAATAATAGTAACGTTCACCATTTTCAAAAAGAGTACAAAAAGACGTTCTGGCGGCAGCGGCGATCTCTATGGCCAGCGTCTCTATTTCTTGCATTGGCTTCACGATTAGAGTTCCCCTTTCCATTCGTTGATCATTTGCCCCTTCGATATGAATTGGCTATTTGGACTAGATACCAGACCCCCGCACCCACAAGGGCAGCAAACACCAGATTGATGCAGCCGAACACGATGAGTGACTTTGCTTGGCCTGGACCAATCCGGAAAGCCGTAACAAGCTGGAAGACAGCAGGTAGCAAAAATGCCAGCCAGGAGACGGTTATAAGCTTTTCTGTCCTGAAGCTCCACCATACCGCTGAACATGAGGCGACTAGCAGTACCCAGGTACAGATAAGCTTTAGGGCGAACATCATTTCGTCCCCTTCCTATTTCCCATGAATCACAAGTCCATATTTACTGAATATCCACGATTGGCTCAATCCGTGCACTGCATCATGGCTTATACGCACAGAGGGCTTTTGCTCCTTCATCGCATCTGCATCAAGGGCTGAGAAGCGAAGGGGTTTGGTCATTTTTTTGATAGAGTCTCTTATTTCATCGAAAAACGCATAGGTCAGCGGCTTATGGTCCCGGATATCCTCATACATATAGTACTTTCCTTTTTCATCTTCCACATTAACTTGAAAACCTTTCGGAAATGAAAGTAAGATACACGGCAGTTCATCCTCTGCCCATTGTCCGTGATATGGAAAAGAAACACCTTCATTTCTCACAAAAAATCCTGAACTTTCTTGATCCGATGCAATAGAAATAGAGTAAACAAAGAAGGGATGGACGTCATTTCTCTTTTCTCCTGCCACAAAATACTGATAGAACGTCTGATACTCCTCGTACACCTGATTATAATCATGCTCTGTTCGGGCAGCATTGGTACGATAGAATTGTGCTTGCCGATGCTCCAAAAGCTGCAAAAGGCTTTTAAACTCTTCAGGAGTGATGAAGAATCTCAGTTTATAGAATCCACTATTCTTTAATTTGTCCATTTTTTTTCGCCCACCGCCCTGTTTAGAAATGTTATGCCAATGACCTTAGCGGTTCAGGTTTACCCACCGCTCTTCCTCATCTCTATCTCTATATTGAGCGTTAATTCATCCGCATCCATTCTTATATATCAACTATATATGTATCTTATTTCCATTATAGTGATTACCTTTCCTGAGTCTACCTACTTTACACCTGAATTTTGCGAATGAACTTTGAAAAGGTAACGAAATATCAGGAACATTGCGCCTGTACGCGAGAAAAAGACATCCGTGAGGTGAATTCCAGACTACCCACCTAGTGAGGATGGGAGCACGCCAACATCTCGTAATCAGCACAAATTAGCCGTACGGATGATCACCCGTACGGCTAATTTTGACTTATTCAGCTTTGCGAATTTGGAATTGTTAAGGTTTAACTACAGACAGAAGAGACTCATTCCCCTCAGAGATCACCGTTACATCTGGAGCAAACGTTGCATCACTTACATGTAACGTTTCTCCAAGTTCCATAGCACTAATGTCAAATTCAATCGACGTTGGCAAGTGTCTCGGCAATGCCTCCACTTCAATAGAAGCTAATTGAACTTGCACGACACCGCCCTGCTTTGTGCCAATCGGTGTGCCGTTGAACTTGACAGGAATTTTAGTGCGCATGATCTCATTGGTCTGCACCTGTTGAAAATCCACATGAATCAAATCCCGTGTAACCGAATCACGTTGAAGGTCTTCCAATAATACGGTCAATGGGCCTTTCTCTTCAAACTGCAATTCAATAAAACCAGACGCTCCTTGCTTCAACCATTTTTGAAATTCTATTGTTGGAATATGAATCATCTCATTCTCCGTATTTCTGCCGAAAACAATACCTGGCAAACGCCCGGATTTACGTAGATCCCTAAGTCGAGAAGAATTTAATGGAATGCGGGTCTCCGCCTGAAAACTAGTAGTCATGCTATGTTCGCTCCTCTTTATTAAATGATATTTTTACATTTTTCATACTCATCCAACCATCCCCTGTTGGGGCTAAAGAGAGAAACATAGCATCACCACCTCCATATACGATCCAATTGATTTTAAAATACATTTAATGTAAGCACCCATAATATACATGAAGGCACTCTACTCCGAAGAGTAGAATGCCTATGGGATGCTTCAACCCTATCATAGAAACATAGATTTGTCGATTTAACCCGAAGTAAATGACAGAACATCGTCTATCACCTCTACACTGCATATGGCAGAAAGGGCCCTTCCTTTGTCAGGAAGAGCCCCTATTAATATAAAGTTTGAATAAGTTCTACATTATGAAGCTTTTGCTGCAACAGCTTTTTCAATTAATGCTTTTGCATCGTTAGTAGTAAGACCTTGTTTAGGTTGAAGTGATTTTTTATCTGTTCCAGCAAAAATACCTTTGTCAATCAATTTTGCCATAGGTTTAATTGCATAGGCAGACACCAATTTACCATCTTCAAAACTAGCAATAATCGTAGCAGCGTCTTTATCAGTCGCTTGATCTTTTACCAATTTAGCAAGAATGGTAGCAGCTTCTTCACGCGTGATATCCCGATCAGGATAGAAGTTTCCACCATAACCTTGGATGAATCCAGCATGCGTAGCTTCAGCAATCGCATCTGCATATGCAGCATTAGCCGCAACATCCTTGAATGCAGGTGCTGTAGCTACTTCGTTTAATTTCAACATGTCAACCAGAGCACTTACAAATTCAGCACGAGAAATGACTTCTGTTGTTACAGGTGTTTCTGTTGGCTCGGTAGATGCAGCCAGGTTTGTGATACGTCCTTCATTTTTAGCTACGATGCTACCGCCTTTATACGTGTCTACGATGTATTGGTAGAATACATCCAGATCGATAGGACCTGCCAGGGAAGACTTAGCATCCAGCAGCACTTTATAGTTATCTCCACCTGCAGCCATAAAGTTGTTAACTACAGCCGTATATGTTTTTGCAGGATCAATCGTTGTTCCATCTTCCAGACTAAGACCAGTAACACGTTCTGCGACTGGCTTATTGAAATCTGCAGTGTATTTCAAACCAGAGATTTGGAGTGTTTTGGTATTAGGTGTACCGTCAGCATTGGTACCCCATTGCTGCTGCAACAAGGTTTTAACCTGTTCGCCAGTCAGCTCAAGTTTTACTAGAGTGTTACCAAACGGTTGGATTTTGGCAAGATCAGCAAAGGTCACATCGCCTTGTGGCAGATCCGCACGAATACCGCCTGGATTCATAAATGCAAAGTCAGCAGCACTGGCCTTATCCCCAAAGTCTGCTTCACGCATTGAATCTGCAATGAGGTTACCTAGAGGGGCTTCGTTATTATAAGCATCTGTACGGGTAACAGAACCATCCGTTGTACCTACTGGCTTCGTCAGTTCAGGATGCTTGTCTAATGATTTTTTAATAATCGCTAAAGATTCAGGGTCTTCTTTTACACCCTCTTGGAAAGTCGTTGTAACAGTCGCTGATTTTTCAGTTACATCCCCGGTAACAGGGTCAATCATCAGCTTGATATCTTCAAACGCCGTACCATAGGAATAAGCTTGAACGATCAACTTTCCATTCACTTCACCGTTAGCCAATGCATGATTGTCACCTGCAACGATAACGTCAACAGGGGAATCCGCCGGTAAAGCTTTTGCCAGATCAGCTGCTTCTCCAGTAGTTACGCCTTCTTTGGTTGTTGCTGGATCATGTGCCAAAACAATGATCGTTTCTACACCTTGGTCTTGCAATTCTTTAGCATATTTATTAACGGCTTCCACTTCTTCTTCTGCGCTCAAGAAACGTACGCCAGCTGTCCCAGATGGAGATACTTTGGCAGGTGTGGATTTCGTCACTAGTCCGATAAATCCAATTTTGACTCCGCCCACTTCTTTAATCACATACGGCTTAATCAATGTTTTTCCTGTGGCAGTTTCAATCACGTTTGCATTGACGTAATCAAATTTTGCACCGGCATGCGTTACTTTTCCTTCTTTTGGATCAAGGCCACCAAAGATTTGTGCTTTCAAAGCAGCGACACCTTGGTCAAATTCATGATTACCCAAGGAGCCTACATCAAAGCCCATCATATTCATCCATTCCATGGTAGGCTCGTCACGATCCAAAGATGAGGCTGGAGCAGATGCACCAACAGAGTCTCCATTATGGAAGAGTAGGGAGTGTTCATATTTGGCTTGCGCTTCTTTGAGATAGGTTGCTAGAATTGGAGCCGTTCCTGCCTTCTTATCACCCACGATTGATGTGGTATCTAACTGACCGTGGAAATCATTGATTCCAATCAAGTGTACTTCTACATCGTTACCTGCGGCAGAGACAGAACCTGCTGCGCCCAATAGTTGCGTGAGTAATAGTGCAGCAGTAGCTACACGCAGTGTGCTTTTACCCAAAACTTTTTTCCAAAACATGAATGAAAAAACCCCTCTCCAATTTTAGATCCTGAGATATTTTACCATAGTTCAATTCATAAAAATCATTAAATATATAAAATGGATGTAAAAAAGTTGAGAGATTGATAGAGGAGATGAATACCTATGTCTCGATCTGCACCAAAATCAGTGTTTAGCTTCAATTTATTCAAGCGATTAATAGGTTTTTTTCTGGCTAAGGAGACGAGAAGTTATGACACATCGGACGTAAGTGATAGATTCAAAATTTCATATAGAAAAATATGGCTTTTATATTTTTTGTTGCTATAATGGAAAATAAAGTATGTATTTTCACCTGATGATGCAACTCCTCTACTAAAGAAAACTTAGCTTCGATCTCCTAAAACACACATTCCATTACATAATATGTATCAAAGATTTTCACACTTTCTATTAAAGGAGGTGACCGTTGGTTGGGAGCATTTTAGATCTTGGTTCCCGTTTTACACCAGATGGGGACGTGTTACATCACCGCTCCTGACTGAATGCAACGCAGAAACAGGCAATAGCTGTAAGGATTTGTTGTTCTATGCATTTAGCTTTAACCATTATAAGAAAAATAGGAGCGTGTCCAATGAACAAACGACTTTTTCCCAGATCTTTTCGCATTCTTATGGCTTGCTTGTTAATTCTTGCATTTGCCGTACCAGCAACAGCTTCTGCTGGCTATCTTGGAGATAAACTCACGATCGGCCAAAGCATGGCGAAGGGTGACTATCTCACCTCCCAAGATGGTAGATTTTCAGCCATCTGGCAAAATGACGGGAACTTTGTTATCTATCAAAACGGTTCTTCTCTCTGGAGTAGCGGAACTAGTAACAGTGGGGCTCTTTCGTTCAATTTTGAAACACAGTACGGGAAACCTGTCATCTATAAATATGGCATGAAATATCAAGACGTTTATCAATATGGTTATCGTTATGGCTTCAACCCGGCTACAGGTAAATTCGAATATTACACCGGTTGGGGATGGGATAAAGTTTTGATGATTGATACTTCTGTACAGGTAGCTGCCTGGTCTCCCAATACCACCTCATGGATTCCAGGTCATCACGGGAGCAGCTTACCAGCTAACACAACAGGTGACACACTGATCATGCAAAGTGATGGGAATTTAGTTCTCTATAACACAACCCTGACCAATGATTATTATCCGAACAGTTGGATCCCTGTCTGGGCTTCCAATACGGGTGGGCGCTAAAATTAGAGGGAGAGCCGCATGGCGCGCGGCTCTTTTTTGTTTCCCAAGGAAGTTGATAGATTGCTGATGCGTAGCAATGGATATCTACATACAAGAAACTTTAACAAGTATTTATCGTAGTAAATAGAATAATTAACATATACAGGATGTGATTGTTTGACAGGAATTATAGGTGTTGTAGTCTTAATCATAGGAATAATTACGGCGATTTGGCCTTACTTTGCTTGGTATGTTCGACTGGGATGGAAGTTTAAAGATGCGGAGCCAAGTGATTTAGCATTAAATGCTGGACGGATCTCAGGTATTGTCTTAGTGATAGTCGGTTTTATACTGATCGTTTCAAGTTGCTCCACAGGAAGCGGAGCGGACAGCAAATGGGCGGAACAATTTAAAGAGAAACTGAATGCAGGGCAAGTAAAAGAAATCAGTATTGGCATGATTAATCCCGAAATATTAAGCGAAGAAGAAAAAAATACGGTTATCCAAATGATAAAAGATGCAGAACTTAGACCTTTTGATGCAGGTGATGCTTTTGGATCGAACAATGCTGGAAAAATTACATTTATAGATGAAACGAGCCTGGACATCGTTATTTTCGGACCATCTGGAGGAATCGAATTGCATCCAAAGTTTACCGAGACGGAATTTGAGATAATGAGCGAAGAGTTAAAAAATTGGTTTCACACCAATTATAGTGATTAGTAGTGTCATAAAACTTTTAAAATTGCCCTCCAAGCAAAAAAGGATCTGGAAGCTTACTTCCAGATCCTTTTTCCATATTGAGGCTTCGAATTCTTATTGTCACATCAGACCCTAATGAATATATCAGGGGTAACTAGTTCTTATTTCGTTTGTTAACTTCAATTGCAATGAACTCTGGCAAATAATTAGGAGTACAACCCTTTGATACCATTTCATCTTTATAAAGACCTGTATTCTCACCAAGTTTAATACAACGTGCACGGTACTTTTGATCATAAATGCCTATCCAACCTGCAATGAAATTCATAGCCCACTGGACTGTCGGCTCTTCCTGCGTAATATTAGCTTCAATTGCAGATAGTAAGTCTTCGGTGTTATCAGGAGGCGTTTGTCCAGTCCATCTCAATCGCGCTTGATAATACCAAAAAGCTCGCCTTTGAAGAGCAGAAGGGCTTTTTTCCCATGACTTCATCAATGCAATGGTCTTCTTGTCTTTAGTGAGCTGATTAGCCATTAACCAATCCATTAAGTTATTTCGCTCATCAAAAGTGTGAGTCTGCATATCCTTATCAAACTTATTAAGCACTTCTTGTGAAAGAAGTTTTTTGTCCATAATTAAGATAGCTAATAGTCTGGGCAAAAACGCTTCGGTCGACCAAAGTTCCATAGCTAGTTCGTGATCTTTTTTAATATCCTTTGCGATTTTTCGTAATTCGCCTAGCTTAGTTTTACTATTGATCTGCTGTAGAATGTCCTCTGCTTTTGAAGAGTATTTCATTTCAATACTTTTATCTTTATTCATTTGATACCACAGCTCCTTTATGGCGAAAGTCTTTGAAAAGCGGAAGGGCTATTTCCCATGATTCCATCAACCGCAGTAAGATAAGCTTATTTTCATATATTTACAAATAAATGTGTTAGACTACTTAAAGAAGAATTGCCGAATCTATACTAAAACTGCTGCACAACTGGATGCAGGCAGTTATTACGATAAACGTAGTTAGAAAGGAAACCCCATGAATAGTTCCTTGAAGCAACGAATGAAATCATTATTAGAACCAGTGTTTCCCGGTGGAATCATAACCATTCTGATATTTTCCCTTGATTACTTCCAATTCGAACTTGTTGAAAATTTTCTACTTTTTGCGGCTTTTGTCATTGTACCTCTTGTGATTTTACTTTTGAACCATGATGAAAAGAATAAACATCAACGAATGATTTATGCTGCTATGAAATGGCTTCAATTTCCCGCTGCGCTTCTTACCCTAGCCTCGGTAATGAGTAATAAGATGTGGGGGTTAGAAAACACGGTAATACCGGGGATTCTGTCCCTTGGGTGGCTACTGTTCACACTGCTGCTTGGCATCTATGGCTTAACCACCATTGTAATCTCTAAAGGAAAAGCAGCTGAAATAGCAATTGGTGCGGGGCTCGTTTATTTTTTCATCGGAGGCATTTGGTTTACCTTATATCAATATCAATTGAACCTCTTTCAAGCTAATCCTGCAACGCACGCGTTAAGCTCGGTTCACTTTCATTTCTCATCTGCAATCGTTCCAATTTTCATTGGTGCACTGGGACGCATCATGACGAAGAAAAGCTGGTATCCCTGGGTTGTTGCCATCGATATCATCGGACCAATCTTGATTGCTATTGGTATGATTTTCTCCAAGCCAATTGAATACATTGGTGTCAGTTTGTTCGCGTGTAATATTGTGGTTTACACCGCTTATCTCATTGCTTACTTGAGGAAAAATGCTTTGGATATTAAGGCAACCTTCTTCTTAGGCCTTTCTTGCCTAGCCTTTTACACGGTTGTTGTCATTTCCATCTTCTATCCGTTACTGAAAAATATGTACTCCTTAACCATACTCGATTTTATTCCCATTTATGGATCTCTGCATGCGTTTGGTTTTGTCTTATGTGGACTAATTGGTTGGGTGTATATGGTGGACTTCATTAAGGAAAAGGCTAGCCAATCGGCTTCATAGGAGTAGTTTAGTCAGGTTCGTGCTATAATAGTGATCACATAAATAACATTCATCATTCTGCCGAGATGGCGATGATTAAGGAGATTGAATTTTGACGAACAACCATGATATTGGAGCAGTTAACGAACTACCGGAGAACTTTGAAGAGCTCAAACGAGCGGCTAATCGGACGTCAAGCTGGAGAGACAGACTGAATGCAGTGAACGAATTGGGAAACTGGGATACAGCCCCTACCATTAAGTTGCTGCAGCACGTTTTGAAGAATGATCAAGTGTTCCAGGTGCGTGAAGCTGCATATTTCAAGCTGAAACAGTTGGATGAAGATGTACAAATGCCTGCCAAAAACAAAGGTGAGCTGTTTAAAGGTACTAACAAAATTTTGCTACGGATTAAAAAAAGCCTTCCTGAAGGTCACACATTCGAGCAATTCAAGGAAAAACTGCAAAAGACACGTCTGGATATCTATGATACTTACGAGGGCGACAAAGATGCTGAGTTCGACTCCTGGCTCCATGGCATTTGGGAGACACTAGGTAGAAAATAGCCGCCGTTCACCGTATAATAGCTGAGTACAAAGCCACTCCAAAATAATGGAGTGGCTTCTTTATTTCTTATTATTTTGATCGCCGCCAGAGTAAAGTTAGAGCCTACATTTATTTCACATGTACATGCCCTGTAAGATACGAAGTTATGTGATATAAGATTTATTCGGGTATATAAGGAAGATCCAGTGTCTTTGGAACGTTGATGACATGCTTTTCTGTATAAGTGCGGATACCTTCCACGCCGTATTCACGGCCAATACCGGATTGCTTAACCCCACCGAAAGGGAACCGAACGTCGAGCCCCTGCACAGCAGCTGTATTGATCATTGTCGTTCCAGCTTCGAGTTGACGTGCGACGGAGATGGCATCCTCTTCTTTCCCCCACACAGAACTCGTCAATCCATATATACTTTCATTGTGTAGATGAATAACCTGCTCTTCATCGTCAAATGGAAGAATCGGAACCGTAGGACCAAACTGTTCCTCCACTACAATCGGATCATGAACATCGCAACCTAAGACAAGCGTAGGTTGTAGGTAGTAACCTTGTTCAAACAGCTTCTGATCCAGAATTTGACCGAGAGGGATGACCTTAGCCCCACGCTTTTGCGCATCTTCAACCAAACCAAGCACGACATTTTTCTGCTTCAGGTTATTAACCGGACCTATTGTCGTATTCGAATCAAAGGGATCACCAATTCGAATCCAGCGATTTGCCACCTCTATATATTTTTCCACAAACTCATCATAAATAGAACGGTGTACATACACACGTTTGGCGATCATACAGATCTGGCCTGCAGTCAAGAAATTAGAAATGACAATCCGGCGCATTGCTCGCTCATCATGAACATCAAAGCTTTCCAAGAAGATAGCCGCATCATTACCACCAAGCTCAAGCGTCATATCCTTAATTGTTTCCGAAGCCGCTTTAATAATATGCTTAGCTGTCGCAGTTCCACCTGTAAAGGCGATCTTCGTAACAAGAGGATTACTAGTCATTTCAACGCCAACATCTGCATCACCATGAACGACATTGATTACACCAGCTGGGAACTCACCCGCAATAATCTCTGCCACCTTCGCTGCCGCCAGTGGCGCAAATGGGCTTGGTTTAAGCACAATCGTGTTGCCCGCAAGCAAGGCAGGAGCGATCTTAATGGTAGATAAAGCAATGGGATAGTTCCATGGACTAATCGCTGCCACCACACCAATTGGATCATAGGAAAGAATCGTTTTACCATTCTCATGCTCTTTGATCTCTTCCTGTAGAGCCGATTTGGCTTCATTACAAGCAAACTCCATCCACATTAACGAAACATAAATTTCACCGTGTGCATCATACAGGGGCTTGCCATGCTCTCTGGACAGCAAATGCACAATTTCATTCTCAGCTGCTCTAATCTTCTCGATCGCCTTACGCATCATTATAATGCGTTCATCAATGGAGGTATGCTTCCATGTTTTAAAAGCCCCTGCCGCCGCTTCAATCGCTTCCACGGCTTGTTCTTTCGTAGTGACAGGGAAATAACCTACGATCTCAGATGGGTTTGTCGGATTCTCTTTTGCTAACTGCGAAAGGGATTTTACATTTTGACCATTAATGAACGCTTCAACGATAACTATCTCTTGGTCTGCTTGTATCGTCATTTTAATACCCCTCCGTTATTTAAATGGATTAATTCCAAACTTCTTCTGCAATTTCCTTCACATAACGAAGTTTACGCCATTGTTGTTCTTCCGTTAAAATATTGCCTTCTTCTGTAGATGAAAAACCACATTGTGGGCTCAAACAAAGTTGCTCAAGTGGTACATAGGTTGCCGCCTCTGCAATCCGAGCTTTAATTTGTTCTTTATCCTCTAACTCGCCTGTTTTCGATGTGAGTAAACCAAGCACGATTTTCAAATCTTTTCGATTCACATATTTTAATGGCTCGAAACCACCTGAACGCTCATCATCAAATTCTAAAAATAATCCATCTACGTTTAAGTTTCCAAAGATAACTTCAGAAGCGTAATCATAACCACCCGTTGAGAAATAGTTCGATTTATAGTTACCACGACAAATATGCATCGTCACCACTAAATCTGCCGGTTTGTGAGCCAAGGATTCATTAATCATGCGCTGCATCGTTTTCAACTCTTCCGCCGGTTCCAGACCTTTAGCACGTAGCTTATCGTGACCAGCGTCTGAGAATAGGTCGGCCCAAGCTGTATCATCTAATTGCAGGTATCGACATCCCGCATCATAGAAGGCTTGAATGGCTTTTTGATACGCCGCAATCGTATCCTGAAGGAATTGCTCTCGGTCCGTATAGATATTAGCGTAATTTTCCAATCGATATAGAAGCATGTTGGGACTTGGAATGGTCTGTTTCGCCACTGTGTCACCTGCATGCTTTTTCAAAAACTCAAAATCCTGAACAAAGGGATGACTCGAGAAATCAACTTTACCAACAACACGAATCCCACCCTTGCGCGTTTGCATATTATGGAATTTTGGTCCATCTATTTGCTCATACAACTCTACGCCATCCAAGCCACCCAGAAAATCAAAATGCCACCAGCTTCTGCGGAATTCACCGTCCGTAACTGCCAATACGCCATTTTCCTTTTGCTTTTTAATAATTCGAATAATCTCTTTATCTTCCACAGCTCTTAATTCCTCATATGTGATGTTGCCTGATTTATATTGTTCACGTGCCTGACTTAAATCTGCAGGACGTAGAAAGCTACCTACATGATCATTACGAAATGGTATCATAACTATTTCTCCTTCTAACTTTTTAGTCTAATGAGTATAGCATGATGAAAAGGAATGCTTGTTATATGAAAAAAGCATGGCTAGTCATAGCTTTTAACAATAGCCACAAGACTTTAATACGCAAAAAATCCACACCCTCATAGGGTAGTGGATGTGGTTTACCTTATATCAGTATCCATTTAGTCTAACATCTGCCTTCCTATCTCTCCCATTATAATTATTTTCTAGTATAATAACGGGATACAACAAACATTTTAAAATAGAAGGAGAGTTGTTATGGAATATCATGTATCCATACATGGGAATGATCAAGGAAAAGGAACAGCGGATCAGCCCCTTCGTACCATATCACGCGCTGCGGCTCAAGCCATGGCCGGTGATACAGTTATTGTTCATGCGGGAGTATACAGGGAATGGGTTAACCCTGCTAATGGAGGAACAGCGGAGCATAGAATCGTATATCGATCCGCAGGAGACGGGGAAGTCGTGATTACAGGAGCTGAGCGGATTACCAACTGGAAGAAGTCTGAAGGAGACCATGTTTGGAGCACAGAAGTGCTCAATTCCGTCTTTTCCGTTCGCAATCCTTATGAGGTAGAGCTCAGTGGAGACTGGTTGTTTGACGGGCCCTTCCCAATTCATCTCGGAGATGTCTATTTGGATGGCAAATCATTATATGAATGCGATAGTATTGAAAGCGTTAACAATCCTGAAGTTTGGCCCGAAGCCAAGTATCCCAAGGATTCATTGTTAAAATGGTATGCCGAGGTTGACTCTACGACAACAAAAATCTGGGCTAACTTTGGTGGAAAAGACCCTCGTACGGAAAATGTAGAAATTAATGTACGTCCTTATTGCTTTTGGCCTGAGAAACCGGGAATTAACTACATCACCGTAAGCGGTTTCACTCTTCGTCAAGCCTCCCCCCAATGGGCGCCACCTACAGACTACCAGGAAGGTTTGATTGGACCTCACTGGAGCAAGGGCTGGATTATTGAAAACAATATAATCAGTGAATCCAAATGCGTTGGTATTAGCCTGGGTACCGAAATCGGTACAGGGCACACCAAGTCTTTGGAGAAGCATAGTAAAGGTGGTACTCAACGCGAGCAGGAGGTTATTTTACAAGCATTACGCTCCGGCTGGCATAAAGATAACATCGGCAGTCACACAGTTCGAGGTAATGTGATTCACGATTGTGAACAGGCAGGTATTGTGGGTCATATGGGAGCAGCCTTCAGCCGCATATATCAGAACCGTATTTATAATATTCACCATAAACGACTAAGACACGGTGCCGAAGTTGCGGGAATTAAGCTTCATGCTTCCCTGGATACTCAAATTAGCGAAAATATAATGTATAGCTGTTACCGTGCGCTTTGGCTGGACTGGCAGGCACAGGGCACTCGCATCAGCCGTAATGTATTTTTTGACAATCTTTCGGAGGACCTTTTCGTTGAGGTTTGCCATGGTCCGTATATGGTCGATCACAATCTATTTCTCTCTCCGATGAATTTCAGAAATATGGCTCAGGGCGGGGCATTTGCTCATAATTTGTTTGCAGGCCGATTTGTAGTTCGTTCCGAAATTACCCGTATTACGCCATATCACTTCCCTCACGAGACGGCTATGGCCGGATACTCCAATATCACTGGAGGCGATGACAGGTACTACAACAATATCTTTATAGGTGACAACGATCCTAATAAGGAGCCTGTGCCCATCACCTTTTTTGAGCATCTTCCACTTAAACCAAGGGATGAAGTTGGAGAGGACGGGAAGACGGTCATGGATGGTGTTCCGGACAATTCCATTTGTTATCTGCATGCTGTGGGACTTGGCGGCTACGATCAACATCCGGATGTGAAAGACAAGAAATGGTGGAAGTACACCAAAGAGGAGCTTATGGAGCTTGGCGATGCCGCGAAGGATTTCTTTATAGGCAATGCCGTTCTTCCGGTAGCTATGGGTGGCAATGTATTTCTTAACGATGCGGTTCCAAGCCGTCACGAATCCCAAGCGAAGATAGTTGCACAGAAGGGCGTAAAAATTGAGATCAATCCTGCGCTAGGTGAGGTGCACATTCAGATCCATGAGCCCGAATTGCTTCGGGAAACCACTGCAATGTTAGTTACCACGGATCTGCTTGGAAAGACTTATCACGCCAACATGAAGTTTGAGGAGCCGGACAGCACTCCATATCATTTTGACTCTGATTTCTTCGGAACAAAGAGACCCGATGCAGATGTTACACCTGGTCCCTTTGAATTAACCGAAAAGGGTACGATTGATTTTGAAATTTAGTTTATGATTGAGGGTCCAGTCATTTTAGGTGATTGGATCTTTTTGTGTGTAAAGCCTCTACTCCGCTGATCACGATAGAGGCTTTTAATTGGTGAACGATGCTCTATCTTCTTTCGGTGATCTCAATTTTATCAAAAGTATTCAGCTGTTACTTATGGTACGGTTCACCGTATCAGTTGTAGGGCGAAGTTTCTTAAGCTTAATAAGTATTATTGCCAGTTAGATTTACTTTCATATATATCAACCTCGTTATATAAAAAAGAGGAATCTATGACTGGAGGAGCTATAGGACTTGATGAAAAAATGTATCTCGTTGCATAAAAAGAAGTACGAAAATTTATTGCTCTTAAAAATTTCATGTCTGCTTTAACATATGTTTTTCTTCTCTTGGTCCAGGTAGCACGCAAACATATACTTGAACAAAGAGGAAAAGTTAAATGAATATAAGGATCCTTCCACCCACTAAAGGAGGTCTTGATGTGCTTTTCATTAGGATTATTTAATATTACTGGATTATCTGATGTTACAAAATGATGATTTCGGGGGGCCTTAAAAAATTGCCAGTTCATGTCATAGATCATAGGCACAAAAATTCGAGACATCTCAATCATAAGTTCTAATGTAGTCATTCCCTCTTCTCCAATTCTAACCTCCCTCATCATAACTTCTGTTGATAGAACACTTGTTCTCTCCAATTTAAGTTGGGCACTATTTTTATGGAACCAGGACATATAGTTAAGAAAGTTAGGCACCCTAACAAGTGAATAATATATAAATTCACTAAATTGGAATCTTTCATCGTCATTAATTGGTTCATAATTAAGTATTTTCCTCAAAATTAAAGCAGCTGGGTTCTCAATTTGTTTTGAAAAGAACGTTTCAACCGCAGTCGTTATCTCTCCAGTGATTAGCTTCAAGTCATAATATCCATATATTCTTGCAGCCTTTTTTGTACCTTTCTGCCTCAATTCACCTTTTTTCTTATCTAAAATCCAAAGGCTAGGCTCTCTAGGTGGCTCAACGTTATGGTCTAGAAACCCCTTTAAATAGAATTGCGGAATATAATGGTTCCTACGGTCTTGCATTTAATTACCTCCTGTTTAAAAATAGGACAACCTGATTAGGTGTCCTACTCTAGCTCTATTCAAAAATAAGGTTGCTCAACCCTCCGCTTTGAGGTTTGCCTATACCTTTTACTATAGGATATTATTAATTGGATTATACAGCAAAAAAATGGTTTATTTATAATTTCAGTCATGAAATTTCCAATTTATTCTGTAAAAAGATCATTAAATTCATAACTAGAGAATATTTCTTAAAACTCATTTTGCACACGACGCATTGACAGATCATTAATGTACTGAGCATAATAAACAGCTCGCAACCTCTGACGAACTAAATTGTTCCCAGAAGTCAATTGTAAGGCTACCTTATCTAAAAACCTAAAATTTACAATATTCATTTGAAAATAATCTTTCAGCTTACTATAAAGAATTTGTTCGCATCGTTTATACGGTGGCATCTCCTTTAGTAAAACAGGATTAAAGACCATTGCCAATGAATTGAACCACAGAGGGCATAGAACCCAAACTGGCAAGCCTTTCTCCACTACAGCGATCCGAGACCTGCTAGATAATCCGATGTTTGTAGGTAAAATCCGCTACAATCGTTACGAGAATTGGGCTGAACGAAGACGTAAAGGTAAGAATAGGGAGCCGATTCTCGTAGAAGGCCATCATCCCCCGATTATTAGCCAAGAATTATGGGATAAGGTTCAGCTACTCCGGGAAAAGAAGGCCACTTTACCCAAGAAACGGTTTGAAGGAGAGTATCTGCTCACTGGGCTGATTCGTTGCCCTGAGTGCGGTGCCGCCATGACCGCCAGTCGCACGGTTAATCGGTCCAAGAATGGCGAGAAGATCGCTCGGATGTACTATTCCTGTGGTCGATTCCGGAGCCAGGGAAGCGCCGTATGCCATGCCAACAGCATTCGTAAGGTGGAAGCAGAACAAGCGGTAACTGAACGCATCAGGCAAGCCGTGGTGAATCCAGAGATTTTGCAAAGAGTTGTTCACAGCGTCAATGAAAGACGTTCTGGAAGAATCAAACCGCTACGTGAAGAGTTAACAGCAGTACAGACATGTATCACCATTCTGGAGGATAAGAAACGTAAGTATCTCGATTTATATGAAATAGACGATATTGACCGCGATATGTTTTCTGAACGCCTGAGTGTATTAAACAAAGAGCTGGATACTGAGCTAACCCGCAGATCAAAACTGGAATTAGATCTTCGAGATGATCAAGCTGATCCTGTATCCTACGAGCTTGTACGTTCCCTGATGACAAACTTCGATGCACTGCTACGTCAATCCCTCTTCCAACAGCGCAAGACTCTTCTACATCTGATTATTAAGAAGATTACGCTGGACGAGAAGAAGCGAGTCAGCAGCGTTGAGCTTGCATTCAACGAGGATACTGAAAAACATTTTTTAAGCCAAGCCCCTTCTGTCCTATTGTCAGCAGAGGGGGCTTTTCCTATGTCAGGAAAAGCCATTAAAGCTAGTAGTTATCTAGCACTTATCATCTAGAGTTCTCACTTAGATATGCCAGTATCAAAACCGTTTGTCAATAAAAAGGGGCAGTATTATCTGCACTACATTTTATATCTCTAATACATAAAGAAACTGTCCTTGGTCAAGTAGATGTTAGTCACCGTTTGAAAAGGTCCAGTTTCTTTATGTATTACAACCATTAAACATGGCATATATCTGGTATAATTTATAAAATATTATATGAATTTTCTACATGTTACTTATATAACCGTAAGCTTTCTTTAGGTTATCATTGGCATCATTATAGTTGACTTGTAATTCAGATGCTGCCTTTGCTGCTGCTCCTCCAGCTACTATAGCAGCAATAACAGACTCAATGCCGAGAATTGTTAACCCTGTTGCACTAGCAAGACCTTTTAAATTTGATGTCATAGAGTTGTAGTTTGTTTGGAACGTATCAATTGTTGTCTGGGCTCTGACAGCATACGTATTAGTAATAGGGATATTTGTTTTTTGGACATTACTTCCCTTAGGATTTCCCAACACTGAGACTCCATTGTAACATCCGTAACTGTAATTTTTAAAGTTTCCATAATAATGGCAAACAGACGGAATTCCACCTTTATCATTCGCGGCAGCTGCAAAGGCTCCAGGACTAGCAACTGACTTGGAAGATAAATTAGGAATTAAATTATTCTCATCTCTTACCTCTTCTCCATTGAGCAATAGTTCATCGTCCTCAGTTGCTTCAATTATATCAGTTCTTGTATTATCTTGAAGAACCTCTCTTTGCTCAGAACTTGCTGCAGGAAGAAAATCATAATGAGTGCTAGTTGTAAGTGTCACCTTAACCTCACCCTCTGACCCCACTTCCCTAATATAAGATACATCTTGTATCTTAGTACCTACCACTTCTCCCTGAAGTACAACCTCAGAAGTATTCTGCCACTTCTGTTTCTCAGTGTTTCCTCCTGTAGAATCAGTTGCGGCGAATGCAGATGAACTACCCAATAATGTAACACTTAACATAACCGCCATAAACTTTTTAAACATATCTTCCTTCCTTTCTTCCCGTATAATGGTATAATTAATACAGTAATAATATTAATATTAACAAACTCATTAGTAAATAGTACCATTTGATCATTTTTTTGTCGAATTATGTATTATTAAGGAAGGTGGACAAAATGCGTGCAATTCGTGCTCATCTAAGTATGTATCCCAAGTGGCTCTTATTTATCCTTCTAGTGTTTTTAATTACCTTTATCTTATCTGTCACTGTTTTCATTAATTTCACACTCATGCTAATTAACTTAGCTTTGCTTTTTGGTGCTTACTCTGTAAGAGAAATAAAAGGAAATCAATTGGCCTTTGTCCTTTGCCTTACCCTATGCATAACATTTATACTATTTGCTTTTAAAACTTACCCGCTTTAAGCATCTATTGTTATAAATACAAATGAACCCTCTACATTTGTTTTAGAGGGTTCATTTGTATACAACTTTTCTATACACAATACTAAACTTCGCCCTACTTGTGGTACGGTTCACCCCGATTTATCTTCACCGCGCGATAAATCTGCTCCACCAACACCAGCCGCATAAGCTGATGCGGCAGGGTCATGCGCCCGAAGCTCAAGCGCTGCTTCGCACGGCGCAACACCTCATCGGAGAGCCCGTGGCTTCCTCCGATGACAAACACGACATGGCTCGTCCCATACGTGCCGAGCTTGTCGATCTCCAATGCCAGCTCCTCAGAACTCCAGAGCTGGCCATCCAATGCGAGCGCGACGACATGCGCCTCGCTCTTCACATGCGCGAGGATGCGTTCGCCCTCGCGCTCTTTTACCGCCCGAACCTCAGCTTCGCTCAGGGTATCGGGCGCCTTTTCGTCTGCGACCTCGATCATCTGAAACTTGATGTACGGGGCGAGACGCTTGGCATATTCCTGAATGCCCAGCGTGAGATACTTTTCCTTCAATTTGCCTACGCCAATAATCTGAATAAACATAACAATCCATTCCTCCTAAATTCTCTTGCTTGCAGCAATATCCTATAAGTAAGATGCTTCAGCGCATCGTTCGTTCCAACTGTATTAAACCCATACTACACATTTCTCCAAATGCTAACGAACCCCACACACCTTATTCAGCCCCATTTCGGCTACTTTAAAATCTAACGAATCTGAAACACACTATCCCAGTTAAAACAAGCGTTCCCCACCTCTTTCGAGGCCATTTCAGTAATATAGGGTGTCTACGATTCGTTAGATTTCAACCAGACGGTATTTGCCCCTAATAAGGTTCCTCAGGTTCGTTAGAGCTACTCGACCAAGCCATGCCTCCATCCCCACCCACATCACTGCCCCCAACGTCACTTTCACCTACGCCCAGACTTCCATTCTATTACCTACACCCTTCCACCTTTGCTACAACCTAACTCACTCCCAATTCGGAACTCGGCACCTACCTACCTGAATCTTCTCCTAATCTCCCCATCTCCACCTTCATCCCCCACAACCCTTGCCCAACTCCAAGCTGCCTACCAACAATCACACCAATTCCCCCACAAACACAAAAAGAGCGCTCATCACGCTCTCCTTGGCTTCTTGCTGTGATGTTCATACCGGATGGAAAGTCAGCCTGAAGCGCCACCTTAAGTCACGCCTCCAGCCGTCTAAGTCCTACAGTACGCTAAACGACGAGAAATTCCGCGTGCTGTTCGCACTCAGCGCACTTCGCAGGCGGGTCCCAGTCGGCAAATTCCGTCTCCTTCAGATCAACGATATCTGGAGCGTCCTCATACTCATCGACAAACATGTCGATGGCAATGTCCACGTGTTCTTTGCATACAACGTACATCCGTTAAGCATCCTTTCTGTAACCAGCTATGTTCCCGATTCACAACCGCGTATCCCATTACAGGATAGCCACTTCTCAGTTCTATCACACCTGCCACCGAAAAGAAACCCCCTGCCCTAATTTATCGTGCCCAACCTCCACCAAACCTCTCCATTCGCCGTAAAAGAACACAAAAAGCATCCTTCCCCATACCTCTATGGTACTGAAAAGAATGCTCTTGTAACAGTAACAATCCAATTCACATAGCGAATGAATCTTTCTCCGGCGCCTGATTACGAAAACAGAGTTACTTGTTCCCTGTTCCATTCCATGAATTGTCTCTAATCCACGCTCTTTAATTCAATCCCGACTGCGCCTTCGTCAACAGCTTCCCGCCTTGAAAAGCAATAACCGCATTGGCACCATTGCCGGCTGTGCCTTTATAGTTGTACACCACCATATTCTCTGCTTCACTCAGCGCTTCACCTTCACCACCAAGGATCTCGATGACATCTTCCACGGACATGCCAACCTCAAGCTTCTCATACTGGGCAAAGGTAATCAGCACCCCGTCGCCTTTCCCGGCCGATCCGTTGTTTCCCGATGTTACAGGCGTTTGGCCACCAGCCTCACCTACCGCAATCACATTTGTACTCAACTCATTCAACTTGGTCTCCAGTGCTGCGATCTTTTGCTCCTGCTCAACGCTCTTGGCTCCCTGCTCCACCAGTTTCTTCTCAAGCCCTGCAATCTTCTCTTGCAGAGCACTTGTATCTACAGATGCTCCTGTCGTAGCTACCTCAGATCCACAGGCGGACAACATAAACAGGGACAGAGCCAAACTCGTTCCCCCAAGCATCTTTTTCTTCAAATGTTTCATCAAAAATACCCCTTCCATTCTGAAATAAAAATATGATCGACAAACAGATGTTATTGCATCAGCGACCGTCTCCAACATATTGACAACAGTTTACCACAGCCCTAGTCTTATGTATCTGCTCCTTTGGCTCCGGGTCTAACTGATCATGAGAATATAAAAATGGTTGATCTACTCATTTACTGTCGAATGAACAAGTCCACTCATAGTCGGCCAGTGGTAAGTACCAGTTAAATACTCCTTTTCTTATTTAATTACAACCTAACCCATCCCTTACAATCAAGCATTGCGTAATGCTCATCATCCAACAACTAAAAAAGAGTGGTCAGTTGATCTGATCACTCTTCTAGCATTCCCTATTTCAATCCACGCAACAGTATAGGCTCGCTCGCTGAACTTCCCTTACTCCGGTTTATCCGTCAGCTTCACCGATACTTTCTCAGCTTTGCCATCACGGTAGAAGGTCACTTCAATCGTGTCCCCAATCTTCTTCTCATCGTACAGATACTTCCGCAGATCCAGCGTGGAGGTAATTTTTTGCCCGTCAAATTCCGTAATGACATCATTCAGCTTCATACCTGCTTCGGATGCCGGACCGGATGCTTCCAGCACAACCACACCGCTGTCCACGTGAGATGGCAGCTTCAGATCCTTACGCTGCTCGTCATCCAGTGGTGCATAAGGGTTGCTCAGATCCACCGTGTACACGCCGAGGTATGGACGAGATACTTTGCCGTTCAGTAGCAGGGAATCTACCGTTTTCATCACTTCGTTCATCGGAATGGCGAAGCCTAGACCTTCAACGCCCGTATCCGAGATCTTCATCGTGTTGATGCCGACCACTTTGCCGTTCAAATCCACCAAAGCACCGCCGCTATTACCTTCATTAATCGCCGCATCCGTCTGGATCACGTTTTGCTCCCAGTCGTACACCCCGTCCTGATTAATCGATACCGGTAGAATACGATCCGTGTAACTGACAATACCGGATGTAAGCGTACCACCCAGACCGAGCGGATTTCCGATCGCCAGCACCGTTTGACCGCGCTGAAGTTTGCTGGAATCGCCAATCTCCGCGGCTGCACCCAGCCCTTTATCTTCTGCGGATAGTACCGCAATGTCGCTCACACGGTCCTTACCGACCAGCTTCGCTTTGTGTGTCTCCCCGTCTACGGTCACAATCTCCAGATCACTCGCACCCTCCACTACGTGGTGGTTGGTCATGATGTAGGCCTTGCCATCTTCCTTTTTGAAAATGACCCCTGAGCCCAGCGCCGAATCTTCCATCGATAGACTGCTACCCGTTTTATGGTTCACAATGCTCACCACGGAAGGACGAACATGTGCTGCTGCCTGGATAATCCGATCGTATGGATCAGCTGCCTGAGCTGTCTGTGCACCGCCTCCACCACCATTACCTGTAGCATTAGCCAGCGGTAACGAAGCGGGCTGTGTGATGAAGCTAAACAGCATGACGGTCACGATGGAGCTGATCACCGAGCTAATCACAGCTACCTTCACTGTGGAACTGATTCCCGTACGCGATCTGCGCGGATTGCTCCAGCGGTCACGTCCACGTGCTCTGCCTCCAGGGCGGATGATCTGAAGTTTGCCTTTCTGTTCAGGTTCGACGCGTCTTGATACTTTGGTTGAATAAAAATCGTCTCCAAACAATCCCATCGTGATCCTCTCCCCTTCGTTGTCACGCATCAAGACCCTGACTGCCGCCTAAGTTGTCGCATGGTTCAACGATGGTGTTCTTACGTTACACCACTCCGCCAACAGACGAACCTTCCGATCGCTGTTACTCACAAATTTTTTTGATCCCCTCTTCCAAGGTAAAAATTTGTTCCTAAAGGCGAACACTTTGTTTCTTCAGGTTTCTTCTGTCGTCTTCGTTACGTGAAGACTCCAACGATTTCCCATGCTTTTTTGCAATTTAAAAAAATGGTCTTGCATATCGCCGCATCCCGGCATCAAATCAAGATACAGCGTCTATGTACAACAGAACGGACACGCCATTCTGTCAGTGACTCTATCAATCATGCTCTCGCATTCTATGACATGCCATTTCACACGCAAAACAGCCAAAATCACAATGCTCCTCATATACTAAACACGTCAAATCACAAAAAGTTGCATATTTACGAAAATTAAAGCAAATTTCCGCTATAACGCGCTTAACAATAAAGGTCCATAGTATCTATCACCACAAAATCCGGTCCGCTAAGCGCCATTTTGGCAAATTTGTAGAACTTTTTCACCCCTGCATAGTCACAGGTTCAGCATACACGTCTCATCACACAAATGTTAGCGGCAAAAAGAGGAATGTTTTCCATCAAGCCTGACTACAATAATAGTAAAAGACAATTCGAAGCTTCATAGAGGAGGATATATATGGATCGCACACGTACACTCACAGCCATGGATGAAGTTCATATGGCGGCCAAGCTGGCCGATCTCAAGGAAGAACACTATCGCAATACCCTTGCACTCAGCACCATCATTGAACTGCTTATTGATAAAGGCATCCTAACCCGCGAGGAAGTCGAGCGCAAAGCCGCCGAACTCGACAGCTTTATGGCTCACCCACCCTATCCCATGGCGTAGGACGGTCGTAATACGTATCACAGAGTTTGAACTCATGGTCTCTATAAAAGCATCCACGGCTCTCCATCGCGTCGCGCACCGACATTTTCGCCAACTCCATCATATTATGATCTCGGCTAAGATGTGCCAGATACGTGCGCTTGATGCGTCCATTCATCAGTTCACTAAGCGCTGCCCCTGCCGCTTCGTTCGACAAATGCCCAATGTCGCTCAAAATCCGGCGCTTGGTGTTCCATGGATAACGCCCCATACGCAGCAATTCGACATCATGATTCGCCTCCAGCACCAGCACGTCAGAATCGGAGATTGCATCGCGAACCTTGTCGCTCATGTACCCGAGATCCGTTGCAACAGACAGCTTCTCCGTACCATCATCGAATGTGTACCCTACCGGCTCAGCCGCATCATGCGAGATCCCGAAGGATTCCACGCGCAGTGACCCAAAATCATGCTTTTCACCTGTCTCAAATACCCTACGGTTTTCCTCTGGAATCGCCCCAACCGACTTCTCCAGTGCCGCCCACGTATTCAGATTCGCGTAGATTGGTAAATTATATTTCCGAGACATCGCGCCTAGTCCTTTAATGTGATCGGAATGTTCATGTGTAACCAAAATCCCATCCAATTCTGCCCCAGAAATCTCCCTTTCCTGAAACAGTGCATCCAATCGCTTCGCACTAAGACCCGCATCAATCATGAGAGAGGTACCCCCATGCTGTATGACTGTGGCATTACCTGTCGAACCGCTGGATAACACGGTAAAATATATCCCCATAACGCATTACTCCCCTGGTTTGTCTGTCTTGGGACTGAATACATCCCCACTGATGCCCTGCACGTACAACACTTCGCCACTTTCCAGCACGAACCGCCATGCCGGCATCGCTACCTGTATATCTGAATTGAACAACTGGCCGTAATAGCCCAGCTGAATATCTTTGACAATTGCATCATTTGGCAAAAAGTTCTCGATCAGCGTTCCCAGCGCCTTCGACGCCGGAAGCACCTGCTGATCGCTCTCCTCTGCGGTTGTAATCCGCACTGGAGTTTGACGGTAACCCGTTATTTTCTGGTCGCTGTAGAATAGCTCCAGACTCACATTGAAGAGCGGCCATTTGCCATCGACCAGTGGGTGAAGCACAAAAGCCCCATCCTCGGCCATCAACTGATCCAGCCGGTATGTCCCGATCTGTGGAATCTCACGCTCTAATGCATCTTCCAGCTCGCTCTGAGAGAAGATCAATTTGCTATCTACAGGCTGTTCCAGTTCCATATCCACGCCAGCCTTGTCCTCTTCAATGAACTCATAGGACAACTTCGGCAGCTTTGGCGTTTCATTTGGAATCGGAGCCAGCACCTGAATACCCTTCTCTTCCATCGCCTGCTGTGTATTATCTGCCAGTGAGGTGAAGTCCAGATTGGCTCCGGCCGTCTCCCGCGCATCCATCCAGATCTGGTATCCCAGCACCAGATTGAGCAGCAGAAAGGCATAGATCAACACATTTTTCGCCCGTCCCCAATCCAAAACATTCACCTCCGTCCATTAGATAAAGCAACTAATATCACACTGGCCCACTCCGCGGTCAGAACAACCTTCCGATCGCTGTTATCCCCAGATTTCTTGATTCCCTTTTCCTAAGGGAGAAATCCGGCGATAAAGGCGAACGCTTCGCTTCTCCAGCTTTTTTCTGCCCTCTCCGTTATCGTGTGACCTTACACCTTGCTCGGATATCGAATGACTCCATTACCCTACAACCCATCAAGAAACGGTGGTTTCCTCCCCGTTTCCAAAGCGGATCACCCATACCGGAATCAGCTTCAGTCCGTCCTCAATCGAAGAAGGACGATAAGCCGGGTATACGTCCACAACCTGGCGATTCTCACCTGCGACCTTTTTAATAAGAGCCTTCAGCTTGTCTCCGCCAGGCAACTTTACCGATTTCTTCGTCTCTGCACCTTCGTTCAGGTATTCCAGTGATCGTTCATAACTGGAAACCGTCTCCTGCTGCATCTCCATGCTGATCGTGCCAAAGCGGAACTGCATGGAATCCATAATCGGATAGCTGCCATAATACTGCTGGAATTCAAGCTGCGTCTTGCTGTCGGCGGTCTCCAGCATCATGCGTGACCGGCCTTTCCAGCCACCATGCTGATTCACAAAATCAACTGCAGACAGCGCATCCTTCGCGGAATCAATCTGTCCCGCAGGTGGTGCAGCCGGATCGGTGTAACTGATCCAGCGCTGTTCCTGTTTTACCTGCAGACTACGTTTACTATCCGTGTAAATCTCCGATCCATCTTTTTCCCGTATGTTCCGGGTCATGCTTGGATCGAAGAACAGACTACGCTGCATCTGCTCAACCGTGAACTGACCTGTTGGCACATCCGCCTCAATCGTCTCCAGAGCTTCCGCCGGGATATAATACCCGCCATCCATCAAGGTATATGGCGTCCAGTTCGTACCGAAGTCAACATGCTGCTGCACGTCTTGTACTGTCAGGTCCGCCTGCGTTGCTTCGTATACCACGTCTCCCTTGGCGCTGAAGAACAGCGCATGGGCCTTCGTTTCATTTTTGGACGTATAGATCGAGATTCGGTTAATCGTCTCCCCTTGGAATAAGGAATCCGTCCCAAGCCTCATCACCCGCTGTAACAATGCTACGGGAATACCTTCTTTGAACGATAGCTCAAACCCAGGGTTCTCCTTGCGAATCTGATCCCAGTTCACCGATTGCACACTCCGGCGCTGAAAATCATCGAACGCCCGCCCCTGTAACCGTGAATAGATCAACTGATAGAACGTATTGCCAGGGTAAAACACCGTATGTTTATCCTCGCCCAGATGAATAATCATCTGATCGGGGAAGATCAATTCTTCAATATTGCGTTCCTGACCCATATTTTCCGTCTTCACATAGTTCGTCTCTGACGTCACAATGGAATCCCCGCCTCCGGGTAAACGGTAGATCAGAAAATAACTCTGAACCAGACTGGTTACAACAAGGGCAGCAAGCACCAAGGATTTAATCCGTTCCTTCAAGGTGCTCACCCCCTTTCTCACGCATCGGCAGTGTGAACGTTACTGTCGTTCCGACATCTACTTCAGACTCCAGAGAAATGCTGCCATCATGTGCCTTCACAATTTCCCGGGCAATGGACAGTCCTAGCCCTGTGCCTCCCATACTGCGGGAACGAGCCTTGTCCACCCGATAAAACCGCTCAAAAATGCGTTCCAAATCACGCTGTGGGATACCCATCCCGGTATCCGATACCGAGATGGCAAGTGTGTGTTCATCACTGCGTCTAGCCGCAATCGTAATGGTGCCGCCTTCCAATGTATATTTAAGCGCATTGGACACGACATTATCCAGCACCTGATCAATCTGATCACGATCCAGCGGAACAGCCGGAATATCATTCTCTACAGACAGCACAGGCTGAATATCCTTCTGATGCATCTGGAATGAGAATCGATCCGTCACTTCCTCCAGCATTTCCAGGATGTCGGTTGGCTGCTTCCGTAGCAAAGCCTCTTTGGAATCAAGCCGCGATAAATGCAGCAGATCCGTAACCAGTCGTATCATTCGCTCTGTCTCGTTCTGAATAACACCAACGAAACGACCGGCAAGCTGCGGATCTTCCAGTGCACCGTCATCCAGTGCTTCCGCGTAACTCTTGATCGTAGTCAGTGGTGTACGCAGTTCATGGGATACATTGGCTACGAATTCACGCCGGGATGCTTCAAGTTCTTCCTGCTCGGTAACATCCTGAAGTACGGCAATGGTTCCCGTGATTCCCCGTTCACGTCGATGAACCGGTGTGAACGTCATCCGAATGACCACAGGCTCTTCTTGTCCTGCGGGTGCAATCTGCAGCAAAGTTGATCCTGTGAAACCACTCGCAAGGGCTTCCGCATCCTCCGGATCAATGCCGAGTAATATGGCAAAGTGTCTTCCTTCAATATCCGCAGGATGCATACCCAGAATGCTGCTGGCACGACGGTTTACGAGAATGACTTTACCGTACTCATCCGTAGCCACCACACCATCACTCATATTCGTCAGAATGGAGGTCAACTTCTCCTTTTCCTCTTCATTCAGTGAAAGTGCATCCCGAAGCCTACTGGTCATATAGTTAAAAGCCCGACTGAGCTGACCAATCTCATCCGTGCCAAATACAGGTGTCTGCTGATCAAAGTTACCTTCTGCGACCGCTGTCGCTCTCCGAGTCACTTCCTTAATCGGCTGTGTAATCGTATGGGACAGGATCACGCCAAGCACCGCCGTTAACACCAAGGCAATCAGAATGCCGGAGATAAAGATTTTGTTGATTCCCTCCATCGTGGAATACAGCTCGTTCATGGATGCCGCGATGTAGACCGCGCCAATGATCTTGCCGCCGGACAGCACCGGCTTGGCGACGACCTTTTTGCGAACATTATCCTCGTCCACGATATATTCCTCATTGTCCCGAATGCCTTGAAGCGCACGGCTGACAACGGTCTGGGTATTTTTGCGCCCGACATAGTCCGAATGTGAACTTAGCGAGGTCGTGAGTACCTTGCCGCTGGCATCCAGCACCTGAATCTCGGCACCGTTAATGTTGAACAGGTTGTTCACCAGCACACGCAGATTTTCCGTTTTGTCCTCGCCGGCCTCTGCTTCTCCACCCGCCATCGTCTCCCCCACGAGAACCGACAGCATTTCCGCACGCGCCTGCAAGTCTTCCGTAAAGTTGCTCGTTAGTGAGTTCTTCATCGCGCTCACAAAATAAACCCCGATCAATTGCATCGCAATCAGAATCAGCAGTACATAGATAATGATCAATTTCGCCTGAATCGTTCGGAAGAACGAGAATCGCGCGAATCGTCCCATTATATCCCCACGCTTTTGGCACTGCGCACGAGATAACCGAGCCCGCGGCGTGTCAGAATCGTTTCCGGTTTGCTCGGATTCTCCTCAATCTTCTCACGCAGACGACGAATCGTTACATCCACGGTACGTACATCACCAAAATATTCATATCCCCACACCGCTTGCAGCAGATGTTCCCGTGTCATAACCTTGCCGGAATGCTTCGCCATATAATAGAGAAGTTCGTACTCACGGTGGGTCAGATCGAGCGGTTCCCCGCCTTTGTAAGCCGTATACATGTCCATATCAAAAGCCAGATCAAACAGCCGCATGACCTGCTTCTCTTCGTCTTCGTGCGCTTCTGCCGTAATCGCAAGTTTTTGCCGTCTGCGCATCTGTGCCTTCACCCGTGCAAGCAACTCACGTGTACTAAATGGCTTCGTCACGTAATCATCCGCACCCAATTCGAGCCCGAGCACCTTGTCGATCTCGCCATCTTTGGCGGTAAGCATGATGATCGGCATCTCCAGATGAGCGCGCACCTCACGACAGACATCCATACCATCCTTGCCCGGGAGCATCAGATCCAGCAGCATCAGATCCGGTTTCTCGGATAGCGCCAGTTCAACCGCACGAATGCCATCGAATGCACAGATGACGTCGTACCCCTCTTTTTCCAAATTAAACTTCAGAATGTCCGCGATGGGCTGTTCATCGTCCACCACCAAAATCTTCCCCTGCATCGGCTAATTTCACCCCTATATCCTGCTTAATCCGCGTTAGCGTTTATATCTCTCTTCTATGTTTAGCTTGTACCAATCCTGCTTGATTTGTTTCTCTAATATAAGTTGAACTAAAGAATATTTACACTCACACTACGATGACAGAACAACCTTCCAATCGCTGTTACCCCCAGATTTTTTCGATTCCCTTTTCTCAAGGGAAAATCCGGGGATAAAGGCGAACGCTTCGCTTTTTCAGGTTTTTTCTGTCCTCTCCGTTATCGTGAAAATAATTAGTTCAACTTATATAGCTCGTTGTTTATACTCTCTAGTTTAACATACCTGAAGCACCGTCACATCCCGATCAGAGGCTTGGAAGGTCTTTCATCTGAAAATTTTTTACAGCAGCAAAAAACAAGGCCAGCATTATAGCCAACCTTGCTCTATTTAAGCTCTATATTAGTTCAGATACGTTAACGGATTTTCTACCGTTCCATTCTTAATAATCTCAAAATGCAGATGTGTTCCAGTCGAACGACCCGTGTTGCCCATAACGCCGATACTCTCGCCTTTTTCAACCACTTGTCCAACCTTAACGCCAATGCTGTTCAAATGCCCATACAGTGTTTCGTATCCGTTACGGTGGTTAATAATGATGACATTACCATAACCGCTTTTCTGTCCTGCAAACGTAATTACACCCTCATCAGACGCTTTCACATCGCGGTTACCTACCAAATCGACACCTTTGTGCTGGCGACCCCAACGTTGTCCAAAGCTGCTGCTCATCGTTGCATTTGATACCGGCCAAGCAAATTCACCTGTGCCCTCACCAACCACTTTTGTCCCGCTAAGGACCACTTCAGTTACAGCTGCTTTAATCACTTCCTGACCAAGCCACTCTTCCTGAACCACTTCACCATTTTCTTTCGTTATACGGTACTGCATGCTTTTTAAACCACTTTGTCCTGGGCGCACGACTTTAGTTGTACCAGCTTTCAACTCGGCACTTTTGCGCACTTCCACTTGCGGTTTGATCTCAATCTGTTCAACAACCTGCTCAACCGATTTAACGGTAACCGCCGGTTTCGGAACGGTCAGGGTCAGTTCGTCTCCAATTTGAAGCGACGTTTCCTTGATGCCCGGATTATGCTGGCGAATCTCGCTTTGTGTAATTTCATACTTGGCAGCGATCGAAGAGATCGTATCTCCTTCACGAACCACATAAGTTACAGGCGCGTCTTTACCAACGGTTAAAGCTTTAACCGCCTCGGACACATCCCATATTTTGTTTGGATCAGCCTTCACCACATCTGTCGCTACATCTTCCTTGATGCCTACCGACTTCAGGGTTGTGCTAGGTCCCTCATCTTTCTTCGAGGAGTTAGCCGATACCGACTTCGTCTTAAGCGAACTTCGCACAGCCGATGCCGATATGTATTTGCTCTGCACTTGTTCCAGGATTGCATCCGCTGTTGCCTGATCCTTCACAATACCAATGACTTCACCGTCTACCTTAAGCTCCACACCTTTGGCGTAGGCTGTCAGCATGTCACCCAGTTTGTCCAGCGTTTCGTCACTGTTCACTTCAGGTTTGTACGCTCTTACCGTTTCGGTTGTGATACCATCCGTGTTCAGCACCATCTCTGCATCCGGATATTTATTTTGATATTCCTCGGTTTTGTCTGTAAATAGTTGTTGTAATTGTGCCTCATCTGCAATGGTACCAATCTCGCTACCTTTAACCATTACTTTATAGTACGGTACGGTGTTTGCAGTAACATATTGTTTGCCTGCGAACCCGAGCGATGCTGCGATGAATACACCACATGCTGCTGTAATGATCCATTTGCGCGAGGCCAGAACGCGCTTCTTATTCACACTGAAGGTGGACATGCTCATGTTGTTTTTGTCTTCGGCCGTCCGGTGTTCCCCGGATTGTTCGTGTACCCGGTCTTTTCCCGGTTGGCGTATGCCTCTGAAACCTTTCATGATTCTCTCCTTTTCAGCACTTCTCAGTTCGCATTTCTGTCAAGACATCACCCATCGTGTCTGTCCCATGCTCGTTGATACTTGTATTGGGTGTCCGCAAAATCAGGACTTTAGCTGCGCTCGTAAAAGTGTCAAAATTTTAACCTTTTATCACACCCGTATACTTTAACACAGGTTTTACACTCATTTCAACTCTATACGTCACACCCCAAAGCCACGCCCCGCTTGGTTTCCCTGAATTATCCATAAGATAGCACGGCTGGTCCATCACCCATTATGCCTCAACATCCGCTGTACTATGTACTTTTGTTCGCAAATTAAGACTAGGTTCTAAGACCCAGTGAAATATGCTTTATTTTTCATAAAAACACAAATAAAATCCCTCACCAGATCAACTCTGATAAGGGATTACGTAAACAACTTGTTTGTGGTTTATCTTAAACTGGATTTCATCTAGTGCCACAATAGAAATTAACTTTTATGTCTCTATTCTTTGACTGCAAGAATTACAAATCGCTTCTGCTGTACTTCCCAGAATCCATTGTGCTCCATCTCTATATGAATATCCATTAACGGCTCACGGAACTGTTCTACCTTGAAATCAGGTATTTGCCACGGGATGGTCTTTAGATAATAGACCAGTGCCCCTATATCATAGAAACGCTGCGCGGGAGTTGCTTCCCGTTGCTCCAGAATACGGAATCCACACTGTTCCAGCTGAAGAACAGCACGATCCAGCTCCCATCCAGCGTAATCCACGGGCATAGGAATGCCGAGCCGATCATTGATCTCGCTGCAATCTGACCAACCTACCTGTTGAGTCAGAAACAGTCCACCTACCGATAGAATCCGCCTAACTTCCTGCTCATCATACGACTCATGCCGATTAAGAATCAGATCGAATTCCCCGTCTACAAAAGGAAGTTGCGAATCATCAGTCACTGGAAGCACCTTCACACCGAGCGGCTGTAAACGTTCCTCTGCAATCGGTATATTGGGGAGATAACCTTCGGTCGCACATGTGTATGGAGGAAGTGGAAGGAGTCTGGACAGCATTTCTCCTCCACCAGTCCCCATGTCGAGTAATCGTTCTGTTTGATTCAACAATCGGCGCGCTATCGTTCCATAGGACCAAGGCAACATTCCGCTCTGAAGTCGTTCACTCCCTGTTACATAGCTAAAATCCCAGCCACTAAACGGCTGCTCCGCCTCTTGCAGTCCTTGCTCGTATCGCTCTTTAGCCGCCTCGGTAAACTTTTTTACTGATGGTTCTGAATTAGAATGATATAAGTTCATGTTCAATATAACCTCCAATTAGTGTATTCATAAACAAAAGCCCATCGGTTCTCTTGAAAGCACCCATGAACGGAGGTCCACGAATTGGACTGGAGGTTTCTGCAATGTTGCCTGAACGTTTTTATATGTTGTGTTCTTTACCTTTATATTTCATACACTGTTCCCTCCTACAGGCATTTCCAGTATTTATTTAAATAGATTATATTTAATCACCCTCGACATGTCCATTACATTATGAATCAGGCGATACTCGTCTAGGAGCACGCCCGCTTTCTCTGCCTATCTTATTCTGTTTGCAGTACTTCCATCAGGTTGTCGTACTCTTCACTGGTCAGGTACTTCGAGATCACCTGTTCAATCTCACGTAGTTCCTGTTCCGTTAGGCCACCTTCCATGGCGCCTGAGATCTGTTGCATTTCTTTCTGCGGCAGCTTGTTCATGAGCAGGCTGAAAATTTTTTCTTTCTCCTCTGCTGGCAGCTTGTCCTTTGCTCCTGTAATGTCATCTGGTGATACAACAATGGCATCATTACCTGAAGAAGCACCGCCGCTGGCCGCTCCGGTTCCATTGCCTGAAGCTGAACCACTACCCTGATCTGTCCCTGAGTCATTACCCGTGCCCGTATCCGTCCCATTTCCTGCACTTGTGCCTGAGTTCGAGCCTCCGGTCGAATCTCTACCTGAACCTTCCCCTGTGCCCTCGTTTGAACCACTCCCTTGGGACGCATTGATGCCTGCATCTACGCCAGATTGACCGCTCTCTGTCCCATTCCCCATAACTGAAACAGCATCTTCCGGAACCTGCTCCTCGTCCGCTCCTGTCGGCTGATCTGTTGTCTCATTTCCTGATTTGTTCCCCTCGCTGGTTTTACCGCCCAAGGCACCTTGGAACATGGCGGTTAACCCCATGGGTTGACCTTCCCACTGAATATTGAAACTCGCGAGTAGCGACTTCCCATATGACTGTACAATTAATCCGGTCGTGAGCAGTGTTAATGAACTGACCAGCACCACGGTTAGCAAGATTTTAACAAACCACACAAGCAACTTCATTCCGTTCTCTCCCTCCGATTATCCCACCCGTCTAACATGCGCATGTCGGGGTCTGTGACTCTACTGTTAACCAGTATTGACGGAAATCTCGGGATTATATCCGAAAAACATACAAAAAACCTCCAGTCATCGCTATAAAAGCAACAACCGGAGGCTTAACATGCCTAAGTCAGCAGAGGATTCTATTTTATAATTCAAGAAACAATCTCTCTATTTCTTCGATTACTCGTAGATTGGAAGTACTTGATTCGTTTGCTCACGGTTACGACCAACGGAGAAGATGGCAATTGGAATGCCTGTCAGTTCGGAAACACGTTTTACATAATTCTGTGTGTTCACTGGCAGGTCTTCGAGTTTCTTCGCTCCAGTGATATCTTCGCTCCAGCCTGGCATCTCTTCGTATACCGCTTCACATTCTGCCAGCATTTTGAGGCTTGCCGGATAGTGTGTGATGACCTCGCCGCGGAATTTGTATCCCGTGCAGATTTTTACGGTTTCCAGACCTGTCATTACGTCCAAAGAGTTCAGGGACAGACCTGTAATTCCACTGACACGACGCGCGTGGCGTACAACAACACTATCGAACCAACCTACACGACGTGGACGTCCAGTTACCGTACCGTACTCATGTCCAGTCTCACGGATTTGGTCACCGATTGCATCATGCAATTCCGTAGGGAATGGGCCATCTCCTACACGGGTTGTGTAAGCTTTCGCTACCCCAATGACTTGCTGAATACGAGCCGGGCCTACGCCAGAACCGATACATACGCCACCTGCGGAAGGATTGGATGATGTAACAAATGGATAAGTTCCTTGATCAAGGTCCAACATAACGCCTTGTGCACCTTCAAACAGTACTTTTTTGTCCTCATCAATATATTCGTTCAGAACAACGGATGTATCACGTACGTAAGGACGCAGAATTTCAGCATATCCGAGGTAATCTTGCAGAATCTCTTCCACATCAACAGGCTGGCCGCCGTAGACTTGCTCGATGACACGGTTCTTTTCTTTGACCAGATGACGCAGTTTCAGTTCGAAATCTTCAGCATCCATCAGGTCAACCATCCGAATACCAATACGAGCTGATTTGTCCATGTAACATGGGCCAATTCCTTTGCCAGTCGTACCAATTTTGTTCGGACCTTTGCTCTCTTCTTCGAGTGCATCCAATACCATGTGATATGGCAGGATGATATGTGCGCGCTCACTGATAGACAGGTTCTTGGTTGTGAAATCATTGTCATGAATATAGTTAATTTCTTCGATGAGTGCCTTCGGGTTGATAACCATTCCGTTACCAATCACACACGCTTTATCCGTGTAGAAAATCCCTGATGGAATCATCGTCAGTTTATATTTTTTGTTATCAATCAGAATTGTATGACCCGCATTGTTACCACCTTGATAACGAGCCACCACATCAGCGCTCTCCGCCAAATAATCCGTGATTTTACCTTTTCCTTCGTCTCCCCATTGCGTTCCCACTACAACTACCGTTGACATAGTTAACATTCCTCCGTGGGTGCCTTGCGCACCTTTGTATTGGTCTGTCCGTCCTCTATCCCGGCAGGCATGTTACGCAATAAACCGACTGAGAAGCGTGCTAACGGACAGTAAAAATGTCCTTCCGTTACATTCAAGGGAAGGTTTGCGCTGCTTTAACGCAGCAGTATTAGTGTACCAGTACCCTTTTTCAAAGTCAAATCAAATGGCGAACAATTAGATATAGTACAACTGTAATGTTCGGGATTTACCCATTATATCGACACAAAAAACCGGAGACATCAGTCCAAGCTTGCTTGACTGCTATCACCGGTTCAAGGATACCCATTTCAATGTGAATCTATATCTGGTATTTATAAGAGATGTTTGAGTTCAGTTACTCTAATGGTTGATCTTCGGGACAGACGGTTTTGCTTCTTGATCGAAGCTGTCAGCACCTGCCCGTTACATCGCGAAGGCGTCATTGTGCGCCCTCTCGTAATTGACGAATTTATTAAAGTTTTTCAGGAAGACCAGTTCTACCGTACCTACCGGACCGTTACGCTGTTTGGCGATAATGATCTCAATAATATTTTTCTTCTCGGTCTCCTGGTTGTAGTAGTCATCCCGGTACAGGAACGCTACGATGTCGGCATCTTGCTCGATCGAACCCGATTCCCGCAAGTCACTCATCATCGGACGTTTATCCTGACGTTGCTCTACACCCCGGCTCAGCTGGGACAAGGCAATAACCGGAACTTCCAGTTCCCGGCCAATCTGTTTCAGTGTACGTGAAATCTCGGATACCTCTTGTTGACGGTTCTCCCCTGCTTTACCACGTCCACTAATCAGTTGAAGATAGTCGATCAGGATCATGCCCAGGCCTTTCTCTTTCTTCAGACGACGGCATTTGGCACGAATATCGGCTACGGTAATCCCTGGCGTATCATCTATAAAGATGTTGGCTTCTGACAAAGCTGCAATACCCATCGTCAGCTTCTGCCAGTCTTCATCACCCTTGAAGTCACCCATACGCATAACACTCGCATCCAGGTTGGCTTCCGCACAGATCATACGTTGCACCAGCTGGGCGGCTGACATCTCCAGACTGAAGATGGCTACCGTCTCCTGTGCCCGAATGGCAACGTTCTGAGCGATATTCAGGGCGAAGGCCGTCTTACCTACGGAAGGACGGGCCGCTACAATGATCAAGTCACTGCGCTGGAATCCGGCAGTCATCTTGTCCAGATCGATGAACCCGGACGGAATACCTGTCGTTGTACCCTTATTCTGATGAAGTGTTTCCACACGATCGAATACTTCCATCAGTACGTCCTGAATGGCTATAAAACCACTACTGGAGCGACGGTTGGAGATCTCCAGAATGCGACGTTCAGCTTCTCCGAGCATCGCTGCAACATCTTCGCCGCCTGTATATCCTTCGCTCACGATCTGTGTTGCCGTACGAATCAGGCGACGCAGCATCGATTTCTCTTCAATAATCTGAGCGTAATAGTCTACGTTCGCGGCTGTAGGTACACCATGGGCTAGCTTAGCCAGATAACTAACGCCACCGATGTCCTCCAGCTCACCTTTATCCTTCAGAAGCGAAGTCAGTGTCACGAGGTCAATCGGTTGATTTCCCTCACCAAGCTGGATCATCGCTTCAAAGATTAATTGATGGGGCTTATCATAGAAATCCTCGGTTTGCACCCGTTCCATCGCTGTAATCAGGGCTTCGCCCTGCAACAGGATTGCACCCAGCACGGCCTGTTCGGCTTCCAGGTTCTGCGGGGGAATCCGGTCGAATAACATTTCTCCGCCCATCTTACTCTTCCGTTACCTGTACCTTCAAGGTTGCCTTCACTTCAGGGTGAACCTTGACAGTTACTTGTGTTACGCCGAGTGTACGAATAGGCTCGTCCAGCTCAATTTTGCGTTTGTCTACTTTCAGACCCTTTTTAGACAAAGCTTCTGCGATCTGTTTGCTGGTAATGGCGCCGAACAGACGACCACCTTCTCCGGACTTGGCTTTCAGTTCAGTCACTTCTGCTTCCAGCTTTTTCGCAAGTGCTTCCGCTTCCGCTTTCTCTTCCTGTTTGATTCTTTCTTCAGCTGCCTTCTGGTTGTCCAGTGTCTTCATGTTGCCGTCCGTTGCCAGACGTGCGATTCCCCGTGGCAATAGGAAGTTCTGTGCGTAGCCCTCAGATACTTCTTTCACTTGCCCTTTCTTGCCTTGACCCTTCATATCTTTTATAAAAATGACTTTCATTCGAACAGCCCCTCTTCCTTTTCGATTTCAGCCAGTACGTTCGTCAGCCGTTTTTCTGCCTCTCCAAGCGTTCCTTCAAGCTGCACGGCAGCATTCGTCAAATGTCCGCCACCGCCCAGTCGTTCCATGACAACCTGAACATTCATGCGCCCCAGCGATCTCGCGCTGATGCCAATCAGTCCATCCGGACGCTCACTAATCACAAATGAAGCGACCACGTCGGTCATGTTCAGCAATGTGTCCGCCACCTGGGCGATCATCATCTGTGAAATCTTGCTGCCAGGGTCTGTGACCGCCAGCGCAATGTTTCCATATACCATTTTAGCACGCTTTATGATTTCTGCCTTAGCAATATATTCTGACAGATCCTCTTTCATCAACCGCTGGATCATAATGGTGTCCGCACCGCTACGGCGCAAGAAGCCTGCCGCTTCGAACGTTCTGGACCCGGTGTGCAGTGCAAAATGCTTCGTATCCACCGTAATCCCGGCAAGTAGAGCCGTGGCTTCTAGCGGAGTGAATTGTACCTTGTCATGAATGTATTGCAAGAGTTCGGTTACCAATTCGGCAGCAGAAGACGCATAAGGTTCCAGATAGATCAACACTGCGTCATTGATGAACTCTTCGCCACGGCGATGGTGATCCACAACTACGACACGGGTAGCAGACTGTACCAGTTTCGGTTCCATGGTCATGGAGGCCTTATGGGTATCCACTACAACCAGCAACGTGTGCTCGGTCATCATCTGGGTTGCCTGTTCCGGTGATACAAATGCTTTGGACAACTTCTCATCCTTGTTCACTTGCTCCATCATGCGTTCAATCGATGGATTAATTCCATCCAAAACAATCCGTGCTTCCACATTGTACAGACTGGCCGCTTTCCACACTCCGATGGATGCGCCGATCGCGTCCATATCCGGAATTTTGTGACCCATGATGAGCACCCGATCGCTCTCCTGCATGAGATCACGCAGCGCGTGCGCAATAACGCGGGCTCTTACCCGTGTCCGTTTCTCCACTGCGTTAGACTTACCGCCATAGAAAGACAGGCGTTGTCCGGACTTCACGGCAGCCTGATCACCACCACGTCCAAGCGCCATGTCCAGACTGGACTGTGCCAGTTCTCCCATCTCGCTGATGCTATCCGATCCAAACGCCAGTCCGACACTGAGTGTCATTGGCACTTTGAGGTCAGCAGTCATCTCCCGAACTTCATCCAAAATGACAAATCGGCTCTGCTCCAGTTCCTGCAAAGACTTATGATTCAGCATCAACAGATAACGATCAGAAGACAGACGGCGCAGGTACACTTCGTACCGCTTGGCCCATGACGTAATCTCGCTAGTCACACGGGCAATCAGCGCTGTACGCTGTTGATCGTCCATGCCTTGGGCAGCCTCGTCCAGATTATCAAGAACGAGAATTCCCAATGCAAGGCGTTCATTTTCATATTTATCACGAAGAATGGCTAGCTCTGTAATCTCGTATACATATACATACCGCTCCTGCGGGTTATGAATAACTCCATAATGCCGATCATCCAACTGGAATTCGTCATGCAACTCCTTGGATGAATGTTCCTTCGTCCCATCCTTCTTCTCTTTAGGCTGAGGAAGTTTGGGAAACAAATTAAGTAGCGGATTACCCACCATTGTCTTCTCCTGGAACATCTCCGCGACAAAGCGGTTATGCCACTCTACCGTACGATCTTCGCTGTACAGCACAATTCCGAATGGAAGCATGCTGACCGCTTCCCCCTCCATCCGTTTGATCCGAATAGATAGGCCATTAATGTAGTCGTTAAGCTCACGGCGGAACGCGAGCTCCGCCTTAATCATGACGATTCCCAGCGCCGAAGCCAGTATCAGACTAATCAAACCAAGCGTCCAGTTATAAATGGTAACGAACATAACGAGCAACAGCAGCAGTATGAACGCCCATACGGTATAGTAGCCGTGCCAGCGTTTCTTCAGAAATTTAGGCATGACTCATCACCCTATCGTTTTGATTTCGATATTGCCTCACGAAGCGGGAACGCCAGATCGATAATTCCGATAATCCGAAGCGGACCAATGAAGAAGACAGCAGCCGCCAGGAAATATGGTATAACCGGATTCCATTTCTTTGTATGTGAGAGAAAGAAGAAGAAACCGATCGCTTGAATCATGAAGCCCAGATTAATTAACGGGGACAGATTCATGGCAATCATGGTCCAGTATGTTCCATCACTTTGTCTGGAGATCACTTCGATCAACAGAGCAAGGAAATAATACCAGATCAATGCACGCGGCATACGCCACTCTCTCGCTGGTGGAAGCTTCGATACCACCACACCCATCACGTTCAGAATTGGACGAGCAATGGCATGTGTAATAAAGGCCATTACCATCGACGTGACAACGAGAGCAAACGGAATCATAAGCTGCGTTTGTTTGGCAACATCCTCGGTCATCTCAGGTGTCCATGCAAACCCGTTGATCATCTGATTTGATGTATTGGTTAACGGTTCAATGGTCAATTTGACCACATCTTCAATATAACTGGACAGGTCGAATTGGAAAATGACACTGCCGACCAAGAGCAACAACAAGTATTCTGCCAACATCATGCCACTTCCCGCCATCAGCGCGAACAGGGCTGATTTGCGTGTTTTATACGCGTGACCCATAACGATCGCAGGCAGGGTAAAGATGAGCAATAGTAACAGATAGATGGGGTGGAATACGACCAAAATAACGGCTACGGGCACGAGATGCCATATAAATGATTTTAAAGATAATGAAGCATACAAAATAACTCCCGGAATCATCATAAAAAATATGGCAAGTACCGATAAAGGAGTTAACAGCGAAAGTAGCAAGAGCAGATAAACTGCGCTCCAAACAGCTGATTTAAAGCTAAATTTCAACAAATTCACCTCTTACGCATATGATCTTCTAGCGCGGAAATATCTTGGTACCAGTCTTCAAGCTGGTGACCTTCCTGTTTATGCTTTTTCAACTTCTCAACTAGCAGTGCATCCAGATCCTTGAAAGGAATACCGAGCCTGCGGCCCAATATGTAACTACTCATAATCAAACTGGCAAGACTGTCCCCGATTCGAGTTGTACTGCCTTCCCATAACGCCTTGAATAATCGGGATACCTGATCAAGCACTTCGGTTTTCAGCCATTCAATCACTTTAGCGCGTTTGGCTACATCCAGTTCTTTAGGCATATTGGCGAAAGTCACTCTCCCCCGAAAAAGCTTTATTCTCGATTATAGCATAAAAAGAGGGCCCGCAAAATTACCCCAAAAAACGGAGAAGTTCTCCGAAACTGATGTCAGGTACTTATGCGGAGTCCTCCGTACATCCTATTGACCTATATATTTGTAAAAAAATTCGAATGCGCCCCTGGTTCAGGACTTCTTAAGTTTAACATGATACCGGACGGCTGTGATTATCCATCATGACACAATAATGTTTTAATTCGTATCAGCCTTACTTAGCCTTGATTGATTCTTTGGCTACAATGCCCTCGCAGTACTCAATTATCTGACTCCGTCTGACAATACCAATGAACCGATCCATATCATCGACTACAGGAACAAAGTTCTGAACTTTAGCCAGATTAATCAGGTCCTCCATGTTGGCGTTAATGGATACAGGTTTAATATCCAAGCGAAGGGGAACGTCCTTGAGCAAGAACTTTGAAGCGTTTTCAAATGAAATCTTTCCCTCGGCATTCTTCATATACCACAGTAAGTCGCCTTCGGTAACCGTACCAATATATTTGCCCTCTTTATTCAGGATGGGTACCGCTGTAAAACGATGATATTCCATCCGTTCCAACGTTTGCCGCAGCGTAGAATCCGACGTCACGCACGTAACCTCTTGTTTGGGTAGCAAAAAAAATGCGATGTTCATACCCTTGTGTATCCTCCTTGTGAATTTCTTCGTTCAACTTATCTCGCTCAACTTATATTATACGGATCAGAACGCAGGATGTTCCAAAAGGATAATAGTTCTCAATACAAAGAAAAAAAACAGCAGCCCGCGAATAAACGTACTGCTGATTGTGGTCTACAACACATCATTGGTATGGAATTGGTTATTCAATCTTTTGCCGGTCAGGGATCATCACTTCACCGGCTGGGGTCGATTGATCCATCCAGTTGTTAATCAACTCTTTGGCATATTGGACATCTTTCTCGTCAGCTTGACCATAATAGATACCGTCTTTTTTCATTCCCTCACCCAGGATGGTGAAGCTTGAAATCTGCGGTTTCTCCTGAGTAAGCACTTGTTTGGCCAGATCAATAATGAAAGAAGCTCGCATATCCGTCTGGAAGCTGTCTCCCATGATCTGAATCAATTCCGGAATTTTGGCGATTTGATTCAAATTCAGCATCTCATTTGCCATCGCGTTCAGGAAAATCTGCTGCCGCTTGGTACGATTAAAATCGCTATCCTCACGGTATCTTACATAATACAGTGCTTCCTGCCCGTCATAGATCGGCTTACCGCCTTCAATCGTGAATTGCACATGATCAGGATTCTTGTTCACAATGTCCTCATCGATTGGCAGTTTTACACCACCAAGCGCATCAACCACTTTTTTGATTCCGTCGAAGTTGATCGTTGCATAATAACCCACATCAGCATCAAGGAATTTCTCCACAGTATTGATGGACATATTCTCCCCACCAAAAGCATAGGCATGCGCCAACTTATCATAATCATCTTCGCCGTCCTTGTTGGCATCCCGTCCTACAATCTGCACATACGTATCACGTGGAATCGATACCAGAAGCACACGGGATTCCTTCGGACGTACTACAGCATAGATGACGGTATCGGAACGTCCACGCGTTTTCTCATAGGCGCGTTTATCCGAACCGAGCAGTAACACGGAGAATGGTTCCTTACGGTATACCGTTGGATCAGGCGTGTTGTTGCCTTCTTGCGGTACATAAGAACGGGATAGCTGATCTTCTACCGAACCGGCGAGAAACAGATCAAATGCCGCTACAGCCAGCTGCTGACGGAACAAATACCCTCCGATTAACAAAACAACAAGTGACACGAGCGTTATATATAGGCCTTTTCTTCTTTTCTTCTTCTTATCTTTAGTTCTGCTTTTCATCCATTGATTCCTTCTTCACTATCAAAATGATAATCCATAATACCAATTAAACGTCTGGGATGCCTTGTGACTCGGTGTTCTCTGAAGTTTTCTCTCTCTGGAATCAAGACACCGCTTACGCTCGTTCTATTGTAATCATTGCAGGAGCAAGAAAAGTTACAATCCGGTTAAATTGAAAAGAACAGCGACTCCTTTTTAGCTACAAAAGGTGCACTGTTCTCTTCATTTCTAACGTTATCGAATCAGTTTGTGGATATACTTTCCACATGGTGGCTCTTCTCTTTTTGACGCAGACGTCCCGTTATAAGCGCAGCTACCAGCGTAAGCACACTGAATACCACCGCAGACCAGAAAAGGCCATTGTAACCCTGCCCTGTCGTTTGATGCACTGCCTGGAGCAACACATCACGGATGCCTTCATCAGGAATCTGAGACAGGCCCTCTGTCAGATTGGAGACATCACTCCCTGCTGCTCCACCCGATGCATATTGCTCCAGCATCTCCGGCGGCACCTGAATTCCTTTGTCAGCGAACCCCGCCTGAATGTTGGACCCCAGATTAATGAAAGAACGTGCCAGGAATCCAGCGAAAATCGTAGGTGCAATAGCCATCGCCATCTGGCGGAATAACGAGCTGGTCGCTACCGCGATGCCTTTGTTGTTCTCTCCCGCCTGTTCTGTGACAAGTACGTTAACTGGCGCACCAAGCATCATGCCGAAGCCGATACCTACGAGCGTACTCGCGATGACAAATTGCCAGATATGCTCCACCCATAGTGGGAACAGCAGGAATCCAATCGCAGATAGCAGCCCCGCAACCGATAACGTCCAGATTGGCCCTTTGCGGTCAACGAGGTATCCACCTCCACCTGCCCCGATGCCGGATGCCAGCGCAAGTGGAGTAAACCAGTACCCGGAAGCTGTATTGGATACGCCGAGATATTGCTCAACAAATCCGGGAATAAAGATCACCGAGGCCAGAATGGCTCCGGAGAAAAAGGCAATCAACAGCGTCCAGCGAAAGGACGCAATGCCCAGAAGCTGTGTCGATACAACAGGTTCACGTTCAGATCCTTCCAGCCTTTTTTCCATGAAGTAAAAGAGCACCAGAATGATTACACCTGCCAAGAAAAAACCGTAGAACATCGGTGATCCCAGGCTCTGTAGCATGTTCACACCGTCCAGATTGCTGAAGCTATACATTAAACTAAGTACACCCAACGTTAGGACAGCGATACCGCTCCAGTCCACTGCTGCACGGTTCAGTTCCTGCTCTTCCTGAATAAATCGAATACCTGCTATGAATAGCAGAATCGCGATAGGTACATTGATCAGGAATAACCAATGCCAGTTGCCCGTAAGGTCCAGTATAAAAGCACCGACATTGGGTCCCAATATAGCGGCAACACCATTCATCCCTCCGAGCAGACCCAAAGCTGTACCCTGACGCTCCGCCGGGAACTTGCTTAATACGTATGAGCTGGCAATGATAAAAATCCCACCACCGCCCAAAGCTTGAATGACACGAGCAATCAGGAAAAAGGTAAACGATGTGCTCAGCGCAACGAGCAGGGACCCGATCCCAAACAACGCCACTTCAATCAAAAATAGCTTCTTGCGACCATAACGGTCCGACAGTTTGCCAGCAATAGGTACACTCACCGCAAGCCCAAGCGTGTAAAGCGTAATCGTCCATGCTCCCCATGTTGGCGACACACCAAATGATGCATTTAAGGTGGTCAGTGAAGAGGTGATGATCCCGTTATCCAGCGCAGCCATAAATACCCCTATGGCAAACAGGACTAGCGGCCATTTCATTTGTTTTTGCATCACATGTTACCTCCCGATCAGATCGTAAATTCAGTATCGTACTGTTGGTTTGGTACATATATAATAAACTATATTGAACAATAATGACTCACTGGTCATTTTAAAACAAAAGAAAACCATATGTCAATTTAATAATATGGTTATATGGATCAATTTACCTCTGATTCGATAAAATAGAGCTACCACATGTTCAGTCGAACCTGCGTAAAGCCCTCATATCTTATCTAACGTACTACCGCTTGCGTAATGCCTCAATAATCTGGTTTGACTCCGTTTGTTTGACACGTGGATCAATGGCGCCCTGAAGGTCTCTTTGATGATGCCTATGTACGCCCTTTCATTTTGAGCCCGAAAACCCATAGTTGAATAACTTCCGAGTCTCCACAAAACGCCCTTCACGAGTATCTGTTCCAAATACAACTGATATCAGTCTTTTGCCATCACGTTCAGCTGTCCCCACAAAATGATATCCGGAATCTTCATCATACCCGGTCTTTAATCCGTCATTCCCATCGTAAGCATACGGCCCACCAATAGAGGACAACATCCAGTTCGTGTTACTCATGTACATCCCTTTTTGATGCATTGATACTTGCATTTGACTGGAGATTCTTAAAATCTCGGGATGGTTATTCAGCAAATATCGCGCAAGCTTGCATGCATCTATAGCCGTCATTAAGGTCTGCCCTTGTATATCCATCGGACGGTTAGGACCAAGCAGCTTTTCACTGAGGCCCGTTGAATTCGTGAATTGTGTATCCTCAGAAAGTCCAATCTGAGTTGCTTTTTGGTTCATCTGTTGCACAAACTTCTGCTCTGTACCACTGATGTGTTCAGCCAGAGCAACAGTTGCATCATTGGCTGAATAGACAGCTACGATCTCGAACAACTCCTGAACGGTGAACTGCTCTCCCTGTTTCAGGGTCAGTTGACTGCCCCCCACGGAGCTGGCATACAGACTCACATTAACAAGATCATTCCAGCCTATATCACCATTGATCACGGCCTCCATTACTAACAGTTCTGTCATCAACTTACTGACGCCTGCCGGAGCAATCTCTTCGGAGCCGTTAAAATCCAGTAAGATCTGTTCAGAGTTCATATCCATTAATACCGCAGATTCAGCTTTAATTCCCGGTTTGCCTACCAGCATGTCCGGTTTCACACCCAAATATATAATAAGCAAGAGAGCCAGTAGCATACCTGCCCGTTTCCACCATTTTTTCATAAGATGATCACCTCTTACCTATATAGACGAAGTAAAGAGGCATTTTGTCTGCACTTTTTTGAAAAAAAGTTAAATTTTTTTTATTTTTTGGTTACAAAAAAAACATGAACCCCATACACCCATGCCAGAGTGTACAGAATCCATGTTTTTAAAGACACTTTTATTCAAATTCCCAGGAGAATTCTTCATTATAATCTAGCAACCGGCTTCTTAAAGGACCCCATTCCTTACAGCTGCTAATTTAAGAATGTTTTACTGAGCTACAACTGCTTTGTCTGCATTAACTTGCAGGTCGCTCAGGTAAACGCCTGTTCCATCACCAATCGCATAGTTCATTACACGTTTGTTAACTGGCGCTACAACTGCACGATACAGTGTAGGGAATACAGGAACTTCATCTACCATGTATTGCTGCCATTGATTGTAGATCTCTTTACGCTTGTCTACATCGAATGCTTCAGCAGAGATACCTTGTGCCAGCAATTTGTCATTCTCTTCGCTGGAGAATCTGGAGAAGTTGTAGAGTGCATCGCGGCCATACAGACCAGATGGATCTACGTCAATACCAACGCCCCATGCTGCTTGATACACATCAATTTTTGGATCATCTTTACCTGTGTTACCTACACGGTCATAGAAGCTGTTGAACTCAACCATTTCCAGGTTTACTTTCAAACCAATAGCTGCCCATGATTGAACATAATAACGAGCCAATGGTTCAGCTGTGTCACCACCAGTCATGGATACAAAGTTGATTTCGAGTGGTGTTCCATCCGGATTCGTACGGAATTCACCATCCAGTTTGTAACCAGCTTCGTCGAGCAATGCTTTTGCTGCTTCTGGATCATATGCTACACCCGGATTGTTGGAATCATGGAATTCTGGGTGAGATGGTGGAATCAGGGTTGTTGCATTCCAACGCAGACCATTATAGAAACGTTTACCAACTTGATCGTTATCTACAGCCATCCACATTGCTTTACGCAAGTTTTTGTCACCCATTTTTGCTTCGGCATTGCTTACAACTTTTCCGTTCTCTTCATCCCACGTACCCAGTTTGAAACCGATGTACGTATAAGCACGATCGATTGCGCCCAGGAATTCTACGTTGGACAGGTTAGCATTGTCTTTGTATTGATCTGTCGGGAATGCATCTACAAGATCTACCCCGCCAGATTTCAGTTCTTGAACAACCGTTGTCGGGTTGATAACTTTCAGAGTCACTTTGTCCAGTTTTGGAGCTCCACGCCAGTAGTCTTCGTTTTTAACATAAGTTACAGACTCACCCGGAGTGATAACATCCACTTTAAATGGACCAAAACCAATTGGTTTTTCACGTACTTCTTTGGAAGAAGACATTTTTGCTACATCCATATCGCCGAAGATATGTTTAGCCAGTGGATACGTCCATACGCCACCTGTCAGCAGGGACGGAGTAGATTCTTTATACGTAATGCTGATTTGTTTGTCGCCCAGCACTTTAATACCAGAGATTGTTTTTGCTTTTCCAGCATGATACTCGTCCATACCTACTACACTAGTGAAGTTGGAGTCGTAACGAGGACCATCATAGCCTTTGCTACCGATTACTTCATAAGCAAATTGCAGATCTTCAGCTGTTACCGGCTTGCCATCATGCCAGTTCACATTGTCACGAATGGTCAGTGTGAACGTTTTGCCATCTTCAGACGTCTCATACGTTGCTGCACCATCGTTGGTATATACATAGTCTTTATCCCAAGTCAGCAAGCCTTCGTCGAACCATTGAAGAACCTGTACATCCGGGTTACCGGAATAGAAATTGTAGTTCAGTGTACCTTCAAAAGCAGTATCCGATACAAGTCCGAATGTAATTGATCCACCCTCGATCGCAGTACCTTCATTCGTTTTGACATTGTTGAAGTCTTCAATGGAGTAAACGCCCTCTTCATTAGCAGGTTTTTCCTCCGTTTTTCCCTCTTCTGTGTTGGAAGCTGGAGCTGGAGTAGCTGCTTCTTTCTCAGAGCACGCTGCGAGCACCAATACAAAGACCAACATCATCGTGAAAAATAGTCCCCGTGAAAATAATCCCTTTTTCATGAACCTTTCCTCCCTTTTTTTAACCTCTTCTTTGTCTTGCATCAGTCGCACGCTTTAGGGCTTGACCGACATTATTTATACTCAACATCAATACCAGAATCAGTACCGATGCGGGTAGCCATATCCACCATCTGGATTCCAGGGTTTGCGGATTACGTGCATAACTTACGAGTGTTCCAAGACTAGGCGTACTTTCGGGAAAACCAAATCCCAGGAAAGATAACCCTGATTCGAGGCCAATGTTGGCAGCGAGATTCAATGTCATCGTTACGATGATAATAGAGCTCAGATTCGGAAGAACCTGTGAGAAAATGATCTTGAGATGGGATGATCCCAACGTTTTTGAAGCTTTCACATATTCAAGTTCTCTCTCCTGCAGTGCCTTAGACCGAATTAATCTAGCAATTCCCATCCATAGGAAGGCAGTCATGATTAGCGAGAACGAAACAATATTATATTTGGGTACTGCTGTAACAAACGCGATAACAATCATCATGAACGGGAGAATCATGAAGAAATCCACGATACGCATGAATATATTGTCAATCAGTCCTCCGAAATAACCAGAAAGTATACCGATTACGATCCCCAAGAAACCTGTCATTACCGTAACTAGAATGGCAATGGATAACGAGTTCCGAGTTCCGATGATTAGTTGTCCAAATACATCACGACCTCCGTAATCTGTTCCTAACCAGTATTGTGCAGAAGGCGGCTCATATAAAGCGAATAGATCCACTTTAACAATTTCATCTTGATCCAGGATCAGAGCAGTTCCATAGACTATTAATAAAACCAGTCCCAAAAATATGAGCGAGATTAGTGCCACCTTATCCCGGACAAGCTCTCTCCATAAGATACTCAAGCTGGAGGGGCTCTTATCAATCTTCTGTGAAGTTACAACGACATCATTGGCCTTGCTCATCTTATTCACCCCGAAATCTTCAAGTTCTTACTTGATCCGTATACGCGGATCTACTAATCCCAGAATAATGTCAGATAATAGCGAACCCAGGATTGTAGCTATACCAAATAGCAGGACAAGTGCGGTTACAACACTGAAATCACGAAGAGAGATTGAGTTAAGGAACAGCTGCCCCATGCCTGGGTAACTGAATATACTCTCAATGAAAATAGTACCTCCGATAAGTCCTGTAATCTCATAACCGAAGAATGCGGCAATCGGCAGTAGAGAGTTCCTTAAAATATGCCTGTTGTAAACTCGTGATTCCGAAGCGCCCTTGGCTCGCGCAGTAAGAACGAATTCTTTATGCTTGATATCGATAATTTCGCTACGCAAGTATTGAACGGTTGATACCGTAGTAATCAGTGCCATGGATAATGCCGGTAATAACAGATGATAGAATTTGCTTGTAATGTAACTGAATGTTCCTGGTGTAAGTCCAGGTGCCACGCTGCCCCCCGTTGGGAATAACCCAAAGTGGAAACCAAAAATCCATAACATAACCAGTGCAAAAATGAATAACGGTGCTGCGAACCCCAGATAGGTGTAGCCCGTAATTAACCGGTCAGACCATGTATCATTATAACGACCACTGATAATACCAAGTGGGATCGCGATTAAATATGTGAAGACAAGTGTTGCAAAAGCCAGCCAAAATGTATTTGCAATTCTTTGACCAATCAGATCAGAAACTGGCATCTTGAATCGGAAAGATTGTCCGAAGTCGCCCTGCGCGGCATTTCTGATCCAGTCCCAATACTGTACATACCATGGATTATTAAGTCCAAGTCGTTCCCTCTGTTCATCCAAAGCTTTAGGATCAATACTTGGATCGAGCAATCCGGTTAGTGCGTCTCCTGGCATGGCTTTGGCCATCAAAAATACCAAAAGACTTAGTAAAAAGATTTGAGGGATCATAATCATGATTCTTCGTACTATTATTTTCCACATATGGCCTTCAACCTTTCTGAGGTAGAGCTACTCGGTGAGTATCGGAAATGGATTTGAGCGAGTATGCAAGCCCTTCCTCATCAAAGAAATTTCGGTATGAATTTTCATACTCGGATTTGACCTGTTGACGGAAGGCTACCATTTCCTCTCGTTTGGTTGGGTCCATATCCGGAATGGCTGCAATGAGACGTTTGGTATAGATGTGTTGCGGATTCTCAAAAATATCATTTGTTGTTCCCTGTTCCACATATCGACCTTTATACATAATTCCAATCTGATCACACATATGACGGATGATGCCAAGATCGTGACTGATGAACAGATAGGTCAGATTTAATTCTTTTTGAATTTCCTGCATGAAGTTGAGTACCTGAGCCTGTACCGATACATCCAGTGCAGATACAGGCTCATCAGCGATAATTAGCTTCGGCTTCAGTGCAATAGCCCGTGCGATGCCAATCCGTTGACGCTGCCCGCCGGAGAATTCATGCGGATATTTGTAGATTGATTCCGGACTCAAGCCAACCTTTTCAAGTAATTCTCTTACTTGTCTTTTCTCCTCAGTAGCTGTCAGACGCTCATAGTTACGAAACGGCTCAGCGATAATATCGATAACCCGCTTCTTTGGATTCAGTGATGAATATGGGTCTTGAAAAATCATTTGTACATCCCGCTGGAGCTGCCTGTTCTTACGTCGCTCCGTAGCCAGATTTTTGCCGTTAAACAGAATCTTTCCGTCAGTGACATGGTTTAGCCCAATAATGGCTCTGCCTGTTGTTGTCTTTCCTGAACCTGATTCGCCAACCAGACCATAGGTCTGTCCTTGTTCAATGGAGAAGCTAACATCATCAACAGCCTTTACACTGCCAATTTCCCGTTTAAGCAATCCACCGCGAATCGGAAAGTGTATCTTAAGCCCTTCTACTTCGAGTAATGCCATTATGTTATTCCTCCTCAGCTTTGGTCAGGGAAATGAAAGTGCTGGTAACAGGTACACCTTACAAAGTGACCTGGTGCAATTTCATGCATCTGCGGGTTCTCTTCATGAGCCGATTCACTAATCCATGGAATTCGGGCTTTGAATCTGCACCCTTTGCGAGGAAGATTTTTGAGTGATGGTACGATGCCTTGGATGACATGTAATTTGGATCTTTCTTCAGACAGTGTGGGAATAGAGTTCAACAGTGAGCGGGTATATGGATGCTTCGCATCGTTCATCAATGTGAAGATATCTGCGACTTCAACAATTTCGCCTGCATACATAACTGCAACGCGATCAGCCATCTCAGCTACGACACCCAGATCATGTGTAATCAGAATAATGCCTGCGTTAATTTCATTCTTCAGATCACGGATTAGCTCCAGAATCTGTAGTTGAATCGTAACGTCAAGCGCCGTCGTTGGTTCATCGGCTATGAGTAGTTCCGGTTTGTTGGCAATCGCAATGGCAATAACAATTCTCTGTCTCATACCACCAGATAGTTCGTGGGGATACTGCTTGTATATTTGTTCGGGACGTGGAATCCCTACCTGATTCAATAAGTGAATGACCTTTTCTCTCTTCTCTCTGGAAGACAGCTTGGACTGATGAAGTGTGAGAATCTCTTCAATCTGTTCACCAATAATCATTAGAGGATTTAGTGCGGACAATGGGTCCTGAAAAATCATGCCCATTTCTTTGCCGCGTAGCTTGTTTAATTTGCTTGGGGAGATGTTGGCAATATCTTGTCCTTTATAGAGAATCTGGCCTTCTATTTTTGCTTTGTTATGCAAACCCATAAGAGAGAATGCAAAAGCACTTTTACCTGACCCGGATTCACCTACAATCGCCAACACTTCATTTTTCTTCACCGTAAGGTTAACGTGATCCACTGCTGCATAATAGTCATCTTCAATTCTGAATGATGTTGTTAGATTTCTGACTTCCAATAGCTCTGTATTCAAATCAATCACCCTAACCCCATAATTTCCGTAGATTGTATTCGTGTGTAGAGAAATGCATCCACTGTATATTTCCAAGTTCTTGAAGATAACGAACAATAGCTTATACAAAATACCAAATTGTTAGGAGAAACAAGTTTAAGAGACTTATATTTAGACCATTGGTCAATTAATGTTGATAATTCCTAGCGGAATTATATATCAAAATAATTAATGTAATCATACGTGTAATTTTAGCTAACGTCAATGCTTATTTTGAGATTTTTGGTATAAATGTTTTTTATACTACAGAATTGGATATTAGTAATACTATAAAGGCATATATCAGGAATTTTGAGAGGTGTTATCTTGTTTTTGGCTGTGAGGTGTACATAGGCAATTAGTCAAAATAACATATACATGACATAGTAGTTACATCTAATGTATGTGTATGCTTTAATTTAAGTAGACATTCTTAATTTTGCGTGAGGTAAATGTTACATATATGAGTGATGATTATATCTCGATCTATAGCTGAATTTTATTGAACCGGAGCCGTTATGCTTACAATTGAAATAATATATGCGATCAGAGTAAAAAATCTAGTTAATCTAGTATAGTTTTATTTATTTGCTAATGTAAAGACCAAATTGTCATCTTTTATCATTTATTTTACAAAAGAAAGAAAAAAGCCCTGCAAAATGCAGAGCTTATCTAATATTTATTCATTTAAATGTATATATAACACCCTTTTCTAAGAATCAGGAGGTCTTTTACCACGTTTTAACTCATTAATACTCAAATCAAAATCCATCTGCAAGTGAGGATAATCCGGGAAGTTTGCCCAGTCTCCACCCCAAGTGAAACCTAACTCTTTGGCGAGATCCACAACTTCCATCCAGTCTGCCTTGCCATTGCCGTTATCATCACGTTCCATATCCCACACCACATCACCCTCAGGCGTCCTCAATACAAAATCAATTGCTAATCCGTAGTTATGGTAAGACTCACCACCACGCGCATTAGTAACAATATTTCCTGCACTTGAGCGTCCTTGGTTGAATAGTGCATCTTGCTCCTCGGAACTTCGGTAGCCGTGGGTGATAACAATCTCTATTCCACGTCTCGCTGCCTTACGTACCAATAATTTCTCATTCTCTGCTACCACAGGATGTAGGTCGGTGATTGGCATAGCTTCTTGGATTGTTGTCCCGGGCCACATGTTATCTATATCACCTTTTTGCTGTAACCACACATATATAATGGAAAGTAAAAGAGTAGCTATAATCCAGGTTTTCAGACCGCTCTTTTTTCTCTGTTTACCTTTACGTTTTGATGTATTCATATCCACTCCTGGTGTTTTTTCTGAAATAAACAGCTATTCCTGCTGCCTAAACCTTTTCAGTAGATTAGACTCTATTATAGTTCATTTGAGGCTTGAATGCCTCTATCACCATAGAATTGAATTCTTCCATTTGTTAGAGTGGATCTGTTATTTCTATTACTTCTATTGATATATACAAAAAAGCAGCCGGCTATAAGCCGACTGCTTCGTATGCAAGCTGAGTAAAAACTACTCAGTTGTGTATGGCAATAATGCGATTTGACGGGAGCGTTTAATTGCAATCGTCAGCATGCGTTGATATTTAGCGCTAGTACCTGTTACACGGCGTGGCAAAATTTTTCCACGTTCGCTGATAAATTTACGAAGCAAGTCCGTATCTTTATAATCGATGTGAGTAATTTTGTTAGCTGTGAAGAAGCACACTTTACGACGTTTATTACGGCCGCCACGACGTGCCGGTCTTTTATCGTTGTCTCCGCCTTCTCTTTGCTTGAAGCCCATGCTTTTCAGTCCTTTCCTATCATGTAACCCATATCTCCTAAGAGTATCAGTTCATGTTAAAATGGCAAATCATCATCCGATATATCAATCGGTTTTCCGTCATCGGAAAAAGGATCCTGATTGTTGCTACGCGAATTATTGTTATTGTTCGCGCGTCCGCCGCCTCCATAAGAAGGCTCTTCACGCATTGGTTGCCCACCGCCGCCACCGCTATTATCACGGTTAGCTGACTCCAAGAAACGGACATTATCGGCAATGACTTCGGTCACGTATACACGTTTTCCTTCGTTATTCTCGTAGTTCCGTACTTGAATGCGTCCTTCGACTGCAGCCAGGCGTCCTTTGCGCAAGTAGTTCGCACAGGTCTCGGCAAGCTGTCTCCAGGTTACGACCGGAATGAAATCGGCTTCCTTTTCTCCCCCTTGGCTTGTAAACGGTCTGTCCACTGCCAAAGTAAATTGCGTAACTGCCACTCCTGCTGGAGTGTAACGCAACTCAGGATCCCGGGTTAACCGTCCGATCAGAATGACACGGTTCAACAATGTAATCCCCTCCTTCAGAGCGTATTGGTGCGTTAATCACGAGTAGTCTTAAGCAGACTTAACGTCGTTGGTAATGAGATAACGAATTACTTCGTCAGAAATCTTCATGAGACGCTCAAGTTCAGTTACAACTGCTGGTTCAGCAGTGAAATGTACCAGAACATAAAAACCATCACGGAATTTCTTGATCTCATACGCAAGACGGCGTTTACCCATAACGTCGTGAGCTGTAACTTCACCACCGCCGTTGGAGATGATGCCTTGGAATTTATCGACTGTAGCTTGAACAACTTCTTGCTCAATGTCAGGACGAATAATGTACATCACTTCATATTTGCGCATAATTTTCACCTCCTTATGGACTCTGGCCCTCAATCTAGGTTGAGAGCAAGGAACGAGCACAAACTCGAACTATATTAATATAACAAATACCGAGTCAAAGTGCAAGCAAACGTTCCCTGTACATATTGGCACATGATCAGCCCGGCTATGGAGCACACTACAGAAGCAACAAAGTAACATAATCTGCAGAGGAGGTTTTATCATGGGTGAAAAAACCGAGTTTGAACCAGGAGACAAAGCCCCAAACGATGGAGAGTATACGGAAGTTGGGGAAAAAAGCTTTGTCACGGAAATTCAGAACCCTAAGCGGGTAACGCTGAAAAAAGGTGAAGCTTTTCCCGAAACAAGCAATCATAATCGCAAGTGGAAGAAGCTGACCAAAGCCCGCGTCCATTAATCGCAATACTTTTTTTACGATCCATGTATATAAAACGGAATAAAGCACATAATACAATCAGGCGGTGCACGAGAGAGGTGTGGTTCCGTTGGACAACGAAGCCGATCATTCGCTGTTGGAGATTCATCACGTAATTTAAGAAGCAAGTGGTTATGTGTAGTAAGGCCCTTCGTCTGAAGCACGCGTATTGCTACGTGCAGTACACCAAGTGTCTGATTGTTACGACCGATTGTTTCCTAACAAACAAATGCACCGCCGGATAAAGAGCCCTTCGGGGCTCTTTATTTTCGTTTTAGTCATTAATGATGCATCTGATATGAATTCATGTTCAATACATATTCAATAAAACGTTATACCAAAAAAGACCCTCCTAATGGAAAGTCTTCTTATCGATCTTTTTATTAAACTCAATGTGTATTGAGTAAGTTACATTTGAAGTGGCGGAAAGGGTGGGATTCGAACCCACGCACGCTGTGACACGCCTAACTGATTTCGAGTCAGCCCCCTTGGGCCTCTTGGGTACCTTTCCGCAGCAATATTGATTATAGCATGATCATTTACAGAACGCAATACTCCTACGGAGCCTACATGTAAACGTTATTACGCGTACTGCATACCGAATTATTGCAAGATCAGGATTCAGTGGAATCTTCGGCTGAGCGCAATACCTTCTTCATGTTTTTCTCAAATTTCGCTCTTGGAATCAACACGCTATGTTTACATCCGACACACTTGATCCGAATATCCATACCCATACGAATGATCTCCATCTCATTGCTGCCACAGGGATGCTGCTTCTTCATCTGCACGATATCCCCAAGCTGGAAACTTTTACGCTCCACCTGTGCCATCCCCCTCATCTTTCTCCAAAGCTACTGCCTGTTCCAATACGGCTTGATTGCTCATCTCATGATACTCCAGCGTTTTTTTCACATCGCCCTGAATCTGACGTTCCACCGAAGCACGAGAGTTAGGCATACATTCAGCCACAATTCGCACCACATACTCTGATGTAGACATCGACTGTATACCGAGCACATCCGGCACCTTCACAATATTTAGGTCACGCTCTTCAATCCCGACCAAAGACTTTTTCACCAGATGTACTGACTCATCGAGACTTAAGTCCGCCTTCATCGGAATATCCACTACAGCCAGCGAATTTGACATGGAGTAGTTCGTTACACTTGCAATCGCCCCGTTTGGGATAATGTGAACCTCACCTTGCCAGCTGACCAGTTTGGTTGTTCTAAGTCCGATCACTTCAACCGTTCCCTTGTAGGTTCCCGTCTGAATGACATCCCCCACAGCGAACTGGTCCTCCAATATAATGAAGAAACCGGTAATAACATCCTTGACCAAACCCTGTGCACCAAAACCAATGGCAAGCCCAAGCACACCGGCACTCGCGAGTAGTGGCCCAACTTGGATATTGATCTCAGATAACAGTAGCAGAATCATAATGAAATTACATGTTATGGAGGTCGCATTTTTCAACAGTTCCCCTACGGTTACGAATCTGCGTGGATTCACGCGAATCTTGCCTTCCTGCTTGCGTTCCATGGAACGATCTATAATTCGATAGACTACCTTAATGACAATACGGGTGATGATAAAAATAATGATGATCCGGATTGAGCTGAACATAATGTTAAGCCACATATCGGGATCTGCAATTTTGTTCCAGACTTTATCCGTCCAACGAAGGGCTTCATTTACAGCACCAGCAGCACTGGTCTCTTCCCCTTGAGCAAACTGAAATGACAACATTCATCATCCCTCCTCTACATCGGTATGTTATCATAGCTGTCTTCTGTTTTGAAATAGAGGCCTCGGATCTCTACGAACTCGTTACGAATGATCTTCTGTACTCGCTCCAGATCCTCTTTTGGAAACTGAATACATAGCGCACACCCTGCTGTAATTTCTTTTGGTGTAGGGAACAAATCAATCTCTATCTCGGCAAACTCCAGCAGCATTTCAGCACGCAGTGCCTGCTGGGTTGAATCAAATGCAATCAGCATCCAATCGTTAATCCATTCGTCCATGTTCGGCTCCTTTCGCCATACGTCCAACCCTAGAGAAAAAGCTTGTCCTCGTGAAGTATAAAACGCTCTACCTTTCCATATACTGTTACTACTATTCCAAGGGAAAGGATAGATCCTATGAATCCTACTTCGCGTTCCTTTTCATCACAAGACATGACCAGTTTGAAAATCCCCCATACCGATCCAGGTATTCACTCAGCCATTACCCATCGTTTAATGTTCCATCTCTATAAAGCCCATTCTCTGCAAAATGTAGTGATTGTCTGCATCGGCACAGATCGCTCAACAGGCGACTGCCTTGGTCCTCTGGTCGGATCAGCCCTTTCCAAGTGGGACAGCCCTTTATTCCATCTATATGGTACCTTGGATGAACCAGTCCATGCGATGAACCTGCAAGATACACTCCACAACATACAGAAAACACACCATAACCCTTATGTGATTGGCATTGACGCCTGTCTCGGTCAATCATCCAGTGTGGGATGCATTCAAGTTGTGAATGGTCCGCTCAAACCGGGTGCGGGGGTAAATAAAGAATTACCGCCGGTCGGCGATATCCATCTGACAGGTATCGTTAACGTCGGCGGCTTTATGGAATACTTTGTTCTACAGAACACACGGCTCAGTCTCGTTATGCGCATGTCCGAGATTATTTCCAGCAGTCTATACTCGGCCATCCGGGAATGGCATACACGTTCTACTCTGCTTGCTGTGCCAGAGTAATAGCTTCCTTTTCCTCTGGGGACAGAGTGTACGTGGACTCTCCCCCTTTAAGAGGTTTTGCATATACATAAGAACCGTCGCGGTTATATATCCCCGTAAGAATCATGCCATCCTGGCTATCGTTAATCATAGCCATTGAGAAGCTCAGATCACTGCCACGCTCTCCATATGCATTGTACCTTTTCACGCCAACTTTACCTTGAATGCGGGTCAGCTTTTGCATGACAACTTGCAGCTGATTCGTTTGCAGTTTGTGTTCATCCTCAATGCTGTCCATCTGAATTTTCAGATTAATCAGCAACGATTCCAGGTCCTCTACTCCACTGCCAGCCATCATGGCTTCATATTTACGTTTAAACTTTCGTAACTTTGCCCCTTGAACAATACTCACAATCAGCAAGATCACCGTAAGTAATGCCATTCCGCCAATAATCCATAACAGCTGTTCCAGAATCAGCTCGTTTAATTCAGCCATGTAATTGCAACTACCCCTCTATATTTTTGATCAGATTAACGTCTGTCCTGTAATATTATCATTCATTATAAATCAACCCGATATCCATAAGCTTAATCAAGCAACCTATATCAAATGAGTTCATCATTTCAACTCTAATCTAGTCTGTCCCAGTCAATTCCAACACTGCCTTAACGAGTGCTTCCACATGTTCTCTAGTTGAATTGTATCCCACACTGGCCCTTACTGCTCCGGTAGCGGTTGTACCAGCAGATTCGTGTGCAAGCGGTGTGCAATGAAACCCGGAGCGAACCGCAATCCCATAATTCCGATCTAAACGGAAGGCGAGTTGTGCTGAATCATATCCATCCACAGTAAAAGATACTAATCCGGTGCGTGGCTGTCCAATCTCTGGACCAAGCATTCGAATGCCTTTAACGGATGACAGCCCATCCATTATATGTTGGGTCAGTTCCCACTCATGTTGGTAGATGAACGCTGGTGTCATCTCAAGTACATGTTTCACACCCGCATTCAGCCCTGCGATCCCGACTGTATTCGGTGTCCCCGCTTCATACCGATCAGGACGCACCTTTGGCTGCTCAAGAGCTTCTGACTGACTTCCTGTTCCTCCATGAAGTAAAGGCTCTATATCGAGCTCTGGAGCAATGTACAAGCCCCCTGTACCCTGAGGACCAAGCAGTCCCTTATGCCCTGGAAAAGCCAACATATCAATGCCCAATTGTTGTACATTCACAGGCATAACCCCAGCACTCTGAGCTGCATCTACCAATAAGATCGCCTGATGTTTACGACATAGGAGCGATATTTCTCCAATAGGAAGAATACTGCCAAGCAGATTCGAACTATGTGTACATACCACCAATCTGGTATTGTAACGAAACATACGTTCCATTTGCATCAGATCAATGGCTCCCGAAGCATCAACAGGTACATAATCAATCTCTACATTTCGGAGTCTTCGCATGTACTCCAGTGGTCGTCTGACTGAGTTATGTTCAGCCATGGTGGCAATCACATGGTCGCCCTCTCTGATCGAGCCTTGAATAGCTAGATTTAGCGCTTCTGTCGTATTTGATCCGAATGCAATATCATTCGCATTTTTGATTCCAAAGATATTGGATATGGATTTTCTCGCCTCGAACAATACACGACTTGCCTGAACAGCCATCCGGTGACTTCCTCTGCCAGGATTGGCTCCGGCAATCTCCAATGCACTCAACATCGCATCACCGACAGCAGGTGGTTTGGGCCAAGATGTTGCTGCATGATCTAGATAGATAACTCCCTCCACCTCACAACCACCTCTGTCCCATAAATTAATAATTCGCCTGCACATAATGCACATATAACCCTATAAACAAAGAATGACATATCGTTTCTCCATGGTACAGAGGCGATATGTCATGACATGAGTAAGCCCCGCATGTTGTTAATGAATCATAGACCCGACTGTTATTGTAACAATTCCAATAGCCGTTCCAGATCCTGTTGACTGTAGTAGTTGAGCTCAATTTTACCTTTATCTTTATTGTGCTTGATTTTCACTGTGGTTTTGAAACGTTCACGAAGAGATTCTTCCAATGTATCAATGAATGGATCTTTCTTTTTTAACTTCGATTTGGCTTTAGCCTCACCTGTTTTGGAGCGATCCAGTTGTTGAACAGCTTCCTCCAACTCACGTACACTCCATTGCTGATCAATGGTCTGTTTTGCAAGCTGCTTCACTATAACCTCGTCTTTAACACCTACGATCGCACGTGCATGTCCCATAGATAATGTTCCACGTGAAACATGGTCTTTTACTTCTTCGGGCAATGATAACAGACGCAAGAAGTTAGCAATGTGAGAACGTGATTTACCTACTTTTACAGACAACTCTTCCTGAGTCAACGCGAATTGATCCATTAACCCCTGATAAGCAACTGCAACTTCCATGGCGTTCAGATTCTCCCGTTGCAGATTCTCAATCAACGCAATCTCCATTACCTGCTGATCACTGAAGTTGCGGACTACAGCCGGTACCGTGGCATTACCACAATATTGCGAAGCTCTGAACCGTCGTTCTCCGGCGATAATCTCATAACCTCGTAATACAGGACGAACAATAATGGGTTGTATGACACCATGCTGACGAATGGACTCAGCCAGTTCATGTATTGCGCCCTCATCAAATACTTTACGTGGTTGATAGGGGTTAGCCCGCAGTTGACTAATCGGGATTTCTACGACTTTATCATCGTCATTAATTGAAAGCGAAGGAATGAGGGCATCAAGACCTTTTCCAAGCCGCTTACTCATAAGAAATCACTTCCTTTGCGAGCTCTAAATACACTTCCGCCCCTCTTGAACGAGGGTCATACGTGATAATGGATTGACCATGAGATGGTGCTTCACTAAGCCGTACGTTACGCGGAATAATCGTTTGATATACTTTTTGTTGAAAATACTTTTTCACTTCTTCAATTACCTGAATTCCCAGATTGGTCCGTGCATCAAACATCGTCAGCAATACCCCTTCAATCTGCAGGGAGGTATTCAGATGTTTCTGTACAAGACGAACTGTATTAAGCAACTGGCTTAATCCTTCAAGTGCATAATACTCACACTGAATCGGAATGATCACCGAATCGGAAGCAGTCAACGAATTGATCGTTAACATACCAAGAGATGGTGGACAATCGATCAGTATGTAATCATAGTTTTTTTTCACCATGGCGAGTGATTTTTTCAGGCGAACTTCCCGTGATATCGTGGACACCAATTCGATCTCGGCTCCGGCAAGCTGAATCGTTGCAGGTATGATATGAAGGCCTTCAATCTGAGTCTCCAAAATCGCTTCTTGAGGAGGAACCTCATTAATAATGACATCATATATACAATTAGCCACATCTGCTTTATTGATTCCGACTCCGCTGGTTGTATTCCCCTGGGGGTCAATATCGACAAGCAATACTCTTTTCCCGAGTGAAGCCAGTCCTGCACCCAAGTTAACAGATGTCGTCGTTTTCCCCACACCGCCCTTTTGATTTGCTACGGCCATAATCTTAGACAATTACTTCACCTCAAATAAAATAGGAGTCTTTTCTGTAGGTTGTGAGATATTGTTAACAAAAAGCAGGCGGCTATCGTCCACACAAACAACAACTACCGTTCCATCAATATTCCGACCGTTCTTTAAACATATCAGACCTAACTTGCTTTATAGACATAAAAAGCGGCCCATTGCCGCCATAAGCTTCAATTATTTGCGTTTTGGAATATGGATAACGATCTCATAATGATCCTCATGGTCTGCTTCTTTGGTTTTGATGTCCAGACCAGAGCCAGTTACCATATCAATGGATTGGCGAATCGTATTAAGTGCAAGTCTTACATCCTTGGTAAAGGAAACACGTCTAGATTTTTTAATCTTGGAAGATTCCTTGTAGAAGGCAACACGCGCCTCTGTCTGTTTCACATTCAATTCTTTTTCAATAATCTCACCGAGCAACTTCATCTGTAGTTCTTCCGTATCCAGAGAAAGTAATGCTCTTGCATGCCGTTCAGAAATTTTGCGTTCCATCAATGCGGCCTTAATGCCTTCTGGGAGCTGCAACAACCGAATCTTGTTAGCGATGGTTGACTGGCTTTTGCCGAGTCGTTGTGCCAGACTTTCCTGTGTCAGTTGATGCAAGTCGATCAGCTTCTGATAAGCGACAGCTTCTTCAATTGAAGTCAATCCTTCACGTTGCAAGTTCTCAATCAGTGCAATGGATGCGGCCTGAGAATCGTTGAACTCACGTACAATAGCCGGAATCGTATCCAAACCCAGTTTTCGAACTGCACGCCAGCGACGTTCCCCGGCAATAATCTCATATGATCCATTTCGCATGCGAACGACAATAGGCTGAATTACGCCATGTGTTTTGATCGTCTGCAACAACTCATCAATTTTATCATCATCAAAAATAGTACGGGGTTGATATGGGCTGCTCACAATTTCATTGACCGGAATCTGTTTGATCTCATCTCCGTTATTGCGCTCCGCCAAACCAAACAACTTCGAAAATTGTTCTTTCATTCCGCAGATTACCACCTAGTTTCGTAATAGCTCCCACAGTCTTTGCAGGTGCTTCTTATTCAATAAGCGACCTTTCAAATGCATCGTTCTTGGAATAAGTTTTGCCTTTCATAACGCTTTCTGTCATGCAACATCTAACGCATTATCCATCTATCTATACATATAATCTATGATCGCTGTGACCCAGGATCGGATACTTCTATTCTATCATCTTTTCTATCATAATCCTATGCTTACCTATTCTTTAAACTCTGCTAATTTTCCTGCTTTTTCTTTATGAATATTGGAAATATGACGACTTGCACACATTCAATTAATGAAATTGTTCATGAGTTACTGTGCGTAAAATTCATCAATACAGGTTCTTTAAAAGATATGTAATACGAAGTATCTGTAATGTTGATCCAGTCCTCCATTTCAGAAAACAAAAAAAAGAGAATGTTTCACGTGAAACATCCTCTTTATCTATTTCTAAAATTCTATTTTATTTTGACTCACTTCAAAACCATCACGCAACTATATCAGCGGAGTCTTCATTGGAGTACCTGGTTTGCGTGGATACTTATATGGTGTCTTATCAAATTTCTGAATCAGAATAATGTGACGCTCTGATTCTTCAACCGGCAGCTGGAAAGGATGAACGGCCTTAACCCGTCCTTTCAGCTGGTTGAAGCTGAACTCCGCTTCCTTCATTTCTTCACGCGGGTCTCCGCCCTTCATGGCAGCGAATATTCCACTTTTGCGAACAAAAGGAAGGCAGAATTCATTCAGCACAGCCAGCTTGGCTACTGCACGCGCCGTAACGAGATCGTAGCTATCACGATACCCTTCTTTGCGTCCAATCTCTTCAGCACGTCCATGGACCAACTCCACATCAGTCAGGCCAAGGATATCTACCACATGCTGTAGAAAGCCAATACGTTTATTTAGTGAATCAATGATCGTAAGCTTAATATGCGGGAAACAGATCTTCAGTGGCAATCCCGGAAAACCCGCTCCTGATCCAATATCAGCAAGCTTATTCACTTTGGTCATGTCAGTATAAAAAGCCAGCGATACCGAATCATAGAAATGTTTTGTATACACTTGCTCCCGATCCGTTATGCCCGTCAGATTCATCTTTTCATTCCAGGATACCAGCTCCTGATAATACAATTCGAATTGCTCCAACTGGAGTTCGCCCAGCTCTAATCCATGTTTCTTTAAGCGCCGCTGCAGTTGCTGTTGAATATCGTCCATTATTGTCCCCTTGCTGCGGTTACACGGTTATAATGCTCCAGGTAGACCAGCAGAATGGAGATGTCGGCAGGAGTAACTCCAGCAATACGAGAAGCCTGACCAATCGAGATTGGACGAATCGTAGCGAGCTTCTGTTTGGCTTCCATAGCAAGACCATGAATCTCATCATATACGATGGTGTCCGGAATTTTCTTTTTCTCCATCTTTTGCAAACGTTCCACGTGGATCAATTGTTTCTCAATATAACCCGCATATTTAATTTGTATTTCCACTTGTTCTTTCATATCTGCTGTCAGTTCTACCTCAGATGGTGAGAGCTGTTCAATCAGTTCATACCCAAGCTCCGGGCGACGCAGCAAGGTAAGCAACGTACTGCCATCCTGAATAGGTGTAGATCCGTACTCTTCCAGCTTGGCATTCACTTCAACCGGGCGAGCTTTAGCCACTTTCAGACGTGCAACTTCCTGCTCGACTTTCGCCTTTTTATCCAGGAATTTCGCATAACGCTCTTCAGGGATCAGGCCAATGTCATGTCCGATTTCCGTCAAACGCATATCTGCATTATCATGGCGAAGCAACAGACGATACTCAGCGCGTGAAGTCAACAGACGATACGGTTCATTTGTACCCTTTGTCACCAGATCATCAATCAGCACGCCAATATAACCTTGGGAACGATCAAGTATTACCGGCTCTTTCCCCTGTACTTTGAGTGCAGCGTTGATTCCAGCCATAACACCTTGTCCTGCTGCTTCTTCATAGCCGGAGGTACCATTAATCTGACCCGCCGTAAACAGACCTGGTAGACGTTTAGTTTCCAGTGATGGCCACAATTGTGTAGGCACCATCGCATCGTATTCAATCGCATAACCATTACGCATCATTTCCACTTTTTCCATACCTGGAATGGAACGCAGCATAGCCAGTTGAACGTCTTCTGGCATACTCGTAGACAACCCCTGTACGTAATATTCGGATGTGTTCTTGCCTTCCGGCTCAAGGAATATCTGATGTTTCGGCTTGTCGCTGAAACGAACAATTTTATCTTCAATGGAAGGGCAATAACGTGGTCCGGTTCCTTCAATAAGACCCGAGAACATCGGAGCACGATGCAGATTATCATTAATAATCTGATGTGTATCCACAGATGTATACGTCAACCAGCAAGGCAACTGCTCATTATCGGAAGATTCTGTTTCATAGGAAAAGAACTTCGGCTTGTCATCACCAGGCTGAATTTCGGTTTTGCTAAAATCAATCGTATCCTTATGCACACGTGGTGGTGTACCCGTTTTGAAACGAACCAGATCAAAGCCCAGTTCACGCAGATTCTCTGACAATTTAAGAGAGGGTTGTTGATTGTTCGGTCCACTCTCATACATCAGCTCGCCCATAATTACTTTACCGCGCAAGTATGTGCCTGTTGTCAGAACGACCGCTTTAGCCCGATACTCTGTTCCGGTCTGAGTCACAACGCCTACACATTTTCCGTCTTCAACGATCAGTGAATCAACCATACCCTGACGCATTGTCAGATTACGTTCATTCTCCATCGTTTCCTTCATTTTATGCTGGTAGGAGAATTTATCTGCCTGAGCACGAAGCGCGTGAACAGCAGGCCCTTTCCCCGTGTTAAGCATCCGCATCTGAATAAAGGTTTTATCGATATTCCGTCCCATTTCTCCACCAAGTGCATCAATCTCGCGTACAACATGTCCTTTGGCCGGTCCCCCAATAGATGGGTTACAAGGCATAAAGGCCACCATATCCAGATTGATCGTAATCATTAGTGTTTTGGACCCCATACGAGCTGCGGCCAGCGCGGATTCCACACCAGCATGCCCTGCACCAACGACGATTACATCATAACTGCCGCCATCAAAAGCCATTCCCGTTTACCTCCTTATTCCGCTGCATTCGGTGTAACTCACACAGACGGATCATGTTCTACAATAATGAAACTACTTCTAACCGTTCATCGGAACTTGCATTCCTATCTATATGAAACCAACACGTAATGGCTACAATATCATTCCATCCTTTGACAACAGGCAGAAATTGTACCTTTCTATCATACACTACGATTTAAGTCAATCGGCAGTATATTTTTTTACTTTCCTAGACAGAACTGGGAGAAAATCTGATCAATTAATGCATCATGTGCTGTATCTCCAACAATCTCGCCTAAATGCTCCCACGCCAAACGAACATCAATCTGAATCATATCGATTGGAATGAACTGCTCTGCTGCTTCATAGGCATCAATCAGAGACTGCTTCGCTTTTTTGAGTAAAGCAATATGACGCACATTACTGACATAAGTCAGGTCTGCGGACTCCAGTTTACCACTGAAGAATAGCGTAGAGATGGCATCTTCCAGTCGATCCACACCCAGATCATCTTTCACCGACATCGGTACAAGCCGTTCTTCCGGAATGTAACGAAGCAGCACGTCACGTTCTACCTGTGGCGTTAAGTCCATTTTATTCATAATGATTATCGATTGTCTACCGCGGATTTGTTCCAATAATTCAATCTCATCGGGATGAAGTGGCTCCGCAGCATTCACAACCATCAAGATCAGATCGGCTTCACTTACCGCAGAACGAGAGCGTTCTACCCCAATCTTCTCAACAACGTCCATCGTTTCCCGTATTCCTGCCGTATCCAGCAACTTGAGAGGGATATTATTGATCGTAATAAACTCCTCGATCACATCACGAGTTGTTCCTGGAATGTCCGTGACGATGGCCCGGTTGTCTTGCGCAAGTGTATTCATCAGTGAGGATTTACCTACGTTAGGTCGTCCAACGATAGCCGTCGTGATACCTTCTCGCAGGATCTTACCTTGCTCTGCTGTAGTCAGCAATTTATCAATTTCAGTCATAACCTGACTGGACTTTTCTTTAATAAAATCAGACGTTAACGACTCCACATCATGTTCGGGATAATCGATATTTACTTCAATGTGAGCCAGTGTTTCCACCAGTGTATATCGTAGATCACGCAGTTTGGAGGACAGCTTGCCTTCAACCTGTTTCAATGCAACCGAGAAAGCTCGGTCCGACTTGGAACGAATAAGATCCATGACACCTTCAGCCTGAGACAGGTCAATCCGCCCATTAAGGAAAGCACGTTTCGTGAACTCACCGGGTTCAGCCAGACGAATATCAAGCTGTAACAAAAGGTCCATGACCCGTTTAACAGACACTACACCGCCATGCGCACTGATCTCCACCACATCTTCTGTTGTGAACGAGCGTGGTGCTCGCATGACCGTAACCAATACTTCCTCAATCTTTTCCCCATTAACGGGATCTATGATATGACCATAATGAACCGTGTGAGATGCTGCCTGAGTTAAAGGGGTTTTGCTGCGAAAAATCTTTTCCGTCTCCGACACTGCTTCCGGGCCGCTGACCCGGATCACGGCGATACCCGCCTCTCCGACAGCCGTTGATATCGCTGTGATCGTATCACTGATCATAGTTATCTCTCCTTGCTCTATTTTAAATTGCCGTCCCTCTGGGGACGCCATATCCATTTTCAAATCTATTAATGATATACCATATGACATGTCACTTATCGTAAGTTCACTCTTTACTTGTTCTACGCACCTTATCAAATTGCTTCTGTACGAAAAAAGCAATGGCTTCTGCACCGGGCAGGAAGCCATTGCGTCTTCAATTTCGTGTTATTTCGTCGTAATAACCACACGCCGATTAGGCTCCTCGCCCTTACTTAACGTCTTAATCTGCGGGTGATTTTGCAGTTTTGCATGGATGACTTTTCGTTCGAGCGGAGGCATTGGTTCCAGTACAACTTCCTTACCGGTACGGATTGCTTGTCCAGCCAACCGTTCAGCCAGATCCTCCAGTGTCTTCCGCCGACGTTGACGGAAATTCTCCGCGTCGAGCACAATTCGAACGAAGCTTTCCGAATATCGGTTCGCTACAATGTTCGTTAGATACTGAAGCGCATCCAGCGTCTGTCCACGTCTGCCAATAATCATGCCCAGATCTTCGCCGGCAATATTGAAGATATGTCCATCCCGCTGTTTTTTGATATGCACTTCAACATCCAGTCCCATACCTGCTGCGACCTCTTTTAAGAAAGCAGCCGCTTCTTCATAGGGATTTTTAGCTGCAACATCCTCGAGTAATGCATCCACTTCAGATTTGTATGCAGCTGGCTTGATCGGCTGTGGAACAACTTCCGGTACAGGCAATAATTTCACTTCAACTTTGGCCGCCCTCACCCCGAACAAACCCAGGAATCCTTTTGACGGCTGCTCTAACACTTGTATCTCGACCTTGTCCCGACTTACGCCAAGCTCGGTCAATCCTTGGTTTACAGCATCTTCAACGGTTTTTCCTGACGTAATGACTTTGGTCATTTCGATTTTTTGGCCCCTTTCGACCCTTTCCCAGAGACGGTCGCTTTGCCACCGTTTTTGCGTTTAGCTCCATTTTTGGAAGAGCTATTCTGCTTCACGTTGACCTCAGCCACGATTTTATCATTATTCCGGTAAAGGAAATAGTTTTGCACGATCGTGTAGATGTTACTGTAGAACCAGTACAGCGGAAGTGCTGACGGGAACTGATAAGACATCACGAAGATCAAAATCGGGTACACCCACAGCATAAACTGCATCGGACCCACTTGCTGTGCAGGATTCATACGCATCATCATCCATGTTTGAATGAATGTTGTGATGGCAGCCAGCACTGGCAAAATAAACAGGTGATCGGGTGATCCGAGCTGGAGCCACAAGAAATCATGCGTTCTCAGACTGGAGTTTCCGTAAATTGAGTTATAAAGTGCGATGTAAATCGGCATCTGAATGATAAGTGGCAGACAACCGGCCATCGGATTAACTTTGTTCTCCTGGAACAACTTCATCGTTTCTTGCTGAACTTTCTCAGGTGTATCTTTAAACTTGGCTTGAATCTCCTTCAGCTGCGGCTGAATGGCCTGCATAGCTTTGGAGCTACGGACTTGTTTCATTGTTAGTGGTAAAATCAATGTCCGTACAATAAGCACCATCACGAGGACGGCCAGTCCATATTCACCGTTAAACCAGTTGGCGAATGTATCCAGCGCCAGTGAGAACCAGTACACAACATTGCTTTGCCAGAATGAGCCACTATTCTTCAGATCTTCCGTAGTAACCCCGGCTCCTTGTGGAGTACATCCGGCGAGTACAGTGACCATTGCAATGACTGCAATGAGGAGAATCCACTTCCCCTTTGATGTCTTCAATCGCGACACTTCATAACCCCTCTCTTAACCAATCCATTCCATCGTAAAATCATACCATAATTAGGAGGACAAATAAACCGAAGCTTACCGCTTGCTCGACTTCAAAAGAGAGCCCTTTCGCATCGCATGTAGCAGGCTTTTTTCCATTTCCTTATAGGGCATGTCCAGTGCACCTTTTCTGACGATAAAAATCAGATCCATCTGCGTGACGATTTCATGCTCATGATGGCGAACAATTTCCTTGATCATGCGTCTCATCCGGTTGCGTACGACAGCGTTTCCGATTTTCTTGCTGCATGATACGCCGACCCGAAATTGTTCCGTATCTTTACGGCGACAACCATACACCACGAATTGATGATTGGCAAACGATTTCCCATACCGGTATACACGGCTAAAGTCCGCCCGGTTTCGTAGACGCAGTCTTTTATACACGGCGCTTCTCCTTGCTGTTCTCCACCAATGTTATTGACGGAGGCCTCATTACTGATTTAGTATAGGCTTTCTTGAATGACGGTAAACCGCCTTGGCGACAACTTCATTTGGGATGATTGTTAATCAGCTACTTGAACTGATCCGCATTCATCCGGGATGAATGTTGATTGGCCATTTAAACCTATCAACGATTCATCATTATATAAGGTAAGTTTTCGAAAAATGGAAAACTCACTCAACATACATTCGTGTGTGTTCAGCACTTTTTCGCAGACCATTCAGACCTGATCTGTAGCAGCATCCAGTCTGATTTGAGCTAATTAAGAAAAAAAAGACCACCTCGGTGGTCTTCAATGCATTAAGCACTCAGGTTTTTACGGCCTTTAAGGCGACGTGCGGCCAAAATTTTACGGCCGTTGCTCGTGCTCATTCTTTTCCGGAAACCATGAACTTTTTTACGTTTGCTAACGTTCGGTTTGAATGTAGGTCTCAATGTATTGCACCTCCTCACAAGGAAATACTTATGTGATGAATCACTTTCATCTTCACAGAAAACACCTTTATATATTTAACCATGATCACCTGGAAAAGTCAACTGCATGGCGCAAGGCTTCTCCCTCTTTTATATACACTCTTCATCCCACCCATAGTAATGACCACAGTCCGTTCACTTCAATACCAATTTCAAGCCCCGAAGAGAGTCCTGAAAGTTATCCCCAGACCCCGATCAGATCACCATATTTCAGCATTTATAGTTATCCACACCCTCCAATACCCGTTATCTTCTTTATTACATCCTGTTTAAAGTTATTCACATGTGGATAATGATTATAGGCTATTATTATCGTCGAATTCTAAACAGGTTGTATCCGCTTCAATTAAGGTTTACAAGCTTTTGAGAAAGGTGTAGGATAAAAATCACATCTTGTATACAAGTATATGGATGAAGCCGATTTACTTATCCGCCTTTAGTAGTCCTTTGAAAAAAACATTAGCCGTTAGCTTGTAGCTACAGACTATGGATTGAACTGAATGTCCAGTCCGCAAAATAGTTATGCTATGATCAGTAATGAACTGATTACTTATTAATAGGAGCGTTAGCCATATGTTATTTCCTTCTTCCTGGCTTCAAGGGGCTTCCCGTGGTGAAGCCATTGCCTGCGAATTAAGGCTGCGGATCATCAGCGGTACCCTTCGACCTGGAGAGATTTTGTCGGAAAACCGAATTGCGGCTGATTTTGACAGCAGTCGTTCACCTGTCCGTGAAGCGTTACGGACATTGTCCAATGAAGGACTTATTCGACTTGAACGTATGGGTGTTGTTGTCATTGGACTACGAATCAAGGATGTCGAAGAATTGTATGATGTCCGTTTCCTGATTGAAAGTTTTGTGCAGCAGCGACTTGCTGGTGATGTCCCAGAATCATTAATCACCCAGCTGCGTAACGTGATCGACAAAATGCAACTTGCTGGACGGCATCAGGACGCCGTCGAATTCGCCTATCAGGATCTCGTTTTCCACGAGACCATCATTGAGGCTGCTCAGCATTCCCGTATTTCACATCTATGGAAGAGTATTCGATATGTTGTGATGACCGTTATGCTGCTCACAACGCGCAGAGTATTTGTTCAAGGTGAGCAGAAAGTAAGCGCTGTAATTGAGAAACACCGTTTGCTCGTTGAAGCACTTGAATCAGGTGACAAGGTACTCATTCAGGCTGGAGTTCGCACGTATTTCCAAGATTCTGGAAAAACCCTGCACGAAAGCTTTGATTCCTAATGGGTCCAGGTGTTTGCAATCATATCCGTCGTGAATGATTGCGGATTAACTTGTCGACAAGTATACAAAATGCGATTTTGTTTTAAATTTGGGCATGATAAAACTACATTTTTCGCCAATACCTTCTGCGGTACTGGTACACATTTAATTGTTGACGATAATTTCACTTGTAAGCGTTCTATATCAGAAATAAAGGAGCACACAACATCATGAGCACTCTTTTTGGACTATCCCACAATGCAACATTATTGGTTTGGACGTTAATTGCGATCGTTTTTCTGATCGTTTTGATCTCCAAGTATAAATGGAATCCCTTTATCACCCTGCTGTTGTCCGCATTAATGCTCGGTTTGCTTACAGGCATGAAACCTGCCGATGTAATCTCTTCCATTACCGGGGGACTTGGCGGCACACTTGGAACCATCGCAATTGTTATTGCTCTCGGTACAATGCTTGGTAAGATGATGGCCGAATCTGGCGGTGCCGAGCGCATTGCAACTACACTGGTCGATCGGTTCGGTGTAAAACGTGTGCACTGGGCCATGATGATTGTTGGATTTATCGTTGGTATTCCCGTTTTCTTCGAAGTTGGCGTGATTTTGATGATCCCTATCATTTTCACCGTTGCACGTAAAACCAACATGTCTTTGCTGCAGATTGGTATTCCCATTTTGGCAGGTCTGTCGACTGTACACGGTTTGGTTCCACCCCATCCAGCGCCAATGATAGCGATTGAAGCCTTCAGCGCGGATCTGGGTAAAACCATTTTGTACTCCCTTATTGTTGGTATTCCTACAGCGATTATTGCAGGTCCTTTGTTTGGTAAATTTATTGGTAAAAGAATACACACCGAACCGCCAGCAGAACTAGCTGAGCAATTCGCAACCAAAACAAACAGCAACATGCCTGGGTTTGGTATTACCCTGTTTACCATATTGCTGCCGGTTATTTTGATGCTGATTGGTTCCATAGCAAGCATCATTGACCCAAATGCTACGAGCGGTTTCACCGTTTTCAGTGAATTTATCGGTCATGAGATCATTGCTTTGCTCATTTCAGTTGTATTTGCCCTCTTTTCACTCGGCTTTGCACGTGGATTCACCAAACACGATATTTCCCGCTTCACCAGTGAATGTCTGGCGCCTACGGCGACCATCATTCTCATTATTGGCGGAGGCGGTGCCTTCAAACAGGTATTGATTAATAGTGGTGTGGGCAACGCCATTGCTGAAGTCGCTACCCATGCCAACATCAACGTGATCCTGTTTGCCTGGCTTGTCGCTGGGCTCATTCGTGTAGCTACCGGTTCAGCAACCGTAGCCATGACAACAGCCGCCGGTATTGTCGCTCCAGTGCTTGCACTCACACCAGGGGCCAATATTGAGCTGGTTGTACTCGCCACAGGTGCGGGGTCACTCATCTTGTCTCATGTAAACGATGCAGGATTCTGGATGATCAAAGAATTCTTCAATATGAGCGTTTCCCAGACATTGAAAACGTGGACCGTTATGGAAACACTATTATCTGTAGTGGGACTGATCTTTATTTTGCTCCTGAGTACAGTGGTATAAATGGACTCTCTATAGTAGAAAGAAATTAAAATCTCATCGCTTTCTGGAGAAAGAAGGATTAAATACATGAACAACTATATGATTGGGATCGATATTGGTACCACCAGTACCAAATCCGTATTATTTACCGAGCAAGGCTCTGTCGTCAGTACCTCAACGCAGGAATATCCTTTGTATACCCCGGCACCCGATGTTGCCGAGCAGGACCCTGAAGAGATTGTACAGGCGGCCCTCCGCTCTGTACGAGGAGTCATGGATCAGAGTGGTGTTGCTGCCGAGCAGATCCTGTTTGTATCCTGTAGCTCGGCTATGCATAGTGTCATTGCCATGGGACAGGATAACAAACCCTTAACCCGTTGCATCACCTGGGCGGATAATCGAAGTGCAGCTTGGTCTGCCAAGCTGCAAGAGAATGGATTGGGTCATCGCATCTACCTGCGCACAGGTACACCCATCCATCCCATGTCACCGCTGACCAAATTAATGTGGCTGCGCCACGATGAACCTGAACTTTTTGAGCGCACCGCCAAATTTATTTCGATTAAAGAATATCTGTTCTTCCGTCTATTCGGACAATATGTCGTCGACCATTCCATCGCTTCCTGCACAGGTTTGCTCAATCTGGAACAACTGGACTGGGACGCAGAGGCCCTTGAGGTTGCAGGCATTACACCCGACCATCTCTCGAAGCTCGTACCTACAACACATATATTAGAAGGAATGAATCACGAATCAGCTGAAAAAATGGCTCTCTCCCCCTCCACGCCCTTTGTTATCGGCGCAAGTGATGGGGTCTTATCCAATCTCGGCGTGAACGCCATTGAACCTGGTGTTGTCGCAGCAACCATCGGAACCAGCGGGGCCATTCGCACTGTAGTGGACCGTCCAGTTACCGATCCCAAAGGTCGAACCTTCTGTTATGCCCTCACAGAGAATCTTTGGGTCATTGGTGGACCTGTGAATAACGGTGGCATGCTGTTTCGTTGGGTACGGGATGAATTCGCCGCGTCTGAAGTGGAGACAGCGAAGCGACTTGGCATCAATTCCTATGATGTGCTGACCAAAATTGCCGAACGTGTCCGGCCGGGATCGGAAGGACTTCTGTTTCATCCGTACCTTTCGGGCGAACGTGCCCCTTTATGGAATCCGGATGCCCGTGGTTCCTTTTTTGGCTTAACACTCCATCACCAGAAAGAGCATATGATCCGTGCTGTCCTGGAAGGGGTTATCTTCAACCTATATACGGTACTGCTGGCTATGGAAGAACAGATTGGGCAACCTACCTCCATTCAAGCCACAGGTGGGTTTGCACGCTCTCCTCTCTGGCGCCAGATGATGTCTGATATCTTCAATCAGGAAGTGGTTGTACCCGAGAGCTTCGAAAGTTCCTGTCTGGGTGCCGTCGTGCTTGGTTTGTACGCTACAGGGCGGATCCAATCGCTTCATGCCGTTTCTTCCATGGTCGGTACAACGCATCGGCATACCCCTATCAAAGAGAATGCTGTACTCTACCAAGAGCTGCTGCCCATCTTTATTCGGATCTCTCGCAAACTGGAAGAGGAATACGCAGATATCGCTGAATTCCAGCGTAAGATGTCCCTTCCCCGTCTCTAAATCATCAGTCCATACTTCGTCTCTGCACCAAAAAAAGAGGGTGTCCTCTAAAACCAAAAATCGGTTTTAGAGGACACCCTCTTTTGCTATACACGCATAATCTATCCTTTGATTTCATATTATACATTCATACACTTCAAGCTCCATATTCGAGCATCAGCTTACCTCTTGATCCTGATAATTCTCATTACATATGTCTCAAAATGAAGTCATCTATGTCCATTATTCTTATACATTGCCATCACAGAATTACCATCTGCTCAGGAAATACACCACTGATCTTGTTCAATCAAAAGCATGAGTTTACTCCCCCTCTCCGTCTCCCATCCAGATACTGAATTCGTCGCTTTCACCATCGCCCCATTGGCAAGAAAAACACGAGGGTGAGAGGTCACTCTTTTTCCGATCTCAATCATGCTCCATTTTCACTTCACGGTTATCCACAGACAGGTTATTCACAAACGAAGAATACTTTTACACACAATTTGGCATCATTTGACGGATAACCTGTGTATAAGACATTTTTGGTTTTTGGGTCATTCTGTCGAAAATTAAACAGTTTATAAACAATATATTGTGTTGTGACTAAAAATTATACACAAGTTATTGAATTTGTGGATAAAATCACACGATACGTTGAAATGCGGGGTTTCTTTTGCTATGATTGTATTACTTTTGGATGTGAATATGTGATCTGACCCATAATATTATCAACAGCCTGTGGATAAAGTTGTGAACAATTTTCCGTTGTTCATACTTTTTTTGTTTTCGACCTGCGGGGGTTTGGGGATAAATTCAACAATATATCTCGTATTTCGACACTGCATCATGGCTTAAGCCACACTTGGAACATGTAAAAGGAGTGACAGTCT